>CBFGUR010000009.1:0-216067 GCA_965652275.1 uncultured Polyangiaceae bacterium | reverse complement strand
AGCTTCATCTTGGCCGCTGGGCTCGACTTCAGGCGACCAAGGGACTGGTAGAACCCGAAAAAGGTGCGTAGGGCTCCCATCTTGCGGGCGAGAGTCGACGGCCCACAGGAGCGGGCGAGCCGAGCCAACCAGAGTCGGATTTCCGACTTGGAGAGGTCGAGGATTCGATGACCGATCTCCTCCTCGACGATGAAGGACTTCAGTTGGCGAAGGTCACGCCCGTAGGCCTCGAGTGTGTGGGGCGAGAGCCGCCGTTCCTGTCCCAAGTGGGCCAAGAATGGATCGATTTCCTCGTCGGGCTCCAGCACAATCGCAGCTTAGCGCACCGGGGCGAAAAGTGAGCTTTTTCGGGGATTTTCGAAGCGAGGCGCGCCAAACATGCACTGCTCGGGAGACGAAGGTCTCTAGAGCTCAGGGGCATCGTGTTGTCGTGCCTTACGGAGACGCTCCAAGCTCTGCGCGGCGTGTTCGTGAGCCACGGGGATCGGACGGCCGGGATAGTCGGTCTGCTCAACGGCGCCTCGAAGTGCCTCCCAGGCAATACGAGCTAGCGCTTCGTCGCCTTGCGCCTCAGCACCGCGACCGATCGCTTCGAGCCGTTCGTAGGCCTGCTGAACGTGCGGGGCCCCAGGGACGAAGGCGAGTGCTGCCTTTCGCGCGTGAAAGATCGATTTTCGCAGATCGCCGTCGTCGAAGGCCTGATCGCTGAGACTCATCTCCTCTTGCCCACGAGAGACCAAGCTGAGGCCCGAGACGACGAAGAAGAGCACGAAAGCGACGAGGCCTAGCGACGCCCATCTAAGAGATTGTGAGGCAAACACTTCCCGGCCTTCGTCCATTACAGGAAGTCGCGTCGCCGAAAAATGACCGCAGCAAGGATGAGCAATCCTACGGACCAAGCAACGGACTGCACCCCCGCTCGGACAACATACGACCAGAAATCGACGCCGACTGCTTCACCCGTAAGAAGAGTCCGAGGGGGAGCGTAGAGCATGAGATTGGGGAAGACCTTGCTGAGCAAGACGCCAGTCTCCTTGATCGCGGCTCCAAAGACTCGCTCGGGGAGACGCGCCAAGGTGTCCGCAGAGCGCCCCACGAGGAACACCGAAAGTGAGAAAATCCCCGTGAGGAACGGCGACGAAAACGCAGCAAAGACCAAGGTGATCGCCGCCACGATACTCACTTCGAGCAGCGTCAGGAGAGTCTGACCCAAGATCACCCCACGTTCGCTCACTCCGTCACGGGCGAAAAAGGACCCGACCGACAAGAGGACGACCCCGAGCGGCAGCGGCGCCCAGGTACGAAAACGAGGAAAACGCCACGCGATCCCGCCCGTCACGGCGATGATGGTCAGGGGAACGGCGATGCTGACCCCAACGCTGTAGCTCGTGAGCGCCCCGATCGCGAATAGCAAGAGCCCGGAGTTGATGGCGATGAAGGCGCCCAGCGTCAGTATCGTCCCGAGGAACTTCCCAACGAGGTATTCTCCTCGCTGAATGGGCCGGGCCAAGATCGGGAAGATGGTCTTGAGCTCGAGTTCTCGATAGAGAGAACTCGCCCCGAGCATGATGGCGACGATGGTGGCATAGAGCGAGATGGACGCAGCCCCGAGGTCGGCGACCACACGGTTCTGATTCCTCAAGGCGTATGCGCCGACGACCAGCGCATAACCGCAAGTGCCGACGGCGAGCCCCAAGAGCCCGTGCAGGATTCTTGCCCGAACTGCCTCCCGGTAGGTGTTGAAAGTGATGGCGTAAACGCGCAGCAACATGACTCTAGAATCTACGGACGAGTGAAAGGGACCTTGGGCCGTCGGGTCTCGTTGAGGTACTTTACGATTCGGTCGGCCGTTGTCAGCCCCCAGTCTTGTGCCTTGGTTTCCAAGATAGACGCGACTCCACGGATATTGAAGGCGAATCCAAAACTCACGAGGGTCGTCCCGGGCCGAACTTCACGGGCCGAGAACACGCCCCAAATGTCCTTGATGTCGGCGCGGTACGAGGGGTCCATCCAGAAGCGCGCCGAATACGTGCTGAGATCCCACTCCATACGAACGGTGTATTCGCCGACGATTGGCCGTTTGCCCTGAGCGATGTTCATGACGGTGACGCCGTTCTCCTCGGAGAGAACCTTGGCGGAAACGCCGTAGGGAATCACCTTGACGATGGCCCCGGGTTCGCGAAGAGCGCGAATCACGTCCATGGGGGAGCCTTCGACGAGGCGGTAGCTCAGCCCAGCTCGATAGATGTCGCCTTTGTGCTCGACTTGGAACCGACGCTTGACGGACTTGCCGCGCTCGAGTTGCGCCAGCTCCTGGCTCGAAAATCCGCCCCCGAGTCCCGGCGGCTGCTGCGCCTCCGAACCGACTCGCCGATAAGAACTCGGCATGGGAAGCTCGGCTCCCGCAATTGAAACGAGCACGAAACACGCAAAAAAGACGGACACCCGCATGGCGCTCCACCTTCTCACCGACATCCCCATCGCTCCGACCATAGCGAAATCTGGCTCGAGATCCCCTGGGCTCGCGGAATCCTGCACTTTTCGGTCGATGCGGAACCCCGCGTCAGCGCTCCGAGTCGTCCGTCCAGCCTTGTCCCACCGGAGGGGCGAGCGGTGATAATTCTACCCGTGAGAGCGTCTTGAGCCCCTGATACAGGTTATCGGTCGACATCGGCGACACCGACATCTTGTCCAGTAAATCCGAAATGTCGCTTTTCGCGCGACGAGGGGCTGACTCACTCATGACGATGAGCGAATCGTCGTCGGCGATCTGACGGCGTCTGCGCGGCAGGACGGCATGCCGGCGACGACGTTGAGTCTGCGGAGCGGGTTGCGCGGCAACGGCCATCGCGACCGAAGTTCGAGCAGGGGACTGGGGCACCGGAGCAACGCCCGCGAAGACCTGCGTCGGAGCGTCATCGAAGGCGTCGTCGACATCCACGTCGAAGTCGTGGTCGCCGAGCGGCGGTGAAGGTTCGAGTGCCGGTGCTCCGTAGAACTCTTGGTGCGGAGGTAAGTCCTCGACGGGCGGCGACGCTTCGACTGGGGTTTGGCTGCCGAAGGCCCCCGCCAGCGCGTCGAGCAGGTGCCTTTCAGGCTTGGCTGGAACGGTCTTCAGCTGCGAAGGACGGCGAGTCGCGTCACTGACGGTTTGCTCGGCGCGCGAGACGGATGTTACCGAGGCGGGGACTGGTGATGGCGCGGAGGGAACCGGCCGTGCCGGCTGGTGAGCGGAAGCCGGCTGGACCGTGGCCGAAGCCGTACTGAGCGGTGGATCGGCGCGATTCACTGAAGCCGGATTCGCGTCGACGGGCACCGGTTCGGGAGCGGGAGCGGCAGATCGCGGCTCGATCTCCTCGACCTCGGCGCCCGCATGCTGGCGGGCAGCGGACTTTTTCGCTTCGCGACACAAGCGCGCCAAGGTTCGACGAGCTGCGCGGCGATTGACGGGTACGAGTGCTGCCTCGAGCTCGGCAACCAACCCCTGCAAGCCTCTGGGTTCGCGACGCTGAGACACGCGCTCGAGATTGTTGCTGGGGATGCGCACCTTCTTGAGAAGAGTCGCGAGGATTTGGCGCAGCGCCCGCTCGGCGTCGTCCTCGTCGACCTTGGGTCCGCGAAGTCGAACACCGCCCTCCTCGTCGATGACGATGGAGTCGAGACTCCCTTGTTCGTGAGTGCGGAGAGCAGCATCGGCAGCTCCCAGGATCAAATACCCGGCAGATTCCCCGACGAGTGAAGCGTCACCGTAGCTCACCGCCAAAAACACATCACGCAAGGTGACACTCATTTTTGCTCCTCCCTCATGAGCACGCCAGCTTTGCGAAGGTAGGCCTTTGCCTCCGTCACCGTGTGGGCTCCGTCGTGAAAAATCGAAGCAGCGAGCGCAGCATCCGCGCCGCCCTCGACCAGACCTTCGCGCAAGTGCTCCAGATTCCCCACGCCACCCGACGCGATGACAGGAATCGTCACGGCAGAAGTCGTGGCGCGCAGCAACTCGAGGTCATAGCCGCTTTGCGTCCCGTCCCGATCCATGCTCGTCAGAAGAATCTCGCCTGCACCACTTTCGGCGCCTCGCCTGGCCCACTCGATCGCGTCGATCCCCGTGGGGCGGCGCCCACCGTGGGTGAAGACTTCCCACCTCCCGTCCTCGGTCCTGCGCGCATCGATCGCGAGGACGAACACCTGCGACCCCCAGGATTTCGTAACCTCTTCGATGATGCCCGGGTTTCTCACCACGGCACTGTTGACGCTCACCTTGTCGGCTCCGGCATCCAGGAGGGCACGCACGTCATCCGGCGAGCTCACACCTCCCCCGACGGTCAACGGAGCAAACACGGCGTTCGCGGTGCGCTCGACGATGTCGAGCAGGGCGCCTCTTCCTTCATGAGACGCAGTGATGTCCAAAAACGTGATTTCGTCCGCTCCATCGGCGTCGTAGCGTTGAGCGCACTCGACGGGATCGCCCGCGTCCCGGATATTGACGAAATTGACCCCTTTGACGACTCGTCCCTCGCGGACGTCGAGGCAGGGGATGATGCGCTTGGCGAGCAATTGGACTCCGATAAGGTAGAGGTAATGGGGCTGGGGGCCCCCCGAGAGGAACTCCGTCCCACCGTTACGGCAATTTCGAGGGATGGGACAAGTTGGTGGACAGAGGGCGCCTACTCCGACGGGCCTGAGCGAGCGGGCGCGGCCATCGTTTTGGACAAATGCCCTGGAGTTGGGTAATCCAGCTCATGGCCGTCTGCCAGAAATGCGGCAAGGAAAACTCCCCGGGAAGTGCGGTCTGTGCAGATTGCGGGACGGCTTTGTCTGGTGAAAGGAAACCCAACCTTGCCGGAACGATGCTTGGCATGCCGAGCCCCGTCGGAAAGGACGCTACCACTTCGCCTCGTCCCGGGGGGCCTCATGACGAGCCTGCTCCCCCCCCGCCTCAGGGTCAAAACAAGAAAGCATTTGCGGGCACCATGATGGGCATGCCAAGCCCCCTGGCCGTGAACACGCGCAGCCCGGCGCATTCCCCTGCCGAGGCGAGTGCCACCGGTCCAGAGGCTACGAAGAAGAAAGCATTTGCGGGCACCATGATGGGGATGCCGAGTCCCGTCCTCCCCCCGGGGCGGCCGGCACAGTCTCCGCCCCATGCCGAATCTCCACCTCGACCCCCTGCAACCCAGGCCGCCCCCTTGGGCAAGACGATGGTCGGCATGGGTGCGCCGGTCGGGCTGGGCAGCGCAAGCAAAGCGTCGTCGGAGCCCGCTCTCCCGGGGCACGGGCAACTCTCTCCCGCTCCAGCAGCGGTCCCCCAGAACAAGAAATTCCAGGGGACACTGCTTGGCGTCGCCCAGCCCGGAATCGCCCCGTCCCCCGAGGGCCGGGCGAAGGCCCCGCCCAGCGCCGCTCCGACCCCGGCTGCCTCAGAGTCGTCAGGGGGAGCGTCCCAGTCGTTCGCCACCGAGCCTACGGAACTTCCCTTCCCCACCACGCGCCCCAGCTGGAAGACGGGCCTCATGATAGGTGGTGGGATGGCGTTGGCCGCCGCCATCGGGGGCGGCGTCGCACTTCTCGCGCCCAAGCCCGTCACGGTCGTCGTGGAAAAATTCTCGATCGACGACGATGGCAACGATCAACTCGAGCTCGCTTGTGAGGAATGTCCAGACGGATCCGAATTGATCCTCGGAGAAGCCACTGCGCGAATCGACAACAAACGAGCGGTTCTCACCCCGCGCGCACCACTTTCGCTCGGGAGGAACGAACTCGAATTCACCCTCAAGGTGCAGGACGAACTCCGGGACGTGAAGAAAGTCATCCTCCCCATCGCCTTTCGCGTCCTGACGAAGTGGACCGGGCTGCACGAAAGTCCGCCATTCGGACTCATCACAGTGGCCGCCCCCGAGGGCAGCTCCCTTTCGATCGACGGCAAGAGTGTCCCGGTCCAAGGGGAAATGGGCGAGTATCGGGTCGAGTTTTCCAAAGAAACGACGGGTGAATCCCCCAAAGTGGCGCAGGTATCTTCGAAGCACGACATCGTCGTCACCGTGGACGATAGCGCTCGGGAAACGCAGGCTATATTGCAGAACGGCGTGACACCGCTTTCGCTTTCTAGCCCGAGTTCGGTGCACCAGCTTGGAGGCAAACCGGTTGCCGTCAGTGGACGCACCTCAGCGGGAGCGACGGTGATGATAGGAGACGAGAAGGTCGTCGCGGACGACAAAGGGAGCTTCTCGCACGTCATCGAATCACCGGAGCCCGGAGACTTGCGCGTCGCTGCTCACTCGGAAAAGTTTCTGACTCGGCAGGTGACGGTCTCGCTGACGAAGGAAGCCTCGACCCCCGACGGCGCGGTCACGAAGTTCAGTGACCTCACTCCGGGAGTCACCGCGAGCCTGCGCGCAAACGTGATTGAGAGTCGAACGGCGGGCGGCACGACTCAGGCCTTGCTCGAGGTGGAGAGCGGCTGCGAGGCGCCCCCTTGCCTGCTCCGCGCCGTCTACGCCGAGCCGAAGAAGCTCTCGCCGAATCGCTCGGTTCAACTGATCGGGGACGTGGCCGGGGGGAGCCCGCTGACCGTCAAGGTCACCCGATTCCGTTGAACTCTGACCCTTGCGGAAGAGTCGTATTGAGCTAACTTCAGGCCGGAGCCGGCACCGCGCCGGTAGATTTCACTGAGCCTGAAACATGATCTCAATCACCACGCACGCTGCAGAAAAAGTCAACGAAATCGCTTCGGCCGAAGGCCTGACTGGCCAGGGGCTGCGCCTTCGGGTGGTCGGCGGTGGATGCGCAGGCTTCCAGTACGACCTTTACTTCGAAGACAAGCCCACGGACATGGACGAGGAGTTCGAGTCCAACGGTGTGAAGATGTACATCGACCCGCTCAGCTTCCAGTATCTGGACGGAACCGAGATCGACTACGTCGAGGGCGTCCACGGATCCGGATTCAAGTTCGGCAATCCGAACGTCACTGGCACCTGCGGCTGCGGTAGCTCTTTCAGCGCCTGAGGGACTCGTTCTCGGCGGGAGCGACAATAGCCACAAAAAATGCGTGCACCGACCGAGGTCGGTGCACGGAACGAGTCGCTCGTAAGCCGGGTTTTGTACCGCGAGGTCGTCTCCGATCTCGCGTGACGGTCATTCATCTAGACGGGCCGTTACCGACACGCTCCAGCGATCTACCCGAAGGCTCAGCGGGCCGCTGACAATGCCTTCTGCTTGATCTTGCTCCAAGTGGGGTTTGCCTTGCCAAAGACGTTACCGCCTTTGCGGTGGGCTCTTACCCCACCCTTTCACCCTCACCGGCCAATATTGGACCGGCAGTTTGCTTTCTGTGGCACTTTCCTCGAAGTCTCCTTCACCGGGCGTTACCCGGCACCTTGCCCTGTGGAGCCCGGACTTTCCTCCCGAGCGGCGAAAATCGACGCTCCAGCGACCATCTGAACGGCTCGTTCGGGTCTCGCTTTAGCACCCCGGCCAACTCGACTCCAGCGAGGCACGGCTTGCCGGTTTTTGGGGCACCCCGATCGGAGGCGACTCAGAGCCAGCGCGAAGCGGGGCAAGTTCGACCGGGCCTCTCGCCGGCGTGACGAGGGGGTTCCCTAACCCCCAACAAAAACACCTACTGAGCTGCAAACACGAAGGGCACGTTCACGGTGGTGCTTCCACTGCTTCTCGGGAATTGCCATCCGCGGACACGCTGGGTGATACAGCTCGCGAGCCCCGTGTACCCTCGGGGATCTCCCGACGACGATGCGCCCGTCACGTTCCCGCTCGACGCAACGGAAATTGCGACAGTCACCCGAGCCGACGAGGGGGCATCCTTGTCCCGGGACATGAGGGCACGTTCCCAGCATCCACGCTTTACGCTCGTCTGGTATTTGGCGACGGTGCTTTGAATCTGGGATGTAGACAGCGGTTCTCCACCTGCCGACGAGGAGCTCGGTCCCTTGGGTCCTGACGAGGGCCCCGCGAGATCATCCAACCCGGCCAACCCCTGGAGCCCCTTGACCTCTTTGGTCGACCCCGCATCGGACGTCGAGGCTCCTGACGCTTTGGTGCCGGAGCCACTGCCGGGCTTTCCCGGCGCAGCAGGGGCGTCGTCTCCCGACCCTTCAGCGGTCTCGCCAGCCTCATCGTTTGAGTCGACGGCAGCCGTCTTTTCGTCGGCCTTGTCCTCGGCCTTCACCGGGACCTCGACCACTTGCTTGACGATCTTCGTCTTCTGATCCCCAAAGACGACGAACCCAATCGTTACACCGAACACGACCGCGGCCAGGACAGCAAAGGGGATCACGAGTGGGTGCTGCTTGCGCGTCTTTTGCAGCTGCACCATCAGCGACTCGTACGACGGCCGGAGTCCATGCTCGTTCGGAGACGGCATGTCGATATGAGGGATGGGAGCTTCGGGAACACTCAATGGCCGCGAAGCGGGTGCCTCCTGCACCTGCGGCGAAGAAGCGACCTCTGGTTTCGCTTGGTGTTCATCGAGTCCTTCTAGAGCGCCAGCCCAACCTTCCGGCGCTGCTGCCAGCGCCGTCGCGCCCCGCGTCGCCGCTTGCGACACAGGTGTTGGAATGCGCGACCCCAGCGCGGGGTTTCGACTCGACTCGGTCACGACCGGGTGAGAGGCTACCGGCTGGAGCGGCGACTTCCGGCTCGAAATCGGGGCGGTCGGCTTGGGCACAGTGGGCGCCGGCACGGGGCGCGCGACCTGCTGCTTGGCCCGCATCGGCATGGAGGGTGGAGGAGCCGCGATCGGTCGCATGCTCCGACGCAGGATGACCATGAGCTCCGGGACCTCGGGGATCTGCTTCCAACCGTCCATCCCCTCTTTCCAGACGAAGGTTTCCTCGGTGATGGATCCCTCGCCGATGCGGCGCTCGAACTCGTGGAGCGTCATCGGCCCTACGGGCTTTCCCTCGATGCCAGCGTGCCACTCCGCCGCCGGAGGTTGCGCGGCCACATCCGGAACCGGGGCTTCCATCACCGCGGCCTGGGGCGCCTCGGGGGTCTTCCGTCCTGCACCTCGTGGAACCTGAGGCTTGAGGCTGTCCGCCCGCACGACGGGAGCTCGAGCCAAGTCTTGCTTCCCCGGCCCCGCATGAATGGGAATGGTCGTGCCGCACTTGCGGCACTTCATCTTGACGGTCCGACCCGCGACCTTGTCGTCAGCAATCTGATACTTTGCTGAGCATTTTGGACAGGAGAACTTCATCCGGTTTCAGTCACGCCGTGGCTCTGCGATGGCCTTGGAGGCGCGGCGGGCACGCAGCACATCCCTACTCGACGAATGGCTAAAATACATCATGATTTCGGGCGATCCGAGGGATTTTTCGCGTCCGATTCGATTGGGACCTGCCGGAGGCAATATTAAAGCAGGTTTGTTCCGTCAGAGTAGGCTCATGAGTTGATTCTTCACGGTCTCGCGAGTCGTTTCGTCCGGCGCAATGACCGCGGCCTTGTGCCACATTTCGGCGGCTTTGTTCTTGAAACCGGCCTTCTGATACAAAATCGCGAGGTTCTTCACGGCCGGAAAGTGCTTGGAGTTAATCTCCACGGCATTTTCCAGTGCGGATATGGCGTCGAAGACTTGTCCTTTGCGACCGTAGAGCAGGCCGAGATGAAAATGCAGCCGGTAAGCGAGCGGATCGATCTCGACCCCGCTCTTGAGAAGTCGAACCGCCTCTTCGAGGTCCCCCGCTTTGTAGGCCGCGACGCCCTCGGTCAGGGCGCGCTCGGCTTCCTTGTGCATGGCTTCCTTGTCCACCTGGGGCTTGCCGGCTTTGCCAGCCATCGCAGATTCGACGGCAGAGATGACTTCACTGATGCGGAACGGCTTTTCGATGAATGCATCGACGCCGCAGCTTTGCTTGAGGTCCTCTGCGTAATGCCACCCACGGTATACGGCGCTGACCATGACGATCGGAATGTGGCCATAGCGCTTGCTGCCTTTGATACGACGAGCGATGTCGAATCCGTGCACCTCGGGCAACATGGCATCTAGCACCATGAGATCGAGTTCGTGCTCCTTGACCATCTTGAGCGCCATGTGGCCCGAATCGGCGGTGAGAACCCGATAGCCTTTGCCCGACAGAAGCTTGTCGAGCATCCGACGGATCTCCGGTTCGTCATCCACCACCAAAACAGTGCCCTTCTTGGCGCCATCTCGGGCGGGAAACTGTTCGGGGAGATCCGTAACGACGCTCAGTTCCGAATTCAGGTCGCCGAAGTCTTCGACGCCCACCTCTTCGGCCGTCCCCTCCGCGGTGACGCCGGGGGTCTCTTGGCTGGCGCCTGGGCTGATCGAAAGCGATCCGGGAGCCAACGATTCGAGAGCAGGGAGCTCCTCGACGGGTGGCAGGGCTCCTGGCTCCGTCATTTCGGATGTCCCCATGGCGGGAGGTGGACGCGACGGCAGCCCACGAGAAGCCTTGGCCGTTTCGGGATCGATTCCGAGTTTTTCGAGCGTCTCGGCCGGGCACGTCGGACCTATGTAGTATTGATCGCCCCGCGCTTTCCGGTCGTAGGCCTCGGCGATCGTCGCTGCGAGCGGAGTCTCGAGGGCTACGTAGGGATACACCCGCTTACCCGTCACGAACTCGAGTTCGTCGATGACCTTCTTCTCCTTGGGATTGGCCATCGCGACGAACAAACGTTCCCCCCTCGAGAGGACCGGAAGAATGAGGTGCCGCTCAGCGATCTCCCGCGGAAGTAGCTCGAGATCCGACAGCTTGACGCAAACCTGATCGAGGTCGAGCCCCGGAATGCCGTGCTGCTCACTCAAGGCCTTGAGCGCGGTGAGCCCGCTGATTGCACCATCCTCGAGTAGCTTGGAGGCGAGGCGCCCCCCAGGTGACTCCAACGCCTTGTCGAGCTGTTCAGGAGAAACAGCCTTCTGCTTGAGGAGGATTCTGCCGAGCTGTTTCTTCTCCGTCATGCGCGATAGCTTGCTGATTGTGGACGTCCCGTGCCCACGAGATTTCTCAGCATACCTGAGGTTTGGCCCCAAGTTGATGGAGATAGCGACATATTCAGCTCTCCCTCAATTTTGCCTCGCGAAATGCCCCGTACTGATTCCGCAAGATTGCGTCCCGGGCCCCTTCCACGAGCCGAGCGTAGTAGCGGAGGTTATGTAGGCTCACGAGCCGATGCACCAGAATCTCCCCCGCGACGTACAAGTGCCTCAAATAGGCGCGTGAATACCCACCCCGACAGGTCGGACAATCACAGGTCTCGTCGAGCACTCTGGAGTCGGATCGGTAGGCCGCATTCTTGATGACGATCTTGCCACCGGGAACGAAGGCTTGTCCGTTTCGGGCGTTTCGAGTCGGCATCACGCAATCGAACAGGTCGATCCCAGCATCAATGGCATGGATGAGATCTGAAGGCGTGCCGACCCCCATCAGATAATGGATCCGTCCTGGGTCCATCGCTGGTGCGACCTCGCGAAGAGTCGCGTGCATCTTCTCTGGAGGCTCACCCACGCTGAACCCTCCGAGGGCGATGCCGTCGAATTCCATTTCCGAAATCTCCGCCAAATGCCTTCGGCGAAGTTCGACGTCCGTGCCTCCTTGCACGATTCCGAAAACCGCCTGAGGGAAACCTCCTTGGTCGAGCGGACGACGCGCGTCGAGACAGCGACGCGCCCAGCGTGTCGTTCGCTCCATTGCAGCGATGAGCTCCTCGCGAGTCGATTGTCCCGGCAAGCAGACGTCGAGTTGCATCGCAACATCAGAACCGAGCGCTCCCTGAATCTCCATCGCCTTCTCGGGAGAGAGAGACAACTTGGTACCGTCTAGATGTGAGCTGAACTGGAATCCTTCTTCCGTCAGCTTCGTCCGCTCCCCGAGAGAAAAAGCCTGAAACCCGCCCGAATCAGTGGCAATGACGCCCCGGTATCTGGAAAACTCGTGGAGGCCCCCGAGCTCCTTGACCACATCCGGGCTCGGTCTCTGCCAGAGATGGTACGTATTCATGATCACCATCTGCGCGCCGGTGGCAGTGATTTCGTCGGCGGAGAGGGCTTTCACCGTCGCTTGCGTAGCAACCGGCATGAAGGCCGGGGTCCTCACGGTTCCGTGAGCCGTATGGAGCGAACCGGCCCGAGCGTTCCCGCTCCTCGCCTCGAGTTCGAAGCGAACTGGTCTTGGCGTGACGTCGGTCATTGATCGTGTCCGAGTGGCTCGGGGATCCACATCGCGTCTCCGTAAGACAAGAACTTGTAGCGTTCTTCCACGGCGAGCCGGTAGGCGTGCTTCGTGCGCTCGATGCCGGCAAACGCCGATACCAATGCCAACAACGTGCTCTTTGGCTGATGGAAGTTGGTCAGAAGTCGATCCACGACCGTAAACCTGTATCCTGGTTGAATCAGGAGCTTCGTCGCTCCCGAGGTGGGACGAACGTAGCCGGGGCGATCCGGATCCCGCGCCGATTCCAGCGCTCGCACGACGGTCGTTCCAATCGCTACGACTTTCCCCCCGAGCGCACGCGTTTCTTCAATCGCCGAGGCCAGATCTGCGCCCACCTCGATCGTCTCACTGTGCATTGGATGGTCATCCAAGTCGTCGGCCGCCACGGGCCGAAACGTCCCAATCCCTACGTGGAGGATGACACGACCGAGACGAGCTCCCCTCTGGCGGAAGCTTTCCAACATCTCCGCCGTCAGGTGCAGCCCGGCTGTCGGCGCGGCGGCGGATCCCAACTCTTCGGAGAAGACGGTCTGGTACCGACTCTCGTCCTGCTCGTCGCCCGAACGTTGCATGTAGGGGGGGATGGGCATCGTCCCGTCCTTGTCGAGGTGTTGTTCGACATTCCCTTCCGCAAGAAGGAACAAAGTGCCATCGGCATCTTTCCGCCTGACGATCAGACGGAGCTCGCCTGCCATGACCTGGTCCCCCTCTCGAAACGGTCGGTTCGCTTTGCCGAGTGCGGCCCAAAGGCCGTCCTCGGTCTGGTGGAGGAACAAGAGTTCTACACGCGCGCCCCCTCCCGCTTCCGAGCGAGGTCGTCGTCCGACAAGCCGCGCCTTGCGCACCTTCGTGCGATTGAGCACGACCAAATCGTTCGGGCGGATTTCGTCGGCCAGCGCCGCAACGTGTCCGTGACGCACGCGGTCCCTCTCAACGATGCAAAGGCGCCCACCGTCACGGCGCGCGGGCGGACGAGTTGCGATGAGCTCCTGCGGGAGATGGTAGTCGAGAAGTTCGGTGCGCACGGCTTCAGCGAGAGTCGAAGGTCACCCCGAGGCGCGTCATCTTGCGCCACAAGGTCGTCGCACTGATCCCGAGAGCCTCGGCGGCGCGTTCACGATTCCCCGACGTGCCCCGGAGGGCTTCCTCGATGGCCTGCCGCTCCGCCTGATCCACGATGCCCGCAAGCGTTTTTGCCTGCGGCGGCTGCTCCTCGAGTGTCCCCTCGGGGACGATGTCATCAATCGTGATCACCCCGCCCGACGCAAGAGCTACGCCCTGCTCGACCATGTTCTCGAGTTCACGCACGTTTCCAGGGAACGGATACGACTGGATTCGCTCGATGACTCCATCCGCGAGGCTTGCCCGGGTGCCCATCTTCGCGTTGTGTTTGTTCAGGAAGAAGTCCACGAGGAGCGGGATGTCTTCCCTGCGCTCCCGGAGAGGCGGCAACTTGAAGCGCGCCACGTTCAGACGATAATACAGATCCTCGCGGAACCGCTTCTCCTCCACGGCCTCCGCCAGGTCCACGTTCGTGGCCGCAATGGCGCGAATGTTGACCTTGATGGCTCGATTGTCGCCGACCCGACGAACCTCTCCTTCCTGGATGGTCCGGAGAAGCTTGGCCTGAAACGCCATCGTCGTTTCCGCGATTTCATCGAAGAAAAAGGTCCCACCGTCCGCCTCTTCCAGAAGACCCTTGCGGGCCGTCGTCGCTCCGGTGAACGCTCCGCGCGCATGGCCGAATAGTTCGCTCTCCAGAAGCGTTTCCGTGATGGCAGCGCAATTTACCGGAATGAAGGGTTTGTCTGCGCGCGAACTGTTCGCGTGCACGGCCCGCGCAATGAGCTCCTTGCCGGTTCCGCTCTCTCCCGTGATGAGCACCGTCACGTCGGTGGGCGCGATCCTCACGACGCGGGAGAGCAAGTTCCGAATCGCCTCGGATCGCCCCACGATGTTGTCGAAGCCGTACCGTTCGCGAAACTCCTGGGCGAAGGCCTCCACCTGTCCGCGCAGCTTTCGGCTTTCTAGGGCCTTTTCGACCTTGAGGACCAATTCCGGCTCTGAAAAGGGTTTCTGCAGGTAGTCAAAAGCTCCAAGCCGCATGGCCTCGACGGCGGACTCAATCGTCCCGTACGCCGTCATCACAATCACCTCACTGCGCGGCTGGGCCTCCTTGATGGCGCGAAGCACCTCCATCCCGTCTGGGGTACCGAGGCGCAAGTCGGTGAGCACCACGTCGTATCCCTCGGCGGCGCCCATCTCACAGGCCTGGTTTCCATCGGCTGCTTCGTCCACCTCATAACCCGCCCCCCGAAGCAACATCGAGAGCGTGGTGCGCATGTTGCGCTGGTCATCTACGACGAGGATGCGGACGTTCTTGGCCTTATTCGGGCTGGTCGCGGCAGAACTCACTCGCGGCGTCTTAGCATGGAGCGGCCGGCCAGAGGACCCTAAGCTCGCTTCCTTTGTATCCCGGCGAATATCGACAGCGAGCCAGAGCAATGCTAACCGCGGTCGACATGGCAGCTTCCCTTACCGAACAAATGGCTCCCGCTCAAAAACGCAACGCCCTGATCGATGACGCCCTACAGGTGCTCGACGATGAGGTCAAAGACAAGTCGGGTCTTTCCGGTGTTGCTGTGAAGACGGCCTTCAAGTTGGTCAAGGGAGTTCAGCCCGGCTTCATTCGCAAGGTCGTCGACAAACTGCTCGACGACTTCCTCGAAAAGACGGATCCGATCTACCAAAGCGCCCTTTCCGCCGGCCTTTCGCCGGGCGGGCACATCGAAAAAGAGAAGGGGCAGCTCGCCTCGGCTTTGCTTTCGGTAACTGACAAGAGAGCAGAACGGGCCGAAAGCGACCTGGTGAAAAAGACCTACGCGAAGCTGCGTCCCGCAGCGCAAAAGCACGTGGAGGCGGCCGCCCCACGGCTGGCGAAGCTTCTGGACCGGCACGCCGCGGCAAGCTAGCTCACTTGGGCCGCTTGGTTTCTCGTCGAGGCCCGCCGCCGAGCGGGTTTTGGGGGGCGTTGCACCCGAAATCCTTTTCCTACTATCCTCATCGGAAAAGTGTGGTATTGGACCCCTACAGCTAAAAACCAGCTCGAAATGGAACCAACTTCTGTTTCGGCCTGGTCCCAAAGAACCACCACTCGATGAGTACGGGCGTTTCATGAGCAGCGCAGCAACAACCGCCACAACAGCCCCCCACCTGAAGCAGGTACGCGGAGCCGTCGTCCGTTTCGCCGGAGACTCCGGCGACGGGATGCAGGTGACCGGTGACCGTTTCACCTCGTCGGCCGCATTGGCCGGCAACGACTTGGCCACCTTCCCGGACTTCCCGGCGGAGATCCGCGCCCCCGCCGGCACGACCTACGGGGTCTCGGGATTTCAGATCCATTTCGCGTCCGAGGACGTGTTCACGCCGGGCGACGCCGCGGACGTTCTCGTCGTGATGAACCCAGCAGCACTCAAGACGAATCTGAAAGACCTCGAACGGGGCGGGCTTCTCATCGTCAATTCGGGAGCGTTCAGTGCGGCTAATCTGAAGAAGGCTGGGTACGAGAACAACCCGCTCGAGGACGGCTCACTCGAGGGATACGAACTCCTCGCTGTAGACATCACCAAGAACACGCAGGCTGCAGTCAAGGAGTCCGGGCTTTCGAACAAGGAAGCAAACCGTTGCAAGAACTTCTGGACCCTGGGGTTGATGTTCTGGATCTACGATCGCGATTTGCAGCCCACAATCGACTGGCTCGATAAGAAGTTCGGCAAGAACCCCGCCGTGGCCCAAGCCAACACCCTCGCCCTCAAGGCCGGACACGCCTTCGGCGAGACGGCTGAGATTGCCCACTACCGAGCTGAAGTACCACGGCATCCGACCGAAGCGGGTCTGTATCGAAACATCGGCGGCAATACCGCAACGGCCTGGGGTCTCGTCGCCGCGGCGCAACTCTCGGGCGTACCGATGGTGATGGGAGCCTATCCCATCACTCCCGCGAGCGACGTGCTGCACGAGCTGAGCAAGCACAAGGCGTTCGGCGTCAATACGGTCCAGGCCGAAGACGAAATTGCAGCGATCTGCGCCGCCATCGGTGCCGCCTATGCGGGGAACCTCGGGGTGACGGCGACGAGCGGGCCCGGAATCGCGCTCAAGGGCGAAGCCATCGGTTTGGCCGTTGCTACCGAACTTCCGCTCGTCATCATCGACATTCAACGGGGCGGACCGTCGACCGGTCTGCCTACGAAGACCGAACAGGCCGATCTCTTCCAGGCGATGTACGGGCGAAACGGTGAAGCCCCCGTCGCGGTCATCGCGGCACAAAGCCCGGGCGACTGTTTCTACATGGCGATCGAAGCCGTTCGTCTCGCGACGAAGTACATGGCTCCGGTCATGCTCCTCACGGACGGCTATCTCGCAAACGGGACCGAACCCTGGAAGATCCCCAAGGCGAGCGAACTCCCGAAGCTCGACGTGAAGTTCCGCACCGACCCAGAGGGCTTTCACCCGTTCGTACGCGACGAGAACCTCGCGCGCCCCTGGGCAGTGCCTGGCACGCCCGGACTCCGCCATCGAATCGGCGGGTTGGAGAAGGACTTCAACACGGGTCATATCTCCTACGATCCGCAGAACCATGAGAAAATGTCCCACGTCAGGCGGGACAAGATCCGGAAAATGGCTGACGACATCCCCCTTCAGCGCATCGAAGAGGGAGCCGACTCCGGCAAGCTCCTCGTACTCGGTTGGGGCTCGACCTACGGCGCGATTCGAGAGGCGGTCCGCCAAGCCCGCGCCGCTGGGCATGAAGTTTCTCATGCACACGTACGCCACTTGAACCCGTTCCCGAAGAATCTGAAAGAAGTGATGGATCGCTTCGACCGGGTTCTCGTCCCCGAACTCAACCTCGGCCAGCTCGCTTCGATCTTGCGTTCGGAATTCCTGGCACCAGTCATCAGCTACACGAAGATCCAGGGACAGCCGTTCCAGGTCGCGGAGATGAAGAAGCGAATCGTCGACGAGCTCACCCAGGGGAGCAACTGATCATGGCAAAACTGATTGATCCGCAGAACCTCACGAAGAAAGACTTCGAGACGGACCAGGATGTCCGCTGGTGCCCCGGGTGTGGTGACTACTCGATCTTGGCCAACGTCCAAAAGGTCATGCCCGAGCTCGGTATCAGCCCGGACGACATGGTCTGGGTCAGTGGAATCGGCTGCAGTAGTCGTTTCCCGTACTACATGGATACGTACGGCTTCCACACGATTCACGGCCGCGCCCCCGCGTTCGCAACCGGGATCAAGGTCGCGAATCCAAAGCTCAGCGTTTGGATGGTCACGGGAGACGGGGACGGTTTGAGCATCGGCGGGAACCATCTGATGCATGCGCTCAGACGCAACATCGACGTCAAGATGCTGATGTTCAACAACCGCATCTACGGGCTCACGAAAGGCCAGTACTCGCCGACGAGCGAGGTGGGAAAGATCACCAAGAGCACTCCCTTCGGATCAGCCGATCAACCGATCGACCCCGCGACGTTCGCCCTGGGAGTGCACGCCAGTTTCGTCGCGAGGGCGATCGACACGGACGCGAAGAACCTCAGCGATGTCATCCGTGCCGCCGCGGCGCACAAAGGCGCGGCGTTTACCGAAATCTACCAGAACTGCAACGTCTTCAATGATGGAGCGTTCGAGGATTTCCGCGCGCGCGAGCACAAGGCGGAGCGACAGCTTCATGTGGTGCACGGACAGCCGATGCGCTTCGGCGCCGAGAACGAAAAGGGCCTTCGTCTCAACGCAAGCACCTTCCGCCTGGAAGTCGTCACCATCGGAGAGCCCGCATCCGATGGGAAGGTGGTCGAGGAAAGCGATCTCGTCGTGCACGACGAGACGAATCGTGCGCTTGCCTCCATGCTGGCGGGACTGCCCTTCCCCGACTACCCGGTGGTGCTCGGCGTGCTCTACCGCCAAGAGCGACCGACTTACGACGGAACGGTCCAGGCCCAACTCGAGGCAGCAAAGAGCAGGGGAGCCAACTTGGACGCCCTACTCCAATCCGGCGCGACCTGGACCGTCGGCTGATTTTCCAGAGCCCTCCATTTTTGGGGGAGCACCCCGACCTCATACGAAGCGCCGCCGGCCTTCGGCGGGGCAAGTTCGTCTGAAAACCGCGGAAAAGTAGGCCAAGAGCGCGGCGCCCTCCATTTATCGAAGGGCGGTCGCCAGCCTGCACCACCTCCGACGTTTTCTCACCGTTTTCCGCCGTTTGGCGCTGGCACGCCATCGCACATTGATCTAAAGGAGTCCGCCATGTCTAGCCCCCAAGATTCACGAGCACGCCGCCGCGAAAAGCGCCGTCGCGCAAAGAAGAACGAAGCCTGGCTGCTCAAGCGCGCCGAGGAGAACGCATCGGCTGATAGCCCCCGCGTTCCTCCTAAGACCGCGACCTGAGTCGATTCGGTCCTCACGGACTGGCCATACACGTTTCGTCCGAGGCTGCCCGAATGTGGCGGCCTTTCGGCGTTTGTCCAAGGACAGCTGCCCGTCGTCCACGGGCGCGCCAAAAAACGCGCCGCTCAGCTCTCGAGCATCCCCGCAACCGTCTGAAGAAGATGAGCGGGCTCGGGCGGCTTGATCATCCAGAGGCTCGCCCCGGCCTCTTTTCCGCGGCGCATCATCTCCGGACTCTTCTCCGACGTCAGCATCAGCACTGGCAGCTCCTGGTTCCGTGCCTGAAGCTTGATGAGGGCGACGAACTTGATTCCATCCATGTATGGCATGTTGACGTCGCAAACGACCGCGTCGAAGCGCTCGCTGTGCACCTTGGCGCACCCCCGGATCCCGTCGACCGCTTCGTCGCACTCATACCCTGCGCCCTCGAGAAGTGTCCTCAGCTGACGTCTTTGGGCATCGGAATCATCCACAATCAAGATCCGCGGCTTCATGGCTTCTTCATTGTATCGAATCCGCAACGATTTACAGGGCGTGGCTCTGGGGCGCGACCCGTCCCATGCGGGCCCCTCGAGGCCCCGGCCCTACCCCCGGTCGACGCTCCCTCCGGCTTCTCCGGACCACGTTCGTCGTCCGCTTTCCGCTACCACCCCGCGACGACCCCGCGCGCCAAGAGAATCCTCGACCGTCACCTTCGAGAAAAATTCGTCCCGCGCAGGGTGAAAACGCAAAATGCCAGGCCCAAGCTCACCGCGGGGCCCAGCCACATGACTCAGACCAACACTAGACACCGGCCCCCCGCCGACACACGATGGGGGAAGTGAGGTTGTCAGAAAACCAGTCCCCTCAAGCTCCGCGGGAAACCGTCTCCGCGGGCCCCTCAGGCCCTCCCAAGACGCCATCGGGAGCTCCCCACGAGGAAGGGGATGTGGCGATTCAAGAACGCGAGAAAACCGCCGTCCCACGGCGATTCCTCGTGGTCTTCCACAACGACGACTACACGACCCAGGAGTTCGTAGTCCACGTCCTGATGGCGATTTTCCACAAGGATGAAACTTCCGCTTTTGCCATCATGCTGGAAGTCCATCATCGGGGCTGGGGCGTGGCGGGCACTTACAGCCGAGACGTGGCAGAAACAAAGGTAGAGCAAGTGATGAACTACGCTCGCGAGCGCGGTCACCCGCTCAAGGTGACCGCCGAACCAGAAGGGTACGAGGGTTAGGATGAAGCTCAGCACTGGCCTTGAAATCGCGGTCTCTCTCGCAGCCCGCGAGGCCCACCGTAGACGCCACGAACTGATGACGATCGAGTACCTATTGCTCGCCCTCATTCACGAGGAAGAGACTGCAAAGGTCCTCCGCAAGTCCGGAGCCAACGTCGACAAGCTCAAGAAAGCACTCGAGAAGGCGGTCGAGGAAGAGCAAGAGTCGCTTCCCGAAGGAACGCACGTCGATCCGCAGCCTTCTCGAGGTTTCCAACGGGTGCTGCAGAGAGCCGCGTGGCACGTCGAGTCTTCAGGGAAGGAGATCTTGAAGGGAGAAAACGTGCTCGTGGCAATGTTTGCCGAGCCGGACTCCACGGCCGTTCACCTACTTCATGAGGCCGGGACGAGCCGCCTCGACATCGTCAGCTACATTTCCCACGGCGTCACTCAGGACGACGACGAAGCCATCGAGGTGGATGGCGACACGCCCGACGAGGAGAGGGAGGAAGACCCTCTGGAGAAGTTCGCCGTCCATTTGAACGAGCAAGCCCGCCAAGGAGAAATCGAGCCTCTCGTCGGTCGCAGCAAGGAGGTCAAACGCCTCATTCAGGTCCTGGCACGCAGGAAGAAGAACAACCCCGTGCTGGTCGGGGACGCCGGGGTCGGGAAAACTGCGATCGTCGAAGGGCTCGCGGGGCTCATCGAGGAAGACAAAGTCCCCGATGCGCTTGCTGGAGCTCAGATCTACGCCCTCGACATGGGGTCCCTCGTCGCTGGAACGAAGTTCCGGGGTGACTTCGAGAACCGCATGAAGGCAATCATCAAACGCGTCGAAAAGATCGACGGTGCCATCCTGTTCGTGGACGAGATGCACACAATCGTCGGTGCGGGCGCTACGAGCGGTGGAACAATGGACGCGGCCAATCTGCTCAAACCGGCTTTGGCCAGCAGCAAGCTCCGCATCATCGGAGCTACCACCTTCGAGGAGTTTCGAAGTCACGTGGAAAAGGATCGAGCCTTTTCACGCCGGTTTCAGAAGATCGAGGTGCTCGAACCGAGCGCGGACGAATGTATCCAGATCCTCGAAGGGCTCAAGTCTCGCTACGAGGAGTTTCACGGGGTCACCTACGATGAGGACGCCGTGAAGGCGGCTGTGACGCTGGCGCTCAGGCATCTGCACGATCGTCGAATGCCAGACAAGGCCATCGATCTGCTCGACGAGGCGGGTGCCGACGCCAAGCTCGAAAAGGTAAAGACCGTGTCGGTGGAGCGAATCGAGCAGGTCGTTGCACGCATGGCACAAATCCCGCCAAAGCAGGTTTCCAGCTCGGACAAGAAAAGCCTCAAGAATCTCGAAGCGGACCTCAAGAAGGTCGTCTTCGGACAAGATCGAGCCATCGAAGAGCTCGCTACGGCGATTCGGCTCTCCAGAGCCGGTTTGCGACCGCCAGAAAAGCCCATCGGCTCGTACCTCTTTACCGGCCCAACCGGCGTCGGAAAAACCGAAGTCACCAAGCAGTTGGCGAAGACTTTGGGGATCGAGTTGATCCGCTTCGACATGAGCGAATACATGGAGCGGCACACGGTCTCTCGCCTCGTTGGCGCCCCTCCCGGGTACGTCGGCTACGACAAAGGTGGGCTTTTGACTGAGGCCATCGCCAAGACACCTCATGCAGTATTGCTTCTCGACGAAATCGAGAAAGCCCACCCCGACGTATTCAACGTGCTCCTTCAGATCATGGACCACGGGACTCTGACCGACAACAACGGCAAGAAGTCCGACTTCCGGCACGTGGTATTGATCATGACCAGTAACGTGGGTGCTGCAGATCTCGCCCGAAAGCCCGTTGGATTCGGAAACCGGACTGCAAAGGGTCGTGACGACGTCGCGTTCAAAAACACCTTCAGCCCGGAGTTCCGGAACCGCCTCGATGCCCGGATCGCATTCGATCCGCTTCCCCGCGACGTCATCGAAATGGTCGTGGACAAGAACATGGTGGAACTGCGTTCGCAGCTCGAAGAGCGCGAGGTAACCATCGAGCTGACGGAGAGGGCTCGAAAACACCTCGCCGAGAAGGGCTACGACGAGGAAAACGGCGCTCGACCCTTGGCTCGCCTCATCCAAGACGAGGTGAAGCGACCACTGAGCAGCGAGGTGCTCTTCGGAAAGCTCGAGAACGGCGGGCACGTCGTGATTGACGTCGAAGACGGAAAAATCACCTTCGACTTTCAGCCCGCTGCTGACAAGACCCTGCACTGACTGGGCGTCCCAGCTCCCCCGGAAAATGCGCTACGAGTTCTGGATCGACCGGGGAGGCACCTTTACCGACTGTATTTGTCTCGACAGGCAGTCTCGAAAAACGACCGTCGCGAAGGTTCTTTCATCCGACGACGCTCCGCTTCTGGGGATTCGACAGCTCCTCGCCTTGGGACCAGACGAGCCGATTCCCCCGTGTGATGTGCGGATGGGAACCACCGTCGCGACCAACGCCCTCTTGGAGCGTCGAGGGGCAAAGACGGCCTTGGTGGTGACGGAGGGTTTTCGGGACGTCCTCCTCATCGGCGATCAGACACGTCCGAAGCTGTTTGAACTTGCGACGACGAAACCCGCGCCTCTCTACCAGTGCGTCCTCGAAACTCCGGCACGGCTTTCGCCAGCGGGCCAGGAGCTTCGATGGCCAACGGCGGAACAGGTCGGAGCCCTGGCAAGCAGCCTCGCTGCGGAAAACGTCGAAAGCGTCGCCTTGGTGATCCTTCACGCCTACGCGGCACCAAATCGGGAACGGGAGCTTCGCGATCAGATTGTCTCCGCCTGGCCCCAAGGAATCGCTCTTCCTTCGTTCGTCTGCTCCAGCGAAGCCGCCTGCGAGCAAGGGCTCGTGGCCCGTGCAAGCACCGCTGTTCTGGATGCCTACATCACTCCGCTCCTCACAAGATACTTGAGAAAACTCGCTGAAGGCTTGCCGGGCAGCCGCATCCGTCTGATGCAATCCTCGGGCGGGCTTGCAGCTCCATCGAGATTTCGCGGACCCGAGTCCATTCTGTCTGGTCCGGCTGGGGGCATCGTGGCCGCGCATCAGATCGCCAAAAGGATGGGGAGCCACAAGGTCGTCGCCTTCGACATGGGAGGCACTTCGACAGACGTCACGTTGATCGAAGGAGAGCCAGCTACGAAGTTCGAAACGCGTATCGATGGTGTATTTCTAAGAGCCAAGATGCTGGACATCCACACCATCGCAGCGGGCGGCGGTTCAGAGTGTTCGTTCAACGGTTACGCGCTTTCCGTGGGTCCTCGAAGCGTCGGCGCAGACCCAGGGCCAGTTTGCTATGGAAAACAAGGAGCGGACGACCAACGCCTAGCACTTACCGACGTGAATTTGGCGCTTGGCCGCCTAGCGGGAGACCATTTCGCCTTCTCACTCGACGTAGAGCAAAGTCGAGCTGCCCTGGCCCGCATGGCTGCGACGGTAAGCGAGACGACTGGAACACTCACCTCCCCCGAGGATCTGGGGCGCGGTCTCGCGGCAATCGCCACAGCCAACATGGCGGAGGCCATTCGAACCGTCACGGTTCAGCGGGGCGTAGACCTCGCTCATGTCGATCTCTTGGTCTTCGGAGGAGCTGCAGGACAGCACGCGTGCGCTTTGGCGTCCTCACTCAACATCAAGAAGATCATCGTCCATCGACTCGCTGGAGTCTTGTCTGCCTATGGAATCGGACACGCCGACGAGGTGTGGTCGGGCGAAAGCGACGCTGGAAGGGTACTCTTGGATAGATCCCAGCTCCGCTCGCTTGATCGCCGTTTCGTCGAGCTGGAAAAACAAGGGCGCGCAGCATTGACCGCGGAGCTAGAAGCCAATTCCCGAGGTCGAAACGCGCCCATTCAAGTCACCCGCACGCTCGCCCTCCGCTACCAGGGAACGGAGTCGACGCTCACTGTGCTCTGGGGCTGGGGCAAACTCGAGCCGATATTCGAGCAGTTTCACCAGCTTCATCAAAAACACTTCGGATATGCACGGCGGGATAGTGCCGTGGAGGTCGTTGCGACGCGGGTCGAGATCCGTATCGTCAGCACTGCGGAGACCTCATCAACCGACGGAACCCCGGAGCTCCGCGCCATGCCCGCTCCCTTGCGCACGGCTCGGGTGTGTCTCGCAGAGCGCACGGCGAACGATGTCCCCGTGTACGAGCTCGATAGTCTCGCGGGAGCACCGCGACCTCTTTTGGGTCCGGCCCTGCTCCTCGACAAGACCGGCACCTACCTCGTCGACGACGATTTTCAGGCACGGCTGAGCAACGAGGTCTTGACCATCACGCGAGTGGCCAAAAGCACGCGACATCTGGGTGGGGCGCTGGCTACCATCAACCAAACCGCGCGGTCGGAAATCTTCGCCACTCGATTCTCCGCCATCGCTGAGCAGATGGGTGAAGCCCTCAGGCGGAGTGCGTCGAGCACGAACATTCGAGACCGCTTGGATTTCTCCTGCGCCGTCTTCGACAAAGAGGGGAACCTGGTCGCGAACGCGCCGCACATCCCGGTCCACCTCGGAGCCATGAGCGAGAGCGTTCGCGCGGTCGTCAGTCGACACCCGAAGATGCTCCCTGGTGACGCTTTCATTACGAATGACCCTGCGATGGGCGGCTCGCATCTTCCGGACATTACCGTCGTCACCCCGGTTTTTCTCGACACGGGTGAGCATGTCGCGTTCACGGCCAGCCGAGGGCACCACGCAGACGTCGGCGGGATCGAGCCGGGTTCGATGCCAGCCTTTTCGCGATCCCTCGAAGAAGAGGGTGTTGTTTTTTCAGCAGCCAAGCTCATGGACCGAGGGCATTTCTTGGAAAGGGAAACGCTCAAGCGGCTGCGCTCTGCTCCCTACCCTGCGAGAAAACCGGCGGAAAACCTCGCCGATCTAAGGGCACAACTGGCAGCGAACCAACTTGGTCTGCGACTCGTTCAGAGCTTCGCGCTGGAGCTGGGCCCCGCCGGACTCTTCGCTGGTATGAGAGCCGTACGGGAGCTTTCGGCTACTTGGATGCGGGATGCAGTCTCCCGCCTCCCGGACGAGGCCTTGAGATTTCACGACACCCTGGACGACGGCACGCGCGTCGCGGTCAATATCGAGAAGGCCGACAACCAGCTCGTGATCGACTTCACCGGAACCGCTGGACAATCACCGTCCAACCAGAACGCTCCGCGGGCGGTGACCGTCGCTGCGGTGCTGTACGTGCT
The DNA here is from genome assembly GCA_965652275.1 of uncultured Polyangiaceae bacterium. Classification (GTDB taxonomy): domain Bacteria; phylum Myxococcota_A; class Polyangia; order Polyangiales; family Polyangiaceae; genus NIC37A-2. The sequence goes on along the minus strand of CBFGUR010000009.1, from coordinate 190,996 downwards.
TCGGGTCTTTCTGGGCAAGGAGCTGCCTCTCAATCAAGGTTGTCTGGATCCCATCCGTCTCATCGTCCCCCCATCCAGCCTCCTCGATCCGTCGCCGGGGCTCCCAGTCGCTGCCGGAAACGTCGAAACGTCTCAAAGGATTGTCGACGTTCTCCTCGGAGCGCTTGGCCTGGCGGCGGCATCGCAGGGCACGATGAACAACCTGAGTTTCGGGAACGACCAGTTCGGTTACTACGAGACGATCGCCGGGGGCGCGGGCGCCACCCGAGGAGCGAACGGGGCCAGCGCCATCCACACCCACATGACCAACACGCGGATCACGGATGCCGAAGTTCTCGAAGAACGATTCCCTGTGCTTCTCGATAGGTTCGAAGTACGGAGAGGTTCGGGTGGAGTGGGCCGGACCGTTGGAGGCGACGGTGTAACGCGCACCCTAACTGCGCTGGCGCCCCTTCGGATTTCTTTGGTTACCGAGCGGCGCCGCACGGCGCCTTTCGGACTCCAAGGGGGGCAACCTGGAGCGAAGGGGCGCAATGTCGTGCGAGGCAGCGAAGTCGGCGGGAGATATTCTGGCGAACTCGCGCCCGGTGAAACAATCACGATCGAAACGCCTGGAGGCGGCGGCTACGGCTCGCCCGACGTCCGCAGCTAGCCGGACCGACTGAAGTTAGCGTGACCCGGTGATCTTTTCGACGGAGGGCGGGTCGGGAGAAGTGTCTGCGCCGCTCGACTCCTCCGGAGGACGGGTGAGCTGATTCTGAAAATTGAGCGCGAGGGCGCAGTTGTTTGCCTGTCGGGCGCGCGCCGCGAGCGATTCGGGACCCGCCGGGGCCCGTCGTGTCCCGACCTCACGTAGCTCCCCGTCGGCACGTGCTCGAACGCGAGCCAGGAGCTTGCCGGAAGGCAGCTCCCAGACGCCAACGCGCGCGAAATGTGGCACGCGCTGAACCCGGTCCGCAGCGGATTCGAACTGATTGCTCTCGAGCGGCTTGGGAAGGCCCTCTTTGGGATCTTCATCCAAAACCACCACGGCGTACTTGGATCGCTGATAGACCTCGATCGCGATCGGAAGGTCAATCTTCGTCACGCTATCGAGGCTTCGATCGTAGGCAGTAAGAGCATACTCGGTACCCGCCTCGCGAACCTCACTGACCCACTTCTCCGAAAGCACGTTGAGGGCGCGATAGAGCATCCGCATGTTGAATGGAGACGACGGCCGTTGGCACGATTCGTACTCATTGCAAAACTCACCCGCCTCGCACTGCTGACTGAGCCTGCACTCCTTGCCCGACGTCGGCAGCTTGGCGGACGGATCGCGCAGAAGACAGGCCGTGAAGCCATCTCGCAGAGCTTCGGCACTCACCTCGCGCAACGTCTCCAAGTCCCTGGCATCCTCGAGGCGCGCACGCATGTAGACACCGGGGGAAGCAAGCAGCTTATCCCAGTCCACATCCCGTGAAATCTGCGCTTCGCCGTCCTTGGCGAGCTGCTCGACCCCCGCCTCGATCGTATCCCTCATCGGAATGAGCTTGGGAGCCAAGAGTTTGGTGGTTGCGCGTTGTTTGGTAAGCACGGTGCGGCGCTGTTCCTCGAGCTCCGCCTGCGCGTTCCAGAAGTAGAGAAAGCCGCCGACAACGAGCACCACGAGCCCCCAGAGGAACACCTTCGGGGGCAAGCCACCAACCTTGACCCGCCCCGTAACGAGTTGTTTTCTGCGGTCGCGGCGTGATTCGTTGAGACTCGGAAGTCCAGGCGGTCCGGTAAGTTTCATGAGATGTCAGCGCAGAAGAACTTGATCCGAAATCGATCAGATGCAAGGGAGCCGGACGTAGAAAACGCCGAAGGAGCAGAGCTCCCTCGGCGTCTCCACCTCGTTTGCCAGCATTTAGTTGGACAACAAGGGCGGAGGATTGTTCCTCTACTCCCCCTCACCGCCTCCAAGCTTACCCACCATGAAGCTCACGGCGGGGTAGCCCGAAAAAGCTGCCGTCTGAAAGACGCTTTTCACGACCAGTGCGGGGACGCGCTTGTCCACCTGGAGGATTACGTTCCCCGGGAACGGCGTACCAGGCTTGATCTGAGTCCAAAGCTCTTTCTTGTTCTTGAGGATCTCGGCGAGCTCCTCGATCTTCTGCATGCGGTTCGCATCCATGATTGCACGAGTGCTTCCCGCGGGGATGCCATCGACAAGAATCTGCGTTCCGCTCACCGCGACCATGGGTGCCTCGATCATGTCCACCGAGTTCATGGCGTTCGGCAGCTTCACGTTCTTATCCACCGGAAGCTCACCGGAAGCCGAAAAGCTTGCGAGAAGGAACAGAACCAAACAGAGCAAGAAGTCGATGAACGGAACCAAGGGAAGCTCCTGATTCACCGCACGACCGCCACCACCGCTCGCGCTCTTCTGCACGAACTTCAGGTCGACGTGATGGAGGAGCCGCTTTCCGGGTACGTTGATCGGCTGATGAAAACGACTGAGTGCTTTACCGTGTCCAGACATTGCTTTCTCCGATCACTGGGCTGAAAAGGTCACCTGGAAGGCAGGAATCTTTTCGACCTGTCCGCCACCGATGTTGTAGTCGCGCTCAGGCGCGTAGATGGCATCGAGCACCGCAACCACATGCATGAACTCGGTCGAGTTGTCCGTATGCAGGATGGCTCGGTCGATCTTCTTGTCGGCTGCAGACTTGTGCGAACCGTTTGCCTGCCACTCTTTCGTGATCTTCTCGGCAAGGTCCGGATACGTGACGTCGTCACCCACCTCTACAGGCTTGCGGGGAACATCGATCGTGTTGATGACGGTGGTGCCTTCCTTCCACTTTAGCTGGAAGAGACGATCACCCTGCATCGAAACGTGGAGCTCCTTCTCCTTCGGAATCTCCTCAGGGGGAGTGGGCTTGGGCGGGCCGGGCACGTTCGCGTTCGCCTCGATGCGAGCCATGTGGTTCCAAACGGCGGTCACCAGAAGGAACATCACGAGACAGAGCAAAAAGTCGATGAACGGGATCAGCGGAATCTCGTGGTTGGTGGCGCGACCTCCGCCGTGTCCACCAGTATCGATACCAGCCATTTTTCGTTTACCTCGGGGTTGGGTAGGGAAAAAACCTAAAAATTGAAGCGAGCTACGCCTAATGTCGATTCGGTGCTCAGTTGGTTGGACATCGGGCCCGACCTGAAGTTCCCGTGGAAACCTGGGTTCCACTGGGACTCTTCCGAGCCGGGCCCTAGACGCTCTCAGCGCCAGGTGTCGTTCAACACCTCGTCCTTATTCAACAATGTGCCCCGACGCGACGATCACGCCGCGTGTTCGACGCCGTCGAGGTTGACCTTCTGACGGTTGGCGACAACGAGGTTGAGCACGCGAACGCTCGCCTCGTTGATGTCGTCTTCGATGCCCTGGGTCTTACCGTTGAGGAACGCGAAGCCCATGAGGCACATGATCGCAGAGAGCAGCCCCCAAGCGGTGCAGTTCATCGCTTCGGAGATACCTTCTGCCAAGATGCGTGCCTTCTGGCTGGGGTCGACGGATTCACCACCGACCGCACCGAATGCCTTAATCAGACCAACGATGGTTCCGAAAAGGCCGCAGAGCATTGCGAGGTTTGCGAACATGGCGAGAAAGCCCGTGCGCTTGTTGATCTTCGGCATTTCGATGAGCGCTTGCTCATCCATTGCTGCCTGGACTTCTTCGTCAGGGCGATTGACCTTGACCAGGCCAGCCTGAACGATACGAGCGAGCGGCGAGTTCGCCGCCGAGCACATCTTGACTGCCTTGGCGACGTCGCCGGCCAAGATGCACTTCTGCATGGTGGCCAAGAACACATCTTTGTTCACTGACCCGCCCACGAGGTACATGGTGCGCTCTACGATCACGGAGATCGCAGCAATGAGCCAGAACGTGATGAGGTGCATTGCCCATCCGCCCTCTTGATAGTGGTGCCAAGCTCCAGACATTTGTCTCTAATCCTCTTGAATCGTTTGGTACTGGGTGCGGTCCTGTGGGTTCGAGATTCGATCCCGTGCCGGTTGCCGAGGGGGAGTCCCCCAGGTTGCCCCGGGTAAGTCACCGCAATTGTTGAATAAAATGCCTCAACCCGCCGATTCGCGGCTCAAGACCGTGCAATCTTGCTGGAATTCACCCCGTCACGTCAAGTGGTGGACGCACAAACCGGTGATGTTCGCGCATGGGTGGAATTTTACAAGAAAATGCGTGGTTTTCCGTGGGGTTGGCTCCGAGTCCGAGACCTTTCGGTGACGAGGACGCACACCGACCCGCCAAGGTTGTCGACGAGGCGTCGAAATGCACCTCTTCGACCCCTCTCACGCCTCAATCACAAGCCGGCGGGCGGCGCAAGAAGCCCAAGCATCAGGGGAACATAGGAAAGTCAGCGCCCCTAGTTGCGAACGTCAGATTCAGCTCGTTATAGTCCGTCGTTGTCTGAAGAGGTTAGGCGGAGATTGGGGCGGATCCACCACGGTGGCGGGCTCACGTTCACCGGTCGTTCGCCTGACCTGCTCCGCAAATCGGAGCCCCACTCAAGAAGTTAGAAAGGGACAGGGGAATGCATCTTCTTCTCGCTGGTACCAGCACGATGGACCAGATCATTTCGGCGTTTAAGCACAATCCAACCTTCATGGTCATGAACCTGTGCACGTCGGCCATCGTGGTCACGCTCGTCATCGAGCGGTTTCACTTCCAGCTCACACGTTACCGCGTCAACTCGGGCGAGTTCTTCGCTCAGGTCAAAAAGCTCGTCACGGCCGGGAATCTCGATCGCGCCGTGAAGCTTTGTGAAGCTGGGGATTACCCCATCCTTCAGCTCGTCAAGTCCGGCCTCACGCGAGCGAGCAAGGGCGAGGACGAAATCGACGCTTCCCTCAGCGAAACTCTGAGCGAACTGAAGCCCGAGGTCGAGAAGCGCGTCGGCGCCCTCTGGTCACTCGCTAATATCGCAACCCTCATCGGACTCTTGGGAACGGTGTTTGGTCTCATCCAGACGTTCGCATCGATCTCCGATCCGAGTCTCTCGGCGGCCGACAAGCAGCGCATGCTCTCGGGCGGTATCGCAGAAGCCATGTTCAACACGGCGCTCGGACTCGGCATCGCCGTGATGTGCATGATCTTCCACATCATCCTTCACACCCGGGCCAAAGCGATCCAGCACGATCTGGATTCGATCATGGAGCGCACCTTCAACCTCCTGACGATTCAGCGGCCACAGTCCTGAGGGCTAGTCGACCTTGGTGTTGACCGTATGTCAGAACTGAGCGCAGCCCAGCGGGGCAAGATTCGGCGCCTGAGCCAACCGAAGGAACTCGCCCCGGATGAGGAAGGGGGGGAGCTCAACATCGTTCCCTTCCTCGACATCATCGTGAACATCCTCATCTTCGTCCTCGCGACGGTGGTGACGACATTCACGTCCACCATCGAAACGAACCCTCCGCCCTCCAAGAGCGCGGGAGTTCGGGCATCGACTCCAACCGAATCCCTCAACCTCACGGTGCTGATCGTGAACGACGGATTCTCTCTCAAGGCTTCCGGTGGGAGTGTGGGTGCCGGATGCTCTGGCATCGGCCAGGGGATCTCCGTAGGTAAGCGAGGCAACGACTACGACTTCGCGGGTCTGACGAAGTGCGCGGACAAGTTGAAGAACGCTAACCCCGCCTACGCCGAGGAGAACCAAGTCACGATCACTGCCAACCCAGGCGTCCCCTACGAAACGGTCATCAACACGATGGACGCATTGCGTACGACACCTGACGGCAAGAGTCCCCTTTTCGAGAACGTGAACTTCGGATTGGCAGGCAAATGAGCGGCACGACGAAAAAAGCCACCCAGGCACAATACAAGGCTGCTCTTCGGCGGGAAATCCGCCGCAAGGCGGAAGAGCCGGAGATCAACTTCCTCAACATCACCGCCATGCTCGACATCATGACGATCATCCTCGTCTTCTTGTTGAAGAGCCTGGGTGAAACGTCGGGGGCGGTGCCTCAGAGCGACGACCTGAAGCTACCAACCTCGGTGCTCGACACCGAAGCGTCGCAGGAGGGCGTGGTTGTTACGGTCTCCAAGAGCCAGATCCTGGTCGGCGACAACCGTGTTCTCAAACTGCCGAGCAGGGAATCGATGGTGCAGACGGGGGTCGGCGCGCAAAACAAGCGCAACGGCCCGAACGATCTCTATATCACCCCCCTCGGCAACGCCCTGGCGAAGGCGCGCAAGACGGACAAGATCATCCGCCAAAAGAAGGGCAAGGATCCGAGCACGTCCGAGGCAATCATCATCGCGGACCGGACCACTCCGTACCGGCTATTGATGGAAGTGATGTTCACCTTGGGGCAGAACGAGTTCGGGAAGTACCATTTGATGGTTCTCCAGGGTAAGTAGAACGCAAGTTCGACTCTCTCCTGCGAGAGTCGGGGTGAGTCGCCACCGAGCCAGCAAAGGAGCCACACCCGAACGGGGGCGGCTCCTTTCGCATTTTGTGCCGAAGTGCAACGAAAACGCCTAGAAAATGCGCCCATCGACGTTGAAGCTCCGTCGAGGCTGCGCTAGCGTCGGCCCAGAAGCTCTGGAAAGCTGGAGCTTTTGGGGTGACGCCCCCCGTGAATCACAGCGCTGCGCTGGGACTCTTATGGCGCCGAATCCTGCGAGGTAGACCCCCTTCGAGCTGCAGAAGGTTACCTCAACACACTCGGGGCGACAGCCCTAGTTGCCCTCGGTGGGGCGCCCTTCCCTCTCGTGAGTCTCCCCTTTCTACTCCTCGGACTATACCTCGCCCTTTTGGTGCTGGCCGTGGCGCTATGCAGTTGGGCCGGCCACAGCGCGCCTCCGCCCGAGGAGGCCCGCCGAGTCACGGACGCGGCCGAAAGGGCCGGCCTGGGGCACCTCGCCGCCCCCGCTCGCTTGGCTGCAACGGCGGCTCTTCTATTCGCGACTGCCAGCGCGAGCCTTTCGGTTTTCACTGGGCTCCCGCTCAAGTGGTTTCTACTCGCGCCCCTCTTGTCGCCACTCCTCGTTGCCGCCGCGCTCTTTTACTGCGCGAGAAAGGCATTGCGCACGGCGGGTCAACTCGTCGGCCTCGATGGAGCAGATGAAAGGCTGATCCTCACCGGACGGAGCGTTCTAGGATTCGTGCTCTGCTGCGAAGCAGCGCTCGGCCTTATCCTGCTGAGCATCTATTCACTGGCGATGACCGAACTCGAGCCCGCACAGGCGCGCTTTCTGACCTACCTCGTTGGGTCATCCGTGGCCCTGTTCAGCATCGTTTTCGCACGTGCCGCCACCGGTGCGGAGTTCACCTCGCGTGTCCACGCGCCTGACGCCCCGGATGGCCCCCACCCTGCGAGCTTGGCGCAACTCGTCGCGAGCAGCTTCCACAAGCCGCTCCTCGATCTCGTCTCCCTCGTGGTGCTCAGCACGTTTGCGCATTGTGCCCTTCTTTCAATCGACGGGATTCCCGAGCACGAGGGACAAGTATGGCTCTACCCTCATTTACTGAATCTACTCGGGCTCTTCGGGCTTCTTTTCGCCGGGTTGGTAGTCCGGACGTCCGAGGAAGAGTCCGGTCCCCAGGGATGGGTACGTGGAGCGATCGTGTACTTCGTGTTGATGGTGGGCGGCGCCTGGTCACTGAGTTCGCAGCTGCCGGAGCAATGGAGCCGGTCCGTCCCCGCCGGCCTGTCGTTCTTTTACGTTTCTTTGGGCCTCTCCCTCTGGTTGGGGAGCGGTACCGTAGCACGGGGCGCGAGCCCGCTCGGCTCCATGGGACGCGGTCCCAACATGTCCGTCGGAGCGATGCGCGAGACGAGGACGAGCAGCGCTAGCACACGCGCGTTCGTGAGCCTCCCTTCGATTTCCCTCTTCCTCGTGCTTCTTTGCGTTCTGGTCCTCAGCGCCACACTTCAAGGTGCTCCAGGGACCGCCGCCACGGAGGGCCCACTCAATGGGGCGCTCCCGGCCAGCGCCCTGACGAGCCTCCTGCTCGCTGGCGCACTCGCCGTCGTACCCCTTCCCTTCACCTGGCTCGTTGCACAGGCGCTCCGTGGAGGCAGCCGTGAGGCCGAGCTTCTGGCCTACGTCTCCCACAAGGCTGCACCCGACAACTCACCGGTTCCTCCGATGCTGCTCGCCCTCCCGCTGCTCGCCCTGGTGATCGTCCTTGGATCCCTCGGTGCAAGTTGGAATGTGACGCACCAAGTGGACGGCGTCCATTTTTCACTCTTCGGCACGGGGCTGTTTCTCGGGGCATGGATCGTCGCGAGCCTCCGGGGGCACGTGGAACGCTCCTGTGAACAAGCGCGAAGTGACGTGTGCCGCTTAATCGCCGCACAAGACGACGAGCTGAAGCCGCGGGTGCAGGGAGAATCAGCTCCAGTGAATTTCGAGGCTGCTCTGATGCGTTGTCGGGACATGACACGCGACGCGACGCTCCCATGGCTGCTACTTTCCCTCAGCCCAGCAGGCCTATCGCTCCTGGCGTTTTTCACGGTTGCCCGCCCACACTTCCAGTCGCTCTCACTCGGGTTGAGCTCGGGAGCATGTCTTCTCTCCGTCGGGCTCGTGCTGCAACAGGCCCTCGAACCCGACGATCGAAGAGGAGCTCTCAGTCATCTGGCATTCGTAGCAGCTTTGAGCCAGGGGCTGTGGCTCTTGGCCGTCGGGAGCTTTCCAACATGAGCGACCACCGCACGATGCTGGTCACCAGCCGACCCATTCTTCACGGCGCCTCGCCGTGTGACCAAAAGGAATTCTGACCTTGTCGACCATATCAGACGCACTTTCCACTCTTTCTGATCGCGGCCTGCGGCGGCTGCTCGGGGCCCGCACGTTTCTCCGCGGACTAGACTACGAGAAACGAAAGGTAGTCGACCAGGTCAGCATCTTGGAGACGGAAGCCAGCTGCACAGTGCGCGGCTCCGACTCGAAGCCATACGATGTGTGCATCCGCCTCGGCGGAGAGGGGATCACCTCCAGCTGCAGCTGTCCGGCTTTCGCCAAGACGGGACAACACTGCAAGCACGTCGCCGCGCTCCTCATCAACGTCCGGAACAAGTCTCGCAACAAGGCGCCCCGACAGGTCGCTCCGCCTCCCCAACCCGCGCCGAGACCCGAGCAGAGCAAGGCGAGTCGGAGGCGAGAGCGCCGCCGCAGAAATCAGAATCAACAAAACGCTGTCCCGCCAGGCCTGCGACCGCCGCCTGGAATGGACGCCACAGCACGACCGACCGGGATCGGTGCGTGGATGGCTCCCCCCGACTCGACTCGGGTCCTCGACCTGGAATTTCGCGTCCATGTGCGGGCCGGGGGCCTGACGGTCACGGTGCTCGACACGGAGGCGCGTGTCCCACTTTTACCGACCGTCGCCCTCAGCTGGCAGGCGATCGCACCCACCGAAGATCGAACCGCACTGCGCATTTTGGCGCGGCACGAATCGGGGAACCCCCGTCACCCAGCCGTAGACATTCGAGGTGAGGACGTCTCCGAATTGCTTCCCGAACTGGTGGGCAGAAGAGTGCTGCTCGAGCCTGCATTGATGCAGCTACGATTCACCGAAGAGGTCTTGAAGCCGCGCTTCGATCTCGAGATGGTGGGTGCTGACACGATCATCGCCAAGTGCACGTTCGAACGAGGTTCCGATCAACGTCAGTTTCAGCTGACCTCCGGGGGCTGGTTCGAAGGTTGGCCGGGGTGGCACATCGACACCAACGAGGGTATCGCCAGGCCTATCGACAAGTCGGTCTCCCCGTCCGGACTGCGCCGCCTTCTCAATAGTCCGACGATCGCCGAGCCTGCCGCCGAACTGATCTCGGTGATCACCACGGACCTGCCGAGGGTCGCGCTGGACATGGGAGCGCAGCTTCCCGAGCTCTCCCAAGTTGCCGATGTCATCGACATCAGTCCGACTTTCACGTTTCGCGCCGGCGGCAGCATCTCGGAAGCCGAGGCCACGTTGAAGGCTCGATACGGCAAGACCGAGGTCGAGGTTCGAGCCGATGGGATTTCGCCACCGATTATCGTTCTTCCCCCCGAAGAAGGTCAGAAGCGCGCCAAGTGCATACGCACCGACATCGTCGCTCAGCAGGAAGCGGTACAACTGCTGCTCGAGCACGGCCTTTCTCCGAACGAAGTCGGGGATCGTTTCGAGGCCCGTGGGGAGGACTCCATCCGCTTCTGGTCCGAAGGGGTCGCTGCACTCCCCAGCGACTGGGAGCTCTTCGTTCCGGAAGAGCTCATCGGCGCGAAAATGCGATCGGCGCCGATCGCCATGAAAGCTCGGGTCAGCAGCGGTGTGGACTGGTTGAACGTGAACATCAGCTGGGGAGCCGACGGCGTCAGCGTCGACCGCGAAGAGATCCAAAGGTGCCTCCGCGAGGGGAAAAAGTACGTTCGTCTTTCGGACAACAGCTACGCAGCACTCGATGCTGAGCGTGTTCAGGCTCTCATCGATCGTGAGGTCGAGATTTTGGCGGCGGCCGGGAAACAAGGAAAGCTCCCCCTCAGCCAAGCTGGACGTGTCCAGGAGCTGCTAGAACAAGCTGACGCAAAGACGGTTGCGGCCGCGACGAAGAGTCTGTTCAAGAAGCTGGCGTCGGTGGACGAAATCAAGAAGGCCCGCAAACCCCGGGGCCTCAAGGCCACCTTGAGGCCCTATCAGGAGCAGGGCCTTTCGTGGCTTCGCTTCATTCACGAAATCGGGTCCGGCGGGGTCCTGGCCGATGACATGGGCCTCGGGAAAACCATACAAACGATCGCGCTCTTGCTTTCCTTACACACCAACAAGGAAACCGGACCAGTCAAGGCTCTCATCGTTGCCCCCACGTCTGTCGTGACGAACTGGCAGCGCGAAATTGAGCGTTTCGCGCCGACGTTGAAGGTCGCCCTGTGGCACGGAGCCGGACGCAAAGAACAAGAAGAGCAACTCGGCGATGCAAACGTCATCATCACGAGCTACGCGCTTCTCCGGAGAGACCTCGAGCTGCTCAAGACCATCAAGCTCGAATACGCCATCTTGGACGAAGCCCAGGCAATCAAGAATCCCCAGAGCGCAACAGCTCAAGCCGCCAAGGAACTAAACACCCGGCATCGGCTGGCTCTCACGGGCACCCCGATCGAAAATCGCCTGAGTGAGATTTGGTCGATTTTCGACTTTGTCAGTCCCGGCCTCCTGGGACCCCTGCAGAAGTTCGAAGAACGCTACGCACGCCCGATTGACCAGGGTGACTCGAAACAAGCGGCGCGTCTCCGCTCGGTGATCCACCCCTTCATCCTGCGGCGCACGAAGCTCGAGGTAGCCAAGGATCTGCCAGAGAAACTCGAATTCAATAAGATAATCGACATGGCCCCGGAACAACGGGCCATTTACCTCCAGGTGTTGCGCGAAGTTCGAGCTCAGGTCATGGGAGAGGTCGAGCGCGTGGGCATGGCGAAGAGCCAGCTTCACATCCTCGCAGGTTTGACGAAGCTGCGCCAAGCCGCCTGCGACCCGCGTTTGCTTGGTTTGCCCAAAGAGCTACGTGACGAGGACAGCGGAAAGCTCTCGGCATTGCGCGAACTGGTCGAAGAGGTAGAAGCGGGAGGACACAAAGTACTCATTTTTAGCCAGTTCGTTTCGATGTTGAAGCTCGTCGCGGCAGCACTTGATTCGGACAAGATTCGCTACGAATACTTGGACGGCAGTACGACGGATCGACCGGAACGCATCGACAGGTTCCAGTCGGATCCGATGATCCCCGTATTTCTGATCAGCCTCAAGGCGGGAGGTAGCGGTTTGAACCTCACCGCGGCGGACACCGTGATCCACTTCGATCCTTGGTGGAACCCGGCGGTCGAGGATCAGGCAACTGACCGCGCACACCGGATCGGTCAAGAAAAGGTCGTGTCCGTCTATCGATTGGTCGCAGCAGGAACGATTGAAGAGAAGATTCTCCAGCTCAAACAGAAGAAGAAGGATCTCGTAGCTGCCGTCCTCGAGGAGGATCAAGGCGGCGGGAAGCAGCTGACCAAGGCTGACCTCGACGAACTCTTCAACATCGATTGACCTGAGTCGACTGGCGGGCTCGATCTACACTGGTTGTTGGCGCTTGGCGCCGGTCGCGAGGAGCACCTTCAGAGTCACATCAGCACGAAGAACGCTACAGGAAGAGCTCCAGCGAAGGACGCAGCGAACGTGACCAGCATCACTGCGGCTGGCTGGTGAGCAACTAATCTTTCTTGGAAGCGCGCAAGGGACGGATCTTGCCTCATGCCCAGAGTACGTCACGAATGAACCGTCCCTTAAGTGGTCGGCCCTCCGGGGGGAGGTTCGTGTAGGCGCCGCTCGTCTAGCTTCGCATGCTGACACTCATGAGCATGCCTAGGGAAACCAGCATCGTGAGCACACTGCTGCCGCCATACGAAAACAGGGGCAGCGTGATACCCACCACCGGCAAGAGCCCCATCGACATCCCTAGATTGAAGACGGTGTGCCAGAAGACGATGGAACCGCATCCAATCGCTAGGGCGGCACCAAACCGATCCTTCGCTTGGGAGGCGATATGAATCGACCAGATCACCAGGAAACAGTAGAGCGCCAAGAGCCCCACGCACCCGAGAAACCCGAATTCCTCCGCAAATACACTAAAGGGAAAATCCGAGTGCTGATCGGGAAGAAAGCCGAACTGGTTCTGGGTGCCCTGCATGAAGCCTTCTCCGGTGATTCCGCCATTGCCGATCGCCGTCTGTGACTGAAGGGCGTGCCAACCCGTACCGGAAACGTCGGCTTCAGGATCGAGGAAGCTGGTGATGCGCCCCTTCTGGTAGTCCTTCAGACCAAACTTCCACATCAGATACACGGAGCTGCCACCGAGAAAGAGCCCCCAAAGTAAACTTGCTCTTCGGATCCTCGTTATCGCTACGATCGAAATCGTAGACAGGAGATAGATCAGGGACGTCCCAAGATCGGGCTGCATCATCACGGCCACCATGGGAACTCCCATGATGATGAATGGGATGACGAGGTCGATGAGGGTCCTTGCCTCTGTCTTGGAATCGTTCTGAACGTGGCGCGCTACCATCAAAACGACGAGGGGCTTCATGAACTCGCTGGGTTGAAACGTGAAGCTACCAAACCGCAGCCAGCGCATTGCGCCGCGAACGTCACCCGCCAATGCGAAAACGAGCGCCAAGGAGAGCAGTCCGCCCCCATACAGGACTGGAGCAAGGCGCCCCAAGTGTCTGTAGTCGATGGCGGAAATCAGCATTGCGAACAAGAACCCAATCACGATCCAGTAGATTTGGGTCACGTACACCCCGGCTAGGGCGCTGTTCTGCGAAGCCCCAACGTAGGCGCTCGTCGCGCTGTAGAGGTTCACGACACCTATCGACGTGATCGCGACGACGACGAGCAACAACGGCATGTCCACCCGCTGCCCCGTCCGGAACGATACGGAATGGCGCGCCATCAGTTTTTTACCTCGACCCGTTCGGTCTTCTCTTGGAGACGCTGGACCTTCAGCTCTTGCCAATCACGGACGACCTGCATGGCAACGGGCACGGCATTCTTGCCACCACCCCCGCCGTGTTCGACGAGGACGACAACGGCGATCTCAGGAGAATCGGTCGGAGCGTATCCCGCAAACCAGGCGTGATCGCGGTTGAAATACTCGACCTGCGCCTGTTCGAGTCCTTTGCGCGCTACCTGGCTGACCTGAGCGGTACCGGTCTTGCCCGCCAGATCGACTCCCTCGATCCGGTTGTCATGAGCAGTTCCGTCTCGTTCGGTCACGACCCCTTCGAGTCCTGATGTCAGCATCTTCAGATAGTGCGGCTCAATCTCGACGAGGCGGCGGACGCGAGGGGGAAAGTCCTGAACCACCGTGCCATCACTCGTTTCGATGCTGCGCACCACCTGCGGTCGATAGAGCGTGCCCCCATTTGCCAACGCACCATACGAAAGCGCCAGCTGCAAGACGTTCACCGTGGTCGCACCCTGGCCGATAGCCGCTAACAAGGTGAAGCCGCCTCGGAACGCGCCACGGTAGCGACGTGTATACCAGGCGCGAGTGGGCATCCGTCCGCGCGCCTCTGGGTTCACTCCAACACCGGTCTTTGCTCCGAAGCCGAAGCGCGTCCCGACCGCCGCAAGCTGGTCGATCTTGATTCGCGTGCCAAGCTCGTAAAAGTACGTGTTACACGACTGCACGAGGGCTTCATGTAGATTCACGTGCTTGTGAACCCCAGTGCAGCGGAAGTATCGTTTCCCGTATTCGAGCCCTCCGCGACAGTCTGCTTGCAAATTCGGCCCGAGCAGCCCCGTCTCGAGACCCGCCAAGGCGGAGAAGGGCTTGTAGGTTGATCCCGGTGGGTACGCGGCGGATATGGTTCGGTCGAGAGTAGGCTTCAGCGGATCCGAATAGTAGCGGCGGAAGGCCTCCCGAACGGCTTCCTTACCCGCACCGCCAGAAACGATATTGGGGTCGAAGCTCGGTTTGGAGAGAGCAGCAAGCACGCGGCCAGTTCGGACATCGACGATCACGAGCGCTCCCGCCAAGTGTCCACGCATCGCCTTTTCGGCGGAACGCACGAGTTCGATATCGAGGGTGAGCGAGATGTCTCGGCCGGGCGACGGCTCCTGCAGACGCTCCTCGCCCAAGTAACGGTCCTCGAGGTCCTCGATTCGTTCTCGCTTCGTCTTCTTTCTGATGTACCGACGGAAACCCCGTTGCCCACGAAGATAGCTTTCCCAACGGCGCTCGACACCGACGGCGCCCAACCGATCCCCGGCGCGGTACCCAGCTTCGGGATGCGCAGCAAGAGTGTCGGCGTCTACCTCTCGCATGTATCCGATCATATGCGCGCCCAGGGAACCGTGGGGAAATGACCGAACGGGTGACGGCACCACGCGAACTCCGGGGAGCTCGCCCCGATGCGTCTCAAGGGCCGCAACCACGTCACGGTCGACGTCAACTCTCAAAAGGGTCTGTTGCTTGGCGCGATTGCCCCCCTTCTTTTGAATCTCCTCGATCCGCTCACGCAGCTCCTTCGATTCCACGTCCGAGAGCGCCATGAGTCGAGCGACTTCTTCCCAAATTTCGTCGAGCTTGAGCTGGTCGGGAACGACGTGCACGTTGTACGACGGCCTGTTGGAGGCCAGCACCTGTCCATGGGCATCTCGAATCACGCCTCGAGTCGTCGCAAGACGACTCTCACCGATGATGTTGCGACGAGCTTCCGCGTCGTGAAGTTCACCCTCGACAACTTGAAGAATGAAGAGGCGAACGACGAAACTGGCAAACGCGAAAAGGACGAACAGGACGAGCCAACGGTAGCGTCGCCGGAACTCGCCTACATCAGAGCGTTGAACCAGTATGGCCATGATACGCTATTTGCTCCCCGTCGCCGGCACCGTTCCCCCCGAACCCCAGCTTTCGAGCGAGAGTCGGTGGGCGATCGAGAAAAGCAGAGGCGAAAAAAGCGCCGTGGAAAGCGCCCGTGGCAGGACAAGCGATGACAGTTCCAGGGGGCGCCGATTGTCTGCCCCAAAAATCGCGAGCAGGGTGAGGACGATGACGCTTTCGACGAGTGACGCCGAAAACGCTAGGGGGATGCGCATGACGGTCGTTTGAGTGCTGACTCGCGCACTCGCCGCTCGGCTGATCCACCAAATGGCGACCATGGTGAATCTGAAGAGGAACGCCGGTCCTCCGCCCAGGATGTCTAGGCCCCAGCCTAAGGCAAACGAGAGGAGAGCACCTCGCGCCATCGAGACCTCATGGATGCCGAGGTAGACGACCAGCGGCAACACTAGGCTCGGAGTCGCGCCATGAACCAATCGGGAGGCGTCGAATGAACCAAACGAAAGCCCTTCGAGCCCGGCCAGGAAACGGTATGCGATTCCTTGAATCAGAATGAGGAAGAGGCCAGCGAGGAGGTAAGCGGCAGAACGCATCGTCAGCGTCCTCCTTCTGCAGTACCACAGTCCTTCACCTCTCCGGTCACGATGAGAACCTCCTCGAGACGAGAAAAGTCGACGGTCGGCTCTGCGAGGACTTGCTGGTACTCTCCGAAGTCTCGTTTGACGACTTCGGTTACTTTCGCGACGGGGATGCCCTTGGGGAACCGGCACCCCTTCCCGCTCGTGACGAATACATCACCCACCGCCACCTCGTCGGCACGTCGCGCGTACTCCACCTTGACCGTATAGCTGGATTCGTCACCGGTACCACGGACATAGCCGCGCGCCTCAGTGCGAGGAACGATGACGTCCACACCAAACCCTGCATCAGCAATCAAGAAGATGGTCGCAGAATCGCCGTGTACCCTCTTGATGAGGCCAACCGCGCCCTCGGACGAGATGACTGGCATGTTCTCTCGAATGGCGGATCCGTTGTGATCGACTACCACATGGGCAACACGGAAAAACTCCGTCGGAGTCTTCGTCGTGATTGCGCCACTCACCGTCTCGACGGACACGGAGTCGCGCAACCCCACGAGTTTGCGCAGTCGCTCGTTTTCTCGACGAAGTGCCGCGATTTCACGGGTCGTTTGCTGAAGCCTCGATACCTCGCGGGAAAGGCGATTGTTGTCGCGTCCTACGTCGACCAGATAGAAATACTCCCCGGCGACGTCAGAAACGAAGCGCGCCGTACTGGCCGCCGCCCACTGGACGGGCGCCGCGATCCTCACGAGCACTCGATCCACGGCATTGAGTTCTTCTGGCTCCCGGATCGAAGCTCGTAGGAAGAAGAACGGTACTGCGAGAAGCAGAACCACCAGAAATGTGTCTCGGTAGCGTTTGTAGAACCCCAACGCCTACCTCCTCACGTTGACGGCACACACGGGCAGCAAAGACCGTCAGCCGATGGTGACTTCCTTGAGCAAGTGAATGTGATCGAGGGTCTTACCGCTACCTAGAACGACGGCACTGATCGGGTCGTCGCTCACCATGACTGGAAGACCGGTCTCCTCGCGTAGAAGCACATCGATGTTTTTGAGAAGTGCCCCGCCGCCAGTGAGAACGACACCCTTGTCGACGATGTCAGCGGCAAGCTCGGGCGGAGTCCTTTCTAGAGCAAGAAGTACGGCTTCGACGATGGCATTGATGGGTTCCGCCAAGCCCTCGCGCATTTCATCGGAGTTGACCACGACGGTCTTGGGAACTCCCGCCACCATGTCACGCCCCTTCACCTCCATCGAAAGGAGTTCTTCGGGCGGGTAAGCATTGGCGATGCTAATCTTGATGCGCTCGGCCGTTTGCTCGCCGATCGCCAAGTTGTACTTGCGCTTCATATAGGCAACGATGGCCTCGTCCATCTTGTCGCCGCCAACCCGGACCGACTGAGAATACACGATGCCGGCCAGGGAGATGACCGCCACCTCGGTCGTTCCGCCACCGATGTCCACGACCATGTTCCCGCTCGGCTCCGTGATGGGTAGGCCTGCGCCAATGGCCGCGGCCATTGGCTCCTCGATGAGGAACACCTCGCGCGCGCCGGCGCTTTCGGCGCTTTCCTTGACTGCGCGCTTCTCGACCTCCGTGATTCCAAACGGAACACAGATGATGATGCGCGGCTTCACCCAGCTGCGACGATTGTGAGCTCGCGTAATGAAATACCGGAGCATTGCCTCGGTGATTTCGAAATCCGCGATGACCCCGTCACGGAGGGGCCGAATCGCTTCGATGTTACCGGGGGTTCGCCCCAACATCTCCTTGGCCTCGCGCCCCACCGCCAGGACGCGCTTGTCGCCTCGCGCATCACGGGCAACTGCGACGACGGACGGCTCGCACGACACGATTCCTTTGCCCTTCACATAGATGAGCGTCGTGGCCGTACCGAGATCGATGGCCAGGTCGTTCGAGAACAGGCCGTAGAGCCAGTCGAAGATCATGGGGTGAAACGCAAAGGTCGGCGGAAACGCCGAAAAACCGGGTTGAAATCAGACCCACCGGGAGCCGGCGGGGGAGTGTTGTTAGCACGCGAAATCAGGCGGGTGCAATGCGCGATCTACACGCGGCAACCGCTCGTTATTCTTTGATTTTTCCAATCACTAAATATACTGCGGCTTTCCGGAGCGTCTCCGAGTCAGCGCATCGATGCGAACGACGCGCGAAAGGCGGTCACCCGGCCCCCAAAAAGGGGCGCCAAATGATCAGCGAAGTCATCCAAGGCGCGCGTCGAGTGAGCTCGCGACGAGTGAGGTCCGCCCCACTCGTTCCAAGGGTTCAATCGTCGTCGCTCTCCCATTGGTGCCAGTTTCCGCCGCCACCGCGGCGGCGCTTTCCACCTCGACCACTGCCGCCGCTCCCGCTGCCACTACCGCTACCAGCGCCATACTCGCTGGTCCCGGCACCGCCGCCTCGACGCTTGTCGCGCTTTTCTTTCTTGCCGCCACCTTCGTGACGCCGCCGTCCTCCTCGACCTTCCTGGGGAGGGAACATCGGAGGCTCCATCGGTGGTCCGTCGAAACCTCCATAGCCCCCATCGAAGTTCGAGTCAGACGAACGGAAATCAGAAGAGCGGCCGGGGCCCCCACCCCCGCGCGGCGGACGTCCACCGCCTTCGCGGGCCCCTCCGCCGCCTCCTGCGCCACGAGGTTGTGCAGGACTGACGACAATCTGACGTCCCTTCAGGGTCGCGCCGTTGACCTTGCTCACCGCGAGGTCGACCGCCTCTTGGCTTGGTAGAGTAGCGAAACCGAATCCCCGCGGACGACCATCAGGCCCCGTAGGCAGGGAGACCCGGGTCACGGGTCCGGCCCCTTCGCTCGCAAAGAGCTCCTGGATCTCCTCCTGCGTCGCGTCGAACGGCAGCTTGCCGAGGAACACCGTCGGCTCTTGTTGCCGCGGTGCGCGCTCCGCACCAGCCGTCCCCCGTTTGGGTGGCTCTTGCGAGAACTCGCGAATACTCAGCGGTCGGCCGCAAACATCCGCACCCTGAAGTTCGGAACGAGCGCGATTCGCATCCTCCTCCGTTGAGAGAGTGATGAAAGCAAAACCTCTGAGCCGACCGCTCTCCCGATCTCGGGGCAACGCCAAATGCTCGACGATGAAACCAGCGCTCTCGAACGCCGAGCGCAGTTCAGCTTCAGTCGCCGAATCGGCGAGACCACCAACGAAAAGTTTCCGTGCGCCGTCCGCACTCATGTCATGATTCCTGATGATGATCTCTCGTTGGTTTTTGATGCGAGCATCTGGGCGCCCGCCGACACACAAACACCTTCCCCTGAGGTGCTGAAGGAAGATATAGAGTCAGCGTTCCGGCTTCAAGCGGGTAACTTCGAAAATCCGGAGGTCCCCGGCCGAGACCGCCCCCTCTGTACAAATGAGCGCCATTTTGCCCCGTCCGAAGGCTGCCCCCCCAGCGATTGAGCGCCACTCGTCCTTCAGGAAGTCCCCCTCTGGGTACGAAGGCGGCCTCCCCCGCGGGGCAGCGAAAGGGATCCTGCCCAGATGACGGAGTGGATCATTGCCAACCCCAAAGCTGGCAGCGGCCGGGCGCGCCGAGTCGCGCAGAGTCTCTCGAGTCAGCTTCCCAATGCGGAGATCCACTGGACCGAGCGCCCGGGGGACGGTACCCGCATCGCCCGTGAGGCACGCACGAACGGAGCCAAGCTCGTCGTCGCGGTCGGAGGTGATGGTACGATCCACGAATGCGTGACTGGGCTGGTGCTGGACGAAAAGGGAAGCGTGGTGCCGCTTCCGCCCAGGCTCGCTCTGTGCCCAGCGGGGACCGGAGGTGACTTCCGGAAGACGTTTGGAATCAAGGACTCGATCGACCAAGCCGTGTCTCGGATCGCGATGCCGGAGATGAGGCGGATCGATGTCGGCAAGGTCTCGTATGCGACGACCGAGGGCTCCAGGGTTTCGGCTTTCATCAATGCTCTGAGCTTCGGGCTCGGGGGTCTGACAGATCGTCTGGTCGAACAGGGACCCAAATGGCTGGGAGGACGCGCGGCATTCTTCATTGGCGCGGTGCGCGCGAATCTAGCCTACGACCCACTCCCCATCGAACTCAGCCTCGATGGAAAACTCGTCGAAACGGCGCCGTATTCGAACGTGGCCGTTTGCAACGGACAGTTCGTGGGCGGCGGGATGCACATCGCTCCGCCTGCGGATCCTTCTGATGGATTCTTCGATGTCATCACGATGGAGCTATCCAAGCTCGAGACGATGACACTCACTTCCGACATCTACCGGGGGACGCATCTCCGGCGAGAGCGCATCCACCACCACCGGTGTCGTCATTTGGTGGCCCGAACCACGCGGAAGGGGACCTGCCTCATCGACGTGGACGGGGAGCAGCTGGGGGAGCTGCCCCTCGAGATCGAGCTTCTTCCCGGAGCACTAGAGCTGCTCGCCTAACCTCCGCAAGCGGCCTCGATTTCTTCGACCGTTTTGGGTGCGTCCTTCGTCAGATTGATCGGGCCGTCGTACTGAACGAGCACGTCATCTTCGATGCGGACACCAATGCCACGGTATTCTTCGGGTACGGTTTCATCATCCTTGGAGAAGTAGAGCCCCGGTTCAATCGTGATCACCATCCCCGCTTCGAGCTTTCTTGGCTCGCCACCGCGAAAGTAGGCGCCCACATCATGGACGTCCATGCCGAGAAAGTGGCTGGTTCGGTGCATGTAGAAGCGGCGAACGCGCGCCTTGACGGCCTCCGCGTCCGCGGGATCCGTGTCGCCGAGGAGCCCCTCGTCGACGATACCGGCCTCCAAGATCGAAAAGGCAGCCTCATGGATTTCGTCCAAGGTCGCGCCAGGCCGCGTCGCCTCGATCGCCGCCAGCTGCGCACGCAGTACGATCTCGTAGACTCGGCGCTGAACAGGGGAAAACTTCCCGCTCACTGGGAACGTCCGCGTGATGTCCGCAGCAAGATAGTCCTTTTCGGCTCCTGCGTCGATGAGCACGAGATCCCCGTCGGCAAGGGTTCGATGGCTCTCGCGGTAGTGGAGGATAGTTGCGTTTGGCCCGCTGCCAACGATGGATTCGTAAGCGACCCTTCTCGCTCCGCCCTCCTTGAAAGCGGTCTCGACGACAGTCTGTAGCTCCCATTCGGTCATCGAAGGTCGAGCTGCCGCCATTGCCCTGCGATGGGCCTCTGACGATACCTTAGCCACATCGGCCATCTTGCGCTGCTCGAATGGCGTCTTTTTGATGCGCAGCTCGTGCAGAAGCGAACTAGCGTCAACGAGCTCGCTCGGAACGTCGATACGCTTCCGGCGTCGCGACTTCACGTCACGAACGGCATCCATCACTATGCTGTCCCACGAGTCTTCTTCCCCCACCAGATAGTGCAGGCGAGTGCGTCCCTCGAGGTAATCCGGAAGGGTCTTCTTTAGCTCGCCGATGGGATGAGAAATGGCAGCTCCCAGTTCCCGGACCGCCCCTTCCGTCCCAACCCGAATGCCATCCCAGATCTCGCGCTCTCGATCGCGTTCACGGACGAAAAGTACGAAAGATGGCTCGTCTGGGAAGAGGAGCAGGGCCGCCTCCGGCTCTTCGAACCCCGTCAGGTAAAAGAAGTCCGAATGCTGCCGATACGAGTGTTCGACGTCCCCATTTCGTCGATGGACCGGGGCAGAAAAGAGAAGCAACGCCCCGCCGGCGCCACCTGACTTCTCAGCATCCGAACGCAAGAGCGACCGGACTCTCTCTCGTCGCTCGGCGAGCTCCGCCGCGAACTCAGCTTCCATGACGACGTTGTAGCCCGACTCTTGGCGCGGCGCATCGGCCGCACAACGAGAAGCCTTCAAGCTGCCATTTGACGAACGAATGCCACGGAGCTAGCTCCCGCCGTCTGAAGATGAGCGACACGAGCCACAAGCCATCCCCCCCGATCAGAAAGCCCCTCTCTGCTGGCCAAGAGGTAGACGCATGGTGCACCCGTTGCAGGATGGATCTCGGCCACCGCATCGTTGCGATGGTAGGAAACGCACCGAAGCGCGTCGTGTGCATGACGTGCGGTTCCGAGCACAACTATCGAGCGCCAAAGGGCGAGGAAGGACCCAAGCCGGTGAGGCGCAAGGCGGGGTCTGCCCCCCGCCAAACCTCCAAAACAGCTGCTCGGACCGAGTGGGAGAACCAGGTGAGAAGCGGCAAGCCAATTCGGGCTTACTCGATCTCGACGACCTTCAAAGAAGGTGAACTCGTCGACCACAAGAAGTTCGGCTTGGGGCACGTCGTTCAGGTCACGAGCGCGACGAAAATCGTCATCGCTTTCGAGACCGGCGAGCGGACCCTGCTCCACGGTTCGAAGTAGCGCCGCGGGGGCCCGGTTGCCTGCCTTTCGCGTCCGTCGTCTTCGACATGGTTCTTGATTCGTCGGATCCACGTCGTTTGGGTGCCCCCCGCGCTCCTGATGCCTCCTGGGCGCGCGAAAGCTGCTTCGACGGCTCGAAGATCCCACGAATTTTCTCGGGAACGCCGTACTTCTTCTTCAGGTCTTTGAGTTCGTCGACCGTCAGAAGTCGCCATTTTCCAGGACGAAGCCCCTCAGTCGAGATCCCTGCGTGGCTGAGGCGGGACAGCCGCTCGACCGGTGTCCCGGCGTGCTCACCGAGTCGTCTCACCTGCCGGTTTCTGCCCTCGGAAATGGTCACCTCGAGCCAAGTCTTCTTGCCCTCCCGCCTCAGGATCCGGACGGCTGCGGGTCGCGTTTGCTTGCCTTCGATGGCGATGCTCTGCGCCCACCTTTCGAGATTCTTCTCGTCCACCTCTTGGGTGACTTTCGCGGCGTAGACCTTGGGCGCCTTGCCGCTAGCGTGTTGGAGCGCCTGGGCGAAGTCTCCATCATTGGTAAAGAGAAGGGCTCCGCTGGTGTTGAAGTCCAGACGGCCCACGGGTACGACGCGCACGCCTACCTCGCGCAAGACGTCATGCGCCGACGGGCGCCCCTGAGGGTCCGCTAGGGTCGTCACCATGCCACGAGGCTTGTGAAAAATACCGTAGCAGAAAGGCTCGGGACGCAGCTTTCGACCGTCGAGCTCCACCGTGCTGGTCCGAGGGTCAGCCTTCGCGCCCAGTTCGGAAACTACTCGACCGTCCACACGTACGCGACCGGCGCGAATGATCTCCTCCGCCTTACGACGAGAGGCAACTCCCGCACGCGCGAGTATCTTCTGGAGGCGCTCTACGGCCATCGAATCTCGGTGTCTCGGGACCAGCCCAGCTCAGCCTTCCGTCGAGGAATTCGTGCCATCATCGGCCGACTCGCCTTCTTGCGTCTCGTCTGCGCCGGCTTCGCCACCCTCGGCATTGTCTTCTTCGGCCTCACGCTCTGCGGCCCGTTGCTCATCACGTTGCCACACGTCGACTTGCCCGTCGTAGTTCGCATCAATCCCCATACGCTCGAGACGCCCCTCGCGATAGATCTCGAAGACGTCAGGCTTATCGTCCCCGTTCGTGTCGCGCTGAATGCGGGATAGCTGACCGGAGATGTAAAACCGAGTCTCGTCGACCTTCCCGTCGGCGGTCTTGTCTATCTCGATCTTGGCAGGTTTGCGCGCGCCAAAAGTTATCCAGGTGTCGATCTTCCCGTCGTAGTCCGTGTCGGCCTGCTCCGTCAGCTTCTCGCCGTGGTCGCCGTAAGTTCGAACCAAGTCCTTCACCCCGTCGAAGTTGGTGTCCACCTCACGACAAAGGAGAACGCGGCGTCGTTCCTCACCGCCACTGACGTATCCGTATACACGCCGAACGTTGGCAACGACCGAACCGGGCGCCGAGGACTCCTGCACGTCCCGGTCGTCCCGACCCTCGAACTCACATCGTGCCCGATCGTCTGCCCGCTGGCCGCTCGCCACTGCGTCGGGAGCCACCGGCTCTTGCTTCTTGCCACCGCAGCCGACGACGAACGTCGCAGCCATGGCAAACGAAGCCAGACCTCTCACTCTCGCAGCCTTCATTCCTGAGTTCCTTCCGAATCGCCCTCGGAGCCTTCGGCATCGGACGGTTCGTCATCCTCCGCAGGAGTGGTGCCGTCCTCTTCGCCGTTTTCTGCGGCGCGATTCTCCGTTTCTTCGACCCGCTCGGCACTCGAGCCGAAATCCGTTGGATTCTTCTCCGCCTCTTCTTCGCCCGGGACGGGTGGCGGTGTGTAGCCGGTCTCTTTGCAATAGTCGATGCTGGCTCCAGGATCGGGGCGCCCGTCCCCGTCCGTATCGACGTGGATGAGGGGGCAACCGCGCTTGGGGTACTCCCACCACTGGTCGATGAATCCATCGCCATTTTCATCGCGCTCGGTGCGCGCCAGCTTGCCCTTCTCGTAGAACTCCCACGTGTCGAGCTTCCCATCCATGGTGGTGGCACGCTGCTTCTCTTTGATGACGCCACCCTCGAAGAGCGAGAGCTCATCAACGTGGCCGTCACGGTCGAAATCACTCTCGATTCGCCTAATCTTCTGCTGCGCGTCGAAGAACGTCGTGCGGTCGACTTTCCCATCGAAGTTGAGGTCCGCCGTTCTGCAAATCTCACGGCTCCCCTCCTTCACCTTGACGATGTCGGGGCGCCCGTCGCCGTTGGCGTCGATGGCTTCCGCCGACTTGGACGCCGCGTTGCACTGCTCGAGCGCAATCTTCGTATCGCGCTGAGCTCGGATTTCCTCGGGGCTCGTCGCGCCCTTCTTCTTGCCACCGCAAGCGGCCAGAAGGACCCCCACTGCAAGCAACCAAAAATACCGCATCTTAATAGTTCCCGAACGAGCAGCCCAAGCAGTGCACCCGTGGAAAGGTGATACAACTGTTGATCCCCTCAGGGCTAGTGCACGCGCGCCCCAGCGCCACCAAAGCCCGAAATTGGCGCGGCCCGGGGAGTGCCCCGAGTTTTCCTTTCCGTTCTGGTTGTAACGACGCCGACCGACCGGCCGAGGTGGTGAATGCGGCCGCTGCTACTTTCTCTCTTTCTTCCAATAACTTACGGAGTCTTTCCACGGGATCCAGCTTTGACGGTGCACGTATGGGAATCTATGGTAACGTCTGGCCATTGAGCCGCAACGCCCCAAGGGGACTCGCGACTCCCCGCAGGTTCTCCCTCCATGGCGCGCAAGAAGATCTCGACCACGGTGTACGTGACACCCGAACAAAACGAGGCTCTCCACCTGCTCCATGGGAGAACCAAGGTTCCCGTAGCGGTGTACATCCGCGAAGGAATCGACCTCGTACTAAAAAAGTACGCGGATCAGCTGCCTGGGCAGCTGAGCTTGGTCGATCCTGACAAGAAATAGTCCCGAGGCGCGCCTCCAGCTCGCCAAGCACCACTCGCTTCTTACGGCGGCGCCGGGTTCTGCTAAGGAGGCCCTCGCCGCTCGAGCGGCACGGTGCCCCGTATGTCTGCGCAACAATCACTCATCAGGAATTTTTCCATCATCGCCCACGTCGATCACGGAAAAAGTACGCTCGCCGACCGAATTCTCGACGTCACGGGCGCGATCCAAGATCGGGAAAAGAAGGAACAGTTTCTCGACAAGTTGGATCTCGAACGCGAGCGCGGAATCACCATCAAGGCGCAGTCAGTCCGCCTCCCGTTCAAATCCAAGAACGGCAACACCTACCAGATCCAGCTCATCGACACCCCGGGTCACGTCGATTTCAGCTACGAGGTCTCGTCTTCCCTGAGAGCGTGTGAAGGAGCCTTGTTGGTCGTCGACGCGACCCAAAGCGTCCAAGCGCAGACAGTCGCCAATACCTACCTCGCGATTGAAAATGACTTAGAGATCCTCCCGGTTCTGAACAAGGTGGACCTGCCATCTGCGGACGTCGATGCCGCAGCGGAAGACATCGAGGAGGTCGTTGGACTCGACTGCAGCGGCGCTCTGATGACGAGTGGGAAAACGGGGCTGGGCGTCGTGGAGTTGCTGGAGGCAGTAGTGGAGCGGATCCCCCCGCCGTCGGGTAACCCGGACGCGCCGTTGCGAGCACTCGTGTTCGACAGCTGGTACGATGCCTATCGCGGGGCGATGATCATGCTCCGGGTAGTGGATGGCTCGCTCAAGAAGGGCGACAAGATCAAGTTCATGGCGACAGACCGAGCTTTCGAAGTCACGGAACTCGGCTGCTATGGGCCGCACCCGGTTCCGCTCACCGAGCTCCACGCCGGCGAAGTCGGGTTCGCCGCAGCAAGCATCAAGACCACCGAAGACACGAAGATCGGCGACACGGTCACTCTCGCTGCCAACCCCGCGGCCGAGCCCTTGCCGGGATTCGAGGAGGTGAAACCGATGGTTTACGCCGGCCTATTCCCTACGGACTCCGCAGATTACGAAGACCTGCGCGATGCGCTCGCACGTCTGCACCTCAACGATTCCTCCTTCTCGTACGAGCCCGATACTTCGGAGGCTCTTGGGTTCGGCTTTCGTTGTGGGTTCCTGGGACTTTTACACATGGAGATCATCCAAGAGAGGCTCGAGCGCGAGTACAATCTGGACCTCATCACGACCGCACCGAGCGTGGTCTACATCGCTCACACGAAGAAGGGCGAAACGGTGCGCGTCGACAACCCTTCGAAGCTGCCCGAACCCGGGGAAATCGACTACATCGAGGAGCCCATCGTAACGGTGAATATCCATGTTCCCTCGGACTACGTCGGTGCCTGCGTGAATCTGTGCATCGAAAGACGGGGCATCCAGAAGGAGCTCCACTTTGCCACCCCTACCCATGCGGTGCTCACGTACGAACTGCCTCTAGGCGAGGTGATTCTCGACCTCCACGACAAGCTGAAGAGCGCAACGCGAGGATTCGCCAGCATGGACTACGAGCTCTCCGGATATCGTCGGGAAGATCTGATCAAGCTCGACATGCTCGTCAACGGGGAACCGCTCGACGCCCTCAGCGTCATCCTCCATCGAGACAACGCTTTCTTCCGCGGACGCGCATTGGCCGCAAAGCTGAAAGAACTCATCCCGCAACAGCAATACCAGGTCGCGGTTCAGGCGGCGATCGGCAGCAAGATCATCGCAAGAACCACGGTGCGCGCTTTGCGCAAAGACGTCACGGCGAAGTGTTACGGCGGCGACATCAGCCGCAAGCGCAAGTTGCTCCAGAAGCAGAAAGAGGGCAAGAAGCGCATGAAGGCGGTGGGTAATGTAGAGGTGCCTCAGGAGGCCTTCCTCGCCGTTCTGAAGCTGGACGACGGCAAATGATCGACATTGCCGCATCGATCGCACGCATCAACGAAACTGCCCCGCCATTCGGAAGGGTAACCCACGTCGGGGACACCTCCTTCGGACAAGCTCTCGTCATCCATCGGTTCATTCTCGAAAACGGACTGACGGTACTCCTCGCCCGAGACGACACTGCGCCCATCATCGCGTTTCATGCGTGGTTCAGGGTCGGTTCGCGACACGAGAAGCCCGGAAAGACTGGCCTTGCGCACCTTTTCGAGCACTTGATGTTCAATGAGGTCGAAGGACTTCCGGCGGGACAGTTCGATACGTTGATGGAGGCCGCTGGAGCAGACAACAATGCCTCGACTTGGCTCGACTTCACCCAATACCAGGAAGCCTTCCCCAAGCAGCACTTGAGCCTCGTTCTCGATCTGGAGGCTCGTCGCATGTCCGATCTCGTCCTGCGAGACGCGCAGGTTTCGAGCGAAAAGGAAGTCGTCAAGAACGAGCGCCGTTACCGAGTGGAGGACGATGTCGAGGGGACCGTCGAGGAACTCCTCTGGAAAACGGCGTTCGAGACGCATCCATACCACTGGCCCACCATCGGCTGGATGGAGGACATCGAGAGTTTCACGACCGAGGATTGCCGCGCATTCTACGACGCATACTACGCGCCCAACAACGCGACACTAGTGCTGGTCGGCGATCTCGATGTCGAGGTCACTCTCCGCGAGATCTCCGGCAAGTACGGCAAACTGAGCGCTTCTGCAGTGCCCACCGAGACGCCTCGAATTGAACCCGAGCAAATCCAATCTCGGCGGGTCGAGATCACTCAGCCGACGTCGACCCAGAAGGTCGTGATCGGCTACAAGGGCCCTGCGATCGCAGATGACGATCACAATCTACTCGGACTTCTCGTCGACGTAATGACCGGCGGCCGCGCAAGTCGACTCCACAGGCGGCTCATCCGCACGGAACAAATCGCCAGTGACGTTTCCGGCTTCGTGGGACCACATGTCGACCCGAGTCTCATCGAGTTCTCCATCGCAGCTCGCGGCGCTCACGAGTGCGAACAACTCTTGAATGTCTTCGATGATGAGATCCTTCGTCTGCTGACGGACGGGGTCACGGAGGATGAGGTTCACCGCGCCCGAAACCGAACGGAGCTCGGCTTACTCGGAAGTTTGGACACGGCTGATGGCAAGGCATCCTCGATCGGTTTTCATGAAACGGTCCTCGGTGATCCCGCGGCGGCATTCACCCGCCTGAAGCGGCTCGAGTTCGCAAGCCCGACGGAACTCCGAGAAGTTGCTCGGCGTTGGTTTCGGGAGGAGCGACGCACGGTCGTCCTGGTTCGGCCCAGCTCTGTGGAGGAAACCGCGTGAAAGCAGCACCGGCCATCATCGAGAAGGACGCAGGCTTGCCTCTGGTTCATCTCTCTGCGGCTTTCAAGCGTGGCAGGGTAACGGATCCCCCCGGAAAGGAAGGGGCCTTGCGCCTGCTCCTTCGACTGATGAGGCGCTCGGTCCAAGGGATTACCCCTGAGGCTCTCGACGAGCGGCTCGATGCCCTTGGTGCCACGCTGTCGACCGAAACGAACCGCGCCTCCGCGAACGTCGTCGGTGGGTGCATTTCGCGTTCAACCGAAGATTTCCTCGAGTTAGTCGAAGCGGTCATTCAACGCCCCGCCTTCGCTGCCGACGAATTCGCTCACCTAGTGCAAGAAACAGAAGCGGCGTGGACCGAATCGCTCGACAACGACGCGGCAGTGGTGCGTCGATTCTTCGCCCGTGCATTCTTCGCAGGACACGAGTACGGCCGGCTAATCGGCGGGTCGCCAACGTCCCTTCGTCGCATCACGTTGGGCGACCTGAAGGAGCTTTACGATCGTACCTTCATCTCCGACCAAGCGCGACTGTCGCTCGCCGGGGACGTCTCCGAGGTGCTGGCCGAAGGCACTCAAGAGCGGCTGCTCTCACGCCTGAGACAGGGGGAACAGACGGCAAGTCCTTCGGTCGATCCACGTGGGCCCAGTGGTCGCCATCTGACGTTCGTAGACAAACCGGAGCGGACGCAAACTCAGATCCTGATCGGTTGCCTCGGAACCCACCCGTCCGACGATGACCATACTGCGCTGTTCGTCGGGCATACGATCTTTGGAGGAACCTTCTCCGCGCGCCTGAGCCGTGAAGTACGCGGAAAGCGCGGTTGGTCCTACGGGGCGTACAGCGACCTACCCTTCGATCGCTGTCGTCAATCGTTCACGATGTGGACCTTCCCCCAAGCGTCAGACGCGGCGGACTGCATTCGCCTCGAGCTCGAACTACTCCAAGACCTCGTCGAAAGAGGCATCACGGAAGAAGAGCTGAGCGGGGCGAAGAACTATCTCAAAAACAGCCACGTGTTCTCGATTGATACCGCCGCGAAACGCGCCGCCATTGCTCTGGATCGGTTCGTGTATGACCTGCCAGACGAATACCACCGGCAGTACCTCGCGCGCGTGGACGCAGTGACCACAGATGACGTAAACGCGGCGCTACGACGCAGGCTATCCTTTGAGAATCTGGAAATCTCGGTCCTCGGCACCTACTCGGACATCGGTCCTCAGATCGAGAGTTCCATCACTCAGCTGAGACAGTCCACCGTCGTCGCATTCGACTCGGAGGATTGAGGCATCCGCGACCGCGCTCAACCGCGGAGCATCTTGCTTGATGGCGGCATGATGCTCTCCGGACGCCTGAGCACCTGACGCGCGATCGCTTTGGCCACGGCCTCCTGCTCCGAAGCCTTTTCGGTGTACTCTGACTCATCGGCGAACTCGGAGTGAAGATGCACATATGCCTTGAGTTTCGGCTCCGTGCCGCTCGGGCGTATGAAAACCCTACCGTGGGTAATAGCGCCAGGCATCTCCCCCTCCGCCTCCAGATCGAAGCGAACCAAATCTTGCGCCCCCAAATACCAGGGGCGGTGCTCGGCTTGTTCGCGGTAGTCGATGCTTCGCGCCACGACCATTCCTCCGATTCGCCTATCGGGAGTCTCCCTCAAACGATCCATCTGAGTGACCATGCGATCGAGTGCCCCCGGTCCCTCGAATCGGCGGCTTTGCCCAAAGCTCCCCCAAAGGCCGACCTCTCGATAGATCTCCAACAAACGACCAGCGAGAGCGGCTCCTCCTCCCGCTTGGAGCAGCAGACGAACGCAGACCAATAACGCCAGGAGTCCATCCTTGTCGAGGGCACCGAGCCTGCCCTGGGCAGGCGCAAAACAGTACCCGAGCGCTTCTTCGTAGGCGAAAACGAAGTCGTCCGATTCGAGCGCCGCATGACAAAGCCACTTGAAGCCCGTCAGCGTTTGCGTTGTTCGAGCACCATACTTTTCCGCAAGTAGGGTGAGCGCGGGCGAGGAAACCACAGTGGAGATGACCTCGGGATTCCGAATCTTCGTCGTGCGCAGACAGGCATCCGCAAACAACAGCCCCAGGGCGTCCCCGCTGAGGCGCCCCAGGCCCTCACCAGCGAGGGGAAGGCATAGAGCAAATCGATCCGCGTCCGGGTCGTTTGCGCAGCAGAAATCCGCGCCCAGCGTTCGCGCGTGACTGATTAAGAGATCGAGCACGCCGGGTTCTTCGGGATTGGGGAAGGGCGCCGTTGGGAATGAACCGTCGGGCTCCGCTTGCTGCTCGACAGGCGAGAGCTCTACTCGTTCTTCGAGGCCACGGAGCACCCGCCGCGCCCCTCGAAGCCCTACCCCGTGTAGCGGAGAATAAGGGACCGTAAGTCGTGCTTCCGTCGCTACTGGCAGCGGGACGATCGCTTGTGCGGTCGCTCGTGCATCCTCGAAGTAGCTCGCGAGAGCGTCTTCGGGAAGTTGAGTGATGCGCGTGCCTGTTCGAGCGATGTCGCAGGCACGCGGAGCTGCCACCATCCGCTTTGCAACCTCCTCGTCGAAGGGCCCGACGATCTGTACGCCATCCCGATCGAAGACCTTGAAGCCGTTGTCCCCCCGTGGATTGTGACTCGCTGTCACGACCACCCCCGCGGAGGCCCCCAACTTTCTGACGGCGTACGCGATGCAGGGTGTCGCCGTCATCGTATCGGCAAGAATCGCCTGCGCCCCAGCCCCAGAGATCACTTCGGCCACGCAGCGTGCAAATCGCTGGCTGTCGGGACGTCCATCGAAGCCAATCACGACGGAAGTGTCGTCGCCCGACGTTTCGAGCAGATAGCTCACCAACCCGAAGCTCGCGACCGCAACGGTCGCGAGGTTCATACGGGAGGGACCGGGCCCCACTACACCTCGAAGGCCCGCTGTGCCAAAGGAAAGGGAGCCGTCCATCGCCGAAGCTAGTTCGACTAGATTGCCCTCCTCAATCCAACGCTCGAGACGACTCTTCGTCTCGGGATCCGGATCGCCTTCGGCGAAGCTGCGTGCGGCTGAAATGAGCTGTTCTGCTTCCATAACACCAGGCCAGCGCCCGATGACTTCACAGTACCGGATCGCATGCCGGGTTGGCACCGCGCCGCCTGAAACCGGGAAACTCAGCGGCGAACGAGGCGCTCGGGAGCTACTGTCTGGAGTGCAAGCTGTCCACAGGCGGCGGAGACATCGTCGCCACGACGGGTCCGAACGAAGCACGAGTAGCCGTGGGCGACCATCTTCTCTCGAAATGCGACGACGGAAGCCGGATCCGGCGCATTCAGCTCCGACGCCTCGATTGGGTTCATGGGAATCAAGTTCAGTTTCACTCGAAGCGGCCTGAGTAGTCGAGCAAGTTCATCCGCGTGCCGCAGTTGATCATTCACTCCACCGATGAGCGTGTACTCGATCGTGATGCGACGACGAGGTGGGAGCGGATATTCACGTAACGCGCGCACGAGGTCCGCGATAGGGTACCGCTTGTTCATCGGCATGATCCGATCACGTATCTCGTCGTTCGGGGCGTGAAGCGAGACCGCCAACCCGATCTTCCCCTCGAAGTCCTGTCCCAGACGGCGAATCCCCGGAACGAGACCGACCGTAGAGACGGTAATTCTGCGTGGGCTCATCTTGCCACCATCGGGGTGAGTGAGCAGGCGCAGCGCGCGTGCGGTCTCTTCGTAATGATGGAGCGGTTCGCCCATCCCCATGAAAACCAAGTTCTTGAGGTCCTCATCAGCTTCCAAGAACTGTTTGGACCGCAATACTTGATAGACCACCTCAGCCGCGCCGAGCCCGCGGAAGAGACCGGCTTGTCCGCTAGCGCAGAACACGCACCCCATCGCGCATCCAAATTGAGTCGAAATGCACAAGGTCACCCGTTTCTTGGGCTGTTCGGGCTCGGCGTCGTCATCCTCCACGCTGGCGGCCGAATCAGCGTCGAGGTTACCCGGCGTCATCGGGATCAAGACACATTCTACTTTCGCCTTTCTGTCGAGTTCGATGAGCAATTTGCGCGTACCATCCGCGCTCCGGTGAACGTGCTCGACTCGTCCCGGTTCGGCAGTTCCTGTCTCAATCAGGCGCTTTCGTAGATCTTTCGAGAGGTCTGTCATCTCGTCAGGATTGAAGACTCCGCGAGTATGAATCCAACGAAAAACCTGCTTCGCTCTGAAGCTCCGCTCTCCCCACTCGGACAGCACTTGCTCCCACTCCTCGAGCTTCCGAGCCAGTGGGTGTATCTCTGCTCCGCTCTTGCCGCGCGTCACACTCGGGTCGGGGAGGATGGGCTCCACAAGAGGTGCTGACGGTTCACTTTCCACTTCGTTCGAGCTCCTTCGCTTGCTGCCACGACGCTTCCATTTCAGCCAGAGGAACCCCGACCGTGGCCTTCCCGTTGACGCGTGGCCAGTCGCCGTGCCGCTCTCGGGCCTGAGACTCTACATGGTTGAACCGACGGCGAAAACGCTCGTTCGTCTTCCGCAGCGCCGCTTCGGGATCGACCCCCAAGTGACGACAATAGTTAACGAGTGCGAAGAAGACGTCGCCCACTTCGTGTTCGATCTCTTTCGTATCGGAGGAGCGGACGGCTTCCTCGAGCTCGACGAATTCTTCTTGTACCTTGGCACGTGACCCCTCCCTCTCTGTCCAATCGAATCCGACACTGGCCGCTCGCGCGCTCATACGTCGTGCGCCTTCGAGCGCCGGCAGTGAACGCGGAATATTGTCCAGTAAGGGTCGATTTCGCTTCTCCTCGGCCTTGATTTGCTCCCATTGAAGCTCGACCTGATCTGGAGTCGAGGCCGAGGTATCCCCGAAGACGTGTGGATGGCGCCTTACGAGCTTCTCGATTATCCCCCGAAACACGTCATCGGGCCCGAACGCTCCCTCCCTTTGTGCAAGCTCGGAGAGAAATACGACCTGAAACGCGAGATCGCCGAGCTCGTCGCAGAGGCTATTGCGGTCACCAGTCTCGAGTGCGTCCATGACTTCGCACGCTTCCTCGAGCACGTACTTCCGGAGGGAATCGAGCGTCTGCTCGCGATCCCAAGGACATCCGTCCTCCGCGAGTAGACGGCGCATGAGGTCTACGACACGTGGATAGGTTTCGCCTCTCTGCTCACCGAGAGGCTGCGCTTTGGGGATTTCGAACGGGCGACCCATGCGGGGCCGCTTAGCACGCGCAGCCGCGCGCGACAGCCCATCTGAGCCGGGATGCACGAGCCCCAGCTGAAAAGGCGCTGAACGCCTCAGAACAAGTACCGTTCACCCGAGTCGCACAAGATCGTCACGACATTCCCGCCAGGGAGCCCCGCGGCTACTTGAATCGCCGCAGCGACATTCGCTCCCGACGACGGCCCCACGAGAAGTCCCTCGAGGTGCGCCA
Source organism: uncultured Polyangiaceae bacterium (assembly GCA_965652275.1). Classification (GTDB taxonomy): domain Bacteria; phylum Myxococcota_A; class Polyangia; order Polyangiales; family Polyangiaceae; genus NIC37A-2. The sequence goes on along the minus strand of CBFGUR010000009.1, from coordinate 157,113 downwards.
GCTGACGTGCCGATTTCTCCGCCGCCACGTCCGAGATTTGCACCACGCGATCCAGGAGATCCCGTTCCAATACCGGGGGAACGAATCCGGCCCCAAGTCCCTGGATCCCGTGAAGGCCCGGCTTGCCACCGCTGAGCACCGGACTCGCAGCAGGTTCGACCGCCACGAGACTGAAGCCGTCACCCGCTTTCTCCTTGAGGTATCGGCCTACACCCGTCACCGTGCCCCCCGTTCCTACGCCAGCCACGAAGGCAGATACGGAACCGCCCAGCTGCTCCCAGATTTCTTCTGCCGTACCTCGAAAGTGAGCGTCCGGGTTGGCATCGTTCTCGAATTGACTCGGTTGAAACGCCCCCTTGACGGTCCGAGCAATTTCGGCGGCTCGCTCCACGGCACCGGCCATACCCTGGGGAGCGGCCGTCAGCTCGATCTCGGCGCCGTAGCCTTGGAGGATGTAGCGCCGCTCCATGCTCATGTCCTCGGGCATGACCAAGATGCACCGATAGCCACGCACGGCGGCGATCATCGCCAAACTGATCCCCGTGTTCCCGCTCGTCGCCTCTACGATGGTCGCGTTCTTGGGTAGCCTTCCCTCCTCCTCCGCTCGAAGAATCATGGAAAGCGCCGGACGGTCCTTCACGCTACCACCGGGATTCATGAACTCGCACTTGGCCCAAACGATCGCGCCTCCGCTCGGACTCAGGCGCGGGAGGCGCACGAGGGGAGTCTCCGCGATGAGACTGAGTGCGTTTTCCGCCACGCGGTAGCCATTCTTGGTGCGGCGACTTCCCCTGCTTCTTGTCTCGGTCACTCCGTCGGCCTCAACGAAAGATTAGCAAGCCCCCACCGCCAAGAGAATCTTCACTCCCATTTTGTTCGAACCAAAGTTGGAACGTCGTGTCCCGGAAGTGCGACGGTTGGGCTATTCCGGCAGAAGGGCTGCGACTGTGAACGCTTGGATACCGGCCCTCACGCGGGTCCCCGGCTCGAAAAACGGCGCGGCTACCGTGGCAATCGCGACCTCGCCGGCCGAGCTGGTGACCCGACCCACCGGCTCGCCCCCGTCATCTGCGCTGAGGAGGGCTCCAGGAGGGACAGGACTAGATGCGTCACCCAAGAGGCGAACGAGGCGTTTCTTCACCTTACCCCGCATGTCCTGCATGCATACGACCTCCTGCCCCAAGTAGCAGCCCTTCTGCCAATCCACGGTGCGACGCTCGAGGGAAGCGGCATGGAGGTTGTCCTTTTCGTCGTAGTCGAGGCCGAAAGTCGGCACACCGTGCCGAATCTTCCATTCATTGAACCAGAGGACATCCTTTTCGTTCGCCGCGGTCGCACGCCATCCTTCGACCGTTGTCGCGGGGGCGTGCGCAATGAACAGCGGTTCGTCGGTCCAGGAGATGGACGCAGGACTCACGTCGGCCCCTCGAAGCAGCGAAGCCGATGGCTCGGACCCGATCACCCATGTCTGATCGCTCGTCTCGATTTCCGCGTCTTCCATGACGAGATACCCATCCAGGACCTCCCGGACGTCCGACGCGTCCCCTCCCGACACCGCGATGAAGAGCTCCGACGCGCTCCCTACGATTTGGAGTTCAGCGAAGACCTTGCCCTGTTTCGTCAAGAGCGCTCCCCAGGCACCACGGTCGCCAGTTACCGAAAGCACGTTGCAGGTGACAATCCCATTGAGCCACGACGCAGCGTCCGGCCCGACGACTCGTAGAGTCTGCCAAGACGGAAAGTGCACGAAAGGCTCGGGTGAGGTTTCGGAAACGGTCACTTTTCCAACTTAAGGTCGTCACCACGAAGAGGGAAGAGTGCACCCTCCTTCAGTTTCACCAAATGCCGCTCTCCGCTCGAAAACCAGACATCCAGCTCGAGTCCAGACCGAGCATGAAGGTTGATTTCGCTGCGAATCTGCAGCGCGTCCATCCCCGCGACCCGCTTTCCGTTGATCGAAAGAATCCGGTCGCCCTGGGAGAGTCCGGCGCGTGCCGCAGGCGAATCCTTGACCACTCGCGTCACGCGCACCCCATCCTGTCCCCGAGTCTCGTAGTAGAGCCCGATACCGAGCATTGCCTTGGCCGGCTCGACGACGAGGCGGACTCGCGCTCCGCTGTCACACCAGAACTCGTTGTCTGCTCCCTCGCGAAGCGCCTCGAGATCGCGCACCTTGACTCGACAGATGGGCATATCCGTCATCGCGTTATTGTCCCAAACCTCGATGAAGACCTTCGAGCGCGGGTGGATCCGAAGGTTTTCCTTGTCCTGATCAGGCCAAGTGGGTTCTCTGGTTCTCGATTGCGCAGGAGTCTCGATCAAGGTGACATCATCGACGATGAGCTTGGCGAACGGATCGGGAGCGCCACCCGGCCACGGAAGTCCGCCCTGATCTTTGGGAGGAATCCAGGCCCCCCCGAAATAGATGTAGTAGAGGTCGTCATCCGGGGGAGGATCGGGATCGACGCCATCTGGAAGCGGTCGCACCGCCGTCTGCATCTCGGGATAGACTGCGGAGCACGCAAGAAAACCGGAGGCCAGCAAGATGACAGCGCTACGCACGAGAAGCGCACCTGTGAGATGTCTGAGCCGCCTGGCCCGGTAACTTTCACGATCTTTTGCCATCACGGGGCACAATAGTCGCAGGTTATCCCACTTCAACGCAAGGCTGCAGCTCCGGTGGAATACGCCGCCCTCAGAAGGTGTTAGACTAATAGTGCCCCCCCTTCGGGGATTTCTCGACGCCCGGGGGCACACTCCCCCTCCAACTTTGCGTAATACGATTGTGGCTCGCACGTACGGATTGATAGGTACACGCCCAGACATCGGAGGACTGCTCGCCAGCGCCCAACTCGGAAGTCTTTGGCCGTCTACTAGCGGAAGAACCTCGTGGGGTCTCGGGCTCTTCGAGAAGGACGAGGTGCTTCTGAAACGAGGCCCAGGTGGCAAGGACTCCCGCCTGCTTCATCACGTGAGGAACCATCGCTCCCACGCGTTCCTTGCTCACGAGTGTGACAACCTCGAGGGACATCCGAGCACTGAGAATCTGCCTCCGTTGCGGTACGGGCACGTCCTGTTTTCCTGTCAAGGAGTGGTCCAAGACGCGCAGCTCTTGATGGCTCCAGTGCGGGCGCTGCTCCCTGAGTCGCTGACGAGAACCGTGCGAGGTGAGACCTTCACCGAGATAGCGTTCGCCCTGTTCCTCTCCGAGCTTCCTACCGACTCGCTCGCGCGGACCCGGCTACGAGAGCCGGGGCGTTCCGCAGACCCGGTCAAGGCGGATCGCCTAGGAAGCGCGCTGCGGAGCAGCCTTTCGACACTGGATCAACTTTGCAAGGAGCTCGGCGTCGAGAAGTTTGCGGGCGATCTGTGGATTCACACGGGAGAGATCATGATGGTGGCTCACCGCCGCGGCCCGCTAGCTCTCCAGGTGGCTCGGGGGAGACAAGATCTGGAGCGATGGAACGTCCTCGGCGAAAAGGCTCCTCCTGGACTCGACCAGAGCCAGTTCGTCGCGCTTTCGGCAGGCGCTGAAGCAGATGACTTGAGCTGGGAACGACTCCCGGACAACATCCTGCTCACTGCGGCACGAGGGCAGACGCCGCAAACCGAATCCCTGTGAGACCCCTTTCGACCTCTTGTTCAGCGATCCTTCTCAGCGCGGCTGCGTGTGCTGGCTCGCCTCCGAAGTTCGAGACGAGTCTTTCCGCACCTGAGGAGCGGACCAAGCACGAGCCTCTAGAGCCCCTCGAGGTCACTCCCCGGTATATGGCCCACCCCACGTACGACAGCCAGCTCACGCTGAGGGAGTTTCTCCTCGCCCTCGAAAACGGAACTTCGGAACGGCTCGAAACACTCCTCGCTCCCGGGGCCACCGTGCGCGAGGAATCCTCTGGGAGCGGGAATTCGGCACTCCCCACGCTACTATCTCTGGCGAGATCCTGGACTGGGGCGGTCGAGGGGGCGACGTCCGCCGGAGCCGCGCACGCGGCGGCTTTCGGTCCGGCCCACATCGTCGAAATCAGCCCGCAGAGCACTGATGCGTGGGCGACGGTCTTCGTTGCGGGCCCACCTCAGGTAGAGGGATACTGGAAGATTCACCTGGAACGACGCCACGACGGGCAGCAAGTACAGGAGGTGATCGTTCCGAAAAGTCATTGAGCCCTTGCTGCCCGCTGGTCCGTGCGGGATTGTGTGAGTCCAATGACGATGGGTGGAAACGGGCGGCTGCCGCCCACGCGGAGCTACACGCCTCCCCCCGAACCTGGCGTTCCGCTGGCGACCTGGGTGATTGGCGGCGCAGCGTTGCTCATCGCTCTCATCGCGGGGGCACTGTTCCTCGATGGATCGCAAACCGTTCAACCGCAAGCAGCTGAGCAAGACGTACCCCGGGACGAGCCAGATTCTGAGTCCCAACCGTCCCCTGTCTCTGTACTCACGCAGAAAAACCCCCTCGAACTCACGCCGTCATTCCTGGACGCCCAAGAGCGCGCCAGGCTTTGGAGTCCCGTAGCCATGCTTGCGGGCATTGAGTTGGTCGTTCAGGACGGAGTTCCTGTTGGACCTGTGACGTTCGAATTCGGGGAAGCGGTCGGACAAGCCATCCCGGGGAACCCACTTTCGGCGAAGCGCCATTCGATTTCGTACGAAGGGAACGCGATCGAGGAAACGTCGCTCGACTCCCCCAAGCACCGAGTCGGGCTTCCCGAGCCCAACTGCCCGCTGGAGGTTGCCTTCAGGAAGCTGACTCAGAGTGGAATCGACACCAGCGGTCGCGTCGGAGTGCTCTACGTCAACTCGCAGAAGCACGGTCGCCCCATCTGGCTCGTGACGAACGAGAAGGGTCAGGCCACGAGCATCAACGCGGATAGCTGCGCCCTCTTGCGCCTCTAACGAGGCGCGAAGTCACATCCCGGCAACGATGAGGAAGGAGTCCTCGTTGGGGATGAGTTCCAAACGATTGTCGGCCACTTGACGGTGCCAGACTTCCTCACCTTGGGTGTTCGGGATCTTGTAAGAAGCGCTGTAGGTGTAGTCGACCAGGATGGTGTCCTTCGGCCCATCCTGCACGCGCCGGTATCTGATTTCGTACCGAATCGCCCGAGTCTCATTGAAGCGCTTCTGCAGGAAGTCCTTCAAGCCGGCGTAGTCGATGTCGTCCGTGGCATCGATGTTGCCCCCGTTCTCGTAGTAGCTCGGGTGCGCCAAGGCGAAGAGTGCGCCGATCTTCCGTTTCTCGACGGCGCGCCGGTACTCTTCGCAGAACTGGATGATCTTGCGATTTGCCGACGTGTCCTTCACGTCAGTATTGGGGATCACTTGACGGGAGCATCCCGCATGAAAGACCCCTGAGATCAGAAAAAGCAGAAAGATGACGGCTCGCATGGGCTCTTGGGATGCGACGCGTGGCCGCGCCGCCCTATTCCAACTGATCGCACGATTCGTGAGGCAGTTCCGCCGGACACTGCCAGACCCAAAGGCCGAGGGCAAGGGATTCGAAGTGCCCGACATCATTCCAGAAGTTAGCTGGAACCGAGAAGCGCCCCCACCACCTCGTCGGCGAGAATCCCGTCCGCCTCGGCCCGATAGCTCAGCACCAGGCGATGACGCAAGGCCGCCAAGCTGACCTCCCTCACCTCATCCAAATCGGCGATGGCCTGACCCCGTAGGGCCGCCAGGCCCTTGGCGGCGAGCACCAATGCCCGGCTTCCCCGAGGACCGGCGCCGAACCGCACGTAGTCGCGCACCATTAGAGGTGCTTTCGGATCGTCCGGGCGCGAGCGTCGTGTCAGCGAGACGGCCAGATGGAGCGCTTCCTCCGAGACCGGAATACTCGGAATGAGCTCAGAGAATTCGAAGACCTCACCCTGCGTCACTACCTTCGAAACCCCTTCGTGCGCCGCTCCGCTCGTACGTCGGGCAATCTCTCTCTCTTCCTCTTCCGTCGGATACCCCACCTGAATCTCGAGAAGGAAACGATCAAGCTGTGCTTCGGGCAGGGGGAATGTTCCTTCTTGTTCGATCGGGTTTCTCGTAGCGAACACCTGAAAGGGTGTTGGCAACGGATGAGTGGCACCACCCACGGTCACGTGTCGCTCCTGCATGGCCTGGAGCAGCGCAGCCTGGGTCTTGGGTGGAGTGCGGTTGATCTCGTCTGCTAGGATCACGTTGGCGAAAATCGGCCCCTTGAGGAACTGGGCCTCGTGCCGGATGCGCCCGTCCTTCTCCACCTCTTGAAGAACGTCTGTCCCAGTGATGTCCGCTGGCAAGAGATCCGGAGTGAATTGGACGCGACCGAACGACAAGTCCAGCGACTCTGCCAAGCTCGATACCAAGAGCGTTTTCGCAAGCCCGGGGACACCGACAAGAAGGGCATGGCCCCCTGTCAGTACGGCAATGAGGAGTTCTTCCACAACCCGCTCTTGACCCACCACGACTCGCGCGATTTCACGACGCAATCGTGTCACCGCCTCGCCCAAATTCTCCAGCCGTTTTCCGTCGGTACTCATTCGAAGCACACCTGCCCGATGCGTAGCAGAAAAGCGGCAGCTCGAAAAAAGGCCTTGTGAGGAAGCTGCTTCCGTGCGACCCGAAGGCAAACCTCAGACTCGTCGTGAATCAATCCGCCCGTCGCTTCCTCTTTGCGCTGCTATTTGCCGTCGTCATCTACGGGGGATTCGTGGCGATTTCGGGATATCAAACCTTGAAGAGCGCGCTTTCGGGCTTCCGTTGGTGGACTCTCGGCGCGGCCCTCGGACTGACCTCCATAAACTACGTGCTGAGATACCTGAAATGGGAGTTTTACCTCGGCCGACTCGGAATTGATCGGGTTCCGAAGGGAGACAGTATGCTCATCTTCCTCTCTGGGTTCGTTCTGACCGTGACTCCTGGAAAATTGGGAGAGGTCTTCAAGAGCGCGATCCTGGCGGAAACGTATGCGGTGGACGCAGCCAGAACTGCCCCGATCATCATTGCCGAGCGCCTCACGGACGTGATTGCGATCGTCGCGTTGATTGCGGTGGGAAGCGCCGGGCTCGAAGGTGGCTGGTTCTGGGCAGGCACGGGAGGGTTCGCCGTGGCGCTTGGAATGTTACTGATCCTGTGGCCGAGACCGATTCGCAGCCTCATTGCGGCGCTCGCCGGGCGACAAGGCTGGGGAGCTCGATTGGCACCCCGACTCGAGACCGCTCACGCGAGCTTGATGATCGTAGCAAGTCCAGGCGCGCTGGTACTTCCCACGACACTTTCGATCTTGGGCTGGGGCCTGGAGGGAGTGGGGCTTTGGATGCTTCTTGGCGGCTTCGAACAAGTAGCGCCGGTCCTGCTATCGACGTTCATCTACGCGACGGCGACTTTGGCTGGTGCATTGGTGCCTCTGCCCGGTGGCCTCGGTGTGGCGGAGGCGATGTTCCAAACTCAGATGGTGGAGCTAGCCGGGGTGGAGCTCGGGGCAGCTACCGCAAGCATGCTATTGATTCGTTTCGCCACGCTCTGGTGGGCTGTCATCGTGGGCTTCATCGCACTTTGGATCCTCAGGCGGCGGTTCCCTGGGCTTCTTCGCGAGAATGGCTCAGCGTAGCGTGCCGCTATCGCGGTTCGATGAGTCGCTTCCAGGCGCGCGCCATGTCTTCGGGGACATCGCTTTGAAAACGGAGTCGCTCGCCGGTGATGGGATGTACGAATCCAAGCTTCATGGCGTGAAGCGCCTGACGCCCTAGGTCCTTGGCGACTTCGACCACCGCCGCGTCCCCCCGGAATCCGCCGTAAAGCGCGTCTGCCAAGAGTGGCGTTCCGCATTCATTGCTCAGGTGGACTCGAATCTGGTGGGTTCTCCCCGTCTCCAGGCAACACGAGATGAGTGCGGCTCGGCCCTTCGGCGCCTCTTCGATGACCGAGACGTGAGTCACTGCCTTCTTGCCCGACCTCACTTTGGAGGTGAATCTCAATCGGCTCCTGGGATCTCTGCCATGCAGAGTCTCGATGCGGCCGGGATGCGGAGTCCCCACACAAATCGCGCGATATTCTCGCTCCACTTCATGCGCGGCCAGCTGAGCCTTGAGTCCTTCACGCGTCTTGGAGTCTTTGGCGACCACCAGGAGCCCCGAAGTGTCCTTGTCGATTCTGTGGACGATACCCGGACGGAGGTGACCGGCCGGATCGCCGGGGTCCGACGGCGGGCGCTCGAACCCGGGACGAGCCAGGAGGCCATTCACCATCGTTCCCGAGCGATGACCACGGCCAGGATGAACGACGAGCCCCGCAGGCTTGTCGACAACGAGCAGAAATTCATCCTCGAAAACGACATTCAGAACGACGCTCGGGTCAGGCAGAGCGTCGGTGGCAGGTTCCTGAGCAGGAACGATCTCGACGAGAAAGCCCGGCCGCAGGCGGTCCTTGGGACGACATGGCTGACCTTCGACGAGAACCCGGCCCTCTTCAATCCATCGCTTTACGGCGGCGCGCGTCACGTCGACGAGCCGGCTGGCTACCCACGCGTCCACGCGATTTTGGGCAGACTTGTCATCAACGCGAAGGACGATCTTCTCGTGGGAGAGGAGAGGACCACTCATGAAGCCACCCGGGGGGCGTGCTCGATCGCAGATGCCGGCCAGCCTCGCGCGAGCACCTACCAGATTTCGCTCTTGATATGGCCCTTTGCGCGCACCAAGATATCGACGAGCGCTCTTTCGTAGAAGTTGTGCCCGTAGAGATCGGGCGAAACGCGACTCTTGTAGAGCGCGCGCCCCTCTTCGATTTCCTCATCGATCTCGTCAAACAAGGTATCGTTCTCGATGCCGGTCGTGATTTTCTCCTCGTTGTAGAGTGACAAATCACTGGCGATTGCGCGAGCAAGACGGCGAGCGGCTTCAGGGGCGTCGATGAGGGCCATGACGGAATTATCGCCCCCCTTATCGATCGCTGTCAAACTTCGCGGCCCCACCGAGTTCCGAACTTGCATAACCGAGCCGGGTCAGAACCTCCCCGACGCCCACAGCAACCAACGGTGCCGTCAGTGGGATGAGGGGTAGAGAGTAGCGCCCCGCACCAAAGAACACGGAATGGACGATCATGGTCGCAGCTGCCGCAAATACGCCGACCCCGAACTGAACCTGTTGAAGGTCCCGAGGCGCACCAAGCATCAATAAAATGGCTGCTCCCCAACCCCACTGAGCTCCCAACCCGAGGAACCCCAGGGCACCACAGGCGAAGAGCGAGAGGATCAACACTCTGGGCAGAGGTCGTCTTGCACCTCGAGCGCAGACTGCAGCGCCCGCGAGCACCAATAAAAAACCAAGCCTTTGAAAGAGGAATTCGGGGTAGGAAAGCCAGGGCTTCCGTTCACTACGCAAAGCCCCAGATTCGGTGAGATGATCCGCACCAGCGGCAGTGAAATCGAGAGTCGTCCGCAGCTTGGCGGGCGCGAGCGCGAGCCAGTCGAAGGGTCGCTCGAGAATTTCGCGCCGCGCAGCTCGACCGAAGCATTCGTCCTTCGCAGCCTCCTGGAAGACGTCCCGACACTCCTCCGGAACCCGCTCCCCTTCAAGTGCAACCCATGCCCCATTGCCCTCCGGGAAGGTGCCGATGAGAAGATTCCACCCGCCATTGGCGCTGACGAAGACACAACGCTCCATCTTGTCGCAGTTTCGAAGCGTCCAGGGCAGAACCACCGCAAGGCATCCCAGGCTCACGAACGCAGCAGGAACGATACGTTTCCGGAATCCTCCAGAGCACGAGAGATAGCCGAGGACTGGTACAAACAGAACCGACTGAGGGCGCAGCAAGACAGCCACACCAAGGGAAACCGAGAGCAAGCTCAACGCCGTTGTTCGTCCACGAATCGAATCCTTGGACCGCACGCGGAGAGCGAACCCCGCAGAAAATACGAGAAAGGCAGCGACAGCGCCCTCAGTCATCAGCGCTGGGGTGTAGAAGACGAGGGTTGGAGAGACCGCGAGCAGAAACCCCGCAACACCTGCACTGAGACGGGCGCGACCGGCCCCAAATTTGTCACTGGCAGCTTGGAGGCAGAGACGGTGGGCTACGACGACTGTGAACGCGCCCAGCACAGCGTTCAGCAACATCATCGCGCCAGGTTCAGGTCCGACGAGGCGGTAGGGTAGAGCCATCAAGGTCGGGTAGCCTACCGGGTAGTGGGCAGCGAAGGTGACCGCACCGTCGGGCCAAAGCCAAGTGTAGCCCTCACCCGTGGCGATCCGTTGAGCAACGACGTGATAGAACTTGCCATCTGCGGTTGGAGGCACGCGTTCCCAGGCCCAAGCAACCATAGCCAATCTTGAGATGAACGCGACGGCACCGAGTAGCCATGAGTCCGTCCGGCTTGACCACGTTACGCGCATCATCAGAGTAGTCCGAGCGACATCAACTCTTCGACTAGCTCGGAGAGGGGAAGGCCCACGACGCTCGAATGAGATCCGCGGATACTACGAACGAACGCGGCGCCTCTCCCCTGGATCGCATAGGCCCCCGCCTTGTCTCGCCCCTCCCCCGTCGCTACGTAAGCCGAGAGCTCCTGCGCACCGGCGGAACGCATATCGACTTCAGTCGTCACGCGCCGGAGGCGCATCTCGCCTGCCAACAAGTCAGCTACGCAGAAGCAGGTCTGCACTTCATGGGTCCGCCCGGCGAGCGCCGTGATCATCGCGAGCGCATCCTCGTCGCCCGCGGGTTTTCCCAAGATGCGCCCATCGACAACGACGATGGTGTCGGCCGTAATCACGGCGCGAAACGCCGGCCCACCTCGCGAAAGTACGTTCCGAGTTGCCGACATCCTCAACTTTGCAACGCGCTCGACGTACGTCGCGGGCTCCTCGCCGTCGGTGACGGCTTCGTCGACTTCTGGAGATAGAACGGAAAACGGGACGCCGAGCAGCTCGAGCATTTCCCGGCGACGGGGTGACCCCGATGCCAAGAGCAACCTGTTCTCTTCATCCAGCACGGTCGCCTCATACCAAGGCAGGCGAAAGAACAAAACCGATTGTCGGGTTTGTACGCCACTGCTAGCCCGTGGGAGTGACGAGGAGGATGGCTCATTCATTGGCGGCAGTGCTCCTGTCGCTCCTGTTCGTCAAAGTGGCTGCTAGTGCTGAGCCAGGCGGGATAGATGCCCAGGCACTCCCCCTCCCCATCTCCGCCGAAACGGCAAGTGTCCTCGAATCATCGCGGCGCCGCCATTCGGGGGAGTTCGTCTGGACGCTACGAACGTCTGGCCTCAGACGCCCTCTGACCCTTCGTCTCCCCTCCGCGTCTCCGGAAGGAACCTCCGTCGGCTTGGTCGATGGAGTCTTCTTGAGTGAACTCAGCGCAAACGTCGGAGTCGGCAAGGGGTGGGATATGGGGGTCGGATTTGGAGCCCAACTCACGCGCATCGAGGGCAGCTCCGATTCGGTCGAATCCATGCGCTCGGTCGGGTTGCGTGGGAGAGATCCACGCATTGGTGCGGGTTGGGCGATCGCCCAAGATGCATGGTCGTTTCGCCCCTTCGCGCAGGTTCATCTTCCGTTGGGGGACGACGACAGCTTCTCTGGAGAACCGACGGCTCGCCTGCTCGTGGGGGCATCCGGTGAATTCGATGGAACCTTTCTCCGCTGGTCATTCCAAAGCGCGTATCTCCATCGCCCGTTCATGCGGATCTCCTCCACGACATGGGGCCCACAGCTTCTCGTTGGCACGGGGGTCTTCCTCCCATTGATCGACACTTTGGAGATCGGTACGCAGATCATCATCTCACCTGTGCTTGCCCCGCAACGAGGCATGTCTGGGCGTCCAGGCGGCCGCATGATCCCGGCTGAGGCGCTCGGGAGCGTTCGCTACTCCATTGGCTCATTCACCGGTGGGCTCGGCGTAGGAGTGGGCCTGCCCCTGTCACGCACGTCAACTGTTCACGTCGACCGGCAGAGTGTGCGGGGGCCGACGACTCCAGTCTACCGCGGATTCTTCGATCTCACCTACGAGAAGTAGCCGCTTAGAATACGCGCTCGTGAACGTAGATACGGTCGCCGGACTGCAAGAAAATGTCTTCCTCGTTACCTTCGTAGATTGCCTCGACGTCGATGACGACCGTGTTCGCCTTCCCATCCTTGACCCTGGCGAGGTTGACCCGACTCTTCTGAGCGATGGCGGTAAAGCCGCCTGCCATCGAAATCGCCTGCATGAGCGTCATCCCGGGCGAGAGAGGAAAGCTGCCCGGTTTTTGCACCTGACCCAGCACGGTGACAATCTTGCTGCGGTACTCGATGACGCTCACGACCACGCTCGGGTCCGTGAGGATCTTCTTCTCGATCAGGGCTTCTCGAACCTGCTGCGAGACCTCCTGCGGCTCGAGCCCAGACACTTTCATCACGTGGACATAGGGGAACGTGACGGTTCCGTCCGCGGCGACCTGGAACTCGGTCGGGATCTCCTTTTCGCCGACGATCTCCATCCGGAAAACGTCGCCCGGTCCAAGCGTGGTGTTCTCGGTCGCCGCCGAAAGCCTCGGAGGCGTCTGGGAAGCCGATGGCCCGCACGCCGCTCCGAGCCAACTCGTAGACAACGCGGCGAGGAGCTTGCGTCTGGAAACCACGAGCTCGAATTTGCTGCGACTGGCGCTCATGAAAACGAAGAGGAGCGTGCGAGCCCGCTACATGAACCAGCGCGCACCCAAGACCGCACGGAATCGGCTGAACGACAGATCATCTTCGAAGGTGTCCGCTTCGATGACCTGCGAGATGTTCTGATCGTACAGCACCTGCAAGTTGATGCCGACGGTCGACAGCGGACGGTACTCGACCAAACCCGCCACGTCCCACCGCGTTTCCCCAAAGCTTTCTTGTTCGATACCCGTGAAGAGGAAGTCTGGATAGGTGAGGCGAGAAATCCCACCCGAAAGGGTGGTGATAACACGGCCACCGATGAGGTAGCTGAATTGGGCGTAGCCGCGATCTCGCCGGAAGAAGTCGCCGAGGTAGCTGTCGTTGTAATCGCGGAGAATTCCGATAGCGAGGGCGGAGGCACCCACGTTTGCAGAGCCGTCCTGCAGTCGACCATCTGCTGTCAAAAACCACTTCGCCTCGCCCTTCCAGACGAATCCGTCGTAGTTCCTCACGAGACCGATCTGGTTCCTGTAGAAACTCGTTGCCCAACCTCCCATCCCAAGGAGGCTGAGCCGTTTGGTAACCAGCCCATTAAGACCCATCCGCCCCTGGAGGTACTCGCCATCATTGATGACGTTCGAACCATAACGGATGATGCCGAACTTGGCGTCGTAGAGGACGGACGTCTTGGGCAAGAAACGCCAGTGGCCATTCGTGCCGAAGGCGTGGTTCCCGTTGTCATAGACGCCAAACGCGCTCTCATCGAAGAAGGTGGCGCGCGTCCTATACTCCAGCAGAGTCCAGCGGAAGGCGCCCCCACCAGGGGCCCAAACGAGATCGCCTCCTCCGCCGACGGTGTGCCGGTCGAACTGATTGCCCAGGCCACCCTGATTAGTGGGCTCCGCCTGGTATGAGTAGTTGCCGAGGAGACGCCCCGACCACTTACGGCGCGCGAAAAAGTCGAGCACGAGCCCCAGACCGCCGGAGAGATTTCTCAGCCTGCGGAACGCGGCAGGGTCCTCCGCATCAAGCGGAATGAATTCATTGTACGATGCAACACCAGTCGCTTCGAACATGAACGCTGGAGGAAGCGCGCTACCGAAGTCCTTGCCCGACTCGGCCGAGCGGTCCAGGGTACGAACCGTGAGCTGCGGGGTGACGCGGAGGCGCAGAGACTCGATGACAGGACCGAAGTTCTCCTCGTCAACCGAGCTGTTCGAACGCTGGAGGTAATTTGAGTCGTATCCTAGTTCGGCCGAAGCACCTGGATGCCACTCGACGCTGCCCGTCTTGATTCCTATCCCTTCGCCTGTTGCACGGTCCCCCGCCCACGGCACCCCCGTGACGCTCGACCCAGAGAAACCGGAACTGTTCTGAGCGAGGGCCATGGAAGGCCTTCCAAGAAGAGCCAAGACAGCAAGCAGGTATGCGCGATGCTTCATTGAAAGCCGTGCCAAAAAAAAGTGACGTCAGGTGAGGGGCGGAGGAACTCAGGACGTCGGACTAGCCGCGACCGGTGGAGTACTGATGACGGGCGGAATCGGCGGAGCGGCCGTGTCAGCCGTCGGGATGGAGGGATCGACGTACAGGTCTAGTTTCGTTTGACCGAGAACGCCGGTCTCTTCTCCGATGCATTGATTGGCTTCAGCGATCAATTCATTCGCGCGGACGGCGAGGGCACCAAGCACCGCGTCGTCGTGCTGAGCACGCTCCATGTTTCCAGACTCGACCGCGGCCTGAATGCTAGCGACCCGATCCGATGCGGAACGAGCCGCGACGTTCATTTGGTTCAGCTTGTCGTCGAGACACAACGTCTTCACGACGTCCTTTTCCTCGCGAGCGCGTCGGAGCTGAAGGCTGATGTTGTCCGCCCCCTTCTCCATTTGATCGAGCGTCGATTGCGCGTCTTCGAGAATTTTCTGAGGAGACCGCGCCGATTCGTTTTCCGCAGCAGCGCCGGATTCGCCGGCGGTTGTGGCTTGCGCCAGGCCCGTCTGGGTCAAAGCGTTCCGCAACGAGCTTCCAGCGCCAGCAAGTTGGGCTCGAGCGAGATCGGTCTGCGACACTCCGAAGAGGACCAGCATCCCTCCGACGACAGCAGCACTTGTTTTCTTTTCCCTGAACGTCATGAAAATCCCTCCGCTGAGGCACCCCTCTTCGGCATCTGAGAATAGAAACGGGGTGGTGGGGTGTCAAACCCGCAAACGCGGAACTTTGTTATGAAATTCTGCGCCATTTTTCATCACCCTGCCAGCGCACATGGCGCCTTTCCGAACACTCACGCAAGAAGAAGGCCGCCCAAGGCGGCCTCCGACGGCGCGTTCCGCTACTGCTTCACGAAGCTGATGGGAACATTGATGGCGGCCGCGCCCCCATCTGGCGGGCTGAACTGGGCCGCACGGGCTCGCGCCTTGACACACTCGACCACTGAGGCCGGTATGTTTCCGCTGGGCCCTCCGCTGACGCTGGAAACATTGCCAGCGGGTCCCACCTGAATCGTGAGGTTAATCCTCCCGGAAATGTCTGGGTTTTGTTCCAGGCCGCGTTGGTAACACCGGCGGAAACCGGCGCGCATCGCCGCCACGACGCCCGCCGCACCAGAAACGCTTCCCGCGAGCATGGAGGAAGAGACCGAAGCATTGCCGACAGGGCCCTTCACTTCCTTTGTGCCACCGGTATTCGACCCGCCGGACGTTCCGGTCGTTCCGATGCTCCCGAGGCCGCCAGACTGTCCCGGCTGGACGGGCCCGCCCCGACCACCCAGCTTGAGATCCCCACCCACGCCGACACCTGCTCCGGATTGCGCAGCGGCATCGAGGGCGCCAGTCGGCACCTCACCGCCCTGAAGCACGCCGGCGGTGGCCGGTCCACTTGCACCCAGGGCGCCGAGGGTGAGCATCGAGAGCTGTTCGAGTTCGCTCGAGAGCGCCGCTGCCTGCGCAGCGTTCAGCTTCTGACCGGGGGTGTCCGGAACGTTGGAATCGCTCTTGGTCGCCTTGGGTTGAGGCTTGTCCTCGACTGCCTGAGCCGAATCGTCCGGCTCCGCATCCTCTGGTGGCTTCTCTTCGACCGGTGGTGGAGGCGGCAATTGATCGATCGAATCGATGAGCCCGGCGAGGCTTACTTGCTCGTCGACGATCGGATCGAGCCAGTCGGTATAGAGCGCGCCAATTGCCATGAAGTGAGCGAAGAAGGCGAACGCCGCAATGATGGTCGTCCGCCAGTCGATACCCGAGGCGCCGCGGGTCACCGCAACGGGAAGCTGCGGACGAGGCTGGATCGGAGGAGGAGCGACGAACTGAAAGAGGAATGTCGTGTCGCCAACCAGCACCTTCCCCCGAGAATCCTCGGTCAGTCGAATCTGATACACGCCACCTGAACTCTTCTTGGCGTGCCCTTTGAGCTGCTCCAGATCGGAGACTCCGGTAGGCAACGCAACGCGACCCGTCATCCCATCGAGGAAATTCAGTGAGTACGAGTCACCCTGGATCTCGAATAATTTGTGGCTCGAGCGCACCTGATCCGTGGAGAGCACGAACATGCTCCGTTCGCTCGGACCTACGGTCACATCAACGCGATCCTTGATGATGCGCTCTTCGATCACCCGACCGCCTACGACCAAACCAATGCGAAGCACCTTCGGACCGCTGGCGGACACCGCGCGCATCACTGCGGTCATCTGCCCAGGACGTGAAGCCGATTGCTGAGTTCCTTGCGTCATCAAGTCTCCTCGGAGGAACCACCCCCGTCGATTCAGATAGCTACCCTATCCAGTTGTCCGCGTCGGGTCCACCCCACTGAAATTCGTACGGATTCGAGCCGCGGTCCCGACACGGGAAGGATTAGATTCCCGTGAGACGCACGGCCCGGCCGCGGGATCTACGGGGTTCGGATTACAGCATGACTTCATCTCCGAAGCGTCAGTCAGCCGCCTTCGAGTTGAAGTGTTGGTCGATCTGCCGAGCCAGGACATCCGTGACCCCGACGTACCGTTTGGCGAGGCGGCGACTACTGGCATTCAGGCCGTGGCTGGTCATTGCTCCCATGACCCCCAAAAGGACCGATCCCAACGCGGCAACGAGAGCATTCTTACTGAAGTTCCCGACTGCTGCCACGACGAACGCGCCACCTCCGCCCGAAAGCAGCGCTATACGCGGCAAGCCGCGGGATAGAAGCAGAGCCCGACTACGGGCTAGGCTGGCGCGACCGAGAAGCTCGTTCACGGCGACCACCGCAAGCTGCTGGCTCTCAGTCTGAATCGCCTCGTCCAAGAGCTCCTCCACGTGAGCCGGCAAACTCGCGCCCCGCGGGCCAATCGCCTCGTCGTCACTCGCGGTCCGCCGTTCGATTCCGAAGATGATCCCATCCACCTCGCGCGCCAAGGCCGAGCGCTCTCGGAAGGCGAACCCGACCACCACAACCGCTACGCTCGCCACAACACCGAGGACGACAACAGAGATCACGGATGTTGCCCAAGAGAGTAGCGGCAGGGAAATGACAACCTAGAGGCGCGATGAAGCACGATGATCAGAATGGCGCTCGATAGAGAGCGCGTTCGATCCTGTCGCGAAAGCTCTGCTTCAGCTCCGCAAGAGTTAGCTTGGGCTGAATCCGGCTCACGTCGACCGCAGCAATCGGCTTCTGAACACGACCGACGATGGTCACCTCGCTGATCGTCACCACTCGCCCTTGGGCCATGGTGGTCGCGGGCGCAAATAGGATCATCATTCCGATGAGCGTCCCGAGAGATACTCGAACCAACTTAAGTCGCCGCTTCATGTCAGCCTCCCGCCGCCTGCTGCTTGGCGTTGAGCAAGGCCTTCTTCGTCCTTGCCCGGGTAATCAAATCGTCCACATCGTCCGGACCGCCGCGCACGGCACGCGCCTTGTAGGCTTCCAGGTGCTCCAGGGCCTTGTCGATCGCTGCCTCTTCCGAAACGCCCTTGATCTTCCCGCCTAGGAGATAAAGCAGACCCAGATTGTAGTGGGCTGCGCTTTGGTTGGGCTCGGCGGCCAAGACCCATTCGAGTTCTCGCTTCGCGTCCTCGTTGCGATTGAGCAGTCTATAGGCATCACCGAGCTGCAAATGCGCTGCAACGTTCTTGTTGTCGTAGCGAATCGCCATCTCGAGGTGTTTGCGCGCTTCTTTGGCATTTCCTGCCTCCATCATGAAGTTCGCGAGAACCAAATGAGCGTCAACCAGGTCCGGACGCTGCTCGACCGCCTTCTCCATCTCCTCCATAGCCGGACCACGAAGGCCACGTTCGGCATAGATGAGACCACGAATCATGCGAGCCTCCGCGTTGTCCTTGTCTCGCGGGGGGTTGTCCTCCCCGTATCCGTCCAAAATCCCCGTCAGAGCGTAAAGCGCGAGATCGATCCGTCGCGCCCGGTAATGATCGCGAGCGAGCGCGACCATGGCGGGCTTGTGACTCGGATCTGCCTTCAGGGCTTTTTGCGCAAAGTCTTGGGCGTCACCGGACTTCCCCTGGAGGCTAGCGACTTCGGCCATCGCCGAGAGAATCGCCGCCGACTCGCCGACTTCTCCCGACTTCTTCTTGAGGAACCGCATAGCCTCGTCAGGGTTGCCGCTCTTGGCGGTGAGTACGGCGTACGCGACGATCGACTCCTCGTGGTCCGGTACCGCATCGTAGGCGCGCTTGTACGATTTGAGGGCGGCCGACTTCTTACCCAGCCTTTCCAAAACGACACCAAGAGCGAGGTGCGCTTCGTAGGCGTCTCTGTCTGTCTTGGTGGCTTCCTCGAACTGAGTCTGAGCTCCACGGAGATCGCCTGCCGCGAAAGCCTTTTGACCATTCTTGAAGGCCTTCTTGGCCTTCTTGGACATTTTCGGCCGAGGAGCCTTCTTCGGTGCGGCCGCAGCCTGCTGCTCAGCTCCGTCGGCCGAAGAGGAGGGCGAATCAGACTCGTTGCCGCCGGCTTCTGGGTCTCTCTCGCTAGCAAGCTGATCGTCCGCAGGTGCCGAGCCCCCTTTACCTTTCTTGCCGCCGACCTTCTTGTCGCCCTTTTCAGCGGCCGACTGATCAGCATCGGCTGGAGATTCCGGATCGGGGGAAGCGCCGGGTTTGGCGCACCCTGATGCGAAGAGCGCCACCGAAAGGGCGAGGGACGTCGACACACGACGGGCAAAGCCCGGCTTGTTTCCGCTGCTTGAGTACCTCGCGGCCATCACTTCTGCACTCCTGGCGGTGTGGGTTGTGGAAGAGCGTCGACTTTTGGCTTCTCGAGAACTCCTGGACGGATGCGTTGGAACATTCCCGCCTGGTACTTGAGGTCCTTGTTGTTGGCGGTGTACTCAGCCATCTTGGCTTCACCCGCAACCTCCGTGAGGAACGCGAGCCGCCGGATCGCTCGAGTGATCGAATCGTGGGAGAGATTGTAGCGTTGGCCAAGCGTCACAGCTACCGCGTAGCGATCGACCACGATCCGGTCGGCGCTGTCGAGTTCCTCGTCACGCTTCTTGGTCCAAGCCTGCCTGACCTCGAACCGGATTTGGTCGGCCTTGTCTTCCAGGGCCGGATCGCCGCTTTCCTCGGCGATCCTGAGCTTTCGTTCGACATCGGCCGAGAACATTTTCAGTTCCGGCGGGCGCGTGTTGTAGAGTCCCGTGCGGAGGGAATCGTAGACAGAACCCTGTCTAGCTATGGCGACAGTCGCCCATTTCTGGGAGACGTACTTGTCGACCACCACCTGGAGTTTTTCATACCACTCCTTCGCTTTGGTGGCGTCCTTCTTGTACTCCTCCACGACCTCCACCGCCGTTCCTTTGTAACGATGATGTCCGGTGTCGTAGTCGAACGACTTCTTCAGTTCGGCGTCGATGAGAACGTACTCGGCCTCAGCTGCCATGCTCGCTTCGGGCGAGCCGACGGCTTCACTCTTCCCGTCCTTCTTGGGAGCACTAGCTGCGTACTTGTCGAAGGCCGCGATGGTCTTCTTCCACCACTCATCCTGACTGGGTGAGTTGGCCGCGCGCTTCGCTTCGGCCGCCTTGTGTGCCGCGTGAACGACGTACTTGTAGGCCGCAGGACGGCCCCTGTTGGCGTCGTGATACTGGATCATCGAGTTTTGCGCCGCCACGCGAGCACGTTGATTTGCTCCCGTGTCCGGGCTGTTCGGATCCCACTTTTTTACGGTAGCCGACGCGATCAGGAAGTCAGCTTCAGCCAACTCCTCCCCGCTGGCGCCGAGGTTTTGATACACACGACGCATGCGCTCCATGCTGCTCTTGTCGTCCAAGTTGACGTACAGCATGAGTGCCTGCTTGGCCGCCAGTTTGCGTTCCTCGGGAGCAAAATGCGGAACGGCCGAGATGGAATCGAACGTCGACGCGGCCTTGGGGTAGTCGAAGAACAAGACGTAAGACCCAGCCAGAGCCTGGTACGCATCGTTCATGTACTTGACGCGCTCTTCGAACTTCTCCGGCTCGGTCTTCTGGAGCTCGGCGAGAGTCTCCTCCTTGCCGTAATTTTCGATGAAGAGCTGATACATTTCGATGGCCTTGTCGTACTCCCCCACCTGTTTGTAGGCGTACGCGCCATTCATGACGGCCTCGGGGGCCTCGTCACGGTCCGGAGCGACATCGAGAGCGACCTTGTACGCCGCCGCGGAAGCGCGCCAGGTCTTATCGCGCTCCGGACCATCCTCCATCGTCAGCGCCTTCTTGAACAGGCGCCCGGCATCGAGGAACGCCACCCCAATCTTCACCGGCGTTCGAATGGCATCTTCGGCGACGCGCGTCTCCTCATCGAACGCACAGCTCTTGCTCTCGACCAGCTTGCGACTTTGCTTCGCGTCGTTTTCGAAGTTGCTCATGCTGATGAGCTTCTCCCACGCGTTGTACCCGTATTCGTTCTTGCCGCAGTACTGCTCGTAGATGGGGAGGTACCTACGTCGCGCCTCGTCGAACTGCCCATAGACGAAGAAGTAGTCGGCGGCCTGCGACGCATACATCAACCCGTTCTTTTCGGGGTCCTCCGCCAGCGTCAGCGCGGCGTTGTATTCATCTCGAGCACAGATGGCGGCCTGGACTGGACCAGGGACCTCTTCTTTGACCACCTTCTTGTCCCCGCCTTCGGTCTCGGTAAATGCGACCTCGGTCCGACGCTCGACACCTTGCTGACCGCCGCTCTCTTCGAAAGCGCGCGCCTCGGCGTCGAGGACCTTTTCCGCGAGCGTCACGACATAATACGCGGCAGGCTGCTTGTACTTGTCGTCGGAGTTCGAGTCGCGGACGGCCGATGCCGATTTGTGAGCCGCTTCAATCTCCGCATCGGTGGGCATGCGTCCGAGAGGCACCTGGAGGACGGCCACCCAAAAGTTCGCATCAGCCAGCCAAAACATGCTCTCGTATGCGTCCGTCGCGCTTGGATTTTGCTCGATGTACGCGCCCCATCCCCCAGCCGCGAGTCGATACTCGTCGATGGACCGCTCGAGCATTGTACGCTGGGCGGTCGCGTCACTGAGACGGAATGCCTGTTCCTTGTAGGCCCGCGCATAGTTCGTGTGGTCGGCCGCGGCTCGCTGCAGGCCGACTCGAGCCAGCTCTTCCGCTTGGGCCAGGGCCTCTGGGTCGTCCTTGTTCGCGTCCGTCCACCGGGTGGTCCCGACGTATTCGCTCAAACGACTGCGGGCGGCGAGGGCCTTTTTCGCGTACTCCTGAGCCGCCTCGGACCCAGGCGGGGCCGTTCTCGACAGCTCGTCGTTGAGCTCGGCGATACGGTTGACCATTGTCGGCGCGTCCCTGTCCATGGGGAACTTGTCGACCGTGAGCTGCATCGTCTTGATGGCGTTGTGCTTTTGTGAGATCTCGATGAACTCGCGCGCCAACGACTTGTAGATGCCGACCGTCCACTTTTGGTCCTGCGGCACCAGCTCCGGATCCTGGACTCTTTCGATGGCCAGCGCCATCTTCTCCTCCGCGACGAACGGATCGAGCTCTGTATCGAGCACATCGTTCCGCGGGATGAAGGGATCCTCCGGCGGGGGACCGTCGATGTCGACGTAGGTCAGCGAACCCGCAATGTAGGTGAACGCCTCTGCGCGGAAGTCCGCACCCGGATCACCCGTGAGGCGTTCTTGTTCGTCGGCATAGCGAAGCAGATCCACGAAGTACTTGATCGCCTCACGGTAACGCTGCTGCTTGAAGAAGGCCCACGCCTGCTTGTACATCGCCACGCCGTAGAGAGGCGGCTTCTTGTACTTGAGGCTGTGGTTGTAGGCGCTGACGGCTCGGTTGAGGTTGTAGGGGCCACCCGCGTTGTCGATCTGATCGAAGTGGTGGTTTCCGACCTGCCACCATACTTCCGCAACGTAGCGGGGTTCTTGGCCTGGCGTGAGGTTCTGAGGGACGGCTTCGCACCCTGCATAGGGGTCTTGAAATACGAGCTCCTCCTCGGCAACACCGAGCTGATTCAGGTCGGGACGGGCGCCCGCCTGGTCGAGAGGGAGGGGATTCTTGTTGTACCATTCGTTCCAGAACCGATCATCGTGATCCTGGGGAAGGGGCTGAACGACAATCTCCGAGCCTTCTGCGTCTACTGGCTGGACCTGATAGCGGTTGGCGCAAACGAGAGTTCGGAACGACTGTTGTGCTTCGGCCAGACGACCCGAGTCGGTCAATGCGTGGCCGAGATAGTAAAGCGCGGCGGCGAGCTCTTCGTAGCCCGGGTATTCGATCACGATATCCCGATACAGCCGAATGGCAGGCTTGAGCTCCTCGAGAAGGTCCGAATCGAAGTCCGAGCGAGCTCGCTCCTCGTAGAGTGCGGCTAGCCGCAACATCGCATCAGGCGTGGCCTGCGGATCAGCTTGATCGCCGCTGTACTTCTGGATGAATGCTTCTAGACGCCGGATCGCTTCGTCGCGGGCGTCGGCAAGGCTGCCCTTTTGGTAGTCTATCTCCTTGTCGATTGCGGAGAGCACGCGACGGCGGCGCTCCTCGTAGTGATGGCGCACGATCGTCGTCAGTCGTCCCTGGAAGTCGCGTGCGGAAGACTCGTACGCCTTGGCCTCCTCTTCGAGCAGGGAAAGCGCCGCCAGCTGCTCGGCGGTGGGGCGGGGCAAATCGGAGATGACCGGGGCGACCTTGATCTCGCCCGATGCGCGGCATGTCACTTCGTAGGCTGGCTTCTTCGCAGCCTTGAGCTTGGCCGTTTCGCCCGAGTTCTCGGAGAGTTTCGATTTCAGGTCTTCGGCCTGGCCGTCCTGCTCGGACGGGCCGGCATCTTGTGCATGCGCGTGCTCCACCTCGACGTTCGGCGATCCAACCCAACCAGCAAGCCCCGCCCACCCGAGGAAAGCAGCCAACGCGGGCCTTCTCAATTTGATGTGCCCCCTCACTGGTCCTCCTCGTCGTCCAGGACTTCCCGGAGCTCATCGTTGATCAATCGCTCTTCCTGAGCGCGTTCGCGGAGCAGATCTCGGACGCGGTACCTTTGCTCCTCGCGCACCTCCCATGCCTGCTGAACGAGACCAACATCGGCACGCATCACGACTCCCTTGATTCGATCCCGGGCCTTGATCAAGTTGTTCTGCGCCACCTCTCCCACGAGCAAGCGGGCGTGCTGATCCATCGTGTCGAGCTTGGAAGCGTAGGATTCGATGGCGTCAGCCTCCTGATTCACGACCTGTCTCACTTCTTCACCCCGAGAGGCAGCTTGCGCGTCGAGTTGTGCTCGGAGGGAAGTCATCCGGCCCTCCAGTGTAGCAATCCTGGACATAAGCGGCGTCAAGGACTGAGCATACGCAGCCTGCTTGCCACCGGAACGCCCGGCCAAAGCCACTTCCTGATTGAAAGCGCGTACGAATTCACGGCGGACTCGCTCATCCTCCTCGAATTGCTCATCGCCGAAACCAGACTGGACACGGCCGATTTCGACCTGCTCCCGGAGCTGATCGATCCGCTGAAGATACAGGTCGAGGTCCTTGGAATTCTCGTCGATTTCCGTCCGAAATCGCTCCATCGTTGCCTCGTCCGCCGTCACGCCGTGCCGTTCGGCCTCCCGCAACATACGCTTGAGTCCATTGACGAGAGCTCGGAGGTGGTCGGCCTCCAGCTGCAAGCGCTGCAAGGTTTGGCTCATCTCGTCCCAAGTCTGTTCAGTCTTGGAAGCACGAATCGAGAAGTCCCCAGGCTTCGTTGGCACCTGACCCAGTCGCTTCATCAGCTTCCTACGCGTTTCACGAACGGAGTTGAGGTCGGCTACCCCTGCTTCCGCGACATCATCCATCCCGCGTGCGAGGGAAAGGCGCGCCAACGCCAGCTGATTCGACAACCCGACGACCTGTTCCAGCTGCTGCTGAACTTCAGGAAAGACCTTCGCCCGCGAGGGAGAAGCCAATGAGGCCCGGAGCAGCGTGACGATTCGTCTGGAACGCTTGATCAGACTTCTCGACCGCGCAACGTCATCCACGATTGCAAAGACGCGCTCTTCCCGCGCCTCTTCTCGTGCCCAATCGATGGCCAAAGCGGGCAGCTCATGGCCCGTCTCGATGCCGGCAGCGGTAAGCTTGTCGTAGTAAACCGCCGGGTCTTCATGCGCCGCGATGTACTCATGAACCTGTGCACGGATCGGCTCGTAGCGGTCCCTCACCTGTGCGTACGCTTTGTCGGCCTCTGCGAAACGGCCAGCTCTAAGTAGCAGATCGGCCCGTAGAAGCTCCGCGTCGGCTCCATCTACCAAGCCGGGGTTCAACACAGCCAACGCTTCGAGGGCACGTTGGCCCCTCTGATAGTCCCCAAGCCTCACGTACGTCCAAGCAAGCTCGAAGAGCGCAGTTGCGAAATACTCGGACGAACGGTCGACCTTTTGGTAGGCCACGATGGCTCGCTCGTCGAGGCGCGCCTCGTACTCGAGGCGTGCGATCGCGAGCCAAGACATGTCAGCGATTTTCCGGGCATCCGATGCGCCCTCACCCGACACCTCGGCCGGAACCGTAGCCTGTTCGAAAGCGGCAATGGCGGGTCCGTAGTCCGGTTTCGCGTCGGGATCGTTCGGGTCGACCGCGCTCTCCGCTTCCTTCATCAGAGCAGCGCCGCGTAGATAGGTGGCTCGCTGCGCATAGAGCGAAGATCCTTTGACGGCCGCGGCCTGACTCTTCGCGTCGGAATAGCGCCCCATGGCGAAGAGCGCCTTCGCACGAGCGTAGAGGAGAGCGTCGTTCGAGGAGCGGGCCAGCATGCGGTCGACGCGACCGAGCACGTCAGGAAGCGTCTCGTCTCGCTGGGTCTGCAGAGCAATATCGACAAGACGACTCGCTGCCGGTCCTCCCAAGCCAGCGAAAGCCGGGTCCTCGGCTCGATCCGTCACCGTCTCAAAGTGCCGACGTGCTGAATAGAGCTGGCCCGTTGCAAAGTACGCCTCCCCGAGAAGGTACTGCGCGTCTGCATCCGTGCTCTTGGACGCCTTTCCCTGCCGATGAAGCTCCACGACCTTGCTGAGCTCGTCGATCGCTGCGTCAGGTTGATTGGTGCGTAAGTGAAGCTCGCCCGCCGCGATGAGTTCGGCGGGATTATGGAGCTTGGCTCGCGCTGGCTTTGTCCCGAGCGACTGCACCACCTTCTCGACCTCTCGGACCGATTCTTCGGCGCGCGTTTTGGCGCGATCCGTCTCGGCCGCTGCAGCTGGATAGGCAAGGAGCAGCATCACGAGCGCGCCGAATCTTTTTCCTGAAACTAGCATGTTTGCTCTCACCCTTTGCTGGGCTTCCACTGACACCCTTCTCTCATCCACCTATCACTGCGAGGCTGGTGAACCGGACAGGGCGCCGACGGAGCTACTTGCCCGATGAACTCCCGCCCACACTCAGGCCGCCGCCAACCTTCCCCTTATCGGAACTCGACTCGGTGTTCACAGCAGCGTCAGCTTTAGGTGCCGCGCCGCCGCCCTGCGCTGGCGCTGCTTGTGGTGAATCGGAGACGCTGCGGAACTTCTGCTGGAAGCGGATGTCAGGTTGTTGCTCGACAGGCGTGGTGGGGCCGCCCTTCTCCCAGGCTGTCACGTCGAGCTCAATCACTTTACCACCAGAGATCGTAAACGAGTGATCGGTCGTGAGGTTCGCCTCCATGCCGCGAAGATACGAAAACACTCCGAACCCATGGCCCCTCAGCTTCAGAAGGACCTGCAGCGTGTGGTCACCTGTAGGGATCGAACCGCTGAAGATAGGAATGCGCTTCTGTTTGGCCAACACACCGGTGTCGTCGGTTTTCTTGTACTGAACTGCGCCATCGAGGACGAATACGGCTTCAACGACATGCCATGCACCACTGAGGTCGTTCACGAATTCGATCTCTGCTCGGGCACCGCCCGAAGCGCCTGACAGGATCGTGTCGCTCAGCAAGGACAAACGCGTGTGACTGCGGCGAATTTGCTCCTTCAGTTCGTCGACGCGTTGCTCGAGATCCCGCAATCTTACGCGGTAAGTCTCACCGTCGATGGAAGCTCCGTCCGTGCCTTCGCTTTCCTCGGTACCGTCGGCGGCGGCGTCCGAATCCTCCGAATCATCCGCGTCCGCCTCGTCTTCACTCGAAGTCGTTGCGGAAGAGGCGTCAGCGTCGCCGGCTTCTTCGGTGGCGGTGGCAGCGGTTTCTTTTGCGGCTCCGTCCTGAGCGAGTGCGAGCGTCGGCACGATGAACGCCGCGATTGCGGCACAGACAAGACAAAATTTCCAAGGCAGTGTCGTCATTTACCCTCTCCCACGAAGTCATCATCCGAAGGGTGATTGCAGCCTCGCGCGTCCTATTGGTCACCGCAACCCCTGTGCAGCCTCAGTTCATTACTTTGCGCACTCCGGCGGTTGAACCTGTATTGCAATTCCAGTTTTACTAATATTTTGCCAATCGACCAGACCCGGTGTTCGTCCAGCGGGCCGGGGGCCGGGGCCGCTGCTCTTGTCCTCAATTTATTAAGTTTCCCAGACACTTACGGGACTCCCGCCGACGGAGAGAGCGGTTGATTCTCTCGGCCAGCCGGGAGTACCTTCCACGTGTGGCGGACGACGTTCAGAATTTGGGGACCCGAGCGGATCTTCCGTCGCCATCGAGCGTCTTAGAGCCCCATGCCTCGAAAATCCCGCGCGGACACCCCGGACAGGCAACGGGATGATGGAGGGACACGCAGAAAGCTCGGACGAAATGTTGATGGTCAGGTACAAGCGAGGAGACCGAGACGCATTCGCGGAGCTCGTTCGCAGGTACCAGCGGCCCCTCTACAACTTCTCTGTACGCTACGTGCAGAGCAGGGAGGTGGCCCGAGAAGTCACCCAGGATGCGTTCCTACGGGTCGTAAAAAGGTCGGCGGAGTTCAAACACGAGTCGCGATTCTCCACATGGATCTTCGCCATCACGCGTAACCTGTGCATCGACGAGCTTCGAAGAGCCAAGCATCGCAACCATCCGTCTCTCGACGCTCCCACGACCACGGGACAAGCGTTGGGCGAGCGCGTCGGCTCTGGCGATCGATTGAACGATGGTGAACGCGGTGCGTCGAACAACGAACTCAGAGATGGGCTCCTGAAAGCTGTCGACGCTCTTCCGGAAGAGCAGAAGGAGGTGTTTCTGTTGCGGCAGCTGGGAGGCGTTCCGTTTGCCGAGATTGCGCGCATCACAGGAACACCCGAGAACACCGTCAAGAGTCGAATGCGCTACGCGCTCGAGCGCCTGCAGAAGGAGCTTCGCGACTACGAGGAGTATGCGAGGGCGCTGAGGTAGACCATGGATTGTGAGAAGTTCGACACAGTCACCATGGATCTCCTGTACGGGGAGCTGGATGAATTGAGCGAGGCCGCGGCACTGCGCCATCTCCATCATTGCACGCGCTGCCGGGACATCTGGGGGCACCTGCGGACCACCCGAGAATTGTCTGAAATTCCTCAGGAAGATGCCCCAGCCGACTTGTTCGAAACGGTGATGGCGGCGGAGCTCAATGCGAAGAAAACCCTGCCACTGAGAGAACGCGCCAGTCGGGTCATCAGCATCATGGCCGAATACGCGATGCGACCGCAGCTCGCGATGGCTGCTCTCCTACTTCTCATGATCGGCTCGAGCCTGATCTTCGTGCGCACCGGCCCGAACGACCACGGGCAGGTGAGAGTCACCGAACTTGGAACACCGACGAGCGAAGGGACGACGAGATCGAAGTCCAAGGACGAAACGCTCGTCTTCGAGGGAGACCGTACATCAACCGAGCGCCCATCGGAGGGCGAGGCAGACGAGTCGGTCCACCAGGTCGCCGGAATAGATGAAGCCCTCGAGAAGGAACAATCGACGTCTGCTCCGCGAGGCGGAGACACATACCGAGAAGCGATGGCGGCATATCAGGAGGGGCGCTACGCCGAAGCGGAGCGGCTGTTTTCGGAAGTCGCATCCCAGGGAGACGAGCGCGCTGCCTCAGCGGCACTCCACGAAGGACACGCGGCTCGCAACGGCTCCGGGTGCCAGCGGGCAGCAGCTCTTTATGACTCAGTCGCCGCGCGCTTCGAAGGCAGTACAGTAGCGGACGAAGCCTCCTGGCACGCGGCCACCTGCTACCGCGCCATGGGCCAGCTGAAGCGCGCTGCGGCTCACTATGCGCAGCTGCAAGAGCGGCCTGCCTACTCCGCACGTGCCGAAAAAGCACTCTCGGAAATCGAGGGCTTGGAGAAGCTTGCCGCCAAGAAGGATGCAGCACCCGAGGACTCCGCGGCGTCGAAAACTGCGGAACCCGAGCCACCTGCAGCGCCACAGGCCCCAGCAAAGCCAGGCTCTTCCCCCGCCGCGGGGAAAGCCGCACCCGTTGAGGCGCCTAAAGCCGCGCCAAAGCTCGATCAGAAGAACCTACAAAACTCGCTCTAGCAGTGAGAACCCAGTCGCAGAGGAGAACGCATCGCGAAGAATTCAGTTCGAGATCCCTCGGACGTAAGCAATGGTATGGATCGCCTCGACGATTCGCTCGCGATCCTCTGGGGAAAGGTCGACGAACGCGATACCCATTCCCGGGTTCTTGCTCCCCGCCGTTCCGCGATTCACCCATTGGACACGTCCCGGGAGCGAGAATGTGGCCCCGCTCGACTCCGAGGTGAAACGTAGGGTGAAGAGCGTCCCGACTTTGAACGGGGCATCGCATGCGACGAAGATCCCCATCTGGGAGATGTTGGTGATCTCAGCGTAGAGAAAAGTCGCCTCCCCCACACAATCGACGGACCACTCGACTGGATATCGCTCCGCTGCTCGACGCTCGCTATCTGGAGATGCTGGATAGGAGCTGCGGCCCATGTCTTGGGGATAGCCGCCCCTCTCGCTGCTGTCACTCATTAGTGGGAACTGGGCCATTTTGGGCCTTTGTTCGGGAAATACCCCGCCGGATTTGCTCGATCGCCTTTTGCGGGGCATGAATCGCCCCCCAACATGCGATTTGGCACCGTCACCCTCATCGGCCGCACCAACGTCGGCAAGTCGACCTTTCTCAATCATGCATTGGGCGAACCGCTCGCGATCACTTCTCCTCTTCCCCAGACGACTCGCGACGCGCTCCTGGGGGTGGGAGCACACGGTGATGCTCAGATAGCATTCTTGGACACTCCTGGTGTGCACAAGCCTCGCAACGAGCTCGGGAAGCGCATGAACGCAGCAGCCTACGATTCGCTGCACGCGGCCGACCTCGTGGTCATGATGACAGACACCTGGCAACGCCCACCCAAGAAGTCGGCAAGCGTTTGGGCCGCCGCTCCCGAACCCTTGGACGACGTATGGATCCGCCCGGGGGACAAGGAGGTAATTCAGGCGATCACACGTCGATCCGCGCCGACACTCCTGGCGATCAACAAAGTCGATCTCACCAAGGACAAGACCCAATTGCTGCCAATGCTCGAGGCCTACTCGAAGGCTTACGATTTCGCGGCCATCGTTCCTATTAGCGTTCGGAAAGAAAGTGGGGTTCGGGAGCTGCTGAGTGAGATCGCATCTCGACTCCCGGAAGGTCCCCCGGGCTACGAGCCCGATACCTTGACGAATCGACCCGTACTGTTTTTCGTCCAAGAGTACATTCGCGAAGCAGTGCTCAACCAGCTCGAGAACGAGGTACCTCATGCGGTCGCGGTATCCGTCGACCACGCGGACGAGCGTCCGGAGCTTCTACGACTCGGAGCGACGATCCACGTAGAGAAAATCGGACAACGCAAGATCGTGGTTGGCAAGGGAGGCGAACGCATCAAATCGCTAGGAATCGCCGCCCGCGAGCGCATCGAAGAACTCGTGCGAAAGAAGGTCCACCTAGAGCTGTTCGTACGCGTCACGGCGGAATGGAAGAACGTCCCTCGGCAGCTTACTGAGCTGGGCTACGACGTCAGCTCGGAGGGGTCTCGAGATGAGTAGCTCCACTCCGATTGTCGCGATCGTGGGCCGTCCGAATGTGGGAAAAAGCACGCTCTTCAATCGCCTTGCTGGGAAGGCGCTGGCGATCGTTCACGACGCGCCCGGAGTGACGCGCGACCGCAACTATACCGACACCTACCTAGCGGGGCGCGACATCACGCTCATCGATACGGGCGGATTCGACAAGACGACAGATGACCCTATGGGGCAAGGCATTGCCCGGCATGTCGAGGCTGCGATCGCGGAGGCAGACGTCGTGGTGTGCGTTTTGGACGGCAGCGGCCCACCCACTCAACCCGATCGTGATGCGATCGAACTGCTCCGTCGCAGCGACAAGCCCGTCGTCTACGTCGCAAACAAGATAGACGGGCCCAAGAAGGATTGGGATCTGGCCGAGCTTTACGAACTCGGAATAGGCGGCGAGCTCATCGGCATCTCCGCGCTTCATGGGCGCCACACCGGCGCACTCGAGGCAGCGATCGCGAACCACCTTCCCAGGGAGAAGACGGTGCGAGAAAGCGCCACTGACGACGAAGACATCCTCTCAGTGGCCTTCATCGGAAGGCCCAACGCAGGAAAGTCGTCGCTCTTCAACCGGCTGTCCGGTTCCGAGCGCTCCCTCGTGGACAACCGACCTGGCACGACAAGGGACCCTATCGACTCGCTCGTAACGTACAAAGGCCAGCGGTTTCGCATCGTAGACACCGCCGGAATCCGCCGGAAGAGTCGCGTCCAGGAGGGCGTCGAGTCGCACTCCGTCATTCGTTCCATTCGAATCATCAACCGCGCCGAGGTCATCGTTTTGATGAACGACGTTACCGAGGGCATATCGGACCAGGACGCCAACCTCCTCGGACTCTGCACTGATCGCGGCCGAGCGATCGTCGTTGGCTTGAACAAAGTCGATCTACTCGATCAGGGTGCCATCAAGAAGGCAAAGGATGACGCGGCGCATTCGCTTCACTTTGCAACTTGGACACCTCTCGTGCCACTCAGCGCGAAGACGGGACACGGAGTTTCGCAGTTGATGAAGCAAGTGACGTTGGCCGGCCAGCGAATGAAGAAACGGGTTCCGACCTCCGAGATCAACCGTTTCTTCGAGCGCATCATCGCAGAACATCCACCACCGACGCGCGCTGGCAAGGCGCCGCGCATCTACTACCTCACGCAGACGAACGTGAACCCGCCCACCTTCGTCGCTTTCTGCAGTTCGCCGGAGCACGTTGCCGAAAGCTACAAGCGCTTCGTGATCAATAGGATCCGAAAGGAGTTCGACTACGAGGCCGTGCCGCTTCGACTCTACTTTCGAGGAAAAGATAGAGAAAACGGCTAACTCTCTTTCAGGGTTGCGTTCCGAGACGGGCAGGAGCCAATGCTCGAGCCACCGTCATCAGCTTGTTGGGTTCATGCACGTCCTCCGAAAAAGCTGGGAGATAGCAGGCTGGTGCGCCTTCCTCGAGCTCAACGACCAGGGAGCGACATCGCATCATTTGAAGGCGCCGCGCTCGTTCTTGGCGCTTCGCAATCGAAACAGCTGCGCTCTGTCCAGATTCAGAAAGTCCGGCACGAGCGAGCGGTGCCACGTCGGCGTGCGTCGCATCGAGGAGCCCCGGTTGAGCGACGCGATTTACGGCAAGCGCGTCCACGCGCAGGCCTCGCGTCTTCATCCCCACCATGAGAGCGTGCGCTTCTGTGACCGTTCCGGGGCTCGGCGCGGCTACGAGCACGTAGCCAAACTCCGAGCTCCGCAACCTCTTTTCGACCTGCCGAGCTCGAGAGGCGAACCCAGAGAAAAGCCCGTTCATTTCGAACATCAGCTCCGCGACATCAGCGATCAAGCTGGTCCCCGTTATTTTCTCGATCCCAGCCATTGCGCGGCGAAATCCCGCGGCTAGAAGGTTCAGGCGGAACTTCTTGCCCTGCTCGAGAGCCTGTACCAGCGCGCGAGTCGCCGGGCTGTCCAGGATGTCGGCCATCTTCTGAGGAGCGTCGAAGAAATCGAGAGCACGATCGCTTGGCGGAGTATCGAGAACGATGAAGTCGTACCGCTGGTCTTCCAAGACGGCGAGCACCTTTTCCATGGCCATATAGGCCTGGGTCCCCGACAAATTGCTCGCCAAGTGGTTGTAGATCGGATGACTGACGATGCGTTCGGCCTCTTCCTCGTTCCTTGCAAACCGATGAATCAAGCCATCGAAGGTTTCGCGTGCGTCGAGCATCATGACGGTCAGCGGGGCGGGCACAGACAGACCGCGCTCCTCGAAGAACTCGGACGGCACCCGCATTTCCTGCCGAGGAAACCCAGAGAGCCCTAGACTTTGGGCCAGACGCCGTGCTGGATCGATGGTCAAACACAACGTCCTATGTCCGGACGAAGCCGCCGCGAGAGCTAGAGCCGCGGCAACTGTCGTCTTGCCGACCCCACCGGCCCCAATACAGACCACAGCGCGATGACGCGAGAACAGGGAAGAGAAATCGTCTACTGGCGAGACAGGAACGTCCACGCCAAGTAGCATAGGGGCGTGACGGCATTCGTCGACCTCCATTGCCACTGGGTTTGGCACATTGATGACGGCGCCCGATCCGAAGAAGAGGGTTTGCAAATGCTGCGGAAGCTGAAACAGCTCGGCTTTTCCCATGTAGTTGCAACCCCGCACATGCGCCCTGGGATGTTCGACAACCGTCCATCTGACCTTCATAGCGCCTATAGCGCAACGGAATCGGCACGATGCTCCACCCCCGAGCTTCCAAACACCTCGCTCGGTAGTGAACACTTCTTCGATGCCACCGTTCTGGCAGACATCTTGACCGGTGACGGCTTGCCCTACCGCCCCTCGGAGAAAGCCCCGAACCGCCACGGTGGTGCGATTCTGGTGGAGTTCGCGGATTTGACCGCTCTGCAGCTGATCGAAAAGCAATTGTTCGCCCTACAAACCAAGGGCTTCATTCCTGTGATTGCCCACCCGGAGCGCTACAGGGCGGCGTGGAAGACGCCCGAGCTCGTGACACGTTTGGTGGACCTGGGTTCCGTGGCGCTCTTGGACATATCGTCCTTGGTCGGTAAGTACGGAAGGAGGGCACAGACCTGCGCGGAACAGCTCTTGAAGCTTGGCATCTACGATGCGGCTTGCACCGACTCCCATCGGCCCGGTGACGTGGATACCGCTGAGGAGGCGATGGACCGCGTGGTGAGTGTGTATGGGCAAGACGAACTCGACCTGCTGTTGCGGGAGAACCCGACGAAACTACTTCACGGGCAGCGGCCCGAGGTGTAGCGAGTCGAACGACGAGTGAGCGCGTCGAGACGCTGGATATTGGGCCCGCTGCGCGGGTGCGTGTTATGTCAGTGCGGCCATGCGGTCCCCTATTTGGATGATTTGCCTCGGCCTCTCGGTCGTACCTCTCGCCGTTTCGGCCAAGGTGGAACACCGGCTCACGTATACTAAGGCCCAGACCTATCATGCCGCGCTGCGCCACTTGCGTGTCGACTCGGGCTACGTCATTACGGAAAAAGACTTGGATTCCGGATACTTGCTGTTCGAGTACCCGATTCAGGGTAGCGAAAAGAAGGCGCATGGGAGCATTGAGGTCGTCGAACGGGAAAACTCCGTGGCGGTCATCGTGCAGCTACCGCAGCTGCCGCAGTATCATGAGCGGATGCTGGCGCAGGGTCTGTTGAAGAAACTCCATGATGACTATGGTGATCCCCCAAGGTCGAAGGAGCCTCCTCGGAAGGAAAAGGATTCCAAACCGACCAAAAACCCGGATGAGGAGGAGAAGGAGAAGCTCCCCTCACCTCCGATCCAAAGAGCCCCGTGAACCCTGCGCCTCCCTCCTCACCCCAGACCGAAGCTAT
The DNA here is from genome assembly GCA_965652275.1 of uncultured Polyangiaceae bacterium. Taxonomy (GTDB): domain Bacteria; phylum Myxococcota_A; class Polyangia; order Polyangiales; family Polyangiaceae; genus NIC37A-2. The sequence goes on along the minus strand of CBFGUR010000009.1, from coordinate 123,293 downwards.
CGGACGGTACGAAGTGGTCGAGGAGCTTGGGAGGGGAGCGATGGGGGTCGTGCTGCTTGCTCAAGATCCAATCCTCGGACGGCGCGTGGCCGTCAAGTATCTGCGTCCTGACCTCAAGCTCGATGCGGACGACAAGCACCTCTTGATGCGCCGGATGAATCAAGAGGCCCGGGCCATCGCTCGCATCACCCACCCGGGCATCGTCGCGCTTTTCGACATGGGTGACGACGAGCGCTACGGACCTTTTCTGGTCTTCGAACACGCCAAGGGCCGTACCCTTCAGAGCGTGCTCGAACGAGGGAGATTGACGAAGGATGGCTCGGCGCGACTAGCCCGGGAGCTGGGAGAGGCACTCGACGCAGCCCATGCCCACTCGGTGGTGCACCGAGACATCAAACCCGGCAACATCATTCTCACCGAGGATGGTGCGAAGATCGCCGATTTTGGAGTCGCTAGGTTGCCTGACAGCACCTTGACGAAGGCCGGAGCCCGTGTGGGAACTCCCGCCTACAGTTCGCCCGAGTCGATCGTCGAAGGCGAGCATTCCGAGAGAAGCGATCAGTTTTCGATGGCGGCATGCCTCTATGAGGGGATCAGCGGACGACGCGCGTTTCCAGGGGACGACGCCGTAAAGGTTGCTCGTGCCATCGAGAAGGAGCCGCCGCTCCCCATCGCGGACGCGCTCGGACTCAGCCCGCGCGTGGACGAAGTCCTGCTCAAGGCGATGGCGCGAGATCCAAGACGTCGATACGAGACGTGTCGCGAGTTCGGTCTGGCGCTCAGCCAAGCGCTCGTCGGAATGCCTGAAGGCCAACCGACCTTGCCCGACACCGGCGCACGCTTCGCCATCGAACCCATGGACAGGAAGAGAGCGCTTGGCGCAGCGGTTCTCTGGCTCCTGGTGGGGGCTACGATTGCCACTCTGTTTTTTCAGCTGCGATCCAAAGTCGAGACATCTCCGGAACGCGAACCATTGGACGCATCTCCTCGTTCTGCTTCCTCCTCGATTCGTCCAGCCTTCCTCAGCCCAGTCCCCAAGAAAAAATGAGAAGAGTCCTAGGGTTGATATGTGCCGCGTGGCTGCTCGCAGGGTCTTCGCCAGAGGCAAGCGCAGAGTCCATCCCTGGGCCGGTCCTCATCGCGGGCGGGACACTCGCCCTTGGCTCGGACATGAAGGAGATCATCCACGTCGCAGAAGAATGCGCGCGCCGCGCGGAAGATTCGAAAACCGAATCTTGTTCGCCTGAAAACTTCACGAACGAGCTGGGCGCGGGCGCTCCAGAACGCGTCGAATCATTCCTGCTGGACCGCCTGGAGGTCTCCGTGGGAAAGTACGCGCACTGCGTCCGGGCGGGAAGATGCAGAGCCGTCGATGACCCGCGTCGAGTGGAAGCCTTCCTAGATCCACGCCTGCCCATGGTATTCGTGACACAAGAGGAGGCGGCGGCGTACTGCCGGTTTCAGCACGCCCGTCTACCTACGGAGGCAGAATGGGAATACGCGGCGCGAGGAACTGCCGGCCGCCGCTACCCTTGGGGCAGCACCTTTCATTCCGGACTGGCAAACGCTGGGCGGAATGGTGCGCGCGTCACCGACGTACGCGACGGCTTCGAGATGCTCGCCCCCACGACGTCGTTCGCAGATGGCGGAAACCCCGCTGGTGCCCTCCAGCTGAGTGGGAATGTCGCTGAATGGACTTCGACCCCATTTTCCCCCCACGCAAGAAGGGACGCTGAGAACCTCGGCAAGAAGCACGCGGACTTCGTCGTCAAGGGAGGCAGCTTCATCCTGGCGCCTTCTCACTTGCGGGGCGCCGCGAGAAAAAGCGTCGAAGCGGGAACCCGCGCCCCGGATATCGGTTTTCGTTGCGCACGGGACGTCATCCCGACAAGCTCGAGCGGCTCGTGAGGAACCGTTTTGATGCTCAGTCTTCCCGTCCACAACAGCGTCCGCTTCGTTCTGGTGAGCCCCCACTACCCCGAAAATCTCGGGGCGTGCTGTCGAGCGATGAAGACGATGGGATTTTCTCAATTGGGGATCGTCCGTCCTAGCCGGCTGGCTACGCCTACCCACCCGATGGCACAGAAAATGGCCGTCAAGAGCTGGGATGTACTGGACGGAGCCCAGATTTACGACAACGTGGATGAAGCAGTCGTCGGGGCGGACCTGGTCGTCGGCTCGACGGCGAGACGGGGCGTCACGGTCGTCTCTCCCCGCGAACTGGGACGACGGGTCACTCTCTTGGCACGCGAACGGAAGAAGGTGGCCCTACTTTTCGGAAACGAAAAGAGCGGCCTCACCTCTGCCGAACTGGGGCTCTGCGATGCCGTCGTTCGCGTCCCGATTGCGGCGGATCAGCCATCGTTGAATCTGGCCCAGGCTGTGCAGGTCATCACATACGAGCTTTTCGCATGTGCGCTGGAGGCAAAGGAGGCGAGCGAGTGATGCGTTGCGCTGGATCTCGCTCACGCAACGCACGAATACTTGCTGTGCAGCTGATGTTCTGCGCTCTGGCATCGTGCCATCGAAGCCCGACTCCCTACCGAACGGCGATGCGGGCAGCAGAGAGCGCGCGACGCGAAGAAAACTACGAGGAAGAACGCCAAGCCTTCGAAGACGCCGCGCAACTGGCCAATGAATCCGACGACGCGGACGAGGCGCGTTACCGGAGAGCGGAGAGCTTCTCTCGCGAGGGACGGTTCGAGACCGCGGCGAAGGAGCTCGAGAGTTTCGCTCGCGAGTACCCAACGTCGCACCGTGCCGCGCGCGCATGGCTCGATGCGGGTCGAAATTGGGAGCGCGCCAATGAACCTAGAAAAGCACACGACGCATTCGCCGTGCTCGTCGAACGCTACCCCGAGTCCGGTGGCGCATTGAGTGCAGCGACGCGCATCGTCGAATTGAGAACGCAACTTCATCAGTCCTCGCGGAGCAACGAGTGGCGTCGGCTCCTCGAGCACAACCGAAACCGCGAGCTCGACCAGGGCTTACGCTACCGCTACGCGCAAGCTCTGGAAGAAGTATCCATCCAGCAGTCGCTACTTTCCTATGAGGACGTGGCGAAGAAGCATCCGCTCCCGGCCGGAACTTACACGGATGAAGCGCTGCTCCGCGCGGCCGAACTGCGGCTACAGCTCGGAGACGCGGCGGGAGCAATCGAGACACTCGAGCTTCTGTCGAAACAGGGAGGGCCCGCCGCCATCGTGGGAAGTTACACGCGCACGGCGTACGTGAAGGCAGTTTTCCTCCAGGGAATGATTCAAAGAGATCAGCTGAATCGCCCGGTTGATGCCGTGCGAACGTTTCGTTCGCTCAAAGAAAAATATCCCAACAGCAGACTGGTAGATGACGCCCTCTGGGAGGTTGTCCGCACGGAGCGTCTTATGGGAGAAAGCGGCTGCGAGTCGATGGACGAACTCGTGTCGACTCGGCCCGAGTCGAGGTTCGTGCGATGCCGCGAACTAGTCTGCTCTCGAAAGCCATCAAGCACCTCGGGCGTGGGCGAGTGCCGCAGCTGGCTCGAAGGAGCGGAACGCCGAAAGAAGCAGATCCCGGCTGCCCGTTAGAAGAGCCGGGGGAAGTATCAACTCAAGGTTCGTCGTCGATGTCAGCAGGATGCAAATCCTCGTCATCGTCGTCGTCGAGTTCTTCCTCCTCGTCGAAGTCCTCCTCCTCTTCCTCGTCCTTGTCCTCGACCTTCAATTCCAGACCGAGTTCCCCCAGCTGAGTCTCGAGAAGATCGAGCAATTCGTCGACGTCCTCCCCACTCCACTCGTCGAGCACGTCAGTGATGAATTCGAACATGTCACCATGATCGAGGCGGCGCTCCGTTTCCTCGATCTGGTCTTCCGTGAAGGCCTCCATGATGTCCTCACGGCAGGTCTCGGTGTCCCCTTCGTCGATGGCCTCTTGCGCAGAGGCCCGAATCTGTCGAACTGCTCGTCTATCGAGAAAGATTTCCATCGTCACGAATCTTGCTGAGAAGGTCCCGCGGACCACTTCCGCCGGGCTTTAGTCTCCTCCGTCGCGCCCCGTCAAGACTGGAGTTCAGGGACTTCTATTGAGGCTCCTCAGAGCTTGCGACTCCACCTTTCCGCGCCTGGGCCGGCGCTCCGATGCCTTCGGCGCAACGGGAGCTTCGCTAAAGGGCTGAAACGACGCAATTCCATAGGCTTGGGACTTGACTCGGGGCCGCGGGCGCGGTCACCTGAGTGCGTGGAGTGTGGACGGTGCGGACGCAGCAACCCAGGCCACGTCAGGTACTGCCTCGACTGTGGGTCCGTCCTGCGTGACGCCTCGGCTCCGGCGAAAGCCGTCGGGCCCACGCAAGTGCCTGCGCGCGTCGCGTGCACGAGTTGTGGAATAGACAATCCAACAGGTGCGCGGTTTTGTCGCGAGTGCGGCGAGCACCTTCCGGAGAGCGACGCCAAGGCAGAACCGAGCGGCACCGAAAAGGCGGCGAGCCCCGTCGATTCGCGCCCGTCTTCGGACAAGCCATTCGGCGGAACGCTGGTCGTCGCCTCACGCCCTCCGGAGCCCTACAACGCTCTCAAGGAGCCCGACGTATCGGGCACACTCGCCTCAGCACAAGATTCGCCGATCACTCCACCGCCGGCGGGACGGCGCTCGCGTGAACCTCGTCAACCCAACGTGCCACTCGGTCAGGGCGGCTACGTCGCTCGAAACGCTCCGCCCGTTTCGCGTGAACCGCGGGAGGACGCACCGCCCCCACCTCCAATGGGCGGCGCGAGCCCGCAACCCGTCGCCGCCCCGGCTCCGCAGGCAGGCGGGAGAACCTGTCGGGCGTGCGGAGGGACCTCTGGGGCGGCAGCCCGCTTCTGTCAGCTCTGCGGCCTGCCACTTGATCGTGCTTCGGGTGAGCGCCCTCGCTCCAACCCGCCTCAGCTCCACGCTGAAACCATGCCCGATGCCGAACTCGTCGTCATTGCTCAGGATGGCTCCCCCGGGCGGCGCTACCCTTTGGCCGGTGTTCGCACGATGATCGGCAGCGCGGACACGGACATCTCACTTCGGAAGGACCCCTACGTAAGTCCTCAGCACGCCCAAATCAGTTATCGAAACGGGCGTTTTTACCTGGAGGATTGCGGTTCGCTGAACGGGGTCTTCGTTCGCTTGGGCGGATCCGTCCCTCTAACCTCAGGAGACTTGCTGCTGTTGGGGTTAGGGGTGTTAAGGTTTGAAATCGTGGACGAATCGGAACGGAACCTCGCTCCCCAAAGTAGGAATGGAACTCGTGTCTTCGGCACGCCTCCAGCTCCGCGGTATGCCCGACTTACCACACAGACCGTCGAGGGAGTGGCCCGAGACCGGTACTATCTTTCCCGAGCAGAAACAGTTCTTGGACGAGAAGTCGGGGACATCGTTTTCACAGACGACCCATTCATGAGCCGACGGCATGCAGCGATTCGTCGCGACCCCAACACCAATCACTTCGCGATTCGTGACTTAGGCTCCTCGAACGGAACCTTCATCGCACTTCGCACGGAACATGCGCTATCGCCGGGTGATCACATTCGAATCGGACAGCACCTGTTCCGCCTCGACGTCCGGAGCAGCAGGTAGGGCGCCCATGACCAGCGGAACGGACGGTTTGCGACTCCGGCTCTTCGGACGCACTGATGTCGGGCAAATCCGAGAGCACAACGAAGACAATTTTCTCGTTGCCAATCTGGCTACCGGGGTTCGAGGCCTCATGGAGGAGAACCGAAACATCACCCTGGACAAGGGCGGCCTGATTCTCGGGGTCTGCGATGGAATGGGCGGCGCGGCCGCGGGTGAAGTCGCGAGCCAAATGGCCGTGGACATGATTTACGAACGCATCAGCCAGGGCGGACCGGCCGAGGAACGAGACGATCTGGCCCGGCGTCTGGTACGCGCCATCGAATACACCGGGGCGCACATCTTTCAGGAGGCGAGAGCTGACCGCGGCAAGCGCGGCATGGGAACGACGGCAACGATCGCGGCAATGCTCGACCGACGCGTCTTCGTGGGTCAGGTCGGTGACAGCCGAGCCTATCTTTTGAGAAACGGAGTTCTGGCGCAGCTGTCTCGCGACCAGTCGCTCGTCAATCAGCTCATCGAAGCCGGCCAACTCACGGAAGAAGAAGCCGAGACCTTCGAACACAACAACATCATCCTACAGGCGCTTGGCACGGCCGAAACGGTCCAGGTCGACCTGACGTACGTCGACCTATGCAAAGGGGACATCCTCATGATGTGCAGCGACGGTCTGTCGGGGATGATCCGTGCCGAGGAAATCAAAGATGTGCTCCTGAACAACAAGGAGCCAATGGATGCGTGTCGCGAGCTCACCGACCGTGCGAACGCGGCGGGTGGTCACGACAACATCACGGTGATCGTCGCCCATTTCGATGACGGCCTCGATGAGCCCTCGTCGGAATCCACCTTCGGATATCAGAAGTACTCGCTCCCCGACGTGACTCCGGAGGCCAGCGAAGTCCTCCCCACTGCGCCCGTGAACGCGGATCAGATCGACACGCTGAACGAGGCCAGCGAGGAGGCACAGCGCGAAAGCCGAAAGCTGCGCGTATCGCACACCATGGTGGGAATGGTAAATCCGTTGGATGCTACGCCTGTGAGCAACGACGTGCCCCCTGGCCTCATGGAAGCCGAGGCGGCGCAAGTGGCTCGCCAGAGTGAGGTCAAGAAGGTGACGCCCCAAAAGCACCCAGACCGACTCTCCGACGAGCCGGTAGCACTTCCGACTCACCATTTCCCACCGGCTTTGATGGGGATCATCGTCATCTGTGCGATGCTTCTCGCTGGTATTTTTGGCTATCTCGTTCTGCGGTAGCCGCCGCCTCCGTCCCCCGGACGCGTGATGGCCGAACTCCTAAGGCGAATCTTGTGGTTGGTCCCGGTTCTCATCGCCGGTTCGATTGTCGTCTTTGGTGCGTTCGGGACGAGCTCCCCGATCAGCAACACGCTCTCGCGTCCCCTCTTCTACAATCCCACCCCCAATAGTGCGCAACTTGCAGCTCGCCGCGCCCTCGACGCGGTAAAACGTGGCGACGCCGGGGCAGCTGCCCGATTGAGTGAGCTCGGAGGCGCGGCTCTCCCGGTCGTGTTGCAGGAGCTCCCCACCCTCACCGTCAAACAGCAGCGGGCTGTCACTCGAGGCCTCGAAAAGGTAGCGGCTCGTATGCATCTGCGAGGGGACGTTAAGTGGGCATCGTCCGCCTTCGAGACCGATGACGGACATTTCAACTCTGATTCCGCGCTCCTTTTCTGGGAAAGGTATCGCGAAGAACATGCACTTGACCTGAGGCCTCTCGCCACTTCCCGCCTGGTGAAGCGTGCCGCACAACGGGATGCTCAGCTTCAGAACTCCGACCTCCTGGCAATCGACACCTATGCTCTTCCGACGTTGGTTGAAAGCCTCGGCAGGGTCGGCTCTTTGGAGGACCTGCGGAGAGCAAGAAGACTCGTCAGTGCGATCTCCCACGCCAGCGGCCGTTCCTTCGCAATTCCCGACGAAGCCACCGTGGCCGACGCGCGCAGGGTGCTCACCGACGTCCGAGAGTTCTGGGACGAAACGGGCCCCCAGTGGACGCAGCTGGGCCGCTCGGAACTCTTGGTCGCTCGCTTTTCGCAGACCGAGTTCGCAAGCTGGGTCTTCAGAACGGTTCGCCAGCTCGTGGGGATGGATCACCCTTCGTCGTGGTACCGGATCGTCGAACGAGGCACGCGTTCCGCGTGGCTTCTTGCATTCTGCCTCCTGGGCCTACTCGTGATCGGCCCTTCGATCGCTGCTACTATCCAAGTGGCATCCCTGCGGCGCTCTCGCTGGCAGCTGGAACGCTGGAGCCTGCGCGGGGCGCTGGCCGCTGGTCTCTTGTTTCTAACTCCGTTCTTGGCAGGCCCGGGCCCAAATAACTGGGTTAGGCTGTCACTTCTCGGAGTGCTCACAGGAACGGCTTTCTCGGCATTCGTCCTCCATCGCGAACTGAACGACCGTCTCGATTGGCGTACGCATCACGTGTTGCGCGCCAGACCTGGACCTCAAAAGATAGGCGCAGTGTTCCGTTGGTTGGCTCCCTCGGTACCGACCCTGACGCCTCTCGCAGTGACCGAAGCGGCTCTTTGGGTCACATGTCTCGAGGCGAGTACCTCTACCCCAGGGTTGGGCTCGTTGGCTCTTCAAGCCTATGCACAAGGCGACCTCGACTTCCTCATGACGTTCTGTCTCGGACTCGGGCTGGCTACCGGACTGGCACAAATTTTGGCGGACTTTCTCTTGGGTTCCCCCCAGATTCATCAAGGCGAATGGTGATGACAGGCGCGTCCACATTAGCCTCGTGCGTTCTCGCCGTGCTCATCGCGGTCACCTTCGGCCCCCTTCTTGGGCGCGTGGCAACGCAGTGGTTCAGTGGTCGAGGGCTCTCCAATCTTCTGACCGAGATCCGCGGCGCGTTTCTTCCCTTTTTCGTGGCAGCCCTTTTGTTCGACAAGACGACTTGGGACAGCTGGGTCGTCGTCGGCTCCGTGGTTGGCTTGAATCAAGCAATCGCGGTGGGACGCTGGGTCGCAAGGCGGAGCGGCGAGTGGTCCCCCTCCCTCCTCGGCGGAATTGCTCTTGGACGTTCCCGCGCGGCGCTCTTGAGCGCCCGGGCTACCGCACGCGGGGCCGTCGTGGGTACTCTGTCTCTCACGTTGTTTCAGGTCATCCTTCTCGAAGCAGTTCTCACCGCCCTCGACGTGCCAGGTGTGAATGCGAGCGGTTCAGTGGGCGCCGCGATTTTCTCGGGGAGTCCCTCGCAGGCTTGGCTTTTCGTCATCCTCGGCGCCGGCGCGATATTGGCGACCGAAGCACTCGCAAGTTGGCTCCTCCAACGTCGTTCCGGCCCGCCCGCGCGATAGGCCGAAGGCACCTCGGTCGATCGACCTTTCCTGGGGAGCGGCAATGAGCTACCCCCTCGGTATGAGTCAGATCCCCATGGTGAACGAACAAACCTTCGAGCAGGAGGTACTACGATGCGAACTCCCGGTCTTGGTCGAGTTCGGCGCCGAATGGTGCGGCCCGTGCAAGGTCGTCGCTCCCGAGCTCGAAGCGTTGAGTCAGGAGCTTGCCGGCAAGGCGAAGATCCTTCAGGTCGACGTTGACCAGAGCCCGCGGATCGCTCAGGCAATGCGGATCCAGAGCGTACCGACATTCGTCGTTTTCCAAGGTGGACGCCCAGTAGAGGCAGGACAGGGGGCGATGAAGAAGGAGCAGATCCGAGCGTTGATTGCGCCGTTCCTTCCTCGTGCAGCCGGCGCCCTATCCCCCAAGGAGGTGGCCTCGCTCCTGCAAAAGAAGCAGGTCACGCCCGTCGACACCCGGGCATCCGAGGTCTATTCGCGTGCTCATATCGAAGGCGCGGTGAACTTCCCACTCGACGAAATCGAGCAGCATGTCGCCGATCTGCAACAGCTGAAGGCGCCAGCCGTGCTTTACTGTCGTACGGGAAAGGAAAGCCAAGAAATGGCGAGCAAGCTGGCCGAACTCGGCTGTCCGGTAGCATTCATCGAAGGCGGAGTATTGGGCTGGGAAGGGGATGGCTACGGTCTGGTGCGGCCCAACTAGAAGCGGCGGCGCCCGATGGTTGCAGCGCAGGCCGCACCAAAACGCGCTCTCCACGATGCTTTGACGAATGGTTGTCTCACCCTTCGAAAGGCATGAGGCTCGGACGCGCCGGGGCCTCGCACAGCGGATTCATACGAACTCTATCGGCTGACGTCGGGGTGCCGCTCAGTCAGGAGCTTCTCCACCGCGAGCAGGACCGTGCGAAGCGGAATGTCGTGAGCCCTCGCGATTCTCGCGCAATCGTCGAACTCGGGCTTCAGCTTTCCAGCCTCGCTTCCAAGCGCGCTCTCCTTGAATCGAACGCTACCCCACGGGGTTTCCACGCGATCCATTCGTCGGGAGAGCTCCTTGCGCGCTACCAGGGACTGACGAACTCCAATAGAGCTCGTTTCCCGAAGGATGACGTCCGAGAGGTGCGCAGCCAAGTCCTTGGGGCAAAGCGCGGAAAGCACCATCCCCGGTCTGCCCTTCTTCATGGTAACGGGCGCGATCCAAACATCGAGTGCTCCCTCTTCGAGCAAACGCGCGAGGGCGTATGACGCCAATTCGCCAGTCATGTCATCGAGGTTTGCTTCGAGCAGGGCATGCGTCAGGCGAAACCCTTGCTGGCTCTCTGTCCCGAGAACCATCCGAACGGCATTCGGTCGATCCGGAAGGCCCCTCGTTCCCGCACCCCAACCGATGCGCTCGGGTCTCAATGGAAACCACTCTCCAAACTCCGAACAGACCGTCGCGACGATGGCCGCGCCCGTGGGCGTAACGAGTTCGACGGAGAGCCCCGAATCCACCGTTGGCACCCCCTCGAGACAATTGAGAGTCGCCGGTGCGGGAAGCGGCAATCGTCCATGACGACAAGCGACGAAACCCCGGCCAAGCGGGACCGGACTTGCCTTGACGTCCGCGCCCAAAAATTCGAAACACGCCGCGGCACCCACGATGTCGACGATGGCGTCCACCGCTCCGACCTCGTGAAAATGCACTTCTTCGGGAGTCGTCCGGTGCACATGTGCTTCGGCGCGAGCCAAACGCTCGAAGATGCGTAGTGAGCGATCTTTGACGGGATCCTGCAACTGGGAGCGCAGGATGAGGTCACGGATATCAGCGAAGGTTCGTTCGCCGTGCTGGTGGGGCCACTTCACCTGCACGTGGGTCGCTCCAATCGCCCCGGCATACCCCGACTCCACATTGAGGCTCACGTCAGTCAGGCCGAGACACGAAATAGCGTCCGATACGACTGTCTCCGGGACCCCGAGATCGATCAGCCCGGCCAACGTCATGTCACCCGCGATTCCGCTGGGCATGTCGATGAACAAGGTCTTGCCGCGACCCGCCCCTCGTGGAAGCGAAGAACGAAGTGCCGCATCGGGGAGAGCTGCCGCGACGAACCCGTCTTCGACCGCAACCCCGTGCCCCGGCGCGGAGCCGTGAGAGTGACCTCCGTGAGAGTGACCTCCGTGAGAGTGACCTCCGACTTCAGAACCGCTCATGCTTCTGCCTCATGATGGACGCGAAAGAGCCGGATGACCGCCATCGCTGCGCCAAACCCGTTGTCGATGTTCACGACGGTCACCCCAGAAGCGCAACTCGTCAGCATGCCGAACAATGCCGTCATCCCCGAAAGCGCCGTTCCGTAGCCTACAGAAGTCGGTACGGCCACGACCGGCGCCCGTACCAGCCCGCCGAGCACGGACGGCAATGCTCCTTCCATCCCCGCTACGCAGATGATCGCTGGTGCCTTTTCGATCCGAGGTAGGGCTTCGAACAGCCGATGAATGCCAGCAACGCCAACATCGTAGATCTTGTCAACGTCGATACCCGCCGCGGCGAGAGTCTCCGCGGCCTCCTCCGCCACCGGTTGATCGCTGGTGCCCGCCGTCACCAAAGCAATGGGGGGCACGTTTCGCGAGGCCGGGGCGGTTGTCCGGTAGCTCAGGGTTCGGGCAAGGGGCGCGTACACCAAGCCATCGAACTCCGAGCAAAGTACTCTAGCTTTGTCTTCAGTCACACGTGTCACGAGCACGCTTTGTCCCGCGTCGAGGAGTGCGCGGACAATCCCCATGAGCTGAGTCTCCGACTTGTTTTCTCCGAACACGACTTCAGGTAGCCCCTGACGCAGCTCACGATGATGGTCAATCCGGGCATACCCAAGGTCCGAAAACGGCAGCCTCGCGAGCCGCTTGGACGCATCGGCCACCGTGAGCTCCCCGGTGCTGACCTGTACGAGCAGTTTTTCAAGCTTCTGGGCATCCATGTGGCGCAGATGGTACTCGTAGTTTTGCCCTCGTGCTAACACGGGCGTGATGCAGGACGAACGTGAAGAGCTGCTGGAAATCGCGCGGCGAGTCGTGAAGATGGCTCGAACGGATGCTGACGTCGCGGAAGCAAGCGTTGGCTCGAGTTGGGACCTGAGCGCTCGGGTGAGACTTGGCAAACCGGAACTCGTTGAGGAGGCTGGCCAACGGGGAGTCTCCCTTCGCGTACTTCGCAACGGCCGTCTTTCGATGTCCTCGACGAGCGACATGAGCGAAGCTGGCCTGAACTTGCTGGTAAGGGATGCCATCGAGCTGTCGGAACTCAGCGAGCCCGATCCTCTGATCGGACCAGCCGATGCATCTCTCATTTGCTCCCCGCCGCATCCTGAACTGGACCTTTTTGACCAAACGATCTCGGACATCGATGCGGGTGAAGCCATTGCCCGCGCGACCCGATGTGAGAAAGCTTCTCTCGACGCCGACTCGCGCATCACGCTGAGCGAAGGGGCGACCTTCTCGCGCACCAGCTCGACGCGCGCGATGGTGTTGTCGGGCGGATTCGAGGGAGCAGTCCGCGGTTCTTATGCCTCCCTTCATACGGTTCCCGTGGTGGAGGACGAGGGAGGAAAGAAGCGGCGCGGGTTCTACTGGACCGCAAAACGTCACCAAGAAGATCTGGAGAGCGAAGCGGCGGTCGGTGAGGAGGCCACTCGTCGCACTCTTGCCAAGCTCGGCTCGAAGAAGGTGGCGACAGGCGATTTTTCCATCATTTTCGACGCGGATGCCGCTCGTTCGATCCTGGGCACGTTCTCAGGGACGATTCTCGGTGGTGCCCTTTGGAGGAAATCGAGCTATCTCCTGGGTCGACTCGGTACGGAGGTGGCCAGCGATCTCGTCACGATCATCGACGACCCCACGTTGATTCGCGGCCCCGGGTCCAAGGGATTCGACGGGGAAGGGCTCCGAACCCGGAAGAACGTGGTCGTCAGCGGTGGTCGCCTCGAGACTTATTTGCTCGATTGCTACTCCGCCAGGAAACTGGGCCTCGAACCGACCGGAAACGCATCTCGCGGTGGCGGGTCCATCGGCGCATCGACGACCAACTTCATCTTGCAGGCCGGCGATACGAGCTTCGAAGACATGATAGCCGGCACGGAGCGTGGTCTCGTCGTCACGGAGATGATGGGGTTCGGATTCAACGCAATAACGGGCGACTTCTCCCGGGGAGCGGGCGGCTTCTGGGTCGAAGACGGAAAGATCGTTCATCCGGTCAGCGAGGTAACCATCTCGTCGAATCTGGACACGATGCTCAAGAATATCGATATTGTCGGGAGCGATCTCGACATCAAGAGTTCGACGGCTTCACCGTCCTTCCGCATCAAGAAAATGACGATATCGGGGAGCTAAGTTCTCGGACGAACCCGTAGCTGCGAACCGCGCTCACAGTGTCCCGGGTGTCGGCGATTCGCGAGCGACGAATGATGCCGGAATGTCGGCCCCCCATGGGTCGACCCGAGCGATGCTTTCGCCAGCTCGGGCCGGAAGCGGTACGATTTTCGAGAGCGTCCGTCCATCCGAAGATCGGAGGGAGACTTCCTCCCCAGAATTGCGCAGGCCATTTCCTCCTATGGACTCCACCACGACAGGAGTGGACTCTCGGTTGGGAACCACATCAGATTCAAAAGAGAAGTCGCGGCGCACAATGAGACCCACCTGGCCCGGGTCGAGGGTCACGTCGGGGAGGACTACCCCGTCGCCCGAGTCCCAGAGCTCGAGTCCGGCTAGCGATCCCGCCCCGGTCCCTACGTTGATCACTTCGACCCACTCACTTTGAGGTTCGCTCCCCAGCGGATCCGCCAATAGCTCAGTCAGGACGAACCGTGGCGCGGGGGCCCCGCCTTCGACGTGGAGTTCTTCTGCCGCTCGCTGCAGTGGCGGAGCGCCCGGCACGAAGGACGTCACCTTGAACTCGTAGTCCATCTCGCTTTCGAGCGGGCCGAAGGCATGGCTCTCCTCGCCTGTCGCATGAACGACACGCTCCGCGACGGGACGAGCGTCCTTGTCGCGGAGGGAAATGGCAAAGTACCCAGGGGAAAGGTGAACGATGGCAGCGCCCGGGACGGATTCGAGACACCCACCCCAGAACTCACGAGTGGTCTCGGACGTGCAACTACGAGGTGGGTCGCCGTTCGGGAGCGCAGGCGCATCCTGCGATAGCTCGACAATCACCGGTTCGAAGAGAAACTCACCGATCGAGGAAGGGGGTAGAAAGAACTCTCGCCCCTCAGGGAATTGCGTTCGTACACACGAATCGCTCCCGGCCTCCGCCGCTGACACGCCCATCGAAAAACCAAAACCGTCGTCAAACACCTCGAGATCCCAGTCACCCGTCGACGATTCATCGAGACAATAAAAGAGGTCGCCCGACGCCACCGACCGGGGTTCACCCAAGAGCCGAAGAATCGGACGCTGCTCCTCCGATACCGAAAACGCGCCCAAAAGCCCCACTCCTCTGGCAACGAAACTATATCTTTCGCCGTTCTCGAGGATGGACGTCGGTGCAAGGATCGCATCCTCACCTTCACGCCACACGGTCAGAGGCTGTCGATTCTCTTCGACGGTAACAGGGATTTCTCCCGCCGCGAGTTTCCCCTGACTGACCGAACTCACGTCCCCGCTGACGAGCCAAACATCGCCGGTAGAGAACCCGTAGGCGCCTGCCAAGCGAAATCTGGCTACGCGCGGAACGCTTTCCAGCTCTTCCCCCGACTCCTCGGTCAAAATCCAAGGAACGGGCCCCGAAGGCACACCATCTCCGCAGGAAACTAGCACCGACGACCAGCACAGCAGCCAACACCACGAACGTCTCATGGCCACTGCTTCGGCCAAACTAGGCCGCCGTTGCAGGTTTTCGAAACGAACTTAGTCTTGTCGCGTGCTTCCTGAAGAAATTACTTCCCTTCGCCGCCGACTCGGCTGGAGCATGAGTCGACTCGCAAAGCACCTCGAGGTCTCCGCCGACCTCGTCGTCGACTGGGAATCAGGGGAACGATTTCCCACGAAACGTCACCACGGGGAGCTGGCGAACTTGGCCGCCCTAGAGAAGAGCGGGCTCTCGAGCGGCGACGACGCCTAGAGGGCGACGCTTTCAATCGTCGTCGTCGTCGTCATCGTCGTCGTCGTCATCGTCGTCATCGTCGTCGGGAAACTCTTCCTCGTCGGCGGCGTTGAGTGGGACCTCTTCCGTGTCTTCGCCGTCCGCAGGGCGCTCGACGGACTCCTGCGAGTCCACGTCCTCCGAGTCCACGTCCTCACCGACCGTCGACTCTTCGATGACACCGTCGGACTCGCCCGCCGCGCCTTGGATCTCGCTCTCGCCCCCTTCGGAAGCTTCTCCCTCCGGCGCGTCATCATCGCTTCTCGCCTCGTCGGAGTCAGCGCTCTCTGAATCACCTTCGTCCTGGGAAAGGTCGATGGGCCCCTCGGGGGCAGGTTCCCCGATCTCGAGCTCGAACTTCGCCCGGGAATCGTCACTCAGCTCCGTGAATTCACGGAGCGTGGGTAGATCGCGGAGCGAGCTGAGACTGAATAGGTCCAGGAACGCGGGTGCAGTGCCGTAAATCATCGGGCGACCGGGCTCGTCTTTCTTGCCCAAAATTCGGATGAGTTCGCGTTCGAGCAGCAGCTTGATTACAGCGCCGGAGTCGACGCCACGAATGTCGTCAATCTCGGGTCGAGTGATCGGCTGGCGGTAGGCGATGATGGCGAGCGTCTCGAGCTGAGCTCGACTCAAGCGCACGGGACGCTGAGCGAGAAATTCGCGCACATACGCTGAATAGGCAGGGTTCGTTCGGAACGCGTATCCTTCCGAGACTTCTACCAGTCGCACGCCGCGGTCCTTGGTCTCGAGCAGCAACTGTTCGATGAGTTCCTGGACGCGCCCCTTGTCCAGTCGCGCCGCTCTGGCCACGTCGCGCGCCGTTTGAGGCTTGTCGGAAGAGAAGAGAATTGCCTCGACGAGCCCCTTCAAATAGTGTTCGGTGTCTTCGACTTCGGATTCATCGATTTCCACCCCCTCACCGACGAGACCAGCTCCGATTTCGTCCGCTGCATCCTCGGACGAGGGCTCATCGTCTGCTTCGTCGGGCTTGGTTTGTGGAGCCTCTTCGGGGGCGTGCTCCTCGACCTCTTCTCTCGCCTCGACTCCTGAGGCGGGGGATTCTTCTGAGGGATCGGACTCGACCCCAGCTTCGCCTGTTTGATCGGTTTGGGCGTCGGAGTCTTCGTCGGTCCTTGCTTTGCTTGCGAGCGCAGATTCCTCGAGGCCTTCGGCGCTAGCATCGGCCGCTTCGTCGTCGGTCGAACCATCGTCGTCCGCCGGTGGGGCTTCGTCGCTCGAACCAACGTCGTCCGCGCGCGCCCCGCCATCGTCACCCGAGGACTCTATGGGGGCTGCTTCGGCGACGGGCGTCTTTGCCTTGGCTTGTGGACGCGGTTTGCGGCCTGTTCGTCGTTTCTTCTTCGCCATGACTATTCAATCGGTTCCCTGGGATCCTCGTCGACGTCGTCTGAGTCCGAGAGGGTTCCTTCAGGATCGGAGGGGGCTTCAACAAGTTCTCGAGCCCGAGTGATGCCGTCTTCTTTTTCCTCGCCGAGCCGAGAGAGTTCGACGAGTGGATCCACCTCATCACTCTTGCCCAGAATCTCGTCGTGCTCCGATGCCAGGGTCAGTTCGATCTCGATGGGCCGAAGAGGACCGTCCTGGACAACCACCATCATTCGGAGACGCGTCATCTCGAGTACGGCCAGGAACGAAACGATCAAATCCGATCGCGTCATCGATTCATCGAAGAGCTCGAGGAACGGGACTCTTCCTCGACCTCGCAAAAGATCGGTGAGCTCGATGATCCTCTCGGAAATCGAGATCCGGTCGACATCAATGAGGTGATCAGCCTGCTGCTTGGCCTTGGAGAGGAGTTTCTGAAAGGCATCGAACAGCTTGAAAACGCTGACCTGCGCCAACGGCGCAGGTCCGTCCACCATCGGAGCAGGCGCCCCGCGAAGAAAGACATCGCGCCCCAGCACTGGTGCGCTGCCGAGTTGCTCGGCAGCGTGTTTGTACTTCTGATACTCGAGGAGACGGCGAACGAGTTCCGACCGGGGGTCAAGCTCCTCGGCGGAGTCGTCATCCTGATCGACCGGGGGCTTGGGCAAGAGCATCTTGGACTTGATGTGAGCCAGCGTGGCGGCCATCACCAAGTACTCGCTCGCCATGTCGATGTTCAGCTCTTGCATCAACATGATGTACTCGACGTACTTCTCGCTGATGAACGAGATCGGAATATCCTTGATGTCGAGTTCGTGTTGCTGAATGAGGTGAAGGAGTAGATCTAGCGGGCCTTCGAACGTGGGAAGGGCTACATGATATGCCCCCGCAATCGGCTCGCTCGGAGACGTAGCCTTCTTCGCTGCTGCCGCGTCCTTCTTACCCTTACCCCTGGATGATGCTCTCGATTTGGACGGTTCTCCGCCCTTGCCGTCGGGCGGCCCGCCAGGGTTCTTAGCCTCTGGAGCCTCACCCTGCGGCGAATTCTGCCCCTCAGTGGGCGATTCTGCTTCCGCGGGAGCTTCCTGCTCGCCGCTCATCGGGAGAACCTCATGGGTCCGGCGGAGACTAGTGGGGTCGCCGGGAAGTTCCATCGTAATTTTTACCGGCTCGATTTGGCTGTTCGGGACGGTCTCTTTGGCGAAAGGTCACCGTTTTCTCCGCCTTTTCCACTTTGGCCGCTGATACGGACATCGACGTTTGACGCCCCTCCGTCCATCAAGCTAGAGGCTCGCCATGAGCCTCGATTTGTCGGCGGTCGGGTACGAAACAGAGCCCTTCCTCTTCGAGTACGACTGGAAGACCGTGGTGCTGTACGCCCTGGGCGTCGGGTGTACCCGGGAAGAACTCGACTACCTCTATGAGGCGCGTGGGCCAAAGGTCGTGCCGTCGTTCGCCGTCGTTCCCGCATACCCCGCCCTCGAGCCACTCGTCGAACGCGCCCGCGCGGACATGACGAAGGTGGTTCACGGTTCGCAGTCCATCACCCTCCACGGACCCCTCCCCCCCTCTGGGAAGCTCTCGACCATCGCTAAGATTGAAGGGCTCTACGATTTGAAACGCCTCTCACAGGTCGTCTTCTCCACGCGCACCCACCACGAAGGAAAGCTCGTCTGCGAGAGCGAGTGGACCCTCGTCGTGCGTGACACGGGAGGCTTCGGTGGCCCACGCCCCCCCAAGAGCGACGCGCCCAAGCTTCCGAAGGACGCTCCACCTTTGTTCGAGAAAACGGAGAGGATCCCGGAGGGGCAGGCGCTTTTGTATCGCCTTTCCGGTGACCTGAACCCCCTTCATGCCGATCCGGAATTCGCCAAAGCCGTGGGCTTCGAGGAAGGCCCGATCCTGCATGGGCTTTGTACCTTCGGGTACGTCACTCGCGCCGTCGTCGCTGGCGCGTGCGGTGGCGATCCATCGCGCCTCAAGAAGATCGAGGTGCAGTTCAAGAAGCCCGTTTGGCCGGGCGAAGAGCTGCAGACGGTCGGCTTCCAAGCAGACGACGAGCGCATCGCCCTGGCTGCATATGCCGCAAATCGCCCGGACGCAGTCGTCGGTGGCGCGTGGGCGGAAATCGCATGAACGCGCGACTCTACCTCGGCGCTTCGGTCGCGGTGCTCCTCGCTATCATGGCGACGGGATGCGTCGTATCGACGTACGGCGGCCCCAGCTCCGCTCCCGAGATCCCGCTTCCGCCGACTCAATCGCGTGAAGAACCGTTGACCTCGCCCGTGTCAGTCGATGGACCCGCCGAGGTCGGCGCGCGCCATATCCTGATCTCTTACAAGGGCGCGATGCGAGCGGCTCCGTACATCGATCGAACGAAGGAGCAAGCTGAGTTGCTCGCGACCGAACTGCAGGAGAAGGCTGCCACCGGAGCGGACTTCGAAGAGCTCGCTCGGAAGCACTCGGATGACCCCGGCTCGGCCTCGGAAGGCGGCAGCCTCGGAACTTTTTCGCGCGGTCAAATGGTCAAGGAATTCTCCGACGCGGCGTTTGCTCTCCCAATCGGTGGGGTTTCGGACGTCGTGGAAAGCCCCTTCGGCTTCCACGTCATTCAGCGCACGGAGTGAGGCTCATTCGAATCCGAGCTCCTCGCCGGAGACGGACATCAGCCGACGTACGCCGTACTCCCTCCACGCAGTGTCCTCCGCCTTGCGTTCTTCCGGTGTGCTCTGCGCCGGTGTTTCGGACGGGACCTCCAGCGGTCCGACTGCGATCACGGCGTCGTCATTCCTCCGCAAGAACCAAGTTTCCGGTGGTGCCCCTTCGCGAGTTCTTCTCAGTTCAGTTACGTCGCGCCCCTTGAGCTTCTTCCCAGGCCCAGACCGCCGTAAGAGGCGAAGAAGATCTTCAGCTCCGGTTTTGTCGCGACGTTCCGCGATGACGACTCGATGAGGGATCTCCGCCTTGGTGAAGAACCCGAGCGTCCCCGGTCCTGTTCCACTCACCCCCAAGAGCCCCTCGATGAGAACCGACACACCGAGCTGATCAACCCCCAGATTTTCCAAGAATCGCACCGAACGCTCGGGTTCGGTGGGGCCGACCAGCTGGGAGGAAATGGCGCGCGCGAGAGGGTAAAGGACTTTGGGACTGAGGGCCTCGATTTCTTGAGGTGTTTGCTCTTCGTTGACATACGTCAGCTCGACTACGTCTTTTCCCCTCCAGATGGTGGTCGTCCCCACCCCGGCTACTCCTCGACCGGTGACATCCAGTGGCTCTACCGTGACTTGTGAGGGAATACCGTCACCGAGCACGCGCCGTGTCAGGAAACCATAGGCACCGGTAGATCGTCGAAAGGACGACACGACCAAGTTCACCGTTGTCGAGCCGCCCTTCCCCGAGACGTAACGAAGCGTCTTCACCCCTTCCAGGCCGTAGCTCTTGTAGAGCTCGCACTCACCGTTGAAGAGCTCCGTGCACACATCATCGAGCGGCGTGGAGCCGAAGGCTCCATATCGCCGCACGTCGGCATTGGGATCGACGCAGTAGTCGCCAACTCGGGTCGGAAGACCGACCACCGGAGCGCTTCTCTTGGCCTCGCAGACATCGCGCGGCGGTGCGGTGACCTCGGGGGGCGCCTCACCCTTCTCTTCCTCCCGATTGCAGCCATACAAGAACGATACCAAGAGGAGGAGCTGGAAGGGACGATTCGTCGCAGCGCTGCGCATCACGGAACCCGTCATAGCGAAGCCGGGAGCCCCCGCATCCCGAATGAACTCTGCAATCATTTCACACCTACGCACCGATTGCGGCACAATGAGGGCCGCCAAGGCGCATCGGCCGTGGCCGCCGCACCGGCTTCGGCAAAAAAGGCGCGCTCATGAAACCTTTCCCTCAGACTGAAAACTGGGGCACGGAACTTGCACCGGCTCCCGAGAGTTCGATGTCAGCGCAGAGGACTACATTTCCCCGCAATTCCGCACATTTGTCTGGATCGAGTCGACGCGGGTTCACCCTTCTCGAATTGATGGTCGTGGTGCTCATCATCACCATCGTTTCGTCGATCGCCATCCCCGGTGTCGTGCAGCGGATGAAGACGAATCGGACGCGCGAGGCCGCGGAAGATCTTGCGATGGTGTTTCGCCAAGCTCGCATCCGGGCGATGGGTCGCAACTCGGCGGTCCTGGTTCGCTACAACGACGCGGCAGGGACGGTAGAGCTTCGTGAAGCGATCCAGGGAGCAACTGCGAGTGGCGGGGTCGCTGTTGCGGGCTGCGAGCGGCGTCCCGAGTCCAACTGTCGCGTACCCGCCAACCGTTGGAACAACGGCAACGCGAGAAGCCAGAGCATCGAAATCACCAACTACGAAGCCAGTGGGGACTTCACGTTGGATGGCCCAGGCACCGATATCGATATCTGCTTCGCACCGTCGGGTCGCTCATACATCCGCAACACGGCTGCATCCACAACGCCCTTCGCTGCGTGGACGACTCCTGTGCGTTTCGACATCGATCGAAACGACGGAGTGGGGATCCGGCGCAGCGTACTGTTGACGCCCTCGGGCACCGCAAGGGTGGTGGCGGCACCATGAAGGCCCGACCGCTGCTCGGGGCGCGTGCCGAACGTCGTGGGTTCACGGTGGTGGAGCTCCTCATGGCCCTCGCCATCTTCGCGATTGGTGCTACCGGGGTCCTCGCGCTGCAGGTCGTATCGAGCCGCGCCAACACTCACGCCAAGGACCTCGCCACAGCGACCCAGTTGGCACGCTCCTGGCAGGACAAACTCGCCATCGACGCCTTGCTCTGGAACGGCGGCGGAGGTGTGTGGCAGCTCGACCGCACCGAATGGGTGCAGCAAGTGGACGCGCTGAACAACCAATGGTTCCTTCCGGCCAATGATGCAGCAGGGACGTTTGGCCCGGCGACCGACGCCAAGGGAATGTACGTCGACGGAGTTGTTCAGTCCGATGTCTATTTCTGCACCCATTTGCGACTGACTCGACTTCTACCGGCAGATCAGGGGGGCGAGGTCCTGCGCGCCGAGGTCCGGGTGTTTTGGCCGAAGGGCTATCAGGCCTGGAATGGCGGGGCCGACTACTGCACGCCTGGGGCCAACGTCGGGAACATCGCCGCCGCGACCTCTCAATTCAACTTCGTCTATCACACGAGCGTCCTCCGAGAGACGCCGGAGCGCTGAGTCATGAAGTTCGCCTGGTTCTCGAAATCGAAGCCCTCGAAACACGCCAAGCGCGGCTTCACCCTAGTAGAGCTGATGGCAGCCTCAACGGGTGCCCTCTTCATCACCGTCGGTGTGTACGCCTTCACGCGCAACGTCACCGACTTCTTCCAGCGCCAAATGCGGCTCTCGGACGCAACGATGAACGCCGTAACGGGTTTCGAGCGCCTTCGCACGGACATCCAACGCGCCGCGTTCCTTTCTTCGCCCAACCTCGCCCGGGATCACAAGAAGTGTCCGCGCCCGCCTAGCGGCGCATCTACCGCACCGACCCAAGTCGGAGCCCAACTCGCTACCTACGTCGGGCTGCAACGGATGGCGCTCGCGCGACTGCCCGTCGTCACGGCGGGCGACTATCCGGATACCCCCATGCTGAAGGACAATGCTGGGGGGATCATTCCGGATCAGCTCATCCTCTACGGCAACTACACCTCGACCGAGCAGTTCCCGGTAAAAGTGGCCCTCCCCGCCGCGAACCAGATTGTGCTCGACGTTGGCTCGGTGGCGATGCGCCGACTTGGGATCACCGGAGCCGCGACGGATGTGAACATCCTGGCCGATGTTTTCAAACCCGGCAGCATCCTGCGCGTGGTCGACGCGGCCGGGCGCCACCAATACGCCGTCCTGGCCGACCCCTCGGTGAACTTGACGACCGACAGCCAAGGTGACGTAACCCTTTTCCTCAATCCAGCGGTACAGCTGATCACCAAGGAAGGGGCGAGCGGCGGAACGTGCGGGATACGAGGGGGAGGCTCCGACCTCGCCGTCAACCCGGTGAACATCGTGCGCTACAGACTCGCGGACCTTGCGGGCGACGCCAACTTCGCGGCTCTATTCGCCGCCGATTTGGCCACCCCCAGCTACGACGACACGCGCCTTGACCTCATTCGAGAGGAACTAAGCCCCGTCGATGAATCGGTGCTCGCCGGTACCACCGAGCTCATCGCAGAATACGGAGTCGACTTAAAATTCGGGCTGACCGTCAACGACGATCTGGTTCTGGGCGGAAACACCTACATCCCCGAGGATGACCCGAACCTGATGAATTTCGCGGACGTTCCGTTCGGCACCGCCTCGGGAGGTGTGGGAGGGTTCGGGCCACATCTGATCCGTGGGATCCACGCTCGCCTTGCCGTGCGCACCCGCGAGGCCGAGTACTCAGCTCCTCTTCTTCCAGGAGCTGCAGCCGCTTTGTCGTCGGGCAGCCTTTACCGCATCAAAGTATCGGACAGCAATGAATACGCGAGCCTACGCAGCCTCCGCGCTCACATCGCGACCCGCAACAGTAGAGGAGAACGCTGGTGATGTCGAAGACGCTCGACTCGAGAACGCGCCCTACCCGGAGGCGCCTCTCCAGGGAACGAGGCTCCGTCATCTTCATTGTCATCATGGGGATGCTGCTGCTCACGTCATTGGGGACGTGGGTCGTCTATGCGGGCGGCATCGCGTCCAATACGTCTGGCTATCAGAGGTCCGCTTCTCAGACGCTGTACCTGTCGGAGCTGGCGGTGCTCTCGGGTGCTGCCTATCTCGCCCAGCCCGGACGAGCCCGAGACAATTATACGCTGGCCCAACGAGCAGTCGTCGACCCAACTGTGACCGCGGATCCCTGCGCGTCCGTGCCCGCGGGGGCGACGCCCAAACCGTGCAAAAGCATCTTTCTCTCGGAAATCAACCAGGAGTTTCAGAACAACGGAACGGGTGCATCTCTACTCGACATGACGGCGGGCGGAAGCCTCAGTCCGTATGCAACCGGTCTGGACGGCGACTTCTGGATCGAGCTGTCCGGGTTCCGCTCCGCCACGATGATGGGTGAACGCGTGGGCAGCAACGCTTACCGAGAGGTCACAATCACCAGCTATGCGACGACGCGGCCGGGGGACGGGGGCGTGGCGGGAGTGTGCACGGGAGCGGAAGGCCTCAATGCGGCATCGACCCTCGCCAGCGTCCGCGCCTTCTCGGTGATTGGACCAGTGGAATGAAAACGATGAAGAACCGACTCCAGCCCAAGCCGAGAGCGGCCTTTCTTGTGCTCTCGTTCACCGCTTCTCTTTGCGTCGCTGGCAGCGCGTCTGCCCAAGACCGGAAACCGAACATCCTGTTCATCGTCGATACGTCCGGCTCGATGGAGTACGAAACCGGCTCAAACACGTATCCGAGCTGCTACCCAGCGGAGAGCAACCCAGCCAATCACACGAAGAGCCGCTGGATCGAGGTCCTCGAAGTTCTCACGGGCACTTTCCAAAACTACTCGTGCGCGGCGATGAACAGGACCTCTTCGTCGTTCATCGACGAGTTCAGTCTCGACGGTAATCCCCCGCCCGATGCCAACTACCGAAATCCGTACCATCGTCCTCTGAGCAACGGTTGCGCCTACACGGTCGATCATACGGGGACGTCCAGTTTGGCGAACGCGTTCGACTGGATCCCCCCAGCTCAAACGCCCTACCCTGTCAGCTCGTCATCGCCTCTTCCAGCGTGTTCTCCTGCGTTCGGACAGGATCCTGACGGCTTCATCGACACCGCGAACGATTTGGCGCGCTTCGGGTTGATGACTTTCGATCCTCTCCCCGATCCGCAAAGGGGCCACGGGTCTGCATCCTCCTACACGCCAGCATACGGAGCCGGAGCCGAGGGAGCTTGGAGTTACTACGGGACAATCGCGCAGGGCCGTCCAGCAGACTGCGCCACGAATCAGGTCTTGGAGGTCGGTGTACGCAACGGCGCAGCGCCCGCGACCGAAGGCAAGATGATCTACTTCGGGGACCAAGATCTTTCGAGTTCGATGGATTCCGCGCGCCACGACCGCATTCAGGATGTGCTCCTCGGGACACGACCCTACGGCGGCACGCCGATTAATGGCGCGCTGTCCGACGCTCACCACTTCTTCACCGCGGAAAACGATCTCGAGCCCGTTTGCGACGGAACGGCCACGGGAAACACTCTATACGGGACGGCTCAGAGTGGCCTCAAGCTGTCCCCCCGGTTCGATCAGTACGTTGAGTGCGGCTGTCGCGACCAGCACATCATCTTGATCACGGATGGTGAACCGAACCTGGACATGCGTCCCCACTGCGAACAGCTAGGCACCGTGGGACCGGACGGGGTGTGCCCCTTCGGTATGACGTCGGAACAAATCCTCGCAAACTTGTCTAGCACGGAGACTTCGGGAGCGTGCAACGACGCTTCTCCCGGCAACACGCGGCACAAGATCGAAACCCATGTCATCGGGTACTCGCTCAGCACATACGCGGGGGGAACGAAAGACTGCGCGGATCTGCGCAGCGACGTCGCCGATTGGAACGTCCTGGGCGGCACCTGCGATACAACGCTGGACGAAGATCTCGAGGTTTGCTGCAACCTGCATCGCCTCGCGAACGCGGGCAACGTCACGGACAACGACGCTGGCGACCCAAACGCCGGCATGCCCCTCCTTGCCCCCGACGCGGCAACCCTCCGGTCGTCCCTGAGCGAGATCCTCGCCCAGATCAACAACGAGTCGGCCTCTGCCACGCGTCCGGTCAGGTCTCCGGGCATCGGCCTCGCTGATGACCGGATGAAGGCCTTCCGCCTCCTGACGTCTTACGACCCGGGTCGAGGCGTCGACGGGCTCTGGTACGGCAACATCGAGCGGCTCCGTTGGGAATGTCCAAGCGATGTTCCCACCGAACAGGACAAGTCAGAAACGGACGGTGACGACTTTCATCGCAATGTGGCGCTGAATCTGAACGACCGACGGTTCTCGACGTTCGTTCCCGACTCCACCGGCGGCTATCGCGCGGACGAGACCCTGCGACCGCACATGACCGCGCCCGACGATGGCGCAGGCACGCGGGGTGGGACGGCGCAAAGCGGTGACAGATCGTCGATCAAGGCTGCCATCCCCCCGGGGGCGCTCGAATTGGTCTACACAGTCGACTCGGCCTGCGTCAGCACGAGCGCCTCAAGCGACAACGCTTGTCGCGATCAGGTCGTCGACTGGACCCTAGGGTACGACGACGGTGTGGGGAACAACCGCTGCCCCGCACCTTCCGACCCAAACAATTGCTCGGTCATCGGTGACATCCTGCACTCGACACCTACCATCGTCGACAGACCCCGCGGCGTCGTCGAGGATGATACCTACGAAACCTTCGCCGAATTCCACAAAGGGCGGTACATGATGGCGTACGTATCGAGCAACGACGGACAGCTTCATGCCTTCGCCGCCTCGCCGAACGACTCGAGCGATCCGGTCATCGAGACGAACGCCAACAACGAAAGATACGCGTTCATCCCGCCAGCCGTACTCCCTCGCCTCAAGACGCAATACCCGGGCTCCGGCTCGGGAACCCGTATGCAGCTCCTCGACGGCGTCGCGGTGGTCGAAGACGTCGTATCACTGAGCTCGACCCCGCCATTCCGGTACGAGCGGGCCAACGCGAACATCCAGCTGCGAGACAACACATGGCGCACGGTGCTGGTCCAGGCTTTCGGGGGGCAGCAGCCAGGGTATTTCGCCCTCGACGTCACCGACGACGAAAACCCGTACTTCCTCTGGCAGCTGACCACCAACAGCTCCGGCACGCCGATCTTCGGCACCGGGGGGCGTCCCATCATCGCGACGGTAAACGTCAGCGGATTGGAAACGGCAGTGGCAGTGCTCCCGGGAGGAGCTGGGGGAAGCCCCCTTGGTGGAACTTGCAACAGAAGTAACCCCAATGCGGGAAGCACTTGGACCAACACGCACTACAGCTCCACATTCACGGCCGGTTTCGAACCGCGTACTGCGGTCAACTGCTACTCTTCCACCGACTATGCAGCCCGCTCGCTGACCATCGTGCGCCTCGACGACGGCCAGATTCTCCGACGCTTCATTAACGATCCAACGGACGCGCAGGACGCCCTCGGACTCTCGGGCGTGTTTGGCACCACCTCGCCCCTGACGAATCCGTATCTCGACTCCCCGATCACGGGCTCGCCCGCCGCGTATCCCACGGGACCTGGACTCATCGCAGACCGCGTCTTCGTCGGAGACCAAGACGGCGCGCTCTGGCGCGTCGACGTCTCCAAGGACGATCCGGAGGACTGGACGATGCAGCTCTTTTTCGACGCTTTCGCAAACGATGGGCCGACAGAGGGCCAGCCGATCGTGGTGCCCCCCGTACTCTCGGTCGACGACCGCGGACAGATCACGATCAACATCGCCACGGGTGAACAGGATCTGTCCGGAGCAGCGGGGGAAAACCACTACGTGTATTCGCTCACTGAGACGGAAGACGCTGGCGCGTTCTACGCATCGGTCAATTGGGTCGAGGCCTTCGAGAACGGCAAGCACGTCGTGGGGGATATGACGTTGGACAACAGCGTGCTCTATTTTTCTACGGTCAGCCCGGAGAACACGAACGTCTGCGACTCGGCCGCGGGTGAAATTTACGGGGTGCACTACCTTGAGTCGAACGGCGGCATCACCTTAGGCGGCGCGCCGGCACTTCAACCGGACTTGCCAACGGTGAGCGGTCCGTTGAAGTCACTTCCCATCGATCAACTGCTGGAAGACAGCGGCGCAGGAGGCGCAGTCTTCGGCGTGAGTCTGGAGTACGTGCCAACGTGCGTCGCGCCTACTACCGTGGACAACGACTACATTGGCGGGACAACCACTGCAGCCGGCGCAAGCGCACCTCCCGCGCTCCAACTCGTATTCCAGACGTCTGGCGCCACTCCCCAGGCGGACCTTGGGTTCGAAACCACCTTCCAGGCTGTGAACCTTGTCCAAAACAAAACGGCGTCTACCATCCAGTCGTGGGCGGCGGTTCTGGATTGAAACGAGAAGCGGCGGTCCTCCTCTTGCTGCTACCCGTTTGGGGCTGCGAGGACGAGGTCGAATGGTCCGGGCCTCCTCCTTCTGAGTTCGAAAGGCTCAGAGCACAGAAAAGAGACGAGCCTCGCGCGACATCGCCGGACAGGCTTCCTCCCGGGGAGCTCCTCGAGGGACCGGACGAAGTGTTTGGGATCGCGGTTCCGCGCGGTATGGTCGGGCACAAAAAGGGGCCCAAGATTGCCGAGATCACGGGATCGGCGGATTACGATCTGCTCGTCGACTATATCAAGGCGCGCATCTCCGTGCGCCACGCGGAAATGCTCGAAGACCGGCTGGTGTTCCCGAACGCGCGGATCCTGGGTAGCAAGGACCGGATCTACGAACTGACGGTTCGACGGCTGCCGCGCGGCAGCAAGGTGACCATACTCGACGTGACGAAACTCCCAGGCACCGGCGGCCTCAGCGAAGAAGAGCGCTGGAAACGGGCCGGGCTGAAGCCGGGCGGCGGTCTCATCGACCCAAACGCAATGGAGTAGTAGAAGGGGGCACCCATGTCGTCACCCGATGAATTGAACAAGACCCCCCTCTTCGAACAACACGTCTCACTGGGCGCCAAGATGGTGCCGTTTTCCGGCTACTCGATGCCGATCCAGTATCAAGGCATCGTCGCAGAACACAAAGCGGTGCGGGAGGCCTGCGGCCTGTTCGACGTGTGCCACATGGGCGAGATCCACATCACGGGACCGAACGCACATGCCTTCGTGGATGGCCTCGTGACCAATGACCTGTCCCGCGTCGCCTTGGGACAGGCAATGTACACGTGCGCCTGCCGCGAAAGTGGCGGCATCGTCGACGACCTCATCGTCTACAAGCACGCACAGGACGACATCCTCATCGTCTGCAACGCCTCGAACCGGGCGAAGTTCTGGGCGCACCTGCAGGAACAAGCGCAGGGTAAGGACGGGCTCACCCTCGTCGATGAGAGCGACGAGACCGGGCTCATCGCCCTACAAGGACCAAAGGCCCTACTCACGCTCGAGGAAAGCGATGACAACCTGAAGGGCCTAAGCGAAACCTTGAAAACCTTTCGCTTCGAAAAGACGACGCTGGGGGGAGCGCCGGTGACGATCGCCCGCACCGGGTACACCGGCGAGGACGGGGTCGAAATCTTTTGCCAAAACGAGGACGCTCCAAGGATTTGGCAGCGACTCATGGCGGCGGGGGAGCCCCACGGAATCGTCGCAGCAGGCCTCGGAGCTCGCGATACCTTGAGACTGGAAGCCCGACTCTCCCTGTACGGGAACGAGCTCAGCGAAGAAATCAACCCGCTGGAAGCGGGACTCGGCTGGACCGTGAAGCTCGACTCCGGCGACTTTCTCGGGAAAGCCGCCCTCGAGCGCATCAAGGCGGAAGGACTCACGCGACGGATCGTCGGCTTCGAGGTCACAGGACGTGGCTCGGCCCGAGCAGGCTATGCACTCCTCGACTCCGCAGGAAAGAACGTGGGGGTCTGCACCTCGGGTGGACCTTCCCCCACCCTCGGGCGCCCCATCGGGCTCGGCTATCTGCCGGTCGAAATGAGTGGGGTTGGCACGGAGTTTCTCGTGGACGCCCGCGGCAAGCAGCTCGCCGCCAAAGTGGTGAAAACGCCGTTCTACAAGCGCTCGTGACCGGTTAGCGCTGGCCAAGACAGCCAGTTCGAATCTGCTCGGAGTCCTGGCTATTCGGCCCTAGAGCGCCGAACAGTTTGCCCGGAGGAGCTCTTGAAAAACGCCCCGCCCCTCTGACGAGGGGGCGTTTTTCGCCCACTCTGCTTTCGCTCGCTGCTCGAAATCGGCGCTCTCGTGTCTCTTTGGTCGCGACGACCGGTCAAACCGGTCGTCGCTCTAGCCAAGGCCGGTCAAGCACGCTAGAGCGCCTAGGCCAATGACTGCTGTACAAACGCTCGAAGACCGCAAATACACCAAAGAGCACGAGTGGGCGAAGGAGAGGGACGGCAAGATCTACATCGGGATCACCGCCTTTGCCGTCGACCAGCTGGGCGACATCACCCTCGTCGGCCTCGACGTCGGGATCGGCGACGAGATCAAGGCGGGTGAAGCTTTCGGAACGCTGGAAAGTGTGAAGACCTTGAGCGACCTTTACGCTCCGCTGAGCGGGCGCGTCGTCGAAGTAAACGAAGCGCTCGAGAACGAACCCGAGATCGTCAATGAAGACCCTTGGGAGAAGGGCTGGATGGTAGCCATCGAACCGACCAACTTGGAAGGCGAACAGGGCGATCTGCTCGATCCGACCGCCTACCGCAATCACGTCGAAACTTCCGACCACTGATACCCCACTGCGCTCGAAGTCCCAATTTTTTCAGCGAACGACAAGCCATGCGCTACCTCCCGCATACTGAAGAAGAAGTCCGGCAAATGCTCGAGGTTGCCGGAATGTCCGAAATCGCCGACCTCTTTCGGACCATCCCCGAAGAGGCACGGTTCGCGGGAGAGCTGAATCTCCCCCCGCCCCTCGGTGAGGCGCGCCTGATGCGACACGTTGCCGAAATCGCGGGCAAGAACGGCGGCGCACAGATGCTGTCGTTCTTGGGTTGCGGAGCCTACGCCCACCACATCCCCCCAGCGGTCGATCAGCTACTCCTCCGTAGCGAGTTTTACACCGCCTACACACCCTATCAGCCAGAGGTCGCTCAGGGCACGCTTCAGGCCATCTTCGAATTCCAGACGATGGTGAGCGAATTGTATGGCCTGCCGCTTGCCAATGCGAGCCTCTACGACGGGGCGAGCGCGACAGCGGAGGGCGTCCTCATGGCTCGTCGCCTCACGAAGAAGGGCGGGGTGTTGCTCAGTGGTTGCGTGCATCCGCACTATCGGGAGACGACATTCGCCTATCTCGAGGGGAGCGCGCCGGACGCCTGCCGCACCGTCTCTCTCGGGGCAAACGGCGGCACTGACATCGACGCGCTCGTCTCAGCCATCGACGCCGACACGGCATGCGTCGTGGTGGGGAGCCCTTGCTACCAAGGGACGCTCACCGATCTTTCGCCTCTGGCCAACAAATGCCACGAGCGCGGGGTGCTCTTGGTGGCAACCGTCGTCGAACCATACGCACTTGCTCTCGTTCAGCCGCCAGGCGCATGGGGAGCGGACATCGTCGGCGGCGAGGGCCAGCCCCTTGCCTGCCCCCCTCAGTACGGTGGACCGGGCGTGGGTCTTTTGGCTTGTCGCAACGACCGGAAGTATCTGCAGCAGCTCCCCGGAAGGGTTTGCGGTGAAACCGTCGATCAGGACGGGAAGCGCGGCTACGTGCTGACTCTATCGACTCGCGAACAACACATTCGCCGCGAGCGCGCGACCAGCAACATCTGCACCAATCAAGGCCTCTTGGCGCTCGCCTTCACGATCCGGAGCGCACTACTCGGCAAGACTGGGTTTTCCGAAGTCGCTCGGCAATGTCTCGCCAAGACCGATTACCTCCGCAAAAAGCTAGTAGCGCTGCCATCGGTTTCTGACGGTGCTCCAGATCTACCGGTCTTCAACGAGTTCTCGATCCAGTTCGACGGCAAGACTTCAGCAGAAGTCCTTCGAAGCCTAGAAAGCGAGGGCATCGTCGGCGGCTTCGATCTCGGTCGCTTCGATCCGAAAGACGGGAACAAGCTGCTGATCGCCGTTACCGAACAGCACACGCGCGAAGATCTCGATCGCCTGATCGAGGCTCTCTCCGGTATCGTGGCCGCCTGAGCGCGCACCGGAGCTCAAGACTACCGAGGGGCGCCAACGCGGCGCTGCTCAGCGCACTCAATCGTCTCGACTACGATGCGCATTGTCTCCTCATGAAACAAGATTCCATTGTGCCCCACGTTTTCGGCGAGAAGATGCCGACCAAATTCGGGGTAAGCGCCAGGTAGTATCATCTCGTCATGCTGGGCGACGATCGTAGTGTGGGGCACACGTTCGTTTTCAGGCGATGCCGAGCGAAGGGCCAACAACAGCGGCGAGCTGGGGTCGAGATCGCGACCCGCTTGTCCGGGAACGAGCCAGTTCTTCTTGGAGCCGAGAAATGGTGCGGCGAGGCTGATCGTCTGCAGCACGCGCCCGTCACAACTAGGCGCGCGAGCGTAGTTTCGCATCACGAGACCCCCCAGACTGTGACCGACGAGGTGGATGGGTCGCGGCGACTCGATGAGTCGAACGAGTCGGTCGACCCTCGCCGTGAGCTCGACGATTCCGGGTCCCGGGACGTAGCTGAAGCTGAAGATGGATGCATCGAGCTTCTCTTGGAGAGTTAGCCCGAGAGGGCGCCAGACGCCGGCAGACGCGTACAGGCCGTGCAAAACCACGACCGACGGTCCGCCGCCTAGATTGCGACGGGGTCCAAGACCTCGCGAGAGATAACGCACCTGTAGCGCCATCGCGGCTGCTTCCCGAAGGCGAGGCACGAGCCGCTTGCTCCTCATCGTGACTCCGCCGCACGAACGAGCTCCTCGAGCTCGTCCAAAGTGAGAGCGCCAGAGGCGGAACTCTTCACTGTGCCTTCCCGATCGAGAATGATCCACGCGGGCACGGACTTCACGCGCCGGAACACTGGGTGTTCGTCGAGGACCTGACGTTCGCCCATGACGAGATCATAGGAGAGGCCCAGGGACGCCCGGTACTCCGCAACCAAGTCAGAGTATCGCGGTGCTTCAACGACCACCCCAATGGCATTAATCCTCGGAGTGTGCGTTCGGTACAGATCCTCGAGTCGCCGCGCCTGCGCCTGTGAAGCAATATCGAATGTGGTGAGGAACAGAAGCACCGTGACGCGATCGCGGAGGTTCTTGGACCGAACGAGTTCACCGTCGGGATTGGGTAAAGAAAACTCGAGCACCTGGCCGTCTCGGTCGGTCCCCCCCTTCGGAGCGGGCGAAGGACGACTCCCGCACGACGAAGTTAGGGCAAGGACCAAAGCGAACACGATGAACCGCAGACGTCCGCGCATTTCAGTCGAGCCTCGCCCACGGGTCGGGCCGTTCAAGGGCCGAGGGGACCCAGAAGATCTCCCAATACGGAGAGGCCGTCCGGGAGGGCTCTACCGGAGCGTTGGTGAGAAAGGACAGCCGTCGCAAGCTCATCGAGTACCGACTTCATGGGCGCCTCCGAGAGTACGACACCCCGAAGGTCGTCTCCCTCGCGGGGAACACCCTCGAAGCCGACGATGGGATCATGCCGAACCCAAGTGAACGTCCCGCTCGAAACACCACAAGCCAACACCTGGAAAAAACTGAGATAGAGAGGTGTCGCGACGACATACACCCTTTCCCCCTGTTGGCTCAGCCCCGACAGGGCTCGTTGCGGCAACGGCGCATCCGACCCAGCGTCCGGATCTCCGAGGGCGAAAATCAGCCTTTCACGCCGCTCCGGGTCGCTTTCTACGGCCAAAAGAGGCGCGTAGAGGGCCACCGGAGGCACTCCGACGGCTGGGGCGTCGAGCTCCAGCGAGGAGAGCCATCTTTCGCGTCCTTGAGGATCCATGTCGCGATACGCGATGGCCGCCGCCAGAGCGGCCTCGGCATCGCTCGCCATGGACGAGAGCCATTGTCGCCAGACTGCGGTCGAGCGTCCATCGACCGGGGGTGGGCTCGGCAGCGACGATGTGCCCCGTAGAGGAAGATTGCTCGTGGCGAGCTTCGCCTCATCGAACAGGTTCGTTTGGCGATCGTTGTCTTTGGACTTACTCGATGCCATCTGACGAGGCTCCGTGTCTGTCCAACGTCTCCGCGTGCGATGGCCGAACTACCGTCCGCAGCCCCAACTCGTGCTTGAGGTCCTCGATGAATAGTTCCAGCGCCTCACGCTGACTTTCATGAGCAACCAAAAAAGCGTCGCCACCCCGATCCGCAACCAGAAACCCAAGCCCCTCGCTCGCCTCCAGGTGATGCTTCACGAAAACCAGTTGCTCCTTCGAGACGGAAACCGCTCGTAGCAAGAGATCGTCTCCGGTGAGAAGCGACATGGCGCGATACCGTAGCTGAACCGAGGCCGTCTGTGTAGACAGGAATGCGCGACTCAAAGCGTCGGTGCGTCGCTCGATTTCGGGTACTCTCGTTCAGAAGAGTGGCCCTCAATTGACGTCCCTAGAACACGGCGGGCGAATTCGAGAACAGAGGAATCCATGCTGTCGCCCCATTCGCCCAGCAACCGGTCGAGCTTGCCCGCATGCTTCCGCAAATCGATCCACCCCATCTCACTGGCTTCGAAGAGGCGCGCAAGCGCGCGATCTCTTTGTGGGAATCGCCCCTGTTCATGAAGGATTTCCGCTTCCATGAGGCGCGCCTCGACACCCACGGAAGAGCGCGTTTCGACCGCAGCCAAATGTAGGAGAGCCGAATGTACGTCGATTCCCTCATTCACGAGCAACTGCCCGAGGAGAAACCGCGCCTCGGACAAGGTTTCGCGGACCGTTTCGCTCCGACCGCCGAACTCACCATCCTCTGCACCACCGGGCGTTTCACTTTCGTTTCGAGCGGGCTCGTCCTGCAACATTTGGCCAACGGAGGACTGGAGCAGTTCACAAGCGCGCAGGGGCTCGGCGCGATCCATGAGGCAGCGCGCAAGGCCGAACATCACGGCAGGGTCGTCCGGCGACAAACAGAGCGCCCTCTGGAGCCACCGATAAGCATCGCCGAGGCGCCCAGCCGCGCGAAAGTGTTCACCCACCCGCCGACAGGTTCGCGCTCGATCGAGCGCGGTATTCTCCGACGCCTCCAGATGTTCAGCATCAGATGCAGCAACTCTTAAATCGCCCGTGCGCACGGCGAGCTCGAACCGGGCCCAGCGCGGTTGTCTCAAGAAGGGCGCGCGGGATAGTGCAACATCCAATCGCTGTCGCTTGGCGGAGTCGGTCTGCTCCCGCCTGGCGAGCTCGAGTCCGAGAAGGGCCTGGAGGACGGCGTCGTTCTCGTGCGATAGTGCCGCACAAAGCGTTTCGACCACGAGCCCACGACGTCCCGTCACCTCGAGAGCTCGTGCCAGCGCGAGCCTATGCCTCGCAAGGGACAAGGGTGCCAGCCGCCCCCCGAGCGTCCCCTCGAGCTCCTGCAGAAAAGAAAGCGCTGATTCCCCGCGGGACCCGACCGCAAGATCGAGCTCGGCAAGGGTCTGAAGAGCTTCGAGGTGCCCCGGCGCTCTTTCGAGCAACTCCAGATAGGCTTGTCGAGCGCCGCCCAAGTCTCCGACACTCAAAGTCTCATCAGGAACCCGGAGGAAATCAGAAGTTGCCGCGACCCAAAGCGCCCTGCGGCCCGCCGATAGGGGTTCGCCCTTTTTTCCGATCACGAGGCGGATCTCCCCGGCGTCGTACTTCACTGCAGAGATCACCTGCTCATCCACCCGTGGCAAGCGGCACCCGAGCGCGGGAAGAACCGACAGTGCGACCGTCTCGGCCAGGCCCCCGAGGAGGACGGCCCTTCCCCTACGAGAGACACTGAGACCACCCTCGGGGGTTGCGCCACCCGCTGCGGCGCGTAGCCCCGCATCGACGGCTTGGATGGCCAGAAGAAGTGGAGGCTCGTTCCTGCCCAGAGCTCGCGGACTGTCGATGGCGATTCTCGGAGAAGTCCCGGAAAGCACCACCAAGTCGAAGGCGAGCACCTCGTCTCTCCGGTGGATCGTAACGGCGAGCGAAGGAATTCCCGCGACGCCGTCGTTTTCGCGCACTTCAGCTCTGGCGTCCGACGCTAGTTGGGCCTCTTCATAGAAGGGACGCAATCGCACTCGGACGCCGGAGCCCCACATTTCGGCAAGAGACTCCGCCCAGAGCTTGGCCAAAGCTGCGCTATCGACCCGAAGGGATGCGTGGCGGAGCACGCTCCGACGATTGCGGAAGTGCTTGACCCCGCGGGACAGATCGATGGGGTAGTTCAAACCAGGGAGCTCAACCTCGAGCTCGTCGACGTGCATCGCTCCGAATGCGACCCCCGCGCTCAGCTCCAGACCGAGGCCGCCCTGAGCCACGCTCAGTCGGAGGGGCAGGGACGCAGCCTTCGATCCGGTCTCCAAATGCCGTGAAGCGAGGGACGCCGCGTCCCCCGCTCCCGAACTAGACCGAGCTTTCCCCGAAGGGCTCATCTGCTCATACTATCAGCAGTCGAGCCTCCTGGTTAGAGCCCCCTAGAAAAAGACGCCCGCACGCGGCGACCGCAATCATTCCTCTTCGGCGACCTTCTTTCTCATGCGGTCGAGAAGGCCCGAAAACCCATCTTTCTTGATGACTCGGCGGAACTGACTCTTGTAGTTCTTCACGAGACTCTCGCCCTCCGTGATGATGTCGTACACGCGCCATTTTCCGTCCACCTGATGCACGAGGTAATCAATACTGATGGTTTCTTTCCGGGGGTCGGTCTTGTGCTTCGCCACCGTCTGCACCAGCTCTCCCTTGGCCGCTTTCGTTTCGCCCTTGAAGACGATGTCGTAGTCCAGGGTGTTGCGGAGGTTCTTCGTGTACGAGCGTTGAACGAGAGTCTTCAGGAGAGAGGAGAATTCAGTGCGCTCCTTCTCGTTCATCTCGTTCCACTGGGTCCCCAGCGAGTCCTTGGCAAAGGCGGAATAGTCGAGCAGCGCGTCGAAAGTCACTTTGAGCTGCTCGTCATTGCTGCTCGATTTCGGCTTCTTGATCAGGCTGGTGAGCTCTTTTTGCTTACTTTCGAGATAACTCTGGGCAGCACCGGCATGGGCGACCGAGCCCAGCAGAAGGGAAACGAGGACGAAAAGAAGAGCAAATCGGCGTGTGTGGTTCATCGTATCTGTGAAATGAGTCAAAAGCCGCCCAAAACCGGCGGCGCTACTTGTCATACGCTGAGGACGGGCAGAGATTCCCCCGGTTCTTAGCGCTATGCAACCGTCGGCGCTTGCCGGGCAGGCCCGAAATCGACGGTAAAACGGGTGCCATCTCCCGGATCGCTGCTTACAGTAATGGTGAAATCGTGCTCGTCAGCGATCCGCTTGACCACGGCGAGACCGAGCCCAGTGCCCTTGCTCCTGGTGGTGAAGAAGGCGTCAAAGAGTCGTTCCATCGCCTCGGAATCGATTCCCACGCCGTCATCCTCGACGGAAAGTCGCGCTGTCCGGTCAACCTCGAGCCGCACGCGCACTTGCCCACCCGACCCGGTCGCCTGAAGTGCGTTGCGTACGAGATTCCAGACGAGCTGCCTCATCATGCCTGAATCCGCGTCGATCCACGCAGTGTCCGGACCGCTTCGCACGAGCTCGACGTCTCCTGCCCCACGCCCCGAACTCTTTGCGAGTTCTACGATGTCTCGCAGGATGTGACCGACGTCGACCCGCGCCTTCACCGGCGGGCGTGGCTTCGAGAGGTCCACCATATCCGTGACGAGTTCGTTCAGACGGGCCGCCTCTCGGAGAACGATGTCACATAGCTCGCGATCTTCGTCACGCTCGGCACACGACCTCAAGAGCTGCACGGAACCCGAGATCGACCCAAGAGGGTTCCGGATTTCGTGTGCCAAGCCGGCAGCAAGACGTCCTAGGGCTGCCATGCGCTCGGCATGGTCAGCACGTCGCTCAGCCTGTTTGACCTCACCCCCTGCTCGCTCGAGCCGTTCGGCCAGATAGCTCGCCATGAGCCCCACCAGGAGAAGCATGAGCAGGTTGAACACGTAATAATAGACGGCCTGCCCTTCTGCGAGTCGGTAGAGTTGGCGGGGCTGATCTGGAGGAAGAAGTGCGTCGCCTCCTTGGGTGACCAGGATCAACAGGCTGAAAAAAATGGCGCCCGCGACGCCGGCGACGATTGCACCCGATACGCCGAGGAGCAGCCCACCAACCAGACACGCAACCCCTAGGAGCGACGTCGCGCCGCTCGCGACCCCGCCCGTGACATAGGCGATGAGCGAGAAGAGAAGCTGGTCGACCACGATCAGGGTGAGCGCGGTCATGTACATCGCACGACGACGGCGACCGGCCCACCACTGCACGACCGATGAAATGTACGCCGCCGCAAGCGCGCCGAGCACGAGTCGAGACGAGTACGACACGCGGAGTTCGCCTGACGTTTTCGCGAGTATCACGAGCACCAAGGCAACCACCGCGGTGAACACCACGGCGCGCGCGACCGAGAAGTGAGCCAGCCGCGCCCCAAACTCGATGCCAGTGCGATCGATGGGCCCCGTGAAGCGGGGAAAGATGCTCGGGGTCGGGGCTACGCTCCGACGCGCTGGCGGAAATGTGGACACACTCATGCCCGCCCCCCCGGTTTACGCCTTGATGTTGCCGGCGAGAGAGAAAATCGGAAGATACATCGCGACGAGCACGGTCCCCACCATCCCGCCGACACCGACCATCAAGATGGGCTCCAGTGAGCTCGTGAGCGCTGCTACCGCCACGTCGGTCTCCTCCTCGTAGAAGTCCGCGATCTTGTTGAGCATCTGGTCTAGGGCTCCGGTTTGCTCGCCGACCGAGATCATTTGCACGACCATCTCCGGAAAAACCCCGGTTCGCATGAGTGGCTCGACCATGTTCTGGCCTTCGCTCACCGACTGGCGCACCTCCATGATCCCCTCCTGGATGATCACGTTGCCCGCCGTGCGTGAACATATCTGCAGTGCATCAAGGATGGGGACGCCCGACTGCAAGAGAGTGCCAAGTGTTCGAGTAAAACGCGATACAGATACTTTCTCCATCACGTTGCCCAGGATGGGCAACGTGAGCAGCAGCTTGTGAACCCAGCGTTTGCCCTTGGGATTCCTGTAGAATTGGATCCAAGCAAACGAGAGCACGACGGCAATCAAGGCGAACAGCCAAGACCAGGTGATGAATCCTTCGGAGATGTCGAGCATCACGCGAGTGATCCACGGCAAGGATTCGCGCCCTCCACCGAAGTTCTTGAACATGTTTTCGAAGGCCGGAATCACGAACGTCATGAGGACGATCATCACACCAATTGCGATGAATATGACGATCACCGGATACGTCAGCGCGCCCTTCACCTGACCCACGAGCTTCGCGCGCTTTTCGATGTACACCGAAAGTCGCCCCATGATGGAGTCGAGGATACCACCCACCTCACCGGCGTTGACCAGGTTCACGAATAGGTCGTCGAAGACGGCCGGATGCCGCCGGAGCGAATCGCTGAACGTGGAGCCGTTCTCTACCTGACTCTTCACGTCCTCCAACACACCTCTGAAGTAAGCATTGGATTGTTGCCCTGCGAGAATGTCGAGGCAGCGAACGATGGGGAGACCTGCGTTGATCATCGTCGAAAAGAGACGAGTGAAGGTCACCATCTCCTTGATCTTCACCGAGCCCCCTGCCCCAAACTTCATCGTTTCGAGCTTGGACTTGCGCCGAATCTTCACCGGCGAAAGCTGAAGCTGGGACAGCTTCTGTTGAACGGCGGCCTCGTTCTCGGCCTCCATCGAGCCTTTTCGGGTTTCTCCGGACCGGCTCCTCGCTTCCCACGCAAATTCAGGCATTGTCGCGGGGTTAGCATACTCGCCTGTCTTGCTCGTGGTCAAAAAACGCTGCTATTTCAGAGAGCATGTCGATGGGCGTAGTGGATTCTGGTCAGGATGGGGGCGAAGGTACGACATCGTCCCCTCGCAAAGACGACTCGATCGCCGCCTTCTTGCGTGTGGTCCAGAAGGAAACCTCGACGATCCCACTTCTCGAAGCAGGCGTGGCACAGCGAGTAGGAAA
Source organism: uncultured Polyangiaceae bacterium (assembly GCA_965652275.1). Taxonomy (GTDB): domain Bacteria; phylum Myxococcota_A; class Polyangia; order Polyangiales; family Polyangiaceae; genus NIC37A-2. The sequence goes on along the minus strand of CBFGUR010000009.1, from coordinate 84,160 downwards.
CACTTGGGAGATGCGCTGGGGCACGTCCGGGGACGATGACGAGGAGCACTTTTTCGATCTGGCGTCAGTCACGAAGTCTCACTTCGCCACTTTGGTGGCTGGCCTCGTAGAAACGCGCAGGCTGAGCTGGGCGACACCACTTCAGGAAATGCTCCCGGAAGTTGCGTCGACGTATGGCGGACACCAATCCATCGAGTCGCTGTTGTCCCATCGCTCGGGCTTGGTTGCTCACGTCGAACTGTTTGCCGACTCCTGGCAAGGCGCGACGATCGACATCGAGCGTTGTCTCCTGCGGGCAGCGCGAGCAAAGGCGAAAATCAGCGCACCTCATCCGATATACAGCGACCTCGGCTACATCTTGGTTGGATTCGGAGTCTCGCGGCTGCTCGGTCGGCCGCTAGACGCCGCGATGAGCGATCTCCTCACGACTCCTTGGAACCTCGGCTCCGGTTCGGCGCGCGCGCTGAGAAACCGTCACGGGCGCGATTTCATGAGACTGGTGGCCCCCACGGAGGTGCAGCCCGCGCGGGGTGGGCTTCTCCGTGGTCAGGTACATGACGACAACGCCTGGGCACTGTGCGGCATGGGACTCTGCGGGCACGCCGGTCTTTTCGGTACCGTTCGCGACGTTCTTTCGTTTGGAGCGCGACTGCTCGACGCACATGCTGGTCGGACGACCCAACAAGAGGAACGAATGCTAGATGTTCTGCTGAGGAGACGTCCGGGTGGAACGCTGAGGTTGGGGTTCGACGGGGTGTCGGGTAGGAACAGTATGGCTGGAAGTAGCGCGGGCGACGAAACCTTTGGGCACCTAGGTTTCACCGGAACGAGCTTTTGGTGTGACCCGGACCGGCAGCGCGTGACTGCCTTGCTCACCAACCGTGTGCACCCGACTCGCGACAATCCGAGCATCCGAGTCGTAAGGCCGAAAATTCACGACTTTCTTTGGACCTGCTGACGAACGACCCGGTATCAGGTACCAACTGGCGTTCCCGGGTTCGGGACCCCGAGGGGCCCTTCAGAACGAGCGAAGCACACCCGCCCCGGATGCTCCCCCGACTGAATCATGTGGAAATTAGTCATCGCGGACGACGAGGACCAGAAGACGGTCGTCAACCTGGTGCGCGAAGAATACTCTCTCGGCCGCGCTGAAGGGAACGCCGTGCGCCTTACAGAGCGCAACATCTCGCGCAAGCACGCCGTCATCCGCCAGTCGAAGGGCGGGTTCCGAGTGGAGGACAATTCGAGTTACAACGGATTGTTCGTGAACGGGGTGCGTGTCATCGGCTCCCAGGAGCTTGCCCATGGGGACGTCATCCAAGTGGGCGACTATCGGATCCAGGTCGTGGATGAAGCGATCGACACGCAGGAGCAAGGCTATCGGTTGATGGCTGGCGAATCCGCCCGCCCCGCGAGTGGCCGTTTACCTCATCGCCTGGTCGAATTGATCGGACCCAACCAAGGGGCCGAGTACCCGCTCGAAGGAGAGCGGTTCCTCATCGGACGTGGGGCAGAGTGCGAGTTCCCCATCGATCACGGGAGCGTGAGCCGAATCCACGCCGAGATCCGTCGCATCGGTGACGGCAGCTTCGAGGTAATCGACAAGGGCAGCGCCAACGGCCTGCGCGTCAACGGCCATGCTCTCAACCGAGCCATCTTGGATAGCCGTGACGTACTGGAGCTCGGTGACGTCGTGCTCAAATACATTCCCGAGGGTCAGGTGTTCCATGCCGATGCCGCAGAGGGGGCACGGATCGCCGCCCTGGCGGGCTCCTCGTTCCCACCACCAGCCAAAGAAAAGCCCAAGAGTTCGCTTCTCCCTGCGCTACTCGCGGCGGGTGTCGGCGCAATAGCGATGACGGCAATCGTCCTGACGTTTGCCAATCATCCTGCGGAGGAAGACTCTCTCGGGGTCCCCAAGGAGCTCAACACGGTCGCCAGGTTCATCCAGAGGGGCGATCTGCTGGGAGCCGGGACGGAGTTCGAAAAGCTGGGCGCCGCGGAGCGGGCACTCGCGGCGTATGAGTCCCTCGAAGTACGGTGGGCCGAGAGCATTCTGAAGACGAACCCCCGAGCCCAAGGAGACGAGCAATACAGAAGGCTCCTCGACATGGTGGCTCGACGTGAAACCCTCTCCGACAAGATCCGTGAGCGCGCATCCAAGAAGCTCATCGAGCTCGACGAAGGCGCGATCGATCTGTCTGCACTCGAGGAGAGCGGAGAAGTCGACACCGCGGCATCGAGCTCCCCATGAGTCGTCGCCAGGCAACCCAGATCGAATCGCCTCCTGCGGATTCCGTCGAGGATCCCACGTTGGGGCGTGTCTTCTTGTCCGGTCCCGTACTGGCTGTAATCCTGGTATCGGCCCTAGGGCTTCTCTTCGAACTCGCCCCGTTCCTCGAGGACGCCAGATTCTATTCCATCCCGCCAAGTCAGGGCGGACCAGCTCCCATCGCTGCGGACGCAGCCCCCGATCTCTCCGTGGGTGAGGCAGAGCTCTCGAGTGAATCTCGAAGCCTGCCGGGGATGGCAACCCCGCGTTCGGCAGAACTCACGGACGCCCGGGGGCCCATCGGAGGAAAGGAGGCTCCACTGGATTTGCCGGCCATCGCGGCCGAAGCCCCTCCCGTCGATATCCTGGATCCCACCGGCCATTCCCTCGATGCCTTCTTCGCATCCCTCGCTCGCACGCAACGAGACGAGGAGGGAGCGATCACGAGAATCGCACACTTCGGCGACTCCATCGTCGTGAGCGATTACATCTCGGGAACCCTGAGGCGCAAGCTACAAGAAACCTTCGGCGACGCAGGACACGGCTACATGCTGATCGCCAACGCGTGGCCTGCGTATTTCCACAACGACGTCTTCCGGTTCGCGACCAAGGGATTTCGGGTCAGCCGGATCGTCGGACCGACGACCCAGGACGGGCTGTACGGACTCGGGGGAGTTACCTTTCGAGCGAGCTCTGGGGTTATTGCGCAGTTCGGAACGGCGGAAGAGGGGGAATTTGGAACGAAGGTTTCGCGCTTCGAGCTTTCCTATTTGGCACGCCCCCATGGCGGAGAGTTCGAAGTCCGTGTGGACGACGAGGTCCACTCCACTGTTGACACGGCAGCACCGGAGAAAGAAGTTCGTCGGCACGTCATCGAGGTCCCAGACGGCCCCCATCGATTCGAGCTTCGGATGAAGAAGGGTGAGAGCCGAACCTTCGGCGTCGTGCTCGAGCGGCAAGTACCTGGCGTCGTTCTCGACGCACTCGGCGTCCAGGGTGCGCGCATTCGGTTCCTCGACAAGCAGGATGACGACCATTTCGCTGCGGAGCTCGAGTGGCGCAATCCGAACCTGGTAGTGTATCAGTTCGGAGCCAATGAAAGCGGCGACGGCTACGCCTATCCCATGGACGAATACCTGAGAACGATGAAGGCCGTGATCGAACAGGGACAACGTGCTCTCCCGGAGTCGTCCTGCTTGATCATCGGCGCGATGGACAGGGCTCGGCATCGTGACGGCGTGACGAGCAGTATGAAGATCATTCAGCTGATCGTCGCAGAGCAGGAAAAGGCAGCGAGACAGCTCGGATGCGCATACTTCGACACATACGAGGCGATGGGCGGTTGGGGTTCGATGCCCTCATGGGTGCGACGGGGCCTTGGGCAAGCCGACATGACACATCCCACGGGCGTCGGTGCCATCCGCATCGGAAACTGGATCTATAGCGCGCTCATGAAAAGGTACGACGAGTATCTCAAGGCGCGTTCGGCGGCTCCTTGAACCGGGGCACGCTGTCCGTCGAATCGTGGGCCCGTTCGCCCTCCTTCTCAGCTGCATCGAGCGGGTCCGACGGCTGCTCTTCCGAAGAAAGTCGCGCCTGGGCAAGAGGCATCCCATCGATGAGAGCTTCACCGAGTAGGCGGCCGAGCTCTCGATAGCCCGCGATCGTGAGGTGAATGCGGTCGCCGCGGGCCTTCGCCGGCTTCTCCCGAGCCCAGCGGTTGAAGCTTCCCTCCCCTCCCATCAACTCGAACGCGCTGGTGAACGCGCATCCCATATTCTCCGCCGCGCGCGCCTGAGCCGCGGTAACCTCCGCAACTCGCGCCTTGGAAGTGCCCTCTTTGGTGGACGAATCTGGCGGACCCACGATCCAGCAGGGAATGCCAGGGCGCGCCTGGCGTACCAGCTTCACGAGTTCCTCGTTGTGTTCTACATACCTTTCGGGAGTCGTCTGATCGAAAACCTCGTTCGTCCCAAAGGCCAGGACGAGTAGATCGGGCTCTCTCGCCGCAACCTGAGCGACGAACTGCTCGGGCTCCCACGCCAAGGGCGTCGCTGTGCGTGCCCCATTGATTCCGACCGTATCGAGCACAACGCCCGGTGAAGTGTAGTCACCGAAAACACCGAATACCTCTGGGTCGCCCCCCACGTGGTGCACGGAGAGCTCCTCTGTATCCGTTCCGCTGAGTGCCTCGAACTGCCCGCCCCCGGGAAGGAGCTCACCCTCGTCGTCTTCGGGCAATACTCGCATCCGGGCCTCACCAAGCTGAAAGTCGACCTTGGATGTGTGAAGCAGGCGGAGAGACAATGTCCACGTCAGCTCATCGCCGCGCGGGTCGCGCGGTGCCAAGGTGACCCCAGCTCCTGCAGCAGGAAGCGTTCGGATGCCCCCGTAGCCGAATACTCCGTCCAGGACTCGCGTCCGTTGAGCCGGCAAGATCGGTGCCTTGCGCCATCGACCAAACGGCTTCACCCGCACGGCCCCATGACGATACCCGTCGAGGCCCAGGCGGACGAACCCCGGTCCACCGTCGCCGCCGAGGGCCGCCAGTCGCTCCCTCACCGGCTGAGTCATGAAGTCAGCTGCCGTGTGAGAATCGCCGAGCCAGAGAATGCGGACGCTCTTGTCCCTTCGCCTGTTTCTGACGTCATCGACGGCGTCATAGAACGCTTCGAGATGCTCGAGTTTGCGGACCACTGCTGGCACCCCAGGTGGCTGCGCCGGCTGCGTCTCTCCCGACTCCGCCTCGCCCAGCGGATGCGGCTTCGCGATGACGGGTGGGCCGAGTCGGGGAATCGGGCGACTCTCTGCCTCACCGTACTCCGACGCCGAGCGCACCTGACGCGCCTTGGGCGCGCAAGCATGAATAGAAAAAAGGAGCGCCACGCAAAGCGCGCCTCCTTTCATGAGCCTTGCGCAGCGTGGCGGTTCAAGCAATGCGGCTTTCCCTTGAAAATAGACCTTCCAGGAGAGCTTCTCGATCGGGGTCGAGAAGGTCGGTGAGCTGCTCCTCGGCGAAATCGCGCCTGAATCGGAGCCCCCATCCGGCAAGGGTTCGGCCCCCAGGATAAGAGGCTCGCCCCCAGGACGACCATGGTCGAGGGCCAGGAGCCCGCTCGTGAACGCGCTTGTTTGCTGCCTTGGCTAGCCAGTGAATGAGCGCGCGATCGGTCAGGGGATTCTTGTCGACGAGATGCGCGACTCTCGTGTGCTCTTTCGGCTGCAGCCGAAAGAGCGACTTTGCCACGCGCTCCACAGTCTCGAAATGGACTGGAAGATCCGTAAAGGTGTGCCCGATGTCGCTTGGCGCGCTGATGACTTGCCGGGCGAGATGCGAAAGGGGGGCGCTCGGGAAGAGTTCCCCAGTCCTATCGTCGCCAGCAACGGGAGCGCAACGGAGAATCGAAATGGGACAACGATGTCCAAGATCGCGGATGATCTTTTCGGCAACGGCCAGGGACTCCTCGAACTCGTCGCGAAAGCGCTGCCCCACCTCGAACTCGTCCTCAGACACCTCACCTTTGGCGCTTCCGAAAACCAACAGAGATGAAAGGAAGCGCACCCCCTTCTGCCCCCCGCCAGCCTTGACGAACTCGGCGACCTCCGCAGCCTGCCGGACGAACCGGTTGCGCTCGACCTCTCCCGACGAGACATAAGTGGTATCGGCCAAGACGATCTCGTCCACCGAAGCAAGCAGCTCCAGGTATCGCCGACCGCTGAGACCAAAATCAATGCTGGCGGCGTCACCAACACAAAGCTCGACCGACTCCGGGAGGGAGGAACGGAGCTCCGGGCTCCCGACGACCACGACGGCATCTCCCTTGGCTGAGAGATGTTCGACGACGCGTAAGGCAACCGGGTTGGGCGGACCGAGAACCAAGACCATGATGGCGAGACGCTAGAAAAGGGGGCCGACAGCGCTGCCGCGGCCCCTTCGGTACGACCTAAAATGGGATGTCGTCGTCGTCAGGCGCGCCGCCGTAATCGGCGTCATCGTAGCCGCCTCCGCCAGACGGTGGGGGCCCGAAGTCACCACCGCCGCCGCGACCACGACCGCCACCGCCGCCGCCACCGCCACTGAGGACGACGTTGTTGGCAACGATTTCGGTCGTGTACTTCTTGTTGCCGTCGCGGTCCTCGTAGCTAGAGGTCCGCAGACTGCCTTCGATGAGGATTCGGTCACCCTTGGTGAGGATCTTCCCTAGAGCCTCCGCGCGACGACCCCAAATGACGACTCGATGCCACTCGGTACGTTCCTGGCGCTGCTTGTTGCGATCCAAGTACGACTCGGAGGTGGCCATACGGACGTTGAGGACCGCGGTGCCGCCATTCGTCATGCGGAGTTCAGGATCAGCCCCGAGGTTTCCCAGGAGGATCACTCGATTCAAACCTTCTGCCATTTCGTTCCTTTTGTGCTGTGCGGGAGAACCCCGCGGGCTTTGGTTTCTTGTGCTTAGAGGTGGTCAGACAGGGTCGGGTCCCTCTCGGCATGGGCGATCTCCCCACAAAGGGGAGCCGAGTCAAGAGGGGTGGGATGTTGTTTGTCCACCGGAGAGAAGTGCCCGTCCTGGAGCGGCGAGCCGCACCCGATCTGGAAGCGACCAGGCCGAGTTCTCAGTCGTCGCGCCGGTCGAGTGCATCCAGTTCGGACTGGATCTCGTTGCGAATTTCCGTGAGTTGCGCACGCATCTTCGCGTTGGTCGCGGCAACCTCGGCCTGATTGGCGTGCTCCTCCGTGCCCGCCTCGCGAAGCTTCTTCTTGGCCCCCGCAATCGTGTACCCGTCGCTGTGGAGCAGTTCCTTGACCCGCAAGAGCTTCTCCAGGTCCTTATGGGAATACACGCGCTGACCGCGAGCGGATTTCTGCGGACGAATGGAACCGAATTCCGACTCCCAATAGCGCAGCACGTGAGGCTGTACGCCCACCGCCTGAGCTACCTCGCCGATTCGGTAGTAGAGCTTGACCGGGGGATCTCGTCGGGTCACGAGTTAGCTCTCAATCGTCAGACGAGGCCGGAGCGGCACCGACGCTCGGCGCATCCGCTTCTTCCCCGTCGCGGGGGTTGAGAACGTGCTTGAGCAACTGGCTTGCCTTGAAGCTCAGCACGCGACGTTCCGTGATCATGATCGGGGTACCCGTCTGCGGGTTGCGACCTTGACGCGGCCGCTTGTCGCGGAGCACGAAGTTCCCGAAGCCGGAAATCTTGATTTTCTCCCCCCGCCCCAGCGTTTCCTTCATGGTCTCGAAAACCAGATCAACGAGGTCGGCTGATTCTTTCTTGGAAAAGCCCCCAAGCCGCGAATACACCGCCTGGACCATATCAGCCTTCGTCATTCGTGTGCCCACAGGTTCTCGTCTCCGCTTCGCTGAAGTAGCTCGGGCCCCAAGTCGCTCCATGCCTCCTCGGGGGATCGAAGTAAGGTCGACCCATCGGATCTCCCACCGTCAATCAGACTTATGCTACCGAGATTACGCAGCTTTGACCAGGGGCCGGTCGTCCCCGAGAGCCCCACCCGAGCCCGATCCAAGGGAAGAAGCGGGGAGAAGCTGCTCTTTGAGCACCATCGTGGCCACATATGCATGTCCCCAGGTGAAGAGAATCGCGAAGGGAGCCGCGAACCAGTGTCCGGTCTCGAACGCTGCGACGACCGAAGCTCCTGTGAGCATCATCAGGCAGAGCTCCACGAGGGGGAGCTTGGCGCCCATCTTGTAGCGGCCGGAGTTTTCCCCACGCTTGGGGGTGCGGACGAATTCACCCGACATGTGGTTGAGACCACTCCAGACGGCGCGCGACAAATGGGGCGACATTCCTGCACCCAGACCGATCAAGATGGGCAACCGCTTGAGCGCGCCCCAGGCCGATCTTCCTTGGCTGGTTTCGGCCAGTGCATAGAAGGCCGCGATGGACCCGGTGGCGCCAAAGCACAGGGGCAAGTCCACGAGCATCATCGTGCGCACGTCGGCAGCGGGGAGCAACACCAACGCAGGCAGAAGAAGAATCGATAGGAGCATCATCAGGGGGTACGCGAAATGAGGAAGCATATGAAACGCCGCCTCGACGCGTTGGTGAATCGACATGGGCTCGTGCTTCATGACCCGAGGGAGGAGTTTACGCGCGGTCTGAACCGTACCCTTTGCCCAGCGATGTTGCTGAGCACGGAGCGCCGAGATGTCTTCAGGGAGCTCCGACGGAGTCAGGACGTCAGGACGATAGACGAACTGATACCCAGCCATTTGTGCGCGATACGAAAGATCCAGATCTTCGGTCAGAGTGTCGTGTTCCCAGCCGCCAGCAGCGTCAATCGCCTTGCGTCGCCACATTCCGCCAGTTCCGGCGAAATTGAAGTAGCAGCCAGCACCGAACCGGGCGCAGTTTTCGACGAGATGATGCCCATCGAGCATCAGCGCCTGAATCTGAGTCAGAAGATTCGACTCACGATTCATGTGCGCCCAGCGCGTCTGAACCATCCCCACCTTGGGATCGACGAAGTGGTCGATGATATCGCGTAGAAAGGTCGGCTGAGGGATGAAGTCGGCGTCGAACATCGCGACGAACTCGCCCTTGGATGTCTGCAGCCCAAAATCGAGAGCACCCGCCTTGTAGCCCTCACGATTGGGGCGCCGCACGTACAGAGCATCCACCCCGCGTCTTCTCAGCTCCTCGACCTTCTTCTGGGCAATCGCCCGCGTTTCGTCGGTCGAATCGTCGAGAACCTGAATCTCGAGTCGATCGCTCGGGTAGTCGAGGTTGCCTGCAGCCTCGATCAATCGAGCGGCAACCGTGGCTTCGTTGTAGAGGGGCAGCTGCACCGTGATCCGCGGCAATTCGGATTCGCTGAACCGAGCCAACGGGCGAGCGGCTCGCTCGATGACGCGACGATGCTTGCGGCACAGATAGACGGTGAACGCACGGTGCGCTCCCAGGGTGCACAAGCCCCCGAGAACCACGAAGTAGAGAACGACCAGGAGGATTTCCGCGGCGGACATAGCTGAACCAACGACTACCAAAACGCGCCGAAACAATTGTCACCACGATGTAATTCGTTGCATCAGGTTGTCGGAAAAAGGGAACAATTACCTACATCTGGGCCAAATTTCGCCCCTCGATCACCCTCACACTGGAATCTGGTATCACCCCGTCGATGCCTACCAAGCTCTTCGATGCAGGCGCCCCCGACGTCCTCTACGTCGTCGACCTGAGCAGTTATCTGCTGCGCGCTTATCACGCCGTCGCCCCTCTTTCTTCACCCAAAGGAGAGCCGACTCACGCGGTTCACGGCACAGTCACGATGCTCGAGCGTCTGTTTCGCGAACGCCGGCCACAGCTCACTTGCATCGCCATGGACTCGGGGCGTGAGACGTTCCGCAAGCAGATCTTTCCCGATTACAAAGCCAACCGTCCCCCAGCACCGGACGATCTCCGAATCCAGATCAAGCGAGCGGAAGAAATCGTCCGAGCCTGGGGTTTGAACGTGCTGAAGGAGGACGGTGTGGAAGCCGACGACCTCATCGCATCGGTCACCAAACGCACTCTCGCGGAAGGGCGCCGCGTCGTCATCGTGAGTGCGGACAAAGATCTCATGCAACTCGTCGGTCCGAATGTCATCATGTGGGACACCCTTCGGAACAAGGTGTTTGGTCCTGAAGAGGTGGAGGAGAGATTCCAAGTGCCTCCCGCACTCCTGGGCGATCTTTTGGCTCTGATGGGAGACTCTTCGGACAACATACCCGGTGTCCCGAGCGTCGGGCCCAAGACTGCTGCGACTCTTCTGCAAGAACACGGAAGCTTGGATGGGATCTTCGCCGCTCTCGGGACGATCAAGCGAAAGAAACTGAAAGAAACGCTCGAGGAACACGAAGATGCCGCGCGTCTGAGTCGTAGGCTCGTCGCATTGAAGGAGGATTGCGCTGTCGACGTGTCCCCCGAGGCATTGGCCTTCGCACCCGAGGAAAGGCGCGATGAACCGAAGCTGCTCGAGCTTTATGAAGAGCTTGGTTTTTCGCGCCAACTCGCAGCCCTCAAGAGTGGAACCGCCACGATCCAGACGGGTTCGAACTCGGCCGAGCCGAGAGGAACCCCCCAAAAACCCGCACCGGCAGCCACCTCCCGCGATCTACTCATCATCGACTCGGACGAAAAGCTCGGCTCCCTTTCCAAACGGCTCGAAGAAGGCCACTGGGCGCTAGAAGTGCACACGACACGGCCTGATGATCACCGAGGTCCAATCATCGCAGCAAGCTTGTCCTCGGAAGGAATCGACTACTTCCTTCCGTTCGGACACAGATACGTAGGCGCGCCGACTCAGCTCGATCCGATAGAGACCCTGACACGCGTCCTCAGGGCTCTGGACTCGGGATCGGCGGAGGTCTCTGTCCACGATCTCAAACGCACCCTCGTCTTGCTGGGAGAAGGCGGAATCCACGAAGGAATCCGCGGCGCGCACGACACGATGCTGGGGTCCTACTTGCTCGATCCCGAACGGAACCATGGTCTCGTCGCCCTTGGGGCCAACGTCGACGTCTCCGTGTTGGACTATGATCAGTTCTCCAAAGAAGGACGTCGCAAGCGCACGTTCGACGAAATGGAGGTTCGACCTTCCGCCGAATACGCTGCTCTGCGCACGCAAACAATCCTGAAGGAAACGAGCCGCCAGAAGGAGCTACTCGAAGAGGAGGGGCTCACCAAGCTGCTCACCGACGTCGAGCTTCCTCTCGCCAATCTTCTCGCCGAACTGGAAAGGCGTGGAGTACTCGTCGACGTGGAGAAGCTCGCGAAGCTCTCCGAGGTTTGCAGCACGCAGCTGGCTGAACTGGAGAAGGAGGCGCACTCGTGCGCCGGTAAAGAATTCAACGTGAATTCGCCGCGTCAGCTCGAGACCATCTTGTTCGACGACTTGGGTCTGAAGCCGATCAAGCGCACGAAGACGTCACGATCGACAGACGCGCAGACACTCGAAGCTCTGGCAGAGGAACACGATCTTCCCGACATCATCCTGAAGATCCGGCAGATCGCCAAACTGAAGGGAACGTACATCGACGCGCTTCCTGCCCTCGTAAACAAGAAGACGGGACGAATCCATGGCGCTTGGGAACAGGCGGTCGCCGCCACCGGCCGCCTATCTTCGACCGATCCCAACCTCCAAAACATTCCCATTCGTTCGGAACTCGGACGAAAGATCCGTGAAGCGTTCGTCGCCGAGCCGGGCCACCGAGTCGTAAGCGCAGACTATTCGCAGATCGAGCTTCGAGTCCTCGCTCACTTGTCGCAAGATGATCGTTTGGTCGAGGCCTTCCAAACGGGCCAGGACGTGCACGCCCGCACGGCCATGGAAATCTTCGAGGTACCCGAAGACCAGCTCACCCGAGAAATGAGAACGCGAGCAAAGGCCGTGAACTTCGGGGTCATTTACGGGCAGGGCGAGTCGGGGTTGGCCAAAGCGCTCGGGATCGAACGTCGAGAAGCCGCGCGCTTCATCGCCACGTACTTTCGCCGCTACGACGGTGTTCGAACTTTCATGGACGAGACCCTCGAACGGGCACGCCAAGGTGAGGCTGTGCGAAGTATCTTGGGAAGACGACGAACCGTCCCCGACATCAAGAGCGGGAACCGGGCGCGTCGCCTTGCGGCAGAGCGCATCGCCATGAACATGCCGATTCAAGGGTCCGCTGCGGACATCCTCAAGCTGGCGATGCTCAAGCTCAAGGACCCAGTGACGAAAGGCACGAAGATGGTGCTCACAGTGCACGACGAGCTCGTCTTCGAAATTCCGGAAAGCGAAGTCGATGAGGCAAGCCCACTCATCGTCCGTGCCATGGAATCCGCCTACGACCTCTGCGTTCCTCTCACCGTCGACATCGGCAGCGGCGAAAACTGGAACGCCGCGCACTGACTCATCCGTGAAAACAGCGCTCCCTATCGACGCCCACCTGGAAGAAGCCGCCAGGAGTTTGTCCGAACCAGGCTCCGTCCTGATTGTCGAGGCGTCGCCGGGCGCGGGCAAAACTACGCGTCTCCCGGCACGGTTTCTGTCCGAACCTTGGTGCACCGGCAAGGTCCTCGTCACCGAGCCGAGGAGGATCGCAGCTCGACTCGCCGCTCACTACGTCACAAGCGAGCGCGAGGGAGTCGTGGGCGCAGAAGTCGGTTATCAGGTCCGCTACGAGGACAAGACGAGTGCTGCTACCCGACTCGTGTATGCCACGGAGGGCCTGGTCCTGCGACAACTGCTCGAACGGCGAGAGCTACCGAACGTGTCGGTCGTGGTCTTGGACGAGGTGCACGAACGAAGCGCGGACTTGGATGTCCTACTGGCTCTCCTTCGCGGAGCGAAAGCGGGGGACAGCGAGCTTCGCCTCGTCCTCATGAGCGCGACGCTGCAGACGGAAGAGTTCAAGAAGCTCTTCACCTCGGCTTACGTCATCACAAGCCCCGGTCGAAGCTTCGAGGTATCGATTGAGCACCTGCCCAAGGAGGACGACCGACACCTCGCCATCCAGGTGAGAAGCGCCGTCAGGTCTACGCTGAGCGACAACGGTGACATCCTCGTTTTCCTTCCGGGGGGCGCAGAGATCCGCTCATGCGAGGAAGCGCTCGCAGCACTGCCGGACGTCGACGTTCTACCGCTCCACGGAGACCTGCCGCTCAGCGAGCAGGCGCGGGCAATGCGAAGTGGTTCCCGCAAGCGGATCATTCTGTCCACCAACGTGGCCGAATCCTCGGTGACGATTCCGGGCGTGACAGTGGTCATCGACAGCGGTCTCGCTCGAACCGCGGTTTTCGATCGTTGGTCCGGGGTCAAGCGACTCGAAACGGTGGAGGTCAGCCAAGCCCGACTGGCGCAGCGCGCGGGACGGGCGGGACGAGTGAAGCCCGGGCGCGCCCTTCGACTCTTCACCAAGGGGAGCTACGAGCGCCGCTCCGATCACGACACGCCACCTTTGTTGCGCGAGGACTTGAGCGGCGTTTTCCTGATGTTACTCGCGGGCGGTCATCGTCCCCATGAACTCCCGTGGATGAGCTCGCCCGACTCCTCGGCCTGGGACCAGGCCGAAGAACTTCTGACGGACTTGGGAGCCATGAAGTCCGGGCGGCTCACCCAGCTCGGGAAAGAAATGGCCAAGCTTCCGACGAGTCCGCGCCTTGCCCGGATCGTGATTGCTGGGCGGGATTTGGGTATCCCGACAGTTGCAAGTCGCGCTGCGGCCCTCTTGTCTGAAAAGGACATCCTCCTTCGCGCTCGTACTTTTCGTCGAGGCAGGTCGGATGTCGTCGCATCCGACTCCGATGTCGAGGATCGACTCGACCGGCTGGAGGAACTCGAGGCCAGCAGGTTCGATCCGCAGGTCGGAAGATACCTCGAGCTGGACGTCAAAGGAGCGCGTGAGCTCGTTCGAGCGGCACGGGCTCTGGAGCGCGCAGTGGAGCCCCTCGAGTCCCGCGTCACGGAGCCCCCTGAAAACGCGCTGTGCCGCGCGCTCCTGACGGGGTTCCCGGATCGAGTGGCCGAGCGACGCGGAGAGAGCAATGGGCTCGTCCTCTCGACGGGGGCCCAGGCGGTTCTTCACGAAAGCAGCTCGGTCGTAGGCGCACATCTACTGCTTGCAGTCTCCACGGACGCTCCCGGCGGGCAAAGAAGGAAAGCACAAGTTCGTATGGCTTGTCGGCTCGAGCCCGATCTGCTGATGGACGTGGCGGGAGAGCGAATCGAGGCGCGCGACGAACTGTCGTGGAATGACTCTAGGGGCCGCCTGGAACAGGTGAGCCGACTCACCTATGGCAGGATCTGCCTGGACGAGAGTCGGTCCTGGGCACACGCCTCGAAGCAGGGGGCTAAGCTCCTCATGAAAGCCGCGCTTGCCAAAGGCCCGCCAGCATACGACCCCGAAGGCCACCTCGAGAAGCTATCCGTCCGGTTATCTTTGGTAGCGCGGTTCCTACCGGAAGTATTGGCCAGCGACAAAGGAAACGATCTGTCGAAACGACTCTTCGCTGGCGATGATGTCATCCCGTCTCGTCTTGCCGAAATCGCCCTACTCACCTCCTGTGAGACGCGAACGAGCCTGAGCGAGCTGGCTCAAGCACGCCTCGATCTCGAGATCCGGGGTCTGCTCCCTGTTTCTCTCTCCGAGTGCCTCGAGCGTGACTTTCCGGACACCGTCAGGCTCGCGGGGGGACGTGTGCTCGATGTGCACTACGAGCACGGGCGCGATCCATGGATCCAATCTCGCCTCCAGGACTTCTTCTCGATGAACGAAACCCCTACATTATGCCGGGGGCGACTCCCCCTACAACTACATCTGCTGGCGCCGAACCAGCGCGCGGTACAGGTGACGAAGGATTTGGCTGGATTCTGGCAGCGCCACTACCCAGAGCTGAGGAAGCAATTGATGCGCCGTTATCCGAAGCACCTGTGGCCGGAAGACGGTCGGACGGCAAGCCCCCCGACGCCGGGGAGGATCCGTTGATCTGAGACTCACTTCATGGACTTCAAACGCCGTGTCCATTGGTGAAGAAGCTGCAGCGCCTCGATACCGGTGAGTCGATCCGGATCCAGTTCGCGCAGAAACCCGAGAAGCTCCTCTTCGGCCGCGCTGACCTTCTGTCCCTGAAACAATGCCATCTGCGCCTCCGAGCCGGCCCAGTGTGCCACGTGCGGCCCGCGCTCGCTTTCTTGGCCAGATTCCAGGGACTCTAGGAGCGAGCGAGCGCGAGCCAACACCCCTTCGGGAAGTCCCGCAAGCTGCGCCACCGCGACGCCATAACTGCGAGAGGCGGCGCCTTGGACGACCCTGTGGAGGAACACGATTTCACCTTGATGTTGTCGCGCACTGACACAGTAGTTCTCGGCGGTCGCGCTCCTCGTCGCGAACTCGGTGAGCTCGTGATAGTGTGTCGCAAAGAGGGCACGACACCCGACGACCTCATCCAAGTGCTCCGCAACGGCCCAGGCGATGGCCAGGCCATCGAAGGTACTCGTCCCGCGCCCAATCTCGTCCAAAATGACGAACGAGCGGCTCGTTGCGCTCCGCAAGATGCTCGCCGTTTCTCGCATTTCGACCATGAACGTGCTCTCGCCGCCAGCGAGATTGTCGCTTGCGCCAACCCGAGACAGCACCTTGTCGGCGACTCCGATGTGCGCCTTCTTGGCGGGGACATACGACCCCATTTGAGCCAGCACGATGGTGAGAGCGACCTGGCGTAGGAACGTGCTTTTGCCGGCCATGTTCGGCCCACTCAAGAGCCACAGGTGCTCCTTTCGAGTCTCCAGAGATACGTCGTTCGGAACGAATCTACCTTCTGCCGCCAAACGCTCGACGACCGGGTGCCGACCTTCGACGATTTCGATGACATCACTCTCATCGACAACTGGGCGGCAGTAGTCGAACTCACTCGCGGCCTCCGCGAGGCCCGCAGCGACATCGAGAGTGGAGGCCTGCGCGGTAAGACGATGCACGCGTTGAGCGGCCTGGCAGAGCTCCTCCGTCAAACCGGCCAAGAGTTCGAGCTCGCGGGCCCTATAGCGAGCGTCCGCGCTTTCGACCTCATCCGCGAGTTCGTCCAGCCGAGGCAATGTGAAACGTTCCCCGCTGGCGACCGTCTGCTTGCGGCGCCAATCCTGGGGGGCTTTGTTTGCGTGAGAGCGACTGACCTCGACATACCACCCGAACACTCTGGTGAACTTGACGCGTAGGTTCGGGATTTCGGTCTCAGTGCGAAGCTCTTGCTCGAGGGCGGTCATCCTTTCCGATCCCGAGAGCCGGAGTTCGGCGAGCTCATCGAGGGCAGCGTCGAATCCTTGGCGGAATACTGCGCCTTCCTTTGGTTGAGCGGGCGGACGCTCGACAAGTGCGCTTTCGAGCACCTCGAGAAGATCTTCCACGAGATCGACGTCACCCAGGAGGCCCAGGGCCGCCTTGGATTCAGGGTCCGGGATCTCCATCAACGCCGCATGCGCTTCTCTCGATGCAGCCAGACCTCGTCGAACATTGCCGAGGTCCTTCGGGGTGGCTTCTCCGAGAGTTCCGCGAACGACGAGCCGTTCGAGATCTCCGAGTGAAGAAAGCGCCATTTGCACCTTGCGGCGAATTGGTGGATTTTTGACGAACGCTTCGACTTCGTCGAGACGGCGTCGAATCTGGCTCACGTCGGTGAGCGGAGCCAAGAGACGTCGTCTGAGGAGGCGCGCACCTCCGGGCGAACACGTGCGATCGATGACGGAGAGGAGCGTCGCCCTCTTGTCGCCAACTGTCGATTCCGTGAGCTCGAGATGACGCTGGGCGGCACGGTCGAGGCCCAAAATGCCGGTGGGGTTCCAAAGAGCGACCCGCCACACCGGAAACGAGCGGCCTCGAAAGCATTCGCGCGCGAAAATCAGTGCGCGCGCCGACGCTCGTGCCGCCAGGGACTCCACGCCTCCGACCTCGACCCCGGCCAAAGCTTTCCTAGCCTCCGCCTTCTCGATGGGTCGATCGTCTCGCACGGTGACACCCTGTGCGATTTCGGAGAAAGCCTCGAGCGCTCCTGCGGAACCGTGTCCTGGACCGATGAGGATCTCGCGAGGTGCAGCACGACCGATTTCACTCAATGCGGCCGCCAGGTCGGGCACGACGGCGCCCATGAGTTCGGCAGTGCTCAGATCGAGGAGAGCCACTCCAACTCCCTCTTCGTCGAACTCGAGAGCACAGAGCCAGTTGTTCTCGCCTCGCTGGAGCTGTTCCTCGGCGTTCCAGGTTCCAGGGGTGATGACGCGGACGACCTCTCGCGGAACGATCCCCTTGACGGTCGATGGATCCGCCATCTGCTCGCAAATGGCCACCTTGTGACCTTGGACGAGTAGGCGCGCGATGTATCCGTGTGCCGCATGGTGCGGCACACCGGCCATGGGAACCTCGTCGGGTTTTCCCTTGTTTCGGCTCGTCAGAGTGAGGTCGAGAACCTTGGAGACGAGTACCGCATCGTCACCAAACATCTCGTAGAAGTCTCCGAGACGAAAAAAAACGACGCAGTCCGGATGCGCGGACTTGGCCGCAGCATGCTGTTTCATCACCGGTGTCGTTTTGCCCGCCACTTTTTCTTCATTCCCCTTTCATCCTGAATCAAGAAAGGCCGAGGGCTCGGCGATATCGACTAGTAGAAGCTCTGGGCCACCTGAGAGTTCGGCACATCGATCATCATCAAACCGCGGTTCTGCGAGTCGACGACACCGAAAGCGCCGAAAGTAGGCACTTCGACGAGCGACACGGGAAGAATCACGTTCGAGTCGCCCCGAAGCGAGATGGAGAAGGTCTCGAACCCTCCAATCACCTCATAGGAAAATGCCATATCTCGCTCACTTGGGAGGAGGCCGCGATAGACGACGAATCGCTTCGTAAGTCCGTCGTGAATGCAGTTGCTGGCCAACCCTCCAACTTCGACCGGCCCGTTCGTTGCGTCATAAGAGCAGACGATATCGTCATCCGTGCGCACGCCGACGCCGCAGGAATCGACGTCCTCCGGGTCGTCGTTTTCACAGTAGGTACTCGACACCTCGAAGGCTCGAGAACTGAGACGCGCCGTAAGCGGGGTGTCTTCGAACACGCAGCGGTTGGTTCCGGCGGGGTCCACGCTAACGTCGTGCTGCAGACCCGTGCCCGTTCCACGCACGACCCATTGGTGGCCGGCTCGAGGGCTGTAAGTGATCGGTCCCGGAAAGCAACACCGTAGGGCGTCCAGATGCTGGCCGGCGCTTATCCCGTCGAGTTCCCGCGGGGTCAATTCGAGACCGTCGGCATCGGCGCGCACGATGGTGAGATCACGGCTCGCAAGCAGCTGCTCCTCGTCCCCTAGGCCGAACAGTGAAGCGCACAGCTCATAACCCTCGCTTACGGCGCCCGAAAAGTCCCCCCCGCACTGCGCGCCGGCCTGTTTCCAATAATCGTCATCAGGCTCGTACAGACGGTTCCGAATCTGGACGTAGTCGGTGTGACGGTCGACGAATCGTTCCGCCGCCCCAGCATCGAGGGAGAACCGATCCTCACCGACTTCAAGCGTGAGGTCACGATCTTGGATACCCATCGCGCAAAACAGTACATTCGGATCCTCGAGACGAACGTACGCACTACCGAGCTGCGATTCGGTGAAGCTGCCCGTTTCCTGGCTGCTCGCCAGCTGGCCTTCATAGGTGACCGAGACGACTTCCGTCGGTGGATGGGCGCGGGGATCGTAGACCGGAAGAACGACGGAGGATCGGTCCGCCTGATTGGGATCGATGACGAGTTCACTACCGAGGTCGCGCCTGGAGTAAAGGGTGCCGCCAATTCGGACACTCGCGGGAACAGCACTTCCATCCGGTGCCTCGAAATCCACACCGAGGAGAATTGGGTTCTTCTTGCCCTCCGGGGTGAGACGACTTGACGTGAGACCTCGCCCTCTGATCGACAGTCGTCCGAATGTCCGTAGCGACGGAGAATTCACCCCAGTAGACTCGGACGTTCGCATCGTGTTTCTCGAACGCACACGATGGGGGGCGACGGTTCGGCAGCTCACCTCATCCGTCACCGTCGCCGCTCCATCGGCTGCGCCGTTCTCGGTAAAGTAGTCGAACGGAATTTCGTCTCCTGCGCAGCCGCGATGGTCCAGCTGACTCGACTGATTGGCTTCGATCGGCCGGCGACACGCAGAATCGAAGTCCTCGATGTCGATTACGGAGACGGCGCCATCGCTCAGCAGAGCATAGCCGAACAACCCCCGCAGCACGCGAGGGGCCGCCCCAACCGTACCCGACGACGGCCGGTATCGAGCACCAGGTGCATCCGAGGAGGTGGACGGATCGGGATCGCAGAGAATGCCCGTAGTCGCGACGCCGGTGGCGGGATCGACGGCAGCCCTGTCGAGGAGAGCAAAACCGACATCCTTCACTGCGGCAGAAAACTCGAGACGATCGGGAGCCTCGAAAGGGAGCAGCGGGGAGCCAGAACGCACGAGGGGCGCCCGACTCTGAGCTCCGCTCGATAGATCGAAGATCAAAGCGTTCGCGCGGCCATCACCAACCTCGTCGACGACGTAGGCATATTGGGCTCCACTGGGACTGACGGGGCTGACGGCGATTTCCGAAGTCGTCACCACACGAGTCGGCTCATCGAGGGAGGTCGCGTAAAGCGGCGCGAGTTCCACCGGAGCGCAAACGTCCGACGTATCGACTTGATGCACCACGGGAGCGGACTGGTCGGCAATCAAAAGAACGTCACCGTTCCTTGCGATACCAGCCGGCCGACTCTCGTAGCTTCCTGCGATTTCCTGGTAGGTAACCCACGTCGATTCCCCCGCACCGACGAGGTCGGATGGGAGGGGTTGAAGAATGTCATCTGGGACTTCAGCCGACAGCGGCAGCTCTGCCTCGACGTGGCACGGTCTGAAGGTGCCTGGCTGGCGCGTGAGTATGTCCTGCGCGTCGATCAGGACGAGTTTCCCCTCGCTGGGGAGGGACACCAACAGCTTCCTCGCACCGGGATTCAGTGTCTCTTCCGCGAGGTCCGCGGTGCAGAGAGCATCATCCGACGCGCGCGGGATGTCCGCAGCAGGAGGGCTTCCGCAAAACGCGCGAGGCTCTCCGTCCGTTTCCGCTTCGTCTACCAAGACGACGATGTCGCCGGGAGCCGAACTCAGGGTGCAGGCTGGCCAGCTTGTCCGATCACGACGAGGTTCATCATCGGCCGGTTCCTGAATGCAGCTCGTCGGAAGGGCGTAGATCCCCTCGAGGCCAACTTGGGCCACTCCGACGAAGCTCGCGAGCCCGCCCGGCGTCGTGACGATGTCGCCAGGCTTTTCGCCCACGCGGAGCGGCGTCACACCTGGGTTGGTTGGGTCTACATCGAGCACCCGGCCGGTCGAGTCTCCACCCGTGTCGGCGCTGGCGACCCGGATGACCGCCACTTCGGCAGAGAGCGTCTGCGTCACGAGCGCGTGGAGTGTGTGTCCTGTATTGCCGACAGTAAGACCGAGATCCGCAGCTCGCCCGCCCTGCGGGCAGAACGACAGCGGCGCGCCGACCCCGTCCGGCCCGACACAAACGAACGTCGCGTCGCCGCTTCTCCGAAGCGACGTGAGGTCGCGCGGTTCAGGTGCCTTCCGGCAGCCGAGCGCACTGAGACCAATGACGAGCAGCGCTGCTTTGTATGAAAACGTTTTCATTTGGCTGCCCTCGGCGGCTCGGGATCTCCCAACGTTGCCACGGTCGCCCCGAAGGTCATGGGGTGTCGCTGATCGATGCTGACGACACCGATGTACGAATCTGTGAAGTGTCCGACGAACGCGAGGCCAGCTTGCTCGTCGAACGCAATGGAGTAGGGGCCGCGCCCCGTCCTGATCTCCGCCTCGATCTCGCCCCGCTCGGGGTCGTAGACGTAGACCAACGCGCTATCGAAACACAGAACGAACACGCGCAATGAACGCCGACCGTCAGGATCGATGACGTACCCGACCACGGCTCGTGATGGCCCAGCTGTAAGAGGAATATTCGCGTAGAATTGAGGAAGCGCGCTGATGAGCGCCTCCGGGTCCTCTCCCCCCGTTCTACCGACGAGAAGCGAGTTGGGGGTACGATTGGTAACGTACACGTCGAGTGGCACAGCGGCCGCTGCATCTCTGCATGCTGCATCTCCACCGCAGGCCTCGATAGCTGCTCTTCGACGAGAGTCGTCGACGGCTAGCCCCCGACTATCGAAGCCGGCCGTGTTGAGCGTGATGGCCGTCCCCCCAACGCTCACGAGCTCGGGGCGAAATGTCCGCTCGCCGAGCTCTTTTTGCTCGTCGGAAGGCCCGTCTGGCGACGTTGCCCGAAGGAGACCGTCATCCACGAACCGGAGAAGATCCACACGAGCACTCGAGCGGTACGTGAGAAGAAACCCAGGCTGATTCCCAGCCTGTCGAGCTTCTGAGTCAGGAAGACCGGCAACGCCGATGGGGTTGGGAAGGAGCCCCTCCATGATGTGGACGAGTTTGGGCTCGTCGACCCAGCTGTTGATGAGCGTGCTCGCGTACCCTCCAAGCTGGTGGGACACGACAATCACTCGCCCATCTTCCGATGCACTCAGATCGAGCGGTTCGGGCGGTAAGCGGTAGGCTTCGATGGGATCGCCTTCTTCGACCTCTTCGTCATCGTCGGAAGTGGGAAGCGGCGGGCGCTCCACCTCCGTGAGGTCGCCGGAGCTCGAAAGACCCAAGGTCACGCCCTCGGAGATCCGATGTGCCGTGTTGCAGCGGAGCGAGGTCGAAGTCGTCACACCTTCGCCCTCTGCGCCCCTGCCGCAGAAGAATCGGCCCTCCTCATCAACGTCGAGGTAATGGATGGTCGTGTCGCCCCGGACTGGAACGAATAGTCGCTCCGGATAGGTGTCCCCGTTCGCCGACTGGATCTGGTCCTGCGCCCCCGAATCCTCGGGACACCGCACGATCTCACCATTGATGAAACACGGGCGCTTTAGGAGTAGACCTTGGGTGGCGAAAGCCGATGTCTCGGCAACGTCGATGATGAGGCTCGAGCCACCGTCATATGGGTCGTCGAGCTCAATGGGTGCACAGCGCCCGGGAGCGTAGGAGAGATCCTCGGCGGACTTCTCCCCTACCCCCTCACACGGTACGCCGCTCGAGCCAACGCACGAGAAGCTCGGCGATCCATCGTTCTCGGAGGTGGGTTCGTCGTCACAGGTCTCGCCATCTTCGCAGTCGGCATCATCGGAGCAGACCCTTTGGGCCAACTGGCGAATCCGCGCCACGTCCAGGCTCTGAATCGTGCCCTGCGAATATCTCAAGTCGAAGTCACTGTTTACGACGAATAGGAACTCTCCGGTCCCGTTAACGGTGACGCTGACGGGGAAATAGATTCGGTCGGATGGTGCCGGCACGCCGTCGCCTGGCGGCACGCAACCAATCCCCAGGGAGGCGGCTCCGAAAAGGAACCCTCGGGCTATTTTTGAACGGTGCGGCATGTCGCGAAAAGCGGGCTTACTGCTACCGACGAAACGCCTGTGAAGGAAGACTTGCGAGGAGTTTTCTCAGCCAAGAAAACACGCATTTCCGCTTCCGAGAGCTTGCCCTCGCCCGACCTATGTGTCAGGGGCCGCGATCCGGGGACGCGACAAGGACCGCCGACCGATGCTTACAGGTCGACGACGATGACGCCGCGCTGCGGCTTTTGCTCGGTGTCGGAGCTCGGAGAAACGCTGGGCCCAACGGGTGGGATCGGGCGTCCTTGTTCCAGAGGAAGCTCCAAAACGGCGCGATCCTCATGCTGCCGCTCCTCTCGCTTTCGAATCTGCTCAATGATGAACGGAGGCAACATTAGGGGGGCCTTTCGAGTTGAGGGGGCTGAAGGGAACGGAAAACCGTCTCTTCAACAACTACTTTAACCATGGAAAGGCCGTTGGCAACTCCAAGTTCTCGGCCAGGGTACTCACGCGACCCCAAGGATGGGCTCGAGACCGATTTTTTGCGGCGCCTGCCCCACATCCACCTTCCTCGGCCACGAGGCGCCGCTCGACTTCGTCCAATCATCCCGAAACGCGCTCGCCACCGGCCGTTTACATCGGATTCTGGATTTCCACTCACGGTGCTAGCCTTGGGCCGGATCGTGCGCGCGCCGAGCAACTCACTGAGAGCATTCGCAAGAGGGACCCTGCTTTGTTTCGCTCTCTCCCTCTGCCCCTCCGTCAGCGGGGCGCAGGGTGTCATTACAGGCGGTCAGCGCGAGGGGCTTCCGTTTTCGACTTCGAGTTCCGACTGGGAAGGTTACTCGGAGTTCGTTCGCCTCGCACAAAAGCGCCTTGGGACCTCGCGCGTCAGACCAAGCGCCCGCTTGGACTACTCGTTGCTCCGCCCGAGCGACGCGCTCGTCATCGTCCGACCGCTTCGTTCCCTCGATGAAAGCTCACTCAGCTCGTTCTTGGCCGACGGGGGACGGGTTGCGCTGCTCGACGACTTTGGGAAGGGAGAAGGGCTTCTTCAGAAGTTCGGAATACGCCGGATCAGTCCTCCGGATAGCCCGGTCGAAACGCTCCGGTCCAATCCCGATCTTCCAATCGCAGTACCGTCGGTCCAGCTGGTCGCGGGTGCAGAACAGGGGCGACATCCCATCGCCGAGCACGTCGAGGCTGTCGTAACCAACCACCCTCTGGTGCTCAGGCACCCGGATCTGACGCCCGTGCTCGAGATCCGGGACACTCGAGGGCGCGCCGAGGCCTTGGCCGTGACCGGGGTCATCGCGAAGAAGGGACGCCTGTTCGCTCTCGGTGACCCGTCCGTGTTCATCAACCTGATGATGCGGTACCCGGGAAATCGCGCGCTGGCCGAAGGGCTCGTCGACTACCTCACGCCTCCCCACGAGGCCGCTTTGGATCCTCTTCTACCTCGAGACGAGGAACCCGGCGGCGGACGCGCGGGGAAGCTCTGGATCCTCGCGAACGATTTCGAGCAATCTGGCCACTACGGTGAGGACGAACCAATCCTGGAACAGATGAAACGCCACTTCGAAGACGCAGCCTCTGCAGTGCTGGCAATGGACGAAGAAGGAATGCCGCCGATGATGGCGACATTTCTCGCAGCCCTCCTCGGACTCTGGGTCGTCTCCCGGGAAGCGCGTGGCAACCTCCGGCTGCCTCCGCTCCTGGACTTCAGCTTTGCACGAGCGCCCATCCTGGCCGCGCAGACTGGGCTCGGTGCCAGAGCTGACATCCTCGGGTCGTCCAAGGCAAACCCCATCCTGGCGCTCATGGAGCTGGATGCAGCCCTGCGCGAAACCGCCGCACGGCGCCTTGGTCTGAACCCAAACGCGCCACCTGAAGAACTCGAGGAAGCTTCCGTCAGCTCCGGGCTATCCCCTGACGAGGCTGCGAGTTTGGCCAAACTGCTGGCTGACTTGCGTACTTACGGTCAGAGCCTAGGACAGGGACGGCCCAAGAAGGCCTCCGAGGCGACTCTGAAGGCCTACCACGAAGAATCGATGCGCCTGCTTCGAAGAATGGAACGTATGAGGAAAGTCCGATGACCCAAGAGCTGGACGACAAAGACATCTCCGCGGCGCGCTCACGACTCGACGAAGTCAGGAGGCAGGTGAGTCGGGTCTACGTGGGCGGGTCAGGTGCGCTCGACACGCTCCTCATTGCTCTGCTTTCCAGGGGTCACGTACTCCTCGAAGGGGTTCCGGGCGTCGCCAAGACCACCCTTGCCAAATCATTCGCAACCGCCCTCGGATGCGGACTCAGAAGAATCCAATTCACGCCCGATCTTCTCCCGAGCGACATCACAGGTACGTACGTCCTCGACCCTCGCGATGGAACCTTCTCACTCCGCAAGGGCCCGTTGTTCGCCAACTTGGTGCTCGCAGACGAAATCAATCGCGCCCCGGCCAAGACTCAGTCCGCGCTGCTCGAAGCAATGCAGGAAGGGCAAGCGACCATCGAAGGCGAGCAGCAGAGACTGCCCACGCCGTTCATGGTGCTGGCGACGCAAAACCCCATCGATCTGGAGGGTACCTACCCCCTCCCGGAGGCTCAGCTCGATCGCTTTCTGGTGCGGCTCGTACTTGGATACCCAGAAGAACGAGCCGAGGTGGCAATGCTGAAGACGCACGACGTGGCGCCCCCAGAGCCGGAGCCGGTGCTCACGCCCGACGAAGTGCAGAAGCTACAGGAGCTGGCACGAAGGGTTCACGCGGAGTCGGAAATCCACCACTATGCCGTGGCACTCTGCCGCGCGACGCGAAGTAGCGGGAAAGTCATGCTTGGAGCGAGCCCGCGTGCGTCATTGGCTTTGCTTCAAGCGTCGAAGGCGCATGCAGTGCTCTGCGGGCGTGGCTTCGTGACTCCAGACGACGTTCAGAGCGTCGCGACCTCCGTGATCGCGCATCGCTTGGTACTGGTGCCCGATCTCGAAGGAGACGAAGAGGCTCGACAAGGAGTCGTCCGAGACGCGCTGTCGAAGATCCCCTACAGTCGCGCCGCCCAATGATGGGCTCGTCCTTCCAGAGTACTCCTCATCAGAGATAAATTCCCGATTCGTGCATAGCTACACGCGGCTTCGTGAGGCGCCTGCGGCTGATTACCCCACACGCATCGCCATGCCGGGGCCACGAGGTGAGGTTTAGAACGCTTCCCCTTGTCCCGATGAGTCGGGCATGGGGAACGCTTGACCGAAAGTAAAAAAGAACGCCCCGGGGAGGACTTGCCGATCACCGCTCACCGGAAGACCCCAGTCGAGCCGCATCACCGTCCGTTCTGCCTGGGGAAAAAGGATACGAAATCCCGCTCCCGTTCCTTGATAGAACTTCGAGTCTTCGAAGACGTCAGAAGCCGCCCCCAAGTCGTAGAATGCAGCGAGCCCGACCTGCGCCGAGAGGATGTCGACGCCCGGCGTGCGGAACTCGGCGTTCGCCGCGATGAGATTCTTCCCTACGAATGTCGACGCTGGATAACCACGAAGACGGTTGTTGCCCCCGAGCCTGAAGCCAGAGACGTTGAGGTAGTCGTGGTAGCGATGCCCGAGATACGCGTCCAAGTGGAGGCGACCAGCGGGAGTCCTGGGAGAAACAATCCGGCCCGCTAGCGAGATGAATGCCTCGTGTCGACCTTCGTTCGCGACAACTATGCGGTTTTGCGCACCCGCGCGAAAGAGACCATCCCCGATCGCAACGGTGTAGCCGGCCGCGACCTTCGAGCCCACCAAGTCCCGCGAGGAGCCTAGCTCCTCGGCGGCGCCAAATACGGTGGTCACGACACCGTACCCCAAACGATAATCCTCTTGGAGCCCCAGGGTTTCGATGTCGAGCGAGCGATGGAAGCGAGTGCTGTAGGCCGCTAGTGTCACATAGGGGCTGATTCTGCGGTCGCTCACCGGAATGACGTACTCGATGAAGAGTCGCCGCGCCTGCGGAGATGCCTCCAACCCCTCGACGGGTCGGTAGCGAGAATGGCTGAGCTCGAGACCGAATCCCAAATCGACCTTGTGCGTTACTCCAAACGATCTCACTCCAAAATAGCGAGCCTCGAGCCCTTCGGCCTCGTACATCCACGGCAAGGTCTCGACCTCACCCGAAGAGTTCCGCACGGCCACCGTGTCGACCGTCCCGTCGCGGTACTGGCGAACGATCTGGGAAGAAAACGCCGCATCGGTACCGAACCCCCAACGATCCCGCCGAAAGCGAAGCGGACGCGAGAAGGAGAACGTGCCATAGTTGCCTTCGTTGTCCGCACTGAAACGGTTGACGATGGCCCCCCCCGAAATGGTGAGGAAGTAGTTCGTTGCGAACATCCGGGGGTAGCTGAAATTACCGCCCAAGTAGTAGCGATCCCTCTCCAGAACGAAGAAGGCTCCCAGCGAGGCCCGCAGGCCGCCGAGGTTTTCTTCGGTGGGGTTGAGAAGAAGGTAGTCCAATCCTGACGACCCGTATGCCCAGTCCGAATTCAGTCGAAGGCTCCACACGTCCTTTACGACAACGAGCATCCTGACCGTATCCGGAGTCGATCCTTTCGCGGCTACGACGTTGGCTAGGGAGATTTGACGCAGCCCTCTCAGGGTTCGCTCCGTTTCGAGCACCCTTCCTCTTTCCCACTCGTCGCCCACACTCTGTATGACGTCCTGCTGCACCACCCAATCGCGGGTGCGCGCGTGAAAAACGTTCACGAAGTTCGGGATGGGGTCGCGGTCATCGAAGACGGGGAAAACGTAGATTTCGACCGCTTCGATCCTCTTCCCCTCGGGCCTGGGCTCTTCGGTCCAGCCAACAGCGGCGAGCGCCTCATTCACGAAGGAATCTTCCAGCGCAGAGCGAGGGGTGCCGCCCGAAGAAGACGCCCGGGCCCCGATCGACCCCAGGGTCAGAAGCAGGAAGCACCCGAACGCAAGTCGTACACTACGGCTAGCGAGGCTGCGCCCGGGAACGATGGAAGGAAGCACGGGGCGACCGTACCAGTAGGTGGCGGATGAGTGCTATGGTTCGGTCGTGAGATTGCGACCGACGCTGAGAGCAAGCCACCTGTTCATCGCAGGATCGGTCGCATGCGGAGCAGGAGTCGCTCTGACCAACCCTCCGATGGTCGCGTATGGTGCCGCCATCCTGACCGGTGTTGCTCTCGCCCGAGCATTGACGAGTGTCAGCGTTTCACGGGCGAGAGCCGCAGGATTCGAGATGCTGTGGACGACGGGCGACGCGGTCGTCCGCGCCACCCGCGGGCACGAGCTGGTGATCACGGCGGAACTCCGCAACCGCGACACATTGCCCACTCGGTTTCGGAACCTCAACGTGTCGCACTCCCCCGCCCTGGAGGTCCGTTGCTTTCCCAGCTCGGGACAGGTCCCGCCGGGAGGACGTTTGAAGCTCGAGCTCAGAATTCGTCCGCTGCGGGTGGGTTACCACGGACTCCACAACATCACGCTCCAAACGATTCGGGCTCCAGGCCTTTATACCGTCCCGCTTTCGTTTTCGAATCCATTGGTTTTGGAAGTCCTGCCGCACACGACTCGCCTCGGGCTGGCGGGGGCCGTCGGTGGCCGAACTCAAAGTAGCTCGATTGTCGCGAGACGTGGGCGCCGCAAGGGTGATGGTTCAGAGCTCCGCGAAATCCGAGAGCATCGTCCAGGCGACCCTTACCGTCACATCGCTTGGAAGCCATCGGCTCGGCGAGGGAAGCTTCTGATCATCGAAACAGAGCAAGAACAATCCGATCTCGTTTGGCTGGTTGTCGATGCCTCGGTCGACAGCGCTTCGGGGCTCCCCGGCAAGACCGCTCTCGACGTGGCAATCGACGAAGCCGCAAGTATCTTGGAAGCACACGTCGCCCGCGGTGATCAGGTAGGATTGTGCCTCATGGGAACCCGGCGACTCGCCCTGATCCCCCCAGGGAAGGGGCCGAAACACGCCGCCCGGATGCTGACAGCGCTGACCCTCGACACACACACGGCGGACGCCGATCGCAGCGATTGGGACGACGGCGATGTTGCGAGGAAGGTGCTGGAACACCTCTCCTCCCTCGACTCGAATGCGGCCCAGATTCGACCTTACGAACACGAGCGGATCGCCGAGCTTGCGGAGCGGGTAGTGAAACACGCCCCCGTTCACGCGGCACCTCCCTGGTCACGGAGCGAGACCGACAAAGCCCTGCGCCGTTACCTTCTATCATTCGGGGTTCAGCCACCTCCGCGTGGCTCATCCGATCGACACCAGGTCGAACGAGAGATCGGCTCGTTGCTCTCGGAAATTGCGGCGTCCAAGAAGGCCCCCAGCCTCATTTATCTGTTCGGGAGGCCTCCCACCTTCGAGACTCCCCGACAGCTTCTCAGTGCCATCCGTCGCGTCGCCCGGCGCCGCACGGAGATCCGTTTCATCCCCTGTCTGGAGTCGGCGCGACTCGAACACGACGGCCGCCTGCGCAGGGACGTGAAGGCTAAGTTGGTCCACGACGCGCTGAATTACCGCCAGCGGATGGCTACCGAAGACGGCATGGAACAACTCTCCAAGTTGGGCGTGAAGCTGGCGCAGCGACGAGAAAGCAGGCGCCCCCCACCTTCCTCCTCCGGGTGACCGAACACCTCGTGTGTTCGGATGGGAGTACACAACCGAGACTAGAGAGGCACGGGCGGACCTTCAACGAGGTAGACCGCGCGATCTGCAAGGACCGCCTGCTCTTGGACGACTCGGATGTTCCATAGTCCGAGCTTGCTCGAGGCGTCGAGTTCGATGACGTGGTCGATGCGCGATTGCCCGCGGGGTACGACAAGTGTGCCCTTTTCGGTGACGCGTCGGCCGGCGGGTCCAGGTCGAACGATTTCATATGCAATGGGAGCAACCGGCGGCTCGACGGTCGAAGGAATGTCGACCCGAAAGCCGAGTTTGGGGGGACGGACGGCCGGGATCTCGACCTTCTTGAGGCGCTGAATCTGGCCGCCGAAGAAAACTCCGACTTGCACTGTGGGGAGAGACGGGGCCTTGGGCCCCTGGCAGGAGCCGACCAGGACGAGCAGCGGAAAAACGAACTTCCTCACCCGTCTACCTCGGTCGTTCGGATTCGTTGAAGCGCCTGGGCAACCGCTGCGAACTGCCCGACCGTCAGTGTTTCGCCGCGCTTGTCCAGGGACACACCCACACTCGAAGCGAGCTCTTCGAGCCGCCTCGGCGCCAACAGCGACTTCCAAGCGTTTCGAAGCGTTTTCCGTCGAGACGCGAAGGCGCCCTTGACGACCGCGCGGAATTCCGAAGTCTCTTCGGAAATCGCCTGAGCGTGAGGCGAGAGCACGACCACGGCCGAGTCGACGCGCGGCTGCGGGTAGAAAGCGCCCGCTTTGATCGTAAAGGCACGCTTGACCGAGAACTGTGCCTGCACGAACACCGAAAGAGCACCGTAAGTCTTCGTGTTTTCCCTCGCTGCGAGCCGATCGGCGACCTCCTTTTGAACGAGATAAACGGCGCGAGCCACCCGACGTCCGAGATGTACCGACTTCTCGATGAGCGGTCCGGTAATTTGATACGGAAGGTTGCCCGCCAGAACGAACGGTCCCTCACCATCCAGGCCCAGCACTTCATCCCATGCTACTGCCTTCGCGTCCGCCTCGAGAAGCTCGAGGCGCCCTTGGGAAATCGGGCCCTCGAATAGCTCACGCAGGGCGGGCACGAGGTCGCGGTCCCGTTCGATGGCCGTCACGTGGTGCCCTCGAGTCAACAGTTCATCCGTGAGGGCGCCTAGCCCCGAACCAATCTCGAGAATGCGACTCGGGCCCGATTCGCTACACAGCTCCGCTATTTTCCCAGCCAAATGTGGATCGGAGAGGAAGTTCTGGCCGAACGAGTTCTT
Source organism: uncultured Polyangiaceae bacterium (assembly GCA_965652275.1). Taxonomy (GTDB): domain Bacteria; phylum Myxococcota_A; class Polyangia; order Polyangiales; family Polyangiaceae; genus NIC37A-2. The sequence continues at coordinate 54,071 of CBFGUR010000009.1, read as the reverse complement.
CGGTCTCAGGCCGAACCTCTCGAGCAGTTGTTTGGGTGGCGGCAGGGTCACGGGGGAGCTCGAACGCGAGCGGTGAATCGAGGATGGCCCCCAGATTACCTCAAGCGCTTGTTTCTTCCGAAGACTCGGAATCGCCCTCCGCCTGAGAGTAGTCCTCCCCGCCCAAAAGGCGCATCTCGTGGGCGAGAACTACAGTCGGAGGCGGTGGATCACCGTAGAGCTCCAGGCGGGCAGCCGCCCAACGCGAAGCCGCGATCTTCTCGGCCTTCTCCGGCTCGGGCGCATCGTGGCTCAAGGCATCGATGGCCTTTTCGGCATCCTTCAAGTCCTTACGGGCTACGACAGGATCGACGTCAGCCTTCTCGATGAACTTGTCGGTGATGATGTTCGCCTTGTCGTCGGCAACCTTGGCGAACCCCGGACCGATCGCCACCGCCTTGGTGTCACCGTCGATCCTCATCGTGACGAGGCCGGTCTTGAGCCCCGCGAGAAGAGGCCGATGCGAAGGCAGAACGCCAAACTCACCCTGAACGCTCGGTGCGGTGAACTCATCGACCTCGGCCGAGAACTTGACCCCCTCGGGAGTAACGATTTCGAGATGAATCTTGCTTGCCACGATCGATTCCTAGGTCGACTTCTCAGCTGGACTTGGCGAGCTCTTGGGCCTTGGCCTTGGCCATCTCGATATTGCCGACGAGGTAAAACGCCTGCTCGGGAAGATCGTCGAGCGCCCCGGAGAGAATCTCCTTGAAGCCGGCGATGGTCTCTTTGAGCGGAACATACTGACCGCTGAGGCCGGTGAACTGCTGAGCCACGAAGAACGGTTGCGAGAGGAATCGCTGGATCTTGCGGGCTCGCGCAACCACGAGCTTGTCGTCTTCCGAGAGCTCGTCCATGCCGAGGATGGCGATGATGTCCTGGAGGTCCTTGTACTTCTGCAAGGTCTGCTGCACCGCGCGCGCCGTATCGTAGTGTTCGGCACCGACGATGTCGGGAGAAAGCATGGTGCTTGTCGAATCGAGCGGATCGACGGCCGGGTAAATACCAAGCTCGGAGATGGCACGGGAAAGCACCGTCGTGGCGTCCAAGTGCGCGAAGGTCGTGGCGGGCGCGGGGTCGGTCAAGTCGTCGGCAGGAACGTAGATGGCCTGTACCGATGTAATGGAACCCTTGGTCGTCGACGTGATGCGTTCCTGAAGAGCACCCATCTCGTTGGCTAGAGTCGGCTGATATCCCACCGCGCTCGGCATCCGGCCGAGAAGGGCGGACACCTCGGAACCTGCCTGGGTGAAACGGAAGATGTTATCCACGAAGAGGAGAACGTCCTGACCCGCCTCGTCACGGAAGTACTCGGCGCAGGTCAGGGCGGAAAGCGCCACGCGAGCGCGTGCTCCCGGGGGCTCGTTCATCTGTCCGAAGATGAGTGCAGTCTTGCTCAGAACGGGTTCGCCGGTTTCGAGTTTCGACTCGGCCATTTCGAGCATCAGGTCGTTCCCCTCACGAGTCCGTTCGCCTACGCCAGCGAACACCGACACACCGCCATGGGCCTTGGCCACGTTGTTGATGAGTTCCTGGATGAGCACGGTCTTGCCCACGCCCGCACCTCCGAAGAGACCGATCTTCCCACCCTTCCGGTAGGGCGCCAAAAGGTCGATCACCTTGATGCCGGTCTCGAACACCTCGACCTTGGTGCTCTGGTCGACGAACTTCGGCGGTTCGCGATGAATCGGCCAGTAATGTTTCGCGTCGACGGCCCCGCCCGCGTCCACGGGCTTCCCGACGACATTGAGAACTCGCCCGAGGGCTTCTGGCCCAACGGGAACCGTGATTGCCTGCCCGGTGTCTTTGACCTCTAGACCGCGGACCAAGCCCTCGGTGGACTCCATGGCGATGGTGCGCACCGTGGACTGTCCCAGGTGCTGGGCAACCTCGAGCACGAGGTTGTCTTTCTCATCAGAGACGTTCGGATTCGTCACCGTGAGAGCGTTCAGGATCTTGGGAAGCGTTCCAGGAGCAAACTCCACGTCGACAACCGGACCGATGACCTGGGTGACCTTCCCAACTGCTGCTTGAACCATGAGACTTACTTCGACCTATCGTTTTCGGGGGCGTTTTTGGAAAACCTGCGGCGCACTGCGCCGAGAACTTCTACCGCGTCCGTGTTTCGTGCGAGTTCCTGAAAACCACTCGAGGGGCGCCCGGGCGCCCTCGCTCGAAGGCTCCGCGTGCGGAGCCCAGTTGGAAGCGGGCGCCGCGCGTCTACCACGCCTTACAGGGTCTGCCAACGAGAACTGATCACCGAGTCAGCGGTCAAAGCGCATTGCCGCCGAAACATGAGGACAAATGGTCCGCCCCCGTTTTCCTCGTTCCACTTTCGCCGAAATTTCGGTCGGGTGCACACTCGAAACGCTGAGGCCTTTCACCGACCCCAAGATCGGAATATCCAAGACGCCTGTGATCGCCCAGGAGACCATCGACCGGATTCGCGATCTCGCGAACATTGCCGACATCATCGGCGAGTCGGTCAAGTTGGAGCGCAAGGGACGAAGCCTGACCGGCCTGTGCCCGTTTCACAAAGAGAAGAGCCCCAGCTTCAACGTCAACGAGGAGCGAGGCTTTTACCACTGCTTCGGTTGCAAAGCGTCAGGCGACGTCTTCAAGTTCGTGCAGGAGACAGAAGGACTCACCTTCATCGAAGCCGTACGCGCGCTGGGTGAAAAGCTCGGGATCGAAATCGAGGACGACCTCTCGAGCGCTGAGAAGAAGAGACGCGCCGCCGAAAAGCGTCAGGAGCAGGCGCTGTTCGACGTCAACGCGAGCGCGGCTCGATTCTTCGAGGAGATGCTCGAAGAGCACGAGCATGCGAAGTTCGCCCATCAGGAACTCGCCCGACGCAACCTTCCCTACGACGGCCCGGCCCGCAGTGTGCTGCAAAACTTTCGCATCGGCTATGCTCCCGAATCCTGGGACGCGCTGGTGGAATTTCTGAAACGCTCGGGACACGACCTGCGTGCCGCGGAAACGGTCGGATTGATTGCGCCACGCCGTCAGGGCCAAGGGCACTATGACCGCTTCCGACACCGCCTGATGTTTGGGGTCGTGGATCTCCACGGTCGCGTGGTGGCTTTCAGCGGCCGCAGCTTGCCGCCCGTTCGCCCCTCGGACGAAGAGCCACCCGCGAAGTACATCAACTCCCCGGAGTCGCCGATTTACAAGAAACGAAGCACGGTTTTCGGGCTCTACCAGGCGCGGTCAACGCTCAGGGCCAAGAATCAATGCGTCGTCGTCGAGGGAAATTTCGACGTCGTGAGCCTACACGCACAGGGTTTTACACAGGCCGTCGCGCCGCTCGGAACCGCGTTCACGCTCGAACAGGGGAAACTCATCAGACGATTCGCGAGCGACGTCGTCCTGCTCTTCGACGCCGACGGGGCGGGTCGCAAGGCGACCGCGGCGAGTCGACAACCAGCAAAAGAGGCTGGGCTCAGCGCGAAGGTCGCCCGACTGCCAGAGGGAATGGACCCCGATGACTTCGTCAGAGCGCGAGGGCCCGAGGGGCTGAAGAACCTGATCGACGCATCCCAAGGGATGCTCGACTACCTCATCTCGCTAGTGCTCGACGAGAACTTCGCCGCCGCGGATGCCGAGGGCCAGGCGAAACGGATCAAGAAGGTCGTGGAGCTGCTCAAGGCAGAGGACGACCCCAACGTCGCCGCGCTGGCCGAACGTCACGCGGACAAGCTCGCAGGTCGACTCGGCGTTGCCGACGCCCACACGTTTCGGGCGCTCCATGGGGCCATCCGACGCAGCCTACGCATCGAACGGGCGGCCCCCTGGGAGGAGGGCCCCGGCCCCGGTTCGACGGAAGACCCGGCGGATCAACGGGTTCAGGCCATCGGCAGGGCCATCGTGGGCGCACTACTGGATTTTCCCGAGCTGCTCGAAAGCGACGAGCTGATGCATTACTCCGTCCACATGGAGGGCGACGCAGCCGCCGCCGTGGCCTCTCTCAAGCTCCTCGCGCTCCAAAAAGGCGGCAATTTGGCCGCTTCCTCTCTACACGAGGCCCTGGGTAGACTCCCGAATCGTCTCCAGCCCTTCGCCGCCGAACGGCTCGCAGCTCCAAAACACCTGGACATTGAGACAGCAAGGGTCGAGCTTTTCGCAAACTTAGATAAGCTACACCAGATGGAACTGACCCGGCTCTCTTCTTCAGCCCTGAGCGAGATGGAACGTGCGCGCCAAGAAGGCGACTACGACCAAGAACTCGAACTGCTCAGAGCAACGACGGAACGAGCCAGGAAGAAACGCGGTCTCTAAGGGGGAGCCTATGGCGACGAGACAGACGAAAGCGATCAAAAAATCCACGATGCGAGCCAAGGCGCGCCAACATGAGGCCACCGGCGCAACGAAGTCTTCCGAGATCGGCCCATCGACGAAGAAACCCGCAGCCAAGAGAACAACCACGAAGAAGGCAGCTGTGAAAAAAGCGACGGCAAAGAAGGACGAAAACAAATCAGCTCCCGTTCGCGTGACTCGCAAGGACCCGGTCGTGACGGAGTCGATTCCGAACGCCACTTCGCCGCGAGAGGAGAAACTGACCAAGACCAACTTCCTCGTGGAGCGAGGTAAGAGCCAGGGGTACCTGACCTTCGACGAGATCCAAGAGGCGATGGGAGATCTCGCCGAGGACCGCAAGGTCATGTCGCGGCTGATGGCGGAGCTGGAAAAAGCAGAGGTCGAGCTCCTCAACGAGGCCCCGACGAAAAAAGGCGCCACCAAGAAGTCCTCGAAGAAGGACGAGGACTTGACCCGCAGCACCGACCCAGTGCGAATGTACCTGCGAAAAATGGGGACGGTGCCGCTCCTGACTCGCGAGGGTGAGGTCGAGATCGCCAAGCGAATCGAGGCCGGTGAGGATTCCATCCTGGAAGCAGCCCTTCAATGTCCCGTGACCCTCGAGGAGATCCTGGTGATAGGAGATCTCTTGAAGGAACGGAAGCTTCGAGCCAAAGACGTCGTTCGTGACTCGGAAGAAGACGAAGAGGGCGTCGACGAGGACGACCTGGATCGACGCGTTCTCAAGCAGTTCGAAAAAGTAAGGCGCCTGGAGAAGAAAATCGAGGATGCCCTTTCGAACAGCGCCGCCAAAGCTACCGACGAGATCATCGCCGATTCGAAGGCTCGCATCACCGACATCCTCAAGGAGATGCGCTTCAACAAGAGAACGATGGACCGAATCGTTGCCCGCCTGAAGGGCAGCATCGACCTCGTGACGGCCGCAGACATTCAGGTCCGAGACCTCGAACGACTCGCCAATTGCGACCGCGCCTCCCTCGCCAGGAAGCTTCAAGATGCCAAGGCCTCGAACGAAGCGGCACGGGACTTCGCCGGCGAACTGCGTATTCCCGTGACTCAACTCGAGCGCATCGAACGGACGTTGGTCGACAACTCGGTCATCATCGAGAGGACGGAACAACAGCTGCGAGTGAGCATCGATGAGATGCTCCAGACCCACAAGGAGCTGCTGAGCGCCGAGCGCCGGACGGAACGAGCGAAGGCGGAGCTGGTCGAAGCCAACCTCCGGCTCGTCGTTTCCATCGCCAAGAAATATACGAACCGCGGGCTACAATTCCTCGATCTGATCCAGGAAGGGAACATCGGTTTGATGAAGGCCGTGGACAAATTCGAATACAGGCGCGGCTACAAGTTCAGCACCTACGCGACTTGGTGGATCCGACAGGCCATCACCCGAGCCATCGCCGATCAGGCGCGCACGATTCGCATCCCCGTTCACATGATCGAGACGATCAACAAGTTGATTCGGACTTCCCGCTACCTCGTCCAAGAGCTGGGCCGTGAGCCAACGCCCGAAGAAGTCGCGGAGAAGATGGAGCTACCTCTCGACAAGGTACGCAAGGTGCTCAAAATCGCCAAAGAGCCGATCAGCCTCGAAACCCCGATCGGGGAGGAGGAAGACAGCCATCTCGGGGACTTCATCGAGGACAAGAACGCGGTTAACCCCGCCGAAGCGGTCATCAACATGAACCTGAGCGATCAGACCCGGAAGGTGCTGAAGACCCTCACCCCACGTGAGGAAAAGGTACTACGCATGCGGTTCGGCATCGGGGAGAAGAACGACCACACCCTGGAGGAAGTGGGGCAGGACTTCGAGGTGACTCGGGAACGCATCCGGCAAATCGAAGCCAAGGCCCTGCGCAAGCTGCGTCATCCGAGTCGGGCGAAGAGCCTCAAGACTTTCGTCGACTGACTCCAGCCGGTAGCCTTTGCGCGTTCTTGGGGAGGCACCCCGACCGGAAACGGGGCAAGTTCATATGGCGGGCTGACGTCCCCCATGGGTATCTACCGTGCGACCCTGCCGCCCATCGTGGTGACCGCCACATCCTGAAGTGCGAAAAAGTTCTGCAGAGTGTCCCGCCCGGATTCCATCCGGATAAGAATCGCGCACGGCAGACGCACCGACAAATTGCCTGTTCCTCCCGCGTGAAACGCCCCCGGCACATCCCTTGCTAATCCTGGGAAGGGCGGGCCGCGCGGCGTCGTAGAGATGCGCAAACTTGAGGATTCCCATTCCTCTGTTGACGCAAACGTGTTTCAGATGAAACAACCTGATGCCTCGCGAGGATGGCGGGGCGGCCTGATTAGCCGAACAAAAGAAGGAGAGCTTTTTCCATGCTCAAATCTCAAACGAACTTGCGCACCCTGTCTCGGGTCCTGCTTTCGACGGTTGCGCTGTCGATGGTGGCCTGCGGCGGACAAATGCCATTTTCAGGAAGTATCAACGTTGCGGGAGATCCTCCACCACTGCCCGCGCCCCCACCTCCGCCCAAGCCGAAGGAAAAGCCTAAGCGCGTGGAGGTGAAGGACAACAAGATTGAGATCCATGAAAAGATCCAGTTCGAATTGGCCAAGGCGGACATCAAGGCAGAATCGCACGATCTTCTCAACGAAATCGCGCAGGTGATCAAGGACAACCCTCATATCAAGAAGATCGCCATCGAAGGTCACGCTAGTTCCGACGGTGACGACGCCTTCAACATGAAGCTTTCGGACGACCGTTCGAAGTCTGTGATGAAGTACCTCGTCGAGCATGGGATCGACGCAAAGATGCTCACCGCGAAAGGCTACGGGGAAACAAAGCCCATCGCGGACAACGAAACGGAAGAGGGACGCATCAAGAACCGGCGCGTCGAGTTCAACATCGTCGAGCAGGACGTGACAAAGAAAAAGGTGGAGATTGATCCGGCAACCGGCAAAGAAAAGGTCGTCGAGAAATCAACCGAAACCGTGAAGGACAAGAAGTGAGGAGATGCTGACGATGAAAAAGACGAGTATTGCTCTGTTGCTCCTCAGCTCTTTCGCCTGGGGATGCTCGTACTACGCCCGTTCGGCCGAGGACTATCAGAAGGAAACGACTGAATTGCTCTCCAGCAAGAGTGACGAGCTCAAGGCTTGCTACGATGACGTGCTGAAGAAGAAAAAGAAGGCAAGCGGAGTCGTTGCCGTCGACTTCACGGTGGAAGCCAAGACTGGCGCCATCCTCGACCCGACGATAAACGAAGAGAAGACGACCGCGCCCAAGAAGCTTCAGCAGTGCGTGCTAACGGCGATGGAAGGCCTTGCCCTAGATCCTCCGGATCAGCGCACTGGAGTCGCTTCGTTCACCTACGAGTTCGTACCGAACGAGCCCAAGCAGCTGTAGTGGCCAAACGGTGAGCGCTGGCTCACGAAGAAAGCGCCCCTTCCGAACGGAAGTGGGCGCTTTTCTCTTGCTCGTGTTCGCGGGCTCTCGGACTGATCAGTTGCCGCTCATCTTGAGGATCTCGTTCATGGCGGCGAGCGCCTCGCGGAGGTAAGGCTCATTCGTTCCCTGTCGAGCGTTGACGTACGCCTCCCAATGCTGGAGCGCGTCTCGATGGCGACCAATGGCCATGGCCAGGTAACGATGGGCATCGGGCAGCCAGGTGGGGGTACGAGAGGTCTCCTTGGTGAGCTTCTCGGCGCCCTTAACAGCCCTTTCTAGTTGCTGACGTGCTTCGACGGCCATGCGGTTCACGTAAAGCAGCTTGCCATATTGGTAGTTCCAAACCGGCTCGACGTTCTCCGCTTGAACTGCCTTGGACCACGAATCGAGTGCCTCCTGCTCTTTTCCAATCTGCTCGTAGGCACGAGCCGAAGCAGCATGTGCTTCGAGCCGATGAGGGGCCATCTCCAGCGCTCGATTGAGGTCGGAAAGCGCATCCTTCACGGCCGCCGTCTTCACGCGGAGTTCGCCTCGCTTCCAGTAAGCGTCTGCCAGAGTTCTGTCCATCTCAATCGTCTTGTTGAGCGACAACTGAGCCTGCGGCATGTCGTTCTTCTCGAGGGCCACCCAGCCCACGTATAGATGATACTTGGCTCGAGTGGCGTCTTGGCTGACGGCTCGCTTGAGATAGACATCGGCCTGAGCCAGGTCCCCTTTGTTCAGAAGCGCCAGCCCTTGGCAGAAGTTCACCTCGGCTGAATTCGCGCGCTCCTCCAGCACCGGTTCGAGCAGCTCGAGGGCAGGCTCGGCCTGACCGGCCTCGGCCCGCCCACAAGCGACATTCAACATCAAGTCCTTGTCGTCAGGCGCTGCTGCCAAGGCCTTTTCGTAAGCCTTGAGCGCCTCCTCCGAGCGCCCCGCGGCTTGGTGAAGATTGCCGCGCTCCAGGGCGAGACCAGGGTAGTCAGCGCTCTCCTTCTCGACGTGTTCGAACTCCTTCTCGGCTTCATCGAACCGGCGAGCCTTCCGTAGCGCAATGCCGCGGGAGAACCTGAGCCCGATGTTTTCCGGATCCAAGGAAAGAGCCTTGTCGTAGTCCTTGACCGCTTCATCGTAGCTACCGCGACTCGTCGATAGTTCTCCCAAAGCTTCGTACACGGCCGGGTCGTCGGGAAATCGTTTTTCAGCCTGCTCAATGATCGTTTCGGCCTCTTCGATGTTGCCTTTTTGGCCGAGCAATCGCGTCAGTGAAACGTACGCCCGGACCGTTTCGGGACTGTCTTCCCCGAGATCAATGGCGGTCTGGTATGCTTTCTCCGCTTCCTCCTTCTCTCCCACCGCCTCGTGACCTCTGCCCTCCCAGTAAGCGACCGCTGATGATTTCGGGTGCTCCTTTTTGAGCAAGGCAAGATGCTTCACGGCATCCTGAAGTTGCTCCAGGCGCAGCTTGCATTGAACGAGACCTAGATTGGCACCGAGGTCCTTCGGTTCTCGTTTCAACGACGCCTCGAAGCGCGTCAGAGCTTCGCTGATTCGCCCGCTGTCGAAGAGAGTCTGGGCTAGGCCGCGCTGAGCGCTAGCACTTCCAGAATCCAACTTGAGCGCCTGCTGGAACGACGCCTCTGCCTTCTTGAGTCGAGCTCGCTCGAGGTGAAGCTGGCCGAGAAGCACGAGCGCCTTCACCTGCTCGCCGAGACTTGCGCCTCTGCCTTCACTCAAGGGGGTGAGATTCTTGACGATCTCCTGGTCGTTCTGTCGAGCGCGCAGCTGGAGCTCGGCTTGAAGCAGGCGAGCGCCGGCGTGCCCCGGATTGAGGCGTAGTGCCTCATCCATGTGCTTCTTCGCTTCCTCCGGCTTGTCCAAAAGGCCCAGCGCACTCGCCATGCCAAAGTGTCCGCGCGTGCTGGTTTCGGCCTCGAGTACGGTCGAAAAGGCGCGTTCGGCCGTTGTTCCGTTCTTCACGCGCAGGGCAGCCCACCCGACGGCCATCGCGTAGTCGACGCCTCGAGTGATGTGACGGGACGCCGCCTGAACGACCGGTTCGGGGTCCTCAACTGCCGCGCCGCGGGTGAGTTGCGCGAGATCGAGAAAACGCGTCGACGGATCCGCCTCTTTGAGCTCATCGAGAAGCACCTGCGCCTGGGTGCTTTCGTTGCTACTCGCCCCGAACCGGAGCTGGTGGAAAAAGCCAACGTAAGCGGCATAAGCCTTGCGCTCTTTGTAACGAGGTGCGCCGCGCCGCCCGCTGTCGATGAGCTCGAACGCGCGAGAGACATCACTCGCCGTGTCGGCCTGGAGCAGCTTCTCGGCTTGTTGGATGTCCGCGCTCAGCACTCGCCCGTACTCGTCAGCCTTCAGGGTATCGATGATGAAATACGCGCCGTACGGGCCGAGGTCGGGAACCAATGCAAGCGCCCCACCGGCGACGGCGAAAAGAAGCAGCCCAGCCAAGCCGACCCGAGTGGCTCGAGAGAGGCCGGACGTCTTGCGGCGTTTCTTCTTGCCGGTGACCTTTTCTTTGGCTTTTTCGAGAGCTCGGGCCTTCTCTTCGTCCGTAGGGAGCTTGACATGGGCGGTCGCCGCCGCTCCTCCAACCGGTCGTGGACCCCGGTCTAGTTCGTCGCCTAGATCCAGCGCGCCCGAGCCGCCGCCATCGAGCGCGACGTCGCCATACCCATCACTGCTGCCAGCGGAGTGGCCTGCAGAGACGCTGTCGTCGGTCGGGAAGGCGTCGAACTCGTCTTCGTCATCGACGCCAGCAGACGGCGGGATGTTCCCTTCGATATCGACCTCGCCGAATGCGGAGGCATTTCCCGAACCCAATGACGACGGTCGAACGGATTGTGGCGCGGCGGTGGGACCTTGCCCGAAGATGTCGTCTGCCTCTTCGCTTCTTCGAGGATTGGGTGGGGGCGGGCCGCTCAAGTCCAGTCCCGCAGATCCGGAATCGGGGAACTCCATGGATTGAGCGCCCAGAATGTCCTCCTCACCGAACGGATCGAGCCCTCCTACGCCGCCCTGGGTCTCGGGAAGATCGGCGCTTAGACTAGGGAGGCTCCCGCCCACGGTGGGTAACCCGGAATCGAGATCGGGCAGCCCTGCGGAAAGCTCTGGCAGGCTAGCTCCGCCAACCAACGGGAGATCCGAGCCAAGATCGGGGAGATCCGCGTCAGCGCGTGTGGGCAGCTCCGCTTCCTCACCCGGAAGATCAGGCAGCTCTGCTCCCCTCACGGGCGAAGGAAGGTCGGGGAGTTCGCCTCCAAGACTTGGAAGTTCCGCCTCTTCGAAGTCGTCATCGGAAAGGGATGGAAGGTCAATCGGCGACGATCCTCGGGGCTGGCGCTCGCTCGGCGTGGGCAAATCTACCCCGCCGCTATCGAGCTTGGAGATCGGGTCGAACTCCTCCGCGTCCCCTTCCCCTCCGGAAAGATCGAACTCGTCGGCATCGAGAGACACCGGCTCGTCGTCGTCAAGGGAAGCCAATTCGAAGCCGTCGCTCGACGGAGCGACCCCCATCATCGTTTTCTTGCTCGCGGCGCGCGGCGGGCCCGCGGGGCGTGGCGGAGGCGCACCGCCCGAACCCTGTTCGGCTACTCCCAGCATGGTCTTCTTGTGGCGGGCGGGAGGATTGTGCGTGGTCGGGGATTGCTTGAGCCCGAGCGCCGCACCCAAGATCGGGGGTTCGGACAAGGCGGGAGCGCTGACCTGAAACGACTCACCACACTTGGGACAACGCATCCTCAAACCGGTGGGCGGCACCCTTCGCTCGTCGACTTGGTAGGAGGAGCTGCAATTCGGACACTTGGCTTCAAACATAGGTCGCCATTCGGTGTACCAAGTTCTGAGCCGATTGTGACGGCCTGCGCAAATTGCAGCAGGATTTTCCCCACTTGCTTCTACATGTCGCCCCTTCGTGCTAGTCGGCGCGAACAATGAAGCGCAGAGCACCTACAATCTGGGCAGCTGTCGCTGCCCTCGTCGTTGCGGGGCTCGTCCATCGCGAAGGAAAGCTGCAGAAGCAACGAGATCGAGCGGCCGCAGCCGCGGAAGAAGCCCAGACCTCGGACTTGAAAGAATCGGAGGAGGACGAAAAGGACGATGACGGCGAGGCTTCCCTGGCCGATCTGGCGGCCAGGCCCAAGGCAAGTGCGGGCGCGTTGCCGCTCACCACCCAGTTTCACACGATGCCGGACGGAACCCCCGTCCCGGCTCTTTCGCCTACCGCACCGGACCGCATCAAGCTGGGAGTCGTCCTATTCCGCTACAAAGGCGCCCAGGGGAGCAGCGAGTCCACGCGCTCCCGTGATGCTGCGGAGGCGTTGGCGAAGGAGGCGGCCGAGCTCGCGCAGAAGGACTTCGCGGCTGCGGTAAAGAAGGGCGACCACGGGTCCCACGAGAACATCGGTTGGATGAAGCAGCGAGTCCTGGAGCGGGCCGTGGAGTACGCCGTGTTCTCTTTGGAAAAAGGCGAAACGACCAAGACCCCGGTCGACACACCTCGGGGCTTCTGGGTGGCCAAGCGGCTGCGCTGAAGGGGTTCGAGCCCCCAGGCGGGCCATCTCCTGTTAGCGTCCGCTGGAACCTCGTTCCCAGAGGCGCGCGGGCGCAATTCGATGAAAGGCGTGCGGTTTTTTACCTGAACGTCTGGCGCGTGGCGGCGGGCTTACATAAAGTCTTTGGGGCTCTCCGGCGGGGCCGTTCAAACGCATGGCGGTACGCGTAACCAGACTGGCTCCGGCCGCGGCTCAGGAGTCTCCCGATCAAGAAGTGAGAGAGCAAAGCCTTCGTGCCTTGCGTCTGGAACTCGAGTCGCAAGCGGACGCCGGACTCGCCGCATTACTTCAGCACGAGGTGGCGCGTCTGCACGAACGTCGCGAGGACTTGGCGTCGGCAGCGCGAGACGAACTCGCCGCGACCAAGAAGGCGGCGGGGTTCGTCGAGCCCGTGGAAGGGCTCATCGATATTGCGACACGTAGTCGCTCCAAAGCCAATCTAGCGAAACTTCTGGAGCGGCTCACGAAGCTGGCGCGCTCCCCAGAAGAACGGCATCGCGCCACGCTCGGTCTGGCCTTGACCCACTTGTCGACGGGTGAGGTCGCCTCCGCACGCAAGCTGATTGAAGGAGCGCTCGACGAGCACCCCACCGAACCCTCGCTCTGGCTCGCGCTAGAAGCCGTCGCCGCAGAAACCGGCGACTCCCAGCTCTTGCTCAAGGCCGCGACCGGCCGGGCCGCGCATGCGAACAGCGAGGAAATGCGCTGTCTCCTGCTGGAGCGGGTGGCCCGTTTGGAGGTGGAAGTCGGAACGAGTGAAGCGGCTTTCGCAGCCCTCCGCCAAAGCGTAGACGAACTGCCGAGTTGGCGCGCCCTCCGCGCTTGGGAAGAGCTAGGCCTACGGACAGAAAGCTACGAAGAGGCGGAAAAGGCGGCGTTTCAGACGGCAACAATCCTGCGGGCGGCCCTCGAAGAGCCCGAGGAGGCTAGCCTCTACCAGATCCCTCGTGAAGAACTCAGCGAGGAGCGTGCGACCTTGGCGCACGTCCGCGCAATCATCTACGCCATTCGCTCTGGGTCCGACGAGTCCGCGACCGAGCTCTGCGAACAACTTCGAGGGGCTTCACCCCATTCCGCCCTAGCCGCAGCGCTCTTGGTTGAAATGCGGAGGAAGCAGGGGGACAGCGATGCCGTCTTCGCGGGCTTGACGGAGCTGGCGGAACTACGCAAATGGAACTCGCGAGAGTTGGCGTGGCTCCATGGACTCCGCGCCGTCGCTGCGCGACAAGCCGGACGCGAAACGGAACACGCCGAAGCGGCGCGAGCGCTCATTGCGGCGGCACCCAATGGACTGCTTCCTCAATTGGAACGTTGGCAAGCCGCGCGAGCGACCGACGAAACCGAAGCTCTGAGGTCCCTGCTGTCGACTTGGGCCCGCGAAGCAAAGCGGGACACCGACCCATCTGAATCCGATGCTCTGTACCTTGCCTTGGCACTCCTTGCGCTGGTGATGGGAAGCCCCGACCAGGCTCAGGCCGCTCTCAGTGAACGCAGCAACGGCACAGACGCGCTCGGTCCATTGGTTCTCTACGCCGCGCAGAGCCTGGCGGGGGGAGTCTTGGACCGGCTGACTCTGCCGCCGGGGGTCGGATCGGAGGCCGACCGTGCAGCCCTCAGCTGGGAACGGATTCGACGCCATGTTCTCGAATCGGATCGCGTGCCGAGCGCCATGGCGGACGGGATCACCGAGGATCCGTGGGGAGCGCTCATCCTATCTCTGTTGAGCGAAGGGATTTCCGACGCCGCGCCTTCGGTGCTCGACCACGAAACTCAGCCGAGCACTGCGGCTGAAGTCGACGCTTCAAACAGCTCCGTCTCGAGCGAGCCGGAGCCGGAGCCGGAGGACGGTGTTGTCGCTGGGCTCACTCAATCCAGCCAACTCCCAGGTCCTGTCGCAGAGCCTGCACCGGCAGGCTCGGAAGACAAACCCAGCCGTGACGACGCCGCGCCGAGCTCGCAACCAAGGCTCCGAACCGAGGGCACCCACGGGAGACTCCTGGGATACCTCAATGACGCGGAAGTATCAGGCCCGCTGCGCCGTGCCCTCGAGGTGTTCGAACTTGCGGCTTGGGGGAATACCGATCTGCTCCGAGATCGATGGCACTCCTCGCCCTCCGATCCACTCCTTGCCGCCGCCTATCTCGCAACGCTCGAGCGGCAAAACGATCCCCTGCTCGCTTCGAAACGACGCAAAGCGGCGGAACGGCAGGAAGACGGGCTCTTGCGCGCAGCCTGGCTACTCAAGGCTGCCGCGGATGAACTCGAGCGCGGGAACGCGCTTCGCGCCGAAGAAGCCTACGATGATTCGGAAGCGTTCATCGGAGATGCCCGGCTCAAGACCTGGTTTCAAGCTGCGCGCGGCCCTCGAGACCCCCAAGTGCTCGCGCTTGGAGATTCTACCGACGCGACGGACGATCCGCTCGAGCGCGCTGCCGTCGTGCGACGCTGGGCACCGGACCGATGGTCCTCGGTCGACCTGAGCGCTCCCAGCGCCGCCTTGCAGCTCCTACAGATCCTGGAAAAGGCGTCGGAATCACTCCAAGAGCTCGAGTATGCCCTCGATGATTCGGAGTTCTTCTCCGAGGCGCAACGTGCCGCGCTTCCGCTAAGTCGGAGCTTTTCCCTTGAACAGAATGACGAGCTCCTGGCAGCCACCGGCCATTGGGTTGCTCGTTCGCCGTCGCCCGTTTCGAAGCTCACACACTGGGTCGCTGCAACGCGAGCTCGCGAGCCCGAGATTGAGGGGAGGATGATCCAGGCGTTGGCAGAGGACCTGGAAGCACCGTCCCTTCTGGCGGCGCTCCCTGCAGCTCAACTTCGCAATGAGTCGCGGGCAGGATACAGAGAGCTGCTGCGTCATCATCGCGAAGGTGCCGAGGGCACCGCTGCACAGAGTCTCTCCTGGGCAATCGTCGAGCACACGGACGAGAGCGCGCCCGAGGAATACGCCGCGGAACTATGGCGACTCGGGGTATCCCTGGACCCTGGTATGGAGGACGCGGACGCACAGGGAGCGCTGCTCCTCGCTGGGTACGAGTACCTCAGCAAGGGCAAATTCGAGGAAGCCAACCAAGTTTTCGAACGACTGCTCGAAGTGCTCCCGGGCGACCTGACTCTTTGCCAAGGTGCTCGGATTGCGGCCGCCCGGGTGGGTCGACCCGACCTCGAGGCCATCACGTCCTGTGAGCTCGCTCGAGCGACGGAAGACAATCTGAAAAGCGCCGCGCTTTGGGAACGTGCGGGGGTGCTCTTCGAGGACGAGCTCGATGACCGCGAGGAAGCAGAGAAATGCTACACAGCGGCTCTTGCCCGAAGCCCAGGGAGTCGAGTCTCCTTCGAGCGTGTCTACAGGTTCGCCCGGGACCGCAACGATCGCCAACGTCAGGTCGAGTTGATTGATGCGCGACTGGACACGGCCGAATCGGAAGGCCTGTTGATGGAACTCTACTGGGAAAAGGCGCGATTTTGTCGAATGCTTGGGCGCCGCACGATTGCGCTGCGATCGCTGGAGGAGCTCCTCAAGCTGGCACCCAATCATCTTCCCGCGCTCGCACTTTCGGCCGAACTTCACCTCGTGGACGGACGGATTGACGCGGCGGCCGACGCCTTGCGCGTGGTCGCCCAGCATCCCGATACGCCGCCCGCGCAGCGAGGAGCGGCCGGACTACATGCATGCGACCTCTACGAGCAAATGCGCCGTCACCGCGACGCGGTGGAACTCTTGCAAGTACTGGACGAGTATGGCGTCTCGGGCAGCGCCGGATTGGAGCGGCGTGCTCGCTCACTGGCGCGCTCGGAGGACTGGGGCGAAGCGTACAAGGCATTCGCGGCGCTCAACGACGAGCAAGACGAGATCGAGACACGTCTGGAGTCAGCCCGTATGATGCTCGCCATCCAACGTGATCACCTCAGAGACCCCGAGGAGTTGAAGCGGTCGGCGCGTTGCGTCTTGCGCGATGCTCCTCTCGATCCGGACGCAATTCAAGTTGTTCTGGAGCAGGAGTTCGCGACAGACGAACGTCGCCGTCTCCTGACTGCCGCACGAGGACAGAGCCGCGAAGTGCTGCGCAGGAATCCGCTCAATCCGCCCGAGATCCGCCGGTTCGCCGGGCTGTGTCGGGATTGTGGGGAGGACTACATGGAGCGCATCTCCCTCGGCATTCTCGGTCTCACTGGCAAGCTCTCCGACCCCGACCAGCAGCGTTTGGCGGAGCTGCTCAAGAGCTGCCTTGCGCTGCCGTCCCAGCCGCTGTCGCGCTCGGATCTCGAGGCCTTGGCAGACCCGCTCCAACTGGGGGCGGCGGGGACCTACCTGGGCCTGCTCGCTCCCCATATTTCGGAAGAACTGGATCCGTCTCCCGAGGCCCTCGGTTTCAGTTCCCTCATGCGGACCGACGAGTTCTCAGGCAGTCCGCACCGCGCGGAAATTGGGACGTGGATGGGATGCTTCGGACACGGAGACTTCGAGCTCTATGTCGGCGGAAGCGATCCTGATCTGATTACGACGGTGCACGGTGACCTTCCTACCGTTTTGGTCGGCCGAGACATCCCCGTACCCCTATCGCCCAGAGATCGCGCTCGAGTCGTCGTCCAGCTGGCGGCACTCCATCATAAGGCCAGCGTCTATCTCAACCATTCGCCCGAGGAACTGAAAAAGTGGATCTACGCGAGCGAGATCGTCGTCGGTGCGCGTTCCCACGGAGACCTAGGGGAAGAAGTCGACGAGCTTGCTCGTCTGCTCGCCAAATCCATCGCGCCCGAGACACGGGAAAAGCTGGCCTCCCTCCACACAGAGCTCAGCCGGGCTGGCATCGAGCTTGCCCACGCTCCCTACGCGGCGATGCGCGGAGCGGCGCGGGCAGCCTCTCTGGCTCACGGCGAATGCAAGGTCGTTCGCGAACTCCCCGACCTGATCCCAACTGATCAGGACCTCTTGAGCGCGGCGATGTCCGACATCGTTCGCTTCGTCCTTTCGAACGAGTTCATCAACATCCGCCGACGCATCGGCCTGGAGGGCACATGAGCGACTCGGACGAACAAGATATCCCGGGCGTGGCGGAGGAAACGGCAAAGGGGACGCTCGCATCGGTAGCCCTATCGGCCGAGGAACAAGTGGCCAGAGGTCTCGAGACCTTGTTCGAAGTGACCGGGACTGGGGACGGCACAGAGCCTATTCCCGGTTCTGCGACGTCGCTTTATCCACCAGGTCCGAAGGAGCTCCCTGAGCTTTCGCTACTCGCCAAGGAACTCGAGGCCATGGCAATGAATCAGAGCTCCGCGCTTGGAAAGAGTCGGGGCCTGTTGGTAGCAAGCCATCTCTTTGCCAAGTCTGGTGATGACAGGCGCTCGTTCGATTGCGCCCTGGCTGCCGCGGAGACGTCGCCGAAAATGGCGCTTGCAGCCGTCAGCCTGAGCAAACGTGCCAAGAGGCTCGGAAACCACGAAGCTGCGCCGCAAGCGCTACGCGCCTCGGCTCGCCACGCCGCTCAAACGAGTTCCCGAGCCCACGCGATTCGCCTGCTGGCGGAAACTCTGACGCTCGAGGGCAAGGCCGACGAAGTGGGGGAGGTGCTCGATCAGGCGGCTCGCTCCGGTGATGCGGACAACGCGCTCTTACTTCAGCGAATCGTTCACCGGATGGCCCGAGGACGGAGCCTGGCGGGGATCGAACTGCCAGACAGACTGCAGGGCGCCGTTGCGACCGCAGGTGACGTGCTTGGCGGCACTGCAAGGGCGAGCGCCAGTGCGGCTACGACCCCCGCGGAACTCCGCCCTCTTTTCGCAGCAAGGCAATTACGAGCGAACAATCCGAACGAAGTGCGCGCTTGGCTGGGTAGCATGGACTTGCCGGAGCCGGCCCTGCAGGAACTGCTCGCAGCCCTACTGGCCGCGGAGCCTCAGCTCCGCGCGTCGGCACTTGGAGTGCTCGATCGACTGTGTGCGGTTGCACCGTCGTCACGTGTGCTTCGCAAGCTAGCTCGACTCGCGCTCGAATCAGGTGATCGAACTGCCTTGCTCAAGGTCCTCGATCGTGCCGATCCAGGGGGCGGCACCTTCAGCCTCGAGGAACGCTGGTTCCTTTGTGCTCGGGCGGGCCAAGAGCTCGCCATGGGGCGAGACGATCTGCTCTCGGTGTTCGAAACAAACGAGGCGTTCGCCTTGGCCTTGGGGCCCCTCGAGATGTCCGCCCCCGCCCCAGAGTCCGCATCCGTTTCGGCCTTGCTGGCCCAGATCGGAGCAAACCTCTCGCGCCTTCGGGACACGAAGTTCCCTGGCCCCGTGCTCGATCTCGGCCTCGAGGCACTGTCCGAGCTCGCGGAACGCGGAGCAGAAAGCGAGCTCCGAGCCGCACTCGAACTCCTCGTGGCAACCGCCGGGAAGAACGAGCCCCTGTTCGGCTCGAGCCTTCTCGACCTCTCTCTTGAACCACCTCATGCTGGTGGCGCAGTCATCGCCGGAGCCCTCCTTCAGAAAGCGGAGAACGTCCGCCTCGCCGAAGAAGCGTATCGACGAGCACTGAGCGGCAACGCAAGGGTAGCACAGAGCGCTCGACAAGGACTTGCTCAGCTCGGCGTCGCCGACGCAGACGAGCTCCTACAGCTCTGGGCGGATGGGACGGAGGACCCTCGCCTTTTGTTCGCTCGGCGTCTCCTCGGAGCCGTCCGCTCCACTACCGAAGACGTCGACCCAGGGTCGAGAGGCGGAAGAGCCTCGCGCGTCCTCGGGGTGATTCAGGAGTTGCTCGACCCGACGTTCGCTCAATCCATCGGCTTGCGCGACGGTGCGGGCTTATCGGCTTCGACGCTGCTGTTCGCGGTAGCAACCGCGGCGGACCAACAAGGGGACAGCGCCGAAGCCGAACGCGCCCTTTCGGCGATCGCCGAAACGAAGACTCCACTTGGTCGGCTGATCCGGCTCGGGCAAGCTTGGAACGGGCAAAAGTCTCTGACGCCCGGCGACTTCAGTTCCACGGCAGACGATCCAGCGGAGAGGGCGATCGCGTACCTTCAGGAAGCTCGGCTGCCCCTCGTTGCCTCCACCGAGGACTCAGCTGATCCGGGCTCCAAACAAGTCGCGGCCGCCAGCGAAGTTCTGCTGAGGCTGGCTCAAGGCATCGTCACCGGTGAAATGGACGATGCGGCCGAGCTGGGGAGCCTCTGTGCGGAGGTTGACCGCGCTGCCGGTGAGATCGGTATCGATACGCAGAAGCTCTCGGGAAACACCAGCACCATCAGTCCGCTTTGGCTGGAGAGAGCCAAAGGAGCATCGGATCCCGCGGCGCGTCGCTTCGCGTACGAACGACTCGCCGAACTCGATGAGCAGCGAGGAGATCGGGCGGCCGCGCTCCTCTGGCAGAAAGCCCTGGCTGAAGAGTTCTCCGACTACGTTCCCGCGCTCCTGCGGCTTGAGGAGACTCTGCTCGCGCAAGGGCTCTCCACGAGCTCGGTCACGGACAAGCTGGCGCAAGCGCTCCCTGATGACGACGCACAGACTTACAGGCTCATTTTTGGCGCGCGCGCGCTTGCCGAGTGCGACTTGAGAGCCGCCCGCAAGCACCTCGAGCCGTTGCTCGAGGTCGAGTCCCCACCACTGTTGGCGATTCGGGGCATCAGTACGCTCGCCCTGGACAAGCGCGACGACGGACTCCTTCTCCGCTCGTACGAGAAGCTGGCGAACCTCTCGGGGACCGACCTCGATAGGTGTAGCCGCGCACTTGCGCGGGCCCTCGTTCTTGCGCGCCTGGGACGAGCCTCGGAGGCGCTGGAATGGACGCGCAAAGCGATCGACGCCAAACCCGGCTCCTTCTTGGCCCACCAACTCCTCAATCATCTCCATACGCCCGACGACCCTCTGGAACACGCCGAACAGCTCGAAGCCTTCGGACACGCATCGGCCGTGCATCAACACCGGTCGGAGATCTTCTTCGCGGCGGGGCAACTCTTCGATGCAGCAGAGGACCCGGAGCGCGCCGCCGATTGCTATGAGCTCACCCTCGAGGCCGCTCCCGAACACCAAGAGGCCTTCACCCTCTTGTGCGCTCGGCGTGAGACTCATGGGGCCTTGAATGAAGTAGAAAAGCTCATCGAAGCGCGTCTCTCGCTCATCCAGGTAGGGGGCGCGGAGCACCTCCAACTGGAACTCAAGCTGGCGTCCTTGCTCTCCGCTCTGGAGCGTCCCGCGGACGCGAAGAAACACCTCGAGGCCGCGCTAGCTTCCCACCCGACTCACGCAGGCGCCCTCCGGGCGCACGCAGACGTCAGCGCCGAGCTCGGTGCTCACGAAGCCGCCGAACGTTCCCTCGCTGCTCTCCATGCTCGTCTCGATCCAGGTGAGGAGCGAACGGAAGTCATGCGCTCTCTCGCGCACCTCTATGACCAGCACCTCGGTCAACTCGAGAAAGCCATGGATGCCTACCAGGCGGTTCTCACGGAGAGACCAGAAGACGAGCGGACCCAACAAGACCTGGTGCGAATTTACTCCAATTTGGGGCTGGCCGAACGAGCGACGATGATGCAGACGAAGCTCATCCAGGCCGCTACGACCCCCGAGAAGAAACGGGATGGTGCGCTGAAGCTCGCGGAGATTTACGAGAAGGTAGCAGACGACCCCAAGCGAGCCGGCGCAACTCTCGAAAGGACGCGAAAAGCCTGGCCACTGGATGCGTCAGTGCTCGAAGCGACGGTTCGATTCATGGACCGACAAGGAACCGGTGGCCCGCGGGGTTTCCTATTGGATCGAGCCGGGAAGGACGCCAGGAGAAAACTCGAAACAGGCCGCCTCGACGCCGGTCTCTTGGATACCCTCGGGCGCGTCGCACGGCTGTCGGGTCGCTCGGCTCAGGCTGAGATGACGGAAGCGGCCCGCCACGCGTACCTGGGAACGTCCCCCGAGTCCCCCATTCGCGGGGCCGGGCTCGGGGCACTCGACCCCAAGATCGACGAGATGATCTCCCCAACCGGACTTGGGGCGCCCCTTCGTGCGTTGCTGCGCAAGACCGGCGCTGCGATGGACGCCGCCTTCTCAGTCGATCTTGCCAATATGGGAGCGCGTTCTCTGACCGCGGGCCCGACCTTCGATCGCATGCAGCAGATCGCCGCCGCCCTCAACTCGGAAGCGCCCCATCTTTTCATCTCGGACAGACTGGGAGCGAAATGCCTGCCCGTCACCACCGAACCTGCCCGGCTCCTCATCGGTAAAGATCTCGAATCGATGCCCGAGGCGGAGCGAGATTACCTTCTGCTTCGCGCGCTCAAACTCCGCTGGCTGGGAGCTGGAGCCTTGGCCAGGAGCCGGGACGAGGACCGATATCCGATGCTCGCGGCCCTGCTGCACCTTTTCGCGCCAAACTGGCGTCCGCCTCAGGTTGATCCAAGAAAGACTGCCCAGGCTCGGGCTCTGATCGAACAGGGGCTGGCACGGGTCGGGTATGACGACGATGTGCCCATGTTGGCCCTCGAGGTAATCGGAGCACTTGGGAATCAGGGTGCGAACGTGGGCGACAAACCCCGGGTCCTGGCGTCTCGCGTGGCCCTACTCGGCATGGGCGATCCCGCGATTACAATCAGTTCGATGGCTCGAGCCGACGGCGTCAAACTGGCGTCCGGTGGTCCCTCGCGATTCCGCTGGATAGAATCGCACCACGAGGCGAAGGACCTGCTGCTCTTTTCGACCACGGAGAAATGTGCCCGCGCGAGAGAAGCGCTCGGGCTCGCCCTAACCACGGAACAAATCACGAGCGGTTCTGCCCCCAACGTCAGCCGAGGCCCCGCGCCTCCGCGCCGCCCAGCGCCATCCGGCACCGACGATCGCCCCGCTCCTCCGCGGCGACCGAAACCGCCACCACCTAAACGATCCTGATAACCCGGGCTGGGCTCCGATCACGGCGCTGGGTAACGCAGAGTTCAGTAGACTTCAGTCGACAGCCGCCAACGCTTCCTGGGCGCTGGTTTTCGAATTCGCCGCTCTGGAAGAAGCTGGCGGGTGAAAACTGGCTCCGTGATCCTCCGAAACCAACAGAGGATACGCACTTTCGTCGCGAGCGCCCCCGTACAAGAGGACGTCGTCCGCTACTACGAGGAGCCGAAACGGAGCATGCCCCCGCGCACCCGTGGAAACGCGATCGAAGGCGACGGTCCACGGCAACCACGAGCGTCCGTCATCGCGCGATGAGCTGACGCGAGTAATCCCCCCCGACGTCCGTGAGAGAACCGTGTCGCCACCAATGCGCGCCACGTCGACGGGATAGTAGAGCCGGTCGCGTCCAGTGTTGGGCTGCTGCATGTCACGACACGGACGGCGAAACGGGCACAAGCGGAGTCGCACTTGACGGTTTCCGGAGTGATCCGCCGCCAGAACGAGAGCAGCGACGAGGGCCGACTGATCACAGGAAATGCTCGCTATCTCGTGCTCGGCCGGTCCGAGCACTGCAATCTGGGGCGGTGCGCCAGGCCCCTGAGAGACCACGATGCGGCGCCCATCGTTCATTCTGGAGAGCGTGTAGGCCCGACCTTCGTCATCCGCTACGCAGCGATCTTGGATTTCGGAAGCAAGCTGACGCCCGCCCGCTATCCAGTCGACACCGCGATTCTTCGACGTCAAAACGCGCGCGCTTGCGCCTGATCCGAGCGCAACGACCGCGGTATCGCCGAATGCGGCAGTCGAGCGGTAGAGCAACCTGGAGGCAGGGAGGCCCGTTCCCCGCCCTGGCGCCGGGGGCACGGTGACGTGCGGAGCTTCCTTGGCATGAGAGGAAGGTTTCATCAGCTTCCCGGGCCCACTGCGAACGAACGGCCAAGCTCGATCCGCAAGCTCCTCGAGGCGCGCCAGGGACGGACTGATTGCGCTCAAGGATTTGAGTGCCCGGGGGACGGGTGCATTCTCATACTCCTCGAAATCGGCGGCGTGGGCTTCGTGGAGCCGGTAGGCGGCGTGGGAAAGGCCCATCTTCTCGGCGAATTCTTGGCATGCCAAAAACGGCTGGTCGTCGGGCATCGAGGCAACGAGCCGCCGGCGGGCCAGCTCCAAGAAGGCGGAACTATCGTTCTTGAGCAGGTCGGGGCCGGTCGGGCCCACCATGCAAAGAGCATAGTCCGCATGGAGCACCGCCAAATTGTGGAGGCTCCAGGCCGCGTACCCCCTTGGCCAAAGCCAATTGCCCAAGAGGACGAAGAGCCCAGCGGTCAGAACGTGCCGAAGTCGAAACGGCAGACGGGGCCCTATTTGTCGTTCATGCGCCTCATGCCGAGTGCGGGCAGAAACCATGGGTATGGACTACGCATCTCGGACCTTTTTGGCCAAGTTTGGGGCACGAGCGTACAAAGCAAGAGCAGCGGACTCACGTCCGCTGCCAAGTGTCCAAGAGCTCTCCGCAATTCGAGTATCTGCAAGAAAGCGTTGGCCAAGCTGAGACCGAGGCGAACGTGCGCGAGAGCCCACACGCCTCAGCTCAGGAAAGCTCAGAACCGGGTCTCTTCCGGACGGATGCGCTTGCGACGACGACGCGCAGCTTCCGCAATCTTCTTGCGAATCTTGATCGACGGCTTCATGTAATGGCGCCGGCGCTTGAGCTCGCGGAGAGTGCCCTCTGCCGCCATCTTGCGCTTGAGGTGCTTGATTGCACGCTCGATGCCACGATCTCCAACCTGGACCTCGAGAGGCCGACACTGTACTGCTTCGCTAGGATTAGCCACGGGGGGCGGGATATGGCAGATGTCCCCCGCGAGCGCAAACCCGAAGCGAGGTTTTTTACACCGTGAAGTCGATACAATCTCAAAATCCGGGGCGCCCGACCGGGATTCGGGCCCCACACGGGGCGCGAATTTTCGAGATATCGTGGCAGGGGGGCATCACCCACAAAATCCCCCACGTGATCCTGAGGGGATTCTGCCCGTGCGCCGGTTGCCAAGGTCATTCCGGTGAAATAAATTTTCAATCAGACAAGAACCTGGAGCTTCGTAACATCAAGCCGGTCGGAAACTACGCACTCAGTCTGGGCTGGGGCGACCATCACGATTCCGGAATCTACAGCTTCGAGTACCTGCACCAGCTCGGTCTCCTTCTCGATGAGTTCGGAGTGGACGAGTTGATCGAGCTCGGGACTCTGCCCCGAGGTCGCGTCGTTCCAGCTTCCACCGAGCGAAGTTGACCGCTTGGCGCGCGGCTGAAGGTGAAGTCGACATGATGTCGCGCCGAGAGCGAATCCTCGTCCTGACGACCTCTTATCCCCGTCGTGACGACGACGCCGCAGGCCACTTCGTTCGGAGCGAGGTGCAGCAGCTTCGGGACGAGGGGCACGACGTCACGGTAGCTGCGCCGGGGGGGCCATTCATCGACCCAGGCATAAAGACGCTCGGTGCGAGCGGTCTATTCTCTCGACCTGGCGCCCTCCCTCGGATTCGGGAAAAACCGTGGCGCCTGTGGGGTCTACTTTCGACGACCGTGAAAGTACTTCGTCTCCTGGAGGCAGAGCCACGGTTCGATCGGTTGGTGTGCCATTGGCTTCTCCCGACCGCTTTCCCATGGGGATTCTTGATCGCTCGACGGGTGCCCAAGGCCAGCGCCGTCGCCCACGGCTCCGATGTGCGGGTGTTGCTGCGACTTCCGGCTGCCGTCCGGCGACGGATCCTGAGTTCCCTGGTCGACGTCGGATTCGAGTTTCGATTCGTGTCAGAGGAGCTCAAGGCCGCCCTCATGAGCGCGCCTCTCACCCCGGGGACGGACGCTGCAATCGAGCGCGCAGCCGTTCAGCCGGCAGCAATCGAATGTCCGATGGTGCCGCCCAAGTCCGCCGCACGTTTCTCCCTGGGTATGAGAGATCAGGATCAGTGGGCAATCGTCGTCGGACGTCTGATCGATAGCAAACGACCGGAAGTCGCACTCGCCGCAACGGACCTCGTGCCGAACCTGAAGGTGGCAGTCATTGGAGACGGGCCTCTTCGCGCCACCTTGGCGGCCCGATACCCTGATGTGCGATTTTTGGGTCAGCTCTCGCGACATCGGGCTCTGACCTGGATTTCAGCGGCGGACCTACTCGTCTCGGCTTCTCGAATCGAGGGCGCCCCAACGGTCATCCGTGAAGCCCGAAGCTTGGGCACCCCGGTCGTCAGCTCACTTTGTGGCGACGTCCGTCTTTGGGAAAAGCAGGATGCGGACTTATGGGTCGTCGATGATGCTCAGACCTCGGAGAGGCGAGGCAACAGTTGAGCGAAGTTACACGGCTTCGTCCTCACGTCGAGCTGCGCGCGGAGGATCTTGTCGACGGCGAACTGAACGGAACTCGTGGATCCCGGCAATGCGAATACCAAGGTCGTCCCGCACAAAGCAGCGAACGCCCGCGACTGGATGGTCGCGGCGCCGATGTCCTCGTAGCTCAGCAGCCGGAAGAGCTCGCCAAATCCGGGAATGTCCTTGGTGACGAGCGGCGCGATCGCCTCGGGAGTCACATCGCGACCGGTGATGCCTGTCCCGCCCGTCACTAGGATGACTTGCACCGCTGGGTCTTCGCTCCACGAGCGGACCTGAGTCCGGATAGCCTCTTTCTCGTCGGGTACAATCTGCCTCAGGGCCAGGCGATGACCCGCTTCTGAGACGAAATGAGCAAGAGCATCCCCGCTCTTGTCGGTCTCAATCGTTCGCGTATCGCTCACGGTCATGATTGCAATCGACAGCGGCGTCGGGGTGGGTCCGACCAACTCGACGAGCGGGGCTTTCATGCGAAGGGCATAGCGCCCTGGCCCCGGGAAAAAAGAGTCACGACTCCGATTTCCATCGACTTTCACCGGGGGCTGCCCGCTGCTCTAATCTCTGCATGAGCATTCCGGTGTCGATTTCGAGGCTCAGCGTCCTGACCGTCGCGAGTGTGCTGTTGCTGTCCGGGTGCCCTCGTAAGGCGGAGCCACGCCAGAGCTCCCAGGCGTCCGAATCCCCTTCCACACGAGGCCGCTCCTCCCCTCCCGGAGGCACACCCATCCCACCTCCCCCACCTCCCGTGGCTCCCTGTCTGAGGAATCTGCCCCAACCCGAGGAGGGCTCGCTTCCCGTTTGGGGAGAGGGAGCCGACGCAAGCGGTGCCAAAGGGGTCGTCACGTCCGTCGATCGGTCCGCGACCGAGGCTGGCATAAGAATCTTGGAGGCTGGGGGCAACGCCGTGGACGCCGCGATCGCGACTGCATTCGCGCTCGCCGTGACCCATCCCAGCGCGGGCAACATTGGCGGCGGCGGTTTCATGACGTTGAGGCTCGGCGGGACTGTGGAGACGATCGACTTTCGAGAGGACTCTCCGAGTCGCCTCACCGACCAATCCTTTTGGAAGATGATTCGAGGCGGCGGACGTGGTCCCGTGTCAGTCGGCGTCCCTGGAACGGTTGCGGGTTTGTACTTGGCCTACGAACGTCATGGAAAGCTTCCTTGGAAGGACTTGTTGCAGCCTGCCATCGAACTATCGAAGGCCGGATATCCGCTCGGGGAACGGCAAGCCCAAACCGTCGTTTGGGCGGAAGGAGATCTCAGACGTGACCCCATCGCCCGCGAGGTGTTCTTCCCTGACGGCAAGCCAGCAGCTGCTGGGTCCGTCATCAAGCGCCCGCGTCTTGCTATTGCCCTTAAGAGAGTCGCGGACGACGGGCCACGGGGATTTTACGAAGGCCCCACCGCTCGGGATCTCGTCCAGAGCCTGGGTGACGAGGGGTTGCTCACGTTGGCCGATCTCAAGGCCTATCGGGCAAAAGTTCGCGAGCCGCTATGTTTCGACTTTCATGGTTTGCGGATCATCACTGCGCCCGCCCCATCCGCGGGCGGGGTGGCGCTCACCCAAACTCTCCTGATGCTGAGGGAAAGCGAAATCGAGAAAACCAAGCCGAGTTCCGCCGAGCGCCTACATCTCTTTGCCGAGGCGAGCCGCCGTGCCCAGGCCGAACGCCAGCTTTTCGTCGTCGCACCTGACCCGCTCAGCGAGCCGGAACGAGCAGCCCTCAAAGAGCGTGCCCTCGACCCGAAGACTTGGCTCGAGCCCCACCCCATTCATCCCGAAAAGGCAACGGCCTCGAGCGACCTGGACCCACGATACGCCAAGGTCCTGGCTGAGCTGGAGCACACCACCCACCTGAGTGTCATCGACGCTGAAGGCGGCCTCGTGAGCTTGACGGTAACACTCTCCGGGAGCTACGGGGCTCGGATTTTCAGTCGAGAGACGGGCATCGTCCTCAACAACTCCACGGCGTCCTTCGCCTCCGTTGGGGTCAATACGCCCCAAGGAGGAAGGCGCACGACGAGTTCGATGGCGCCGACCTTGGCCATTTTGGGCGATGCGGGCTCGCTCGTGCTGGGTTCACCAGGAGGCGACACCATCCCGAGTACCGTGAGTCAATTGGTCTTGCACCTCGCCATCGACGAGAAGAATCTGAAAGAAGCGGTTGCCGCTCCCCGCGTACACCAGACGTTTGCCCCGGGAACGCTGACTACGGAACGATCTCACCCGCTACCAGGCGCCCTCCGCGATGCCATGCAGGCGCGTGGGCATCGCATCGAGCCTCGGCGCTCGGCCATCGGCGACGCAAACGTTGCCGGCCGTGTCGGCGGAACGTCGTTCGCTGTTTGTGACGAGAGAGAAGGGGGCGCAGCGCTTGCCGCGTCGGGTGCTAGTGCTCCGATGGTCGAATGAATGGCGCGCAGCCGATCCCTTCAGTCGGCCAAGACCGTGCCGTTGGATGCAATGACTTTCTTGTACCAGTCAAAGGAGTCTTTCGGTGTCCTCACTTGGGTCTCGTAGTCGACGTGGATGAGCCCGAAGCGCTCGCGGTAGCCAGCCGCCCACTCGAAATTATCCAAAATAGACCAGTGGAAATACCCGCGCACGTCGGCGCCGTTCGAGATCGCCCGGTGAAGGGCTCTCAAATAGCGGCACGTAAAATCGATGCGATGCGGGTCGTGAACCTTCCCGTCACGATGAACCCAGTCTCGCCCCGATAGACCGTTTTCGGTGATGTAGAGGGGCACCTTGTAGCGCTCGTGGAGGAACCTCGGGCCCCAATAGAGAGCTTCGGGAGTAATCGGCCAGTTGAACGCAGAACGCGGCCCACCGATGGGAGCCGTTTGCTCGACGGCAGCGGCGGATCCGTCCGGGTTCGGGACCACTGTCCGTCCCTCGTAAATATTCACGCCCAGCGCGTCGATGGGAGCGGAGATGATCTCCATGTCACCACTTTGGATGGGGGGAACATCTTTGCCGAAATGCCTAAGACCTTGCTCTGGATAGACCCCCAGTACGACCGGGTCCATCCACCAAGAGTTGACCCAACAATCGGTGCGCGTCACGTCGAACATCGCGCTTCGAGCAAACTCGACCGCCTCGGCTGATTCGTCGACCGGAAGCTTGGGCATCGCAACGGGCGCATAGCTCACGAAAAGCTTCTGCTTGGCCGCTGCTCGCATCGCCGAAACAGCCTTTCCATGACCCAGGAGCGTGTGGTGCCCCGCGAGCAGTACTTGAGAAAACGGGAGCGTGAGCCCAGGAGCGTGATGCCCATCGTGGTGTCCATGTCCGAGGTACACCTGAGGCTCGTTGAGGGTGAAGTAGTGCGTTACCCGGTCGGAAAGCCGCCGCACCACCGTGGCGGCATACTCCGCGAACCAATCCGAGCTGTCCCTACACAGCCACCCACCCTGATGGAAGAGCTCGAGCGGATAGTCCCAATGAAACAAGGTGACGAAGGGCGTTATCCTTTTCTCGAGTAAGGCATCGACGAGTCGGTCATAGAATTCGAAACCCTTCTCGTTGATGGCCCCGCGGCCGGCAGGCATCACTCGCGGCCATGAGATACTCAACCTGTAAGCATGAAGTCCGAGTTCCCCCATGAATGCGACATCCTCGGGGTAGCGGTGGTAGTGGTCGCAAGCAGTAGCGCCCGAGTGCCCTTCGAAGACGGCGCCGGGCCGCTCACAGAACATGTCCCAGACGCTCGGGCCCTTCCCGTCCTCGGCCTTGGCGCCCTCAATCTGATAGGAAGCTGCAGCCGCCCCCCAGGTAAATCCATCAGGAAACCGAAAATGATTCGCCTCTCGAGACATGAGACGCGAGTCCTATCGCGACGCCGAGTCTCCACCAAGCCAAAAGCCCTCGACTGAGTCTAGATGCGACGGAACATGCCGATCTGCTATCTCACGGCCATGCACGGCCTGAATGTCGAGGAATTTTACCGACAGATTCATACGGGTAACCCTGGCGATGTGGACTTTTATACGCGCCTCTTGAACCGAGAGGACAGCGCGTTGGAGCTCGGGTGCGGCTGGGGACGCATGACGGGGCCACTCTCGAAAAAGAGTCGACGGATCGTTGGACTGGATGACAGCGAAATTTTCTGTGAGATGGCGCGCGAGAACCTGGAGTCCCTCGAAAACGCGCGGATCATTCGACATGACGTTCGACAACCGTGGCAGGGATCCGAAGCGGAGCGCCGCATCGGTGAAGAGCTCGGCAAGTTCGATCGAATTTTCGCTCCATACAATTTTCTCTACGCACTCGGCGGAGAGCCTGGGGTTGCACGAGCCCTCGATCTCGTTGCCACCCATCTCCGCGACGACGGTGAGTTCTGGTGCGACGTCTATCCAATGGACGAATTTCAGGCGGCCCTGGACGAGGGCGAGGTGACTCAGGACGATGACGACGAACCGGTTGCCACCTTCACGTGGCAAGGCAGAAGCTATCCCGTCATCGAGACCTCCTCTCTCGATCCGACCACCCAATCTCTGCACGTAACCTACCGCGCGCTCGAACACACCGGAGGTCGATGCGTTTTCGAGTCCAGCCTGGAGCACCACTATTTGCTCATTCCGCAGCTTTCTCGTCTCCTGGAAGGCGCCGGGCTTCAGATCTCGCTCCTCCTCGGTGACTTCGACGGACGACCCTACGATGAAAACGCGACGCAGCTGGTGCTGTGTGCTGAGCGCTCGTAGGGGTCCTCATCGACCGCTTCAGACGGCGGTCCTACCCCTGAAACATTGCTGGGTCTGGGATATCTAGCCTGAAACACGCGGCCCCCTTTTTTCCTGGACGGAGGTACCGTAATTCTAAAGAGGGGTCGGCATGTTGCCGGCAGGAGAGGTTCGGAGAAGCGCATGGGCGAGAACGCAAAAGTTCTCATCGTTGATGACAACCAAGGTATCAGGACTGCCCTTTCGACCCTTTTCGACGTCCACGGGATCCCCGCTCTGGCCTTGAGCTCGCCAGCAGAAGCCCTCGAGGCAATCGTCGAAGAGAACATCGGCGTCGTGATCCAGGACATGAACTTTGCCCAGGATACGACAGGCGGAGAGGAAGGGATACGACTCTTCCGAGACATCCATGACCGCGACCCCGACCTCCCCGTTCTGTTGATGACGGCTTGGACCTCGCTCGAAACCGCCGTTCGCCTCGTCAAGGAAGGGGCCGAAGACTATTTCGGCAAGCCCTGGGACGACGACAAGCTCGTCAACAGCGTTCAGAAGCTTCTGAAGGTCCGACTCCTCCGCCTCGAGAACCGTCGCCTCAAGGCGAGTGACGACCGCGCTCGGCGCCATCTCGAGGAAAGCTACGATCTGTGTGGCCTCATCTATCGAAGCCGTTCCATGCAGCAGCTTTTGACCTTGGCCACCTCTGTTGCCAAGAGCGATGCCGCAATCCTCATCACAGGACCCAATGGCGCGGGCAAGGAAAAGATAGCCGAAATCATTCAAGCAAACTCCCGAAGGAGCGGCGCGCCTTTCGTAACCGTCAATGCTGGCGGATTGCCGGACGAGCTACTCGAGGCGGAGCTATTCGGAGCCGAGGCTGGCGCCTACACTGGGGCGAAGACGAAGCGCGAGGGGCGCTTCGAAGCCGCGCATGGCGGTACCCTGTTCCTGGACGAACTGGGGAACTTGTCCCCGAAGGGCCAAATGAAGCTCTTGCGCGTGCTTCAAACGGGCGAGTTCGAACGCCTTGGTTCCAACCGAACGCAGAAGTGCGACGTGCGCATTTTGAGTGCGACGAACGCGGATCTGAAGTCGGCCATCGAAAAGGGAATGTTTCGGGAGGACCTGTTCTTCCGGCTGGCAGTGATCGAGCTTCATGTCCCGGCGCTCCGGGACCGGTCAGAAGACATCGTCCCCTTGGCTGAAGCGTTCCTACCCCAGTTTCCCGCGCCCGACGGGTCCATTCGTCGACTGGGCCCCGCAGCACGCGAAGCCTTGTTGGACTACGACTGGCCCGGCAACGTTCGGGAGTTGCAGAACCGAATCCAACGGGCATCGCTGGTGGCGATCCGAGACGAACTCACCCCCGAAGACCTGGGCTTGGACGAGCAAGCCGGCGCTGCCGAGACGCTGCCGGACAGCGAACTCCCTACCAGCGCAAAGAACCAGGAAGCCCTCGAAATCCAGCGAGCACTCGGTCGCGCGCAGGGCGTCATCAGCCGCGCCGCCGCCGACCTCGGAGTGAGCCGCCAGGCGCTCTATCGTCGTATGGCCCGCCTCGGGATCACGGTCGAACGTCGCATGACAGCGCGCTAGGCTGCGCAGGCCATGGATCAATCTCATCGCGATCCGAGCGACGCTCCTGACGCCGGGAGTCTCCCGCCGCCTGGCGATCCTCAGCTCGCAGAGATCCCACTTCCCCTCAAGCTTCGCGGCGCAAGGTACCTGATAGCCGGTCTGCTGGTCGCCCTCATCGTGTCCGTCGTCTCTTCCACCTATCTCAGGATAGAGAAACAACTGCGTGAGACCTTGGCAGCACAGCTCGAAGCCGTCCTCGAAGAAAACGTGCATACCATATCGAGCTGGCTGGACCATCGTGCGAAAATCGCGGAAGGCGCCGCGCGGATTCCTGCCGTGATCGATTTCCTGGAGACGACGAAAGGGAGTACCGAACGACCACCCATCCTACCGACGGAACTTCGCGCCTCTCTCGGCACCGTGCTGCTCACCAGCTCTTCGAAAAGAATCGATTTTTACGATGGTTCCGGCGCGCTCCTCGACTCCACCACTGGTTCTGGTCCCTCCTCCGGCATCAACCTCACGAACCCGGAGATGAAATTCGAGCGGGCTTCGACGACGTCGATCCGGGAAACGGGAGGTGCTCTCGATGTCAGAAGCGTCGCCCGCGTCGGTCCAAGAAGTGCGCCCCTAGGCTATATTTCCCTCTCGGCGACGCCGGAACGAAGTCCACTGCTGCCTCGACAATTCCGCCGAGGTCAGTTGTTCACCTTCGATTCGTCGGGGTCACTGGAGGGCGATCCAGCGCAAGAAAGGCACCTCCCGCCCTCCGCTCTTTTGGCGTCGAGCACAAACGCTTCTGCTCATCACGGTCTCGAAGATTATCAGATCGCGGACGGGACAGACGTGCTCGGGGCCTGGACTTGGGTCGAGAAGCACAAGCTCGGCATCGTAGCCGAGGTTCCACGAGACAAGGCCCTCAGTTCCGTTGCGCACCTGCGCCGCTCGTTCTTGATCCTCGTCGTGCTCGTGGGCGCTGCCGTACTCGGCTTCATCGCCCTCGGACGCTGGACTCTCCGAGTTCGAGAAGAATCGTTGCTCATGACTCGGCGGCTCGGGCGCCTGGCACGCGCGATCCAACCGCTCTCGGCAGCGCTGGAGCACGACCCAAGCGCGGTGGTGCTCGTAGACGCAGAAGGCTCCGTCGTCTACGCAAATGCCGCGTCACACAGGGTATTGGGGGTCAACGCCCCCTTGCTTGGGCAGGACGTAGACGAGGTCTTCGACAATCTCCACGCAGAACTCCAAGAAGCCCTCATATCGGGTCGCGACAGTATCGTGGCCCAAGGCGCCGCGAACGACGATGAAACTCTCCTCGTGTCGAGTCGCAACCTCACGATCGATGGGAACCCCCACTTTCTGTACATGCTGAGACCGGTGACCCAGCAGGTCCGCCGCCAAGAGGTAGAGCACTGGAAGAAACTCATTCGAGTCTTGAGCCACGAGCTCAACAACGCACTGGCTCCGATCACCTCGCTCCTGTCGTCCGCACGCAAAGTGAACCAGATGACCCATCAAGATGCGCGCCTCGGCGCCATCTTCGAGAGCATCGCCGAGCGCACGGCTCACCTCGTCTCGTTCATCGAGGGCTATCGAGAGGTGGCCCGGCTTCCTCTGCCCGACCAGCGCGAAGTCGACTGGAACATCTTCCTCACCGGCCTCGAATCTCAAAAGAACTTCAAACGAAAAGGTAGGGTTCCGGCCCAGCCCGGATACTTCGACCCTTCTCAACTCGAACGCGTCCTCGTGAACGTCATCAACAACGCGCATGAAGCGGGCAGTAAGGCTGAAGAAATCTACGTAGAGGTGATCGAGGAACCTGGAGGGTTTCGAATCAACGTTCTCGATCGTGGCTCGGGCATGCCAGAGCCGGTCCTCAAACAGGCAATGCTGCCGTTCTTTTCGACGAAGCGGACCGGCACGGGCGTGGGACTCGCGCTCTCCAGAGAGATCATAGAAGCCCACGGCGGACAGCTCACCCTCGCCAATCGCGATGGTGGAGGGCTCATCGTGTCTTGCTTTCTGCCACACCCAGTACAACCGGCACCGCACCCGTCGCGATCGAGAGTACCCATTGCGGTGGTCAGTCCCCCTCAGGATTCGGAATCGAATCAGCATTCGGAAGACTCCACCTGACACCGATTCGGCAGAGGCTATACTGGGGGAGATGCGCTTTCGAAAGCACTGCAGGGTCCAACGAGCGGGCCTGATGGCTAAAATGGTGGGAGCTGGACTGCTGCTACTGGCCTGTGACCTGGCGG
Source organism: uncultured Polyangiaceae bacterium (assembly GCA_965652275.1). Classification (GTDB taxonomy): domain Bacteria; phylum Myxococcota_A; class Polyangia; order Polyangiales; family Polyangiaceae; genus NIC37A-2. The sequence goes on along the minus strand of CBFGUR010000009.1, from coordinate 19,989 downwards.
ACAGCCTGACGGATGTGGGGGGAGCACTCACGAACCCGGATGCGGCGCTTCTGGACAGCCCGGGTCGAAAGCTTGCAAGTGGAGCTTACCGCAACCTACTCGTCGACGGCTCCCTGGAGAGCGGCGGGCACGTCGTCGCTATCCGCACCGATCGCGACGAAAGCGAGGTCGCCATCCTGCCATATCTCGATGGTGATGGCTGCTTCGTATCGCCGGGAATCGCCGTCGAAAGAATTTCATCACGCGTCGACGTGGAGCTCCCGGGGATGCTTGCCGTCCAGCGAAACGCAAACGAAAACGGACGTGGTGAAATCACGTTCGTCGACTTCGAGTGCAACACCATCGATCAGCTCGAGAACGCCTCGATACCCGAGATTGCCTTCCCAACGGGAAACGAGCGAGGGCTGTTTAGCTTCGCGGACGACGGTGACCTCTACTTCGTCGATGCACGCTCCCAAGACATCGACGTCATCGCGTCGAACGTTTCGGTCGCGCGAACCTCTGGACAAGATGTCTGGACGATCGAAGGCGGGGAGCTCGTGGGAAGAGATAGTCGCTTCAACGAGTTTTGTCGCGTTGGAACCGGTGTCCAGGAGTTCGTGGTGGCCGGAGGAACACGCATTACCGCAGCGTTCCGCGACGAAGACGGGGTTTCCACTTGGAGCGAGGGTGATGGTGTGGTTCACATCAGCGACGACGCCTGCGGCCTCTTCTCGTTCGGTGGTGATACGGTCGCGTACACGGAGCCGTGCGGCGCGGGCGTACCCCGAGTGTACACGCTTGGGGCACGAATCGGCGCGGAAGCCGAGTTCATCACGATTGCGGTACCGCCGGATGTCGTGAATCTCGAACGCTCCAGTGTCCAATGGGGACAGGGAAACCGCCCCTCGGAAGTGCTATTGACGCTCTCCGATCCCGAACAAGTTGGCAATCGACTCGTGCGCGCCACGCTCCCGGAGGAGCCGACGGAGGTCGACGGCTTGTACCAGCTCGAGTTGGAAGAGCTATCCAGTCGAAGCGCTGTCATTCGATCAGGACGTATCTATCTCGATTGGGACGGAGTAACCGGAACGCTCGTCGAACCTGATCGAGACGAAGACGGATTGACGAGCGGGCTCGTCGAAATCGCCCCACGGGTCGCGCAGATTCCCGGGATCGATCCCTACTCTCAGTCCGGAATGCTCACCCACTTCGAGGACGGTCTCGGCCAGCTTCGCAAGTATTGGAAGGAGGGCGATGAGGTCCGAAGCGAGGTCATCGCCGAAGACGTTCCGGTGCAGACGCAGACCCGCGAGAGCGAGGAGAGCGGCGGGAACCGGTGGCTTTTCGTCGCGGACAGCCGAGACGGGTCGACTGGCTCGCTCTATCTGGCCACGGCGCGCAGCGGCACGGGCCCTCCCAGCACCAGAAAGATTGCAGAGGACGTATACGTCGATACCGGGCGGTTTCTGGATCAGCCGAGCGCTGTCGCATACCTGGAGAAACAATCGGGGAGCGACTACGCGGCCCTCCGCGTCTGGTTGATTGACGCAGAGCTCACGCTGACGATCAACACTGCTGTATCCGAGTACCGCACCGTGCCTTGGCCGGCCGCGGGCATTCTGTACGCGGTACCCGACGGGGACGACCGGGGGCTGTGGTTCTCGAAGGCGCGTTGACGGGCGCGACGAAGACGAACGCCCCTGCTGGCTAGCAGGGGCGTTCTTTACCTACCCAAACGAAACGAGAGGTTGGGCCCGAAGCGGGCCCAAGAAGCTATTGGATGCGGACTCAGTTGCCCGACTGACGACGTTGAAATGCGGGTGTGTCCCAGTCGGTGTCCAGAGTGGAAGGGAAGCTCGACGTCATCGCGGTCGGAGCGCTACCGTGAGAAAACCCGGATTGCGGAGCGGCGCTTCTCCGTGCATATGCAGGAGCTGGGGCTTCTACGGGGGCCGCCTCGCGTCGAGTAGTTCCCATGCCTTTCATGAGCGGGCGGGAAGTCGAATGCGAGAGCTCCATCGGGACGTCGATCTCATCAGTCTTCTTGTCAAAGCCCGTCGCGATGACGGTAACCTTGAGCACGTCTTCCATGTTCGGGTCGATGGAGGCGCCGAAGATGATGTTCGCGTCCTCGTGAGCCTGTTCCTGGATAAACGACGCGGCATCCTGGATTTCTTTCATGCGCATGTCGGCCCCGCCAACCACGTTGATCAGTACTCCGGTGGCGCCCTCGACCGAAATATCGTCCAAGAGCGGTGAAGCGATCGCCTGCTCCGCGGCGATGCGCGCTCGACCTTCACCCTTGGCGCAGCCCGTTCCCATCAAAGCTCGGCCCATGCTCGCCATCACGGTGGTTACGTCCGCGAAGTCGACGTTGACGATCCCGTCCAACGTGATGAGGTCGCTGATACCTCGAACAGCCTGATACAGCACCTCGTCGGCGCGCCGGAAAGCATCGACGAAGGTCAAGTCCTCGTCTGCAAGAGTCACCAACTTTTCGTTGGGAATGGTGATCAATGTGTCGACATGCTCGGTCAGGTTGCTGAGGCCGTTGTCAGCCCGCCTCATCCGTTGACGCCCCTCGAAAGCGAAAGGCTTGGTCACGACACCGACCGTAAGCGCTCCACATTCTCGCGCAATCTGAGCGATGACGGGCGCCGCACCCGTGCCGGTGCCTCCACCCATGCCAGCGGTGACGAAGACCATGTCAGCACCCTGCAGGTGCTCCTTGAGGAGGTTCGCGTCCTCGAGAGCAGCCTTGCGACCTCTTTCCGGATCCGCTCCCGCGCCCAAACCTCGGGTCACGTTCGCGCCGATATGGATTCGGTCCGCCGCAGAGTTGGCATTGAGCGCTTGAACGTCGGTGTTCACACTCAGGTAGTCCACGCCCTCCAAGCCGAAGTGGATCATCGTGTTGATGGCGTTGTTCCCGGAGCCACCAACTCCCACCACCTTGATTTTTGCCTGATACTGCGAACTCTCGTCCGCAAATTCGATTGAAAAACTCATTCTATCCTCCCGGACTGCACCCTATTCGGTGCCGGCTGTTGCGATGACGGGACTGCCTCTTTCCCGGATGAACATCGCTTGCCTCAGTCGTTGTTGAAACTTTGGTTTGGGTTGGTTTAGGTTGGGTTGTTGGGTCAGAAAGCGCCCCTCAGCCACCCCATCAAACCTCGTCCGAATCCGGACGACGCCCGCGGCGGCTCGGGAGACACTTCCATCAATTCACCGCGCGCGTCTGCCTCCGCAAGTTGCCTTGCGGCAAATCTCAGAAGCCCAACACCGGCGGCATATTGGGGTCCCTGTACGAGCTGTGTCAGCCCAGTGACTCCAACTGGGAATCCCATTCGCACTGGCATTCCCAGAACTTCTTCTGCGCTTTCGACCATACCCTCCATGAGGTTGGCTCCCCCGGTCAGCACGGCTCCGGCGCTCACCCCGTCGACCAGTCCCGTTTCCTCCATGCGTCGACGTACTTCGTGGAAGATCTCTTCGCATCGCGGCTCAATCACGTCGCTCAAGAACTGGCGGGGGACCCGCCGGGGCGCGTGTCCCCCGACGCCTGGAACTTCGACCTCCTCGTCATCGGCAACCATCCGACTGAGGGCACAGCCATAGTTGCGCTTCAAGCGCTCGGCCTCACCCGCTGGAGTTCGCAAGCCTGCCGCCAAGTCGGCAGTGATGTTGTTTCCACCGACGGGAATGACACTGCTATGAGCAATCCCGCCGTCGCCATAGACGAGGAGTTCTGTCGTCCCGCCGCCGATGTCGATGACGGCAACTCCGATTTCCTTTTCATCTTCGCTCAGAACGGCATCGGCGCTCGCTAGCGGCCCTAGAACCACATCGGCGACATCGAGGCCGCAGCGCTCGACACAACGCACTACGTTTTGGACACAAGAGGTGGCCGCAGTGATCAAGTTGACGCGAGCCTGAAGACGCACTCCGCTCATTCCGATCGGGTCACGGATCCCGTCCTGATTGTCGACGAGGTACTCCTTGGGCAAAACGTGCAAGATCATGCGGTCCGCGTCGACGGGAACGGCGCGAGCACCTTCGAGGACCCGTTCGACGTCGCTCGGGGTCACCTCACGCCCGCTCACGGCGCACATTCCGTGTGAAGGAATGTTGCGTATGTGACTTCCGGCGATCCCGGCGTAGACGGTGTCGATCTCGACGCCGGCACAGTTCTGTGCCGCGTCCACCGCCTCCCGAATTGCTCGAACGGTCCAGTCGATGTTCGTCACCACTCCCTTGCGCAGGCCTCGGCACGGGACGTTCCCAGCGCCGAGAATGGTGATGCCGTCAGCATCGACTTCTCCGACAATCGCGGTGACTTTCGTCGACCCGAGGTCCAGCCCGACGATGATTTCAGGGGTTACAGCAGCGCTCGTCATTTCTTCTTCTCACGGAACCCGAAGGCTGGGTCGACGCTGCCAGAAGGGCTGAGACGGGGCCAAGTTTTGACCCTACTGCCGCTAGAAAAACTTCATTGAACCCGTACGACTACCCGCTCTGGATGGGCCTCGTTGTCCAAGAACACGATCTCGGGCGTCCCTCCTGCGCGACGAGCCTTGGACAGGACCCGTTCGGCCCGGAGCAGCTTCTGTTTCCAGGGCGATTCACCCAAGTGGAGCGTCGTCCCTGAGTCCCCAACCACCAGTGATGCTGCGCCAGTGTCGGCAAGGTGCACTTCCTGGACCGGATGGCTCCGTGCAAGCGACAGCTCATCGTACTTGGCCAAGAGCGCTAAGGTTCGCGAGAGCCGTTCCAGCTCGGCGCGACGGTCCCGGGTCAGTTCTGTCGTCGAAATGCCGGTAATGAGCGGAAAGTCGTACGGGTCGCCTTGACCGAGCTCCTTGAACGGGACCCCATCGGAGGAGACGAGAAAGCTCTTTCCCTGGAGCACGAGGATAGCGCGCGGATCCCTCTCCACGACTTGCAAGCGGACGGTACTCGGAAGTCGCCGGGTAATCCGGGCCGAAGAAATCCAAGGGCTCGCGACGAGGGCCTTTTCGGCCGCGGGGATGTCGAGAGAAAAGAGGTTCTTACCCTTCTTGACTCCCGCGGCCAAAAGGACGTCCTCTCGCGAAAGCCTCTTCGTCCCCTCGACCTCGAGGTGCACGATCCCAAAGCGCGGAGTAGTACGCGCGTATCGATGGACGCCCCAGGCGAGGGTGCCAACGGTCAGAGCCAATAGCCCCAAGCCTCCGGCCACTTTCAAACACAGGATCGACCAAGAGAGCCAGCTCCGGGGGCTCCGGGCTTCCTGTCCTTCTTCCAATTGCGAGGGATCTGACGGAGCTTTGACGCCTCGACGCCCTTTTTTTGGTGGCTGCTTGCGATTTCCCAAAATCAGCCCTTTCTCAGTTCCTGCCCCACGAGTGGGAGGAGCTTGTTGATATCTCCAGCGCCCAGAGTCAAAACGACATCCCCGGGCCGAGCGCTCTGCGCCAAGCGTTTGGCCATCTCCACTCGGTCGGTCAAGTAGTCGACGCTGTGGTGCCCGTGCCTGCGAATCGCAGCAGAAAGGTGCTCCGCGTCGGCGCCATCGATCGGCGCTTCCCCTGCGGCGTAGACGTCGTCGAGAAGAACCTCGTCGGCGTCATTGAACGCTTGCGAGAACTCTTGGAACAAAGCTTGGGTTCGAGTGAACCGATGCGGTTGGAACGCGACAAGGACCCGCCCCTGGTAGGCGCGACGTGCTGCGGCGAGAGTGGCTCGGATTTCCGCCGGATGGTGACCGTAGTCGTCAACCAGAGCGATTTCGTTCACCACATCGACCACCGAGAAACGACGGGCCACACCATGGAAGGACGAGAGGGCTTCCCTGAGAACATCGAAGGGAACTTCGAGCTCGTCGGCGACCGCGATGGCGGCCAGGGTGTTCAGGACGTTGTGCTGACCGGGCAGGCGGACAGAGAACGATCCAAGATCCTCTCCGTGCCGATAGGCTCGAAACGTCGTCGTCACACCTTCGATGACGATGTTCCGCGCCGAGTAGTCCGCCTGCTGACTGAGGCCGTAGGTGACATGTCGCCGCCGCACTCTCGGCAAGAGCTCCTGGACGTGAGGGTGGTCGAGGCACAGGACCGCCAAACCGTAGAACGGCACCTTTTCGATGAACTCGAGAAACGAGGCCTTCAGCTTCTCGTAGGTACCGTAGTGATCCAAGTGCTCGGGATCGATGTTCGTTACGACCGCGATCGTCGGGGTCAACCGGAGAAACGAACCGTCGCTCTCGTCGGCTTCCGCGACGAGAAGGTCACCTTCCCCGAGTTTTGCGTTGCTTCCGAACGATGCCATCCGTCCGCCAACGACCACCGTCGGGTCGAGCCCGGCAGCGCGAAGTACCGTAGCGACCAGGGACGTCGTCGTCGTTTTTCCGTGCGAGCCCGCGATGGCTACGCCGTATTTCACCCTCATCAACTCGGCGAGCATTTCCGCTCGCGAAATCACGGGGATTCCGCGCTCGTGGGCCCCAGTGATCTCGGGGTTGTCCGGCTTGATGGCGGACGAAAATACGACGACATCGGCGTCATCGACGTTCTGTGAGCGATGCCCCACGTCGATCCGCACACCAAGGGCCTTCAGGGCGTTGGTATTCTCACCTTCCCTGAGATCCGAGCCGGATACGTCGAACTCGAGCGTTCGAAGAATCTCCGCCAGCCCGCTCATCCCGATCCCGCCCACACCGACGAAGTGAACGTGACGCACACGACCTCGAAACATCAGGCCACCTCCTCGAGGGGTTTGTGCAGGGAATGCTCCCCGCCTGTGGGTGGGCCTCCGGGCATCGTCGTGGAGATGCCCGCCAAATCGAGGAAATCGTGAGCGACCTCGAAGGACGCGTGAGGGCGGCCGAAGTTCTTTGCGCAAAATGCCATTTGTCTGAGCTTCGCTGGATCCCCCAGAAGACCCTCGAGCTCTTGAAGCATTCGCTCGACTGTCGCTTCTTGATTCGTGACCGACACGGCGGCCCCCGCCTTCTGGAGATACTCGGCGTTGATGCGTTGATGATCCCCGGAGGCGAACGGATACGGTACGAGCAAGCTCGGTCGCCCGATCGCGGCAATCTCGCTGACCGCGCCCGCCCCCGCACGACCCACGACCAGATCCGCGGCGGCGAGGGCACGAGGCATGTCGTCGATAAACGGGGTCACACGAACGAAATCGGCACCCAGCTCGCGGTACAGGGACTCAACCGCTTCGACATGAGCGCGGCCGCATTGGTGCACGACGTCCACCGGACACGAAAGTCGAGCGAGGGCGCGCGGAAGCGTGTCGTTGAGCGATTTTGCCCCCTGGGACCCGCCGAGAATGAGAACCCGAGGGCGCGACGCCAGCTGATATGGCACGGGGTCGAACCCCTGGCGCAGCGGGACACCGAAAGCGCGCACTTTGGCGGGAGAAAAATGGCGCTCCACGAGGTCGAACGCAATGTACGCGCGCTGCACGAAGGGGGCGATGAGAAGGTTCGCGAGACCGGCTACGCTGTTGGGTTCGAGGAGCGCAACCGGAACGCCCATCATGCGGGCCGCTAGAGATACGGGACCGGCGGCGTAGCCACCGACCGAGAACACCGCTCTCGGTTCGAGGCGCCGCAGGAGCTTGCGAGATTCCGGAAGCAGCGCCGCCGCACGCGTCGCGCCTCGGACGACGCCTAGTGGCCCACGACCACGCATGGGGAGGACATCCAAGAGTTCGAGTTCGAAGCCTTGCTCGGGAACGAAGCGGGTCTCCATGCCGCGCTCCGTCCCCACGAACACGGGACGAAGATCAGGAACGAGCGCCTTCAGAGCGTGCGCGACCGCCACCATGGGAAAGACGTGGCCCCCGGTTCCACCGCCGGCCATGACGATCGTCGGCCCAGTCATGCTGGCACCTCTTCACCGTCACCAAAGCCCGATTCAATCGCAATCAAGCTACTCGCCTCTGGCGATGGGCCGTGCGTGGCGAGACGCTCCTTGCTCGCCCGGGGCCTGGAGATATTGAGGAGAATGCCCATAGCGGACGCGTTGACCACGAGAGACGACCCTCCGTAAGAAATGAAAGGCAACGCGAGTCCCTTTGTGGGGAGCATTGCCATGGCAACCGCCAGGTTGACGACGGCCTGCACGCCAAACAACATCGAAAGGCCAAAAGCGAGATGAGTCCCGTACTCGTCGTCGGCCGAAAGCGCGATACGCACTCCACGCGCCACCACGAGGAGATACGCCAAACACAGGCAAACCACCCCGATGAACCCGAGTTCCTCGCCGATGATAGCCGAAATCGAGTCCGTGTGGGCCTCGGGCAAGTACAGCACCTGCTTGCCGTGACCAAGCCCCATTCCGGTGATGTGCCCGGATCCGAAGCTCATGACGGCTTGGAACGGCTGATACGCTAGATCCTGGCGGTGCTCTACCATGTTGAACCACGCCAACATGCGTTCCCACCGATAGGCGGTGAATCTTACCGCCCAAACGGCAAAGATGGATGCCACGGCCGCGACACCGAGCAGATAGCCGACGCGTGCCCCCGCGACGAAGAGCATTGCAAACGTCAAAAACATCAACACCGCTGCGCTGCCGAAGTCGGGCTGCTTCATGCAGATGAGAACCAATAGACCCGCCATGAGCATGTGAGGGAGCATGCCGATGGAGAAGCTCTTTACCTTGTCGCCCTTCTTGTTGAGCGAGTACGCGAGCCAAAGAACCAGAGCTACCTTGGCCATCTCCGATGGCTGCATGTTGATGGGTCCGAGCCGGATCCAGCGAGACGCACCTCCGCTCGAGTGACCGAGACTCGTGACCGTGAGCAGCATCGCAACCGTGACCGACCCGAGCGTCAGGTAGGTGAGCAAACGGAGCTTGTGATAATCGAAACGAGAAACCGCCCACATTGCAAAAATAGCGACAAGAGCAAAAACCGCCTGACGTCGAACAAAATGGTGCGGATCGTCGAATTCCGACGCCGCCTCGACCACTCCCGCGCTGAAAACCATGACCACACCAAAGCCCAGGAGGGCAATGACGGTGGCGGCGAGGACTGGGTCCATCGCCCCCACACGGGGGCTCTTGGCAAACAATGCGCGGAAATAATCCTTCATTTTCCTCTACTCGGAGTGGTCGGGCGCGGCCCCGGAAAGCGCCGCTACTGCTTCAGTAAACCGCTTTCCACGATCTGAGTAGTTTTTGAACATATCGAGGCTCGAGCAGGCGGGACTGAGAAGCACCGCGTCCCCCGGACGGGCCAACCTGAGAGCGCGCAATACAGCGCCCTGCATGGTCTTGGCCCGTTCGACGGGTACTACGCCACCGATGGCTCGTTCGAGGCGATCCGCCGCTTCGCCCAGAACGACGGCGGCGCGTCCCTTCTCTTGGAGAGCTTCGACGAGGGCGTCATAGGAGCCCATCTTGTCTCGCCCACCTGCAATCAGAACACCTTTCGGCTCGGTCAAGCCTCGCAACGCGGTGACTGCAGCGCCGACATTGGTCGCTTTGGAGTCGTCATAGAAGGTCACGTTCTGGTAGCGTCCCGAAAGCGCCATTCGGTGCGGCAGAGCCCTAAACCTTCGTAATCCCTCGGTAATTTCGCCAACCTCGAGCCCAAACGCGCGAGCCGCCGCGATCGCTGCCGCTCCGTTTTGTCGATTGTGCAGCCCGTGGAGATCGGCATCAGACAGATCGAATCGCGCGCCCGTTGCGGCTTCCACCACATCGGCTCCATCGACGAAGTAGTCCCCACCAGGTCCGAAGACGATCTGTCGCCCTTTTCCCCGGCTCACCTGAGCGCCACAGGGCTGGCACTCGGAAAAATAGATCGCGGTGTCGTCACTCGTCTGGTTGACGAAACAGTTCCCCTTCGCGCGCGCGTAGTCGGAAAACCCATCGTAACGGTCGAGGTGGTCCTCGGTGATGTTGAGCAAGATGGCGATTTTGGGATGAAACGTCGGTACGCGCTCCATCTGAAAGCTCGAGACCTCGAGCACCACCGCGTCTACGTCCTGGTCTGGCGCCTCGCACGACGGCTCTCCGAGGTTCCCGCCCACGAACACGCGTCGGTCGGCTCCTTCGAGGAGATGACCTAGAAGAACCGTCGCGGTGCTCTTACCGTTCGTTCCGCCTACCGCGAGGATGGGCGCCTTGATGAAACGGCTGGCGAGCTCCGTCTCACCGATGATCGAGACTCCGGCTTCCTCGGCGGCTCGAAGCGCCGGGAAATTGGGCACACCAGGCGAGACCACGACCATGTCCGCGGCAAGAAAGTCGACGCCGTCGTGGCCTCCGAGGACGAGCTCGCAAGGCAGTTTGAGTGACGCGGGAGGCACCTTCTCTTTGGGGGCGCTGTCGGTACCAATCACTCGTGCTCCGCGCCGCAAGAGGAGTTCCGCAGCGCTGCGTCCGCTTGCGCCCAGCCCGACGACGATGACGGTTCGTCCCGTCAGATCCGCGCCCTTGTTCGCCAGTGAGGCCATGACTTCATCGCACCTTGATTGAGGAAAGCGCAACGAGCGCAAGTAGCAGTGAAATGATCCAAAAGCGGACGATGATGCGCGGCTCGGGCCAACCCTTCTTTTCGAAGTGGTGATGGATGGGCGCCATCAAGAAGACTCGCTTCCCAAAGAGCTTGTACGAAACCACCTGAGTGATGACGCTCGCCGTCTCGAGCACGAAGATCCCACCGACGATGAGGCCGAGCAGCTCGTTCTTCGTCAAAAGAGCAAGCATTCCGAGGCCGCCCCCGAGCGCCAGGGAGCCTACGTCACCCATGAAGACCTGGGCTGGGTAGGTGTTGTACCAGAGAAACCCGATCCCGGCCCCGATGACGGCGGCGGCAAACACGCTGAGCTCAGCCATTTCCGGGGTTCCGGCAATATCAAGGTATTCGGCCAAGGGGCGCCCGAACAGCACGGACCCCGCGACGTATGCCCACATGAGGTAGGTCCCCGCGTTCACCATCACCGGGCCGATCGCGAGCCCATCGAGTCCGTCGGTGAGATTCACGGCGTTGCTCATCCCGACGAGGAAAACCACAGCGAACACCACGTAAACGATCGCAGGAAGTTCGATGGGATGCTTGTCGAATGCAACGAACGGAATACTCAGCCGATAGCGGATGTCGAGCCAGCCCTGGGGCAAGCCGTCCTCGGCGTAAAAAAGAAACACCGCCGCGGCTCCGCCAATGAGGAACTGTCCCAAGAGCTTGTATCGCCCCGCGAGCCCCTTGGTATTCTTACCGACAATTTTTAGTCGATCGTCGAGGTACCCGATGAGGCCATAGCCAGCCGTGACGGCAGTAGTCAAAACCACGAACACGTTCGACACGTCCGCCCAGAGAATCGTAGGAACGAGGCAGCTCAAGAGTATCAGCGCCCCGCCCATCGTGGGGGTACCCGATTTGGCCAGGTGCGTTTCGGGTCCGTCGGTGCGAATGACCTGCTTGATCTGCTTGCCACGCAGGGTCCGGATGAACCACGGGGCAAGGAAGAAGCTTATCATCATGGCGGTGATCACGCTCATGATGACGCGAAACGGGGTGTAGCGAAGGACGTTCAAGACACCTGCCCAGCCGAACTCTTTGCTGAGCGGGTAAAGCAATTCGTAGATCATGTTGAAAAGCCGCCCTCTCCTTCGGGAGGTTGGGGAGCGGCGGTCGGTGCCGACTTATAGAAGGCCTGGAGGCTCTGCACCACTCGTTCTGCCCGAACCCCTCTGGAAGCCTTCACCACCACGACGTCGCCCTCGGCGACCTGAGGAATCAGCGTCGCTGCGACTTCTCCTGCGTCCGCATGGAATTCGCACACATCTGATCCGCCGCTGGCCGCCTGGTAAGCAAAGCGAGCATCACCCTGGACGAACACGAGCCCATGAGCGCCCGAGCGCGCCGCCAGTTCTCCCATTTGGCGATGAGACGCTTCGGAAAGAGCACCGAGTTCGAGCATCTCTCCCAAGACGAGCCACAGACGCCCGCCCGACCGCTCCCGGAGAGCTACGCCCGTGGCGATGCTGTTCTCGACACTCGCTGGATTGGAGTTGTAGGTATCGTCGACGACGATGCGCCGTCCCGAAAGGACGAGAACTTGGTTGCGCCCCGGCTCCCCGGCGGAAAGAAGTGCCATCTCGCAGATCTCAGCCTCGAGCTCCCTCTCAAGCAATGCCTCGACGGCACACACGCCCGCAGCGGCGGCAAGCGCACCTGGCCGTCCCACCAGCGCGCTTCGAAACTGCAAACGTCGATGCCCTCGCAACAACGTGATCTCGCAGGACTGGTCGTCGACGAGGCGAGCACCCGCGATGGTCACGTCGCGAGAATCCTCGAACCCATAGCTCACGACCCGTGCTCCGGAGCCTTCGAGCTGGCGGAGCACTCGCGCGTCCTCACCGAATCCGACAGCGGTACCGTTCGTCCTGAGACAGCGAAAGATAGCTCCTTCTTCCGCTTCCACCCCATCGATGTCGCCCAAACCTTCCGTGTGTTCCAGGTCGATGAGCGTCAGGACTCCGACGTCGGGCCGTGCGATTTTCGAGAGAGCCGCCACTTCCCCCGGTTGATTGGTTCCAATCTCGACGACAGCAAAGTCATGCTCGGCACCCAGACCTAGGATGACCATGGGCACACCGATCCTGTTGTTGAGGTTCCCCGAGGTAAAATGCACGGCCGGACCATAGAGCTCTTCGAGCAACCTGGAGATGACCGAGCGAGTCGTGGTCTTCCCCGCCGAGCCCGCCACGGCCACGAGCTTCTTTCCCCAGCGGAGTCGATGCATCTCCGCAAGATCACCCAACGCGACGAGAGTATCCTCGACTCGAATCACGGCCGTGCCGCCGAGTTCGGTGTCCTCCTCGATCTCGCTGACGACTACGGCCAGCGCTCCTTTCTGAGCTGCTTGCTCGAGATAGCGGTGCCCATCGAAGCGCTCACCGCAGAGCGCGACGAAAACCTTCCCGGCAAGGTCCTCGCGAGTATCGGTCGCAACGCCCTGAACCGGGCGTCTGAGCCCACCTCGGACGAGCGTCCCTCGGGTCGAGGAGAGAAGCTCCTCCAGGGAGAATTCAGCGTTATTTTGGGGGATCGGCGTCGCCAACTCAGGCTCCTTTCTCGGTGCGGCGCAAAGCGAGAGCCAAGCGCGCCTCGACGCGGTCGTCGAAATGAAGCACTTGGTCCCCGACCAGCTGATAATCCTCGTGTCCTTTGCCGGCGATGAGAACGACGGCTCCTGGACGAGCGCTGCAGACAGCCTTCTGAATGGCGACCCGCCGGTCCGCGAGCACGACCGGTGGAGTATTGCTGCCGGAAAGACCCGGCAAGATCTCGTCGATGATGGCGAGCGGTTCTTCGGTGCGCGGATTGTCCGAAGTGACGAACACCCGGTCCGCGTGTCGTGCCGCCGCCTCCCCCATCTTCGGTCGCTTCGAACGGTCCCGGTCGCCTCCACAACCAAACACGCAGATGACCTGCCTAAAGGCTAGCTCCACGAGCGTCGAGAGCGCGCGATCGAGTGCATCTGGTGTGTGCGCATAGTCGACCACGACCGCGATGTCGTCCTCATCCCCGTCGCAGCGTTCGAGGCGACCGGGAACCCCCGTCGCGCGGCCGAGGGCGTCAGCTATCGCCGTTGCCGGCTTCCCGAGCGCGACGAGAATTCCCCAGGAAACGAGCAGATTTTCTAGGTTGTGGCGACCCAACAGCGGTGACGAAAGCCGTGTCTCCACCGCGCCCGAGCGCACGATGGCGCGAAGGCCTTCACGGTGAAACTCCGCGTCCACCGCCGTTACCTGGGCGCTCTTTCCAGACGCGGAAATGGTGACGGCGTCGGGAAACTCCGATGCTAGTACCCTTCCAAAGGCATCGTCGACGTTGAGGACCCTGGCTCCGGGAGCTCCCTGTCGGAATAGACGCCCCTTGGCGCGCGCGTATTCCTCCATCGTGCCGTGGTAATCGAGGTGATCCTGAGAAAGGTTGGTGAGCGCGACGACGGCAAATCGAACGCCTGCCGTCCTCTGTTGATCGAGAGCATGACTCGAGACCTCGAGAACTAGGGCTTGCCCTCCCCTGTCGCGTACTCGAGCGAAACAGCGCGCCAGCTGGTCGGGCTGCGGCGTCGTCAATGAGTCTTCGAGTTTCTTCCCATTGAGAACGAATCCCAGCGTCCCGAGACGCCCGGTCGACACCCCCAGGTGAGAGAGGGCCTGCTCGACGAGAAAGGCAACCGTCGTCTTACCATTGGTGCCCGTGATCCCGACTGCGGTGACCGCATCGGAAGGGTTGCGGTAGAGCTCGTGTGCGCAAAGCCCCCACGCTTTTCGTACGTCGGAAACCTCGAGCCGGGGCCTGACTTCGACTCCCAGCCCCGGGGGACACAGGACGGCACTTGCGCCAGCCCCCATCGCCGCGGAAATGAAACGTGTACCGTCGACCTTCTCCCCACGCCGAGCCACGAAGAGCGTCCCAGCCGAAACCCAACGGGAGTCCTCGGTGATGCCCTCGACGATAGTCGAGCCATCACCCACGAGCCGTACGTCACAGTCCACGAGAACGTCCACCAGTTCATCGAGACGAAGGGCGGTGGGACGGGATTCGCTGTCCATGATCCTAGGAGGCCGGTCGGAAAACGAGTTTGACGCTGCTGCCCTTCGCGACCACGGATCCAGGGGGAGGTGATTGCGAGGTCAAAAGACCCGTGCCCTCCATGACGACCTGAACGCCGCTCTCGGTAAGCTGTCGAAGCACGCTACGCATCGGAGATCCGGTCAGATTTGGCAACCTGACCTGGTCACTTTCGACGGTCTTGATTTCCACCATCTCCTGAACCACAGGGGCATCCCCCCGGGCTTGAGCGATGATGGCGTGGGTCGCCCGAGCCGGATCCGCGCGCTGAGCGAGTTCCTTCAGATCGGCCTTTTCGGCTCCCTCGGGCGTGACGCCGCGGTAACGGAGAACCATCTCCGCCACGCGCCGGAAGACAGGAGCTGCCACGGAACCACCGGCATGCTCCACGCGCGGCTCGTCGATGGTCACGGCGATGGCTACCTCCGGATTGTGGGCGGGCACGAATCCGGAGAACGAAGCGACATAATTGTCGAGGGAGTAGCGGCCGGTCTTGGGATCGGTCTTCTGGGCGGTGGCCGTCTTTCCGGCAACACGATACCCATCAATGGCCGCCTCGCCACCAGTGCCGCCGTCTTCCGTAACGGCAATCAACATCTCCGCGAGTTGTTTGGCGACTCGTTCACTGACCACTCGTCGACGAATACGCGGAGAGGAATCGCGCACCACCTCACCATCGGCCGTGGTCACTTGCTTGATGAGGCGAGCCTCCATCAGCTCCCCGCCGTTGGCGATCGCGGCCGTGGCCATGGCAAGCTGGATGTTCGTGATGCTGATGCCCTGTCCAAAGGAAGCCGATGCCGTTTCCACCTGAACCCACGGCCGACCGCGGGGCCGGAGGGTGCCCGAGGATTCGCCGGGAAGCGGCGCTCCAGTCTGCTGACCAAAGCCGAACCGACGAAATGCTTCGTAAAGGTTCTGTTCGCCGAGCGCGAGGCCGATCTTTGCCGAACAAATGTTGGAGGATTGAGCCAAGATCTGCGAAACGGGCAGCCACCCAGAGGGGTGCGTGTCACGAATCGTCACGTTGTCGACCTTCATCGCGCCCTTCTCACAGAAGAGCTGCTCAGTCGGCTTGAGGGTCTTTCCTTCGAGACCCGCGGCAACGGTGAAAATCTTCATCGTGGAGCCGGGTTCGAACGTATCGTTCACCGCCCGGTTACGACGGTCGCTTGGATCACTCTCCGTGTAGTCGTTGGGATTGAAGCCAGGATAGCTCGCCATGGCGAGGATCTCGCCCGTCTTCGGATCGACGACGACGACCGAGCCACCCGCGGCTTCGAAGGTCCGCACGGTGGTCGCGAGCTCCCTTTCCGCCGCGAACTGGATCCCTTGATCGATGGTCAGGTGGACGTTGTGTCCCGCAAAAGCGCGTTCGTCTTCAATGCCGTCGGAGAAAATCAACCGCCCGGCCCGATCGCGCAGCGCCCGCAGCTGGTCAGGGTGCCCCTCGAGATCGTCGTTGAGCGAATACTCTAGGCCGTCGCGGCCTTTGCCGTCTGGCGACACGAAGCCGAGCAGTGGTCCAGCCAACTCTCGACGCGGATAAAACCGTTTCCCCTCGCCTTCGACCATCAACCCGCGAATGCGCTCTTGCCCATCCTCGCCAGCCGAGAGTCTCCGTACCGCTTCGACCTCCGACGCGCCGACGTGCCGACGCAACCAAGTCCAACGTCGCTTGGCGAGAATCTTCTTCTCGACGCGGGCCGGATCCAGGTCGAGCGCGGCGGCGATGCGGCTTGCTGCGCTGCGCGCCACGCGGGGAACATCCGAAGGTGCCACGCCGCGCAGGAGCTCCTTGGCGTCGAGACTGATCGTGGGGACCTCGACGCTCACCGAAAGAGCGCTGCCGTTTCGATCGTAGATCATCCCGCGCTTGGGACGCACTCGAAGCCGACGTTGACGCTGGTCTTCAGCCAGGTCACGCCAGTTTTCGCCGTCCACGACCATGATGTCCCAGCCAGCCGACACGACCAGGCCGAGCCCCAAAGCCAGCACACCGCACAAAAGCCCCATGCGCAGGCGGATCCACTTCCCTTCGGCCGAGCGGATCCGATTCATCGTGGGCCCCCTTCCGCGACGGCTTCCCCCGCCTCTCCGTCGCTCCCCACCTCTGGATCTTCTCCGGCGGGAAACACTCGTTCGGGCGCCGGCTCCTCCATCATGAACAGCGTGCGACCTATCATGTCCACTCGCTCCGGCGTGTTGTGGGCGGCTTTCTCGAGTTCGAGCACTCGCTCGATCTCCCGAAGCCGAGCTACCTCGCCGTAGGCCTTGCCGAGTTCGTATCCATGCTCGATGCGCTCGACGCGAATCGCGAGGTAGAACAAGAACGACGCCGTGGTCGCAATGACCGCGAGGGTCCACAGCACCAAGAAAGCATTGGCTCTACGGTCGTCGTACTTGCTCATGACGTTCAGTCGAGATCTTGGTCGAACTCTTCGAAGCTCGACTCTTCGGTGGCTGGGGGGATGCGACGAGCGGAGCGCAGCTTGGCGCTGCGGCTTCGCGGGTTCTCCGCCTGCTCGTCGTCGCTCGCACGGAGCGGCTTCTTTTGCAGGCGCTGCCAAAGGTCGCGCTTGAGGAACGCGCGTTTGACCAAGCGGTCTTCGAGTGAATGGAAGCTAATGAAGGAAGCAACGCCTCCCGGCCGCACGATTTGGCTGGCTGCGGCCAGTGCGGCCGAGAGTTCTTCGAGTTCGCGATTCACGGCCAAACGCAGCGCCTGGAACGTGCGCGTGGAGGGATCGATTCCTCCGACGCGGCGTGGCCCCACGGCGCGCACGATGGCGCGACGAAGATCCGTCGTCGTCGCCACCTCGCCCGCGTCGAGAGCCTGCTTGATGCAACGCGCTACACGGCGCGCCCTTCGTTCTTCCCCGAGATGAAAGATGACGTCGGAAAGTTCGTCTTGAGTGAGTCTCACGATGAGATCCGCCGCTGTCTCGCCTTCGCTCGGATCCATCCGCATGTCGAGCGGCCCTTCCTTCCGGAAGCTCATCCCCCGCTCCGCTTCGTCGAGCTGAGGGGAGCTCACTCCGAGATCCGCGATGAGGCCGTCCACGAATTCGACACCACGCGCCTCGAGCTCGTTCTTCACTTGGGAGAAGCGGGAGTGCACGAGCGTGACGCGGTCCCCGAACCCCGCGAGCCGCTCTCGCGCAGCAGCGATCGCCGATGGATCGCGGTCGAACGCAACCACGCGACATCCCTCGTTGGCCTCCAAGATGGCCTCGGTATGGCCCCCGCCGCCCAGAGTGAGATCAACGTAGACGCCGCCGGCTCGAGGAGCAATCGATTCGATCGTCTCATCGCGCAGTACCGTCAGGTGGTGGAAGTCAGAGGGCGGAATGAACGCAGGCATACTCATATCTTGATCTGCTCCAGCACGGCTTGCTTGAAGTTGGCTTCGTCTTCCGGAGAAAGTTGAAGTGCGGCCTCCCACTCGCTGGTCGACCAGAGTTCGAGGTGGCGGCCCATTCCCGCCCAGAGGGCGTCCTTGTCGAGTCGGGCCTTTTCACGGAGCGGGCCGGGGATGAGAACTCGCCCGTGCTTGTCGGCCTCGCACTCACAGGCCGCTGACAAATACAGCCGCCTGAATCGGACGATGTTCGGGTCCATGCTCGGGAGCGACGCAATCTTCTCCTCGAGCTCTTCCCACGCGTGCATGGGAAACAAGTGCAAGCAAGGATCGAAGAGTGCCGAGGTGAGGACGAAGCGGCCTTGCGCGGAGTCCTTGATCGCATCTCGAAATCGCGCGGGCAAACTGATGCGCCCTTTGGCGTCAATCGAGTGCTGGAACTGACCGCGGAACATGAACTTCGACCTTCAGGTGGCGAGAAGAGCCCGAAACTGGGAGACGGGC
The DNA here is from genome assembly GCA_965652275.1 of uncultured Polyangiaceae bacterium. Classification (GTDB taxonomy): domain Bacteria; phylum Myxococcota_A; class Polyangia; order Polyangiales; family Polyangiaceae; genus NIC37A-2. The sequence continues at coordinate 1,547 of CBFGUR010000009.1, read as the reverse complement.
GCCCCAATATGGGACTGATCAACACTTTGATCCACTTTCTACCACCGACCCCCCGAAGCTAAGGGGCGGAGCAGATCCCGTCAACGAAAACCGCTTTCTTTCAGCCTCGAAATTACGATGGAGGTGCGCGCCTCACTCACATGCTCTGGCGTTCAGTGCCGAACTAAGGAGGGTTCAGCTCGATCTATCTGTAAGAAATTATGAACAATTCTAAGATAATCCTCCTGATTATTTAGATTATCTTATCAATCAGTCGGCCCGCTTCAGCCCTGTGACGCGCCACCCCGACCCCTCCACGGCGCAGCGCGGCCCCGATCTGGCCCGCGGCCTCCGAAAAGCAGCCCGAAAAGCTTCGCGCTTTCGGCCACCTCCCGTCCGGGGACGAGCGGGTCGTCCAATTTTCGGCGCCACCACGGCACGCTTGAGCCACCCCTACGGGTGACTTCTACGAAGAAGCGATCTTCGCTGGGTTCCCCGAGGACGCCACCGAGCGGAGCTGGCGAACATCCGCGCCTTCGTCTAGGGAAACTGGCGCGCCAAGGTGTGGCAAAAGGCCACACTCATGTGGCATTTTGCCACGGCTTCACCGTTGAGCTCAGCCGCGCGTCCGCATCCTACTACGGGATCCCGTTCAGCCCTCTGCCTCCATCACCGTAGTGAGGGTGTCGGCTTCGATTTCGAGCGTGCCCCGCGGCCCCTCACTCCACAGCCCTTTGACGTAGACTTGATCACCTACGGAAAGCTGTTGGTACCCGACCTGATCGATGACGTTCCGTTCGAGGGTGCTGAGATCCACCGTGACCTCGATCTGATTCGTCTCGAGCGTCATCAAGTTGCCGGCGAGGCTCGTGACGTAGCCAGTGAGAGACACCTCCGCTCCTGTGGCATTCGTTGAAGAGGAACGCGCATCCGGATAGTCCTCTTCATCGACGGATGACGCATAAAACTGCGTATCGAGGGACCTCACATAGACGCTCCCGGCCTCGATGCTGCGCTGCTCGTGCATCTCGTTGTCCACGAATCCGTAGACGACCACCTCGTCCCCTTCCTTCAGGGTGTAGCCTTCCTGCATGTCGTCGAAATCATCCATCTCGACGAGAAACGTTCCTCCCCCGTAGTCCACTCGGAAGGCGTCGGGTCCGGCCTCGATGATCGTTCCGCTAAACGTCACGTAGCTGTTGTTCGGTGGACCGTCGTCGAGACTCGCGGTCATCGCTCGTTGGTTTTTCTGACAGCCCAAGCCAATGGCGAGCGCGAGTACTGCCGCTGCACTGAGGCTGCATGTCGTAGTCTTGGAAATCACTGCTTCTCCTTTCGTTTCAGGGTGATCTTCCTCGAAACGGAAGTTGCAACCGTCGTGCCAGCCGCGCATCTAAAGGGGGCGCGACGTCGTTACGCCCCTCACGGGCGAGTCACCTGCACCCGCCGTTTGAACACATCCAGGCTCCCCTCCCCTCGGAGCGCAGCGCCGTGCGCGAGCACCGGGAAGGGATTGCGCCTGGCATGGCGCTGAAACAGCGGGTGAAAGTCCCGTGAGAAAGGAGCAT
>CBFGUR010000008.1:0-219975 GCA_965652275.1 uncultured Polyangiaceae bacterium | reverse complement strand
GTGGGCCGGCTCTGCTGATCGTGGGCCGGCTCTGCTGATCGTGGGCCGGCTCTGCTGATCGTGGGCCGGCTCTGCCGAGCTTCAGCTACCGCGAATACATCGACCTCTCAGCGCCGAAATGCTTCGCGCGAGGTGATGAGCTCCATATTCCCGCCGCGCCGGTGAATCACCAGACGCACGTCCGACCCGGGGAGACCCGACAAGAGGTCGCGAGCGTCACGAACATCTCTGGGTCGCGTGCCTTCGACTTCCACGAGGAGGTCATCGGGGCGGAGGCCCGTCCTTTCGGCGTGGCTCCCGGACCCAATCGAATAGAGGACGATTCCAGCCGGGCTCTCTTCTAGTGCAACCAGGACCGTCCCACGTTGATCGGGTGGAATCTTGTCCGGGCGGTCCAGGATGATGCGCACGTCTTCGACTCGGTCCAAGTCACCCGCCGAGATCGGGTCGCTGAATCCAAACATGCGCCCTGCAGCAGCTCCGTAGAGATACAGGGGCTCATCGCGCGCAACCTCCACGCGGAACTCGCCGCTCTCATCGCTTTCCGCCAGGACATCGACTGGAGCTCCCGGGGCAAGGTAGGGGCCGATGCGATCGGCGGCCACGAACGCTCCCGCGACCGGACGTCCGCTGTCGTCGACGACCACACCACTGATCTCCACGTTGGGCGCGAGGTCGAGAGTGGGAAGCTCCATGTCTCGGCCGTTCGTTCCGGCCCGAATCCGTACACGTGCTTTCGCCGAGCCGTATTCCTCATGACGCGCTGAAAGCTCGCCCACGCCGGGAGGAAGCCCCGTCAGGCGGTATTGCCCCACCTCGTCCGCGACGACGCGCCTCGTCACCGTCCCGCTCTTGAATAGGATGACCGCACCATCGGCTGCACGACGACCTCGCACCGCCGTCACCCGCCCCTCGGCATCCAGTGCCCGCGTCAACTCCACTTCGTTTTGCTCGGCGAGTTTCCGCTCGCTCACCCACTTCACGTGACCGGGCGAAGTTACTTCGATCCGACATCGCAGCGTCGCCGCCTCCTCGAAGTCGACCTGCCCCTCGTCATTCGAGAACCTCGTGTTCTTGAGAGGCACTCGAGCGTCCAATGACAAGATGGTCACTTGCGCCAGTGGCACGGGTTCGTCGTCTTCGTCGACGATACTGATCCGGGCCGTTTCGCGGGGGGCGGGTAGCTTGAGCTGGATCTCCTCATGGCGCTCCTTCTTCTTCACGCGACTTGCCAGGAGGATCTGCAGTGGTCGTTCGAAACGGCTCACCCGCAGCGTAACGTCCTCCGGTGCGGCCTCGAGGACAAACGTCCCGTCTTCTTCCGCTGTAACCCGCCGATCGAATCCGCGAGCGGTCACTTGAACGCGGGCGAGGGGCACCGGAAAGTCATCGTCGTCGAGGACTCGCCCCCTCAGCGGCTTACCTCGGCCGAGCACCACTTCGACGCTCTTCTTTCCGCCCGGACCCAGATTGACGATCTTGCTCCGACCATCCATATACGCGGGATGACGTGCCAAAACGACCAATTCTCCAGGTGGTACGTCTCGAGCGATGAAGTATCCCTTCTCATTGGTCGTGAGCAGGCGTCCCTCGGACGCCGGAACGTCGGAAAGCGGGATCGGGGGCACGGGCCCCAGCATGACGCCGAGCTCACCCGCTGGGATCAGAACGTTCCGTTGCTCCTCAGCCCAGTCGAAGTGCGCGTCGCTGATCTCGTCCCGGAGATGAGTGACGGAGACGGGCATCGAGTACATGTCGGTCCCGGCCACCTCGATGGTCGCGCCAGCGACGGGGAAACCGTCCGGATCGAGGACACGACCTTCGATCGTTCCGGAGCGTTCGAGGCGTGTGATCTGAAACTCTCCGCCGTCCTCTCGCTCCGAAGGTTGTTCGACTGGAGTGATCCGAGAAACGTAGCCGCTCGCGCGGAGGCTCAGCACACCCTCGAGGCGAGGTAGCGGTCCCACTCGAACGATCCCTTCCGCGTCGGTAACCTCGTGCCTCGAAAACTGGCCCAAGCCGACGGAGCTCCACGTGACCCGAGCTCCCTCGATGGGCTTTTCGTTCTCCCTGGCCAAAACTCGTGCCTGGACGAATTGTCCCGGTTCGAGCTCGAGGACCACATCGATTTTTCCCGCTTTCGACAGGACCTCGACGTCTCCCGCGACCTTGGAAACCAGCACACCCTTCTCCGCATACAGAGCGTAGCGCCCGGGCTTCAATCCGGAGATGTCGATGAAGCCCTTGTCTCCCGTGACGACGACGCGGGCCGGCCATAGGTTCGCTCCTGCGATGAACACCTGAGCGTCGGGTTGGACGACTCCTCTTTCGGTGACAGTCACTCGTAAGATGGAGGTGGGTCGAAGCTGAACGACGAGCTCGCGCTCCGCCATCCCCTCGTACGGTTCATATCCCGGGGCAAAGATGCGCACACGCAGCGGACCTTTGGGAACCGCCACGAACTTCAGCCGCCCTTCGGAGTCGGTGGCCCCCCCCAAGGGAAGCTCGTCCGGCTCCCCCACGAGTACCGTAGCGCCTGCCAGGGGGCGAAGCGCCGCGTCGTCCTGGGCGAAGGTCGTCACTTCGAGGGAAGCGGCGGGAAGGAACGAGACCGGCTTGCGCTCGTCAGTGTGAAGGTCGATGAAAACTGTCGCGCGGGCCAGGCCCGGAGCCCTGGCGATCAGCCAGTAGCTCCCTTCCTCGAGACGTATCGTCGTGGGTGCGGCTCCCGTAGCGGAAACCTTCTGCGCGACGTGATAGTTGCGCAAGACTCGCCGCCTGTCGTCCACCTTGCGAACTTCCCGCAGAATCTGACCCTCCCAGGTGACGCCGCCGCCCAGACCGTGGGCCTCGAGAGTGAGGGAAAACTCGGCCGGAGGCGGAAGTGCCGGGCTGGCCGGGCCCCCTCTCGAGGAGGTGAAGCTAGCGTCGAGCACGCATAGGGAAAGAAGGAGCGCCGCGACCAGCGTCGCCCATTTGAACAGTCGCTTCAACATCCGGCCCGCGCCCCACCATACACAACCTACTTTGCGGGATCTGTAGACGCGCAATTTGCCGGGTATATTCCCCTGGGTCTGCTACCCTGACGGGAGTGGGGCTTCCGAGACTAGGCTGGATCGCGGTGGGAACCCTTCTCACTGTCGCGTGCTCCGGAAGAGAAGACGAGCGCCCCCCGCCGTACGCGGGTGGATCGGGTGCGCCGGAGCCCCTCCCGGAGCCCGAATGCGAACCCCCGCCGACTCCCGACACGTCGGATGCATGCGCGAGTGAGACCGTCGAGCTCTTCGGGCGAAAGCCGACGATCTATTTCGTTCTCGACACGTCCGGAAGCATGCTCGACTACATCCCCGAGGGCGGTGACACGAAGCTCGCTGCGGCCAAGGCCGCGCTTTCGACCGTCATCGAAGAGATCGGTCCCCGCACCAAGTACGGTTTGGCTGCGTTCCCGGGCGAGACGAACCCGGACGAAATAGCCGGATGCGCGGCGGGATACGAAATCGTCGAAGTAAAGGAAGGTGACCCTCTCGAGTGTGTGAACCTTCCTCCCAGGGGGCCCGTCTATGACGCCTTCGTGCGCCGGCTTTCGTTCCTACAGGCCGGGGGCGGAACTCCGCTTTCTCCCACCCTCGAGGCCATCAGCCCAGCGCTGCTCGGTCGAGAAGACCAAACGGCCATCGTACTCATCACCGACGGAGCGCCCAACTGCAACGACGAGTACCGGTGTGATATCGAGGGTTGTGAGTTCAATCGTTACGGCGCCACAATCACCGTAAATGGAGCGCAGTTCGTTTGCGACGATACGACCAATTGCTGCTCCGAGGAAGAAACGGGGAGTCCAGAAGCCCATCTCCAATGCGTCGATGAACCCGCAAGCGTCGAGGGGCTCGAGGAACTGAGCGCGGCAGGTATCCCGACGTACGTGATTGGTGTCTTAGGTAGCCGGGACTTGGATGATGTGATGAACGCCCTCGCCGAGGCGGGGGGCCGGCCCCGTGAGGGCGAGCGGAAGTACTTCGACGTCGAGAGTCTCGCCGAGCTGACGGACGCCGTGCGGGCAATCGGTCTCGATCTGACTCAGAGTTGTGAGATCGAACTCGTCGAGCCGCCCGTCTACGCGAACGAATTCAATGTCTACTTCGACGGCGAAGTCCTGCCGTCCGACCCCGTCGACGGATGGACCCTCGAGGACAATCTCGTCACCTTGCACGGAGAGGCTTGCGATACGATGCGTTCGGGGGAGGTGGAGCAGGTCCACCTTCTCTCGGGGTGCCTGACGGTCGTCCGGTAGGCACCGAACGGTCGAGCCGAACGTCGTCGAAGTGAGCCTAAAGGAGCCTTCCCAACGGATTCATTCGGGCTTTTTGCTGCTGGCCTCGTCCCCAGCGGCTGAGCGGCGGCGCCCGGCACTTCCCCATTTTCGCGATGGGCTCTAGCATGCGACTCGTGATTGACGACCCCGAAATTGGATCGCTCCGGGAGCAAATCGACGCCATCGACCGACGCATCCTGGAACTTCTGGCGGAGCGTCTCGTAGTGGTGCACAAGGTGGGCGATCAGAAGAGGGAAAAGGGTCTCGCCGTTTACGATCCGAAGCGCGAGGAGGCCCTCCTGGAGAGCCTCGTTCGACGCGCCCCACCCTCGCTCGACGATCGAGCGGTGCGGGCCATCTTCCAGGCGATCGTCGCTCAGTCCCGTCGCCTGGAAGAAGAGATGATCTGAGCGAGTAGCGCTCGCATCTACAGCTCGGGCGCGTAGATGACCGCGGAAAGCGGGGGCAGCCGCAGCACGACGGACTGATCTCGCCCATGAGCTGCAATCGGCTGCGTGTGGACCCGTTCGGTCACCGCGTACCCACTACCACCGAATTCGGTCGCGTCCGTGGAGAGGAGCAACTTGTACGTTCCAGCTCGTGGAGCGCCGATGCGATACTCTTCGCGCGGAACCGGCGTCATGTTGAGCACGACGACCACGTGTCGGTTGGTGTTGGGGATGCGCCGCTCGTAGGACATGACGGAGTTGTCATGGTCCGAACAGTCGATCCACGAGAAGCCCTCGGGCTCGGGATCTCCCTCCCACAGTTCTGGAGTCGCCTGGTACAAGTGACCCAAGCTGCCGACGAAGTGCAGGAGGGCCTTTCGCTGCGGCGCGTCTGCCAAATGCCAATCGAGGGGCTGGTCGACGTTCCATTCCGCGTGCTGGCCGATTTCACCGCCCATGAACATGAGGAGCTTGCCCGGACGTGTCGCTTGATACGCGTAGAGTAGCCGGAGATTTGCCAGCTTTTGCCAAAAGTCGCCGGGCATTTTCTCGATGAGTGAGCCCTTGCCGTGCACGACCTCGTCGTGGCTGATCGAGTTGATGAATCGTTCGCTATTTTCGTAGATCATGGCGAACGTGAGCTGATCTTGGTGGTACTTTCGGTGGACGGGCTCCTTCTGAAAGTAGCCGAGCGTGTCGTGCATCCAGCCCATGTTCCACTTGAAGGTGAAACCGAGCCCCCCTTCCGTCACCGGAGCCGTGATGCCTCCCCACGCCGTCGACTCCTCCGCCACGGTGAAGGCGCCGGGGCATTCTTCTTCCACCGCAACCGCGAGTTGACGGAGGAAATCGATGGCTTCGATGTTCTCCCGTCCGCCATACTGGTTGGGAAGCCACTGGCCTTCCTCACGGCTGTAGTCGAGATAGAGCATCGATGCGACGGCATCGATGCGAAGCGCGTCGACGTGAAGTTCCTTCAGCCAGTACACGGCGTTTGCCACGAGGAAAGCTCGCACTTCTGCCCGGCCATAGTTGAAAATGAGCGTGCCCCAGTCCGGATGTTCACCTCGTCGAGGATCGTCGTGTTCGTAGAGAGCCGAGCCGTCGAACCGCCGCAATGCGAAGTCATCCTTAGGGAAGTGCGCAGGAACCCAGTCGACGATGACTCCGATGCCGTTCTGGTGACAGTAGTCGACGAGGTACTTCAGGTCTTCTGGAGACCCGTAGCGTGACGTCGGCGCGTAGTAGCCCGTGACTTGGTAGCCCCAAGACGGATAGTACGCGTGCTCTGCCAAAGGCATGAACTCGACGTGCGTAAATCCCAGGCGCTTTACGTGATCGACGAGGGGCTTCGCAATCTCGCGATACGAGAGGCTCGTCCCGGTGTTGGCGTCCCGTGCCCAAGAACCCAGATGAAGTTCGTAGATGTTGATGGGACGGCGCACGTGGTCTTGCGCGCCGCGCTCCGACATCCAATCGTGGTCACTCCACTGGTACGAGTCCTCGTAGACGACTGACGCAGTCTCCGGTGGCTGCTGCATGCTCTTCGCCATCGGATCTGCTTTGAGACGGAGCTCGCCGCTCTGCGCTTTGATCTCGAACTTGTAGAGGCTTCCTGGCCCGACGCCGGGCACGAAGAGCTCCCAAATGCCGGACGAACCGAGGCTCCGCATCGGCAGCAGACGACCGTCCCAACTGCAAAAGTCGCCGACAAGGCTCACCCTTCGCGCATTCGGTGCCCAGACCGAAAACGCCGTACCACGCACTCCGTTGTGCTCCATCACTCGAGCGCCGAGCGCCTTGTACAGCTGGCGGTGGGTGCCCTCACCGAACAGGTAGATGTCCGTCGGGCTCACCGTAGGAAGAAATGCGTAGGGATCGGAGCGGTCCCACGTTTTCCCCTCGGCAAAGTGAAACCTCAAACGATAGCCATCCGAGCTTTCTAGTCCATCGACCCGCAGGGCAAAGAGCCCGTCGCCAACCGGTTGCAGCGCGCCCCGGCTTTGTCCGCGCACCACGAGTTCGCAACCTTCGGCGTCTGGATGGAACGCACGGAGCACCTTCCCGCCGTCCGGGAGCGGATGGAGACCGAGAATCGAGTGGGGATCGTGGTGGTCCGAGCCGAGAAGCCGATCCGCGTCTGTTTGATCGACTTTGAGTTGACTGTCCGGCGCAAAATTCATTCTGTTCCTTCGTAGCAGAGTAGTGCAAGAGAATGCGGCGCTACGTTGAGCGTCGTTCCCTTGGGGATGCGGTGTGTCAGTTGCGCGGTATTGACGATCTCGTGCCAATAACCTCGCTCCTTGAGCTCTGGCAGATTACAGGGCTTGGCGCGATTGCTTCCATTCAAAAAGAGTAGCAGCGTCTGCCCTTTGATGCGGCGCCCGCGCTCATCGCGGTCATCCGAGGCGTCACCGTGAATGAGCATGCCCAAGGTACGGTTTTCGGGGTTCTTCCAATCATCGAGGCCCATCTCTTGGCCGTCGGGACGGATCCAGATGATGTCTTTCCTCGCGGTGTCGCTCACGGGGTCGGCCGCAAAGAAGGCCCGACGGCGAAACACCGGATTGCTCCGTGAAATCGAAAACACCTTGCGAACGAACTCGAGCAGCTCTTCTTCTTGCGGTTTGAGATCCCAATCGATCCACGTAAGCTCGCTATCTTGGCAGTAGGCGTTGTTGTTGCCCTTCTGCGTGCGACCGAGCTCGTCACCGTGACTGATCATCGGAACACCCTGTGAAAACGCCAGGGTGGCGAAGAAGTTCTTGACCATGCGGCCCCGCATCCGGTTGACCCATGCGGCTCGGGTCTCACCCTCGTGGCCCCAATTGCGGCTGAGATTGTCTCCGTGGCCGTCGCGATTCCCCTCGCCGTTTTCGTGGTTGTGCTTCTCCTCGTAGCTGACCAAATCATGGAGACTGTAACCATCGTGGCAGGTGACGAAATTGATGCTCGCGTAGGGCCCGCGGTCGCTCGCTTGGAAGATGTCGCTCGATCCGCTGAGTCGTGACGCGAGCTCTGGCACTTGGTGGGCGTCGCCCCGCCAAAATTTGCGCACGCAGTCTCGATACCTACCGTTCCATTCGGCCCAGCCGGGAGGGAAGGCGCCCAGACGATAGCCCCCCGGGCCGATGTCCCAGGGCTCGGCGATGAGCTTGACCTGGCTGAGAACCGGGTCTTGCTGCACCGTGGCAAAGAATCGAGCAAAGCTGTCGAAGTCGAACGGTTCTCGCGCAAGGGTCGGCGCCAAGTCGAAACGGAACCCGTCGACGTGCATGTCCGTCACCCAATGGCGGAGGCTGTCGAGCACCAACTGCAGTGCGCGGGGATGCATGGCGTTCCAGCTGTTCCCGCACCCCGTAAAATCCTGATAATAGCGCTCGTTCTGGGGAACGAGTCGGTAGTACGCGGCGTTATCGATCCCTCGAAATGCGATGGTCGGCCCGAGGTGGTTCCCCTCGAATGTGTGGTTGTAAACCACGTCTAGGATGACTTCGATGCCCTCGCGGTGGAAGGCCTTGACCATCGTCTTGAACTCGTTGACCTGCTCACCGTGACAGCCGGTGGCGTAGCGAGGATCGGGGGCGAAGTAGCCGAGGGTTTGGTATCCCCAGTAGTTCGTCAGCTTCAAGTCGAAGAGCCGGCGATCGGTTGCGAAATGATGCACGGGGAGTAGCTCGATCGCCGTCACGCCGAGCGACTTCAGGTGATCGAGCACGGCGTCCGACGCCAGACCCAGGTACGTGCCGCGAAGGTTCGGTGGAACATCCGGGTGGAGCATCGTCATGCCTTTGACGTGCGCTTCGTAAATGAGCGTGTCGCTCCAAGCGACCTTGGGTGGTCGATCCTCGCCCCAAGTGAACGCCTCGTCCACCACTACACATTTGGGAACGAAAGGTGCACTGTCGGTCGACGAGAAGGAGAGATCGGCGTCGGGATGGCCCACCTGATATCCGAACACCGCGTCGTCCCAAACGATGTCCCCAGCGATGGCGCGTGCATAGGGGTCGATGAGCACTTTGTTCGGATTGAAGCGTCGTCCCTGATGAGGTCCGTAGTCGCCCGACACGCGGTAGGCGTAGAGCTGACCGGGTCTCACGTCCGGCGAATAGCAATGCCAAATGCGATTCGTACGACCCTCCATCGGCACGCGGTGGGTTTCCTGGGAAGGATCGTTGATGTCATAAAGACACAGTTCGACTCCCGTTGCTTCCTGAGAAAAAAGGGCAAAGTTCACGCCTTCGCCGTCCCACGTCGCCCCGAGTCGAGACGCACTGCCTGGCCAAATTCGCATGCTGATTTACTTGATGGGCTCGATGCGGAACAGATGTCCGATCTTGTCCTGAGGATCGAGGCGCACGTAGTTGTCCGCGCCGCGCCAAGTATAGCTCTTGCCGGTCAAGAGATCCTTCACTTGGTATTCGGCCCCGTCCTTGATGCCCAGACTCGCGATCGGTACGTGAACCGTAGTTTCGCGCACCTCCGAGGGATTGAGATTTACGACGGCGAGAAGATGACGACTCTCTCCTGAAACATCGTCTCGCTTGAGGTACGCCAGGATGTCATCCGAATCCGTATCCACGAACTCTAGATTCACGAGCACCGACAGCGCGGGCTCCATCCCGCGGATCGCATTGAGTCGGGAGATGTCTCGTTTGATGTTCCCCTCTGCGTTCCAATCTCGCACTCTGATCTCGTATTTCTCCGAGTCGAGGTATTCCTCGCTGCCTGGCCTCACGGGGACGTTCTCACACAGCTCGTATCCAGAATAGATCCCGTAGACCGGCGCGAGTGTGGCGGCCAAAAGGAGACGGATTCGAAATGCCGGGCGCCCCCCGTGCTGCAGATACTCGTGCAGGATGTCTGGAGTGTTGGCGAAGAAGTTCGGCCGATAATACTCGTGCATACCCGATTGAGTGAGCTCGGAGAGGTACTCGACGAGTTCGGCTTTGGTGTTCTTCCAAGTGAAGTACGTGTAGCTCTGGGTGAACCCGAGTTTCGCCAAGCCCTTCATCCGGTTGGGACGCGTGAAGGACTCCGAGAGGAAGATGATGTCAGGGTGTTTTGCCTGCACCTCGGAAATGCACCACTCCCAAAATGCAAGTGGCTTGGTGTGAGGGTTGTCGACGCGGAACGTTCGGACGCCGTTTTCGATCCAGAAGAACAGCGCGTCGCGCGCGGCCTCCCAAAGACCCTGGGCGGATTCGCTCCAGAAATTCAGAGGATAGATGTCTTCGTACTTCTTGGGCGGGTTTTCGGCGTACCGAATGCTGCCATCCGGGCGGATGAAGAACCAATCGGGATGTTCCTTCACCCACGGATGATCGGGAGCGCACTGCAAGGCGAAATCGAGCGCAACCTCGATGCCGTACTCCCGACAGACGTTCACCAGAGAGCGAAAGTCCTCGAGCGTTCCCAGATCGGGATGGATCGCCGTGTGGCCTCCCTCGTCCGATCCGATCGCCCAAGGCGAGCCCACGTCGCCAGGAGCCGGCGTCGTGGTGTTGTTGCGCCCCTTTCGGTTGATTTTGCCGATGGGGTGGATGGGGGGAAGGTAGATCACCTCGAAACCGAGCGCGGCGATTTCCGGGATCCTCTTTTCGGTGTCTTTGAATGTACCGTGTCGACCTGGCTCCGTCGCTTGCGACCGAGGAAAGAGCTCGTACCAGGCAGCAAAGGCCGCCTCCCGCCGGTCGACTCGGATCGGTCCCTTTGGGGAGCGCACTACGTCGCGCTCGTCGATGGGGCCGTGCATGAGGTCGCGCAGCGCTTGGGAAAAGGCGACTCTTTGTCGGAGTTCCATGCGCAGGTTTCCATCGGAGAGTGCGCTCGCTGCGTTTTGCAGGGGCTCTTGATCCGTCTGGGACGCGATCTTCGCGCGTCGTTTGACGAGAGCCGCTCCCTCGAGAAGCTCCGGCGCGATGTCCTGTCCGGCGTCGATGCGCTTGGCCAAATCGCGGACCCAAGTGCCGAAGTAGTCGGGCCATGCTTCGATCCACATTTCGAAGAGCCCGATTTCGTCGAGGGCAAACGAGCCGCTGAAGCGATCGGAGTCGAAGTCGTAGGCCAATACGGCGCGCTGGGTCGCCGCACCAACTCCGGACGGCGATACGCAGACCTCGGCGGTGATGAGGTCGTGCCCATCCTTGAAGATGGCAGCGCCGACCTGCACCTTTTCGCCTCGAGTGCGCTTGATCGGGTAACGGCCTCCGTCCACGAGAGGGCTGATTTGTTCAATGACGACGCGGGGTAAGGTGAGCAGATCCATGAGTCTTGGAAGTCACGTTTTCGGCCGCCAACTGGGACCAGTCAAGGTCAGCCGCGCGCCCCCGGAACGTCACGGAGCGCTGAACAGACGGTCGGTGTCGAGCTCAGCGATGCATGTTCGAGGACCCACGAGCTGATTGCTTCATGGGGCACGAATCTTGAGGGAGCTGACCTCGTTCTTCACGAGGTTCTTTCGCTCGAGTTCGCGCCTGGTTCTCTCAACGCTGGCGAGTCGAGGCATCGGGTCGACATGACAGTGGCTTTGCCGCGGATCTACAGCGCCAGGAGAAGAACCATTACGACCACGGCCAGAGCGACGAATGCCATGACCCAAGCCGCGCGCCCGGTTCCGTAAGCGTCCACATCCATCGAGCCGAGAGCCAAGCGGGTAGTTTCCAGGTGGCGTGCCGCGTCCACGACTTCTCGGTCCGCTGCGAGAAGCTTGCTCCTCACGGCTCCGGGCACGGGCACTTCCCCGCGGAGATCGAGGATCGCCCGTGCGGCGCGCGCAAGTTCCTGCTGCTTCTCGAAGAGCGCTTCGTCGAGTGCGCGTGACTTTTGGGCGATGTCCCCTTCATACGCCATCAGAAGCCCCTCCTTTTCTCCCTCCGCTCTGCGGACTTCGGCTGCCGCGACTCGCAGGTCGTCCTCAGCTGCAGAAAGGGCTCTCTTCAGGTCTTTGTATTGACCGATCGCGTAGCTCAAATCTTGCTTTATTTGGGAACGCTGCTGTTCCAAAACGTCGAGCTGTGCATCCAGATCAGCGGGCATCTCCGTCCCAGGTGTCCGGGCTGCGCGAGCCTCGATGTTGCGCCACTCGATTTGGACGCGTTGTTGGGCTGCCTGGAAACGTTTCACGTTCCTCTCCGCGTGCTCGACGACCACGCGTTTTTCGTCTCGCAGTTTTTCCTTTTCGGCACGCTCGGCGCCACCTGTTTCGATCTGTGCCTGAGCGTCTCGCAGCGCCTGCGCTCCTTCGACATCGGCTAGCTCCAGCTGTCGCTTCTTCAGGGCGATGTTTTCTTCGTGTCGGCCGAGCGCTGAGTAGAGCGAAGAAAACCGATCCTTGTGCTCGAGCTCCGCGCGCTTTTGGAGTGCGAGAGCTGCCAGCTTCTCGTCTCGACGGTCTTCGGCTTCGGCGAGTTGCCGTTCGGCTTCGGCTACGGCATCACGCAGTTTGGGGAGTGCACGAAACACGCGAAGCGCGTAGATCGGCGTTTGGAGGAGCCCGTTTGGAGTTGGTCCGAATCCGGCGATTTGTTCGGCTTCTTTCCGGTCGAGCGCCAGCTCGGCGCCCTCGGGTGTGCGGCCGGTGGGCCACGGGACATCGTCGTCTGGCTCGCGTTCTGGTACACCGACGTTGAGCTGGGCGGCGGCTGCACCGCCGAAGTCGAGATCATCCAACCCCTCTCCCAGGTCGATCTCGTTGCCCATGCCTGGAAAAGCGGCAACGTCGAGCCCGGGCCGCGTCGCGTTCGATGATGGCTGGCGTGTCGCCGGAGCCGGTGGTGGGGAAGAGGAGGACGGCGCCCGAGTGGGGGTAGGTTGCAGCGAAGGGACGTCGAGAGCGGGAACGGACAATGCGCTCATTGATGAAGCGTCGGCCCGCGGTGGCCTCGAGGATGGGGACACTTGTGTGTCGGAGGTCGAACGCGCCCGAGCTGGAGCGAGGGCCGCAACTTCTGGAGCTCCATTCAGAGGCGGCGGTGGAATCGAAGTCGGATCGAACTCCAGCTCGTCCACGCTGCCGGCAATCAGCGTCGACTCGTCGTCGACTCGTGATGGTTCTTCGATCACCTCGAGTTCCAGCCCCGAATCACGACCTGGTATGGGACGAGAGGGCCGCGGCTCCGAATCGACACCGCTCCAGGTCGAATGCGGCGTAGGGCTCACACTACGTGGAGCGGGTTTCGGTGCTTGCTGGTTCGGTGCTCGAGGTGCGGGAGCGCGCTCACCCTGTGCCGCCTGGGTCGTCGAGGCATTCCGAGGCGCCCCGGGCCGAGGAGCGCGTACGGGTTGGTCCGGGAAAAGATCTGGAATCTCGTCGTCGGGCGGCGGCACGGCCCCATTACATCACAACTCGAGGGCTTTCACCCCGCGATCGTGCCTCGAGGCGAGCGCGCGCCTGCGCGGGAAAAACGCGAAAGCGCGGAAACCGTTGCGCAACACGCGCCCCTGAGCTACTCCCTCGCGGTCCGTTATGGGCCCGCCAACAGCGCACCTTGAACCCCGCCAGGCCCGGGAGGGAGCAACGGTAGAGGAAAGCGAGTGTGGTGGGCCCTTTCCTATTTTGTGCGCCGCTTCGTCGGTTCTGCTAGTTTCCTCGCCGCCGCTTCGCCTCGGGAGCGCTGTCTCATCGTCGTGTCGAAATGAAGAAATCTCCAAGTCAGGCAACCAGGCTCGATTCCCGCGCAGCTCTCCGCTGGTCCGTCGCAGCGGCGACCGGGCTCATGCTTGCGGGGTGCCCGGACGAGAAACGAGAGACCGAACCCGAGGACGCCGTCAGCGGGGAGTCCGCTTCTCATGCGGCGCACGACTCGAAGGCTGACTCCGACAAGGAATGCTGCATGGGCAAGAACGAGTGCAAGGGCAAGGGCGGCTGCGCCGTCCCCGAGTCTCACGATTGCGCCGGCAAGAACGAGTGCAAGGGCAAGGGCGGCTGCAACATGCATTGTCCCAAGTAGTTGGGGGGCAGGGCCCCCCTCGTCGGCCGAAGTGTGGCCGAGCCCCAACAGGGGCGAGCCCCGTCGTAGCGGCGCCCCTTGCGATCGAAACGTGCTCGAACCGACCTAGATCCCGAACATCTCGACCCGTGCGCCGTTGTGGGCGGTGCTAGGGTCGAGGGCATAAAATGCCAGTGTGCGCGCGACTTCCTCGGGAGTCATGCGGGCCGGGAAGCCGCTCCCTTCTAGCATCTTCGTTTTCACCGAACCCGGCAAGAGCGCCATGGTGGAGACGCCGGTGTCCGAAAGCTCCTCGGCCAGACACTTCATGGCGCCCACGAGTCCAGCCTTGGCCGCGTGGTAAGCGGCTTGCGTCTTCGTTCCAACGACGGCGGAGATACTCGAGACGAATACGACGCGGCCACTCTTGGCCTCGATCATTCTCGGGAGGAACGCGCGGGTGATTCGAAGCGGCGCAGTAAGATTGATCTCGAGTTGGTCGTCCCACAGGCGGTCGCTCATTTGACGAACCTCCGCGCGCTCGATCATTGCTGCGTTGTGGACGATCGCATCTGGCGCCGGCCCGGAATGCAGGGCTTCGACGAGGGCGGCGTCGAGAGCGGCTCGATCCTTGAAGTCGGCATAGTATGCAGAAAAAGTAGCGTTCTTGTCCGCCAGTAGCTGCTCGGTTTTCGTTTGATCTGCGGAAGACCGACCGAGAAGCATGAGCTCCACGCCCCGATCGGCAAGCTCCAGAGCCAGCGCTCGTCCAATTCCCCGACTCGTTCCCGTGACCAATGCTCTCGCCAAAACCCGATCCCCATCCTCCTGAAAGTGGTCAGGAGAGAACGGACTCTACTTCACGCAGAGTCCTGCCGAGTATGGACTCTAGCGTACTTGGGTCCCGGAAGCTCCCCTCGCCCGAGAACGTGATGGCGCGCGCCGTTGGCTGAATGGCCCCTCTCGTTTGCAGGCAAGCGTGATCGAGCACGATGCGGCAGAAAGCTCCTTTTGCACCGGCGTGGTTCATGAGCGCGCTCGTGACGGATCCTGCGATTTCTTCTTGCAGCACCATCCGTCGACTCAGCACCTCTACCAGGCGCGCAATCGTCCCTAAGCCAAGCAAGCGATTCCCCGGCTCGTACGCGACCAGACAAACGCCGCGGGCCACCAGAAGGTGGTGCGGACACACCGTTGCAGTGAAAATATCGTCCAAAATCACCGGGTCGGAGCTGGTAGTGTGCTCCGATCCATCCAGGATCAGCTGCCGTACGTCTGCGTCGTAGCCGCTCAGCAATTCGTCGGCGTACGCTGCCGTCACCCGCGCGGCCGTTGCCGACACGTCGGGCTCCTTTTGCCCCAGGGCGCGCAGGAACTCCGCCATCGCCGCCTCCGCCCGCTTTCGATCAATGGTCATGGTAGCGCTGCCCCTTCCGTCTCATGCGGGCCAAATGATGATGACGAGCTTGGTGAGCAAGAAGTCCGCGATGAAGATTGCAATGGAGATAGCCACGACCGCGCGCGTCGTACTCGCCCCCACTCCCGCTGTTCCGCCGTGGGTGACCATACCCAGATGGCATCCGATCAGCGCGATGAGGGCGCCGAAGACCGGCGTTTTGATCACGCCACTCATGAAGTCGAGCATCGCCACCGAATCGAGCGCGCTTCGAAAGAAGAAGCTCGCGGGGATATCGAATTGGGTGTCGGAGATCACCATTGCACCGCCGACTCCGAGTACCAGCGCAATCACTCCCAAGAGGGGCAAAACCAAGACGGACGCCACGAGGCGCGGGAAGACGAGCTTCTTGAGCGGGTCCGCTCCCAGTGCTCGTATGGCGTCGATCTGTTCCGTGACGGCCATACTCCCCATTTCCGCGGCCATTCCCGCGCCGATGCGTCCACCCACAATCACGGCTGTGAGGGTCGGGGCAAGCTCGCGCGCGAACGAGAGGGCGATGACGCGAGGCGTGTATTCCATGCCGCCGAACTTTCTCAGGCCGAAGGCAAACTGCACGGCCATCACCATGCCGATGAAGACGCTCGCCACGAAAACGATGCCGAGGGAAGCAACGCCCACTGCCTCGATCTGCTGGACGATTGCCTTCCATTCGAAGGGGCGCCTCGCGCCCGCTCTCACCGAGCCGATCGCCATCTGGGAAAGCTGACCAACATGGCTCATGAGACCGAGCACTTTGTCGGACCAAACGGTCATCAGCGAAGGCAACGGTTCGTGGACGACGCGCCCCTCCTTGTAGGTAGGGTAGCCGCCCGGCGGCGGGGGATGCAGCGACGGAGGACGACTGCGTGGGGACGAATCGAGGTCTGCCATGGCTCCTACTCCAACGTGGAAAAACCTCGAACCATCTTGCGAAAATCCTTGCGGCTTGCTTCGAGTGCCGGACGAGAACCACCGCCGTCGACGTGGATGAAATCATAGACGCATCCGTCTTTCTTCATCACCACGACGACGAAATGTCGCCGAACTCCGTCGAGGTGCGCCTCCAGTTCCATCTCGAGCGCTCCCCGACCATCGAGTACGAACTCCTCTTCGGAGATTAGCTCGCGATCCGTGAGCTGGAGGAAGAGATGCTGTACCAAGGCACGCAGAGGTACATCGTCCGAATCGACCCCGCAGCGGGCGGAGACCGCCAACGTCGAGCCCGCTACGTCGTTTTGAAACGCCAGCTTCGACTCGGAGGATTCGAGGCGTTTCAATCCGCCCGGCAAGTACGAAAGCTCGAAAGCGACTTCCTTGTCTCGATACACGGTGCCATTGAACTGAGTCCCCGCGCATCCGGTCGGCGAAAACACCAAGAGCGGAACCGAGAGCATCGCGGCAAAGATTGCGCGCACCGGGACTCTGCCCCGAAATGTCCTCGACAGAGCTTCGTTTCCCGCAGTCTGCTCTTCCCAAACGCCTCTCACGATGACGGACGTTAGCAGTGGACGCTGCCCCTGTCGTTCTCCGACAAGTTGAAGCAAAAGGGCGCTTCTTCTGGCGTCCGGGGCGGCTGGGCTCTAGCTTCAGGACCAAGATGCCGAGCCCCTCCGACATCGAAGACCCCGCGTTTCGCGCGAGGGCCACCCGCCTGCTCCTGGCCCTGCACGTTTTCGCCTTCTTCTTGGCTTGGGGTTTGCGCGCGAGCGGATTTTCATGGGTCAACGCCGCATACGGCTTGGTCCCGTCCCGATTCTCGGCCGATCCGACGGGCGAATTGCCGAAGCTCCTCACGGGATTGTTCATTCACGATGGGTTCGGCCACCTCTTGTGGAACGTCGCCTTCCTCGTGCTCTTCGGGCGACCGATCGAAAAGTCGCTCGGATACGGCCGCTTTTTGGCCTTCTTTCTCGTCACCGGGGTGCTGAGTTCGCTCAGCCAGTTCGTGGTCGATCCCTGGAGTCCCATCCCGCTGGTGGGATCTTCTGGCGCCATCGCCGGTATCTTGGGTGGCTTTTTGGTGCTCTTTCCCAGGCGACCGGTGACGATATTCCGTTGGCCTGCGTATGGAGTGATTGGATTCTGGTTTGTCTCCAATCTCATCGGCGGCTTTGCCCAGATTCGAGGTTCGTATACGGATACTGCTTTTTTCGCCCATCTGGGTGGCTTCCTCGCAGGGCTGCTGCTGATTCGCTTCTTCCATCGGGATGAGGACGCTGCCGGTCCGGCGAGCCCGTACGGCAGCCGAATGCGAGTGGTTCGACCGCCCATCTTTCCGAAGAACGCGGAAGGTCCGTTCTGGCGATGATGCCGTAGAGGCGCGGACGCGATCCGTCGGCTCTGCCCGAGCGCGAGCTCGCGACGGCAGTCTGCGGGTTCAGCCTATCGGCCCAAACGCCGAGTTCAGCCTGTTGGCTCAAACGCCGATGAACAAGCGATGAGCGAAGTTGCGCTCGAGGCGAGCGCGCAGGACCTTGTCCGCGGATGTCTCGATGTCGTACTCGACGCGCCGGAATTCGAAGTGCTTCGAATCGGTGTCGAAGATGACGAAGCTGGCGCGGTTGTCATAGTCGCGAGGCTGGCCGACCGATCCGATGCTGACGATGTACTTACGGTCGGAGCCGAGGGTGAAATCCACGGGCGCGAGCTCCTCGACCGTGGTCTCGGTGAGCGCGAAAACTTTGCACAAATGGGAGTGACCGATGAGTGTGATGTGTCCAAGCTCGCCGTAAAGTGGCAGACATTCTCGCGCCTGCTCGGGCGCAAAGATGTACTCGAACTCCTCCAGTCGAACGGGGCTTCCGTGGCATAGATGCACGCCGAACTCATCCAACGGCACCTTGTAGGGCAGACCGCGAAGCCACTCCATGTTCTCCTCGGAGATCATCTGGGCGTGGCTGTCCAGAGCCTGGCGTGCCGCCTCGTAGTAGTACGAGTAGTCCATGCGACCGGCGACGGCTGCGTCATGATTGCCGAGGATGGTGTGCGTCGAGATCTTGCGGATGATGTCGCAACACTCGTTGGGAGAGCCGCCATACCCGACGGTGTCACCAAGGCAGTAGTACTTGTCGATCGACTCGCCTTCGAGGACCTGCAGTACTGCGCTCAGCGCCTCGTAGTTGGCGTGGATATCGCTGAGGACGGCTATACGCATCTGGGTTTGAAATCTCAGAATTTGCGGGGGTGAGCGGGGAGTATGGCGACGAAAAGGGGGCCTGAGCAAGTCACCAGGGCGCTGAAACTCTTGATTTTTGCCTTGGGGGTTTTGCCCATTTCCGAGATAAGCCCTAGAGGAGCGCCATGTCCTCTCCGGAAAGCCCCTTCTTCGGTGTCCCCCAACAGATCGTCGAGCTTGCGGGGAGTCTGACCGATTTCGTGGAAAACGCGGTCGGAATTCGGCCCGATTTTTCACCCGATACCCTTTCGATCGTGGACCATTATGCGGCGGAAGCAAGAAAACAGCTGGAAAGTCGTCCAGAGTTGGCCGATCTGACCGGCCAGGCCCTCGGAGCGTACTTCGGCGAAGTCGTCAGGCGGTCAGAAGGCGGGTTTTGGCAAATCCCTTCGCCAAACTTTCACGATTGGAAGCTCTGCGGGGTCACCGCCTTCATGACCATCAACCCCATCGGCGTGGGCTATGACGCCCTATTTGGGGGTACGGACCACCATGGTCCAGCATCGGCTCTCAAATTGGCCCCCGAAGATCGAGAAGCAGTCGAACATCGCTTGGCTAATCTGCCCGAGGTTCCGGCCGACGAGTACTACGCCCTGTGCACACGCCTCGAGGTCGTTCAGATCGTGATGGATGCGGTGCGTGGCCAGCAGTCTCGACGGGGCTACGACGAAGTGACGTTCACAGCCGACGACTACGAAGGCGAGCTGCGGCCCCTCGGCGACTACTGAGGCGGGGGAGCCGCTGTGGCGCCGTCGTCGCCCGCCTCGCCGAAGTGAAGCTGGGCGGGAGCGAGTAGCGTCCGTTCGGCGAATACCATTTCTCCCAAGAAGTCTCGTGCTGCTACACGCAGGTCCGGCGAGGTCAGATAGATCTCCTTGACGGCTCCCGGTGTCAGCCAGGCGTACGGAACCTTGTTGAGGAATACCACCAGGGGCCGGCTCAGCTTGTTTTGGAGCACGACCTGATTCTTCGGGGGACCCGGAGGAGGCGCCGAGGGCGGCGTCCCGGGTGCCGGGGATGGTTGGTTACCGGGGGAGGCCGGCAGGGCGGGTGGTGCAGGCGCTGCTTTGTCCTTGGTGAGCGGAAGAAGTGAGCTCCTAGTGGCCTCGTCGAGGAAGTAGTCTTCGAACGGCGGGAGCTCACCCGGTTTGTGGATGGGGAGCTCGGGGGGCATGCGGAAATCATTCAGTTCGAAGCTCCCCGCTGCACCCCACGACAGCACCGAAAACACGACAGTCTCCCCGTTCGGCCACTCGACTTCGAAGTGAACCGGAAGATGAAAACGGGGGCAGAGCTCCTTCGTCGGCTTCACGCGCAAGATCTCCAGAAACGCGGCGCAGAGCATTTCCGACGCGAAGGGCAGATCGCTCTCTTCGACGAACTCCATCGTGCCTTTGCCCACCGGGGTGGTGAAAACCAAGCGTGTGGTCGGCTTCCCCAGGCGTGTGCCGACGCCCTTTTCGACCTTGTCCGCTTCGACGAAGGGCATCCGGTCCACGCGCCGATCCGCAAAGAGCGCGTGCAGCGATCCGGTGGGAGCGATGCGATAGCTCCGACCGTTGGGCCACAGGATGAGGTGCCCGATGCGATCGGCGCGCGCCCGGATCTCCGTCTTGTCCGGAAAAGGGAACGCGCGCCCCTCGAGCACCCAGCGCATGCGCGCGGGGCGCGAGGGGATTTCTCGAAGAAGCTGGATGCGAAGTCGCGGCCAGGTGTCGTACGTTTCCTTTCCGACCGTGACCGAGCGTCGGCCCTCGGGCCACGCGATCTGAAATTCCATCTCGACACCTGCGCCCGGGCCCTTCTTCAAGGGGTCGTCTACAAGTGCCTGGTTTACGGGAAAGGGCTTGGCTTCCTCACGGGGTTCGATGGCCGGGCGGTTCTTCGGTTCGTCGGCAGACTCGTCTTCGACAGCCGGTACGCCGCTTTCCAGCGGTTCTGGTAGAATGCGTGCGTTGGGGCTCGGCTCGTCCGCTTCGGGCGTCGAATCGCCGGCAGCCCTTCGAGCCGCCTCGTCCTTTTCGTTGCGTTCGCCGCACCCGACACAGCCCAGGAGAGCGGGCAGGCAGAGGAAGAAAATTCCGAGGCGCACGGCTCGAGTGTGCGTCACGGAGATGGCGTGAGGCAACATCGAAACAACGTCGCGTCTTCGCCGTCGGAATAATACCGGCTGCGCGTTCCCATTCGCGAAAACCCCAGGCCGAGGTAGAGCGCATGAGCCGCGGCGTTGGAGGCCCTCACTTCCAAGAATACATCACGGACTCCCGCGTCTGCGGCGCGACCAAGGAGCTCTCCGAGGAGCGAACTCCCCACCCCGCGGCGCCTCACCTGGCTCGCGACCGCTAAATCGAAAACTTCCATCTCGGTAAGCAGGATGCGCCCCGACACGAATCCGAGCACCGTGCCGCTTCCAGTAACGCAAACGAGCAGAATCGACCCGTCTTGTGCGCGGTGTGCCGCCGGGTCGACGCGCAACGAAGCTTCTCTCGAAAGCGCAGTGACGCTTTCGTCATGGTCCGGCGTCGCATCCATGATGCGCGCGTCCACTGACTCGTCGGGGAGCATGAAACGAGCCTACGATTTCGAAGGCCCCACGCCCAGGCCTCACGCCGTGCGGCGTTTGACGAGTCGACCGTTCAAGAGTCGGTAGAGCACCTTGCACGTTTCAAAAGAGCTCCCGCCGAGCTTGTCCAGGATCTCGCCCACCGTCGCGTCGCCATCGATCGCTGCAAGAGCATCTCGTTCTTCTTCGCGGAGCTCCTCGTGGCCCGAAAGATTGTCGATCGCCAGATCGTCCCGGAACAGGACGTCTCCGAAATCGAAGCTGTCCTCGATGAGGCGCCACTCGTCGACTCGGCGAAACCCCTCCATGACCAGTCCGGCCGTTCTCAGACCGAGACGCGCACCGCCATCGTCGTCCTCCGGGAGGCCCTGGCTGAAACGGAAGCGGCCCTTGCGCCAACGTACGATCTCGTAGAGCAGCTCCGACGTTTGTTGCACGAGAGCCTCGCGGAGCACCTCTTCGCCCACGATGTCCTCGTTCACGAGATAATCACCGAGCCGCTTCTCGGCCTTGCGAGCAGCTTCGATGTGTCGTTCGAGCTGTTCCCGGGAGAGGTTGCCCTTGTCGACCAGATAGCGACCCAGAAGGAACTCGTGGGGGAGGCCAGCGTGAGTTGCAAAATCGAGATCCCCGTCTCGTAAGAACAGGTTCACGCGCCCGTGCTGCCGGTGCAAGGTGAGCACGCCCGTCTTCCGCTGTACCTCGAGGAGCTGGAGAATCTCGGCAATGGAAATGGACGCCAGGTCGCCCGAAAGAGCTTCTCCACCGCCATTGAGAAGAGCTGCATCCGACATGTCTTGGCCCAATTGGGCCGCTAGATCGGGGGTGAGCGCTTGTATGTAAGCGGCCGCTAGCTCGTCTCGGTTCACCTTCGACCCGAGGACTTTGTGCGCGACGTCGGCCAGATCGCGGCTCACCTTCAAGAGACCCTGATGACGGTTGGTTGCATCGCCCCACGTGTCACGGCTGCTCGGCACGTCGTCGTCGTCATCGACCTCGCGTTCCTTGGCTTCGGCCTTCTTCTTGAG
This sequence comes from uncultured Polyangiaceae bacterium, assembly GCA_965652275.1. Lineage (GTDB taxonomy): Bacteria > Myxococcota_A > Polyangia > Polyangiales > Polyangiaceae > NIC37A-2. The sequence continues at coordinate 198,083 of CBFGUR010000008.1, read as the reverse complement.
CGCGCTTTCGATGACGGCAACCAGACCTCGCGCATCGAAGGGCTTCGTGATGGCGTCGAGCGCACCGGTCTGCTGAACGAACTTGCCGCGGATCCTGTCCCCTTTGGCGCTCATGAGCACCACGGGCACATCCTTGTATTCGTCGTTTTCGCGCACCGACATGCACAGCTGGTAGCCGTTCATCTTCGGCATCACGAAGTCGACCAGCATCAGATCCGGCTTGTGCTCCTCGGTTGCGAGCACCTGCATGGCATGGACGCCGTCGGTCGCTCCCACCGTTTCGTAATCGTGGCGCTCGAGAATCGAGGCAACCACTTTCCGAATCGTGGGACTGTCATCGACAATGAGAATGCGCGCGCCCATGAAGTTCCGTCACACAGCTCCGGCCCGGAGGTCAGAGAGCCGGTTCATAGTGCCGAAGGGTCGCGATTCAAGCAAGAGCGGAACTGCGACGGCGGGCCGATTCTTGCTCTGTCCGACAAACTGAAGCCGGCGTGCGACTCGAAGATCGCACGCCGGCTGGAAGAGTCGACGAGTTCTGGAAACCCTCGGCTCAAGAGTCTGCCGCGTTGTCGCTCCTCACGACCTCCACGTGCAGTTCGCTGAGCTGTTCATTCGACACCTTGGTCGGCGCATCACTCATGAGATCGACCGCCCGCTGCGTCTTCGGGAACGCGATGACGTCACGTAGGCTGTCTCTCCCAGCGAGCAGCATCACCAAGCGATCCAGTCCCAGAGCGATCCCGCCGTGGGGAGGCGCGCCGTACTTCAGACCCTCGAGAAGGAATCCGAACTTCTGAACGGCTTCTTCGTCGTTGATGCCGAGCGCATTGAAGACCTTCTTCTGTACGTCGGGGTTGTGCAGACGGATCGAACCGCCCGCGATCTCGAACCCGTTGAGCACCAGGTCGTATCGATAGCAGAGCACCTTCCCCGGATCCTTGTCGATGAGATCCACGCACTCGTCGTGAGGGCGAGTGAAGGCATGGTGAGCTGCAGCCCAGGTCTTGGTGTCCGAGTCATACTCGAAGAGGGGAGGATCGACGACCCAAAGGAAGTTCCATTCTCCCCCGGGGCCTGACTCTGGAATGAAGCCGAGCTTCTTGCCGAGGAAGATGCGCAAGTTCGCCATCACCGTGTGAACGAGCTGCTCCTTGCCGCTCTGGAAAACGATGAGATCGCCGTCCTTTGCACCGCATGCGGTGTTGATCGCTTCGCGGAGCTCGGGTGTCATCATCTTGTTCAGAGGCGACTGGGTCCACGTCCCGTCAGCCGCCATTTTGGCACGCGCCAGGCCACCGGCTCCCATGCTTTTCGCGATCTTTTCGAGCTCGTCGCCGTCCTTGCGGCTCAGATTCCCGCTTGCGGGGACGACCATCACCTTGATGATCTCTTCGGGTAGATCGGAGCGATAGGTTCCGTCGTTGAACTTCTTCGCGATGGGCTCCCAAAAAGGCACCCCACCGCCCCCGTGTTCGACGACGAGTTTCGTGATGTCGAAGTGCTTCATCCCGAAGCGCAAGTCGGGCTTGTCGTTGCCGTAGTCCCGCATCGAGTCCTCGAATTTCATCCGCGGGAACTTCGGAGCGCCATCGTCGCGACCGGGATACAGCGCGGCCAGGTCGATTCCGGCCGCTTCTTTCCAGATGGCGCCAATCAACCCTTCGATGAGACCGAAAAGATCGTCCTGATTGATGAAGCTGGCCTCGATGTCGATCTGGGTGAATTCGGGCTGTCGATCGAGGCGCGCGTCCTCGTCCCGGAAGCAACGCACGATCTGAAAGTAGCGCTCGAAACCGGCTACCATCAAAAGCTGCTTGAAGAGCTGGGGGCTTTCGGCCAGCGCGTAGAACTTGCCCTCGTGCATGCGGCTCGGCACGAGGAAGTTCCGTGCGCCGCCCGGCGTGTACTTCACCAAAAATGGCGTTTCGACCTCCGTGCAACCTTGCGACGAGAGATACGTGCGCGTCGCCTGGCTGATCTTGTGACGCTTGAGGAGCGCTTCCTGGAGCGGGCCACGCCGCAGATCCAGGTACCGATACTGAAGTCGCACTTCCTCGCGCGTATCGGTGCGATCGGTGAGCTCGAAAGGTGGTGTTTCGCTCTTGTTGAAGATCTCGATTTCGAGGACTTCGACTTCGATGGCGCCGGTGGCCAAATCGGGGTTCGCGGCACTCACCATCTTGTTCTCCTTCTTGGAGAACTGCTCGCCACGATCCTTGACCATTCCGCGGATGCCGATGACCCATTCGCTTCGGAGCGACTCCGCAGTCTTGTGTGCCTCGCCAGATGCCTCCGGATCGAACACGATCTGGGTGATGCCCTCTCGGTCGCGCAGATCGACGAAGATCAAATTCCCGTGGTCACGCCGGTTGGCGACCCAGCCGAAGAGGACGACCTCTTGTCCTTCGTGGTCGGCGCGCAGGGCGCCGCAGGAATGTGTGCGCTTCAATTCATCGATAAAACGGGCCACTGGGTCCTCGTTGCTTCTTGGGGGTAAAGGCAGGGCTCGGGCGCCTGCCGAAGGGGGATGGCTTGTAGCGCGGGGTCCGGGCCCGCTCAACAACTGCGAGGAGAGTTCGCGGGCCGGGCCGCTGCTGGGTCGAAAAGCCTGAAAACTTTGCCAAATCGCTCGAAAATGTGACGGCTAGGCCGGTGACAGCCGCCCCTAGTTCTTCAGAGGACAAGCAGCCTCCGCCCGAGCGCGTGTTCCGGACGCGGCCGCACCCACTTGTGGAAGCACTTGCGTTCCTTTTGCCCTTCTGTGGCGCGCTGTCGCAAATCCGCGGGGAACCGCTTTGGCGGAGTGACGCAGCCATTCTCGCCGCTCTCGAAGGAGCGGCCGGGTTTCAAGGAGTGCTCACCTCACACCTTTCGCGTCTGGCTCTCGCGTTGCCGCTGGGCAGTTGGGGCTTTCGACTTGCCTTGCCAGGGGCCGTCTTCTGCGGCCTCGCGGGCATCTCCGTGCTGCATCTGTGCCATCTCATGTTTCGAAAACAGGGTGGCTACTCGAGACTCGATCCTTGGCTCGCGCTGGGAGCCTCTCTTTCAGCGTCCTTCAGCCTGCCATGGATTTCTGAGGCGAGCGTCGCGGGTGGGGGGACGGTGGGTGCAGGTCTTGCGCTGTTGCTCGTCCGTGCACTCGTCGCAGGCGGACTCCCGCGCACTCTCTTTTCGAGTGTCCTCATCGGAGTGACGGTTGGTGCTCTTGCGAGCGAGAGCGCGTGGGCTGCTGGCCTGGTTTTGTTCTCGGCGCTTCTCGTATGGCCCGAGACCGAGACGATCATCCGCCGTCGAAGCGAGGCGCGCTCACGTCACCTCCTCCGTTTGGTGGGTCTGGCGACGAGCGCGGCTCTTGCCGGGGCTCTTCTCATCCTGCCGGCCGTGACGTCGCTCTCACTTGGGTCGCTGCATGAGTCCGCGCAGGGGGGGAATCCGACACCTTGGCCCCTGTGGTCTCCGCTGTCTTGGATTGGCTCGATCGGATTTCTTTGGACGGCGGGCGCTTTCTTTGCGCTGCTTTTCAGCCTGGATGATCGGCGCCCTCTTTATGCGCTTTGGCTCGTCATCTTCATGGACTGGATCCTCCCCGGCAACGGAAGTCTCGGATGGTCGAACTCGGGAGAGACGGATCCGAATCGTCTCTCGGTGCACCTGATGGCCATAGCGCTCGTCGCGCCGCTCGGAGCGCTGGGGTTGCGCACTATGGGAGAAAGCGCGCGGGCGCTTCGGCTCTTCGCCGCTCGACCGCTTGCCGCGATGGTTGCCGTGCTGGCGATTGCTGGCTGCTTGGCCAGCGCCGAAGACTCTCTCCGTAGCCTCAGCCAGGCAGGTACAAGTGGAACGCAAGCCTGGACGGATGAGGCCCTCGGTGCTTTGCCTGACGACGCACTCGTGCTGGTGAAGACACCCACGTGGGGGCGCCGCCTTTTGGCGGCGCAGGCGCTCGGAGCGCGCCCGGACGTCCTCGTCGTTCCGCTCGCCGACGTGACTCGCCCGGAGACCTTGCAAAAATGGCTCGAGGAGGAGCCAGGGCTCGAGCTCCTCTTGCGCGACCTGAGCGTCGCCGACACCCCTTCCGAGCGTGCCTTGGCCCGTCTAGTCGACGAGCGACCCGTCGTGCTCGAGCCTGATCCGAAGTGGGACAGGCGCCTGCTCGAACACGTGCTTCCCACTCTTCCCCTGGCCCGGTTCTCGTCGCATGCGGTCGGTCGATCGGATCGGCTCGCCGCACTCGAGCTCGTGCCTCAACCTCGGGACCGCATCGTTTCTGGATATCAGGATGGGCTCGTCGAAGAACGAGCCAGCAAGGAGATTTTCAGGGACGGCTTCGACAGGATGCAAGAGGTCCTGGACGTCGTGAAGGACGGAACATCGAGCCGTACCCTGAACGCGCTCCGCCCCGACGCTCCGCCCGCGGATGGCGGCAAGAAGGGCGACGTCCTAGCTCCGATGGCTGCGCTCTGAGGATGAACTCGTCTCGCGACAAGGGAAGTGTCACTTTGACAGAACCCACCGCGGCGGTCACGTACAGCCCATGCTTTCGGTGTGCGACGTACGACGTGATTGTTCCTGCGAGGAGTACGATGCCTACCGAGTAGGCGGGAAGATAATGATAGATGTATGAGAGGCGGCGAGTGTTCTTGGAACGCTCCATGCATGCGCTTTCAAGTAACCCTCGTGCCTTCTCCAGCGATTTCGAACACGACCCCTTCAGCCGAATGGCTCATCACGCTGATGACACCGCTCACGCGAGGTGTCGTCTTCATCGTGCGGAGGGCCGGTTCGAATCGGCGAAACTGACTTCTACTTCCGAGAATCCGAGCGACGTCACCAGAGCCCGAACCGTGCGAGCGACGCTTTCCTCGGCGGTGGTGAGGAGCCCCGCATCTTCGGCGGCTTTTCGGAAGCCTCGCTCGGCTTCGCGGCGCGCTTCGGTTTCGAGATTCGTCTGCGGCTCAGCGAGGGGGTCCGTGTGCCGGGTGTGGACGTAGGTTCGGTCGCTGTCGACTCGCGATGAGAAGATCGTGGCACGAGGAAGCGTGACCCGGACCGACTTGCGCTCGTCGTCGACCCGAATGTCGTCGTGGCTCAGTCCCGAGAGGTCGACCCCAGCCGTGACGTCTCCCGCCGCGATGAGCAAGATCGCATCCTCCGCCTCCATGAGACCAAAGAAGCGAGACTGCTTTTCCTTCAGATCGACCACCCGCTCCAGATGCAGCGATGCGCCCTCGAGCCGAGCGAGTTTCTGCAGCGCCGTGACCACGTTCGGAGTCGGCTTGACTTCGAGTGAGCGCTGGGGCTCCTCGGGTTCGGGAGTTGCCCGCGTTCCGAAGAAATAGCCGATGGCCCCGATGCCCAGCAGCAAGATGGCAAGAGCAAGCGCGCGACCCATGAAAAAGGGATATCACACCGTCGATACGTCGCCACGGCTCGGCGACGGTCACCACCACGCAAGCGAAGTGGGTTGTTCCTTTCCGCGGGCGAGGGTTCGCGAACCCCTTCGAAAGCACAAGCGAAGGGTAAGTGCTTGACCTAGGGGACCATTTTCGCCAAATCGCGTGGCGGAAGCGTGGCCGAGTGGTCGAAGGCACCGGTTTTGAAAACCGGCGTGGGGCAACCCACCAGGGGTTCGAATCCCTTCGCTTCCGCAAAAGCCCTCCGCGAATGCGGAGGGCTTTTTCGTGGAGGGACGGGATATGGCCGGAAAGGGGGTTCGACCCCGAGTGCCGCTTTCGAAAGCGGAGGGGACGCAGTCCTCGGAGCTCGAAAGTTGCAGGAGAGGTGACGTTCGAGGTGCGTATGCACCTCGAGGGCGCGAAGCGGCGAGTCCATCCCTTCGCTTCCGCAAAAGCCCTCCGCGAATGCGGAGGGCTTTTTCGTGGAGGGACGGGATATGGCCGGAAAGGGGGTTCGACCATTTCTTCCCCGAGGGGCCTTGAATTTCTGCCTGCTCGTCAGCGGCGCTTCGTCTTTACACGTGCCGCCCGCCCCTTGCGGTGCGGTGCTTCTTGGAGATCGGTCATGCACGCGCTCAAATACGTCACGAGTTCTTCCGCACTGTTGTTGTTTTTTGGCTGCTCGGGATCGGAGTTGGGGGACGGAGCCGGGGGCACGGACGGCGCCGCTGATGGCGGGAGCGTAGGGGACGGTGATCTCGGTACAGGTGGCGACGGCGCCTCCGATGGCGGTGGCTTAGGGACAGGCGGCGATGCAGCTTCAGGCGGCGCCGCGAGTGGCGGTGGAGCCACGACGGGAGCGGGCGGGGACGCTGCGTCCGGCGGCGTTCTCGGAACCGGCGGGTTTTCGGTTGGCGGTGACGGAAGCGGGGGTGATCTAACCACGACCGGAGGAGCTGGTTCGGGGGGCGACGCTGGTTCGGGCGGAAGCACGACCAGTCTCCCTTCGGGCACGTTCCTGATGGATGGAGACGGGTACGTCATCTTCGAGGCCGAGGACATCGACGCAGGAGATCTGCCGGGAAACTGGGTCGTACTGCAAGATGCCGGGCCGTGCGACGAGGGAGGCTGCACTCCGAGTTCGGGCGCATACATTCAGTACCAGGCAGATAGTCTCGGCGATTGCAGCAACCACGGCGGACCGCAGGCGGCCTCTACGACGACCGTCTCCTTCGAGGTGCGCACATCGGGCTATCACCGTCTGGTATGGCGCAATCTCAGAGATCATCGGGCTGGCGCGTGTGAACACGACAAGAACAACGACTCCTTCGTAGCGTTCCCTGGAGCGATGAACGACGAGCACTTTCAAGAGCCGTTCAAGGTCTATGGGGGAGGCAGCGGGTCCTTCACTTGGTCCGGTTCTTACGACATCCATGACCTCGGCAAGGATGATGTCTGCGTCGATCTCGACGCCGGGGTTCAGACGTTCGATCTCGCTGGACGCTCCAACTGGCACGCCATCGATCGCATCGCCATCGTTTACACAGGAGACGATCTGCAGTCTTGCCGCGGCAACGGGCCCAAGGAGGGGCTCGACGCGCGTCCGAACACCGGAGTGGCTCCCTGAGCCTTTGAGGCGCTGGGAGCCATCAGTCTTTGGTGCGGCCGAAAGTCTGAGTCCAGAGATGCCCCCAATCGCCACCGGGGTAGTACCCAACGCCAATGAGGGTGAAGCCCGGATTCATGATGTTGGAACAGTGACCGCCGCTATCCATCCATTGGTCGACGGTGCTCTGTCCGGTGCTGTTCCCAGCCGCGATGTTCTCACCACCGGCGAACCCCAAGAAGCCCGCCGCATCGATCCGCTGCCACGGGTCCTCGTTGCTCGGATTGTCGTGATCGAAGAATCCGCGCTCAGCCATGTCCTTGGAATGCAGACGCGCCGCGCACTGCAGCGCAGGATCCATCACTAGCGGGTGGGTGGGCTTGAAGCGTTCGCCATCGCAATTGGCTCCTTCCTTGCGCACCTCATTCACGGAATCGAGCACATCCTGTTCGAGCTCGGCGTAGGAAGGATCCCAGCCCTCGGTCTCGGCGCAGGTGACGGGATCGGCTGGGCTCAGGTCCTCGGGGCCAATGGGGCTTTCCGGAGCGCTGTCTGATCCTTCGTCCTTTTCGCTGGCGCATCCCGCTGAAAACACTGCCACCAAAGCGAACCCCAACCATTCTTTTCCGACCACGGCTGTCTCCCATTCGAGCGTCCCCCGGCATCCGGGGGGCGCATGCCTTACTCCCATCGTGCCTCAGCCGCCGTGGAGGGGAAGCCGAAACGGTACTTTGCAGATTTTCAGGCTCTTTGCCGCCATCCGATGGGGATCTCGACGAACGCCCTCCTCCACGTTCGTCGGACCATCATTCGAGGAGCGACTGACGATCGCAGAAAGTTGGGGCTCGCGCGAACGCTGATGATCCCGAGATCACTGCTCGATGGTCCAATAGGTCTGTGCGGTCTCCAGCTGCATCGGGTGCCCGTCGTAGCGGACGAGTCCGCGATCGATGAGGCTCTTGATCAAGTCCTCGGCTTGCAGCAGAGAACACCCGGTCACCTCTGCGAGTGCGTTTCGCATCTGGGTGCGGCCGAGGATATACCCTTCTGGAGGACGATCGGGTGGGAACTCCGTCTGCAGTGTGCGCAGCGCCCGCCGTACGTCGACCTGCGGATCTTGTGGCCTGGCGCCGGCGAGGATCTGGCTTTCGGCGATCACGCGCCCTCCATCGGGAAGAGAAGGGGCATGTTTTCCCGGGCCCGAACGTTGCGACTGACCGAGTGGTATCGATGTCCCAAAGCGATGCGTCGACGCGCTTGTCCGTCCGCCAAGGGCTCATCGACTTCCGGGACGGCTTCGATGGCTCTGGGTCGCATCACCAGGACGGGGCACGGAGCTTCGCCGACCAGACGCTTGGCCACCGATCCGAGAAGGAACTTCTCGATGGAACTCTTCTTGTCGTGAGAGCCGATGATGATCATATCGGCTTCGTGCATGAACGCGATGCGGCTCAGGGCTTGGGAGGGCCGTCCCTCTCCCACGATGGCGCTCACGCGGATGTCGGACTCGGTGAGTTTATCCACGCCGAACTCCCTGAGTAGTTCCTTGACGCGCCGGTTGAGCGTTTCTAGAGGTTTCGCGTCCACACCTGGCCCGCCCGGGACGTAGGCCATTGGAGGGACCCACACCACTTCCACGTGGGTTTTCGGCAGTAGAGTTGCGAAAGCCAGCGCCTCCATGACTGCGTCCGTCGCATCCGTGAGGATGTCGAATCCTACGATGATGCGTTGGGAGGGTTTGGTATCTGGAGCACGGGGCTCTTGCTCTTCTTCGGTCATTGGAAATCCTTTCTTAGGGTGAACTCGCGCGTGCTCCTCGTGGAGCGCGTCTCCTAAGAAGCGAATAGCAAGCCCCGTGCCGGGTCAGACTCCCGGATTTCTCCGGCAATTCGCCTCGAGTGAGGCAAATTGCCTCACTTGACCGTGTGTAGTCGTCAAGGTGTGGCAAATTGCCTCACTTGGCCGTGTGTAGTCGTCAAGGTGTGGCAAAACGCCACACGACGTCAGTCGGAGCGCGCCTTGCCCTCGCTCGGGGCGTCCGGCGAGGGGAGGCCCCGATGCCAGAGAGTTTGGGTGGGGAAGGCGAAGGGGATCTTCGCCTCCTCGAATCGCTCGTAGATATCGAGATTGATTCGATGCTGCAGATCCATGTACTCGTTGTAGTTGGGCGAAAGCACATAGTACACCACCTCGAAGTTCAGCGAGTAGGCGCCGAACTCTTTGAAGTGAGCTCGATCGAAGCGGACGCGGTCGATCTCCTCAATCACGGCCGTGATGATGTCGCGAGCCCGCTTCACTTTCTCGCTGGGAACATTGTACTCGATGCCCACGCTGAACACGACGCGCCGCTCCTCCATCTTCCCGTAGTTGCGAATGTGGGTCGATGCGAGGGCGCCATTCGGGTACACGATCTTTTCACCCCCGAGAGAATCGATGCGTGTCGTGCGTAGGCCGATCTTGGTGACGTTGCCGAGGACGTCGCCGACGATGACGAAGTCGCCAAGATCGAACGGTCGGTCGAAATACATGGAAAGGCCTGCGATCAGGTCCCCCAAGATCTGTTGGACTGCCAGAGCGGCAGCGACACCACCGACACCGAGACCGGCGATGATCGTCGTGAGTTCGACGCCGAAGTTGGACAGCACCACGAGAAGCAGGACCGACCAGATGGCAAGTCGCGAGAGGAACCGCACGGCGCCAGCGACGGTGCCTGCGCTTGCCTGCGCTTGAGGCGAATCGTCCCCTTGGGATTTCACCCACAAGCCCATGAATGCGACGACCGCCCGCTGCAGCCAGAGCGCGATCTGGATGCCGAGAGATACCCCGAGAGTGCGGTCGATCCACAGGCTCGTGTCCTTCGTCACGTCCAGAGCGTTGTGCGACACCAAAAGAGCGGCCGCGAAGAATCCAAAGATGCCGGTGGACTCCATGATCTCGACCCACGCGTCGTCGAGCTGCGTCTCGGTCTTGCTCGCTGCACTGCGCGCGCGCGCAAGGATCCATTTGTGAACGATGGCGAGGATCAGCCAAGTCGCGAGAAAGATCGCGAGGGTGAGCGCCCAGCTCTCCACGCTGTGGCCCCAAAATGACTGGTTCAGCAATTTTTCGAGGGAATCGGTCCGCATTCCTGGGCCATAGCAATGCCCGCACCATTGACCACATGTGGGCACGGAGACCTTGGCATAAAGAGTGCATTCTACTGCGCCGATGCACGAACACCTTCTCGTGGGTCTGGTCACCCTGATCGCGCTGGGCGCGTTTTGCCAACTTCTCGCTTACCAAGCCAAGGTTCCCTCGATTTTGGTGCTCATGGTCGTCGGCTTCTTGGCAGGGCCTGTGCTCGGGGTCGTCGTCCCGGACGAGACGCTGGGAGATCTCACATTTCCCCTCGTTTCGCTTGGTGCTGCCGTCATTCTCTTCGAGGGCGGGCTCACCGCACACTTCGAAGAACTGCGGGCTCACCAATCTGCCATCGGGCGTCTCGTCACATTGGGGATTCTGCTCACCTGGGTTTTCACGACCATTCTTGCGTTCTGGTTCGTAGGTCTTTCTCTCGAGCTCTCGGCGCTCTTGGGAGCGATTCTCGTCGTCACCGGTCCGACCGTAATTGGGCCGATCCTCCGCCACGCCAGACCTGGAGGATCGGTGGGCCGCATCGCGAAGTTCGAAGGCATCATCAACGACCCGCTCGGCGCCATCTTGGCGCTTTTGGTGTTCCAAGTGATCCAGGTGGAGCAAGTCGAAACTGCCGCGCTCCTGATCGGGTGGGCCGTGCTCAAGGCGGCCGTAGGAGCGACCTTGATTGGTATCTCGGGGGCGCTGCTCTATGCGTTCTCGCGCTCGCGCGGCTGGATCCCCCCGGCGCTGCAGAATGCGATCCTGCTGCCTCTCGTGCTCGTCGTGTACGCGGCGTCCAACTCCGTGCAGCCGGAGGCAGGCCTTTTGGCGGTGACTGTCATGGGAATGGTTCTCGCCTCGCATCGAGGTCTCGAAGTGGAGGCGAACGTCGAGTTTGCCGAACATCTTAGAACGATGCTGATTTCGGTGTTGTTCATCCTCCTGACTGCGCGCATCACGATGAATGATTTGGCATCCCTGTCGTGGGGCGGCGCGCTTTTCGTCGGTGCTCTCATCGTGGTCGTCAGACCGCTCGTCGTGTTCCTATCGACGATTGGTGTCGACATCCCTTGGCGAGAGAAGGTTTTTCTTGCCGCGATGGCGCCCCGCGGGATCGTTGCCGCCGCAGTGGCATCGGTGTTCGCTCTGCGCCTCTCCCAGGAAGGGCAAGAGGGCGCCGAAGTGCTGCTGCCTCTGACGTTCGTGGCGATTGCCACCTGCGTGTTGGTGTATGGGCTCGGAGCGGGCCCTCTCGTCAAGTGGCTCAAACTCGATGATGGCGATCGGCAGGGAGTCCTCCTATTGGGGGACGACGAACTGACCGCGCAAATCGCGGAAACCATTGCGCGCACGGGACGCAAGGCGACGATCATCAGCGCCAACCGCAGATGTGTGCTTTCTCTCACCAAACGCGGGATTTCGGCTCAGTACGGACGGATCCAATCGACGGCACTACTCCAGCGCCTTGAGCTGGGGAAGTTCGGTTGTTTCTTGGCGCTTTCGCCGAACGACGACCAAAATACACTCGGCTGTCTACAGTTTCGTCGCCTTTTCGGAAAAGAAAACGTCGCCCAAGTGGCGCTCAGTGACGCGTCGGAGACCGAAGATGCGGGATCTGCCATTCAGCTCCGCTCGGGAACCCTTTTTGGAGGAATGCCGCTCGAGGACTTGGTCCACCTCCGCGAGCATGGCACCATGAAGGTAACGCGGATCACCGAGGAGTTCTCTTTCGAGGACTTCGTCGAACACTACGAGGGGCGCGTGATGCCTCTTCTCGCGCTTCACCCGCGTAGAACACCGCGAATCGTGAACGAGTCAAATCCCCCCGAACCGGGCGAAGAAGTGCTCAGTCTGGTTTGGACACCCGAACAACAGGAATCTCACGCAGCATGAATCTCTTCGTTCTCGGTCCGCGCGCGCTCGGCGATTGGATATCGCAGATGATCGAGACAACTCGTCCGAAGCTCGCCTCCGGCATACCACCAATCCGGTTGGAGCTCGTGGAAAACCGTGAGGAAGCCGATTGCCTCGTGAGGAGCGAGGCGATCGCTCAAGAAGGGAAACAATGGGTGTGGCTCGAACTGCCCGACAGCGACGAGGGACACTCGGATGTTCCCCCGCGATTCGACCTTTCCGCGTGGACCGATTCGTCAGCCAAAGTGCAGGAAGCTTTTCACGCGGCTGCTGTCGCCGTGCACCGTAACGCTCAGATGCGAGCCGTGCACCGCGTCGTTGCGGGTCCCTTTGCCCATGACGTGCGCGGCGCGCTCTCGGTGGTGTCGTTGTCGCGCCAGCTGCTCGATTCGGGCGGGGACGGACGACCTCTCGGTGCCAAACTGAAACGTGTCGACTCCAAGGTGACGGCCGCCCTTTTCGACTTGTCGGCTCGCACGCGCTGTGTAACCGGTGCGTGGCCACCTCCGGACGACGAAGTCTTGGCTCCTACGGTGGACGCTCTGCTCTCTTGGTTCGCAGACGTGCATCCCGATCGAACGTGGGCTTTGGATGAGGTGGCCAGGACTCGTGTCGAAAGGGCACCGTCGTGGTTCTGCGTCGCGCTCGGAGGAGCGCTCGATGGGGTGGCTCGTCTCAGTCGCGGAACGATTCGGCTCGAAGTCGCGCCCGCCGAGAACAAGGAAGCGTCCGTGGCGCTGCGCATCACAGGGGAGACCTCCGCCATCCATCCGGCGCAACGAAGCGCGCTTTCCTCGCCAGATCGTTGGGCGCTCGTGTCGACGGAGCTCGTCCCCTATCGGCTCGCAACTGCGGCCCTCCTGGTCCTCTCCTCCCGGGGTACCGTCGACGCCGAGGAGCTCGACGGCGGGCTCTCGATCTCGCTCTATCTTCCTTGATGGGGCAGGGCGGGCGTCGCTTCGAGCCATCGAGCGGACGCCCTCATCGAGCGGACGCCCTCATCAAGCCGAAGCCCTCATCAAGCCGAAGCTTTGTCGGGTTCGGACGCGAGCTCTTCGTCGTAGCTTTCCAGCTTGCGATACAAAGTGCGTCGGTCCATGCCGAGAAGGCGCGCTGCGTGGCTCTTGTTGTTGCCGGCGACCTTCAACACCTCTTCGACGTAGCGCTGCTCCATGACCTCGAGCGGTACGATGTGCTCGGGGTCCACGAAAAAGCGTCCAGCGCCGCTCGGGGCTTCGAAGTCGCGGATCTTCTCCGGCAAGTCTTGTGGGGTGAGCTGGTCGAAGCGCGCGAGGGTGACGGCGCGCTCGATGCAGTTTTGGAGCTGGCGCACATTGCCGGGGAAGTCGAAATTCAAGAGCAGCTCTGCTGCCTCGGGGGACAGCCCCTTGACGTCTCGTCCGAGCCTCCTGGCCGCGTCCTCGAGAAAGGCGTTGGCCAAGAGGAGGATGTCATTGCCTCGAGTACGAAGGGGCGGCAGATGGATCTGCACGACGTTCAGTCGGTAGTAGAGGTCCTCACGGAATCGTCCTTGCTCGATTTCTTCCTCGAGATCTCGGTGGGTGGCGGCGATGATACGGACATCGATCTTCCGTTGGCGCTCACCGCCGATCGGGCGAACCACCTGATCCTGCAGGACCCGGAGTAGCTTCGGCTGCATTTCCTCGGGCATTTCACCGATCTCGTCGAGGAACAGCGTGCCGCGGTCCGCCTGAACGAAGAGACCATCGCGCGCCCTTTTCGCGTCCGTGAAAGCGCCGCGCTCGTGTCCGAACAGCTCCGATTCGAGGAGGTTCGCTGGGACCGCGGAACAGTTGATGGCTACGAAGGGTTCGTCCTTCCTCTCACTGGCATCGTGCAGCGCTCGCGCGACGAGCTCTTTGCCGGTGCCGCTTTCTCCAGTGATGACGACCGACGCCGGCGTGTCGGCAACCCGCGCAATGAGGTCGTAGACGCGCTTCATCGGAGCGCATTCGCCCAAGAGCGCGCCTTGTCGCGCGATCGCTGGGTTGCTTCTCAGCTCGTGAAGCTGGCTCTTGATGGCTCGGTGTTCCAGAGATCGTTGGAGTGAGACCTCGAGCAGCCGGGCGTCCACGGGCTTGGTGATGAAATCGTATGCGCCCTTTCGGAGCGCTTCGATAGCGGTACCCAAGCTGCCGTGGCCGGTCACCACGATGACTGGCACGCCCGGCTGGAAGTTCTTGGCGGCTTCGCACACGTCGAGCCCGCCCTGCGCACCGAGGTTCAAGTCCGTGACGATTGTGTCGAATGCCTGCGACTGCAGTTTCTGGCAGGCCTCTTCGAAGTTGGAGGCCCCCTCCACTTCACAACCGTACTTTTCGAAAAGTTGCTTCAGGAGATCGCGCTCGTCAGCGTCATCTTCCACCAAGAGGATGTTTCCATTCATAGCCTTGGGACCAGTAATAGCAGGCTGTGCGAACTTGCCATAGTTTCGGAATGCTGACTTACCGAGCTGTGGCAGAATGCCACAGCTCGACCGGCCGAGCCGACTGCAGCATCCAAAACAGGGCACGAAAACACCGGAATTGTCCACGTGGCATGTCAGTTGCACCGAATGTTTCCAGGACGGATCTCCTGTCCCCATAGTTCAAACCGAAAGGAGTCTCATGCACGTCGTCGAACGCGAAGACGTCACGCAGCTCAATTCATTTCTACGCGGTGAGCTCTCAGCCGTACTCACGTATGAGCAATGCCTCGAAACCATCGAGGACGAGTTCGTCGCTGCCCAGCTCGAAGTCTTGCAGGATTCGCACAGTCGTCGGGCGAGTCTGCTCCGAAATCGCATCAAAAACCTGGGCGGAGAGCCGGCCGAAGATGCGGGCGTGTGGGGCGAGCTGACCCGCGCGCTCGAAGGTGGGGCCGCGATGTTCGGAGCCAAGGCGGCGCTACGCATTCTGCAAGAAGGCGAGGATCACGGCCTCTTGGACTACCGTCGTGACGTGAACAAACTGTCACCACTGCAGCGAACCTTCGTTCAGGTAGAAGTGTTGCCTGAACAATTTCGCACCCGGGAGATCCTGCTCGGCATCGAACAAGCCTACAGTTGAGCTGTAGATTCGCTAAAACCTTCCCGATGAGCCGCGATGACACTGCTGAAAAGCGGGTGGCGCCTTCAGCGGCGACCCTGGTGGCGGCATGGCATGGCACCGCGCTCCCCATGCTCGTACTTCGTCCGCTTACCAGCGGAGAGCAGCGTGTCTTCGACTTTCACGTCGCGCTGGAAAACGATGCGGCGCAGCGCCTCTTTGACACGGGAAGCATCAAGCGCCGCCTCTCCGAGCTCGTCCCGTCCGTCGATGGTGTGGCTCTGATCGCTCATCTTGCGCATTGTCTCCAAGCACCATGGGCCGAGTCCTTCGAGTTTGCGGTCCCTGGAGAGGGAGAACAGCGGTATTTTTCCATCGTTCCAACACCGCTCGAGCACGAGATCTTTGCAGTACTCGTCGACGTGACGGGCCATCGGCGCCGTCAGACCGAGCACGCCCAACGGTTGGCCGAGGAACAGGAGGTGTACCGGGCGACGTTCACGGACGCGCCGGTGGGTATCGCTCATCTCGACGAAGAAGGTCGGTTCATCCAGGTCAACGAGCGTCTACTGCAACTGCTCGGGTTCAGTAGAAAAGAGCTGCTCGCGATGTCCTATTCGCAGCTGCCGCGCCCCGACGCTGTTGCTTCCGAGCTTCTTCCGGGAGGCGACAATATCAAGTGGGAGGACCGGAGCCGCATCGAACGCCGTTTCTTGCGAAAGGACGGTGAGGAAGTTTGGACCTCTTTGACGGTTTCCCCCGTGAGGGACCGTTTCGGGCTCGTGCGACGATACATCGCAATCATCGAGGACGTCTCGGGACTGGCCCGTGCGAACGAACGGCTCGAAGAATCGAGTCGGTCCAAGGACGAGTTCCTGGCTGTTCTCGGGCACGAGCTACGCAATCCACTTGCGGCTCTCCGCCATGCCAGCTTGCTTCTCACCGAGCCCGGCGACCACGATTTGTCGAAGGTCGTCAGCATCGTGGATCGGCAAACTCGACACATGGGACGCCTGGTGGACGACCTGCTCGACGTCGGTCGCATAGTCCGGGGGAAGCTCGACTTTCGAGTAGAGCAGGTCGACATGCGGCAGATCGTCTCCTTTGCTCTGGACGATCTCGCGGCGGGCTCCGTCCCGACGCAGCGCTTCGACGTCCGCCTGGACGACGGCCCCATTTGGATTCACGGGGATTCGGCTCGTCTGCTGCAGGCGGTCCAGAACCTGTTGAGCAACGCGGTCAAGTACACACCGCCGGACGGCAACGTCTGTGTTCGTCTCGAAGTGAGCGAAGGCCAGCTTCGGTTCTCCGTCGAAGACGACGGTGTAGGACTCGAGGAGTCCTTCGCGGAGAAGCTGTTTCTGCCGTTCGAACAGGCGCCCCAAGATCTGTCCCGCTCCCAGGGAGGTCTCGGTCTTGGGCTCGCCCTCACCTCTCAAATCATCAAGCACCATGGAGGACGTATCCGTGCCGAGAGCCATGGGCGTGGAAGAGGCGCCAAGTTCGTCATCGAACTGCCTTCAGGCGAGGGAGGTGAAGAGTTTTGGGAGCCGCCAACTCAGGCTCCCGTTCGCCGCTACCGTTTCTTGATCGTGGAAGACAACCGGGACGCGGCAGAGCTTTTGGAGATGCTTTTGACGGCGCGGGGCCACCATGTGACTCTTTGCTTTTCTGGTGACCGCGCTCTCGAAACCGCGCTCGGAAACATTCCCGACGTCATCATTTGTGATCTGGGGTTGCCGGGGCTTTCGGGGTTCGAGGTCGCCGCACAGATCCGTAAACGACCACAACTGGACAAGACGATCCTTCTCGCGCTCTCGGGCTATGGTCGACCAGATGATATCAAGAGGTGCAAGGAGGCGGGATTCTCCGCGCATCTCACCAAGCCCGCGGACGCCAATCAGATTTTTGCAGAACTCGATCGGCTGCTGACGTCGGACTGACGAAGGCAGCGCCGGCCACCACCAGACGAGGAAAGAACCATGCCGACTCCCCCCGCCTATCCAACCGAGCGCACCCTGAGTGGGGCGCGCTACTTCAGCCTAGTCGCTCTTTCCGAGGCGACGCGGACGGACCTTTCGCGTCTGCCGTACTCCTTGCGCATCCTGCTCGAGAATCTTCTCCGCCATCAGGACTCGCCGGCCGTAAACAAGGAGCAGATTGATGCCATGGTGAATTGGCAGCCGAGCGCCAAGCGTGATCAAGAGCTCGCGTTTCACCCTGCGCGCGTCGTGCTGCAGGACTTCACTGGAGTCCCTGCAGTCGTGGACTTGTCTGCGATGCGCGACGCGCTTTTCGAGCTTGGCGGTGACCCCGCTCACATCAATCCGGTCTTTCCGTCGGAGCTCGTCATCGACCATTCGGTGCAAGTCGACTCATACGGGAAGCCGTCGGCTTTGCGCCTCAATCGCGATCGGGAGTACGAGCGAAACGAAGAGCGCTACAAGCTCCTTCGTTGGGCTCAGGGAAGCTTCTCGAACTTTCAGGTCGTGCCCCCCGCCACCGGCATCGTGCACCAGGTGAACCTGGAACGTTTGGCACGCGGAGTCTTCTTCGAAGGCGGTGTACTCTACCCCGACACGCTCGTGGGCACGGACAGCCACACGACGATGATCAACGGGATCGGCGTCCTCGGATGGGGCGTCGGTGGCATCGAAGCGGAGGCTGCCATGCTGGGGCAGCCCATCAACTTGCTCGTTCCCGACGTCATCGGGGTGAGGCTCGTGGGGGCGCCGCCCGTGGGAACGACTGCGACCGATCTGGTGCTGACTCTGACCGAGATGCTGCGCAAGGTCGGCGTCGTCGGAAAGTTCGTGGAGTTCTTCGGAACGGGCCTGGACCACGTCGGGCTCGAGACGCGCGCCACGATTGCCAACATGAGTCCCGAGTTCGGGTCGACGTGCGCCATCTTTCCCGTGGATGAACTGACGCTCCGCTACATGACGCTCACCGGGCGCACCGACGAAGAGGTCGCCCGGGTGCGCGACTACTTCAAAGCTCAGGAGCTGTTTCGCGAGTCGGGCACAAGGGAAGCCGAGTACACCAAAGTCGTTGAACTCGATCTGTCGAGCGTCGAGCCGTCGATCAGCGGCCCCAAGCGTCCTCAAGACCGCATCCCGCTTTCCTCGTCCAAGTCCGCCTGGCAGGTTGCGCTGGCCAAGACGTTCGAGCGCAGAGTGCCGACCGAAGCGAGTGTTCCCGGGGCTGACTACCGGCTCCGGGACGGCGATGTGGTCATCGCGGCCATCACCAGCTGCACCAACACGTCGAACCCTCACGTCATGTTCGCCGCGGCCCTCTTGGCGCGAGCAGCTCGAGAGCGCGGACTTTCCGTCAAGCCTTGGGTGAAAACCAGCCTCGCCCCGGGCTCGAAGGTCGTCACCAAGTACCTGAACGAGTCGGGTCTGATGCAGGCGCTCGAGGAGCTCAACTTCCACGTGGTCGGCTACGGATGCACCACATGCATTGGCAATAGCGGCCCCCTCGATGAACCGATCGCGCGGGCCATCGAGGAAAAGGACCTCGTCGTCACGAGTGTCCTCAGTGGAAACCGAAACTTCGAGGGGCGCATCAACCCTCACGTTCGAGCGAACTACCTCGCCAGCCCGCCTCTCGTCGTCGCTTATGCCCTGGCGGGGACGATGAACATCGATCTTGTCAAGGAACCGTTGGGGCAGGACGCGGAAGGGAAGGACGTCTTCTTGGCCGATCTCTGGCCCACCGAGGAAGAGGTCACTCGTCTCGTGGGGCAGTGGATCCGTCCCGACTCGTTTGCCTCCGAGTACGCGTCAGTGTTCGAGGGCGACGACGTCTGGAAGGCTCTCCCGACGCCCCACGGAGCCCGGTATCAGTGGGAGCCTTCGAGTACCTACATCCGAAAGCCGCCGTTCTTCGAGGGGATCACTGAAGTCCCAGCCCCTGTCACCGATGTCGAAAACGCTCGGGTTTTGCTCGTGCTGGGTGACTCGGTCACCACGGACCACATCTCGCCGGCGGGTGCCATCGGCGCGAAAACGGCCGCAGGACGATACCTTCAAGAGCACGGCGTCCCGCCCCACCAATTCAACTCCTACGGATCGCGTCGCGGCAATCACGAGGTCATGATGCGCGGCACATTCGCGAACGTGCGAATCCGCAATCGGCTCGTGGAGGGGATAGAAGGCGGGTTCTCTCGGGTTCTGCCGGGGGGAGAGCCGCAAACCGTTTTCGATGTGGCGCAGGAGTATGCGGCTCGAGGCACCCCCCTCATCGTCCTGGCAGGAAAGGAGTACGGCTCCGGATCGAGTCGCGATTGGGCGGCCAAGGGAACGTTGTTGCTCGGGGTCGTGGCCGTCATCGCCGAATCGTACGAACGCATTCATCGTTCGAACTTGGTCGGGATGGGCGTTTTGCCTCTCGAGTACCTAAGAGGACAGTCGACTGATTCGTTGGGGCTCACGGGGCGGGAGGTGTTTTCGATTCGCGGGATCGAAAAGGGGCTTTCACCGGGAAGTCTCGTGACCGTGGAGGCTACCTCCGATGAGGGAGAGACGAAGGTCTTCGAGGCGCGCGTGCGTATCGATACGGAAGTCGAACTGAGTTACTACCAGCACGGTGGCATCCTTTCGTTCGTTCTGCGTCGACTTGCCAAGAGCTAGATAGCGGTCGAAAGAGGCGCAATTCGTGGCCGAGTGAGGCAAAATGCCACACTCGGCTCGCGGATCTGGGGCAAAATGCCACACGTGTGCGCGGGTACCAAGTGTCCCGCATCGAGCCAAACTGGCACGAGCTGTGCAGTCTATCGTGTGATGGCGAAATGATTCGCCCCATACGAAAGGATTTCATGACACAGAACGTTGCAACTCACGTCCCGCTACCCGCCGCCGCGCGAGAGAAGCTGGTGAACGACTTGAACTCCGTTCTTGCAACCACGCTCGACCTCAACATGCAGGTCAAGCAGGCCCATTGGAACATCAAGGGACCACAGTTTTTTGCGCGCCACGAGCTATTCGACAAGTTGGCTGCGCCTTTGCGGGATGCCGCAGATACGGTTGCGGAGCGAGCCTCCACTCTGGGGGGATATGCCCAGGGTACCGCGCGCCTGACTTCGCTCGGCTCGGCGCTGCCCGAGTACGATTTGACGGCGCGCGACGGCCGACAGCACATCGAAGCGCTCGTCGATCGCTTCACCACCTACGCCACCGAGCTCCGTAAGTACACGGCACGCGCCGAAGACTTGGGGGATCCGGTTACCGTCGACGTCTTGACCGAGGTACTCCGTGAGGCCGAGCTCGGCTTGTGGTTCCTCGAGAGTCATCTGCAAGGCAGTGACGAAGAACAATACTGAGGAGGGACAATGTCAGGGATTTCACGAACGACTACCGATCACGACGTGATCGTGCGCTGGACGGAGGCCCGAGGGGGGCGTTCGGCCCGCGTCAAAGGAACCGAAGAACACAGCGCGGGGGTTTTGCGTATCCAGTTCCCCGACGCCTCCGAGGACGACGCGCTCGAAGCAATCACCTGGGACGAGTTCTTCGAGAAATTCGACGAAAAGAAGCTCGCGCTCGTCTATCAAGAAGCGACGAGCCAAGGCGAAATCAGTCGATTCAATCGCATCGTTTCTCGCGAAGGATCGGAGTCCTCATGATTTCGCATCCCGAGCGGCCCATGGTGGAGGATCCCATCTGTGGGGTTTCGTCCCTCGGCAATCAAAGTCAGCCGGGTGAAGCGCCCGAGGACACCGAGTCCCCCCAGAGCGGGCCGGCGGCGAGCGGTGTGTTCGTGACGACCGCCGAGAGCGCCCGCCGTGCGATCGAAGAGAAATCGAGGGAGCTCACCGAGGCCGTACTCTGGCGACTTCGACAAGCGCGACAACGGGGGGCCGTGTTGCGAAAGGCGCCCGATCGAATGCGCCGCTCAGCCGATCAGCTCGAGCTCTGCCTCGATCTTCTCTCGGACATGCGCACCGGCACGTATCGAGACGTGTCGTGGCCGAAGGCGCTGCTGCTCAGTGGCGCGATCCTCTATTCAGTGAGCCCGGCAGACATCATTCCCGACGTGTTTCCCGCGCTGGGATCCGTCGATGACGCCATCGTTCTCTCCCTCGCGGTCAGCCTCGCTCGCGATGAGCTCGTGCGCTATTGCGAGTTCAAGGGGTACGACCCCGAGAAGTACTTCCCCGAAGCTGAAGCCAGCTGAGCGTCGCGCTGGCCGCGCGCCGAGAGCCCAAGAGCGAGCCTCCGACTATTCAGCGTCTGCGCTGTGATGCCGCTTGAAGGAGCCGGGGAGCTTCTGCTCGAGCTGCTTCTCGAGAGCTTCGAAGTCGAAAATCTCCGGCTTGTGGCCCCCGGGTAGAGCGGCGATGTCGTAGGTGGCCGAACGGGCCGCGTCGCGTCGGAGTTTCTCCAGGCCCAGCTTGTCGCCCAGGCGGGAGAGCAGCTCGTTTTCGTCTTTGTTGATGATCCCGTCGACCTTGGCGACCCACACGGCAAACGCGTAGGTGAGTGCGCTCTGCCAATCGGATAGCTCGGGCAGATCGATGTCATCCAGAGTCAATCCGTCTTTGGCGCGTCCTTCGATGCTTGCCAGAGCGTCGTCGCTCACTCCATACAGCTTGGCGGCACGACGAAAGCCCTCGAGCTCACCGCGGCGGATTTCACCGTCTGCGTAGACGATGCTGGCAAAAGTGAGAAAACATTCTACGGGCAGGGCAGTGGTCATGATGCAAGGAGGCTACCGCGGGCCAGGGGCGATCTGAAGCCCGTCCGAAATGCCCTATTTCTTCTCGGCTGGGGCCGCAGTTTTCCCGGTTTCGGGCTGCTCAGCGGCGTTTTTGCCCTCGTTACCGTCCGCTGGCGCCGCCCCAGGTCCGGTCCCGGCGGGCGAGTCCGCCACAGAGGCGTTTTCGACTTCCTCCTTACGCGCCAGATAAAAGAAGTCACGCATGGAGCGCTCGCGGAGATACAGCTCGTCGCTGAATTCGAATCCTTCGGCGAGTGCGATGGGGTGGAGGAGCCCGTCCTTCTTTTCCTCGAATGTCACGAACTTCGGGTACGACCAGTTCACGTCCATCTGCGCCACGGTATCGGCACCCGCGTGATGCATACCGTGAGCCATGACCTTGGCCGTGGTGTGATTGGAGATACCGACGTAGAGGATCTTCTTGTCGCGGCTCAAGCCCACCGCGCTCCGACGGATGACCGTGTTGCCGTCCAGAGTGGCGCCCCATTTGCGCGACCGATGGACTTTGAGATTGGGATGCATCTCGCCATTTTCGTACATGCAGTTCGGCGCTTGGCGGAACCATTCCATCTTCGGAAAGCCGTCTTTGATCTTGGACCAAGATGCGATTTCGAAAGACCCGTCCTCGTAGTGAGCGAGAGTGCACGCGTCGTCCTTCGGATCGAGGAACAGGATGTCGTCGAAATACACGCCATAGCCGCCATGTTCAGCCATGAAACCGCCGTTGAACGCAGCGAGGAGCGCGTCGTAGTGCTCCTTGGGGATCTTAGCGTGACGAACGTACCCCTCGGCTTCTTTCTTGTCGGTGCGAGGCTCCTGGTATCCCATGACAGGCATCACCGCGACCTGGCGGAGATCCACCGCCACGACGAAGAGCTCGGCCCAAGAACGGCTGCTGTCCGGATGCAGAAGCGTCTTGAACATGCGTGGTGGTTCCTCGGGGCGGCGCGGATCGATCATCGCCACCCACTGACCGTCTCCCTCCGCTGACCATGATTCGTGAACGGGGCCGGGAACGGGAGGGTCGAAGGGGGGAAGCGCCTTGGGCTCGTCCTCTTCTTGGTCGTTCGCGAAAGGAGCGGCGTTCGGTGGGGGCGGCGCGGAAGCCTTGGGCTCGGGGACCTTCCAGTAGGCCTTCGGCGCGTCGCCCGACTTGACCGTCTGGTTGACTCGGTCTTCAATCGAATAAACGAACTCCTCGAGGCGCGTGACGTTCTCCTTGCCGATGGTCGCGCGCAGAGAGTTTGCCACGAGCGGCCCCATCCAGGGGATACTGTGCACGGCGATCCACAGGCCGCCCACGGCGAATGGAGTCGCGATGGCGCCCGCCACCAGACCCTTTTTCCAAAAGGGCCATTTTTTGCGAGTCTTTTTCGCCTCCCCGGACGCGTTGGTCTCGGGTGGACTCGTTTCTTCGGGTTCGATCGCCATACAGGACAGGGGTACCGCCGTATCGTGGGTCATCCCCTAAAGGGGTACGACAGGCCTCGAAAATGGCAAATGTTCTGGCAAATCCGCAGGTTGTTGTAGAAGGTCTGACGAGAGCCCTATGCCATTTTTTTCCCCGGAGGTACCCCGGCGCCGAGCGAGCGCCGAGAGACGGGAGAGGAAGGCAGTCCGGGCGCGAGGCCTTGTGGCCGCTCGGCTGTTGATCGCCGTTTTGGCGTTGATTCTTTCGCCAGTCAAAGCTCGTGCCCAAACTAGCGGAGAACTCCAGGTGCGGCCTGGCGCAGATCTTTCGGCGTTCCTCGGACGACCCATCGAGGCGATTCGCATTCGCAATTTGGGGGAGCTCTGGGATGCCTCCCGTCGAGTCACCTCGGTCAGACCTGGTGACCTGTTCGATGGGGCCCTCGTGCGGCGAGCCCTACGGGAACTCGACCGCACCGGAAGATACGCCGAGCTCCGAGCGGAGGTGGAGGACATCGACGGTCGGCTCGTGCTGACCTTGTGGGTCCGCCCGAGGCGTCTCATCAGTCAGATTCGCGTCAAGGGTGGCGTTCTGGGTGAATCGGACGAACTACGCGCGATGGCTCTCATGGTGGGCGATGGAGTCACCGACGTCGACATCGAACAAGCGAGGCAGGGCCTGGTTCGACTCTATGAGTCATCGGGTTACGCCCGTCCTCGCATCGTGATCACGCCCGAGGCCGTGGACGATCCGCGGCGTGTGCTGTTGCGCGTTTTCATCGACCCCGGCCCTCCGCAACCCATCCAGAGGGTCGAGTTTGCGGTTTCGCCGTCCCCGCACCACCCGGCCCTTGGTGAGTCATTGGAGCGGTACCCGCTATCCGTCGGAGACCGTCTCGACGTCCAGGCCATCGCCCAGGCCAACCAGGAGCTTCTCGACGTCCTCGTGTACAACCGTTTCTACGAAGCGAACGTCGAACACGTGGTGAAAGGAGGCGGTGCCCTCGAGGTGCGGGTGCGTTCGGGGCCACGTTTCGAGATTCGGGTCGAGGGGAACGATGTTTTCGGTGCGGCCGAAATTGGAGCCCAACTCGGGCTCGAAAAGGAACGCGATCCGAGGCCCGAACTCATCGAAGACGCATTGCTCGGCTTTTATGCGCGCCACGGGTTTCTGGATGCCACCGTCGAGGCGGCGCGATTCGACGACTCGGCTGGAATCAGGAGCGAGCTTTACATTTGGATTCGGGAGGGGAAGCGGTTTCGCATCGTCGATCGTGTGTTCCCGTGCCTTTCCGGCGGGCGCTCGAAGAAAGAGCTGAACGAGGAGATTGAGGGCGTGCTCTCCGAGCAGTTTCCCGTGGTGGCGGTGCTCCGTCCCCCTCCGGCTAGCTCAATCGACGAGTCGACCGGTTCTCGCAGTCCTACGCCGCGCCCTTCATCCTATCGCGGAGAACCGTGGACGAGTTTCACGAAGAAGAGTCACATGGCGGTCATCGAGCACCTTCGCGATCTGTATCGTTCCGAGGGATATCTGGATGCGGAAGTCGGTCCCGCGACCGTCGTGCGACGTCAGTGTTTGCCCGAGTCCCCGCCCGGTGAGTGTCTGGTACGGGGACCTCGTCCGGTGCCCGAGACCACATGCGGGAAAGCCCCCAAAGTGGAGGCGGAGGTGATCGAAACGTGCGTTCCGAACCGGGCCGAGGGCATCCGCTGCGAAGCGGAGGGCGTACTTTACCTACCGATTCACGCAGGTCGACAGGCGATCCTGTACGACGTGAAAATCGAGGGGAACGAAGCCTTCTCCGAGCGGGACCTTCTCAAGGTGGCCGATCTCGACGTCGGCAAGCCGCTCCGACGCGCTCAGCTCGAAGGTGCACTGCGGCGCATCCAGGAGCAGTACGAGGAAGAGGCTTACGCCTTTGCGCAAATCGACAGCGAGATCGAGCTGTCCGCGGATCATACCCGTGCGAGGCTCATCATCAGCGTCACCGAACGTCAACAAGTGCACGTGAGCCGCATCGACGTTCGCGGTGCCACCGAAACTCGCGAGGGCCTGATTCGTAGCCGCCTGGCACTGCGCATTGGTCGTCTCTACCGACGAAGCTGGATTCGTCGAAGTCAGGAGCAGCTCGAATCGCTCGGCGTATTCACGAGCGTCACCGTGGCTCTCGAAGATCCGGGCGTTCCCGCGCGGGAAAAGGTGGTCGTGGTGACGGTGGCCGAGCGCTTGCCTCAGTACCTCGACATGAAGGGTGGATTCGGATCGGTCGATGGATTTCGCATCGGCTTCGAATACGGCCACCGCAATCTCGGTGGCGAGGCAATCCAGCTGACGCTCCGCTCACAGCTCGCGCTCAGGCCGCCCTTTCTCATCGCCGAAAAGGACGTCCGTCTCAAGTACCAGCAGCTCAGTGATCTCGAGCGCCTCGAGCGGCGCAACACCCTGACCTGGGCGTTTCCCGAGATCGGACTCGGTCCGCTCTTTCGGTTCGAGGTCGAGCTTCTCGACTTGCTCGACAACGCTCGTGACTTCAGTCACACCAGGGACGCCGCGCTCGTCCGTTTGTTGTTCCGTCCAAGGCGTCAGTTCCTCTTTTCCGTCGGCGGGACAATCGAACTCAACGATGCGACCATTCTGGGCGGTGAGCGGCTGCTCGACTACGCTAGGGAAAACCCCGGCCAGAACATTCGAGTCCCCGAAGGCCGCTCGATTGCCTACACCCAGAACCTCAACGGATCTTGGGACGGGCGCGACAAGCCCCTGGCGGCGACACGTGGTGCATTCGTGGGTGCTGGCATCGAACACGTGACTGCGGTTCCGCTCGGAGAGGAAACCGAAGGCACGTGCAATGAAGGGTCGAGCGAAGTCTTCGAGCCCGTGTGCAGTGAGCTATTGCGACTCACGGGGCGAGTTGCGGGATACATTCCCGTGTCCGATTCAGGCGTCACCTTCGCCATGAGCCTGCGTGGCGGCGTCATCCAGCACCTAAACGACATCTCCCGAACTTACCCGGATCGGTTGTTCTTCATGGGTGGTGTCGACACTCTGCGCGGCTATCCACAGTTTTCGCTCGTGCCTCAAGACTTGGCCGAGCAGGTGCTCGACTCCGACGACGATCTCACCATCGAACAGGTCGTTTTGCGCGGTGGCGACATCTTCATCAATCCGCGCGTCGAGCTCCGGATACCTCTCGGGGGCTCGATTCAAACGGCCGTATTCCTGGACGCCGGCAATTTGTGGGCCGATCGAAGTGAGTTCGATCCGACGGTCCTTCGCTACACGGCCGGCTCCGGCTTGAGGATCGAAACGCCCGTCGGCCCCCTCGTCTTCGACTACGGTTTCAATCTGGAGCGACTTCTCGATGCTCTGGGCCGGGAGAGCGAGGCGAAGCGTGAGTGGGAAGACATCGGGGCATTTCACTTCAGCATCGGACTTTTCTAGCCAAAGGGCGTCTTTGGCGGACCTTCTGGCCTGACGTGGTGTTCTCGAGTCGCGTGGGTGGCGCGAGTGGCCTCCGTGGCCTACACCTCGGTTTCCGTTTTCGGACCTGATCTGAAATGAGCCCCGAAGAGATCAGAAAGATCCCCGTCGATCTCCCGGGGCAGTTCAAACGCCATTTCCCGAGGTACATCGCCGGACTACTCCTTCTGGCCGTCTACCAGACGGCCCAATGGTGGTTCGACATGACGATGCAGGACGCCATCAACGCGGCCACATCGGGCAAGTCGGAGCTGGCGGTGCGCTTGGGCTTGCTACTCATCGCCGTAGCGCTCGGAGCATTCTTCGTGCGGGTGCTTTCGCGAGTCGTCGTCTTCAATGCGGGGCGCATCGGCGAGTACGAACTCCGGAGTGCGCTGCTCGAGCGCCTCCAGTCGCTGGGTACCGCATTTTACCAGAAGATGCCCGCGGGCGAGATCATGAGTCGAGCGACGAACGACTTGATGCAGGTGCGTCTCCTCCTCGGGTTCGGAATTCTCAATGCCATCAATACGCTCTTCGGATTGGTGAGTGCTTTCGCCGTGATGATCTCCATCGAACCGAAGCTCACCTGGGCTGCTCTCGCCCCACTCCCGGTGCTCTTCTGGGTTACCCAGCGCTTCTCGTCGCAGATCTACGCCCGTCAGAAGGAAAATCAGGAGGCGCTCGGTGAGATGAGCGATCAAGTCCAGGCGAGTGTCACCGGCACCCGGGTGATTCGGTCCTTCAATCTCGAGGTGGCCCAGGCCGAACGTTTCCAGCAAACCAATCAGAACTATCTAGACAAGAGCCTGTCCTTGGCGCGCCTCCGCGGGATGATGGGCCCCATCATGCAATCGATCACGTCGGTCGGGATTCTGATTGTCTTTTGGTACGGCGGCATGTTGGTGGTGGCTGGGGACCTGGACAAGGGAGGCTTTTTGGTCTTTTTCCGAGCACTGGCGCGCCTGACGTGGCCGCTGATGGCTTTGGGGTTCTTGGCTGGCCTCGTCGCACGCGGTCGCGCGGCGTACGCACGCCTCGTCGAGATCTACACCGCCACGCCAGAAATCGTCGACGGACCGCTCCCGCCGCCCGACGTCGTTCGCGGAGAGATCGACGTGCGTCACTTGAGTTATTCCTACGGTGACCATCGAGTGCTCGAGGACGTGTCCTTTCATCTCCCCGCGGGCGGATCGCTAGCCATCGTCGGTCGCACGGGAGTCGGCAAATCGACGCTCTCCAGGCTGCTGCCCCGGCTGGAAAACACTCCTCGCGGGACGATCTTCCTCGACGGCGTCGATATTTGCGAACTGCCCTTGGACACGGTGCGAGGCGCGATCGGCTATGCTCAACAAAACCCGTTTCTATTTTCTACGACGGCGGGCAGGAACATCGGCCTCGCTCTCGACGAGCCGGACGCGGAGCCGTCGCTCCTCACCATTCGGCAAGCTGCCGCCCAGGCCCATGTACTCGAAGAGCTCCTGGCACTTCCGGATGGACTCGACACGGTGGTCGGAGAGCGGGGCGTCCAGCTTTCGGGAGGGCAGAAGCAGCGCGTGTCCCTGGCAAGCGCCTTCGTCCTGGGTCCGCGCGTCCTGGTGCTCGACGATCCATTGAGCGCCGTCGATTCCAAGACGGAGCGCGGCATTTTGGATGCCATTGACGAGCAGATGGCCGAACGCGGCGTCATCCTGATCACCCACCGCGTGGCCGCCGCGCGGCGCTGCGATCGTATTTTGGTGCTCGACGAAGGGCGCATCATCGAAAGCGGCACTCATGAGGAGCTCTGTCGGCTCGGGGGCGTGTACGCCGGTTTTGCCGAGGAACAGCGCATCGAGAGCGAGCTCGAGAAGCTCGAAGACTGGATTCCTTCGTCCTCACGGCCTTCCGGAGAGCCAGTCCCTGGGGGCGCTCGATGACGACCCAGGGCGCATCCCGCGCGCACGAGACGGTCAAGAGCTACGAGCAGGAGGCGCTG
Organism: uncultured Polyangiaceae bacterium; assembly: GCA_965652275.1. Lineage (GTDB taxonomy): Bacteria > Myxococcota_A > Polyangia > Polyangiales > Polyangiaceae > NIC37A-2. The sequence continues at coordinate 169,429 of CBFGUR010000008.1, read as the reverse complement.
CACAGCGGCATCGAAGATCGCGCTCTCATCGCAGACGTATGGCCGTATCTGCGGCCCCACGGTTTCTGGTTGAGCGCCGCTCTCACTACTACGGTCCTCACCGCGGGGCTATCGCTCTTGCGTCCCTTGATCATGCTCAAGGCTCTCGACGAAGCGCTTGCCAGCGGTGATCGTCAGGTGATGTTCTTGGGGGGCGTCCTCTACACGGGCGTTGCGATCCTGGAGCAGATTCTCAACTTCGTTCAGGTCTACTCGACGCAGGTGGTGGGAGCCCGAGCGATGGCAGACTTGAGACTCTCGGTGTTTCGATTCCTCGGTAAGTTGCCGCTCGGTTTCTTCGATCGCCAACCTGTGGGGCGGCTCGTGACACGCGTGACGAACGATGTCGATTCGTTGCTGGAGCTCTTCAGTTCGGGGGCGCTCAATGCTCTTGGCGATTTGCTCCGACTCATCGGGGTCGTCGTCATCATGCTCTCCCTCGACTGGAAACTTTCGTTGATCGGGTTTTCGGCGATTCCGTTGATTCTCATACTCGTGCTTTGGGTGCGGCGGCGAGCCCGTGAAGCTTTCCGAACCATCCGCGGTGAAACCGCGCGGATGAATGCCAACATGAACGAGCAGGTCAGCGGCGTCGCGCTCGTTCAGGCGTATGGGCGCAAGGATGCGATGCTCGGGGAGTTCGATGCCATCAATGCGTCTTATCGTGACGCCAACATTCGGGCGGTGAAGTACGACGCCATTCAGGACGCGGCCATCGACGCTCTCAGCGCCGTGAGTATGGCGTCCATCGTGATGGCTCTCGGGTACGAGGGAGCGAGCTTCGGTACGGTGGTCGCTCTGACCGCATACTTGAAGCAGTTTTTCGAGCCCATCAGCATGTTGGCTCAGCGCTATACGCTCCTTCAAGCTGCGCTTTCTGGGGCGGAAAGGGTGTTTGGGCTCATGCGCCTCGAGGAGCGCGACGCGCCTCAGTTCCCCATCGAGGAGGGGAAGAACGGTGACCCGAAGTACGCGGTGGAGCTCGAGGATGTCACCTTCGAGTACAAACCCGGCGTGCCGGTGCTTCATGGTGTGAGCCTGAGGGCGCTGCCGGGGGAAAGCATAGCCCTCGTGGGTCCGACCGGAAGCGGCAAGACGACCATCACTGCGCTTCTCTTGCGCCTTTACGAGCATCAGCACGGGACCGTACGGGTCGGAGGGCGTGACGTGAGGACGATGACTCGCGACGAGCTGCGACGCAATTTCGCTGTCGTTCCTCAGGACGTGTATCTATTCCCGGGCACTTTGGCTGAAAACATCGCCGCGGGACCGGAGCCCGATCGAGCGCGCGTCGAGCACGTCCTTCGGGAGATGGACCTCCTTTCGTTCATGACGCGCCGGACGGGCGGGCTCGACGCGGAGATCTTCTCGGGGGGGACGAACTACTCCGCGGGAGAGCGACAGCTCATCGCCTTCGCGCGCGCTCTCTATCGAGACGCCAAGATCGTCATCTTGGACGAAGCAACCGCAAGTGTGGATTCGGAAACCGAAGCCCGCATGCAGCGCGCCCTTTCGAAGCTCATGGAGGGGCGGACGTCGGTCGTCGTGGCGCACCGTCTCAGTACGATCGCAGCAGCGGATCGGATCGTCGTTCTTCAGAAGGGACGCGTCGTGGAGAGGGGCACGCACCAAGAGCTCGTCGCGCAAGACGGCCTGTATGCGGCGCTCCACCGGCTTCAGTTTTCGCGTGGGGAGTCCCCGAGGGCCCGGCGCGACGAGGAACGGCCGACCTAGAGTCGTGCGAACGTTACCTCACTTGACTCGGTTGACGTTCGCGCCGCGGGGTTTTCTCAGATCGGCACTTGGTGTGAAGCTAGGTCGCTCGTCCGATCGGTCATTCAGTCAGTCCGCGGGAGCCCCGGCCGCGCCGCCGAGGGCTTGTGTCGCCGCGAGTTCCGGATCGCCGATGACGACGGCGCGCATATAGAACTCAGCGCAGGTGTCGTTGCGTACCTGAATGATTTCGTCGTTCCACACTTGGATGACAGCCTGGTTTCCGGCGCTTTGGGCGACGTTGTTGGGTTCCGTCTTGTCCTCGGTGTCCCCAGTCGCGGTGAGACGCTCGCGAAAGCTCAGAAAGATGTTCACGTCGTGCGGCCTGTAGCCGAGACCATGGACGAGATCGTAGGTCCGTCCCTGGGGGAAGTGGAGCATCTCTTCGTCGGCAGCCATCGTTTCGTAGAGCGTCCGGCTGGCGTTGGTATTGCCGTCCGTGTAGCGGACCGGATCCTGCCCTCCCACTTTGCACGGCGAGCACGCTACGGTCGCGGCGGAACCGCCCGTGAAGAAGAGGCCGAAGAGACACGCACCGAAGAGGGAACGCATGGGCGGTCGTCTAACACAGGTCGCACAGCGAAGCACTCGGGGCCCAGGACAGCCGAGCGGGGACGTAGTAAGTTGAGGAAGCTCATGAACGATCCCGAACGTCCGACCCCTTCCCCAAGAGGAGCCGCCGATTTTCCAGTCCCCGAGGGGCAGAAAAAGGGGCGCGTGTGGCTTTTGGGCGCGGGACCGGGTGACCCGGACCTCATCACCTACCGGGGAGTGCTCTTGCTCGCCCAAGCGGAGGTCGTCCTACACGATGCGCTGAGTCACCCGGAGCTCCTCGATCTCTGTCCCCAGGCGGAGGTCGTGGACGTGGGGAAGCGCTACGGAAAGCGCGCCACGCCGCAAAGCGAGATCACGAACCTGATCTTGCAGTACGCACGAGCGGGCAAGGACGTCGTGCGCCTCAAGGGCGGTGATCCGATCCTATTTGCGCGTGGTTCGGAGGAAGCGCTCGCTCTTGCCGAAGCCGGAGTACCCTTCGAGATCGTTCCCGGCGTCACGTCACCGGTTGCGGCGAGCGCGTTCGCCGGCATCCCCCTTACCCACCGGGACGCGTCCTCGAGCGTAACCTTCATCACGGGAAGCGATCGCGAAGGGAAGGAATGGTCTCCGGAGGCGTGGAAGAAGCTCGCCACGGCCACCGGAACCATCTGTGTGTTCATGGGCATGCGCCGCATCGAGGCCATCACTCAGGCGGTCATGGATGGGGGGCGCGATCCCGCGACACCGGCCGCGGTCATCCGCTGGGGAGCGCGGCCGAACCAACGCACGGTGACCGGACCTCTCGCGGACATCGCCGAACTGGCCCGGGCGGCCGAGCTGAGCAGCCCCGCCATCATCGTCATCGGTGAGGTCGTCGCCATGCGGGAGAAGCTGCGCTGGTACGACAATCGTCCGCTCTTCGGCAAACGAGTCCTCGTGGCGCGTCCCCGTCATCAGGCGGGGGAAACAGCGCGAGCATTGCGCGCCCGCTCGGCGCAGCCCGTGTTGTGTCCCGCCATCGAGATTCTCCCGCCCCCGGACCCGGAGCGACTCCGGCGGGCCGCGCTCGACGCACATTCGTACGATTGGGTGCTCTTTACGAGTGCCAATGGTGTGGCTGAGTTCTTTCGCGCGGCCGACGAACTGAACAAGGATGCTCGCGTGTTCGGGGGCGCCAGGGTGGGCGTCATCGGTCCGAAGACCGGAGCGGCTCTTTTGGCCCGCAATATCCGACCCGATCTGATGGCGCGTACTTTCGTCGCCGAGGACCTCGTCCGCGAGCTCCTTGCTCAGGACCCGAAGCCACGGCGAGTGCTCTTGCCCCGCGCGCTTTGTGCGCGAGAGGTCATCCCCGAGGAACTCTCCAAGGTGGGCATCGAGGTCGACGTGGTACCTGCCTACGAGACGCGTCCAGCGCAGGGCGCCATGGCGGCCGAGCTCAGAGCCACCGTTCAGGAGGGGGCCGAGGTCGTGCTTCTCACTTCGAGTTCGATGGTCGATTCGGTCTGCGATGCTCTGGGGCCGGACGCCGCAGCTCTGCTCGGCGAAAAGGTCGTCGCCTGCATTGGTCCTGTCACCGCCAAAACGGCGCGAGACCGCGGCGTGCGAGTCGATGTCGAGGCGGGGGTGTTCACCATCGAAGGAGCGCTCGATGCGCTCGAGGCGTACTTCAGCGTCCGAGAATGAGGAGAGCCCAATCGCCGGTGGTGGAGCGCTCCGTTACCCGTAAACCGTGAGCGCCGAACGCGGTTTCTATGTCTTCTATGTCCTCCACGAGAAGCCCGGTGAGCAGGAGGCTGCCCAAGGGGGCGAGACGCTGACTCAAGTGTGAGGCAAGCTCGAGAAGGATGGGCGTGTTGATGTTCGCGATGACGAGAGGAAACGTCTCGCTGGTGAAGTCAGCGCTCCCCTTTTCAACTTGGACACGAGCCTCTTCTTTGTTGAGTGCCACGTTGATCCTTGCGGAGCGCACGGAGACGTCGTCGATGTCGACGGCTAGTGCGCTCGATGCTCCCGAGCGCACTGCTACGAGCGAAAGGACGCCCGTTCCCGTGCCTACATCGAAACAGCGAAGGGGCGAATGCGTCGAGACGTGCTCCTCGATCCAGGCCGCGGCCAGGCGAGTCGTGGGGTGGTCCCCGGAGCCGAAACTCGCTTCCGGTACGAACCAGATGGTCTGCTCTTCGTCGTCGCTCTCGTGCAAGGGACGATGAGTGGGACGCAGTGTGAAGGATCGGCTGATCTTCTGAGGCAAGAGCTCCGTTTGCCACGCCTTCTGCCAGTCCACTTCGATTGGCTCGACCCTGACCGTCAGGATCGCTTCATCGTCCTTTTCGGAGACCGTATCCCGATGGCGGTCGATGACGTCTTCGAACCGGGCTTTTTCGACTTCATCGGCCGGATACGCGACGACCGCGCCGGGTTCCTCGACAAGCCCTAGAGCCCCCGCTTCGAACAACTCGGCGCTGAGGATCTCCAGAGTTTCGAGGCTGCCAGAGATGACGAGGCGGACGAGCTTCGGAGCTTCCACTCAGGTGCTGACGACGCGGTTGCGACCGCTTTGTTTAGCCTTGTAGAGCCGCTCGTCGGCAAGCGAGATGAGCTGGGAGGGGCTGACGGTCGAGAGCTCTTTTCGGCTGGCGCAGCCCACACTGGCCGTGACGTTCAACTTGAGCGTTTCGTGCTCCACCGTGAGCGCCTGGATGACGGCTCGGACTCGCTCCCCCATTGCGTGGGCGCCGGCCAGATCGATGTTTCGAAGAACGATGCAGAACTCCTCGCCCCCGTAGCGGCAAAGAGAATCCTCGGCGCGGAGTTGTCCCCGAACGGCGTCGGCCACGGTTACGAGTACCGTGTCGCCCGCCGGATGGCCGTAGGTGTCGTTGACGCTCTTGAAGTGGTCCAAATCGAAGAGCACGAAAGACAGATCGTGGTCGTGACGATCGGCGTAGGAGAGCTCCGTGACGAGAAGAGAATCCAAGTATTCCCGATTGCGGGCCCCTGTGAGGGCGTCGGTGACGCTCGTCGAGTAGAGCTGTTCGAGCAGGGCTTTTTGATCGTCGTCCGTGATCGAGTAGCGAAAGATCGCCGTAGGGCCGAGCTGGATCTGATCGCCGTCTTTCAGCTTCTGACGAGAGATACGCTCTCCCTGCACGAAGGTTCCGTTCGCCGAATTGAGATCCTCGATGAAGAAATCTCCATCGGTGCGCACGAGGCGCGCATGCTTGCGGCTGACCCCGTCGTCGCCGAGCCAGAGATCGGAATCGGTGGAGCGGCCGATCAGCGTGTTGTCCTTCTCGAGCGTCCGCACTCGGCCGAGCTCCGTCCCCTGGACGTGGACGAGCAGATGGTGGCTTTTGGAAGACCTGGTGCGCGCATTGCGCCTCAGGTCGGCCAAATTGACGACGGCTGTCGCCTCGTCACCGTCTTCCCAATCATCCTGTCCCACTGGCCCCCCCTCGGTGCATCACCCCACCGTGAGCCGAGCGGCGTACGGCAAGTGGCGCAGTGCACTCCCAGCTTAGCACTGTCTGTTTCAAAGGTTCACTCTGACGTCAGTCGTGCGATTTCTTCTTTGATCAGAGTCTCTGCCAGCTGAGGTACGACTTCCCACACGACCTGTTCGACGACGTCGCGCGAGAGCGACAAGACCCCCTTTACCTGATCGCTTGTCAGACCGAGTGCTTGCAGCTTGTCTTCCATGCCGCCTGTTGCGGCGGCCGCCGCCGCGGCAACGGGTGCGGGTCTGGGCTTGGGGCTGGGAGCAACCGGAGCGGGCGCTTGAGCCGTCGAAATACGAGCCGGCGGTGCCTGTGGCCTCTGGGGCGCAGCCGAGGGAGCAGGAGCAGCAGGAGCGGCCGGTTTCGGGGCGGCCGCGAGCGGCTCCGGTGCGGGCGCGGGCGCCGCCGCTGGCTGGATGGGCGGTGCAGGCTTGGCCACGGGGGCTGGAGGCGCATCACCGGCAGCCGCGGCTAGCTCCGCGACCTTGCTCAGGAACTTCGTGGAGTCGAACGGCTTGTCGAAGTGATCGTCGACCCCCGCTGCGGAGCCCTCACCTTCGTCGTAAGGCCGTTGCTTGCTGGAAAGAAGGAGAACCTTCACCGAAGGTACCGCTTCTTTGATCTGTCGGCACAGATCGTATCCACTGCTCGCCCCAAGATGACCGTCAACGACGGCTACTTGTGGCGCGCCCGACCGAACGGCTCCCAGAGCTTCGTCTGCGGAACCGACTATGGTGGAATCGTATTGTTCGCCAGCGAAGGTGATTTCGAGCACCTTTCGCATGGTCTTGCTGTCATCGACGGCGAGCAGCTTGGTAGTCACCAATGCCTCCCTGAATGCTGGATAGTAAACCGAGTGAAATCATCCAGGGCGCCACAAAAACTGTCAAGGAAATCACATAATTCTCTTTCCTTTTCCCTACCACCGCTTTCCGCCCAACCTTAGACTTCGCTCGTGAGGCCCGTTACCGAACGAGAGAGAGCCGTCCTTTATTCGGTCGTCACGGACTACATCAATAGTGGCGAGCCGGTTGCAAGCCGCACCCTTTCGACCCGATACGGGCTGAATTTGTCGGCAGCGACCATCCGCAACGTTCTCAAGGATCTCGAAGAGGAGGGGTACCTGTCGCAGCCGCATCCTTCCGCGGGGCGCGTTCCAACGCGGCTTGCCTATCAATTGTTTATTGATGCACTCATGCGTGTGGGACACCTCGCGCCGGAGACCGAGGGACGCATCCGACAATTGTTTCGCTCGGAGCTCGACGGCATGGAGCTCCTTCGAGAGTCGGGAAGGCTTCTCAGTGAGCTCAGCGCTTCCCCCTCGGTGATCCTCCGGGCGCGTGGGGAGGCGCGGCGGGTGCGCAAGGTGAGGTTCATTCCGACTCGCCCCGAGGAACTTCTCAGCGTCGTGGTGCTCGACGACGGATCGGTCGAAAACCGCTTCATTCACCTGGAATCGCCAGTGGACGCCGCTCGGCTCGAACGCGTCCATCTTCTCTTGGACGAGGCGACGTCGGGCCGCAGTCTGCACGAACTCAGGCGTCATCTCTCGAAGATGGTCGACGTGGAGCGGGACGAGATCGGGGCGCTGCGTCGGCTGTCGGAAGGCCTCTTGGGCTCTGCTCTCGGCACCGGGGACGACACCAAGGAGGTCATCATCGAGGGGCGCTCGGCCCTCTTCCGAGGCGAGGCGAACCCTCTACGCATGGAGCAGCTCATGGTTGCCCTCGAGGATCGTCAGAAGCTGGTCGAGCTTTTGGACAAGACTCTTGCAGAGGACAACGTCCAGGTATTCCTTGGATCGGATACGGGCGACGAAGGTTCACCGCTCAGTGTGGTCGCGGCGTCCTACCGCACCGGCAGTCACGCTGCCGCCGGCGCCCTCGGTGTCCTCGGGCCGACCCGAATGAACTACCCGGAACTCGTCCCCCTGGTCGGAGCGATGGCACGGGCGATGACGGATGCTTTGAGCGAGCCTGGGGCCGACACCGAGGGGGGGACGGACGAGTAGCGGCGCGAGCCGGACCCGCGCCAAGTCCTAGGATTTGCTGGTGACAGCGACATTCGCCGAGGAATCGTTTGACCGGCGGCCGGAGGGCGGTTAAGCCGCCCGACATGAATTTCCCCCGTTTCCGGGCCCTCGTTTCTCGTCCTCGCCATGCGGCGGTCGCCGCCCTCGTCATCACGAGTGTGACGGCACTTGCTTGGGCCGAGATGAAGGTGGCCGTGGTCGACACGCAGCGCGCCATGATGGAGACCGAGGATGGTCTTCGCATGCAGGCGAACATCAAGAAGGTGTTCGACACGAAGCAGAAAGAGCTCGAGGTCAAGCAAAACGAGCTCGAGCGTGAACGCGCCGACATCGAGAAGCAACAGGCCGTGATCAGCCAAGAGGCGCTTCAGCGCCGGGCCGAAGCGTGGCAGGGCGAGATGATGGCTTTGCAGCAGATGTCCGTCACCTACAACCAAGAACTGCAGAAGAAGCAGGCGGAACTGACCCAGCCGATCATCGAGAAGACGATGCTCATCATTCGTCGTATCGCTACGAGCCAGGGATACGATCTCGTCGTCGACAAAGCCGCGGTGCCGTATTCGCGCAGCGACCTCGATCTCACCGATCGCGTGATCACCATGTACAACGGGGGCGCCGTGCCCGCGGAGGGCGACAAGCCCGCCGCCGACAAGAAGCCGGCTGCGGAGAAGAAACCTGCCGCCGAGAAGTGAGGCTGCGGTCGGTCGGGCCAAACCGTGAGGCGCCAAGTTGACGGAGGATCCGTCGCTCGGCGCCTTTCTGCATTTCTCCTTCGAACGTGAGGCCCGTCGGGCGCCCCGGTTTCGGGCTTAGTGGAACTAACGGGGCGTTTTGTAGGTAAATCGACCACCTCATCGTGGCTTCCGCGGGCGATTCCGTGCCGTGCAGCTAGAATAGTGGCGTGTCGTCGTCGGTTCGAGGAGTCGGGGTCGCCCTCCCCGATAAATGTTCTCGCCCGGTTTTGCCTGGCGATCTATTGGATCACTCAAAGAGCGCTCCCCCACGGCCTCGGCACCGCCGCGGGCAGCGTATTCACTTACTTTCATTGTCGGGAGTTCGGCACGTCTCCTGACTGAGGATTTCGATCATGAAGATGCGCATCTTGGTTGCTCCCGTACTTGGCGCGGTGGCTGCTGCATTCGCCTGCACTGCACCGCCTGCCGACCCCGACGAAGAGAAGTCTACCGGAGGAGACGGCGACGGAGACATCGCGGTTGGGGACGGTGACGGCGGAGATGGGGATATCGTCGTCGGTGACGGTGACGTGCCCAACATGCCCGGCGGCGAAGACAATCTTCTCGGCATTCAAACGAACGTCATTCTGACGCCCGAATGCGATTCAGAATGTAGCGGCTTCACCGATCCGACCTCGGACGTTCCCTGGGTAGTCGTCGAAGGCAACGTCGACCGAGCCACGCTCGACGCTGGTGGAACTCCGGACGGGATCTGCGTGGCGGAGCCGGCAAACGGAACGATTTTCCCCGCGGCTTGGACACGTCCGAGGTTCCACGTTCCTGGCGCGACCGGTCCCGGGAAAGTGACGTTGAGCTCTCCCAAGATGAAGCATGACTTCACCATGTACGTGGAGTCGATGCCCGCGATCCTTCCTCTCGAGGTTTGGGATTCGCTCTCCCGCAACGTGCACAACGAGGACATCACCTACACGGTGGTGACCGGCGGCGGTCAAGCGACGGGTACCTTCCAGGTAGCGCCGGTCGCGGCGGGCGGCAGCATGGTTTTCTGGGGCTCCACCGGATCGACTCCGGGTGAGCAGACGAATGCTCTCTACGGATTCGGCGTGGGGGACGAAGGTGTGGTTCGCGTCGTCTACCCCGGCGATATCGCTGGTACCGCCCTGGACGACAACGCCAACGCGCGCAATCGCGACAACACCGAGGTCGGGAAGTCGACCTGCGTCGGATGCCACTCGTCGAGTCCCGACGGTGGGGCCGTCGCGTCAATGGATCATTGGGCCTTCAACACCCGTGTCTACAGCATCGAACCGGGAACGGCTGGACAAGCTCCTGATTGGCTGACTCCTGCGGGCGCTGCCATGGCTTCGATGACGTGGCTCGGCGCACCGACCTTTTCGCAGGGCGATTGGGAGAGCGGCGCCCGACGGATGATTACCACTTGGGCCGTGCGCGACTTTTCGAACTATCAGGAGGGGCGCACGCACTCGGGCGAGGTCATGTCCAACGCGCCCACCGAGCTCATCTGGATGAATTTGGCTTCTACCGCGCAGATGCCGGTGGACATCCGCACGGTCGAGCCGTCCGCTTACACCAACGACAATCAAGCCCTGCAGAAGGCATTGGTCGAGCTCAAGGGCACGGACTGGGAAGTCATTCCTCGCACCGGCGACACCAACTACCCGGTCTTGGCCGACTGGAACCACGCGGGCGATCGGATCGTCTATACGTCGACGGACGTCCCCCAGGATGGCCGTGTGGGCGGCGCCACCGTGGTCGACCTTTACACCCTGCCCTTCAACGGTGGGGCGGGTGGAGAGGCCACACCCGTCGAAGGAGCCGCCACGAGCGACTTCGAGTACTACCCCGACTACTCACCGGACGATGCGCTTCTCGCCTTCAACAAGGTACCGCAGTTTGCCACCGTGAACGTGCGCGAGGATAGCTGGGACCACGTCTACTACCGCCCTGACAGCGACATTCACGTGATTCCGGCCGGAGGAGGCACGCCCACGAAGCTCGAGTCCAATACGGCCGTGTGCGAGGGGACTCCTGGGCAGCTGTACAACTCTTGGGCGAAGTGGGCTCCTTCGTTCGCGAGTGATGGCTCGCGGTCGTACTACTTCCTCATCTTCTCGACCGCGCGCAATTCGCCATACGACTTGCCTCGTGGCAACACTCGCACGAGTCCGGCGTCACAGCTCTACATCACGACCGTGATCAAAGAGGCAGACGGTTCGGTCACCAGCGGCGCCGCCATCTATCTTTGGAACCAGCGCAACTTGGTCGAGGGAGAGGGCGCGTCGGCCGCGATCACCCCGCTTCTCACCAACAATGTCACGCCGGCCTGGGACGAGTTCAAGATCCCGCCCGTACCGCCGGTCGTGGTGCGCTAACACTCGTCCTTCCGTTTGAGACGGATCCGTGACGATGTCACGATCTTGTCACTCTGCCACTCTCGGAAAGGATTAGATGTCCGGCTGATCACATATGAACGCCGGGGTCTTTCTCCTCACCCTTCTCTTCCAACTCGACCCCGGGGCTCCTCTCGAGCCCGGAGAAGACTCTGCAGATCCGGACAAGCCGGGTGAGTCCACCTCGCCCGGCGATGATTCGGCCGAGGCGGCCTCGGGAGATCCCGAGCCGCTCGGGCAAGACCCTAGCGATCAGGCGGAAACGACCGAGCCCACTTCGGTTGCGCCCGACGCAGAGGCTTCGAAGCTGCAGGCCTCGGCGCCGGAGGAGCCCACCCCGAGCCCTGCGCCCGTCGCCGGTACTCGAAGCGAGGCCGAACCGCTTTCCGTTCTTTCTAGCACCATCCGCTTCAAGCCTGGCAAGGGGCTCGTGTTCGAAAGCGCGGACGGGAGCTTCGGCATGGCCATCCGCTCACGGTTCCAGCTACGGCACGAATACTTCCACGATCCGGCGTCCGAACCCAAGGCAGGACATCTCCTCATGGTCAGGCGCGCTCGGCTCAACGTCGTCGGACACATGTTCGGCGAGCACAACAAATACAAGCTTCAAATCGCGATGTCGCCGCGCGACATCCAGTGGGGACCCACGGGTGCGCAGCGTTCACCGGTTCTCGATGCCATCGCCGAGTTCGACCATCTGCGGGACGCGACATTGAGCGTTGGCCAGTTCATGGTCCCGTGGAATCGGCAGCGGATCGTTTCGTCCGGAGACTTCGAACTCATCGATCGGTCCGTCGCTCAAAGCGAGTTTCAACTCGATCGGGACATCGGACTTCAGCTGAGTTCGAACGACGTCGGCGGCTGGGGCCGCCTCCGCTACCTCGTCGCTGTCTTCAACGGTGAAGGTCGAGACGCGAACGACTTCGCGGATGCCGGACTCCTTTATGTGGGGCGCATCGAAGTTCTGCCCTTTGGTGATTCGAAGTCGCGATGGGACTACGAAGAGGGGCATCTAGATCGAGACAGTGGACCGCGCATCTCCTTCGGCGCTGCGTATGCTTACCACGACCATGCGGCGCGGGATCGGGGCGTGATGGGCTCGGTACCCTCGGATGGCGGAACGACGAACATCCATCAGATGACGGCGGACGTGGTCTTACAGTGGGCCGGTGTGTCTCTCATGGGGGAGATCTATCGTCGCGATGGGAAGCGCGAGTTCGGTGACGCGACAGTCGAGGACGACGCTGGGAACGAAGTCGCGGCCCCTCGTGCCGAGGTGCGCGAAGGAGGCGGGTACTTCGTTCAAGGGGGCTATGTACTCCCGTGGATCCCATTCGGTGTGGCCGCGCGGTACAGCCAAATTTTGGCGGACAAGGAGCGATCTTCCCTCGCGCCGGCTCGGGAACTCGGGGGGGGACCGAGCTACTACTTCGCCGCTCACGATTTCAAGATTCAGGCGGACTACTTCAGACTGTTCGAGGACGAGATCGGCGTCGGGAGCGACTTCGTGCGCACTCAGCTTTCGATGGGCTTTTGAGCCCCGCAGTACGAATCCGCGGCGGAATCTTGAGCTTGCGGCGCTTGAATCGAAGTGCCACCTTTCGACCTCGCTCCGCTTCCTCGGAGTGCCGCTCGGTTCATGTCGTACATTCGGTTCGTTGCTGCGCTCTCGCTCGTCGGTGCTACCGCGTCGGGCGGCTGTCGGGACAGCGCGTCGCCGAGCAACGGCCCTGGAGCAGGAGGTGCGGTGGAGGCGCCGCAGCCGCCCAGCACGGGCGGTGTTTCCCACGGGGGCGCTCCCTTGGGCACCGGGGGCTCGACCGGCGGAGAGCCTTTGACCGGCGGCACGAGCGGATCCGGCGGCACGATGATGAACGTCGCGGGGTTGGGTGGTGACGGCGCCGGTGGCTCTGGCCCCCTGGAGCCACCGATCGAGCCGTGCGCGCCCCTTCAGGTGTCCCCACCGGAGAGCGCTTGCCCCCTGGGTCCGTTCCCGGCTCTTCCGCTCATCGAGGAAGAAGAGGAAGTCATCCTTTGTACGAAGTCCATGAACGTCGAGTGGGCCGAAGGACCCATCTGGAGCGAAGTGGAGCAGACGCTCTTCTTTTCGAACTTCGACGAGACCGATGTCGGGGGCTTGTTCAACGGGGATCTGATGACCTACCGAGAGGGTGAGGGTTGCGGCATCCGATTTTTCGGCGTTGGTACGAATGGTCTAGCATGGGGATCCGAGGGTTCGCTCATCGTTGGTCGACAAACCAACCGTACCGTCAGTCGCATGGATCTCGAGACCGGTGCGCTCTGTACCCTGGCCGATGCTTTCGAGTCCAAGCGCTTCAGCTCTCCCAACGACGTCGCTGTCCGCTCCGACGGCAACGTCTACTTCACCGATCCAGCTTGGAACCTCGGGGAACGTGAGGAAGAGCTGCCACAAAGTCTCTACCGCATGGCTCCCGACGGCGAAGTACATCTCGTCTCCGTTTACGACGAGATGCGCCCCAACGGGGTCAGTCTCTCGCCAGATGAGTCACGCCTCTACGTGGCCATCGAAGGGGCCATCTTGCTGTTCGATGTGGATTCGGAGGGGGCCCTTTCGGGTGAGCGTAACTTCGTCACGGGCACTTCGGTGGACGGAATGGCCATCGACTGTGCCGGCAACGTGTACGCCTCTTCGGGGCACGTCTATTCTCCAGAAGGTGAGCTCGTGGGTGAGTTTTGGGGCGGTACGAACTTGGCGTTCGGTGGTCCCGATCGGCAAACCTTGTACATCACCGGACACCGCCGACTCACCTCACTTCGCGTGGCGATTCCGGGAATGCCCTACTGAGGTTTCGTTCGGTGGATTGTGGCCTCCTCGAGGCGAAAACGAGCGAAATGTGAGCCACACGAGAGGGGGACGAGACATTCGGCGTGGCCCTTCTTATCCTCGTGGGATGCGACCGAGCGAGTTGGCGAACCGAGGGGCGTATCGAGAGATACTTCGCATCGCGAAGCGTTATGCGTTCAATGATGACGAGGCTCACGATTTGGCGCAGGACGTTCTGTTGATCGCCATGGAGAAGGTCGCTCACGACTGGTCCACGCCGGAGCGGTTTCCCTGGCTCTCTGGAGTCGTACGCAAACAGGCGGCGTTTCGTGCGCGCAGCGCCGTGCGGCGAAGGAAACGCGAACGTTCGGAGCACATGTGCAGCGGAGCGACGAATCAGCTCAGCTGGGACAAATCTTTTCGTTTCGAGCAAGGCTTTCTCGGAACGTTGCCGCGTTCTCTTCGGAGCGTGGCCAGACTGGCAAGTGCCGATCTCTCATCGAACGAGATCCGCTGGCTCTTGGGACTCAGCCCCACGGCGCTGCGCGCGCGGCTTTCGGCTCTGCGTCGGGCGGCACGTTCCGAAGATGAGCTTCCAGTCGTCACGAAAGTAGCGACGGGTCCAGCGTTCGGAGGCAGACGCCCCCTCGTTCTTTCTCAGTTGAAACGGACCTCGGGCCGCAGCGTGGCCACCCTCGATCCAGACGGGCACGCCCTCTTTTTTCGAGAAGTTGCTCACAAAACCGGTCGCGCCGGCAACTCCCAGTGAAAGGAACGTTTCATGCTGAACCTCGATCTACAGATCACCGAAGTTGCCATCATCTTTCTCGTGCGCAATCTGCAGCGCACACGAGACTTCTACCGCGAGGCTCTGGGGCTGAAGCTCGAAGAGCAGGAGGGATTTCTGCTTCTCACGATGCCCAACAAGACCGAGGTGCTCTTCTTCGAAGGTGAGCCGGCGCCAGCGGGATCTCCGCAGATCGTCTTTGGACTCCAGCGGGGCGGGATCGACACGATCGCCGAAGGGCTGGCGGACCGCGGCGCACAGCTCGTTACGCCGGTGTCCGAAGCGCCTGGAGGTTGGTCTGTCGAGTTCCAAGATCCGGACCACCATTCCTTGGGCCTCTTTCAGAGCGATTCCCTTCCCCGTAGGCTGGAGTAGCGCGCTCGATCGTGGCGATTTTCCACGATTGTCGTGACCGTGTCGTAGGTCCACACCCGGTCGCAGGGAGGTCCTGCTTTCGCCACGAGATCCGAACCCGCACCGTGAGGTGGAAGCGCCTTTATGTGTCACTGCGCCACAGGTCGTGGCAATTTGCCACACGCACTTTGCGCTTGGATCGAACTCGTCATCGTTCGCAACGACGACCCTCGCCCGTCCGTGTGCCAGGCGCCGTACCGCAAAAAAGGTGTCTTCGAATCCGTACTTGGCACGAGCGCTGCAGGTCTGATGGTCATCCGTCGTCGCCCTCTCCCGGAGGCACCACGCAGCTCTCCCCGGACGATGCGACGCATTTTTCAGAAAGGAAAATCACATGAAGAAGATCACGAGCACACTCGTTGTGATGAGTTTTGCCTGCGCGGCGGTCGCTTGCGACAAGCAGGCAACGCCAGCTGAATCGCCCGAATCGGCTGATGCAGAAGAGGGGCCAATGGAGGAAGCGGGCGAATGGACGGACGAGGCCGCCGAGGACACCGCTGATGCGGCAGAAGACGCGGCTGACGAGACCGGCGAAGCGTTCGACGAAGCTGGCAGTGAAATCGAGGACGAAACGGACGGCAACCCAGCGACCGACTGATTCCATCGCGAAACCTCACGAGGTGGGCGCTCGTCGATCCAACCCCCCTGTCGAGCGGACGGGATCACGAGCGCCTGACCGCGAGCGCCCCCGAACCAAGCGTCCGAGGCCCTAACGACGACGGCGGCGGACGGCGATGGCGGCGCTCGTCGCCATCAACCAAAAGGCCGGTGACCCTGTGCCGCCTCCGGAAAGTGGGCTCATGCTGCATCCCGCACTCGCTTCGGCTTCGCCCTCGGCTTCTGCCTCACACCGCCCGTTTTGACACGAGCTTGAGGAGGTCCCGGAAGCGCTCGTGTCGACCTCGATGTCGAGGCGCGCTCTCAGTGCGTCGACGCATTCCTCGAGGTTTCCTCCGTGATCCACGTACTGGCCATCGCAGAACAGCGCGCCCTCCGGGGATTCGCACTCCGCCAAGCAGCCCCCTTGAAGTTCGGCCTCGCAGGCTGCAAACCCGTCGGTCTGGCAATCGATTTGGCAGTCCATGTGCGCCTCGGCCATGCATGCGCCGTCGCAGCTTCCCTGGCATCTCGCTTCGCACGACGCCTCGGGTGGCGTGCCTTCACAGCCCGCTTCGCATTCAGCAGCGCAGGTGCCCCGACACGCAGCGCGACACTCGGCTTCGTTCTCCGAGGCGCTGCACCTTGCATCGCAGTCGCCCTCACATTCCGCCGAGCAGTAGCCCTCACATCTGAAATCGCCGGGATCCACCATGCAGTCCGCTTCGCACGAACCTTGACAGTTCGTGGTGCAGGAAGCTTCGAGCGCCCCATCACACTGTCCCTGGCATTCAGCCTGCAGTTGGGCGGCACACGCGGCTCGAAAGGAGACCGGTTCGCATTCGACCCTGCACCCGCCTTCTACTTTCACCTCGCATTCAGCCTCGGCCTCGATCGAAATGTCGCCACACGCGTCGATGCCAGCGTTGGCGCGAGGAGAAATGAAGAGTCCGGAGAGGCAGGTCACGGCGAGGAGAGAGAGTCGATGGGTCTGCATGTCGAGAGGCTTTCTGCGTAGGGGTTCGCTTCGGGAAGGGTCCGCGCGGCGCGACCGGTCTTCCTGGGGTGTGTGTGAAGCCAGGCAACCGTCGTGCCAGGGCTCACTCCGGTGACGGGTGTGAGCCTACGTGGGCCTTAGGGCGTGGAATGTCCCACCGGAAAGCGCCAACAACCTTGCAGGCGACGCCGTCGAGTGCTCCCCTTGCGTCTCTCATGAAAAAGCAGCGGGTGGACCCTGGACTGTCGGACACGTGGCTCAGCCTCCAGGATCAGGACATCGAGTGGTGGCCCTTCCAGTTCTTGAAGCCGAGTCCCGAGGAGCGACTATCACAGCGCCGCGTGGCGCTGCTCTCGGTTCTTCATACGTTGCCGATAACGCTGCTTTTCGCCATCGTTTCACGCCTCGACGGAGAGCAAATTGATCTGTTTGCTTTCAGCGCCGCGGTGTGTGTCGGCGCTCATGTCGTACTGTGGGGAGCCGTGGCCGTTCCATGGAACAACCGCGCGCTTCGGTTGAGCTCCCAGGTCACCCGTACGACCGCTCCCTGAATGCACGGCTCACCGACGACGGGGACCTGCCGCGAGGACGGTGAGAACCATCGCACCCAAGGGTGGTCGGCCGGGGGACTATTGTGCGACGTCCTCTTTGTAGGGACCGTCAGGCGCGTTTCATCAAGCCCATGATGAGCGAGATCGCCGCGACTGCTAGAAAGACGAAGAAGAGAATTTCCGCGATCCCTGCGCTCGCGCCGGCGATTCCGCCAAAACCGAGAAGCGCGGCGATCAATGCAACGACCAAAAATATGAGTGCCCACCTGAGCATAGGTTTCCTCCTTGATTTGAGTTGAACGGTCGGCCGCCGCTCGGACAGCCTGCAAGAAGGCGAAGCAACTGCCGTGCCACCCGTCTGTATCTCACAAGTGCCGAGACTTGGCCTCGAAGGACGCGTGCGGGTTCACGTGAGGGGTGGGTGGTCCGCCCGACCTGAGCGCTTGTGACACATGTGCTTTACTCCCTGGGGCAAGATGCCTCATGGTGTGGTGGTCCGATCCTTGCTCTTTCAGGCCGTCATCGGACCTCTTCGACGGGCGCGCGAAGTCAAAGGCTTTTCTCCGCCCGAGTGCAACGTAGTCCTGTCGCCCTCGGCAAGGCATCATGCGCTGTGGCGAGGGTGCGGTTCGTCCACTCCCAACACGAGGTACAGCCAAAGTTTCTGAGATTCATGCCGAGGTATCAAACCGCTGCCGCTTCACGCCGGGCTCTGCTCCGCTGGGCGCTGTCACTGTTGCTTGCGCTTTCGTCGTCTCTCGCAACGCATCGCACCGAGGCCCAAGACGAGTTGCCCTGGCGCGAGTCGTGGAGGAGGGTCGGAGCTGTCGAGTACGTCCTGACACCGACATTTCTGGCTGGTGCTGGGCTCGTGACGTTCGTGATCCCCGCTCCAGACGAGCCGCTGTGGACCCGACCGTTGCTCCTCGATTCGTGGGCACGCCAAAGCCTCAGGAGCCGCAACAGTCGAGGCCGCGCCATCGCGGGAGCGATCAGTGATGCGGCGCTGATCCTTTCGGCGGCCCAGCCGCTCGTGATCGATCCGGTGCTCGTTGCCGGAGTCGGGCACGACAGCTGGGATGTATCTTGGCAAATGCATGTCATTGGTGCGCAGTCGTATGCCTTCACCGTTCTCGCCAACAGCATGAGCAAGAGACTCTTCGTCCGACAGCGACCCTACGCCCTCGCGTGTGTCGAAGATCCGGAGTACGTCTCGTCGTGCGAAGGCGCGGATCGGTTCCGTTCCTTTTACAGCGGTCACTCGGCGTTCACCGCGGCTGGTGCGGGGCTCGTCTGCGCGCACCATACGCACGTTCCGCTTTATGGAGGCGACTTCCGTGACACGGGCGCCTGTCTCGCGTCGCTCGGTCTCTCGCTGGTTACCGGTGCGATGCGCATCACCGCTGACCGGCATTGGGCGACTGACGTATTCGTGGGCCACGTCGTCGGCTTCACGACGGGATTTCTCATCCCAAGCCTCATCTATTACCGGAGCTTTCGAGCCGAGCCGGTGGAAAGCGCCGGACAAATGCAGCAGCGCTCGGCTCCAATGATCCTAAACTGGGGCGGGACCTTCTGAGCGCGGTGGGACGTTTTTCCACATGAGAGGGCTCACATGTGGCGAAATGTCACAGGTCACCCTCTCAGCGCGGCGGAGGGTGGCCTGCGACATCGAACCCTCACGAACCCGCGCTGCCGGAAGCCTTTGCGCTCGCGCTTGCGCTGGCCTTCACGCTCACGTTGATGGACACACTCGCTTGGGCCTGGGCCTGGAGTGAGGCGGCGAAGCAACCGGCTACCCGCAGCGCATCGGATCCGGCTCCTTCGACGGTTGCTTTCATTCCGCGCACGGATGCCTCCGCTTCGGCCACCACTGACTCGAGGCGGCCCTTCATGGACGTGCCGACCCGAAGGAGAGCCGGTAGGTTCGTGCTCAGGGTTGCGGCTAACTTCTCCAGCGCTTCCGTATCGGCACCGGCCTCGGCGGTGACCTGCAGTCGACCGGGCTCGCAGTCCATCTTGGCGGTCAAGGACGCATTGCACTCCGCCTCGCAAGAGGCGCTCGCTTTCGGTGCCCGGAACTCGCCGTCGCATTTCGGTTCTTCGAACTCGACGCTGCATTGACCCGAGCAGGTCCCTTTGCATTCACCCGAAACGTCGGCCTCGCAAGCTGCATCGCATTTGCCGTCACACGTCGCGCTGCAGGAGCCCTCGACGTTCCCGGAGCACTTGCCTCGACACGTACCGTCGCATTTGCCGTTGACGTTCTTGCCTTCACAGGTGCCGTTGCACTTTCCGTCACACTTCCCGACGATTTCGCCCGTGCACTCGCCCGTACACTCACCGCTGCACTCACCCTCGCATTTTGCCGATCCGTCGACGGTGCATGTCCCTTGGCACTGGCCTTCGCACTTGCCGCTGAGCTTCCCGCCCTCGCACTCGAGTTCCACGGAACCTGGCTCGAGAGACGCATCGCAGTCCGCCACGCAGTCCGCCATGGCGTCCATCGAGGCTGTGCAGCGCGGCGGCTCGGCTTCCACATTCGCGGATGCATTGATACTCGCGCGGGTCTTGCCGATTGCGTCCACAGCGGCGCGACATGCAGCTTCGACCTTGTGTTCCCCTTCCTTTGGCTGGATGTCCTTCTTTTTCATCCCCAAATCGGTAGCGATGTTGGAGCACGCTTCGAACACTTCGCCTTCTACCTCGGCCGCGATTTCGACGACGGTCGCGCCGGCCTTGAGGGCGGCCTTGGCATCCGCCTCGATGTCCGCTGCTAGACCGAAGTTGGCGCTTTGGATGGAGCTGACGCTTGCAATGTCCGCGGGACAGGTAGCTTGCCCCACCGCTCCTACTTGGTCTCCGCCCGGCATCGTGGCGCACCCGACGAACGCCGGAATCAAGGACAGGGGAATGACGGAAAGACTAGCGAAACGCTTCATGGAAAGACTCCTATCATGGGGGAAAGGAAATGACCCGATTCGAGATAGCAAGAGTCGTGCCCAAGACGTGATGTTCATGTTGCGCGAGGTCGGTGCTGAACATCACTGATTCGTAAGTAGATCGTTCCGGTCCGGGGAAAGCCTCCGGTCTGCCTCGATTTGTTCCTCGATGTAGTCGTCGACGGTCACCTCATGGGCGGTGCGATCCATGTGCGTCGCGTCGACCGTGCGCTTGGGCGGTGGCCCCTTCGATTCTCTGAGGTTGACTTGATAGATCGGCACCGGGAGCTCGATACCAGCGAGGTCAAGGGCGACCTTCGTGCGGCGAATTGCTTCACTCCGGACTTTGAACCAGTCAGCCTCGCGCTGATCAACCCAACAGAAATAGCGCAGTGCGACGTTCGACTCACCAAGTTCCTCGACGCGAGCAAAGGGAGGTGGAGTCTTTGTCACGCCGGCAGTCTCGTTCAGAGTCTTTCTGCCCAGCTCGACGGCTCCAGACTCAAGACGCGTGTGCAGCGGCGGTACGGTCCCAACTCCTGCCGGCTTCGAGCTCCTTCTGCCGCGCCGCCATCCGATCGGCCAACGTCACCAGTTCTTCATTGCTCAGGACCTCCTTGGCGATGGGGAACATGTCGCTTTCTTCTTCGTCGATGTGATGTTCCACGAGTTCCTTCAGGACCTTGATCTTCCCACCGAAAGCTAGGGTCGCTACGTCGACGTGGCTCATGTCTTTGAGAACCTTCTCTGCGGCTCGGTGCTCTTCCTTCGCCTCGAAGTACAACGTTTTGTCCTTCTTTCGTTCCACAGCGGCCTTGAAGGCTGGGTAGAAGATTTCTTCTTCGAGTCGCATGTGGTGGCGGAGTTGGCGGTCTAGTTCAGAGAAGAGTTCCGTGCGGATCTTCAGGCCGCGGTCGGTGGTGGCGTTCAACTCTTTGAGGAGTTCTTTGGTCTTGGAGTGTTGCCGTTTGAGGTAGGTGAGAGCGTTCGTAGACATCCTGTCTCCTTTGGTTGGCGGTGGCTCGATGGCCCCCTCGAGCGGACTTCGCGGCATTCGAATGAAAACCGAGCAAGGTCATGTCGGCTCCGCGTCGCGTCCGAGTTTCATAGCCTCGGGTCTGCAACGGGTGTGCCAGGCTCGATCGAGTTTCGAACGTCACGGATTCGCGAGCGGCAGGGAACGGGGAGATGTACCGAAGGGCGACGACTCGTGTTTCGCGAGTGTGGCGTTATGCGACACCTGAGGCGAATCTGCACAGAACCACCGTGTGGTCGGCGAAGGGTTTTTCCGTCCTTCAAACGGAGACGAATCTGGCGACGAAGATTGGCACGGTCCCTGCCTCATCTAGGGAGTGACAAGCGAAGACAAGCTCGATGTCGGTGCGATCTTGGATGGTAAGTATCTCGTCATCGAGAGTCTCGGTCAGGGCGCCATGGGCGACGTCTATGCTGCCGAACACCTGGTGCTTCTCGAGCGCGTGGCCCTCAAGGTACTGCATCCACAGTACGCGCGCACCGAGGTCATCAGAGAACGTCTGCGGCTCGAGGCCCGCATCTTGGCGCGGGTCAAGTCGGAGTACCTCGTTCGGGTTCTCGACGCGAATCTTTTCGGTGAAGGCCGAGCGTACATCGTGATGGAGTACGTCGAGGGACGAAACTTGGAGAGCTACATCGATGGACGTTTGCCGCTCCCGGTGTCGGATGCTCTCACCATCCTGCAGCAGGTATGTAGTGGGCTTCGGGTGTGTCACGAGCAAGGCATTCTCCATCGAGACATCAAGCCGGAGAATATCTTGGTCGAGCACGAACCGCCTTCTCTGAAGGTGCGGCTCATCGACTTCGGGATAGCGAAGAGTCTGGACGCCAACGGTCGCCCGGTCTCGATGCAGACCCTTCAGCACGCAGGCCTCGGAAGCCCGGGTTACATGGCCCCCGAACAGAGGCTGGACGCCTCGACTGTCGACGCACGGGCCGACGTCTATTCCCTGGGCGTCGTCCTCTATGAGCTACTCACGGCACGGCTGCCACTTGAAGGATACGATCAAGATCAAGCTCTCGTTCTCTCACGAGGTCCGGCCCCTGTCATAGAGCGCAGACCCGAGGTCCCACGAGAGTTGTCGGACATCATCGCACGGTGTTTGAGCCCCGATCCTCGGGACCGATTCGCGTCAGCGACCGATCTCGGTGCCGCCCTCGATGCGGTTGCACTTTTTTCCAAGCGTCCATCGTCGCCCTCGTGTCTCGGCAGCGAAGCGCAGGAGGTGCGTTCGGCCGACTCGTCGCAGATCGAGCCAGGTCCCAAACCGACTCGGGAAGCCAGGCAACCTCTCGATTCGCAATCCACGGAACCCACCGGCGTGTACATCGACTCGAGCAAGAGCCGTTGGGGACGAGCACTGGCTGTCGCCGTGCTCGTGAGTGGTGCTGTGCTGGGAGTCTTCGTGGCGCACAGGACGGGAATCGGTGCGGGGCTGATTCCCGACTACCAGTTGCCCCACGACGGGAAGGTCTGGGAGGCTGTGGCCCAGCAACCGGATCTTCATGCGCCTGACGGGGGCGAAGCCCTGTCCCCGAGCGATCGAAAGTGGGAAGTGCCGGTGTACTCGTCAGTGAGCACCTGGAAGAACTCGAAGCCAGAGCGCGTCCCAGAAGGCCCGAGTCGCGAGGTGGGGACCGGACGCCTCGAGGTCGAGAGCCCCTCGATCGACAGCGCCGCTGGTTCGGAAGCGGAGCCGCCCACCGAACTTCCCGATCCGGCTGATGATCGCGATGTAGAGGAGGAGCCTTCGGAAGCGCCTCGCGGCGAGGCAGTTTTCGATTTATCCGATATTCCCGTCGATCCAGTTCAGACATTGGATCCATGAGGTAAGCTCGACCACGGAGAGACCTCTTGAGCCTGACAATGATCATCGGAGTGCTCCTTGCATGGGAGCTTGTTGCCCTGGCCTCCATCCCCAGCGTATTGCTCAGGCGCCAAGGACAGCCCATTTCAGCGAGCGCCTGGATCTTCGCGCTGTTGATGTTGCCTGGATTGGCCCTCTTCGCGTGGTGGATCTTCGGCCGCACGCGCCTGGAAAGACGGTTGCGGAAACGTACGCTTTGTCTCGGAAATGGACGCGGAGAAAATCGCCTCGAAGAGCTTTGCGAACCCTCCGAGTTCGACACCCTCGTTCCAGAGCGGGCAGTCTGTCGCTTCGCTTTTTCCACCAAGGGCAATCGGGTCGAACTCCTGTCCGACAATCGACGGGCGTTTTCCGTCTACGAAGAGGAAATCCAAGGAGCAAAAGAAACGATACACTTGTTCTTCTACACGTTCTTCGTCGATGACACGGGGCGTCGTATCTGCGATCGACTCATCGAAAGAGCGAAGGAGGGGGTGAGTGTGCGTGTCGCGGTGGATGGTTTCGGATCGCAGGGCGAAACCAAGAAGCTCGAGAAGCTCCTCAAACCCCATGGGATCGACGTGGCGGTGTTTTTGCCGCGATCTCTTCATCCGAGCAAGATCCCCAGGATTAACTTCACCAATCACCGAAAGGTGACGATCATCGACGAGCGAATTGCGTTCACTGGCGGGATGAACATCGGCGATCAGTACAAGCACGACTGGAAGGACCTGATGATGCGTGTCCAAGGACCAGCGGTCGCCGCCTTGAGTCGAGTGTTCGTCGAGGACTGGCGCTTTGCGTCCTCAAAACACTTTCCTCTCGTCGAGGGCGGCGGGATCTCGAAGTTCGAAGAAGACGCGCTAGTGACCCTGGTGGCAAGCGGGCCCGATACGGAATCGTGGATTCACGATGCGTACTTTTCCGCGATCACCCGCGCGCGCGAGCGGATCTGGATCACGACCCCGTATTTGATTCCTACTCCCGAGCTCACTCAAGCACTTCGAAGCGCTGCAGGACGCGGGGTCGACGTCAGGCTCGTCGTCCCGCGCGGATCCGACGTCGAGATGGTCAGTCTTGCCGCGCGCTCCTACTATTCCCGACTCATTTCGGAAGATGTAAGGATCTTCGAGTACTTGTCGACGATGTTGCACGGCAAGGCCATGATCGTCGACTCGAAGTGCGCCGTAGGAACGGCCAACTTGGACAACAGGAGCATGAGACTCAGCTTCGAGCTGTGCTGCTTCATCGATGACTCGACGCTACTCTCCGACCTGACTTCGTGGATGGAAGGCTTGTTCGAGCAGAGCGAGGAAGTCACTCTCGAGCATGTGAAGCAAACCCCGACGTCCCAGCGCGTGCTGCAGGCCGCAGCGCACCTGTTCGCCCCGCTTCTGTGACTCTTAGCGCGGTAGCGAAGTGAAGTCGCGGACCTCACCCGTAAAATGAAGGTCTCGGGTCCATTGCCCAGGTTCAGCACCAAATGGAAGAGGAACGCCGAGGCAAATGGATTCCTGTGGCGTCACCTGGAACGGAGTTTGCACCGCCCGTGATCCCGAGAGAAAGTCACCTCCGCAAACCTGATCGCTGACGCACCGTCTCCATCACTGACGAACCGTCTCCGCTACGGCACGACGATGAAATCCACGCCGACCTCGACCAAGACCGCCACTTCGTCCGCCGCCATTCCATCCGAGCGGGGTCGAGAGCAATCTTCTGAGCGTCGCCACTTCTCGCTGCTGCGCACTCTGGTGATCGCCGATTTGCTCACACTGGCGAATGCTGCTTCGGGAACGATGGCAATCTTCATGCTGCTGCGATACGCCGAAACCGGCGCGAAGGACTTCGTATGGAGCGCAACGGGCTTGATGCTTCTTTCGTTCATCCTCGACGCTGCCGACGGCCACGTGGCCAGGAAGACGCGCCGCCGGTCCGCGTACGGGGGAGATCTCGATTCTCTCGCAGACATCGTTTCCTTCGGAGTGGCTCCCGCGACTCTGGGATATGTCGTGGGGATGCGCGGTGGCTGGGACATGGTGATCTTGAGCTACTTCGTGGCGTGTGGGGTCGCGCGACTGGCGCGTTTCAATGTGACTTCGACCTCCTTTTCGACAAGCGAGGGGAAGGTCAGTCATTTCGAAGGGACCCCCATTCCCACGAGCCTGATTCTCGTCGGTGTCTTGACGACGGCCGTGGGTCTCGGAGCCGTTCGAGACCAGCTCTGGTTCGGTGAGATCGTCGTTGGGTGGACGCTGCATCCGCTGTCGCTGCTCTATGCAATCAGCGGCACGTTGATGACCACGGCGACGCTGAAGATCCCCAAGCCCTGACTCCATCGTGCGGTGAGTTCGATCGTGGTCTCAGCGCATTCGATCCACAGTTGTGGATAGATTGTGAGGTATGTGGCGTTTTGCCACACCTGGGGCAACTTGCCTCAGTTTCGAGATCGCGGGGTGGATCTTGGGTGGAGCTGCGGCGGCCCGGAACCTGCATTCGACGACCAAGTGCCCCACATCAACCATCATGCGTATCTTCATCGTTTCCGTCGCTTTCGTTCTGTTCGCCCTCGTGTTCTTCGTTCTCGCGCGCGTGGCGGTACCTGAGGCCACGCCGTTCGACGTCGCCATGGCCGACATGATCGGACAGGCCTCGGGACCCGTACCCGCATCCGGGTACAGGGCGGTCATGCACCGGTTTTGGAGTGACGTGACCGTCATTGGAAGCGGCCCCGTACTCGTTCTCTTCGTTTCGATGATCCTGTCCTTCCTCGTGCTCGCGCGGCATGAACGCGTGGCCCTCGTCGTGGGCTTGTGCATCCTTTCGGCTGCCATGAGCACCTACCTCCTGAAAGCCTACTTCGAGCGGCCTCGGCCTCTCAGTCTGGAGACGATGATCGGGATTGATGCGTACTCGTTTCCAAGCGGTCACTCGACCATCTCGGGAGCCGTCTACCCCATGTTGGGGGCGCTGCTATCGAGACTCGTCACCGGCAAGCGTCTCAAGATCTACTGCATCGGAAGTGGCATTCTTCTCATGGTGCTGGTTGGGATGAGCCGCGTGTATCTGGGAGTCCACTATGCCACCGACGTGTTGGCGGGATGGTCGGTGGGGCTTTCCTGGGCCCTCGTCAGTTGGGTGCTGCTCGAACGCCTGCAACGGAAGGGGGTCGTGGAGCCTGACCCAATCGCCCGCGAGGTCGAGCCGGGCGAAGATCATCGAGATCTAGAAGGAGAGTCCGTCAGCACATCTGCCTGATGATGGTCCTCCTTGATGGCCCGGTCCGAAAGAGAATCGCGAGACGCTGGGGCTCAGAAGGTCTCGAGGGAGCCGTCCTCGAGTCGCGCCACGAGTCTTTCGATCTTGTGTTGGATCAGTCGGCGCTCGTTTTGGTCAGCGCCCCACGCTTCGAACTTCGCGAGCCCGTCCTCGTACCTCCGCGGAACGAGCCGCTCACCGATCCTCCGATACGTTTCGATGACTTCGAGCTTTTCGATGTCGCTTGGCGAAATGGCGCGTAGCTTGTCCGCAAGATCTTGCGGGAACGCGGGCACCTTGAGCTTCGACCAGTCCTCGGTGAAGAGCGCCATAGGGTTCTTCGTCGAGGTCAGAGACATACTGTGATCAATCGACCAAACGTGGAACGGATCTTCCGAAACCAGAAACTGTTCCCCGTGAGAATCATCGTGTTCGACGATGAAAGTGAGAGCATTCATTCTGGCGAGCTTCGTCGCATAAAGTCGATCCTCGACGAATCGCTCCTCGGAGTAGAGGTAGCGCGTACCCAAGAGCCCTGTGTCAGTCGAAGGTTGGGCCTCCTTGGCCGTCTCCACATCGGTGAGCCAGTAGGAGAGGTAGCCGAAAACGCACTCCGGATTGCCTACGTTGGCGTTGGCTTCTCGATCAACGCGGGCGCGGTAGTATCCCAACGGAAAGCAGTAGCCCATGGTCGGAGGGATGACGACTTGATCGTCGTTCAGGAAAAACCGCTGAACTGCATAGGAGATTGCGGTTCGACGTGGTTCGGAGAAGTTCGACAAGAGCGTGGGGTACATGCCCGAGATGCGCCACTTGGCGCGAATGACGATGCCACGGGTTCGTAGGGACAGGAGCAAGGCTCCCTGCTGACCTCCGGGGGTGGGAGCCGCCTCCAGGATCTCGAGATCGGGTGAACTGAAGAGTCGTTCGATTTCTCGAGTCGTCCGGCATTGAGAGGAGAGGGGCTCCACGCAGATTTTCGTGGGTTCGCTGCGCTCGATGCGGAGTTCTTTGACGGTGGCGCTCTTGCTACAGCCCGACATGACGAGCGTCACTCCGACGGTCAGCGCCGTCAGGACGCGCCTGCAGCGCCTACGCTCCGTGCGCCCTGCGTCAGGGGAACGGCGCGATGTGCTGGGGAGTTCGCGAAAAAGTAAGGGCGTCGAGGAGTTTTGGTTCATGAGGCGAGCACAACGGAGAGATGCAAAGCGTATGCCCTGGTTGTCTCGCAGTGAGCTTCCGGCACAGCCGACCGGCCGTACGCAAGTGACCTGTGCTCTCGGTTTTTCGCCTCGAGCGCTGCCGCAAGTGGAACCCGATCGACTGGAGAAAGAGGCCTGCCCGACGATCGGTTTTCGACAGGCCTCCGTCGGTGATCAGGAATCGTCGTCTCGGATCTCGTTGGCAAGTGCCTTGTCGGCCTTGTCCACGCCATGCTTCACGTCGCGAGCCGCGTCTTGGACGGCATCTCCTGTCGAACGAGCAGCCTTCTCGGCGGCGTCTTTCACATCCCGACCTGCGTCCTCGATGTCGGCTTCGAGCTTCTGGAGTCGCTCTTCGGACTTTTCTTCGGCCCGCTTCATGTCGGTTTTCAACTCATCGAGTTCACGACGCATTTCCGCCCGCTCTTCGGCAGCTTCGTCGCTGACAGCAGCGGCCGTGTCATCACAGCCAAGCAAAGCGCAGCTGGTCGCGGCGACGACGCTGAACATGGTCAGATTGAATGAGTTCATTGTTGCTCCTTGGATCTTGGTGAACGCTCTCGTCGAAGCAAGACACATGCCACGGTCACGACGCCCCAGCTCCGCGTGGCACGCAAACTTCAATGCTGCTCCCTAGGTCTCGAGTTCACCTCGGCGGCTCATGAGCATCTCAGCAGCATCTCAGCGAGAGAGTTCGACGCGATAGCGAGTCAACCATGGTGTGGCGAATCGCCACACCATGGGGCGATTTGCCACAAGTGGGATCGCGGATGAAGGTGATCTCCACGAAAAGACATCCAACAAAAAGATTTCTCGCGCCACCAGGTCTCGTGACATCGATGACGGCGGTTTCTCCTTAGCGAGCCCGGTCTCCGGCTCTCTTCGCGTTGAAGCATGATATCGCCGAGCCCAGGCACGCTCCTTGCTTCGACGAATGCCTGGGCCCTGATCTGGATCGCTTCTAGAAGTCCACCCTAGCGATACGTCCGAACCCAGGTCGCTTCTCGACCCGATGAAACCCGAAGAAAAACGCGCTGCGGCCAGTGCCATGGTTCTGGCGTTCACGCTGATAGCTTCCCATGTCGTGAGTCGAGCCGCACGGGATGCGCTCTTTCTGTCGGCTTACGAAATCTCCAGCCTGCCATGGATGTTGATCGGAAGCGCATTCGTCTCGGCTGTTTCGGTCGTGTTGACGGCTTCGGCTCTGAGGCGATTCGGTCCGTCGAAGGTGCTAGGCCTCGGATGCTTGGCGAGCGCCGCGTTGTTCGTAGCGGAGGCGATGTTCATCGATCGTCTGCCTCGAGTCATGCCCGTCGTGGCGTTTCTACACATAACCAGCCTAGGTGCGCTGGTGATCAGCGCGTTTTGGTCGATGGTCAACGAACGGTTCGATCCACGACAGGGGCGGCGCGTCGTCGGACGAGCCGAGGCGCTCGCCGCCTTGGGCGGAGTCGTCGGAGGTGTGACTGCAGAACGGCTCGTTTCCCACACGTCTCCCTCCTCACTGCTCGTGCTGTCCGCTGGATTGTGTGGCGTCGGCTTCGTTGCAACGTTGCTGAGCCCCAGTGGTTCGAGCCAAGTCGAGCAGGGGGTCGATGATTCGATATCTGCCAAAGATGCAGTGCGCAGTCCTTACGTGCGCCAGTTGGCGGCCATCGTTTTTCTCGTAGCTTTGAGTTCCACGCTGCTCGACTATGCATTCAAGGCCGAAGCGACGAGGGCGGTCTCCAGCGCGACCAGTTTGGCCCGCGTGTTTGCGATCTACTACACGGTCGTGGGGATCCTGACCTTTCTCCTACAGTCCTTCGTGGGGCCGTGGGCGCTGCGGGTGCTCGGACCATCGGGGGCAGCGAGCTCGCTGCCGACGGCGCTTGGTGGTGTTGGAGCCTGCGCGCTCTTCTTCCCGGGCTTCTGGTCCATGGCCATCGTACGAGGGCTCGAGGCCGTGATGCAGAACTCACTCTATCGTTCTGGATACGAGCTGTTGTTCATCCCCATCGACCCGGCCCTCAAGCGAAAAGCGAAGGCCGCACTGGATGTCGGAGTCGACAAGTTCGGAGACTCCATCGGTGCGGTGTTGACGCTCGTCTTGGTTGCGATTTGGACCAAGCCCGATCAGGGGATCTTCATCGGTCTCGCCATGGCGAGCTCAGCGGGCGCGGCCTGGTGCATGTTTCTCGTTCGCAAGAGCTACATTGGCGCGCTTGGCAATCGGCTCAAGGCCACCGAGAAAGAGGCGCGTGCCTCCTGGAATACGCACCTTGGTCTTTCGACCAGATACGGAGCCCTCCAAACGCCGTTCGTCGCCCTCGGCTCCGCGCCGGAGGACGTCCGACCCGAAATGCTCGCGGCTCGAGTCAAGAGCATGGTTGCCCAAAGAAAGAAGCTGGATGTGCGAGCTCTCGAGGGGGGTACCTTCGATTTGGGGCTCGCTGCCACGATTCTCGCGCTGCTAGAAGACGACAAGTCGCGCGCGGCGGCGGAACACTACTTGTTGAGTCATGTCGTGCGGTGTACGGGGCTGTTGACGGACGCTCTCTTGGACTCTTCCCAGAGCGAGAAGCTCCGCAGACGCATTCCCCGGATCCTCAGGGCAGCCGAAAACGAACGTGCGGCGGCGGGCCTCTTGGCTGCACTCGATGACCGAGACTTCGAGGTGCGCTTTCGAGCGGGTCTGGCACTATCGAGTTTGATCGAGAGGAACCACAGCGCCAAGATCCCTGCGAACGTTGCTTTCGAAAAGGCGAAGGAGGCGCTCGACGAGCATGAGCGCGCCTGGGACCGCGTGATCCAGATGGACGAGGACGACGTGAAGGTGTCCGTTCTCGAGGCGAGTGACCGCGAGCATTACAACAAAGGCCTTCAGCACGTCTTCGAGATCTTGGGACTTTGTTTGGAGCGCAACGGCCTGCGACGAGCACTGCGCGCCTTGTGGAGCGGCGACGACGAACAACGGGGAACGGCTTTGGAGTACCTGGGTGAAGTGCTCCCCGAGGCGCTTCGTGCGCCCCTTTGGCCCAAACTGAAGGTCGCCAATCAACTTGCCCCGACGCCTGGAGAGCCTCCTAGTTCGTCACACGGCGAGAGCACGGCCGAGCCGCCCAGTAAAATGCGAGACTCTTCCACATCGAATGACATCACATCGGAGTTGACGGGGGGTAATCTCGAACCTCGCTCTTCGAGCGTTCCCGGAAGCGCGTGAGGTGGCTCGGTTCACGAGCATTTCGTTCCCAACTTCGCTTCGCACGAGTCGTACCAACGTTCGTCCACTAGCGCCTTGAAGTTCGTCTTCTCGGGTGTTTGGTGAATTCCGTAGTTTCCGAGCGGAGTCTCGACGAACCAGGAGCTGACCAGAGCCTCGTCTTTGATGAATCGGCCCTTCACGTTCAGTTTGCCGGTGGATAGGTTCGCCAGGTCCCCCGCGAGGGTAGTCCCCCTCTTGTTCAGGTGAAGAGTTCCCTGCATTTTTCCGAAGGGTAAGACGTTCACTCCGAGCCGTTCGAAGAAGTTGAGGCCCAGAGCATGCTTGAGAAAACTCTTGGGATTGGTCCCCTCGAAACCGAACCGGGCGTCCATGTCGTCGGGAAGACGAGACGCGAACTCCTCGGCGCGCACTCGAAAGGCCAGCGATTCGACCTTCCCTTCCGTCTGGTAGGAAAGCTTCTTCGCGTCGAGTTTCATCGTTCTGCAACGAGTTTGTCCCTTGGAGCTTTCACAGTCGGCCGTGAGGTCTGCAGAAATCCCGAGCGCTGATTGTTTCTGATGAAGTGTGACGGAACCTTTCCCGTCGAGATTGAAGTGCGCGTCAGGGGCGTACTTCGTATCGAATGTCGACGAGTGTACTTGGAGAGCCGGGAAACCACGATTGCCCGTCAGCTCCCGCAACAACTGACTGTCTCGAATCTCCAGGTCCTTCACATGAAGGGAGATCCGATCGAGCTTCGGTCGATGAAGGATCTCGTGGCTCGATGCGAGATCGAAGGATAGGTTTTCGACGGAGGCCTTGTCGTTGTCTCCCGCAAGCGAGAGTTCACCTTTCGCCGCGAGGACGCCGGGCTTCTTCACATCGATGGTCGCCTTCCAATCGAAGGGAAGCCGTACCTTCCGGACGGTGAGGTCAGTGGGCGTGCCCGCGATCTCTACGCGACCCGCGACGATTTGGCCGTTCTTGATACTCACGTCGCTTTTCAGTGTCGCACGGCCCCCGATCTCGAACTGGGTCTTTCGTGGATAGATCTGAATGAAGTCGAGGTCGTCGCTTGCTGACTCGCAGTCGATGTCGGTCGAAATGCTCCTCAGGATGTCCACGCCCTTGGGTTGTCTACGAGGAAAAGGACCGAGTTCAGCCTCGATCGAACATTTCTTGGTCGTCAGTATCTGCGAATCGGCGACATATGCTTGTGCCTCGCTCAAGTCGACGTTCGATCGCGTCACGCGAACGTCTTGGTCCAAGATGAAGCCGCCGCGCGCTCGGAAGGTACCAGATGCTCGGTATTCCATGATCCAGATCTCGTCGAGTTCGGCCTCGATGTTTTCGACTCGAACGATCGTGCGTTTCTTGTTCTTCTTTGGCTTCTTCGGTTCGCGGTAGGGAGGTCGCTCGAACCCCGGGATGGAAGGAAACGCTTCGATCCGCTTCATGTGTCGCTCCATGTGCTGTTTCGAATCCCACGCTGGCAGATAGCGCATCCGGTACTTGGCACCCTTGCCCTGGAAGCGTTCGATATGCACGTTCCGTTCGAGTAGCGCGTAGAGTCCGAGATCGAGTTCTGCTTCGTCGGCAAGAATCTGGATCGTCAAGCTTTCGTCTTGATAGACGAACTCACCGCCAGCAAGGGTGACGTCACCTGGCCACAAGCTGTAACCGGAGTCCGAACGGAGGCGCAGGGAGGAGGACTTCTCCGTGAGCCTTTCCAGACCCCCGAAGCTCAGCAGTGCCCAGGCAGATGCGACGTAGAGGGTGTACGTGCCGAGCAAGAGCAGCAATGGAATCGCGAGCCATTTGTGACGGAAGGTGCGACGAAACTTCCGCCACCCCTCTCGCATTCGGGGAAAAGGGTGACGCGATGGCGCTGACGGGGGGGAGTCGTCATCATGGTTCTGGGACATGAGCACGGGTCACATCAGAGCAAGATCCTTGCCAGAGTGCCATCGACCGCAGGGGGAACTCGTTGGGGCATTTTTCCAATCCCGCACTAAGTTGAGGCCATGAGTCCTACGACGACGAGTTCTCGCCCCTCGAAGAAGAAGTTGGGCGTTTTGGATCGTGTTCTTTCGCTTGCAACCGACATCCAGGCTGGCGAGGGAGCGTTGGCTGTCCTCCTTGCCGTCGACGTCATGCTCCTGCTGTCTGCATATTATGTCATCAAGCCAGTGCGGGAAGCCTTGATTCTTTCCGAAGGTTCGGCGGAACTGAAGAGCTATGCCGCGGTGGGGCAAGTACTCCTTCTCGCGCTCCTGGTTCCAGCCTACGGGAAGTTGACGGAGAAGGTGCCGCGCAACGTGCTCATCCCGTTGGTCACGGCGGTGTTCATGGGTTGTTTCGTTGCGTTCTATTTCGCTGCGCAGGCGAGATCCGAAACGGTGGGCGTCGCCTTTTATCTGTTCGTCGGAGTCTTCAACCTGATGCTCGTCGCGCAGTTTTGGTCTTACGCCAACGATCTGTACACGAAGAAGCAGGGCGAACGGCTCTTTCCCATCGTCGCGTTCGGCGCCTCGATCGGGGCCGTAGTCGGAAGTGGACTCACGTCGCTTCTCGTGGATGTGGTGGGAGTCAATCAGATGTTGCTCGTTGGAACGGGCATCCTCGGCGCTACGATCGGCATCACGCTCCTCGTCGAGAGGATGTCGACCCGGCAAGGTGGCCGAGCAGACGACGAGGCTGGGGAGTCTGGTCAGGGCAGAATCGAAGAAGGTAGACAAGAGTCCGGCGAAGAGCAGCGCGAACGAGGCGGCGGCGGCAATCCCTTCTCTCTGGTCTTGCACAGTCGCTATCTCTTGCTCATCGCAGCGCTGATGTTCCTTTCGAATCTGGTCAACACCACGGGTGAGTTCATTCTCGGAAGAGAGGTGAAGACCTGGGCCGAAGAGCAGGTACAGAGTGGCGCGACCGAGCTTTCGGTAGCTGACGCGATTGGTTCGTTCTACAGCGAGTTCTTCTTCTGGGTGAACTCGTGCGGCGCGCTCGTTCAGTTTTTCCTCGTCTCTCGCATCATCCGCTGGCTTGGCGTTGGAGGGGCCCTTCTCGTCCTTCCGGTAGTAGCGCTCGGTAGCTACGTTTCGTTCGGCCTGTTCCCCCTGCTCGCAGTGCTTCGGGTTGCCAAGACGGCAGAAAACACCACCGACTACTCACTCAACAATACCGTCCGAAATGCGCTTTTCCTGCCCCTCACCAAGGAGGAAAAGTACAAAGCCAAGCAGGCAGTCGACACGTTCTTCGTGCGAGGTGGTGACGTGGCAAGTGCGGGTGTCGTCGCCCTTGGACTTCACGTTCTGAATTGGGAAAGTCGAGAGTTCGCCTGGCTCAACATCGGCATCGTGGCTGTGTGGATCTTGGTAGGAATCATGATTCGCTCACACTACCGAGAGTACGAGATGGACGAGGGGAAGCCCGGTGAAGGTGAAGGTGCAAGACGGGTGGGCACCTAGTCGAACCGCTCGCACTAGATTTCGACGCCGATCTCACCCCGTCGCGCCAGACGGGCGGAGTGTGGCAATTTGCCACAGTTGAGCCATCGGGCGCGCGCTCCTGTCGGTCGTTCGGAGGCGCCCAGCGCACGGCACCCAAGGGAACGCAGTCCACAGAGAACCCGCTTGCGCCGAAATGGCGATGCGCGACGGCTGTGGCGTGCTCTCGAGCGATTCAGAAGTTGTCCGGGATCTCCGGGCGCCTGGGTCTGTCGATGCCGACCAGACGGTAACCCCGTTCGGGACCCAAGTCGTAGAAGTGGACATGGATCGCGGATGTCGGGTTCAATCCGGCGTTCTGATGGATCCAGATCTTGAGAACACCGTAGCGCAAAGGGTGGTCGTCGCGCGCCCCGCGAGGCGCTAGCTCGGCGGGCCGCTTGGCAAAGGTGAGGCTCAGGCACGATCGTCCAGGGTGCCGTTCATCGGGATGAAGTTGGAGCCACCCGAGTTGGTCATCGAGGTGACGACCCCCATACAGCCGTGCCTTGTAGAAAGTCGTCTTGGCAGAGACGACACCGTGGGAAATGGCGATGTCTTCGAAGCAAAGTGACTGGTCGAGGTCGTCCCCCTCAAGGCGAACGACCTCGAAACGGTCGAGCGGCGCGTACCTCGTGAAGTACTCGTCGAGGATGACGTCGCGACGTCCGAGCAACGTTTCGACCAGGAACTCCTCGAAACGCTCGTTCTGAAGCTTGGCTTCGCGAACAACCGCCTGGATGTGGCTGCGGTTGAAACGGCTCAGGATACGCGCCATCCAGAGTGCATCGTCGTAGCGCATTTCGGAAAACGCGCTGTTCGGGTAAGCGGTCTTCCATGTGCGGGGTTGGAAATCCGCGACGTTGAAGTAGCCGAAGATTTCCGCCTCCGGGTTGATTTCGATCTCGTGCCAGGGGCGACGAACCATCCCCAACGTGAGGAGATCGACTAAAGCATGGTCGGGACTGAGGAAGTACGAATAACCGAAGCGGCGCGTGAGAGGATCGAATGACCAGCGAGATCCCAAGCAGTCACCGAAGTCGATCATGTAGTGTTTGACGTAGTCCGTTTTGGGGCTCGTGCCTTGGTTCGTCAGCCAGACATTGAGGGTGTTTTGCTCCCGGGCATCATGATGATGAAGCCAGGCGGAGAGAATGCGGTTGCCTCGTAGCTCTCGTCGATGTTGGTGGGGCACGTGATCATTGGGGTCGTCACTGCGCGTACCTTCGTAGCGAAAGGGACCCAAGGGCTCGCCTGGGAGAACGCGAGACGCAGAAGCACGGATCCGGCCATCGTTCGTCCAGTAGGCCTTTTCGAGGACCGTATCGATGTCCGAAGGTCGCATGGGCTCGTCTTTTCCGTATTCGTTCTCGGCCGTAGCGTCGTCGGCGATGTGGAGATTGTCGCGACGGAAGGTGACAATCTGATTGCACGGAACGAAGTAGCCGACCGCCCAATAGAGCTTGGAGCCGATGACGTCCGCCGAAGTCGCCCGTCCCGGTTGAATGGGGCTGTCGAACTTGATGAGATAGCTGTCGCCCTCTTCAGTCTCGATGAAAAATCCGGGGTAAGCGCCATTGGGTTTGGCTGCAGTGATCTTCCAAGGGACGTCGGTACTGAGACGGGGAAGGTCACCGCATGGCCCGCGAGCGACCTGCTCGGGCGACAAGTCGAAGAACCCGATGCGGTTCTGAAACCACGAGCTGTTGGGTACCTCGTCGAGCGCGTTGACGTTCAGAGCCCGCCGGTTCAGGGGGAGGTAGGTCAGTCGGGCGATCGGCCGAAAGACGTTCTTGTCTGCAGCGTCAGCGACCATTCCGGAGCTGTACTTCTCAGGCTTCTCCGGGACGTGATTGCGATCATGATCGACCCAACGCGGCGAACTCAGGGGAAAACGGCGGACCCTGTGGGCACATGAAAGCAGCAGCAAAGTTAGGATCAGTGCCATCATGCAGATGGACCGGCGTTTACGGTCGATATTGCTCAGCTCAAAATCCACGAGTTACCCCCGCGACCAAACGAAAGTTCTCTACCTCGAAGCTCGTGTCCCATGTCTCGATGCGGTTCGTGCCCCAAGCCGTGAGCAACTGAAAAACGAGCTCGCGCGAAAAGCTCGAGCGAAGCCCTGCCCCAAAGGTCGTCGACATGTCTTCGTGCGCCAGGTCGGAGAAGAATCCCCGAAAGGCGCTACCTACGTCTCCGAAAAGGACCACGTCAGCATAGGCGAAGACGGGCCAAGCGTAGCTCAACGTATAGACCAGTGCGCTCTTGCCTCGGAATCTGCCGGCGATGAAACCGCGCATGAGGTCGCCGCCACCGAGGCTGATCAGCTCGCTGAGTGGTGGCGCCACGCCGCCGACCTCTGAAAGCGCTTCAGCGTACACACTGGCGCCGAGGACGTGATTGTGGCCGGTGACGTTCCAGAACACTCCGGGGCGCGTTCCGTAACGAAAGAAGCTCAGCGTAGGGCTCGAGACGCCAATGTTGTAGCTCCCCCAGCTTTCCACGCGCAGGCCTGTTCCCGTACTCGCCTCGCGCTCGGGGCGCCTGGTGTCGATGTCGAAGCCGAAATTCGCGGTGACGAGATCGAACCAGTCGTAAAATCCCGTGAGTGTGGCGGTGTTGGAGGCAAACGCGCTATTTCCAAGATCAGGTTCGCGTCCCTCATCGAGGAGCCGGGCGTGCTTGTAGCTCAAGGTCGTGGAAAAGCGACTCATGCGTGCGAGCTCGACTCCAAGATCCGTGCCCACTTCGACCTTCTGTTCCGTAAAGAAGGCTTGGACGTCGATGTCGGTGAGCGGCCCCAGGCCGGTGTAAGCCTGAGTGGGATCGCGCAGGTAGGTGGCGTGAAAGCCCAACTCGCCCGACTCGTCGTCGAACAGCGTCCACGCATCGCGTGCGCGAGCGTACTCCCACCGGTTCGTGCCGTAAGCGACTGTCGCTCGGAGGGCGTGCCCCTTGCGGCCGAGATCACGATAAAAGAAGTGCGCCCCTGCCGCCAAGCCACGTCCCCGATCGTAAAGCGCGACGGGGAAGAGGCCCGCTTTCCCGTCGGCGAAGCGGAAGAACTTTTCGATGCGCTTGGGGAGCTTGTGTTCTTCGGCCTCGGCAATGGCGCCGACAATGGGATACCGAATGCCGTAGTTGAGGACGAGGTACGCCGGTAGCAGAGGAGTTCTCGGGATCCAGATGATGACGTCCTCGGCGCGCACTTTGTCGCGCCGTCCGTCGTAGTCGGGATCCCATTTCCCTCGAGGTGGATCTTCGGTTTCCCGAGGAGGAGGGGGGGGAGTGCCGGTGCGATCTCGATGTTCGGGAAGCGGGGGCAGATCCCCTGGGCTCGCATCAGGATCGGCTGCGTCGGTTTGCTCGTCGGCGGTCGTCGAGTTCCTACCCGTCGTGGTCTCTTCCAACACGGATTGGTCCGGAGCCGTTTCCCCTGCGTCCTCGGACTCCGATACGTCAGTCCCTTCTTCCGCCGAGCTTTTCGGTGGAGAAGGAGTCTCGGATGGTTGCGCGGCTGCGTCAGGGGCCGGCGCGCTCCGCGCGCGGGACCCTTGTGCGCCTGGTTGCGCCCAAGCGCGGGAGGCGGGGAGAGTCGCGCAAAGGAACATCCAGAGAAAGCGACCGACCGACCGCGACAGCCAAGGGCTCACCGGTCGAGGACCGGTGGGCCGTTCACGACGGAAGGGCATGAGAACTATCGAGCAGGAACCATTCCAACTTGCTGAGCCACGATTCTTCCTCGGTGTCGCCCTATCGCGAACTCACTGTGGCGAAATGCCACACCTGTGGCAAAACGCCCCAACGAAGTAGAAGGGCCTGAAAGAGCGATGTGGCAAGGCGTTTGCTTCACGACCCTGCATGAACGAAAGCTTGGTGGCCACAGCCCGCAGGGCAGGGTCCCTCATCTGGCCGCTCGTCCTCGCAGGATGTTCGAGTAAGCCGCCAGAACCCCGAGTCCCTCTCACCGAGCCGAGCCGCCTCTGCGGTGGGTCGCTGAAGAATGATTGCCGAGATGTCGGCACGATCGAAAGATTTCTTGCTCACCCAGACCTGACGCTTCTCGACTCTCAAGAGACTCACCACGGCATTCAGGGAGCTCGGGTCGTGACTCTACGGATCCCCGCGGACTCTTCGTCGGTCGTCTTTCGTGCAAAGTGGCGTCCCGTTTCCTCGACTCAACCGCATACGAGCCCTCGGCGTGAGCTCGCGGCCTACGCGGTGCAGAAACTCTTTCTGCGCCCGGACGAGTACGTCGTTCCACCGACCGGTGGACGTTGCTTTGCTCTCGACGAATACAGAGAGGTCGTCGACCCCGAAGCGGCTGCTACATTTTCCAACGTCCCGTGTGTCTTCGGGTACCTTTCCTATTGGCTCGAGGATGTGCTCCCTCCTGACTCCGTTCCTGGGGACTGGTACGAACCGTCGCAAGGTCCGCTCGACGAACGACTTCTGAGATCGAGTCCGAGTTATCGTCGTTCCCTGGCGAGGACCAACCTCCTTACGTATCTCATCGATCACGACGACAGTCATTCCAAACAGTTCTTGGTGCGAGCGATCCGTCCGGAGCCCATCATCTATTCAGTCGACAACAGCATGTCGTTCGACGCCGAGACGAACCCGAAGATCGAAAAGGAGGACGATTGGTCGAAAATACACGTGGCCCTTCCCCCCGAGCTCGTCGACCGGTTGCGGGCCGTCGACACGAACGAGCTGCACCACCTTTCCGTCGTCGAACAGTACGAAGTTCGAGGTGGGCGCCTCGTTCGCACGTCGATCGAGCGCGAGCTCTGGCAGCCGTCCGAGGCTCCAGTAGAGTGGAATCGAGATGCCCTGCGCGTGGGACTCTCGGGCAGCGAGGTCGAGTTCCTCAAGACTCGAGTGCGTGCACTCCTTTCCGCGTTCGACTCGTCCGGGGCACATTAATCCGGTCGCGGTGTGTGGCAGGATTCCTCGAGTGTGGCGAATTGCCACATCGCCTCGCGGCCGCGGTGGTCGCGCGAGGATGGAGTTCCTTCGCCAAGCGGGGAGCTTCGCTCGTCCGACCTTGGCATGCGCACTGCATGACTTCCGTGGCCATCGTGGTCGCCTGCTCGACCCGAAAGTCATTCACACTCTCCACGAACGGACAAGACTCATCGATCCTCGACACCTGCGAAGCTTCATTGGAGCGGAGACTTGGTTCGTCGTTCCCTACGCCAACTGTTTCTTCCTTCGTGAAGATGGATTCGTTTCTCCTTCGCCCCGGGAGAGCGCATGAATCCGTTCGGCGATCTCTCGCTCGAAGCGGCACTCGCCTTTCTCGCTGCTGGCGCGCTCGTGGTGATCTACTTTGGAACGAAGATCACGAAGACCGCCGACCAGCTTGCGGATCGGACGGGGCTCGGTGAAGCCATCGCAGGGGGCGTCCTACTCGGGGCCGTGACCTCGATTCCTGGTGTGGTGGTTTCGGTTTCGGCGGGGCGGAGTGGGCAACCGGATTTGGCGCTAGGCAATGCGATTGGTGGTATCGCCGCGCAAACTGTGTTTCTGGCCGTTGCGGACTTTTCCCATCGACGGGCCAACCTCGAACATGCCGCGGCGTCGCTTCCGAATCTGATGCAGACGGGGCTCTTGATCCTCCTGATGACTTTCATCGGACTGGGTCAGTACATGCCGAACGTCACGCTTCTCGGAGCACATCCGGTGAGCTTCGCACTTTTCTTCGTCTACGCATACGGTCTCAAGATCGTGTCCGAAGCCAAGGACTTTCCCGCTTGGTCTCCCCAGCGCACCAGCGAGACGCGAGCGGACGAACCGGAAGACGAGGAGAACCTTCCGTCGCAAAGAAGGCTCTGGCTGGCGTTCGTTCCTCTGGCATTGGTCCTGGCTGGGACCGGATGGGCCCTGGAAAGAACGGTAACTCGGATCGTCGAGTTGACGGCCCTCGAGGCTTCCGCGGCTGGCTTGTTCGTGACGTCGGTTTGCACGTCTCTTCCGGAGCTCATCACATCGATCGCGGCAGTACGCCGGGGGGCTCTGACCTTGGCTGTCGGTGGCATCGTCGGGGGCAACACGTTCGACACACTTTTCTCGGCAGCGGCCGACTTTGCCTACCAGGACGGGTCTCTCTACCACGCCGTTTCCGAGGAGGTGACGGGCTGGATTTTCCTGTGCGTGCTGATGACCTCGATCCTTCTTCTTGGCCTGCTCCGCCGCGAAAAACATGGACTTGCGGGAGTCGGTGTCGAGGGTGTGACCGTCATCGGATGCTACATACTCGGACTCTTGACCATTCTCTAAGGGACGACGACTGCTCATGGCTCAAACTGACGAACGAAACACGATGATGGCCCGCGCTCTTGTCGTCTTGGCGAGCATCGGCACGATTTTCTTTCTCGAGTGGGCCGGTTCCGTGCTCATTCCTTTGGTGTTCGCTCTGTTCCTCGTGGCAGCCTTCTGGCCTATCCATCGATTTCTCACCAAGTACGTGCCGAGCTGGCTGTCGGCTGTCGGCTGTGGGCTCTTGTTCGTCGGCTTCGTGTTTGGCCTCGGTTGGGCGCTTTCACTCACCGGTGAGTACGTGGCCGAACGGAGCGAGATGTCCGACTATCGCGACAAGGTCGATGAAGTGCGTTCGAAGGTCGTCGAGGCTGGCAGGAAAGTAGGAATGACCGAGAGCGACTTCGAAGGAAACTCCCTGCGCGATGTTTTTAGCAAGATCTTCGAGCCCGTTCAGGCGTTTCTCGTTGGTGGCACATTGACGGTCGCCTTCCTCGTTCTAGGGCTACTGGAGGTGCGCGACTACGGGAGGAAGGTGAAGGGCAGCGCCCCCGATCGATACCCTCGGATGACGAGAGTGCTCGATCGAGTAGCGATCAACTTCCAGAGATACATCGTGGTGCGCACGGCAATTGGGCTGTTGACGGGCCTTCTCGTGACTCTCGCGGCCTTTGTCATCGGACTCGATCTGGCCCCAGTTTGGGGTCTCATCAACTTCCTCCTCAACTATGTCCCGACCCTCGGATCCATTCTGGGGGTCGTGCCTCCGACGCTGTTCGCTCTGATCCAGTACGACGACCTGCAAATGGTCTTGTTGGTGTTCGGCGTCGTGGGAGGCGTTCAGCTTCTCATGGGCAACTATATCGACCCGCTCGTCCAAGGGAGATACTTGAGCTTGTCTCCGGTGATCATTCTGTTTGCCGTGACCTTCTGGGGATTCATCTGGGGGATTGCCGGAGCGCTCCTCGCCGTACCTCTGACTCTCTTCCTTGCGCTAATGATGCGTGAGTTTCCATCCTCGCGCTTCTTGGGCAGCCTCCTTCTTGCCTCGGAGAACCGCGAACGAGGAGCTGAGGAATCGAATCGGTGAAGGGCTCTTTGCGCTACCGTTTTCGCTCCCGTCAGTAGGGTGGTGGGTCACTCGCCGGAAAGGACTCCTTGGATGCCTCGTCCACGTCGTCGTCATCCACGTCGTCCTCGTTCTCGTCTTCGTCGTTCTGGGAGGAGTCGGACTCTTTCTCTTCGTTTACGTTTCTCGGTTCGTAGCGCTGGGACGGTTTGCGTGGTGGCGTCGGGCTGAACTTTCCCTCGTTCTGGCCGGTCTTGTCGTCCTGGTTGTCGTCGTTCTGGTCGCTCTTGGCGTCGATTCTCTTGCTCTGGTTCATACCCGTTCTGAGGGGCAATTGTCGTGCCACGAAGGTCTCGGGGGGATAGATTCGGGAAGTGCTTAGGTGCCGTGAGGGGTCGTGGTCGTCAATGCCAGGTGCCGATTCCGACTGCCGAGTTCAAGTAGTCGTGTGCTCGATCGAAGGCCAAGCTCAGGCGCCAACCCGTCCCCTCGGGAAACAGTCCGAACAGGCCCCATTCGAAGAGTTTCAGGTCGAACCCACAAGTGCCGTGGACCCGCGACTTTCCAAGCCGTGCGCGGCTCGGTTCGAGATAGGTCCCCGCGCGCAAAGTAAGACGTCCAGGTAGCACCGGTGATTCGAACCCCAATCGAGGAGAGAGCACTGGGATGGTTTTCAGTGTTTGCGTTTCTCGACCGGAGACCGACACCACGTTGACCGTCTGGCGGCTGGGACCGACAAGGGTCAGTTGCAGGGACACGAGGAGACCGAACCTCTGCGAACGTTCACGCCGAGCGCGCAGAAATCTCTCGACTTCCTTTTTTACCTCCTCGAGCTCCTCGTCCGAAGCCGTCTCTTCGCTGAGACCCCGCTGCTCGAGACGCGTCGTGCGGAGTGCTCTGGGGTCGATCCAGCGGGGATTCAGAACAGCAGAACCGAATTGCCATGCTCCACCGAACGAAAACTGCCACGGCTGATAAATCTGACTCGGCGAATAGACGGAGCTGCGCTCTTCTCTTCGTGAATCGGTCCCCAGACGTGACAGCTGGTAGAGCGGGGTGCGAAAGTTGGCGCCGAGCCGCACGGGGCGTCGCACGGGTTTCAATAGGATCCCAACTTGTCCGCCCAACCCGGAGGCACTGAACACCGAGTTTGCGCTGCTACGCAGGCTCACGCCGGAAACCACGGGACCTGCCCCCAAAATCCAGCTGCGGTCGTGGGCCGCTCGAGCCAAATTGAGGCTCAGGGTTCCGAAGTTGCCCCGGAACTCTCGGGTGCTGAAACCGGCGTCCTCTTGGCTGTCGAGACTGTAGTGTTGGGCCTCGGCGCTGAGGCCCACACCGAAGTGCCCGATCTGCACGTTGCTGGCAACGGATAGGATGCTCAGGCTCTCGCTCCCTTCGAAGGCTGGCCCATTGAAGTAGTTGCTTCCCGGGACCCATGCGGGAATGCTGGCGCTTGCGCCGAAGTTCGTGTCCACGTGCTTCAACGAATCTAGGGTGCGATGTGCCGATGACGCGGCGTTGTATTGTCCGCCGTGAAACCCTTCGGCGATGCCCACATAAGCACCGGCGAGCCCAATGACGCGAGGTGTGCCCTGGACGACCGTGGACGAGGGATCCACCCGATAGTCGGCCGAGGAGACGTCATCGCCGTTATTCTCTGGCATTTCCTGCGCAGCGCTCGTTCGTGGCGCCAGAGAAGTGAAGACGGCGGCACCGGTGATGATGCCCGGGGCGAGGCGAAAACGCACGCTCTAGCGAAAAGCAACATTCGTTCCGACGGATGGTTCTTCGTCGAGTCGGGCGTCGAGATGCGAATCGGCAATAGCTTACCGTCGCCCTTGGCTTCTTGCCTCGTCCTCCAACCGTTGTGTGTCGTCTGCGAGCACTGGCGACCCGAGCGCCAGGGCAATGCTCACGACGAGCCCAGTCGCGGCTGTTAGCACGTCGCTTCCAATCGTTCTCCCTGTCTCCCGATTGGCGCGCATGTGAAGGCCGGAAGCGCTTCGGATATTTTCCGTTCGAGCTCCTTCGCCAAGAAGCGATAGGCCACGTACGAAATTCCGAAGGCTACTGCGTAGCCGACGAGGACTTCATGAGCATCGAATCGAGATTGCTCGGTGCAAAGAACGTCAAGGTGAGGAACGACGTGTGGTTCGTGCTCGACAGCGCGAGGCCGCCCCATAGATTGGGGCAATTTGCCCCAGGTGGGGCATTCCGCCACGGCGAGGAGCTGTTCCGAGCGCCCTAAGGGGAGGACCTGGTTTCGGATCAGGTGGCCGAACGGGCGGGGGTCCGGGTACCTCGGGGGGCTCTCGTACAGGAGGTGGAGCGCGTCGCTTTGGCGGCGACTTGGCAGGCGACTTTCTTTCCGGAATCGGAACTTCCGTGGGCGGAGTCTCTGGCGCCGGGTCCCCTGCAGGCGGACGTGGATCTTGGGTCAGGGCGTGGCCTCTCGTTGTTTCTCGGCTTCCTCGGAGAAGGGCGACGGCATGGCCTCGAAATCCGGCTCTGGCTGCAACATCACCCAAGCCACATAGGTTCCAAAGCCAATCGCGAGTACAGCAGCCACGACAGTATAGAGCGTGCGCTTGTTGTTCTTCGGAAGGTCCTTCTCGCTCGGTGGCGCTGGTACCGCGCCAGGGTCGCTCGAGCCAACAGGCACGTCGTGCACGCTTCTGGAGCTGAGAGGCACCGGTTCTCGGTCCGCAGAAGTCGCGGGCCGTGTTGTTGGACTTGCGGGGGAAT
The DNA here is from genome assembly GCA_965652275.1 of uncultured Polyangiaceae bacterium. Classification (GTDB taxonomy): domain Bacteria; phylum Myxococcota_A; class Polyangia; order Polyangiales; family Polyangiaceae; genus NIC37A-2. The sequence continues at coordinate 125,262 of CBFGUR010000008.1, read as the reverse complement.
GCGCTCTCTCGGGCGGTTCGGCTGTTCGGTGTTGCATCGGTTTTTCTCCTTCTAAAATGCTCGTTCGGACGGGTTGCAACTCCCGGGCCACCTCCATCAGTACCCCTTCTTTGTGAGATATCGCCCCGTTTGAGAACGTGACCGCTACAACGTGGGCTCTGGCAGGGATCTTGCCTCGACGATGTTGAACGTGTCGCGACGCGCGTTGCGTCGCGTGCAAGGAGGACCGCATGCAGAAGCTCCAGTATCACCCCCACCCAACGACGTTGAGGCCGGAGCCTTCGGTATGAGCGAGTTGAGAGTCGATCTGTACCGCATGGTGATGCCCCAGCACGAGTGCCCGTACGGATTGAAGTCGAAGTGGCTGCTGGAGCACGAGGGTTACGAAGTTGCGGACCACCATTTGAGGTCGCGTCAGGAGACGGACGAGTTCAAGGAGCGTCATCAGGTCCAGACGACGCCCCAGACATTCATCAACGGACAAAGAGTCGGTGGATACGACGACCTTCGGCGGTACTTCAACAAGGGCACGCAGGATCGAGAAACGAGCTATCAGCCGGTCGTTGCGCTGTTTTCTTTGGCGCTTCTTGCGGCTGGTGCGCTCAGCTTCAATCTCCGTGCCACTGTCTTTTCACTGAACACGGTAGAGTGGTTCGTCACGCTCAGCGTGTTGATGTTGGCCATGCTGAAGTTGCGGGACGTACGAAGCTTCTCGACGATGTTCTTGAACTACGATCTTCTTGCGAAGCGGTGGGTCCCTTACGCGTTCGTTTATCCTTTTCTCGAAGCGTTGGTGGCGATTTCGATGTTGTCGGGGGCATTCATGATCGTGTCGGGGCCTGTCGCGGTGTTGACGGGAGTCGTCGGCTCGGTCTCAGTCGCCAAAGCGGTCTGGGTCGACGGGCGCGAGCTCAAGTGCGCGTGTGCGGGTGGCTCGTCCAACGTGCCGCTCGGCTTCGTGTCTCTCACGGAGAATCTCGCCATGGTGGCCATGGGGGTCTGGATGCTTGCGAAGGTCATTTTGTGGGGTTGAACCGTGCGAGGCTGGTATGAAGATTGCTAGTTGTTTCTAGGAAGAAACGTCGAGGCAAATAGGAGCTCCGCGGGGGTTGGATACCGATCTCGTCCCTCGGGGGGAGAGCACCGAATCGCTCGAAACTCAGTTGCCGAGACGCGAGTCGAACGACCAGGAAAGGATGTACAGACGCTTATGAATCCGGCTATGACCAATCTCGCGATCAGCGCAGCGACGAGCCTGCTCAGTGCAGTTCCCAAGGGACAACTCGCACGGTTCGGACTGGCGAAGGCTGCCCCCGCGGCGGCGCCCATTCCCTTCGTAGGGGTGGTGGCGGCGGGTGCACTCGTGACGGCCCTCGCCGTCCCCAAGAGCCGACGATGGATCGTCGATCAAGCGAAGGGCTTGTACGTGAAGGCGCGCGACGCGACGTCTTCTTTCGACGCTTCCTCCTCGACGACCGAGTCACGACCCGAATCGGTTGGCGGCGAGCAACACGTCATCCCTCAAACGGCTTGAGCTGAGGAACGCGCCCCTCGGCGGTTTCGACGTCGACCTCACCGACCCGCTGGGAGGGCTTCGAGCGCCACCGCTCGAACCCAACCAGTCGAGGTCCTAGGGTTCGCTTTTATCGGAACCCACGTCTGGAGAAGGTGTATCTGCTGGCTTGGCCTGCCTCCAAGCGAAGGCGAGCAACAAGGCAAGCCCCACGAGCACGACGAGGACCGTAGTCGTGTTGCTAGAAGACTTGGGGCCCTCGATGCGGCGGTATGCATCCGTGCGCCGTTTGGGAGGGACAGCCGGCGGATGCGTCGCATCATCGGTTGGGTCGTCTCGAGGAGGTATCGGGGCGCCGGTGAGGAGATTGCCTGATTCCGGAACTTCGTGGGGTGGACGGGGCGAGGCCATCACTTCCTTTCTGGGCGCCATGCTGCGCCCTCTTCACCGCTTTCGAGCAAACTTCGTGCCGAACTGCTTTCGAAGTCGCCGGATTGCGCGAGGCGACGAGACGTCCCTGTGTCGTGAAGCACGCTCAGTTCCGTGCCCGGCTTTCAGCCGCGAGCGAAGGGACTTGTACGGGGGCCTACCTGCCGTCGTCATCGCCGAGCTCGGCGGTGACGACGACGGCGTATTTGAACGAAGATGGAGCATCGAGAGACACGCCCATGGCGCCCACCCCCAGTCCGAGAGTCGCGACGAAGATCGCAACCTTGACGAGGATGAGAGGAGCGAAGGAGTAGCTCGTCCAGTTTTCAATCAGATCGGGGGGATAAAATGCCCAGCCGATGGTCCAACTCACGATACCGGCGACCGCGAAAGCGAGGAGCATCCCCATCGCCACCCCTAGGGCCATCGCGGTCCGTGCGATGACTCTCTGTTCGCTGCGCCGCGCGAGACGACGAGCGATCACGTTCTCGCGCGCCAACAGATAGAGCACGGTCGCCGTCCACACGATTCCTGCCGCGACTCCTACCCCCACCCACGACTGGGATGCACCGAGGGCCCATGCCTCAGCCGTGAGCATGACCACCAAACCCGCGGAAGCCGCTCCTGCCATGAGCTTCGGCAGGCGAAAGGGAAACAACCATGGCCGGCCGCGAAGTATCGTCTGCAACAATTCGCGCCGCGCGCTGAGGATTGCTCGGATTGAAAAAACAAGTGGTGAGTTCGATTGGAGCTCCCGTTCCTCGAGGCGTTCGTCCGCGACCGACTCCAGCTGGGTCTGCAGTTGGGCGTGACCTTCGGGAGAGAGAAACACACCTTCGCGAAGAGAAGAGTCCACTCGCCACTCTTCGCGTACGACACCGTTGAGGGCCGCGATCGCCATCAGAAGACGTTTCGCGATGATGTTCTGTCGCTCGCTCGGCGCGCAGTCGTTCGTCACTAGGGTAGAAATCGCCCCCACGTTGAGCAAATTCGAAATGGCACCAGGAGTGCGGCGCCCTCGGGGGTCGACGAGATGTTGGTCCGTGAGGACCAACTCGAAGTCGGTTTGGTTGGACTCGAGAGACGACAAAGCTCCATCGAGGAGTGTCACCGCGTTTCCATCCCTCGAGTGCAGTGCTCGGAGCGCAAAACGCCATTCGAAACGGGAGTAAGCTCTTCCGAGAAGGTTCCGAACGCTCTCCACTGCGGCGCCGACGAGGGGTTTCGAATCTTCCTCCGAAACGGAGATGCCGATCTCGATGAGTCGCTCCATGGTGGCACCCTACCATGCGACTCGTGGAGGTACCGGTGCAGGCGCCTTTGCGACCTCCAGGGTGACGAGCGTCATTCGACGATTTGCAATGCGGCCCTCGCTCCACCGCCAGACATCGTGCCCGTCACTGCTTCCCCTCGTGGCGTTCGATCACGTTTGGACGCGCCACCGAAAGACTTGGTCACGCCGTCTTGCGGGATCCATGCCTCGGGGTAAGGGCGAATGAGATCTTCCCATGAGTGAGTCTGCTGGCTGTTCATCGGAGCTCCTTCCGTCGAAGAGGTGGCGAGTTGGGGATCCGTGAGGGATCCGATGTCTTGGATCTGGTTTCCGACGTGCGGTGAACCATCGAGAAGACATAGAGCAAGCGACGTGCCAAGGGGGCTCGCTCTCGGGGGAGTTGCTTCGTCGCACGATCGCGAGATCCGGTCCCTGAGTCGACGACAAGTTCGCCCCATGTCGCACAGCACGGTGTGGCAAATCGCGACACGGGCACGAGTGGACGGACCGCACAGCTGCGACGCACAAGATGCTCGTGTGAGACAAAAAAGAGAGGCCAGACACAGGATGGCCCCCTGCCATCCTGTGTCCGGCCTGAGGTCAGTGACGAAGTAGGCGCGTCGCTGACCTCGAATTCAATCAAGTTGCCGCGGGCATTTCCCGAAATCCGTGTCGCATTGGCTTTCGAAACTCTCCTCGAAACATGTGGTCAGACAGGCCGCACGTTGCCATGGATTGCTGATTGCAGGGCTCGTGCCAAGTCCAGTCGGTCAAGCGCCAAGTAGAGATACTCGAGTCTGGAAGCGATTTTGGAGCTAGCGTCAACACTTCGCTTTGGCTCCGTGTGGCAAATCGCCGCACCTGTGCCGGTGGCTCCGGCATACCGCTTGCGGCTTTCCGACCATGAAGCCGAAGTTCGATTCTTCTCGCTGCCATCGTGGGCTTCTGCGCCGCTTCGACGTCGTCGGACGCGCAGTCGTCTCCGCCGTCCACCCACGCGCTCCATCGAGCTCCGTCCGCAGTCCAAGATGAGCCATCCGCAGTCCAAGATGATAGGTCCGCTCCCGATGAACTCGCTTGTCTCGAAGCTGCCGAGGACCTTCTCCTCGAAGAACGCGCCGTTCTGAGACTTTGCGCAGGTGCTGCGTCCGACTGTTATCTCATGACCGACGAGAAGGTCGATTTGTCTGAGCGAGAGATCGTCCAGATGTAGAGGGCCTGTTGAGGGTCACACATCTCGAAGCTTGGTCGCAGCGACTCGCTCACATGGTCGCACGCCGATGGCTCCGTCGGGTGTAGCGAGTCGGTCAAGTAGCGATGCTTTCTTCAGCCCAAGAGGTTGTCGAAGGCGGCGTCGAATTCGTCCTGTTCTTCTTCTTCGCCGCGCTGGGGAACGGCCTCGCCCAGCGCGCGGATGCGCGCCCCGACGTCCTTGTAGTTCGGGTCTTTCTGGGCGATCGACTTCAGGGTCTTCACGTAGTCCGACTGCGCCCCCTCGGCTTGATAGAGCAGCGCCAGGTCGTACTCGATGCCGAGCTCCTCTTCGCGCGACTTCTTTTCGGACTTGAGTGCGTTCAAGAACGCCTTTCGCGCCTGGGTCGTGTCTCCCATGTCGCGGTAGATCATTCCGATCATGGCGAAGCACATACACGAGCGAGAGGGGTCCTTGCTGGCGAGTTCGAACTCGGCGATCGCGTCGACCTGGAGCCCCATCTCCTTGTAGGCGAGGCCGAGATCGTAGTGGGTCGCCGCGTCGCTGTCGTCCACGACCGCTTTGACGCCCTCCTTGAACTTGGCGAACACCTGATCCACGTCGACCTCTTGATCGGGAGATGCCATCGCCGGTGCGGTGTCCGGTTCGTCGAGATCGTCGAGCGCGTCGAGGGAGGCGGCGATGTCGAACGCATTGTCTTCCGGGATGAGCGAGTCACGATCATCTGTGACGCTCTCCTCAGGCAGTCCGCTCAAGGCCGCACGAACCTCCGCAAGCTGTTCCTTCAGCAGGATGTGATCCGGCGCATGAACGAGCATGTCGGCGAGGATCGCTTCCGCGTCCGAGTAGAGACCCTGGGAGGCAAAGAACTCGGCTTCTTCCAGCACCTCTTCGATCTGTTCGGCGCTCGGTCGCACCCCACCTCGCAAGGACGCTGGCGGGATCGAACTGCGACGTCCCGATCGCGAACGAGAAAGCGACGACGGCGGCAACGAAGAGACGGCGCGCCGTGGCGGCGGGGGTAGCGACGGGGGCGCCAAGGATGGCGGCGGTAGTGAAGGTGGCGGCGGCGGCGCAGGAGGCCTCAATCCGCCCGAGACGCTGCTACGCGGCGAACTGGGTGCAGGCGCGCGTAGCGAAACCGGTGGTTCGTCGGCAAACTCCACGGGGACGCCCGGCGCCGAAGGGATCTTGTTGATCGCTTGGGAGGGCCGAACGCCTTCCATGTCGTAAGATGGAAGTGCACCCTGCTCGGTCACCCCGCCGACGGTTTCGCGCAGTGCAGCCACATGATCGAGGATGTTGAGCGCGTCTGGGTGCTCGGGCTCGATCTCCAGTACCTCGAGCGCAAGCGGTTCTGCTTCATCGGGGTTCTGGTTGTGAATGTGGATGATGGCGATGTTGAGCGTCTCTTGGATCGCTCCCTCTCGCTCGCCCGCTTCGACGAGGATTTCGCGGAGTTTTTCGCGAATCGGAATGGAATTCGGGTCGATCTCGAGGGCGATGTGAAGCGCCTCGACGGCTTTGTCCAAGAGCCCGAGGCTGCGGAAGGACTCGGCGTCGGAGAGCGCCTTGTGCGCGTGCGCCGAGGGTTGGAACGATTGGGGCGCGCGCCGCTCTTCTGGATCGATCGACTCTCCGACTTCCACCCCCTCGAATTCTTCGAGCTCGGGTTGACTGCCGCGGATGCTAGGGCTGTTTACCGACGGAGGTCGGCTGGATCGCATCGAACCGGGGAAAGAGCTCGGCGAGTGGCCGCCCGGCTCCTGGAAATCTTCTTCGTCTTCGATGTACGTGACGTCCGAATCGAGCTCGACCGCATCCACCTCGTCATCATCGAGCTCGACCGCATCGACCTCTTCGACTTCAACCAGGGGTGGTGCAGATGCGGGTGGAGGAGGCGCACCGGTCGGCAGCGGGGGACCGGCTCGTTCGAGGGCCGCTACCTGCGGATTGTCGGGTGCCGCGTGCTTGAGGTGCGCGAGGATCTGATGCCAGAGGTCGACTCGGCGCTGTTCGCGCGACAGCCGGGCCATCTCCAGGTGGACCTCGAGCGCCTTGTCCGACTGTTGGATGACTTCGAACGCTTGCGCCAAAAGGGCCAGCGTATCCAGGTCCTTGGGATTGGCTTGGAACGCGATCTGGAGGCGCGCCAAAGCCTGCATTCCCGCCTGCTGCGTGCCCTTTTTCAGATAGAGTTGAGCCGCGGCTCGCGCATACACCGGGTCTTGTCGGAAATGCAGGATGCGCTCGATGACCTTGAGAGCGTCGTCGGGCCTTTTGAGCCCCAGCAGTAGTTCCGATGCCGTCCAGAAGGAATTGATCGCTTCGTCGAGCATCTTCACCCGGCAGCGCGCTTCAGCGAGACGTAGATGCGGCAGCGGGTTCTTCGGATCGAGGGAGACGGTCTTCTCGAACACCGTGATCGCGTCCAGATCGCGACCAGCCTTTTGGTACATCGTTGCGACCTCGTCGTATGCGGCGAGGGCGTCCGTGACGAGGTTCAGTTCGGCATAGATATCCGCCAGCCGCGGTGTCACGTGGCTGTAACGTGCCTGGAGCTCGGGCGCGTGCTTGCGGATCAGTTCGCGGATCTGCTTGAAGACCGCGATCGCTTTGAGTTGAAATCCCTGAGTCGCGTACCGCGTCGCGACCTTGTCATAGGTTGCGATGGCGGACTCGTAGTCTCCCATACGCGACTGGATGTCACCGATCTTCAGAAGCGTGCGCGAGTCGCTGGGGTCCTCCTGTACGAGTTTGCGGTACTCGGCGATCGCCTTGTCGTACTTCTTCTTGTCGACAAGTTTTGCTGCGCTCTGAAGAACTCTGTCGCGATCGAGGGCCACGGGGGAGATTCGAATTCTCGCGGTAGCCGAAAAAGCTGACGCGGATTTTCAGGTTAGGGAGGAGCCTGGAAGCGGTCAACGAAACTGCAAGGGACACCATGCAGTTTCAGTGCAATTTGACCAAATGAGTCGGTCTGAGGGGGGATTTCGGGCGGAGGTTCACGAACTACCGAAATAAGGCCCCGATCGCGTCCCTGCGTCTGTCGTCCTTTGGCCTGCGGCGGCGGGAAGGGCTCCCCGGGGGCGTCGTCGTCCGGCTTGCGATGTGCCGACCGTCAGCGCATCTTTCCGGCGGATGACTGTCTCGAATATCACGGCCTATAGAGCTCCTTTCGCACCCGGAGGGGCCCAGGCTGTTGATGAGGAGATAGCTCGGAAGCTGCTCGTGGTCGCGATGAGCCATGGCGGGGACTACGCGGACCTTTTTTTCGAGTATCGGGCCGGCGGTGGGCTTTCTTTCGAGGAAGGGATCACGAGAAGCGCTTCCCGCGGCGTTTCGATGGGACTCGGGGTGCGCGTGCAGAAAGGGGACGCGACCGGGTACGCGCATGTCGAAGACCTGAGCTTCGAGGCGATGAAACGCGCGTGCGAAACGGCCGCTCGGATCGCCTCGGGTGGCGGCAGCGACGTGGCCCAGAAAATCCAGCCCCTCGTTCTACCCGATCGCTATGCCCTCAGCGTGCCGACGCTCAGCGAAGACGGCAAGAAGAAGCGCGCCATACTGGAGCGCGCCGCAAAACACGCTCTTTCGTTCGACTCCAAGATCGAAAAGGCTCAGGCGTCGTTTTCCGAGGAAATCCGCGAGATCCTCGTCGTGACGAGTGACGGGCGGTGGGCCCACGACATCCAGCCCATGATGCGCTTCGGGGTGAGCGCGGTCGCGCTTTCCGGATCCAAACGAGAATCGGGACGAAGCGGAGGGGGCGGTCGCGTGACCTTGGCCTACTTCGAAGACAAGACGCCCGAACAACATGCGGAGATCGCCGTGAAGCAAGCGTTGACTCTTCTAGACGCGAGGCCCGCGCCCGCCGGCCAGCTCGAGGTCGTGTTGGCTCCGGGGGACAGCGGGATCCTTCTCCACGAGGCGGTGGGCCACGGGCTCGAGGCGGACTTCAATCGAAAGCGAACGAGCAACTACACGGATCAAGTCGGCAAAGAGGTCGCAAGCTCCATCTGCACCGTCGTCGACGATCCGACGATTGTTCAAAGTCGCGGCGCCATCAACGTCGATGACGAGGGCATGGAGCCCGAGAAACACACTCTCATCGAAAACGGCGTCCTTCGGGGTTACATGCAGGACCGGATGAGCAGCCGACACTTCGGAGTGGAAGCGACGGGCAACGGGCGTCGTGAGTCGTTCCAATGTGCGCCTATGCCCAGGATGACCAACACGATTCTCCTGGGCGGGGAGTCGGATCCCGAAGAGATGATCAAGAGCGTCAAGAAGGGGATCTACGCGCAGACCTTCGGGGGTGGGCAGGTCGACATCTCCAATGGCGACTTCGTGTTCTCATTGACCGAGAGCTATCTGATCGAGGACGGAAAAATCACCGCCCCCTTGAAAGGGGTGAACCTGATCGGAAATGGTCCCGAAACACTACGTGAGGTAACAATGTTGGGTAACGACGTTGCTCTCTCGGACGGTATCTGGACGTGCGGAAAAGATGGCCAAAGTGTGCCAGTGGGGGTGGGTTGTCCCACGGTCAAGATCGCCCGCATCACCGTAGGTGGAACCGAAATTGGCTGAAGAATCTGGTAAGTCGAAAAGTTATGTAGCGGTCATCGGCCACGGTCCCATGTTGGACCGAGAGGAAGGCGCTGTATCTACCCTGGGGCAGCTCGGCGCGAGCGTCCGCTCCCTCGATCTTTGGGACGATCCGGTCAACCTGATCACTGACGAAGACGAGGAGCTCGACATCAAGCCGCGAGCCTTGCTCTTCGAGGCGCTCGATCGGCCCGATCTGGCCGTGGCTGCCCTGCGGGCCGTGCGAAAAGAACCATTTTTCGACACCGTGGGCGCCATCATCGCCGTGACGGTCGGCCAGGTGGCCCGTGTGGAACCATCCAGTGGTTTCGACGACTTCGTGCTGCATCCTTATGTCCCGGAGGAGCTCTACGGGCGCATCCGAGCCCTGGAGTGGCGACGCAGCGAGTTTGCCACCGAGGAACGCCACAAGGTGGGCGCCATCGTGGTGGATCGCGCGGGGCACGAGGTGACCGTCAACGGTCGGCCGATTTCGCTCACCGCCAAGGAGTTCGCTCTCTTGGCTTACATGTGCGAACGACGCGGGAAGGTACTCTCCCGGGATCATCTCCTGGCACGGGTGTGGAGCAACCGCTACGACGGGGGTCCGCGAACGGTGGACATCCACGTGCGGCGTTTGCGCGCCAAGTTGGGCGATGCGCTCCCCCTGGAAACTCTTCGTGGGTCCGGCTACAAGCTGAGAGCCCCCGATGCCGAAGACGAGGACGAAGACGAGCACGAGGAAGCCGAAATCTGAGGGGCCCCGGGGCCCTTCGGCATCGCGCTCGTCCGGCACAGTTCCTGTCGTTATTTCAATGGGTTGCCCCTCTGGGGTGGGTCCGGAGATCGCCTTGTCCGCCGCTCTCACGCCGCGCATCGGTCCTACCCTCATCGTCGGTGACCGGGGAGCGCTTACTGATGCTGCGGGGGCCCTCGGCTTGGACCCGAGGAAGGTCGAGGCGATCGACCCGTTTCGGCCCGAGGAGCCACAGTTTCGAGGCATTCGGCTTGCGGAGGTCAGCGAGCTAAAGGTGTCCGACCGTCTCCCTGGGCGCCCCACCCAGGCGGGAGGGCGGGCTCAGCTCGCCTACGTCGAGGAAGGCTACCGCCTGGCCCGACGGCATGGGTATCCGCTTGCGACAGGACCCGTCAGCAAGAAAGTCATCGCTGGCAGCGGGCTCCCGAAGGCTGGATCGTTTCGAGGGCACACCGAGTGGCTCGAAACATTGGACACAGCCAGGCACAGCGTCATGTGCTTTGCATCCCCGAGACTCGTCACGTCTCTCGTCACGACACACATTCCGATCCGCAAGGTGGGTCGAGCGATCACTGGAGAGCTCGTGACCAAAGCGACTCTGGAGCTCACCGATCTTCTGATCCGGCTAGGGTGCAAGCGACCTCGCGTCGTCGTTGCGTCCCTGAATCCGCACGCAGGCGAGGAGAGCCTCCTGGGGGGTGAAGAGAAGACGAGCATTCTTCCGGGGATCGTGCGGGCCCGCAGAATCGCGGGATCGAAGGCCGAAATCGTCGGACCAATCGGAGCAGAAACGGCGTATCGCAAAGGCGTTGCAGGGGTCTACGATGGTGTGGTCGCGATGTATCACGATCAAGCGACCATCCCCATGAAGCTCCTGGACTTCGGTGGTGCCGTAAACGTCACCCAAGGCCTCTCCATCGTGCGTACCTCCGTCGATCACGGGACGGCCTACGACATCGCCGGTCAAGGGGTCGTCGACGCGCGCGGTATGCGAGAGGCCATCAAGATGGCGCGTGTACTCGGCGCCGCACCAAGACGCATCCCCCACGGAAAATGGTGAAGTCCGCCGCTGTTCGTTTGGCGACCGCCCATCGAGAGCAGCTTTCCTCTTTCGCCGCTCCCGACAAATCTCGTCTCCGAGCGGCGGTCTTACTCGAGCTCTCACGTTACCTGTGCGGCCAAACGGGGCTCGACCCGAGAATGCTCGAATCGAGTCATCTCGAGCGTCTTTCGCGAGGTGCCTCGTCCTCGGCTGCCCTCGGAAACATTTTCTCGGAGTACGTGTCACTCTCGGAGGAAGATCCAGCGTCGACCCGACTCGATGCTGCTCGCCTTTTGGGCAGGACGCTCGATCTGCTCCAGGCCAGCGAAGTCACCCGAGAGCGGAAGACCACCGGGAGCTACTTCACTCCGAACGAGGTCGCCGAACATCTCATTGTGCAGTCACTGCAGCAGGAAAGTTTGGCGCGCGCGGTGCGAGAAGGGATCACGGTTTGTGATCCGGCATGTGGAGGCGGCGCGTTTCTCGTCGAAGCAGCTGCAAGGCTATCGCACATGGGGACGCCAATCTCGGATGTCGTCGAGCGCTGCTACGGGATCGATCTTTCCGAGGTCGCGCTCGCCACGACCCAGGTAGCGCTTTGGCTGCTCACGGGCGACTCAAAGCGTGCGGTCGATGCACCGGATCGATTCGTTTGCGGAGACGCCCTGTGGGGGCGAGATTTCATTGCGTCTTCCGTAGAAGACGACGACCTCCTGAAGGTGGAGGAGAATCGACGCCTCGACTTCCCTCGGGTGTTCCCGAGTCTCTTGCCAGACGGGTTCGGTTGGATCGTGGGCAATCCGCCGTGGGTAGCGTTTCAAGGCCGGGCGACGCAGAAGATCTCCCCCGAGCGGCGCGCATTCTACAGAAAACACTACGAGGCCTTTTCTGGGTACCCGACCCTCCATGGGATGTTCGTTCAGCGCGCCGCGTCGTTGGCTCCCCGGGGCCACATATCGCTGCTCCTCCCGAGTTCCCTCTCCGATCTCGATGGCTACAAGAAAACGCGCGCGAGTTTGCGGCGAGCACATACTGCCGCACGCCAGCTTCCAGAGTACGGTCAGGACGCTTTCGAGGGCGTGGTTCAGCCGTGTTTCGGTCTCATCGCTGCGCCAGGAGCCGACCCTACCCCTCACTCGGAGCGCCCCTGGACGCTTCAGGAAAAGAGTCATCGTCGGGTGGAGGTCGTACGTGCAGAGCCGCCGGCTGTGCTGGGGACCTTCGACGAGGCGCCCGTTCTACCGAAAGAAACCTTCAGAGAGGTCGGCTTCCAGAGCAATCGTATCGTCGTTGCCGAGCTTTTTTATCGTGGGCACGAGCCACCGGCGGAGTTTTCGGTTCCCCTTCTCGAGGGGCGCAACGTCGGGGAGTTCGTCGAGCGTCCGCCGCGCCTGTTCCTCAAACCCGACGAAGAGACGCTTCGCCTCGCGAACGTGCGCCTGAAGGACAAGGAAGTTTACGAAGGAGTCGATGTCGTGGTGCGACAAACTGCCGCGTTTACCATCGCCGCGCGGCATCAAGGCGAACGTTTCCGTAACTCCCTCATCGGCGCCTTCGGGAGCGACGAGCTCTCGGCAGATCTTCTCGTCGGTCTACTCAACAGCGCTCTCTTTCGGGCGCTGCACGTTTCACGTCAGCGGGACGCGCGGCAGGCAGCGTTTCCCCAAGTCAAGCTTTCGCACCTGCGGAGGCTCCCGGCACCGCCCGAAAGTGAGCAGCGTCGCGCGAAAATTGCCCAGCTGAGCGCAGTTGCCAGTGCTGAAAAGCAGCTGCCAGTGCAGCAGCGGAAGGACCTCGACGGGGCAGTGTTCGATCTGTTCGAGGTGCCTCCCGAAGCGAGGCTGACGATAGTCGCCTTCCTTCGATCCCGCGCGCCCGCCGCGGCGCCCAGGCACGACTAGAGCTGTCGTCCCACATTGATCCAGATGCACACACAGGTCATTTCCACTCTACGCAGCATGGATTGCTGAGAGGAGAATCCACGCGTCGCGACGTGTGGGTTCGCCGAAATGATCGACCGGCCGCCTGTTTTTTTACTCAAGAGTTACAACCTATCCGGATGTAAGCTTTGCTTCAGGAGCACGGAAAGTAATGAAAAAGCATGGTGGGGTAGCGCTGGCCCTGGCCATCGCCATGGGCGGCACGGCTGCATGTTCTGGTGACGGGAACGACGACAAGAGTTCGTCTGCCACTGGAGATGGTGATGGAACGGACACGATCGATTTGGGCGATGGCGACGGGGACGGCGATCAATTCGCCGACCCGGATGATGAAGGTGGAACGCGCCCCATCACCGCCGAAGAGATGGAAGAGCTCGAAAACGGCGCTTGTGCCGGATGGTACGCGGAACCTGAGCCGTTGCCGTCCAGCATCATGCTCGTGGTCGACATCAGCTCGTCCATGAACTCGACCACCGACGCGACCGGCGGACGGACCAAGTGGGAAGTGACGCGCGACGCATTGCAGAGCGCGATCGACGATCTTCCTCCCACGGTGACCGTGGGTATGGTGATGTACCCGAACAAGAACACGGAGGCGGTTCGCAACGACACGTTCAAGGATTCGTCCGAGTGCGTCAACACCAGCGCCATCGTCCCGTTCGAACTGCTCGGCCCCTCAGGCTCCGACCATCGCGACACGATCGAGGAGATGTTCCAAAACGCGACGCTACACTCGAGTACGCCGACCCACGACGCGTATGCAACGGCGCTCGAAGTGGTTCGCGAAGCGAACTTGCCTGGCAACGATACGTTCATGCTTCTCATCACCGATGGGCAGCCCACCCTCTCGCTTGGATGCATCGGTGAACAAGATTTGACGCCGTCTCGGGACCCCGAACCGATCATCGACGAGATTGCCGGCGCATATGACGATGACGGGATCCGGACCTTCATCATTGGCTCCCCGGGCAGCGAGGAGAACGTCGGTTCGGGGGACGACGCGCGCTGGTGGCTTTCCGAGGCAGCGGAAGCCGGCGGCACGAGCGCGGGCGGAGACTGCTCGCACGACGGGGGACCGTACTGTCACTTCGACATGGTCGAGGAGGACGACTTCAGTGCGGCTTTGCGCGGTGCGCTGGCGGCGATCGCTGGGCAGGTGGTTTCCTGTGAGTACCCGCTTCCGTCCCCTCCCGATGGCCAAGACTTGAATCTCACCAACATCAACGTCGTCATGACGCCTCCCGGCGGTGGAGAATCGACCCTCGTGCTGCGTGATGCCGCCGGCTCGAGCTGCGACGAGGGGTGGTATCTCAGCGGCAGCGATGAGGTCATCTTGTGCGAAGACACTTGTGATCAAGTTCTCGCAACCACGGGCTCTTCTCTCAGAGTACATTTTGGGTGTGAGCCGCTTCCACCGACTCCAATCCGCTGAGGAGCTTCCCGACTCGGGCTTCCATCCGGCGGAGCTCGGTCGGGAGTTACTCGACTCCGCCGATTGGGGCGTGCGCGAATACTTGGTGCTGCAACGATAATAGAACCGAAAGCACGTAGCGCATGTCGAAGAACCACACCGATCGATTTCACTCTGTCGCAGCACCACGAGTCTTGCGCTGCTCGAGGAGCAGTCGGCGTGTGTTCCTCGGTGCAGCCGTGAAGGGCCTCGGGGCGATGATGGTCGGGTGCGGCAAGGACCAAGGACCTCGCGACTACCTTCTGGATCGACGTGTCTATCCCGGATCAGGGGGGCGGAGCGGAGGAGGTGGTTCGTCGACTGGCGGCGGCGGCGGGATGGACGTTGCCCCCGGCGATGGTGATGGGTCGGGCGAGGGAGGTGGCGCCGGGTTCGGCGGGGCGCCGCCCGGTGCGTTTCCTGATTTCGGACCTTTGGGTGAGCCGAATGAACTCGGAGTGCGCCTTCCGCTCGGTTACGAGGTTCGGCTCCTGGCCACCGCGGGCGAGCGGGTGGGCGGCCGGTCGAGCTACATTTGGCCGAGATATCCCGATGGCGGCGCGACCTTCGCGCTCGAAGGGGGTGGGCACGTCTACGTGTGCAACTCCGAGGTGAACGGAGGCGCTGGGGGGGTTTCTGCGATGGTGTTCTCGGCGGATGGGGAAGTCCTCGATGCCTACGCGATCGCCACTGGGACGAGCATGAACTGTCAGGGAGGGGCGACCCCCCAAGGAACGTTCCTCACCTGTGAGGAGGTGACTTCGGGTCGTGTGCTGGAGTGTGATCCGCTCGGTCGCACCGGCCCACAGGAACGACCTGCGCTGGGCCTCTTCTATCATGAGGGGCTCGCCTACGATGACGATGCACACCACATCTACATGACGGAGGACCTCGGTGATGGAGGACTCTATCGCTATGTTCCGGCGCGACTCTTGGGTGATGTCGCAGATCTCACCGAAGGAGTTCTTCAGATCGCCCGGCTTTCTTCCGTCTCGACGCTCGAGTGGGTCGATGTTCCTGATCCGACGGTCACCATGGGAACGGCGACGCGCTATCAAGTACCTGACTCTGCCCGCTTCAGCGGTGGAGAAGGGATCTGGTACCAAGACGGCAAGGTCACCTTCACCACCAAGGGGGACAACCGCGTCTGGACGTACGACACCCGCACGGACGAGCTGAGGATTCTCTACGATCGCGCGACGGCATCCAATCCGATCCTCTCGGGAGTCGATGCCGTGCTCGGGACGGCGGGCGGAGAGCTCCTCGTGGCGGAGGACCTGGGTGACATGCAGATCGTCGTCATCTTACCGAACGGCGAGCTCAAGCCCCTGCTTCAGGTGGACAACCAGGCGGCTTCCGAGATCACCGGTATTGCCCTAAGCCCCGACGGAACGCGGCTCTACTTCAGCTCGCAGCGAGGCGGCCCGAGTGGCTTGGGACTCACGTACGAGATGCGCGGGCCCTTCCCGCGCGTCAATTGATAGGGCGGCTGTCGTTCGTGAGACGACGAGAGCCCGTGCGCTCATGCACTCGTGCGTTCATTCAAAGACGGCCTTGTAGCCGACCTCCGGAATGTGGACGTTGCGAGCTTCGTCGAGAAAGTAGTCCAGCATGTACCCGACGGCGATGTATTGATCGAACTTCTTCGACTTCATGAACTTGTAGTCGAGTCCGAGGGAATACCGCATTTTGTAGAAGCCGCGCTCGTCGATGCGCTGGAATGCTTCGGCGCCCGCGCTGATTTCCATGCGGATCTTCGGCACGTTGTAGTCGAGCTTCGCGCGATAACGGAGTCGGTGGCGCGTGTTGCGTTCCGGCCCGAAGTCATAGGTGTAGAGGAGTCGCAGCGAAGGTTTGAAGTCTTCGAGTGGAAGCGATCCGGTGACGGAGGCTCCAGGACGGTAGCCATGCTCGAGGTCACTGCCGCGCTCTTCGACGTCGCCCCGGAAGCCAGCACGGAAGTCCACGTACTTGATCGGTTCGTATCCTCCCTCGAGCTCGAGCAGATAGCGGTCGGGGTTGAAGCCGTCCGTACGCATTTGCGGGGCGAGCTGAAGCATCCAGTCCTTCCCGAACTTCTTTCGGACGGCTCCACCGACGCGGATCTGGAGCTCCTGCTCGAGATCTTCGTTTTGAGCCATTGCAGGTCTCGACCAAGTGAGCTGGCAGGAAAGGCCAAGGACGACGAGGAGCGAGAAAAGAGTCTTGGAGAAGTTTGCGAACCGGTGAAAGCGAGGATGGAAGGCGTGCATGAAAGGATGCTTTTCGAGCCCCGTTGGGGGATGTTGGATTCGTCGTTATGCGCTCTTCTGCGCCTGTGGGGGGATGGATCTCGCCTGAGGGCCCGTCGCTTGGAAGTAGACGGACAGCCGTGCGACGTCCCGAAGGAGGTCGACTTCGTTCACTTCGACGCGAGTGGGCCACAGATTCAGGCGTCGGTTCAGTTCCGCGAGGAGCTCGCCACGCTTGTCTGGGCCGAGGAGATCGATTCTGTCGAACGTTACGGCGAGACGGTGTTCGTGGGTGTTTCGATGGGATCCGTCGATGAGAAAGACGGCAGCCACGATCGTCGTGTTGACTATCATCAACTCAGTGAGGCTGATCTTCTTGTTCGAAAGAGCATTGATGAGCGCCAGACCGATGATGATGAAGAGGTACGTCAGATCCTTGACCCCAATGGATTCCGTTCGATATCTGAGCACGCCGAATACGGCGAATAGGCCGAGCGCGAATCCCAGCTCCATCGGTACCTTGCGGAGCAAAAAGGCGATGCTGAACGTGACGATGCTGAAGAGCCAGAACGTAAAAACGTGGTCAGAACTCTGATAGCGTCGGCAGTAGACGCGGTTGATGACGATGTACGCGAAGAGGAATTCGAGAGCCAACCGGAACAACAGCTGTGTCGTATCGTCGGCGTCGAAGATCTTCTCGAAACCAAGGTAATCTTCTAAAAAGTCTTCCATTTTTCTAATCGGAGCAGGCGCTTGAGGAGCAGATTCTTGTATTTGGGCCGTGCCGCTTCATGAAGATTGGCGACGCCAGCGCAGTATTTACTCAAAGAACTTTCCCGAACGTGCAGATCGTGTAGTGCGCGTGCCGCCATACTGCTGTTGGACAGTCGCCTCTGCTTGAGTTCGATGATGGCGAGGTTATCGCTCGATTTTTGCTGACCGTTCCGCGCGAATCTAAGGTCCAGGTCGATGGTGATACGTTCTTCGGTCTCCGCCCCCAAGAGCGTCGCCCGGCAGAAGTTGGTCCAGACGCTGGAGCGGAGGCTCTCGGGGTCGAAGGGAGTGTGCTGTGCGACGAAAATCAGCTCATCGGGAGTCAAATCGTCGAGCGAATAGTCCCGATCGAGGCGATACTTCTCCGTTCTGTCGTCCGCTCCTTTTCTTTTGATTTCCAAGAACGCGCGTTTTCTCTCCACGTGCCGTCGCACCCGAATTTTGAACCGAGGACGCCTTCCCCGAACGTGCTCGTGGAAGGCGTCGAGCCCCTCCGTGTCGAAATAACACGTTTCGTAGCGGGCCCACACCCGTCCTTCGGTGGGAAGGACATGGTAGTGCTGATCCAGAAGAGTCACGAACTGAGTCACTTTTTTCCAGTTGGTGACGAATTTCCGATCCACCCTATCGAGTAGGGCCCGTCGCCTCAGCAAATCGGAGGTCGCCACGGGGAGATGGTCGAGAGAGGGGAGTTCGATCTCGGGCGTCCTCGAATTCGCTGGAGCGGGCGGTGAAGTCACTGTTGTCCTTCGAGCGCCTCGCCAACGACTGCATGGCGCTCCCGCACATGTGCCAAGAGTCCCTCGTCGTCCTCGGCGGACTCATCGAAGGCATCCTCCGAGCTGAGCGACGTGTACGTAGGGGATTCGCCGTCGTCTCCGATGACGTGCGGGCGAATCAGATCATGGAGAGTCTGAACCCGATCCGTGAACGTATCGATGGCGAACGCCCCATCGAGGGCGTCGGCAAGGTGCTCCGTGTAGCGAGCCAGGTATTCGTCATCGGCTAGGAGGAGAGAGATGAGAGGCATCTCCGCCCCGATGTCCGGATGAAAGAGATCGGCAGCGGTGTCCGCCGGGGCGCTGGGACTCGTCGAGCCACATGCCACGATGCTCCCCACGAATGCTTCGTTGAAGTCGGTGGGGACGAAGTGGAGACGTCCGCCTTCGTCGGGGACTCCGTAGAGATAGTAGTTGTCCGCCAAACAACCATAGCTGTCTCCGTTTACGATGGCCGTGTTCAGCGCGAGGAAGTCCAGGAACCCGTCCACGTCGAAAACCTCTTCCAGGCCCGAGCGCCACTGCGATGCCGAAAGGTCAGTATCGTGCAGAGCAGAAATGAATGCTTCGAGGTCCGAGTAATCGGCTTCTTCCTGAAAGTTTTCCTTTTCGAAGGCGCTCTCGACGAACTCCGTGAGATCAGCCTCGTCCGTCGCCGCCTGGTAGAGGTTGCCCCCCGTGTCGCCGAACTGGGCGATCTGCATCGCGTCGTCATCGAGGTCCTCGACCGCCGAGTACAGACCCCAGTATTCCGGGCCACTGCCCGTGTCGACGTGCACTCGATAGAACGCAGCCCGGGCGGCGGGGACGCCTCCGTCACGGAAGATCTCCGAGGCGAGTACCTCGTGCAGGTAGGAGTCGTCCTTGTGGTTGGACAAGAAGTCGAGCTTCTTGAACCCCCAGAACCTTTGGTTGTCCGTGTCCTCGTGCTCGAGCTCGAAATGATCGAACTCGAGCTTGAACGAGAACTTCTCCCGACCTTCTTCAATCGCGTTCTTGGCAGCATTCAAAGACTTGAAGCGCATGCCGACGTGTGGCCAGACGCGATCGTCGTACTCGATCGTCGCGTCGACGTAGGAAAGCTCGTCATCCGTATAGACTGCAATGGCGAGCTCTTCACGCATCTGTGTGAAGACGTCCGGATCGATCGTGATGTCGATGCGATGGACTTCGTCGGTACCGAAGACCTCGTCGTAGTCGGGGTTGGCGTCGTTGCTGTGGCTGGCCTCGCTGTAGCCAGGTGGGCGCTCGACATCTTCGCCCAAATCACCTCGGCAACCGAGAGTCAGAAGAGCGAGAGCGGGGAGTGAGAGAAACGAGAGGAGATGAAGTTTGATCAAGGGGAGACCTCAGTTGCGACCAGGATAGGGCCGAGCTTGTTTGACATAAAGGATGGGTTCTTCGCCATCCTCTGCATCGAATTTGAACTCGGTGTCCATGGCGTACCACCCGGATTCGCTTTGCGCTCCGTAGGCCGGATAAAAGAATTGGTGAATCGCTTCGAGTGCGACGCCCAGTTGGTGTGTCTGTTCCGTGGTCAGAACGGTTTCCCCCTCGGGTATCAAATTCGAATGCTCCAAGAATACACTTGGTTGGCCCTGGAGGTTGTAATAGTAGATGAACTGATCGGTTGTGATTCCCCGGTCGGGCTGGACGACTGAGGCTTCGCCTTTCTGGACGTTCACGTAAAAGCCGGGCTCCACGCCCGTAGCGTCGAAGGGGTTCGCCGTAACGGCGACTCCATTTGCGTCTTCGTCGGGAAAAGAGCGATGGACCAAGAGCGCCATTCCAACGGCCTGATGGTCGATGCCGTTGTATTGCCTTTCCTCGAACGCCCGGAAATACCAAACGCTGGACCACACCTCCCGGATGGCGTCTTCGATGGGGTCTTCGAGGTCGCCTATCTCGCCACTCTTCGAGGTGTAGAGCCCTGCGCCAGTGAAGTCGCCCAGATCCTCGGCGTTGGTACTCGATCGAAAGCGCATCCGGACCCCCGGGTAATCCGTTTCGATCTTGTCCGTGACGAGCGTCAGGAAGTCTTCGTTGATCGGTGCCACGAGCATGTCTTCGCGCAAGGTCTCCAGGGCCGTGTCGCGAACGGAGGCGTCGGTCATGAATTCATCGTCGGCCAAGAGGTCGCTGAGCTGATCAGCGAAGCCGTTTTCGACCATGAATTGATTGTAGTAGTAGACGGGGATGGCAAAGGCCTTGGGGGCATTCGCTTCTTCGATGTGTGCGAGGGGTCCGTAGTGGCTGGCCTTACCGCCGTAGGCGGGAACGTTCATCGAGACTTGATCGCGGAGTGAAAGCTCCGAATCGGGATCGTAGAGCGTCTCGATGTCGGCCAGCTCGGTGACGTCGAGGTTCATCGGGGTCACGTCGATGGGCTCCGGCTGAATGATGCAGTCCTCGGCCTCGGCGGCATCGATCGCCTCGATCGAGTAGTCGAAAGCTCCGACCGTCAGCTGCACCCACTCTCCTTCCAGCTCGCGGAACTCTTCCGAGTCGAACACTCCGCGCAACCCCATGTTGGGGGTTCCCCGGTTCTGAGAGAGGACGTTCACATGAGAAAGGGGCGTTTGGAACTCTGCGGTGATGATCCCCTGGGCGACGGAGATGTCGTTCGGGACCGCGTCGAGGACGACGATGTCCTGATAGCTGATGTGGGTGGTGGCGAGCTCGGCTTCCGTCAAGAAGACGAGACGCCCGCAGCTCGTACCGAGATTGAGCGCCTGATAGTCCGTCCCTTGGTAGATTTCGTCAGTCGTGACGATGGGGATCTCGCCTTCTAGCTCTTCGATGAGTCGTTCGACGGCGTCGCCGGATGGGTGAAACGCGAGCTCGCTACCGAAATACGCGGCGTTCCGGACGAGGTCGAACTGTTCGATGATCATCTCAGCCGACGCCGTATCGTAGGGAGAGATCTCGTAGGCCCAGACGTCGGGACCCTCGTAGTAGGTGACCGCGCCGAGATAGAACCGACGTTGGGCCGTAAAGTAGTTGTCGTTGAACTCGGCTTGGCTCGGGACGAGCGGGAGGTCACCAGTCGCCGAAAGGTGTTCCAGAGCAAATTCGTAGTGGAGAGGGTATTCGTCGGTGTTGATGAAGTAGAGGCGGCTGTCGTCGACTCGGTCTACTACGGTCTTCACGCTGCGTGCGCCCGGCAAACTCGAGTCGGTGGGCTCGGCTGCGGAACGCTCGAAATCAGAAAGGCAACCGAGCTCCGGGAGCGAATCGAAGTCCTCGTCCTCATCGGCGATGCACTCCCAGTCCCGTTCCGGTTCAGGATCTTCTTCGGACGGGGAGGAGCTACCATCGCTGCACCCGCCGAGTGCACCTGCGACGAGAAGAGCCAAGACGACGTTGCGTGTAGATTGAACCTGGGGAGTTTTCATTTTCGATATTGCTCAGGGCTCCGCGATCAGTCGATCGCGAAACAATAAATCGCGCCATAGCCGCCGCCCGCCCCCACGGAGTCGCCACTGCCAGGACCGTTTTGGAGGAAATTCGTGCCAGCGGCGCACGAGCGGGCGCTGTGAACGGTCTGCCAGCTTTGACCGCTCTGGGCGGGCCAGGAATGACCAAGTCGAAGTCCGCCGGAAAAGCCATCACCAGGGACCTCGGCAGTCGTGCTGCTCCAGTCCTCGCAGCTGAACCCGTCGTAAGTTCCGTCGTCGTTCGTTCCCGTGAGGACATCGTGGTCATCGTCGTCCATGCCGTCATTGTTGATGTCGGTCGTTCCGTCGTGAAACACACCCATTTCGTCGTAGACCCCTTCGTCACAGCAGCCACCGGCGGGACGGGCATCCTCTCCCATCAGTCCGCCCAGGTCATTCGCGACGAGGTTCCCCGCATAGTCGTACCAGGGACCGGACCCGATGCGGTCCTTGGCGTCGACTGTGCTCGTCGAGAGGTACGCCTTCCACGTCTTGTGACCGTGGCAGACGCGCGTAGCGATCTCTTGGCAAATGTTGTCCGCTCCCGTCAGCCCATCGGTGGCGCCGCCGTAGCGCAAGTCGCCACCGAATCCGTCTTCGCTGCCCGACAGGAGCTGCATGTGATGCCAGCTCGTCACGAAGAAGCTGAAGCTGTCCGCCGCGCCCGTGTCGTCACAATCGGCGTTGGGGTTTCCCCCCGTTCCCGTTTCGCCGCCGGTCCCGGTGATCCCGCCGGTGCTTGGGTCGCCGCCGGTGCCTGGGACGCCACCGGTTCCCGAGATACCACCTGTGCCGGCAATGCCCCCGGTCCCTGAGATGCCACCTGACCCTGACGAGCCGCCGGTCCCGACGAATCCACCGCTCCCTGGGTCGCCCCCCGACCCCATGGCACCACCTGTCGCGGTGCCATTTTCATTCTGAGTCTGATCGCCCTCACTGCTGCAACCCAGTGTGCTTCCCACTGCGATTGGAAAGAGTGCGAAAAGTAGGGACGATATCAGAGGCTTGTGCATGGGTTTGGTCCGATCGATTGCTGGTAGAGGTTCAGCGTACGCGCTAGGTTCAGGGGTCGATGGCGAAGCAATAGATGGCGCCGTAGCCGCCGCCGCCGCCAACCGTGCTCGAGTCGTTCGCGTTGGGATTGAAGTCCTGAATGAAGTTGGTTCCCGCTCCACAGGCGTGACCTGCGTGGACCGTCTGCCAACCTTGCCCGCTGAACGCGGGCCACGAGTGTCCAAAGCGCAGGCCGTTTTGAAGCCCTCCTTGGCCTTCCAAGCTACCCTCCGGCTCTGCCGTGGTACTCGTCCAGTCGTCGCAGCTGAAGCCGTCGTAGGTTCCGTCGGACTTGGTCGCTGTCATGACGTCATGATCGTCATCCTCGATGCCGTCGTTGTTGATGTCGGTGGTGCCGTCGTGAAACACGCCGATCTCGTCGTACGTCCCGTCATCACAGCAGCCGCCAGCAGGGCGAGCGTCCTCTCCAAGCAAACCGTCGATGTTGTTTGCGACGAGGCTTCCCGCGTAGTCGTACCAAGGGCCGCTACCGATACGGTCTTTGGCGTTCACCGTGCTGGTGGAAAGGTACGCCTTCCAAGTCTTGTGGCCGTGGCAAACGCGGCGGGCGATTTCTTGACAGATGTTGTCCGCGCCCGTGAGACCGTCGGTCGCGCCGCCGTAACGCAGATCTCCACCGAAACCATCAGGGCTCCCGGAGAGGAGCTGCATGTGATGCCAGCTCGTGACGAAGAAGCTGAAGTTTGCCGCGGCACCGGTGTCATCGCAGTCCTCGTTCGCCGAGCCCCCAGCTGCCGAGTCGCCACCCGTTCCGTCGCTGCCGCCCGCTCCGGGTCCTCCGTCACCGCCCGTGCCGACGCCCCCGGTGCCGACGGTCGTATCGCCTCCTGACCCGACCCCGCCGGACCCGAGCCCTCCGGATCCCAGCCCTCCGGATCCCAGCCCACCGGATCCCTGTGCCCCCGTACCGAGTCCCGCGCCACCACCGGTCGCCAACGCTCCGTCGCCGTCACCTGAAGCTCCAGATCCAGAACAGCCGATTGAGAGCATGGAAAGCAGAAGAGGACTCGTGAGGATGAGGTGCTTCATTGTTCTCGCGGTTCTAGGAGGGCGCTCGTTTACTCGCAGATGAGGGCTTCGTTGCAGGTCTGTCCATCAGGGCAGTCGCTCGTGTCGGAGCACGACACGAGTCCGTCGATGGACACGTCGAGCGTCACGCCGGAGGTGACCGTAAAGTCGACGCAGCCCGTGGAAAGCTCCGTCGAGTCGACCGTCTGTCGTGTGAGTGAGACGCGCGGAAAGCCCGAAAGACCGAGGTCGACCAACTGCCCGACGATGTCTGCCGGAATCGAGAACGATCCGGTGTCCTCCGTTTCGCACGAGATCCACGCCGGGGTGCCTCCATGGGCGTTGACGGTGAGTTCGATCTCTACGGTGCTGTTGTCAGAAGCCCCGGTGGCGTCCCACGAGAGCTCGATAGGTTGGGACTCGACGAGCTCCACGGTGGACGCACTGGTGGTCATGAGCCCCACACCTTCGCCACTCAAGCTGAATGCATCCGCTTCGTCACCGGCCGCAGAGAGAGTGAGCGCGTCGCCGCTGTTGAAGGCGGGGTACGGATCGTTGATCGTTTCGTTGTAGTCGAGGGTGATGCCGTTCGGGTCTTCGCTGATGGGCGTGGCCGTGCCAGAGACCGACACCGTGCCGGCCGACACCTTCATGGGCGTGGGGACACATTGATCGTCTCCCGCGCAGAGCGTGCCGTTTTCGCATGGTGTGGCGCAGAAGAGGTTGGGAGCCCCGAGTAGTGAACAGGCGCCGGATGTTGCCTTCACTTCGGGGACGCCGTTCGGTGCGACTCCATTCGAGACAGAGCCTCGAAATGTCGTGTAGTCCTCTGTCAAGATGAGGAGAAAGGAACCGAGTCGCGCGTCGCGTTCACACGCGATTCCGGAAGGCATTCCTCCGGTCGTCCCGCCGCCAGAGCCGTCGCCGTCTCCGTCGCCCTGATCACCATCACCATCGCCTGCAGCAACGTCCCCGTCGCCGACATCACCGTCGCCTTCGTCACCGTCGCCGTCTCCCGTCTCGTTGGGGTCGCCGCCATCTTCGGAACTGCATGCAGGCAGGGGCACGCTCAGGATAGAGATCAGTGCAAAGAGACGCGAAATCGAAGTGGAAGTGTGAGCGAAGCGATGAGGCACGGCCGTAGTTCTCCATTCGCCGCCGAACCGATCATGGTTGGGACGTTGGGTTTTCCTGGGGAGTGGGTGTTGCGTCCGTCTCCTGCGGAAAGATCGACGGCCGTGCGATCTTTCGAGAGATGTGCTCTCGAGGAGACAGTCAGTGAGTTGATTGGGAAGTAACCAATGGCTCGGTTGTGAGGCAGAAAAATTACGAAAACGTCACGTCTGTCGACAGTTGCGAGGAGCGCGCAGCTCTCATTGAACGTTTGCAACGAAACAGGAGCGACGTGGTCAATCCGCTCGAGCTTTGAAGAACGAAGCGAGCGACGTGGTCAACTACTCCCGAGTGTTCGAAGCGAGCCAGTGTGACGCGGGCGGTCGGCGTTGCAACGAATGGACGCCGACGCGTCGCCACAGCCGATCGAGTGTCCGATGAGAAAAGCCCGCTCCGACCTTTCGGTCGTGCGGGCTTTTCGGTGGAGCTAACCGGGATCGAACCGGTGACCTCATGACTGCCAGTCAAGCGCTCTCCCAGCTGAGCTATAGCCCCGTTCTCGTGGAGGGTGGGTCCCCCCGGGGGAGGCGGAACCTGCCACGAGACTCACCGGATGGCGAGACCTTTGGTAGAAAAAATGAACCGCCCTTTTGGAAGATTCCGGCCTCAGTCGTGGCCGTGGCCCGCGTGCGGATCTGCCTCAGCCGCAGCCTGTGCCGCATCCGGAGCAGCGCCTTCGCCTTCTTCGGCTGGTGCGGCCGCCTCACTCTCGGGAGCTCGGACGACTGGTTCTTCGTCACCAGCCGTCGCAAGCAGGAAAATCCCGCCCGCCAGGAAGAGCCCCAGACCCAGGAACGTGAACCACAGGGGCGTGTGCGGTTCGTCCGGATCGAGGGAAGATTCCTGTCCTTCTGTGGGCGCGCTTGTGCTCATGCTGAAAACGCTTATCAAGCCTCTTCGTAGCCTCGTCAAGGGCTCCTCCCTTCCCATTCGGAAAGCGGACCCGCACAGGGAACCGTGGATCCGCTTGACCCCAAATTTTACGTCGGTTTAACCTGAACTCCCGACCGAGCCTCCCGGCTTCGCGCGCCCTTCATGTCAGCACCCCAACAGAGATACCGCGTCATCGAACGCATCGCCGCTGGGGGGATGGCGGAAGTGTTCCGCGCCGAGAGTGCGGGTCTCGAGGGCTTCAAGAAGAAGGTCGCGATCAAGCGCGTCTTGCCGCACCTGGCTGGCAAGACCGAGTTCATCGGGATGTTCCTCGACGAGGCTCGGCTCAGCGCTCACCTCGGTCATTCCAACTGTGTCCAAGTCTTCGACATCGGACAGGGTGACAACACCTTCTTCATCGTCATGGAGATGGTGGATGGCGCGGACCTCAAGGGCGTCATCAGCCATCGTCGCGATCGTGGCCAGACCATCCCGGTCGAAGAAGCGGTGCTCATCTGCGTGAGAATCTGCGAGGGGCTGGCGTACGCCCACGAGTTGAAGGACGACAAGGGCCAGCCCCTTCACATCGTCCATCGTGACATGTCGCCACCCAACGTCCTCATGACGAGGTACGGCGAGGTAAAGATCGCCGACTTTGGTCTCGCCAAGGCGAACTCCCAACTGGAAAACAGTCAGCCCGGCATCATCAAGGGGAAGTTCGGGTACCTTTCCCCGGAAGCCGCCAAGGGGCATTCGGTCGACGCCCGGACCGACATTTTTGCCGTGGGGATCATCCTCTGGGAGATGCTCGCCGGCCGACGACTCTTTCAGGGCAAGACCGATCTCGACACGGTCAAGCAGGTCCAACGAGCAGAAACGCCAGACATTCGCACGATCAACCCGCACGTGCCCGAGTCCGTCGTACGCGTATTGAACAAGGCACTCGCCGGAGATCCGAACCAGCGCTATCTCACTGCGCGCGCCCTGGGTGACGACCTCAACCAAGTACTGTTCCGCCTTCCTCGGGCGGTTTCGTCGTTCGACATTGCCCAGCTCGTGCTTCCGGTCGAGGCCGCGCGCGAGGCGGAGAAGAAGCGAAAGGCTTCCCATGGTTCTCTCATCGGCAGTCTCATCGATCAGGCGCTGTTCGAGTTCACGTCTCTCGATGAGGCTGGGCACGCGGCGGCAACTGGCGAATCGGCATCGCCCCTCGATGTACACTCTTTCGTGGGTGACATGCCTGAGGGACGGACGGACGAGCCCCTGGATTGGGGCAACAGTCTCGGCTTGAGCACGGCTCCATCAGCGCCCACGAGCGAGCTCGAGCGGATCGAACTCGGGAACCTCTCGCTCCTCGAAGAGGACCGCGTCGCGTCTCACCCAACGATCGAGGAGGCTGTCGACGTCGAGATCCCAGCGCACGCACCTCTTCCGAGCGATCCCTTGAGCGGGCAAGAGGGCAGGGCTCCTGGTGGGAAGGGCGGTGTGATCGCCTTCCTCTTGGTGCTCTTCGTCATTGGTGGATTCGGCGGCGCGTACTTCAGCGGCGCTCTGCCGCCACAGTTTGTCGAGAAGCTGGGCCTTCCAGCTCGTTGAGCCGTCACGCTGGCTGAGTGCATCGGTCATCGACGATGCCTCTTTTGAACCGATTTCGGGTCCTCGGGGCACCAGCCCTCCATGAAATTGCACGATGCCGCCTTCGCGGGAGCTCTGGTCGCGCTCCTCTCGATGACATCGAGTGGATGCTCCGAGGAGAGGGACAACGGAGGCTCGGGTGATGGTGCTTCGTCGAGTGGCGGCGCGGGAGACGCATCCACGGGCGGAGCGGGGTCGGGCGGTGATCCGACGAGTGGCGGAACCGGAGGAGTCGACTTCCCCAGCGCAGGAGGGAGCGCGACGGCGCTGGGTGGGGCCCCAGCGGGAGCCGGTGGAAGCGGAGATACGGCTGGATCGGGCGGGTCGCACACCGCCGATCCGGAGCTTGCCCCGGTGCATGTAGCGGTCGGCTACGGAGGCCTGAAGGTGCGCTCGTTGGACGGAGGTCTGACCTGGAGTGAGCCCGACCTCGATCCCGATGTGGGCACGCCCGAGGATCCGACGTGTGTCGGTGACGCGTGCGAGCTCCTCTGTACCGGGGGAGACGACCGTTGCCTCCTCCGAGACGTGGCGTTTGAAAATGGTCTGTTCGTTGCGGTGGGCTGGAAGATCTTCACGTCCGAAGACGGTCGAGACTGGCAAGAACGAACGCTCGAGGGGCAACAGTGGATGGGCGGCGTCGAGTACGGTAACGGTCGGTGGCTGGCCGTCGGTGGGTGCGGAATGTCTCTGTTTTCCCTGGATGCCATCACCTGGACCCAAGGGACCAACGCCTCTTCCGGCTGTGGACACGTACGGGAGCTGGCCTTCGGCGCTGGGGTTTTCGTCGCGACTGGTGCCTACAATTCGGGGGACCTCGCCGGCACTCCGATATCCGTGCGGGCGACGGACGAAACGGGCTGGACCCCGGTGGGCGAGCCTGACTTGGGCAACTTCGTGGACTTCGTCGACGGCATCTTCGTTGCGACGTCCCGCAGCGACGACGCGGCGCACTATGCCACCGAAGACGGGAACGAATGGGAACTCGTCGATGCCCCCATTCCGCACAAGCCACTCGATGGCGTCTACTTGAGGAGCCGGAGCCGCCGCATCGAACGTTCCGAGAACGGCGTCGACTTCGTTCCGGTCACCGGCGAACTTCCCGGAGCGGTTTCCGGGTTCGCCGTCGGATGGGTCCCGACCGACGCCCTGTGATGGGGTGTACGAACTCGGGCCTGTCCGCCCCGAGCGACGCCTCGAGCACCGGGGGCCTAGCGCGCACGTTCACCGAATGGTGCAAACTTTCGCTCAGCTAGAAATACTTGGCCCCGTGACACGTTTTGTGAGGGTCGCCGCACCTACGCGGCGATGGCGACAAACGAGGCACTTGTCCTGATCGGGGCGCTGACGCTGCTCGCATGTGAAGGCGCCCTAGGTGCCGGTTCTGGCGGCGCGGCCACTCGGGACGACTTGGAGAATGGGCGTGGGGGAGCCGGCTCCGGTGACGGAGACGCCTTTGGAGATGGTGATGGAGATGTCGGCAGCGCGCTCGATTGCGACGCGCCCATGGTGGAGCCTCGTGTCCTACCTCGCCTCACGTCTCGGCAATTCGCGCTCAGCGTCAACCACGTGTTCGAGCGCGGCATCGACGTGGGCGATACGTTTCCCGAGAGCACCCTGGGTGCCGGCTTCAGAACCGCGGCAGACGCCAACATCGTCAGCGCCGACGGCGCGATGGGGATCCTCGAAGCCGCCGAGCGCGTTTCCGAGCAGTTGACGCAAGACGTCACCGATACGCTGGGCTGCACGCCGGATGCTTCCAATGCCGAGCCGTGTGTCTCCGAGTTCATCGTTTTGCTTCTCGATCGCGCCTACCGGCGCGCACCAACAGAAGAAGAAGTTGCACGCCTGTCGACGCTCTACGAGACCGTCGCGCCGGCCAGCACGCCCCGCGAAGGTGTGCGTGCCGTCATCGAGGCGACTCTCCAGTCCCCGCAGTTTCTTTATCAAGTCGAACAAGTGCCCGACGGCGCTTCTGCGGGCGAGATCGTTCGGGTCGAGGGACGTCTCCTTGCCAATCGGCTTTCCTATCTCTTGGCGGAGCGTCCTCCAGACGAGGCTCTGCTCGAACTCGCCGAGTCCGGTGAATTGGACGACCCCGACGTGGTCGCCGAACAGGCTCGACGGCTCGTCGCCGAGTACGGGACAGGCGAACTCGTGGCTGACTTCTTCGAGGATTTCATGAGAATCGATCGACTCGCTCTGGTCGAAAAGGATATCGAGCTGTTTCCACAGTTCGGCGACCTCGAGCCCCACATGCGAGAGCAATTCCGACGGTACGTATCGGGAGCATTTTCCTCCAGCAGCACACTCGCCGAGCTGCTAACCTCGACGCGGATTCCCATCGACGAAGAGATGGCGGAGTTCCACGGCGTCGGGGCTCCGGGCGAGGGCTGGGAGACCGTCGACCTGGGCCCGGAGCGCCCCGGACTCCTTGCCCTTCCGCTCTTTCTTGCCGCTCAATCCAATTCGGCAACCACCTCTCCCGTTGCGCGTGGCGCGTTCATTCGCGAAGCGTTGCTGTGCCAGGAACTCACACCACCAGCGGGAATCGACATCAACCTTCCTCCGAGTAGGCCGGGCGAATCCGTTCGAGAGCGCCTGGCGACGCATGCGAGCGATCCGTCGTGTTCCACATGCCATAGCCTCATCGATCCTCCTGGGTTTTCCCTCGAAAACTTCGACGCCATCGGTGGATATCGTACGCACGAAGAGACGGGCGTTCCGGTGGATGCGAGCGGAGAGCTGATTCACATCGGTGATGGTGGTGGACCATTTGACGGGGCCCAGGAAATGATTTCGATGTTGGCCGACAGCTCACTAGTCCAAGACTGTTTCGCTCGTCAGTGGGTACGGTTTTCTCTCGGCAGGCATGACACGGAAAGCGACGCGTGCAGCGTCGCCACGGTACGTGATCACTTCGACGCCGCGGGCGCGCGTCTCGACGAGGTCCTCGTTGCCATCACCCAAACTGACGCCTTTCTTTACCGCGTGATCCCGGAGGTACAATGAAAAGCTTGCCCCTATCCCGTCGCCGATTTCTCGTAGGAGCGGGCGGAGCCACGTTGGCTCTCCCTTTTCTCGAAGCAGTCTCACCTCGGCTCGCCAGGGCGACGCCCGCCGCTCCCAAGCGGCTCGTGGTCGTGCTGCACAACATGGGCACTAGACTCGACGAATGGGCGCAACCGGGAGCATCGGAGACCGACTTTTCCCTCGGGAAGATCATGCAGCCGATGGAGCCCTACCGCGAACGAGCTCTGTGGCTTTGGGGCGTGGACAACCGCCTCACGAGTCTCTGCAAGTCCAATGGGCACAACGCGTCCAACCGCACACTCTTGACGTGTCACCTTTTCTCGAGTGCGTTCGATTCCGACGGGGCGCTCATTTCGAGGGACGCCCAGGAAGTCAACGACTCGCACGCCGCGGGTGCATCCATCGATCACGTCGTTGGGACGCGACTCCAAACGGATCATCCGTTTTCGACAGTCAGCCTTCAGTCCGGCGGTTCGAGGGGAGCTTCACGATACCTCTACGCGGGGAAAGACGATCCCATCGACAGCTATCACGATCCCGCAGAAGCACTCGACGTGTACTTTCCCGCCGCGGACGCCGACCAGATGGCGGCGGCCACCGAACGCATGCGCCGTCAGAGTGTTCTCGACGCCGTCTTGGGAAATTTCAACGAGCTCCGGAGCACCGTGGGAGTCGAAGATCGCGCTCGCCTAGATGCTCATGCCGACAAGCTCCGCGACCTGGAGCAACGCATCACATCGGTGCGCGACTGCAGTCGCCCCTCGCTTTCCTCGCCACAAGAGCTGAGCGCCGATCGCACGAACTCGCTGCAGCAGGACCTCCTGGTCGCAGCGCTCTCCTGCGATTTGGCGCCGGTCGGCACGCTGCTCCAAGGAGACAACTTCGACAACATGACTTACCGGAACGGCGCGGGCGCGGAGCTGCCGTTCACGCCGTCGTCGTACGACAACTGGCACGATCTGGTGCACCGGGGCGCGAACGTCGATGACGGATCCGGGGGAACGTACACCGAAGAGGGTCTGTACGAGGGGTTCCGCTGGCATACGGAACAGTTCGTTCAGCTCCTCGACAAAATGGATGCGGTGGACGAGGGCGAAGGCACGATGCTAGATAGCACTCTCGTTCTGTGGGTGAGCATGTTCGGCAATGGCTCGGGCCACAACAATCGAAAACTCCACCTAGTGCTTGCTGGAAACGCAGGGGCCGGAGTCGAGATGGGCCGGTGCCTCCAGTATGCTCCCGGGAACGCCCAGGACACCCAGGACTGGACCAACAGCGACCACAGCACGAGCCAGTTGATGGTTTCCGTTCTGCGCGCCTTCGGCTTCGAGGATCAGACCTTCGGGTATCAGGCGGACTGGGTGTCGCCGGGAGGCTTGCCGGGTTTGCTCACCTGAGCCTCCTCCGAACCACCCGGCCGCTGGGCCAAGAGCGCGGATTTTTTATGGGCCTCATTTCAGATACTTACCGCGGTCGCACCAAAAATCGACGTGGGGTGTGACCACATTTCCGGGGCTCGCCGCACCAACGGCTAACCCCGATTGTGTCGACTCGATTCGGCCCCTGGATTGAGGACCCATGAGCGAAGCCGCCCGCAGCTGCAGATGGTATGTTGGAAAGACGGACGAGCGCATGCGGGTGGGGAATTCGACGAGCACGCGGACGGCGACCCAGGAGGAACCCATCAGTGATGCGAAGCTGGTCGAGGCGTCTCTCGCGGGGCAAAAATGGGCCCGAGAGGCTTTATTTGAGCGCCATGCGCCGATGGTGTCAGGGCTTTCGTACCGATTGCTCGGCCATGACACCGAACTCGACGATGTCGTTCAGGATTCCTTCGTGCAAGCATTGGGTAACCTGCACAAGCTGCGCGATCCGACGGCCTTCGGATCTTGGTTGGGTTCGATCACCGTGCACACCGTCCGCAAGACCATCTCGAGGCGCCGCATGCTCGAACGTTTGGGGCTCCGGCGACCCACCGAGTTGAATGACGACATCGACGTATCGGTGAACGCTCCGCCCGAAGTCGTGGTCGAGCTCCGGACGCTCTATCGCGCGCTTCAGAACATCAACGTCGAGGCCCGCCTCGCCTTGCTGCTCAAGCGGGTCGAAGGATACACGACGGACGAGGTGGCCGCCGAACTCAGCCTCTCCGCCTCGACGGTCAAGCGCCGCTTGAATGAAGCAAACGACGCCGTCGAGCTGCATCGACGGCAGCGCCGGAGTGCGCCAGAGTTGGAGGGGCCATCATGAATGGGCGACAAGCTTCCCCCGACGAGCTGCGTGCGGCCATCTCGGTCCCGAGCGACGCGCCGCGTCGGAAGCGGCAGTTCCACGAGATTGAACGCCGACTTGGCGAAACGACGATTTTTCGTGGGAGGTGGTGGCGGTACGTGGGCCTCATCGGCGTCTTCGGCGCCGGCGCCGGACTGCTTTGGCTGGGGCTCCGCGCGGCCGACGTGAATGGCGCTGCAAAGTCGCCCGAGCCAACTGCTGTGCCCTCGGGCGCCGGTGCGCGCCCGGACATCCCGCTCGAGTGGACGACACGGCGAACCCTCTCCGACGGGAGTCAGGTTCTCATGACCGCCACCGCCGTTCTCCAAACTCGGGAAACTTCTCCCGGCGTTCAACGGGTCTCGCTAGATGGGAAGGCGCACTTTTCGGTCCAGTCGGTTCCTGAGCGGGACTTCTTCGTCGAGGCGGGTCCGGTGGTCGTGCGGGTCGTCGGGACGAGATTCGTCGTTTCGCGACAGCATGACGCCGTGACGGTCAGTGTGGAGGAGGGCCTCGTGGAGGTCATTCATGGCGCACGCACGTTCCCACTTGCAGCTGGTGAGACCTGGAGTCTCGATCCGAGCGAGGCAGCTCGGGAAGTGGAGAGCGCGCCCTCGGCGAATGAGGAATCGCAGAGAAAGCGTGCTCCGAGTTCGGCCGAGCCAGGTCAGCGCCAAGCGGAAGACGTTTGGCAGCGAGCCGCACGCGCCCGCTCGGCCGGCGATCACGAAGCCGCGGCGATCCACTTTGATGCATTTGCACGGCAGTTCCCAAGGGACCCCCGGGCGAAGCTCGCGCGTCTGGAAGCTGCACGACTCCGGCAAGATGTGCTCCACGATCCGCGAGGAGCGCTCGATGTCCTCCGGAGCCCCACGGTCGATGGCGAAACAGCCACCGACGAGCCCCTTCTGGCTCGTCGGGTGAAAGCCCTCGGCGATACGGGACAAAAGACCGAGTGTGATACCGCGCGAGCCCAGTATCTGAGAAAGTACCCGAATGGCGTGCATCGAACTCAAGTCGAAAAGGCATGTCGCTAACGGAATCGCGCGTCTCATCTCGATTGCTGTCTCGCTGAGCTGCATCACGACATTCGCCAAAGCATCGGATGCGGTTTCCGACCCGCAGACCTCGGCCCCATCTTGTCGTGCTCGCCCGCACATCGTCGTCTCTCACGGTGCCGAGCGATCCTACCAAGCGGAACTCATCCATCATCTCGCGGCCGGGTTGACCGTACATGGGCTGTCCGTCTGCGCGCCGCGTCCTACCGGCTCCGCCGCAAAGCCCGGCGATCTCGCTCCGCTCGCCGAAATCTCCATCGACGCAGAGAGCCAGGATCGCTACGTCGTTCGGCTGATCCTCGAAGATCGGATCACGGTCAAGCGCGTCGAACGAGTCCTCGATCTCGACGGAGTCCCCGCTGAGAGTCGTCCGCTCGCGGTGGCCATCTACGCGCAGGAGCTCTTGCGGGCGAGCTGGGTCGAGATCCTGCTCAACCGGGAGGAGAAGCGGGCCGCCCGGCCCGAAGCTTCCGAGCTTGAACCAGCCGAGAACAAAATCGTGCGGGCGACGGTCGAGCGGGCCCTCCCGACGAGGACCACCTGGTTTCGAGGTTTCGTCGGCCTCCAGGGGGAACGGCACTTCAACGAGCTGACCTTCGTCGGGCCGTGGCTCGAGTTCGGAGGTGCTCCCTTCGAAGCTTTGGAGCTGACCGTCGTGTTTTCGCAGAGGTGGGCCGGGAGGCAGCGTCTCGACGCAGGGAGCGTGGATACTCGCTCGGTCGTCTGGGGGGCGCGCTCGAGGCTGCTCAGCGATGCGGCGCGCTCGTTTCGCGGCCTGCTCCAAGCTGATTTGCTCGTTCACAGTGTCGCGTTCGAGGTGAATGCGGCGGACGGATTCCAAGGCGAGGGCGGTTCGGCTTGGGGGAGCTCCATCGGAGTTGGTGCCGGCCTACGCTTTCAAGGGACCTCGAGTTTCTTCATCGAAGGATCGATGAACGGGAGAAAGACCTTGGGCAGAATTCGAGGGATCTCCGAAAGCGTGGAACGCACGGGGACTTCCTGGGGGAGCGTGGACGCGCTCCTTCTCGCGGGAGTTGCTCTATGAACTTCCCTCGGCTTGGTTTGCCCTTGGCCCTCGCCTGCTCCGTCGCCGCGTGTGGGGGTGACGTCATACTCTTCGAGCCCGACGAAGGTCCCCCGGACCAGATCCCGAGCGGCGGAACCTCCGGAGGAGGTGGCTCGGGTGGTGATCGCGGCGGCTTCGGCGGTTTCGGTGGTGAAGAGAATCCCACGACCGTCGGGTTCCCAGCCGACGCCGAGGTCTTTGGCTTTCGGATCCTGGTTTTTTCGCGGCCGCCCAGTCTGAACACGCAATTTCGAGCCATCACGTTCCTCACCGATGGGGGCGGTCGTTTCCCTGCGACTGGCCTGTCGGAGGGCGACCCGGATGTGATCCTGGGCCAAGTGGCGGGGAATCCTTCCGAGCCGATCCGGGCTTTCGACGACGACGAGTCGACTTGGTGGGAGCTCCGGGGCGACTACTACCCGGGATACATCGAAATCGTGGCGGCGGATGCTTTGGACATTCCCCAGCGGGTCTTCTTGGACGTGCATCAGGCTCATGAACGAGCACCGTCCGACTTCGATGTGCTGGCATACGATGGCGCAAACTTCTGGACGATCCTTTCGGTCCGCGGTCTAAAGGCGTGGGAAGAGCCGGGGGACGAGGTACTCTGGCAGCAGGATCAAAGAACCTTCGAGCTCCTCGAGCCCGAGCTCTGGTACCGTTAGAAATCGCGGGCGGATGCGGTAGCGCGATCGAAATGAACCGGTTTTGCCCGCTCGGGGCACTCACGACCGTGAGTTCCGATCCGACCCGTCCTGATGTCGTCGTGGTGCCCGGGCCGTCGCTGCCGACGTATCTCGGTCGGGCGCTCGCGGCCCGTGGCCTCAGGGCCCTTTCGGTTCCGCGGGGTTCGTTGGCTGGGCAGCTGCGCCTTCTCGACCCACATTTCGTCGTGATCGCAGACGGAGCCTTACTCAATCAGTTGCGGATGGAGCTCGAAAAGACCACGCGCACCCAGGCGATTCTCGTGGCAGATTGGGCGCCCGCGGTGGCGCGGGCGGCGGTTTCTACTGGCTATGCCTGGGCCATTTTGGATGCGTCGCTCGACTCCGAGAGGATGGCGCGGCACATCCTCGTCGAGCTCAACAGAAAACTCGCAGGTGGCGCTCCCGCGCGCCGCTTCGATTCCGAGGAACCGCCTTCGGCGATCCGGCGGAAACCCGGCCAGGAGCTTGGTCGCATCACTCTGAAGAAGCTCGCCGGTCGCCGCCCCGGTCACGAGGGGTAAGCATCATTGGGTCGTCGTGAACCGATTTCTAGCAATGGATGCACCTACGCGCCGGTATGGCATCTCGATTTCCGCCACGCGGCGTGCCGCAGCATGTCACCGCGTGCGTCGTCTGTCTGTTCTCGCTTGCGACGGGCTGCGGCACGTCGAGTGAACCGGCCCAGGAAGAGCCGACGCCTCCGAGCGAGACGTTGGACCAACCGCGGGTGCCCGTCGTCGCCGACACCGATCTGAACGTCGTCGTTTCATCGGATCCGGACAGCCCCTTTTCTCATGCCGACTTCCGCGAAGGTCTGGAGGCGTTTCGTCGTCCCCATGCGAAGGGAGCGTGCGCGAGCTGTCACACGCCGGATGCGTTCGACCTGGCCTTCTTCGACTACTCCGACGGTACGATTCTGCGGCGCGCCTTTGGAGTCGAGGCCAGCGTTGAGGATGCGCACGCGATCGTGCGGCTCGTTCACTTTCAGCGTGAGCGGCTCGGTTTGAGACCCGTAGATCCCACCCGATACAGCCCGCTGCAGCCGGGTGGGGAGGTTCTTCCAGGGGAGGACGTTTTTGACACGGAGCGAGCCTTCGTCCCGCAGCTCAGCGAGCTCGACCACCCTTACCTCACGGGGAGGATCGATTCACCCGAGGCCGCGCATGCCGCCCTGGAGTGGATTGCTGGGTTGGATCTGCGCACGATCAGAGTTGGTTTTCCGTTTCCTCGTTGGACCGACGACGAAATCCGCGGCGACGGACATCACTCGATCAACGATTGGATTCCGGAGTTCCCGAGTCATCCGAAGGAGGGCTCGGAAATCGAATGGTATGCACTCCACAATGCCTACATCGAGGAGCCGAATCCCGAGAACCTCTGGGCCATTTATGACAGGCGCGTCGAGCTGACGGACAATCTCAACCTGTATCCGTACGTGAGCGACAGCGGTGGGCCCAGCTCGATCGCTCGCACCTTTGGCACCGACATGTACGGTGCAGTCCTCGTCGGGGGTCACATGCTGCGCACCGGGAGCTTCAGCCGACCCGACAGCGGCTATCTCGCGATCGAGACTCACGATAGTCCGCATGCGACGAACGATCCATTCGTCAAAGACTGGCGAGATCTCGTCAAGAGTCGCGTGGAGCGCTTTTGGGAGGTGGCTGCGAGCTTTGGGTCGGGAGGACATCCTTTCCCGTCCTGGGACGAGTGGCCGAGCTTCATCCTCGACAAAGACGCGGGCTATTTTGCAGAAGATCACGGCGAGGTGCGCCGACGAGTGGCCCGGTCTTGGTTCTGGATGGGGTACATGTTCGATCCCCATCTCAAGTTCACCGCCGCGCGCAACCGCGCCGAGTACTTTCCTCAACATCTCGACGACGATGGTTTCCTGATCCACTCGGCTTTTGCCCAAGCCACCATGGCGGCGACACTCATCTATGGACGCGACAACCGATGGGCTCGCCAAAACTGGGTCTACGACAACGGCGATGCCGCCGGGGCTTTCGGGGCGGGCATGAGTGGGTTCGGATGGCTCCACCGCGAAACGCACCTCGAGCCCCGGGTCGGGCATTCTTACGAATCCTATCCAGAGGACCTTGCCGAGGTTGTTCGCGTCTTCCAAGTGAACGATCTAAGGGCACGAATCTTCGCCGCCTTGGGGTCTCTTCGAGCCGGGTATGGGACATCTCAGCGCGAAGTGAGACTCGAGACTTTCGATGAGTATCGAGAGCTCCTCGAGAGCAACGAGGACCCCGAACTGTGGCCGACTCTCGAGTCTGTCATCACCGAGACCCGCGCGGCGCTCCAAGCAGCCGTCGAAGTCGGTGAGTTCGCGCTGAACGCCACGGAGTTCGACGATCGCTCTCACGTCGGCAGGACCGAAGGTGAGCGAGGTCACATCCCCCTTGGCATCCCCGAGAGCGCCTACTCGTCCGAGACCGCGAGTCCCATCACCGAAACTTTCGAGAGGTTGTGCTCGGGATGTCACGGAGCGAGCGGCGAAGGACGAGGCCCCGGCGGAGAACTCGCGGGACATCGGGGACAGCAGACTGGCTATCCGTCCCTTTCGGGATACTCGGACTTCGAGGGGTTCTCTCGATTCGTTCGAATGGGTTCGAACAGAACGCGTATCGTCATGCCCTGGTTCACCACTGCGCAAGTGAACGACGACGAACTCCGCGCCATGTTCGAGGCTCTGCGCGACCGTTGATGGTCAGCCGCCCCGGTGGAAAACGGACCTTCGGGACTCCGACCTGTGAGGATGTCCTCTAGTAAAGATCGACGCGCAAGCAGTCGGACGCTTGCGCGTCCGTGAGGGTGTGGAGCTCGATCTCCTCGAAGCGGATGTTGGCCGGGTGCTCGCTGTCCGTGGTTGAATCGTAGACCTCCGCCCCCAGACCGACCAAGACCGCCTCATCCAGATCCGGGAGATCATCCTCCGAGTCGTCCACCCGGTAGCCATACGTGCTTGCCGCGGGACCCATCGTGGGAACCCATGTTCCACCCGAGGCATCGAAGTATCCCATCCACAGTCGCCCTTGGGCGCGGCAAATGCGCAGGCGCAACCCGAAGTGCAGGTTCTCGGAGTGGTCGTCGTCGAGGGGGGCGAGGGCGCGCTGCGTCGCCGGGGTCATGACCGCCGGAGAGACCGTGTATTCCCCCTTGGCGCCGTACACGCTCGGCGGATCGTGCGTTCCCACCTTCACCGCATAGTACTGATAGAAATCACCACCCTGGAGGAAGTCGTCAGGCATCGCCGCGAGGGCGCCCGAAATCCAGCTCCCATCCGGGGGTGCGATCTCGCCTGCGCCTACCGCGAACATCGAGATCCGCGCATCGAGGACGAAGTCCCCGGAGATCTCCCGATAGAGCATCGGCGCGCTGTCTCCGTTGAACCACGCACGGCCGCGGACGGGGAAGAAGCCGACCCGCCAGAACTCGCCGTCGACCTCTTCCACCGACGGGGGCGCCAAAAGGGCGCTCGAGCCGAAAAGTTGCCAGCAGCCCGACGGCCCCAGATCGACGTCGTCGGGTCCGCAGGCGGGCGAGCCGCCCGAGCCATCCGAGCCGCCCGAACCATCTTGACCGCCGGTGGCTTCAGCTCCACCCGATCCGGTTCCCCCGCTGCCATCATTGTCGTCGCCGTCGCCATCGCCCGGGCTCCCGCCGAGATCGCCGTCCCCGTCCCCGTCGCCATCGCCGTCGCCGTCGCTGTCGCCGTCGCCATCGCCGTCCCCGCGGATCGGTCCTTCGCCGCCGAGGTCGCCGTCCCCGTCCCCGTCGCCATCGCCATCGCCGTCGCCGTCCCCCGAGTCTGGGCCCGACTTGCCCTGAGTCACACTGTTGCACCCGGCGAACTCCGTGAGGAAAGCCACAGCTACAAGAGCGAAGAACAGTCGCGAGTGCTTCATTGCCCGCAGGCGTATCTCGCTGTCCGAGCCCGTGCAAGGCGGGCCCGCTCACCTGACGGTCTCAGTCGACGGCGGCTCGAACGTTCACCGATGCATCGTTGTGTCGGTATTGGATTTCCACGACGTCGAGCGAATCATCGAGGTAAATGTTGATGACCTCCCCGTTGTCGTCGGCGCCGTAGCTGACTTGGACCCGTCGGTCGAAGTCCTGCATCGTTCGGTCGTAGCAAGTCATGATGTCAGCCGTTTCAAAAGAGATCCCCGTGTCGAAATCGATAGAGTAGTCGGCGCTGATCGTGATGTCGCCGCGCATGTGCTCCGCCGTCGACTCTCCCCTTTGATCTTCTCCAGTCGCCGCGCCCGTCACGGTGTAGCTTCCCACGTAGTCCGCCAGGATCGAACAGCTAGCGGGTGCTTCGGGACCGTCGCCATCACCCGTGTCGTCGTCTCCATCGCCGGTGTCACCGTCGCCTGAGTCACCATCGCCGGCGTCGCCATCACCTGACGAGTCATCGTCTCCACCGCCACAGGCGGCGAAACTCATGATGGTTACGACGATCCAGGGGAGGGAGACCATGCGTACGAAGTTCATGGGTCGATGGTATCCCGGTCTCGCTCTCCGTGAAACGCGCCGCTGCGTCATGACGTCTTTGTTCTCGGAGGACGAACGTCGCTAGGCGAGGCGTCCGCCGCGCACCACGCCCAGAGGCCCCGAGCTGATTGCGTTCCGCGACGTCGCACGCGAGCTCCCGGGCACGATACAGTCCCGGGTCGGACGCATCCGCCCCGCCTCTGGTATTCGACGGCCGTGGGCCGCCCAGGTCGGAGGCCTTTGATTAGATAGTTCGAGTTTAAAATAATGAGCCTAGGGAAAGAATTATTTAGAAAATATTAATAATCGAGGGTGATTGGCGGCACTCCGACTCGAATCGGCGTTGGGACGGGCGGGAGGTTCTTCAAGCGTGGTTCCACCCCGGTCGTAGGCGTCTTTGGTGCTCACTACGAGTTCGTCGAATCGTGGCGACTCGGGGCAGGCGTCGGGCCCGGGTTCACCCAGGGTCTCGGGTCGCCCGAGGTGCGGACCCTCGTTTCGCTCGAGTGGTTCCCCGATCCGAAGAAGGACGAGCCGAAGCCCATGCCACCGCGAGACGCGGACCGCGACGGGATTTTCGATCGCGACGACGCCTGTCCCCAAGAGCCGGGCGAAAGGAACGAAGATCCGCAAAGGCACGGTTGTCCTCCGCCACCGGATGCCGATGGCGATGGGGTGATCGATTCCGAGGATGCGTGCGTCGACGAACCGGGAGTCGTGAGCGAGGATCCTGCCAAGAACGGCTGTCCTCCTCCCAAGGACAGAGACAGCGACGGCATTTTGGACGCAGAGGACGCGTGCCCCGACGAAGCGGGCGTGGCCGATGCCGAAGATCCGGAAAAGCACGGATGCCCGATTCGAGATACGGACGGAGACGGCATCTTCGATCCCGAGGACGCGTGCGTGGAGACGCCCGGCGTTGCCTCAGGTGATCCCACCAAGCACGGGTGCCCCAAGGCCAAGATCGAAGGGGGACAGGTGAAGATCCTCGATCGGATCGAGTTCGATACGGGCAAGGCGACGATTCGCCCCGAAAGCAACGCCGTCCTGGAAGCGGTGCTGAAGATCCTGCGGGAGCATCCCGAGATCACTCTCGTCGCGATCGAGGGCCATACGGACAA
The DNA here is from genome assembly GCA_965652275.1 of uncultured Polyangiaceae bacterium. Taxonomy (GTDB): domain Bacteria; phylum Myxococcota_A; class Polyangia; order Polyangiales; family Polyangiaceae; genus NIC37A-2. The sequence goes on along the minus strand of CBFGUR010000008.1, from coordinate 84,312 downwards.
CAAGGGCTCGACTTGGCTCAACCGAAAGCTGAGCGGTGAGCGCGCCTCATCGGTCAAAAAGTGGCTGGTCGATCAAGGCATCGACGCGGCGCGCCTCACCTCGGCGGGGTTCGGTCCTGACAAGCCCATCGACGACAACAACACCGAGGAAGGTCGACAGAACAACCGTCGCGTGGAGTTTCACATTCGCAAAACCACATCCAAAGCATCAGGTCAGAAGGGGAACGAGCAATGAGCCGCAATCAAGGGAACTTCTGGAGACTGGGTCTCTCGAGCGGGCTCATCCTTTCGCTGATGGCGTGCAGCGGTGATCAAGCGGCTGAGCCAGCTGCGCGTCAGGTCAGGCAAGCCGTCAACTTCGCCGGTCTCGAATGGATACCGCTCGTTCAGGGCGACAACGAGATGGGGGATCCGGACACGGACGGCGCCAACAACGGTCGCGAAGTCGTCGGTGGTCCCGGGTTTCCGGCGGTCTACGTGGCCACCGATGGGGTGGACTTCGCCCTGCGCCTGCGCGTGGATGAAGATCCGCGCAGCGGCGCCAAGATGCGCGCCTTCGGCTGGGGTGTGCTCATCGACACCGACGGCAGTTTCGCGGCGTACGAGTACTCGTTCATGATCGATGGAACGGGCAATCCACAACGCATCGTCTTCGCGCACAATTCGAGTCCTGGGGTGACCGGGACGCCGCAAGACGTCGCCGAGACCGAGCTCTACGAAGCTCCGCTCGACTTTTCTGCGAATGGGAACGTCCAAGTGACGGTCATCAACCCCGGAAATTTCGGCGGAGACCCAGACTACTTCATCGACATGGCCATGCCCCTCAGCGAGCTCCTCGCTGTGGGGATTTCGCTCTCCACTCCGGTCAGCTTCATCGCTGGAACTTCCAGCAGCGCGAATTCCCTGAGCGTCGATCTCGCCGCCGCGGCCACGACCGGGAACGGAACCCTGGCGACGGCGGCATCTGATCCGACGATGCTCGATGGATCAGATGCGGATCCTGACGGTGATTCCGTACTAGCCCCCGACGACGCGGACAACGACAACGACGGCGTGCCGGACACTCTCGAAAACGGATACGGGACCGACCCAGATGGGGATGCCGATGGAGATGGTGTGCCCAACTGGCAGGACGCGAGTGATCGCGGCGACGGGTTCGCTGCGAACTGTCTCGATCTCGACGCGGACCAACGCTGCGACACGACGGATCCGGCCTTCGATTTCGACGGCGACGGCGTCCCGAATCACAACGACCTGGACTCGGACAACGACGGAATCCCCGACGTCATCGAGGCCGGACACGGAGCTTCCGATCCCGATGGTGACGGGATGCTGGATGGGACCGTTGGCACCAACGGTCTCGACGATGCAGTCGAAACCGCTCCAGACTCGGGAGTCGTCTCTTACGTTCTCCTCAACACCGATGGGCTCGGACAGCCCGATCTCCGTGATCTAGACAGCGACGAGGACGGGGCCTTCGACCTGCACGAGATCGGCCAAGCTGCTCTCGATGGAGCGACGCTGGACGGACAGATTGAGACGGATACCACCGATGCAGATCGGGACGGGATCCTGGCTCCAGCCGATGGGGATGAGGATGCGTACGGCTTTCCGGCTTTCGACGTCTCGGGGCTCGATCCCGATTCGGACGGCATTCCTGGCCCCTATGATCCGGACGAATCCCCCGGCAGCAACAGCGATTCCGAAGGAGGGGACGACGCCACCGAATGTCCTGGCGGTTGGCCCTGCCCCGATGCGGACGGGGATGGCGTTCCTGACTACAACGATGGCACCGTCAACGTCGACGCCGATGGGGACGGTGTCGACAACGGGACCGACATCGATGATAGCGATCCCAACGTCTGTCGGGATGTGGATGCGGACGGCTGCGACGACTGTACGAATACAGGAGCCGACGCCAGTGGCGGCGATCCCACCGATGACGGAACCGACTCGGATGCAGACAGCATCTGTGACGTGACGGATGCATGCTTCGGCGTGAATTCGAGCGGCAACAACGACGGGGACGGGGAATGCAACGACGTCGACGCGGACGATGACAACGACGGCGCTCTGGACGCGGACGACAGCGACGACGCGGATCCGACGGTTTGCTCGGACTCGGATGTGGATGGCTGTGAGGACTGTTCGAGCGGTGCGTTCGACCTGGCGAATGACGGAACGGATACCGATTCGGACGGGATTTGCGACGTGACGGACGCGTGCCTCGGTGACAATTCGTCCGGGAACAACGACGGGGACGGAGAGTGCAACGACGTCGACGCGGATGACGACGACGATGGCGCTCTGGATGCGGACGACAGTGACGACGCAGATCCGACGGTTTGTTCGGACTCGGATGGGGACGGCTGTGAGGACTGTTCGAGCGGTGCGTTCGACCTGGCGAACGACGGAACGGATAGCGATTCGGATGGGATCTGCGACGCTACGGACTCGTGCGTTGGCGACAATACGAGCGGGAACAACGACGGAGACGGACAGTGCGACGACGTCGACACGGATGACGACAACGACGGGGTGCCTGACGCGGATGACGACGCTCGGCTGGATCCCAACGTCTGTCGCGACACCGACTAGGACGGTTGTGATGATTGTTCGATCACCGGTGCCGACCTCAGCGGCGGAGACCCAGACAACGATGGCGTCGATAGTGACGACGACGGGATCTGTGATGCGCTCGGACCCGATTCCGACGGAGACGGGGTCCGCGATGCGGACGACGCCGATGATGACGACGACGGCATTCCTGATTCGCAGGAGGGCTCGGGAGATTTGGACGATGACGGCATCCCGAACCGTCTCGACCTCGATACGGATGGAGACGGGGTACCGGATGCCACTGAAGGACACGACGCCGACGGCGACGGGGTCGCCGATGTCGTGAGCTCAGGGATCGATGAGGACGGCGACGGCTTGGATGATGCATTCGACTCGGACGCGGGGGGGACGCCTGCGCCTCTTCCGGACACGGACGGGGACGACATCCCTGACTTTCGGGACGTCGACGACGATGGCGACGGCATCCTCACGTCCTTCGAGGACCTGAACGAAAACGGCGATCCGACGGATGACGACAGCGATGAGGATGGGACGCCGAACTACCTCGACTCGGACGATGACGGGGACGGCATCGACACGGCGGACGAGGGCGCCGATCCGAATGGCGACGGGAACCCCGAAGACGCGACCACGGACGTCGACGGAAGCACCCCGGACTATCTCAATCCAGATCAGGCCGAGGAGCCCATGGAACCTCTCGACTCGGATGGGGACGGTATCGACGATGACGTAGAATGCCCCGACGGAGAGCGACCGGACACGGATGGTGATGGCGACGCGGATTGCTTCGATCCCGACGATGACGGAGACGGGATTCCGACCGAGGACGAACGCGAACGCGGCGATACGGACAGTGACGGAATACCTGACTATCTCGACGAAGATGATGATGGGGATGGCATCCCGACCGAGGACGAGCGCGAACGCGGTGACACGGACGGCGACGGAACGCCGGACTATCTCGACGACGACGATGATGGGGACGGGATCCCCACCGAAGACGAGTCGGGCGACGAAGACGGTGACGGGGTGCCCGATTACCTGGAGCCTGCCGAAGACGAACCCAATCCCGAGGAACCCATCGTCGAAGAGACGACGAGCGATTCGGATCTTTTGGGAGGCGGCTTCAGCTGTTCGACCAGCTCGGGTCCCGGGGGAGGGCCTGCGCCACTGCTGATGCTCCTCGCATCGTTGGGCTTGGTCTTGCTCCGCCGTCGGATCCAGACCGAGTCCGCCCGCGGCGCGGGCGATCGTTTACGAATCAGCTTGTAATCACGATGCCAACATTTCTTCTAGAATGTTGGCATTACAATAGATGACGCCGTATCGGCGTCGCCCGCTCGTTGATAGAACCTTCATCGTGTCTCGCGCCGACGCGAAAGAAGAAGTGCTCACGACGTTCACGCCTCGGTCGTCTCTTTTTCCGTGGGCGCGATTCGATCAGAGACTCGTTCCATGGTTCGCGTGGCTCGTCGTGTTCTACACGGCGTGGACGGCTGTGTTGTTCGGTTTCGACTTGTTCGATGAAGCCGCTCAGCACAAGCCAGTCGCTCTGGCGATGGCGGCGGGAAGCTATGTTGCTGGTTCGACGCCAATGGGCGGGGGGACCATCGGCTTTCCGGTTCTCGTGCTGTTCTTCGACGCGCCGGCATCGCTCGGGAGGAACTTCGGGCTGATGATTCAATCGGTTGGAATGACGTCCGCGAGCATCCTGATTCTCTGTCGCCGCATTCCAGTGGCCTGGTCGCTCTTGCGCTTCGGACTGATTGGAGCGGCAATCGGCATCCTCGTCGGCACGTTCGTGATCGTTCCCCTCGTTTCCGACACGACGGTCAAGCTGGTATTTGCTTGTCTCTGGTGCAGCTTCGGCGCGCTGACTCTCGCCAAGAACTCCGAGTTGTGTCGTCTCGATCGGATGCCGGTGATTCCATCTGGTGCGGCCTTTCGCGTAGGATCGCTCGTAGGCGTGGTTGGCGGTGTGACGACGGCTCTCACCGGCGTCGGCATCGACATGCTCCTTTATACGGTGCTCGTCCTGCTCTATCGCTCGGACCTCAAGGTGGCAGTCCCGACGTCGGTGATCATCATGGCGGCATCCTCGCTCATGGGGACAGCGCTCCACTTGGTGATCGGTGACTTGAATGCGGAAGTGTTCCACAACTGGCTCGCGGCGGCGCCAGTCGTCATTCTTGGAGCGCCGTTGGGTGCCATCTTCGTCAATTGGATTTCACGGAAGGCGACGCTCTATTTCGTCGGTCTCCTGTGCCTCGCGCAGTTCGTGTGGACGCTCTACGAGGTCGAGTTGGACGGTGGGGGATGGGCGTTCGTTGCGTTCAACTTGTTCGCGGCCACGCTCGGGTTCTCGATTCTCTACCGAGTGGGGAGCAGCCTTTCGGGCGATGTGCCGGCGGGCTCGCCCCGGAAAGCGGACTGAGCGTTTCCCACCTCAGAAGTCACACACCTCGCACTCTGCGTCTTCCGGTTCCCGAAATCTGCCCGTGTAACATCGGGACTCGAACTCGTAGCATTGGCCCTCAGTCACATCATCGTTGGTGTAGAGCGCGACGCCTCGCGAGCTGCGCGCGCTTTCACAGTCGGCATCCTTGCTCACGCAGTAGGAGACGTCCGCCCAGGCGTCGCAATCGAAGGTGGTCGCGAGCATGCAACGCTCGTCCGCCTCGCATTCGTTGGCAGCGATCGCCTCGCAAGGGTCTTCGTTCCCAGGCTCCATGCCTTCCCCCCCACCTGCGCCATCGTCCGGCGGGTCGTCGGCGGAGGATTCGGAACAGCCCAAGAGTGCTGCACCACATGTGGTCATCAGTAGGAACATCGAAGCAATTGATTTGCGTGCCATGGGGCCGTCATGCCACTTCGGAGCGCCGCCTTCAAGCGTGGCTTTCGCTCAGGTCGCGGGCTGCAGCAGGGCGCAGTGAAGCGGCCCATGCGAGCCTTGACACTTCCCCATTGGGTGCGGCCGAGCGGATCCCCGGGGACGTTGGTCTCGCGATACTGAATCGCTCACATTCGGACTAGGCGAAACGAAATGAGAAATCAGCAAGGGAATTCTTCTGGTTCGTCGTTCCATTTCGCAGGCACGGCGTAAGAATTTCCTGCGCGAGGAACTTCGGCAGAAAATCGAGCGAGCTCAACGGTTTGTCCGATCGAAGATCCGAGGCCCGGCATTTGTCATGCGTCTTCAACGAACGGCGGCACACCAATCGAAAGAAGAAAATGATGACGCGTAAGAACCATGACGAAAAGCACCTGTCCTCATGGATGAGATACTTGAGCATGGCCTCGGGACTTGCCAGCTCGAGCTTCGTTTTCCTAACCGGCTGCGCCATTGGAGAAGGTGAGCCCGTTCAGGCGATCGAGGAAGAGCTGCAGTACAATCAGGTTTACGTTCTGGAAAACGTCTTCAACGGCCTTTGCGCGGATGTGGAAGGCTGGAGCACTGACAACGGCGGGAACATCTTCCTTTGGGAATGCCACGATGGGACGAATCAGCAATTCGTGTTCGAGCCCGTTGACGGCAGCTGGGTTCAGATCCGCAGTGTTCACAGCAACAAATGCCTCGACGTTTGGGGCTGGTCGACCGAAGGAGGGGCCAACATCGCCCAGTACGACTGCCACGGCGGCCAGAATCAGCAATTTTCGGTGAGCGACGTGGCGAGTGGCGGAGTCGTGCGCATCACGTCTCGGCTCAGTGGGCAGGCGCTCGACGCCTGGGGCTGGGGATCGGGGAACGGAACGAACGTCGCCCAGTGGCCCGTCACCGGCGGGGACAATCAGAAGTTCGTGGCGCGCCTTCTGGGTAGTTCAGCTCCACCACCACCGACCCCTCCTCCAAGCACCCCGTCAGGAGGGTGCAACAACGTCAGCAACTGGGGTCAAGTGAATGCGACCATCGTCGTGGGGCCGGGTGAAGTCTATGACGGCAATTGCCAGCGCTACTGGGCGGGTCCACAGGTAGGCGACGGCAGCCAATCGGAGAGCCAAGATCCAGTTTTCCGACTCGAAAGCGGCTCCGTGCTTCGCAACGTAGTCATCGGTTCGCCGGCGGCCGACGGCATCCACACGTACGGAAACGTCACCCTCGAGAACATCACGTGGGAAGACATCGGCGAAGATGCACTCACTATCAAGGGATCCGGAACCGTGACACTCAATGGTGGTTCGGCTCGGGACGGATCGGACAAGGTTTTCCAAGTGAACGCGGCGAGTACCTTCCGAATCTCCAATTTCACTGCGACAAACGCTGGAAAGTTCATTCGTCAGAACGGGGGGACGACATTCCGTACCGACATCTTCATCGATCGCTGTGACATCTCCGACATGAACGAAGCGATCTTCCGCACCGACAGCAGTTCGAGCACCGTCACGATGACGAACACGCGCTACAGCAACATCGGGGATAGTCTGTTTTACGGCGTGAACCCCAACAACATCTCCACGTCCAACAACACCGAGTACTAAGGCGCATCCTCCAGGGCCGCAATCCGCGCGAAACGACGCTTGCCTCGGCCGCTTTGCGCGTGGGCGGCCTTTTGGCCTCTCCGCCTCGTGAGAAAAAATGTACGAAGGCTTGTACCGTTCGCCGCCACGCCCGCGTATCGCGGGTGTGGCGGCGCTCCGTTTCAGGTTCCTCGCGATCGATCCGTGGGATCGATGAGCAAGCCCAGGGCGTGCCAGATGATGGTTGGGGGTGACCCCGGAGGCACAGTCGTTTGGCATGTCCCCTCTAGAGAAGTCAGAGCGCAACGCGCTCGACACCTAGTGGCACTCGACGAGGTCCCTCGAAGTCCGATTGTTGTCGAACTCGTAGGTCGAAGTACAGAGGGCAGACGAATCACCCATAGGTTGCACCTTTGGGTCGGCTATCCGAATTCATTGCGCGGGCGCCGATGAGGTGGGCCGCTTGCTAGGTGCTGCTTCGGCTTCTACCTTCGGGCGCGTAGCGGAGCCCGCGTCAGCGTTCGTCGCAAGTCGGTCTCCGTCTAGAGATGAGTTGTAGGCGCGCTGGTGATCGCGTCACCGTTCGTAGAAGTGGTCTTGGAGTTCTGAGGTGACGTCTGTGTTCGCATCCGCCGGAACGAGGAACTGAATGACCCAAAGGAGAAAGCAACCCAAGTTGGTCGTAGGGGTCGGTGCCTCGGCAGGCGGACTCGAGGCGTTCAGAGCTCTACTCGAAGTCCTACCGGACGACGAGGACATGACGCTCGTGCTCGTGCAGCATCTGGACCCCACCCACAAGAGCCTCCTCCCCGAGCTCTTGTCTCCCTGCACGAAGATGAGAGTGCAGGAAGCCGAGCAAGGGGTCCCCCTCGAGTCCAATACCGTTTACGTCATTCGCGCTGGCAACTCTCTTGCGGTGAACGAGGGCCGTCTCGAGGTTTCGCAAGCCTCGGGAAGAGGCGGGGTGCGCTTGCCCATCGATCACTTGTTTCGGTCCCTCGCGCGCGAGTATGGTCCGCGTTCCGTAGCCATCGTCCTTTCAGGGGCTGGAAGTGACGGAAGCGCGGGGATCCGTGACATCAAGGCGGCTGGGGGGCTTTGTATCGTTCAAGATCCCGAGACGTGCAGTCAAGCGGGCATGCCCTCGAGCGCTATCGACACCGGACTAGTGGATCTCGTTCTTTACATCGCAAAGATGCCCGAGGCGCTCGAACGGTTCCAAGCCCTTCCCTTTTCGGGACGAACTGAGCAGGTCGAGGGCGGACCCGGGGAGGCGGCGCCCGCTTTGAACCTCAGCGAGGAGGACATCAGTCGCTTGGCGACGGTGCTCGACGCCCAGGCCGGCTTCGATCTGCGGGTGTACAAGCTCGCCACCGTGGAGCGCCGGGTCCTGCGTAGAATGACCCTGGCGGGCTTCGATGGTGTCGGGGCCTATCTCGAACGATTGCGTACGGAGCCAGCGGAGCGGCAGTCGCTCGTGCGTGACCTACTCATCAGCGTCACCGACTTCTTCCGCGATCCCGAAGCGTTCGATGTTCTGCGAGATTCGGTGGTCGCTCCTCTAGTTTCGCGGGCGGACTCGGGTGACACGCTGCGTGTTTGGGTCCCTGCCTGCGCGACGGGGGAGGAGGCTTATTCGATTGCCATGGAGTTTTTGGACTGCGCTCACAGTCAATCGAAGCGAGTTCGCATTCAGATTTTTGCCACCGACGTCGATCAGGATGCCCTCGCGTTCGCTCGTACCGGTATATATCCCGTCTCCATTGCCGAACGCGTCTCGGAGGGCCGCCTCGACACGTACTTCCGGTTGCTCGATGGACAAGGGTACCAGGTTCGGCCGCTTCTGCGGGACGTGGTCTCCTTTGCCGTCCAGGACCTCACCAAGGATCCCCCGTTCTCGCGGATGCATTTGGTGAGCTGTCGCAATGTGCTCATCTATTTCACCCCGGAGACCCAAAAGCACGTACTGAAGATCCTCCATTTTGCCCTCGAGCCGAACGGGCACCTCTTGCTCAGTACCTCGGAGTCGACGGGTCCGCAGCGAGAGCTCTTCTCGACGGTCTCGAAGGCGCAGAGGCTCTACCGCAAGCTGGGGCCGTCTCGTGCCATCTCGCTTGCTCAATCCCGGCAGCGGCCGTTGGTGGAGAGTCAGAAGTACGAACGAATTACGCCGCCTTTGATGGTGCGTCAGGAGCCTAGCGGCGCGGATCTCGCCCGGCGCGCCGTCGTGGCAGCATTTGCTCCGCCGACCCTCGTCGTGGCCGCCGATGGGACGATCATCTTCACTCACGGAGAGCTGGAATCCTTCATTCGGATTCCACAGGGAGAAAACCCGCGATTCGAGCTCAACGCCATCATCCATCCCGAGCTTGCGACCCGGACGCGTGGCGCGCTCTACAAGTGTCGTCGAAGCCGTGAGCTTGTCACGGTCGGCTCCACTTTGGAGAGCCCGTCGACCCAAGTCACCATTCAAGCTCGTCCCGCGCCCTCGCTGGGCGATGACGCCGTCCTCCTCACCTTCGTGCGGGAGACGAAGGCCGATGAGGGGCCGCGTTTTCTCCCGAACTCCGAGAGCCCCGAACAAGAGGCAATTATCGATCAGCTCGAAAAGGAGCTTCTTGCGACGCGAGAAGATCTTCGGCACACGGTGGAGGAGCTGGAGACATCCAACGAGGAACTTCGCTCGTCTAGCGAAGAGTCGACATCGATGAACGAAGAGCTCCAGTCCGCGAATGAAGAGCTGGAGGCAACGACGGAGGAGCTGCGCTCGGTGAACGAAGAGTTGACGGCGGTCAACTCGCAACTCCGTGAAAAGATCGATCAACTCGAACGAGCTCACGACGATCTGACCAACTTCTTCTCGAGCGCGAGAATCGCCACGATTTTCTTGGATGACGAGCTTTGCATCAAGCGTTTCACTCCCACTGCCCGGGATCTCTTGAAGATCGATCAAGCAGACATCGGCAGGCGGGTCGGCGACATTGCGCGCGAGCTTCTGCAAAACGACTTGGAGCGTGAAGCGGCCGAGGTGCTGGAGCATCTCGCAGCTTCTTCACGCGAGATTCGCACCTCGGATCAGAGCTGGATCGCTCGGCAAGCTCTCCCGTACCGCACCGAACACCGACGCATCGAGGGCGTCGTCGTCACATTCGCAGACATCACGGAACTCAAGGCAGCCACAGAGAAGCTTGCATTCCGCGAGAGGCAGCAGAGCGTGATCGCGAAAATCGGTCTACTAGCGCTCAAGGAGACCGACCCCCAAAGCTTCATGGACCAGGTGGTCCGCGAGGTTCGGCAGACCCTCGACACGGACTTTTGCAAGATCTTGGAACTGCAACCCGGGGGGGGACAGCTTTGTGTGCGCTCGGGGGTGGGATGGCGAGATGGTTGCGTGGGTTCCGCTTGCGTGAGCTCGGGTCTCACGTCCCAGGCTGGCTATACGCTTCAGTCGCAAAGCCCGGTGGTCGTGGAAGACTTGGAGGCCGAGAAGCGTTTCTCCGGCCCTTCGCTGCTGGCGGACCATGGAGTGCGCAGCGGGATCTCTTGCGCAATCCGCGATGTCGAAAGCCCCTATGGCGTGATTGGGGTGCACAGTCGCAGCGTTCGAAAGTTCACGCAGGAGGACGCGCATTTCCTCCAGGCCATCGGAAGTGCCGTTGGCGCTGCCGTTGCCAGACACCAGACCCGAGTTCGGCTTGCGATCGAACTCGGCGTTGCCCACGTGTTGGCGGAGGCTTCGGGTCGTGAGGACGCGTTTTCTCGCCTGCTCGAGAGGCTGACCACCGACGTTCCCGGTAAGGTCGGGGAGGTCTGGTGGTTGTCTTCTCAGGAAGGCGTACTGGTTCGGCACGCGTCTTACTCGGTGCCTTTCTCGAGGCGAAGCGACGCGCGCGCCGACCTCGTCGAGAGGACCTACCGTCCGGGAGAGGGGCTGGTGGGAACGGCTTTCGAGCGTGAGACCTCCGTGTGGTGTACCGATCTGGGACAACCCAAGCTTGGCGAAGAGCGAGAGGGCGCTCGCGAGGCGGGACTGAGCTCCGCGCTGGCGATTCCGATTCGAAACGGGAGAAACATCCTTGGCGTCATTTGCCTGTATTCCGATGGCTGGCTCTTCGCCGACGACGTTTTCCTTCGCAGTCTCGATGCCGTAGGCAGATCGGTGGGGGATTTCGTCGTGCGCTCCGAGTTCGAGCAACGAGCGTATCGATTGGCGGCGATCACCGAATCGTCCCATGACGCCATCATCAGCTACGACCGCGACGGGAATGTCACCGAATGGTTGGTGGGGGCGGAACGCTTGTTCGGGTACACCGAGGCCGAGATGGTCGGGAAAAATGTCCGTCGCATCGTGCCCGAGTCCGAGGAAAAGCACCTAGTGGACCACATCGAGAAGGTTTTCGCGGGGAAAGCGGACGAGCCCACGGAGGCCCTCAGAACATGCAAAGACGGCCGAACGATCGCCGTGTCGATCCGCAGCTCGCCAGTGCTGGATCGCTTCGGCAACTGCATCGGGGTCTCTTCCACGGATAGAGACATCAGTCGTCAGAAGGAATCCGAGCGAAGGCTCCTGGAGGCGGACCGTCAAAAGGACGAGTTCCTCGCGATGCTCGGTCACGAGCTGCGCAATCCGCTGAGTGCCATCCGAAGCGCCGCGGAGCTCATCAAGCTCACGGGGGCCATGGACCCGAGGATGTCGAGGATCCAAGGGGTCTTGGAGCGGCAAAGTGCGCACATGGCCAAGCTTCTCGACGGCCTTCTCGATGTGTCCCGCATCATCCGGGGAAAGATCCAACTCGAGCTCGAGATCGTCGATTTCGGCGAGATCTGTCGCGCGGTCGCGTCGGACATCACGGGTTCTCTGAGTCGCCGCGCGCTCGAAGTTGTCATCCAGATCCCAGACGACCCGGTGTGGGTCGAAGCTGATCCGGTCCGGCTGACTCAGATCATCGACAACTTGCTTTCCAACGCGGTCAAGTACACCGAGGATGGAGGAACCATCCATGTGCTTCTAGCCGTAGAAGACGGGCAAGCAGTCTTGACTGTCCGAGATACTGGCGTCGGTATCGAACCAGAGCTGCTTCCGCACGTCTTCGAGATCTTCCGTCAATCTCGCCAGAATCTCGATCGATCCCGAGGAGGGCTCGGTTTGGGACTGGCACTCGTGCGATCACTTGCCGAAATGCACGGAGGCCAGGTGTGGGCCCGAAGTGCAGGGGAGGGAGAGGGCTCCGAGTTCACCTTCCGCCTGCGCATGACCACCAAACGGCCCAACAAGAGGGCCTCGGCCAAGTCGAACGGGGCGTACGAGGTGTTGATGATCGAGGACAACGCTGATTCGGCTGAGCTTCTCAAGCGAGGTCTGGAGATCTTGGGGCACCGAGTCACTCTCGCGAACGAGGCGCGCCAGGGCATCGAACTCGCGGCGAGCATGCCTTTCGATGTCGTGCTTTGCGACATCGGGCTACCGGGCGACCTTTCTGGGTACGATGTGGCCATGAACCTACGCGCCGAACCCAATACGAAGCACCTTCTGCTCGTGGCACTCACTGGATACGGGCGCCCGGACGACAAGCGGAAATGTACCGACGCGGGGTTCGACGCGCACCTGACCAAACCAACGGACAGCACGACGATCTCGCATCTCATTTCGGATCTGCTCCGGAAGCCGTCGACGATTCCGCCTCCCTCGAGTTGATTCTTCGGGCGCTGGGGATGCGCCGTGCGTTGTGAGGCATGGAGCTTGCTTTGTCGGGAGCATGCACGGTGGACGCTGACCCTCGGGTCTTACGGCCAACGTGCGTCTCCGTGCGCCATCGCACGAAAGAAAGGGAGATCAACATGAGCAAAGGTCTTTGGTTCGCCGCGCTCACCATGGGCGTCACGTTGTCCGTGCTGGCTCAGGCCGCCTCAGACGAGGCGCAGCATCCGGCTGCCTCGTCGACATATCCCGCTGCTTCTGGCGGCATGGCGCCCGGCTCTGGCGGTTCGGGCTCAGGTGGCTCGGGCTCAGGTGGAATGGCTTCTGGTGGGTCGTCGCGCGCCGACGCTGCCGATTCTTCGGAGTCGTTCGGGGCGGGTTCACGCTCTGCGCTCGCCCGCTGAGGAAACAAGTTCTCGCCGTCTCCTTCAGGTGGAGGCGGCGAGCTTCAGGGGCCAGTTCGCCTGCTCTTCGGTCGATGTCTTGCTCGAGCCCTCCCACCGCAGATGGATGCTCACGCCTTGCAGCCGACGATCGAAGGTCGCCCTCTCCAACATGCTCCAGGTCATGCAGCTCGGGAATTCCCCGAGGGGCGCGATGAGATCGATCCGAGGTTCGGACGACCGAATCGCCTGGGCCATGGCGCGCATGAGGACGATTCGCGGCGCGAGCTGGGCCTCGGGGCCGAGCAGGATGCAGCCCGACAACGTCGGGGTGCGTCGGATCCGTTCGGCTGCCCGGCTCGCGAACGCCTCGAGGGTTTCGTGACGGGATTGGGAGAGAAGCTTTTGATTCTTCCCGACCAAGAGGTCCGTTCTCCAGGAGAGCGATCCGCTCTCCACGACGAGGATTCGGTCGCAGGGGGCACCGGCCAGGCGCGGGGCCGGCCACATGTTTTCGGTGAGCATCGAGCGCCATAAAGCAATCGGCGTGCCGTTCTCGCTGTACCGAAGTGCCCCCAGATCTAGGGGAATTTCAGCTAGAACGAGGGCGTGGGGTGAGGCACCCTGCCCCAAGCGGCGCGCCAGCTGTGGCAGTTTGCCACAAGCGGAATAGGAGGGGCCATGGGTGCATTTTTTCACGTCCTGAGAGGTTCTTTCTATGACTGGGTTTCGCAGCTTTTGGTCGGGAGAGGGCCTGCCCTCGACCCGGTTGCGAGGGGTCCAGGAGCGCACAAAAACAGAACGGCCGGACTCCATGTCCGGCCGACTGAAAGGTTGCGGGTTTCGATGGTTATCGGGATTCGATCCACTGATCGACGTCCTTTTCCGCTTGGTCTCGCTTGATGCCGTAGCGTTCTTGAAGTCGACCGACTAGCTTATCTCTCTTCCCATTGATGGTCTCGAGATCGTCATCCGTGAGCTTGCCCCACTTGCTTCGGACGTCTCCTTGGAACTGCTTCCATTTGCCTTCGATTTGATCCCAATTCATGGCTTTCTCCTTGCCTTTCACGATCCCCACTTTGGGGACGGGCCACCTTTGGTGGCGGTAGTGAGGGCAATTTGCACGATGCATGCCACACTCCGTCCCGTTTCTTGGGCGTGCATTCTCCTGTCGGATCGAGTTGAACGCCGCGCGTTCATTGTGACGAGGCGGAGGACGAATGTGGCAGGTTGCCTCAACTGAAGACCAAAGCGCCACACCACGCGAGAACGCCGCTCCGCATGGACGCGGGCTAGGGAGTCTTGCGCTTTTTGAAGATCCGAACGAGGAGGTCCGGAATGTTCACGAGCGGAACGACGTGATCGACGCGGGTACGCGCCAATGCTGCTCGCGCGGCAATACCGCTTTCGGCGTCGTTTGGATCCTGAACGATCGTGATGCCGCCCGAACCTGCGACTTTCGCAATCCCCTGTGCACCGTCGTCCGAAGAGGCAGTGAGAAGAACACCAACGACGGGGTCGAACGCCGATTCCGCCGCCGATTCGAAAAGGACGTCAATCGAAGGACGCGCAAAGCAAACCGGTTCCTCGACCGCCAGGGCAAGCTCGGTTCCGTTGATCAAAAGGTGGTAGTCGGCGGGCGCTACGTACACGTACCCAGGTTCGATCTTCTGCTTGTCGTCTGGCTCCAGGACCTCGAGTGGTGTTCGTCGATCCAGGAGCGCGGCCAGACGCGACGTCTCGTCGGCTCTTCGATGTTGAACGATCAAGATGGGCGCCGCGAAATCCGCGGGAAGCTGTGAAAGCAATCGAGTGAGCGCATTCAAACCGCCCAGCGATGCACCAATGACGACCACGCCGCTCATCTCGTCTTCCTGTAAATCCTACACTCGGAGTGCAGCGCTTCGTAGTACTCGGCAACGTTCGTGAACCGAATCGACTCACGAAGGCCCAGAGCCAAGATGCCGTGGCGGCAGAGGCTCTCGTGAAAGAGGCCGTGCACCCGTGCCCGCAGCTCTTGATCGAAGTAAATCATCACGTTACGGCACATGATGAGTTGGAACTCGTTGAAGGCGCTGTCGGAAGCGACGTTGTGTTGGGAAAAGACGACGCCCTGCTTCAGGCTAGGATCCAGCGTCGCTACTTTGCCATCGATTCGGTAGTACGACGAGAAGTCGCTCCTCCCGCGCGCCGCCTGGTAGTTTTGCGTGTAGAGCTGCATCCGGTCGATGGGAAACTGCGCCTGAGCGGCCCTTTCCAACATGTCGTCACTGATGTCCGTTGCGTAGATTCGAGACCGTTGTTGCAGCCCCTCTTCGGCGAGCAAGATGGAGAGCGAATACACTTCTTCACCGGTCGCACAGCCTGCGACCCAAATGCGCACGAAGGGATACGTGCGCAGGAGGGGGATGACATGATCACGCAGAGCGACGTAAAAATGTGGGTCGCGAAATAGCGATGTGACGTGGACCGAAAGCGTCGAGACGAACCGCCTGAGGGAGCTCGGGTCGTGCAGAAGGCGGTCTTGGAGGCCACTGATCGTTCTGGAGCCCAGCTCCTGCACGGCACGGCGCACTCTCCGTCTCAGAGACGCCCTCGAATAATTGGAGAAGTCATAGCCGTAGCGCCGTGAGACGGCCATGAGGAGAAGCTCGATCTCGAGATCCTCGAGCGAAGCTTTGTCGAGGGTCTCCTTCGTTTTCACTTGTACAGCCAAACACGAAGCAGCGATGCGAGTTGTTCTGGATCGACTGGCTTCGTCACGTAGTCCGAGGCTCCCGCCTCGATGCATTTCTCTCGGTCGCCGCGCATTGCTTTTGCGGTAAGCGCTATGATCGGGAGGGTCCGCTTGTCGGGTCGCTGGCGAATGCGTCGAGTAGCTTCGAGGCCGTCCATTTCTGGCATCATGATATCCATCACGATCACGTCGAGGTCGTCGTTTTCGTCGACCGCCTCAATCGCCTCGCGGCCATTTTCGGCGTGAATGACGCACATCTTGTGTTGTTCCAACACGGCCGTGATGGCGAAGATGTTTCGGACGTCGTCGTCTACGACGAGGACTTTCTTACCGTTCAAAGCCGGATCGCCGTGCACGAGACTACGTAGGACCTTGCGTTTGTCCTCGGAAAGGCGCGCTTCTGGTCTGTGGAGAAAGAGGGCTGTTTCTTCGAGGAGTCGTTCGGGGGAGCGGACGTCCTTGATGATGACGGTCTCGGCGAGTTGGGCGAGACCCTTTCGTTCGTCCTTCGTGAGTTCCTTGCCCGTGTAGACGATGATCGGAAGCCGGCGGTGCGATTCCATTTTCCGGATGGAGCGAATGAACTCGAGACCGTTCATCTTCGGCAAGGAAAGATCCAGGATGAGGCAGTCGTACTTGCTTCGTCCGAGCTCATCGAGAGCCGTTTCGGCATCGCCGACGGCGCTCACTTCCACGTCACTATCGCCGATGAGCTCGGTGATCGCGCGCTGCTGAGTCCCGTCGTCTTCGACCAAGAGGACTCGCTTGATTTGTCGATCGATGAACGCTTGCAGTTCGATGAGCGCGGTGTCGACGGCATCCCGATCGACCGGTTTTTCGAGAACGGCCAGCGCCCCAGAGGCGTATCCTCTGCGCTCGTTCGCCGCCGCGCTGACGATGTGTACCGGGATGTGACGAGTCGTGGCGTTGTGTTTGAGTCTGTCCAACAGGACCCAGCCGTCCATGTCCGGGAGCATGAGATCGAGGCTGATTGCGTCGGGTTTGTGATGACGCGCCAGCTCGAAACCCTCGGCGCCATTCAAAGCGATGATGCCCTTGAAGCCTCGCTCCCGCGCCAGGTCGAGGAGAGTCTCGGCGAAGATTGAATCGTCCTCGATGATGAGCAAGCTTCGGTCGCCAGGTCTGAGGTCCGCGCGATCGTCCCGGGGAGTTGCCGTTTTCCCCAGCTGCTGGATCGTGCTCGGCGGAAGGGGAGTCGCCGGTTCGGAAGGGCGTCGTCTGTTCGAAACGGGCGGAATCTCGGCGGGTGGTCGATAATTCCAGGGCAAATAGAGGGAGAACGTACTCCCCTCTCCTTCGGCGCTCTTCAGCGTCAGGCGACCCCCCAAGATTTGTGCAATCTCTCGGCTGATGGAGAGGCCGAGGCCGGTGCCACCATAGCGTCTGCTCGTTCCGCCATCCACCTGCTGGAAGGCCTCGAAGACGATCGCTTGCTTGTTCTCGGGGATTCCGATTCCCGAATCGGACACATGAAACGCGATGATTCGCTCCGCCTCCGAAAGCGGCGTGCCATCTTTGGGCCATTTTCTTTCGCCAGCTGTTTCGATGTCGACCCGCACGATGCCGGAATCGGTGAACTTGATGGCATTCGAAAGCAGATTGCGGAGAATCTGCTTGAGACGCATGTCGTCCGTGGTGATCAAATCGGGCGCACCGTCATCCAACGCGACCACGAACTCGAGCCCTTTTTGCTCCGCCATGCTGCGGAACGAACGATCCAAGTAGTCCTGCAGGTGTTGCACTCTGATTTCGCTCGCCTCGACCGCCATCGTCCCCGACTCGACCTTGGCCAAGTCCAAGATTTCGTTGATGAGGGAGAGCAGGTCCGAGCCGGCCTGGTAAACGGTGGAGGCGTAGTCCACCTGCTTTGGAGTCAGATTCCCGTCGCGGTTTTCCGACAGCTGGCGCGAAAGAATGAGGAGGCTGTTCAGGGGCGTACGAAGCTCGTGGCTCATGTTCGCTAGGAACTGCGACTTGTACTTCGAGGTCAGCGATAGCTGTTCGGCTTTCTCTTCGAGCTCTTGTTTGGCTAGACCGACCTCACGGTTCTTGCGCTCGACCTCGTCCTTCTGTGCCGTGAGTTGGCGCGCCTTTTCCTCGAGCTCCTCGTTGGTTTGCTGCAGCTCCTCTTGCTGAGTCTGCAGCTCTTCAGCCATGCTCTGCGATTGTCTCAAGAGGTCGTCCGTGCGCATCGTCGCTTCGATGGTGGCCACGACGATGCCGAGGCTTTCGAGCAGCTGATCGATGAAATCGAGCTGCACGCTCGTGTACGAATGAAACGACGCCAGCTCGATGACGCCCTTTACTTCTCCCTCGAATAGCACAGGCACGACGACGAGATTGAGCGGTGGAGCTTCCCCCAGCGCCGAGGAGATGCGCACGTAGTCTCCCGGCACCTCCGTGACGAGGATGCGCTTCTTCTCACGAGCCGCTTGCCCTACCATGCTCTGACCGAACGCATATCGGGACGCCAGGTTCTTGCGCTCCGTGAGTGCGTAGGAGGCGAACAGTTCGAGGTAGCTCTCCCCCTCGATCGTGCGGGCCATGTAGAAGGCGCCGTGCTGGGACTCCACCAGCAAGGCGAGCTCCGACAGGACGCGGTCCGCTACGGTGAGTAGGTCACGTTGACCTTGAAGAGTGCGGCTGAACCGAGCCAAGTTCGACTTGAGCCAGTCCTGTTCCTCGTTCACGCGGGTCGTTTCGGCGAGGGCCGAGATCATCTCGTTGAGGTTGTCCTTGAGGACAGCCACCTCACCGCGGGCTTCCACGTCGATCTTGCGCGTCAGGTCGCCCTCGGTCACGGCCGTCGCGACGTCTCCAATCGCGCGGACCTGACGGGTCAGGTTGCCCGCCAGTTCGTTCACGTTCTTGGTCAGGTCCAGCCAGACGCCAGCCGCGCCGGGCACGTCGGCCTGTCCGCCCAGGCGACCTTCGACACCCACGTCGCGCGCCACACCGCTCACCTGATCGGCGAAGGTAGAAAGAGTGACGAGCATGTTGTTGATCGTATCGACGAGAGTGGCGATCTCACCTTGGGTGTCGAGCTGAAGCTTTTGCTTCAGATCGCCCGTCGCCACTGCCGTCACCACCCGGGCGATGCCGCGCACCTGCTCGGTGATGTTCTGGGCCATCAGGTTCACGTTGTCCGTGAGTTCGCGCCAGGTTCCGGAAACGCCGCGCACCTGTGCTTGACCGCCCAGCGTACCCTCCGTGCCCACCTCTCGCGCTACGCGCGTCACCTCATCGGCGAAAGAGCGCAGCTGGTCGACCATGGTGTTTACGGTCTTCTTGAGCTCGAGCAGCTCACCGCGCACCTCCACCGTAATCTTTTTGGACAGATCGCCGGTAGCTACCGACGTGGTCACATGAGCGATGTCGCGCACCTGGTTGGTGAGGTTGGACGCCATCAGGTTCACGTTGTCGGTCAGCTCTTTCCAGATCCCCGAGACTCCGCGCACTTCGGCCTGTCCACCGAGCACGCCTTCGACGCCCACGTCACGCGCCAGTCTCGTCACCTGGTCGGCAAAGTTGGAAAGCTGATCGACCATCGTGTTGATGACGTTCTTGAGCTCGGCAAGCTCGCCGGCGACTTGAACGGTGATCTTTCGACCCAGATCACCGCCTGCGATGGCCGTCGCAACCTGGGCGATGTCGCGCACCTGGTTCGTCAGGTTCGAGGCCATCGAGTTCACGTTGTCGGTGAGCTCCTTCCAAGTTCCTCGGACTCCTTCGACCGACGCCTGGCCGCCGAGTTTGCCCTCGGTTCCCACCTCACGGGCGACGCGCGACACCTCTTCCGCGAAGCTGGAGAGCTGATCGACCATCGTATTGATGGTGTTCTTCAGTTCGAGGATTTCGCCCTTCGCATCGACCGCAATCTTGCGCTGTAGGTCACCTTCCGCGATCGCCGTCGCGACCTCCGAGATGCTGCGCACCTGGGCAGTCAAGTTCGACGCCATGCTGTTTACGGCGTCGGTGAGATCGCGCCAGGTCCCGCTCACGCCCCGAACGTCCGCCTGTCCCCCGAGTTTGCCTTCGACACCCACGTCGCTTGCCAACCGGGTCACTTCGTCTGCGAAGCTGGAGAGCTGGTCCACCATCGTGTTGACGGTGTTCTTCAGCTCGAGAATCTCGCCACGCGCGTCCACCACGATCTTGCGCGTCAGATCGCCACGCGCGACGGCGGTCGTGACTTCGGCGATGTCGCGCACCTGGTTCGTCAGGTTCGACGCCATCAAGTTCACGTTTTCCGTCAACTCCTTCCAGATGCCACGCCCGCCGACGACTTGCGCCTGCCCGCCCAGCTTGCCCTCGACACCCACTTCGCGTGCCACACGCGTCACCTCGGCGCCGAATGCATTGAGCTGATCGACCATGTCGTTCAAGGTGATCTTCAGATCGAGGACTTCGCCGCGAGCGTCGACCGTGATCTTCCGGGACAGATCACCACCGGCCACCGCGCTAGCGACTTCGGCGATGCTTCGCACCTGACTGGTCAGATTGCCGGCCATCGAGTTCACGTTGGCGGTGAGCTCGAGCCAGATGCCGGACATGTTGTGGACCTGAGCTTGTCCTCCGAGCACACCTTCGGTACCCACTTCCCTTGCCAGACGCGTGACTTCGCCCGCGAAAAAGCTCAGCGAGTCGACCATCTGGTTGATGGTGTTCTTGAGCTCGAGGATCTCGCCCTTGACCTCGACGCCGATTTTCTTGGAAAGGTCGCCATTGGCGACGGCAGTCGTGACCTCGGCGATGCTGCGTACTTGATTGGTCAGGTTGTCTGCCATCAAGTTGACGTTGTCCGTCAGCTCTTTCCAGATCCCGGAGGCGTCCGCCACCGAAGCCTGCACTCCCAGGGTTCCTTCTGTCCCCACCAGGCGGGCAACCCTCGTCACCTCGTTGGAAAAATGGTTCAGCTTGTCGACAGTCGAGTTGATCGTGCTCTTGAGGAGGAGGATTTCGCCCTTGGCGTCTACCGTGATCTTCCTGCCGAGATCTCCGTTGGCGATGGCCGTGGTGACTTCCGCGATGTTACGCACCTGGTTGGTCAGGTTCGTCGCCATGCCGTTGACGTTGAGGGTCAGCTCTTGCCAAACACCCGAGGCTCCTTCGACCTCGGCGTTGCCACCCAAGATGCCTTCGCTGCCGACTTCGCGCGCGACTCGCGTCACCTCATCGGCGAAGCTCGAGAGCTGGTCCACCATCGTGTTGATGGTGTTCTTGAGTTCGAGGAGCTCCCCTTGCACCTCGGCTGTGATCTTCTTGGAGAGATCGCCCCGCGCGATCGCCGTGGAGACTTCCGCGATATTTCTCACCTGAACCGTCAGGTTGTCCGCCATGGAATTGACGTTTTCGGTGAGTTCTTTCCAGACCCCGGAGACGCCGCGTACTTGCGCTTGTCCGCCGAGCTTTCCCTCGGTACCCACCTCGCGGGCCACACGGGTCACTTCGTCGGCGAAGCTGGAGAGCTGCTCGACCATCGTGTTGATGGTCTCCTTCAGTTTCAAGAGTTCGCCGCGGACCTCGATGTTGACCGTCTTGGTCAGGTCCCCCTTGGCGACGGCGGTCGTGACGCGCGCGATTTCACGAACCTGAGAGGTGAGGTTCGACGCCATCAAGTTCACGCCCTCGGCGAGATCGCGCCAGGCTCCCGACGCTCCCGGCACGTTGGCTTGGGCACCGAGATTCCCCTCCAGTCCCACCTCGCGCGCGACTCGTGTGAGCTCTCCATTCAGCAGGCTGAGCTGACGCACCATTCCATTGACGGCCTTGGCGTGCCGGAGGAATTCCCCCGTGAGAGGGACCTCGATCCCGTGCTCATCCATCGAGACGGACAGATCTCCCCGGGCGACGGAGTCCACCACCCGAGCCATTTCGTCCATGTGGCCAGTCACGTCGTCGAGGAGCCCGTTGATGATCTTGACCTTCCGTCCCCAGCCGCCCTGGACGTCGTTCATCCGAATACGGCGCCTGGTGCGCCCTTCTCTCCCGACCGCCTGGCGCACGTCGTCGAGCTCCATCTCGGCGCTGGCCTGAGCGGCGGCCAACGCATTGAACGTCGTGCAGATTTCTCCGGCAACGCCTTCGCAATCGTCCGGGAGGCGCACGTCGAACTCCCCGCGCTTGAACGCCCGCAGGGCGGCGAGGATTTCACGCTCGCTGAGCGTTCCCGAGTTCGATCTTCGCGCAGGTTTGGTTCCGCTCGGCGCGTCCGCTTTCTTGCGCGAGGGTTTCTTGGCTACTCGTTTACTTTGGCTTGTGGAGCTTGCCATCAGATCTTCTGACTTACTTCGTGCAAGATACGTTGGAGTACGGTGGGTTCGACGGGTTTGACGAAATGCAGGTCGAAACCCGCGTCTCGAGAACGTTCACGGTCTTTGGCTTGGCCATAGCCGCTCAAGGCAACCAGAGGCGGGCGCTCGTCACCCAGCTGCTTTTTGATTTCGGTGGCGACGCCGTAGCCGCTCAGTCCGGGAAGGCCGATGTCGAGGATGGCAACGTCCGGACGAACCCGAACCACGAGCTCGACCCCCGAGGGTCCGTCGGGGGCGGCGTGGACCTCGTGCCCCCAGCGTTCCAAGAGGGCCGTCATGGTTTCTCGGATGTCCTCGTCATCCTCCACCACGACGACTCTCAGGCCGCGAGTCTCGGTGGGGAGAGCCGGCTCGCCGGGCCCCTCCTTTCGGCTCGACTCCGTGGTGGAGCTGAGGGGGAGCTCCACGGTAAACGTGCTCCCCTTTCCGGGCCCCGCGCTTTTGACGCTTACCGTACCCCCGTGCATCTCGACCAGTTCACGTACGAGTGTCAGCCCGAGTCCGAGACCCCGGCCGCCTTCTCTTTCCTGGACGAACATCTCGAAAATCCGCGACTGCGCATCCTTGGAGATGCCTCGTCCCTCGTCCGTCACCGTGACGTACACGCCGCCTTCTCTGGCCCCCCAGCTCACCCGGATGTCCTGTCCGTCCTTGGAGTAGCGCGAGGCATTGTTCAGGAGATTCACGAAGACCTGGGTGAGCCGAACGGGATCGACGGAAAGGACCAGTTGTTCGTCGGGCCCATCCAAGAGCACCTTCTGCCCGTGTTCATGCAGATGCGCGTCGAGGCTGTCGATGGCGTGCTGAATCATCGTCCTGAGGTCCGCGTCTTCGAGCTGCAGCTCGAGCTTGCCGCGTGAGATCCGCGAAACGTCGAGGAGGTCGTCCACCAAACGAGTCAGATGTCGCACCTGGCGCGTCATCACGACGCGGACCGCCTCGATGGTCTCCGACTGATTGGGTTCTTGGGCCATCAGCGCCAGGCCGTTGGACAGCGGTGCCATGGGATTTCGAAGCTCGTGAGCGAGCACGGCGAGAAACTCGTCCTTCCGGCGGTCCGCTTCTTCGAGTTGTTGGTTCTGACGGCGGAGCGCCTCCGCCTCCCATTTCCTTCGTTCCTCCTGCAGACGATGCTCGGCTTGCTTGATCTGCATGGTCTGCAGCTGCCGTGCTTGTCGGGCCACCTGCAGCGTTCGTTCGTGCAGTTCCACCAGCGCGCTGACTTTCGCTCGGAGCACCTCGGGTACGATCGGCTTGAAGAGAAAGTCGACGGCGCCAAGCTCATAGCCTTGTCGAATGGTCTGATCGTCCTGGCTGAAGGCGGTGACGAAGATGATGGGAACGTCTCTGCTCCGTTGCCGCTTTCGAATCAGCCTCGCTGCTTCGAAGCCATCCATTCCCGGCATCTGGACGTCGAGGAGGATGAGGGCAAACTCTCGACGCAGGAGTTCTCGGAGCGCCTCTTCGCCCGATGTGACCCGAATCTGTTGCCAAGGGAGGTCGTCGAGGGCGACCTCCATCGCCTTCAAGTTCATGGGGTCGTCATCCACCACGAGAATGTGAGGTGGGCCGTCCTCCTCCAAGGGTGGGGGGCTGGTTGACGGAGCGGGTTCAGACACGAAAGCAGGCCTAGGTCGCGGAGCGCGAGGAGCAAGAGCCGAGGGGCCTCCGCTATCGTCGTGGTGGGCGGGCCACTGTCAATACTTCGTGGCGGCACCTACGGGCTCGAATGATGCAATCGACACATGTCGTCGAGACGCCGCGCGCGCTTGTACATTTCTGACACACATTCGGCACGCGAGAGACCCGCTTGTACATTTCTGACACACATTCGGAGGCGTCGAGGCGGCGTATCCGGGGCTGCTTGTACATTTTTGACACACCTTGGGGCGGCGCGAACCGCAACTCGTACATTTTTGCCTCACCTGGCGCCGCAGTGAACGGTCGATGAGAGCCTGCGCATGTACATTTTTGACACACGTCGCGGCGGCATGCTTCGTCCCGCCCCGGTGGGAGCGAAACGGCGAACTTGCCCCGGCTCGCCTGCGCTCGAATCGTTGCGCGCACTCGGGGTGCCCTAGAACGAAAACGGCCAACTCGAAACGAGCAGGAGGCTCCGTTTGGTCGCGTCCGAAGAACCGCAGGAAGATGACGACATCATCCCGGCGGGTGACGCCCCGGCGCCCCACGATTCGAACGAAGACCGCGACGCGGCCGCCCCCCGGCGGCTCGTGGAGCGCGCGCGTCGCGGCGAGCAGACTCAGTCTTCTTCGATGAGCTCGTCGATGCTCTTGTGTTCCGCAGCGCGGGCGGCTTCCGCCTCCTCTTGCTTGCGGCGGCGCTCGGCCTTCTCTTGAGCTTCGAGTTCGCGATGTTGCTGACGCTCTTGCTCGCGCTCCTGTTCACGGCGGGCGCGCTCTTGCTGCACTCGTTGCAAGATGGCTTGCTTGGGAGCGAGCACCAGCGCCATCGTCCGACCTTCCATGGTGGGACGAAGCTCGACCACGGCCAGGTCTTCGGTCTGGTCCACGATGTGGTTGAGCTGATCTCGGGCGCGTTCGGGATGGGTGATTTCCCGTCCTCGGAAGCGGCAAATCACCTTCACCTTGTTGCCCGACTCGAGGAACTTGCGAGAGTTTCTCACCTTGAAGTCGAGATCGTGCTCGTCCGTCTTGGGGCGCAGCTTGATCTCCTTGACCTCGACGACGGTTTGCTTGCGCTTGGTTTCGCGCTTCTTCTTGCTCTCGTCGTACTTGTACTTGCCAAAGTCGAGGATCTTACAGACGGGCGGCTGACCTTTCGGATTGATCTCGACCAGATCCAGGTTCTCTTCCCGGGCGATCCGCAGCGCCTCCTGAGTCGAAAGAACGCCCAAGTTGGAGCCGTCAGAACCCACAACGAGAACCTCGGGAACGCGAATTCTGTGATTGACCCGAATTTGAGGACCACGAGTGCTCCCACGAAACCTACGCCGCATTGCCATCTATCGTTTACTTCTTCCCTTTCAGGCGGGCCTCGCCCGACTGCCAAATACCGGTGATACGGCGCGAAAGACGCGCCTCACACCTCGAAATCGCGCTCTCCCTAGCGGCGCCCTCGGGCCGCACATCCGTGAGCATGGACGCTTCATCCCCTCCGCCGTGAGCGGCGAAACCGTCTACCTGCACCATTCGAAGCGTCAGCGGCGCGGTAGGAGCATATTGCGGCCCCGAAGCCGGCATCACGAAACGGTGGTGGAATTCATCGGGGTCGAATCAGTCAAATCGAAGCAAGCAGGGACACTGTTTCCGGAACTATCGAAGAGTCTACAGCGGTGACCGTGGGCTTGCTAGCCGGTTTCTAGGATTGGAGTGTAGTAGGCGCGGGCGGGATTGAACCGCCGACCCCTGCAATGTCAATGCAGTGCTCTACCGCTGAGCTACGCGCCTATGTGTTGATGGGACCGGGCGAGATGGGACTCGTGGACCCGACCCGTGGGACGGGACCCGCACGGTTCCAGCCGCTGGGGCGCAGGCAAGTAGCCTCCGACCTCATGCGTGTCAAGCGCTTCGGAGGCCAGTCTGGGCGTTCGGAGGCGGCCTCTCGGGGGACTTCCGAGGCAGTGGGCAAAGCTCGCCAGATGCTGCTCGGCCGTTCAGCGGAGGTGTGGCTGGAAATGCGGCCGTCGCGTGAGTTGCTGACCTACGGAATTCTGGCTAGAAGCCCGCCCCCATCCCGCTCCTTTTCGTGGGAACCACCTCCCGGAGGAAATCATTGGCTTTCGCTTTGCAAGACATCCCCAGCGCACCATCTTCGGGCACGAGCTCGCCGGCACCAGCCGCGTCGGGTTCGGCCGGGGGGGCTCCAGCTGATCCAGGGTTGCTTGGAAGTCCGCTCTTCATGCTGCTCATGTTCGTGCCCCTCATCATCATGATGTTGTGGTCGTCCCGCTCGCAGCAGAAGCGGCAGCAGAAAGTCCTCGCCGAGCTGAAGAAAGGCGACATCGTCCTCACCCAGTCGGGCATCCGCGGGAAGCTGGTGGAGCTGGGTGATCGTTACGCCAAGGTAGAGATCGCCCCGGGAACCAAGATCGAAGTCTTGAAGACGGCTGTTCTGGGCAAAGATGGCGCTGAGGCTGCTGCCCAAATCGAAAAGAAGTGAACGGAGCCTCGTGGTCAACACTGTATTGTTAAGTGTCTTTGGAGCCTTTGCGCTCATTTTAGCCCTCATCGGTTTGGTGCAGAGGCCGCTTCGGAGTCGTACATGGCCCGGCGCTCTTGCTGCTGCTGGTGCGGCGCTTGCCGCTCAGAGCGACACCTTCTGGACGATGGTCTGCCTCGGACTCGTTGCTTTGTGGTTCGCCTTCTTGGTCGTGCCCTGGGGTGACGCGAACTGGCGCGGGCGTTTCGGATTGGTCATCGGCATCGTCTTCGTGGCGCTTCTCGCCCTCTGGCCGACCATCGATACGATGACCCAGGGTCGGGCCATGTGTCCGAAATGGGTCGAAGAGCGCGTCGAAGCGCGTCTGGTTGCTGGGCTCGACCTGCGTGGTGGACTTCGCTTGGTTTACACCGTGGATGTGGGTGAAGCGGTCAAGGACAAGCGCAACTCGTACTACGAGGACATGCGCCGTGAGTTGGCCAAGCTCTACGCCGATCACTCCGGTGACGAAGCACCCACCGAGGCGACGCTGCAGACGCTCCGAGAGCGGGTCGAGCTGAACGCACCCGCCTCGCGACCCGACACCATCGAACTGACGATCAAGGAGGGGCAGGACCCGTCCAAGATCGACGCGCGTTTCCGTAATCTTTTCAAGCCAGACGTCGAGACGCGCAAGGTCAGCGACACGCAGTACGAGTTTACGATCCGCGAAGCGGCCGAGACGACCATCCGCGAGAGCGCCGTTTCTCAGGCCAAGGACATCATTTTACGACGTGTCGACTCGATGGGTCTCCGCGAGGCTGCCGTTTCGACCCGGGACGATGACATCATCGTCGAAGTGCCGGGCGAGGACGAGGCGAGCTTCGACGAGATCCGCGACATCATCAGCCAGACGGCTCGCCTCGAGTTCAAGCTGCTCGACGACGAGAGTCAGTTCTTCCGTGAGCTCTCGGAGAACGTGTCGCCCGAGGATCCCGGGGTTCCCGCCGGTCTGACGTTCCGTCAGGAGAGCGTGCCCCTCGGCGAGGACGATGAGGGCGAAGAGATCACCGGCGTTTCCACCTACGCGTTCCTCCCCAAGGCCGAGGGCGAAACCATCCAGCAGACGTACGAGCGTTTGCGCGCCTGGGCTGAGACGGTGGCTGTTCCGCCCGATCGCGAGATCGGTTTCCAGGTCGAGCGAGAAATCGTCGATGAAGCGACCCTCGAAGAAGAGGAGGTCGGGTACCGAACGTATCTCCTCAAGGCCCGTACGGAGATCACGGGCGACCAGGTTCGAGACGCCGCGGCTGTCCCCGATCAGAGCCCGAACTCCATGGGCGGATGGCAGGTTTCGCTCCGCTTCTCCGACAAGGGTGGCAACGTCTTCGAACGCATCACCGGCGACAACATCAAGAAGCGCTTTGCCATCATCCTCGACGGAAAGATCGAGTCGGCCCCGCGCATCAACGACAAGATCAGCGGTGGCGCGTCGGTCATCACCATGGGCTCGATGGATCCCCAGGCGCAGCTCCGCGACTCCAAGAAGCTCGAGCTCGTGCTTCGTTCTGGTGCTCTCCCGGCGCCCATCTCCCCGACGAACGAGCAGCGCATCGGCCCCTCTCTCGGGAAGGATTCGATCCGACTCGGCATCGAAGGTGCCGCCGCGGGCGGTCTCCTCGTCCTGCTGTTCATGATTCTCTACTACCGTCGCGCGGGTCTCATCGCCGACATCTCGGTGGTGACGAATCTGTTCCTTCAGCTGGCCATCTTGGCGGGGTTCGGCGCTTCGATGACGCTGCCCGGGCTCGCCGGTCTGGCTCTGACGCTGGGTATGGGCGTGGATGCGAACGTTCTGATAAACGAACGTATTCGTGAGGAGTTGCGAGACGGGAAGAGCCCTCGGGCGGCGGTGAATCTAGGCTACTCCAAGGCCCTTTCCGCCATCATCGACGGCCAGCTCACGACGCTCATCTCGGGTATCGTCTTGGCCCAATACGGGACGGGGCCCATCAAGGGTTTCGCGGTGACGCTCATGGTGGGCGTGCTTTGCAGCATCTTCACGGGCGTGGTCGTGAGCCGCGTTCTGTTCGACATGTGGGTGCGCGGCGCTGGAAAGAAGGCGATCTCACTCGGCTGAGATCAGAGGAACGTCATGCAGCTCTTCCCCATCGGTAAAGTCTACGACTTCATGAGTCAGCGCCGGATCTTCATCGGATTCAGCGTAATTCTGGTTGTCGCCTCCGTCGTACTCCTTTTCAAGCCGGGCCCCGCTTTGGGAACCGACTTCGTCGGAGGTACGGAAGTCGAGGTCGCCTTCAACAAGCCGGTCAATCCCGGACAGATTCGCAAGGCAGTTCAGTCCGCGGATTTCTCATCCCCCGACGTCATCAAGGTCGAAGACGACAACAACGCGTATCGTTATCTGATCCGCGTGCAGGAGGTTTCGACCATCCCCGAAGCTCAGCAACGCGAGATCGAAAAACGCCTCTGCTTCGGCGACAAGCTCCCCGAAGGGTGCGTGCATCACGCCACCGAGGTGAAGTTCTCGCCGGGTGGCGAAAAGATCACCGTGCGCTACGCGTCGGCGCCCGACTTGGAGTGGGTTGGTGACAAGATGGAGGGCCTCAGCGGCATCCGTCTACGGCCGGGTGACAACAACCCGACCGTGCAGGACATTCGTGACCACCGCGTCGAGATTGCGCTGATGAGTCGTGGCGATCAGCTGATGGACGGTCTGCGCGCCGAGATGCCCGAGGGGAGCGTTCCCGAGGCTGCACTACGCACCGAATGGATCGGACCCAAGGCGGGTGCGCAGCTCCGTGACGCGGCCATCAAGAGCATTCTCATCGCTCTCGTCTTCATCATGGCCTACGTGGCCTTCCGGTTCGATCTCCGGTTCGCGCCCGGCGGCGTCATCGCTCTCGTGCACGACTCGGTCGTGACCGTCGGAATCCTCACGCTCCTCGGTCGGGAGCTGAACCTCACGACCGTAGCGGCCGTTTTGACCATCATCGGCTATTCGGTCAACGATACAGTGGTGGTTTACGATCGCTTGCGCGAAAATTTGGGCAAACTGCGCGGAAGCTCGTTCCCCAAGCTCATCAACGTCAGCATCAGCGAGACGCTCAGCCGTACGGTGCTCACTTCGGGCACGACCATCATGGTGCTCCTTTGCTTCTTCATCTGGGGCACGGGAACGCTGCGTGATTTTGCGCTCACGCTCATCATCGGCATGGTGCTCGGGACGTATTCGTCTATCTACGTAGCGCTGCCCCTCACGGACTTCTTGGATCGGAAGTTCTTCGCTCAAGTGAAGAAGCCGACGCCCAAGCGCGCATGAGTTCCGCTCCTCCACGTCTGACCACGAGAACCGTGGCTAGCTACGTGGAGCGGCTCGGGGTGCCTCTGGGGGCAGCCCGTGAGCGCTACCTCAATCCGCGGCTTTCCGATCTCACGCCGCCCGACGAGATGGCGGATCGGAGGGAGATGGCCGAACGCCTCGCGGCCGCGATCCGGGCAAAGGAGCGAGTCGTCGTCTTCGGGGACTACGATTGTGACGGGATGACTGCTGCCGCGATTCTGTGCGACGTCATCGAGGAGCTCGGGGGCACGGCCATTGCGCACTTGGCGAGCAGGTTCCACGGCGGATACGGGCTTTCTGCGCAGGCTCTCGAGAGGGTCCTCGCGAGCCAGCCGAGCTTGGTCGTCACCTGCGATTGTGGTTCCTCGGACCACGAATCCCTGGGGAAGCTCAAGGATCGGGGTATCGACGTCCTCGTCATCGATCACCATCTCGTCCCGGACGAACCCCTCCCCGCGCTAGCTTTCTTGAATCCCCACCGGCCCGAGTGCGGATTCCCGGAAAAGGGCCTCGCGTCGTGTGGTCTCGTGTTTTCCGTGGCGGCCGCCCTGCGAGCGGAGCTCGGCGCGAACCTCGACGTACGCAAATGGCTGGATCTCGTGGCGATTGGATCGGTGGCGGACGTGGCGCCTCTCACCGGAGACAATCGCGCGTTGGTCCGAGCGGGTCTCGCGACGCTCCGGCGTGCCGAGCGTCCCGGGATTCGCTGTCTTCTCGATCTAGCGAAGGTCGACCGCCAGCTGCCGCTGACCGCTGCCGACATCGCATTTCGCATTGCCCCCCGTTTGAACGCCCCGGGACGACTGCAGGCACCTGATCTCGCGTTTCGCCTGTTGCGAGAAAAGGATCCCGAGAAGGCGCGCAGTCTCGCCGACGAGATCGAGCATCTCTGCCAGCGCAGGCGCAGCGATCAGGCGCGCATCGAGCAGGAGGCGCGCGAGGAGATCGAAAACCTGGGCCTCGCGAGTGCCCCGGCCATCGTCGTAGGTCGAGAGGGCTGGAACCATGGCATCGTGGGGATTGTCGCGGGTCGCATCGCCGAGCAGTTCGACAAGCCCACCGTCGTGATTGGATTCGAGGGAGGAGTTGGTCGGGGATCTCTTCGCGGTCCGGCCGGGTTTCCTCTTTTCGATGCGCTGAGCGAGTGCAAAGAACACCTGGTGCGGTTCGGAGGTCATCAAGCAGCAGCTGGGATGGAGATCCGAATCGAGAATCTCGCCGCTTTCCGGAGTGCCTACGAGGGGGCAGCGAATTCAAGGCTCGACTTCCAGCGCCCTCCGCGACCCGAGCCTCTCGCCGTCGTCCCTGGTGACGACCTTTTTTCGATTCTCCAAGATCTGTATCTCCTGGAGCCGTGTGGCGAGAAGAACCCCGCGCCAGTGTTGTCGCTCGAATGTGACGTGCGCGGGAGCCGCGAGGTGAAGGGAGGGCATCTCAAGCTCGAGCTGGAACTGCCCGGCGGCCTGCGCGTAGGCGGGTTCGGGCCCGGATTGGGCAAGAGCGCGGACGACTACCGTGGTCAGGTGACCGTGATTGGTCGACTTCGTCCCGATACATACCGCGGCGGACAAGCCGTAGAGCTCTTGATCGAGCGGGTCGTTTGCTAAGCGGCCCGACAAGCGCTTGTCTTACCCAGCGGAGACCGGAGCTGGAGCCGGCCTCGGACGAGGTGGATGACCGTGAGCGATGCTCTCATCGAATTCGTAGACGTGAAGAAGCGGTTTGGCCCCAAGGTGATTTACCGGGGGCTCAACCTGAAGATTCGCAAAGGTGAGGTGTTCACCGTGCTCGGCGGTTCGGGCGTGGGCAAGAGCGTGATGCTCAAGATGCTCATTGGGCTCCTTCGCGCGGATTCCGGGAGCATCTACTTTGGCGGCAAGGACATCACCAAGATGGGTGAGGACGAGCTTGCCACCGTCAGGCAACGCATCGCCATGCTCTTTCAAAGCGGCGCCCTCTTCGACTCCCTCACTGTGGGCGAGAACGTCCGCTACGGACTCGATGAGCACTTTCACACCAAGATGACGCTCGCGGAGAAGAACGACCGAGTGGCGTGGGCACTCGGCCTCGTCGGGCTTCCCGGCATCGAGGAAATGTGGCCCGCCGATCTTTCGGGGGGGATGCGGAAACGCGTCGGGTTAGCTCGGGCGATCGCCGTTCAGCCCGAGGTGGTGCTCTACGACGAACCCACTACGGGCCTCGACCCCATCAATACTGCTCGCGTCAATCACATGATCACGGGTCTTCAAGACAAGCTCAATTTCACGAGCATCGTCGTCACCCACGACATGAAGAGCGCTTTTACCATCAGCGACAGAATGGCGATGGTGCACAGCGGGCGCATCATCCACAAAGGCACGGTCGATGAGTTCCGCGCCAGCGACGATCCGCGTGTCAGCGACTTCATCGAGGGGCGCGCTCCCGTCCGCGAGGACGTCGAAACCTTACTCAATGCGTGAAGCGAGCGCGCCGACTCGTACGTGCTACCTTGGGTGTCGAGGATGGGCCGCGCGCCCGCAAAGCTCCGATTCCGCTATCACGCGAAGTGCGAGTGTGTCCTACGTGTGCCTGTTCCATAACAACCGCGTCCTGACGGGGCGGTGTCTTGACTGACCGCGCGGGAACGTCTCAGCTTGGGGCAGGGGAGTCTCTCGTTTTCGTGCTGGCCGCTTCCACCGACTGAACCATGGAATCTCGGGATGTAAAAGTAGGGATCTTCGTTCTGGTATCCCTCGTGATCTTCGGGATCGTCGTGTTTCTCATCGGCGACGAAGCACAGATGTTCAACGAGCACCGGGAGCTTCGTGCGGCCTTCAAGGATGTGAAGGGTCTCACACGCGGGTCGCCCGTTCGGATGGGTGGGGTCGACATCGGTGTGGTGGACGAACTCGGATACGGTGCCAACCCCGAGGACGACACGATCTACGTGCAGATGAGCGTCGTCAAAACGGAGGCGGCTCGCATCAAGAAGGACTCGGTTGCGGAAGTCGCGGACAAGGGTCTTCTCGGTGACAAGATGATTGTCATCAGCGTGGGGAGTCAATCGGCCGCTCCCATCGGCAAGGGGGAGATGGTCCCCACGAAGGAAACTCGGGATATCGAGCAGATCCTCAGTGATCTCAAGACGACACTGGCCGGTGCCGAGCGCGTGATGAGCAACCTCGAGAAAACGACGGATGCCCTCGCCGAGGAGTCGCTGCACACCGACATCAAGAAGACGGTCAACCAGCTGTCCATCATCACCGAGTCCATCAACCAAGGTGAAGGGTACGTGGGCCGGCTCCTCAACGACAAAGCCGAAGCCGATCGCATTTCCGCCACGATCGAGTCACTCCGAGGCTCGGCGGCCGAGCTGAGCGCTCTCCTCTCGTCGAGCCGCCAGGTCGTCGATCGGGTGCGAACGGGTCCGGGCTTTGCCCATGGGGTCATCTACGACGAAGATGGGACGAAGGCTCTTTCTCAGATCGGGGGGGCCGCCGAAGAAGTTGGCGTTTCGCTTCGTGGAATTCGTGAGGGGAAGAGCTTCGCCAACGAGGTCCTTTACGGCGAGGACAGCGGCGAAATGGTTGCGAACTTGAACAAGGCGAGTGCCGATCTGCAGGCCATCGTTCAAGACATGCGCCAAGGAAAGGGAACACTCGGAGCGTTCTTGACCGATCCTTCCGTTTACGAGGACATGAAGGTTCTCCTCGGCAACGTGGGGCGTAACCGTTCTCTGCGTGCGCTCGTGCGGTACTCGATCAAGCAGGACGAAGAGAGCGACCGCGTCGTTCAGACGAAGGATAGCGAAACGGGCGTGGGCGCTTCGGTGGGCACCTCTTCGGGAGCCACCGCCGGCGCGTCGCCTCCGGTTGGGCAGTAGCTTCATCGAGAGCGGGGCAGCGGCGCCGGCGACTTGCGGATTAAAGCCGGCGTACCGACGGTTGGAGCTACGTCGAAGGAGGCGCGCGCCGCCGTTCTGCTGCGGGCCAAGGGCCCGTCAGCAGCTATCAGGCAGCCACAAAGTGGCTCCTCGACGCCAGGGCATCCCCATCTATACTGCGACCCATGCGTCCCTTCTCACGAATCGGGAGGACTTTTCTCCTTCTCGTAGTTTTCGGCTTCGCGTCCCACTTTGCTATCGAATACGGGACCGGCGGACTTTGGAAGGGATTGCGCTCGGCCCACGCAGTGGTGGGTGGCGAAGCAGAGGTCAAGTACGACCTTACTCAGCTCCGAGCGGTCAACGCCACCTTGGACCACATCCGGAAGAAGTACGTCGAGCCGGATCGCGTCGATCCACGCCAGATGTTTCTGGGCGCCTTGGACATGATTCAGAAGCGGGTCGCCCAGGTGATCGTTTCGCACGAAAGTGGGGCGGCGACGGTCACGGTTCGTGTAGAGGCCGAAGAGAAGAAGTTTCGGGTCGACAACGTCCAGGGCCACTGGGACGTCGCCGCGCGTCTGCGCGAGGTGTTCGCGTTTCTCCAGAACAACCTTCGGGACACGGAGGTCGAGCTTCCGGAGATTGAGTACGCGGCAGCCAACGGCATGCTGCGGACGCTGGACCCTCATAGTGTCTTCTTGTCCCCTGAAGCTTACAAGGAGATGAACGTCTCCACGTCGGGCCACTTCGGAGGCCTGGGCATCGTCATCAGCATCCGCGATCAGATGCTCACCGTGATGCGTCCGATGCCCGATACTCCGGCCGGCCGCGCGGGACTAGCGCGTCTCGACCGGATCACGAAGATCAACAACGAGTCGACCCTGAACATGCCCCTGTCCGACGCGGTCGATCGGTTGCGCGGTGAGCCGGGCT
This sequence comes from uncultured Polyangiaceae bacterium, assembly GCA_965652275.1. GTDB lineage: Bacteria > Myxococcota_A > Polyangia > Polyangiales > Polyangiaceae > NIC37A-2. Next base: position 49,843 of record CBFGUR010000008.1, on the reverse strand, counting down.
CCAAGGTCACCGTTTGGGTACACCGCGACGGGAAGAACGGCTGGACCGGCTCACGACCCTTCGAGCTCGTGCGCGAGGTCATTCGTGTCACGTCGGTGGATCACCAGGCGCTCGAGGGCGGGGTCGGCTACGTGCGCCTGAAGCAGTTCCAGCAAACCACCAGCCGGGAGCTTCACGAAGCCCTACGTGAGCTCAAGAAGAAAGACTCCCTAAACGGGCTCGTCCTCGATCTCCGGGACGATCCCGGTGGGCTCCTCGACCAGGCGGGCCGGGTCGCCGACACGTTCCTCGACCAAGGAACGATCTACGCGACGGTGGGAGCGAGCGAGGGACGCCACGAACAGAGCGCTACCCGCGCGGGCACGCAGCCGAACTATCCCATCATCGTTCTGGTGAACGAGGGGTCCGCCAGTGCGAGTGAGATCGTGGCTGGCGCGCTCAAGAACCAAAATCGCGCCGTGGTGCTGGGTCGGACGACTTTCGGGAAGGGCTCCGTGCAGCTGGTTTTTCCGGAGATCACCGAGGAAAACGCTGCGCTCAAGCTCACCATCGCTCAGTACCTGACCCCGGGTGACATCTCCATTCAGGGCACGGGCGTGACCCCGGACATCGAGCTCGACCCGATGACCGCGGACACCCAGGAGATGGATCTTTACGTCAACGAGGACAACGTCCGCGAACGTGATCTCTCCAAGACGCTGCGGGCCGGCGGGCGTCGGGTTCAGGAGCCTCCCACCTACCAGCTCCGCTACAACTTGCCCGAGAGCGTGCGCGCGGAGATCCGCGAGCGTGGATCGACCCTCGATGACGTGTTCGAGGAAGACACCCCGATCCGCATCGCGCGGACGTTGGTCGCCAAGATGAAGGAGGGCACACGCAAGCAGCAGCTCGAGCAGCTCGCCACCGTCATCGACGAGATCCAACAACGCGAAATCGAATCTATTTCCAAGGATTTGGCGGATATCGGCATCGACTGGTCGGCACCACCCAAGAACTACGAGGGTGGTCCGCTCCCCAAGGACATTTCGACCAAGCTCTGGACGGATCGCAAAGGCGATCTCGTGACGGCGGGAGAAGAAATGCTCCTCTCTGTCGAGGTGACGAACAACGGTCAGAGCCCGCTTTATCAGCTTCATGCCATCACGAAGAGCGACTCCGGATATTACGACCAGAAGGAGCTCATCTTCGGCAAGGTGGAGCCTGGGGAGACCAAGAAGGCCACGGTTCCGCTCGGTTGGTGCAAGACCGAGGGCCGCGAGCCGGGTTCGACCAAGCCAGTTCCTCTCGATGCCAAGCGCATCTGCACCATTCCCAAGGACGCGCTCCGTCGGCAGGACGCCGTGCAGGTGCGCTTCTTTGCCACCGGCGCGGATGCTCCCGAAGCGCGCGCCTTCAAGCCGACGATCGAGAGCTTGCCTCAACCGATCTTCGCGTACAGCACTCAAGTCGTCGACAATCGTTCGGCCAACGAAAATGGACAGCTGGAGAAGGGCGAGGGCGCCACGATCTACCTGCACATCAAGAACGTTGGTCGCGGCCCAGCCTACGAGAGTCAGGCCAACTTGAGGAACCTGACGGGCGACGGCGTTCTCCTGAAGGCCGGCCGCTTCGACGTGTCGGGGATGAAACCGGGCGAGGAGCGGAACGTGGCATTTACGCTCGACGTGCTGCCGAGCATCAAGACCGACGAGCTGTCTCTCGAGGTTTCGATCATCGATCAGGACTTGGGTGCCTACTCGTCGGAGAAGCTTTCCATCCCCGTTTTCGGCAAGAAATCCGCACGCACCATCAAACCCGTCTCGGGTTCCCGCGTGGCCAAGGGGAACGCGGCCGTACGCTCTCAACCCGACCCCAACGCACCGGTCATCGGGCAATTGGTGGGCGGATCCGCCGTGAAGGTGAAGGGTTCGATCGGGGATTATTTCCAAATCGCCCTTTCTGACGAGCGCTTCGGGTTCGTCGCGGCGGGAGATCTCGTCGAAGGTCCCAAGAAGACCGCCGACGCGACCGCCAAGTGGTCCCCCGAGCTTTCTCATTCGGCGCCGCGCCTTTCGGTCACGGCCAAGGCGCTCTCCACGCGCGGCGACTTCATGAACATCGACGTCGTGGCCACGGATGACCATGGGGGCGTTCAGGACGCTTTCGTCTTCGTCGGAAACCGAAAGGTGTTCTACATGCCCAACAAGGAGAAGGGCGGTAGTCAGATGAAGTTTTCTCTCGATGCGCCGCTCAAGGCCGGGGTCAACGTGATCACCGTCGTTGCTCGCGAGAATCAGGACGTGGTCTCCCGACACCGGGTCGTCGTTCGCAAAGACGGCAAGAACGGTGAGATATTGCCCACACCCAAGAACGACATGTTCGGTGAGGACTGGGAATTCGGCGATCCCTGAGGATCGGCTCTCCTCCCCCAGGAGTGACCAAAAAATGCGACTTCACATCAACATCGATCACGTGGCGACCTTGCGCAATCAGCGCGATACGCCGTACCCCGACGTCGTCGAGGCCGCTCGCCTGTGCATGGACGCGGGCGCGGACGGCATCACGGTTCACCTGCGCGAAGACCGCCGTCACATTCGTGACGCAGACGTGCGAGCTCTCAAGGAAAAACATCGCGGGCTCTTGAACCTCGAAATGGCGGCAACAGTGGAAATGGCGGCCATTGCCGCGGAGGTGAAGCCCGATGTCGTCACGCTCGTTCCCGAAAAGCGCGAGGAGCGCACGACAGAAGGCGGGCTCGACGTGAGGAAAACCTGGGATGCCGTCCGTCTGGTGGCTGAGGTTTGCGCTCGAGAGAACATCAAGCTCAGTCTTTTCATCGAGGCGGACGAAGATCAGGTTCGCGCCAGTCACGAGCTCGGTGCGGGTCAGGTGGAGTTTCACACGGGACATTACTGCGAAGCGCCCGAAGCCGAGCGACCCAAGCTCATTGCCCAGCTCCGAAAGGCCGCCGATCTGGCTGACTCCCTCGGTCTCGAGGTGGCGGCTGGTCACGGACTCAACGTGGAGAACGTCGGGGCCGTCACCGCGATCGACAGCATCCGTGAATTGAACATCGGTCATTCGGTGGTCTGCAGTGCTGTGATGGTGGGCCTCGGGCAGGCTGTGGCCGAGCTGCGCGCGGCTGTCGAGTGTGGGCGCCCGACCTCCGTCCCGCCTCAACCGCTCCAAATGAGAATCGAAAATCCCGCGCCTCGGGGGTAGAGATGCGACCGGTCCTCAGCCGTGACCAAATCAGGGAGTTCGATCGGGTTTGGATCGAGCGCGGCGTGCCGGGCATCGTGCTCATGGAGAATGCGGGGCGCGGGGCCGCCCATCTGATTGGTCTCAAGGCGCGCCCGCGCCCTTCCGGAGAGAAGCCTCGGACCGGCTCGGCGGTGGTCGGATCTTGCGTGCGCTGTGCCGATGAACGGAGTCTAAACGGCGTTTCGCTCTTGCTCTTGGCCGGACCGGGCAACAACGGGGGCGACGCCTTTGTCATCGCGCGGCATCTCGCCGCGCGTGCGGCGAACGTGCGAGTCTGGTGTCTCGTATCCCCGAGCGAGCTTCGGGGAGATGCGAAGACTGCCTGGGAGTCGCTTTCGGCGCTCGGGATCACGACCGAGCCGCTCCCTCCTTCGGAAGAATGGGCGAGCGCGCTGTCCGAGGCGGACTTGATCGTCGACGGACTCTTGGGCACGGGAGCAGATCGCCCTGTCGAGGGCCCGCTCAGGGCGCTCATCGATACTGTCAACGACTCTGCAGCGCGCGTGATTGCGCTGGATGTTCCGAGCGGCATCGATGCCGAGCGCGGCTGCGCTCTGGGAACGGCTATCCGCGCGCAGCATACTGTCACTTTCGCTCATTTGAAGCTCGGGCTCCTCACGACGCAAGGATACGAGCACGCGGGCTCGATCACCGTTTCGAACATCGGCGTACCGAGCGCCCTCCCGGGCGCCATGAACCCGGCAGCCTGGCTGCTCGAGGAGAGCGACGTGTCCTCGACCCTTTCTGCTCGCAGTCGCACCGCTCACAAGGGCTCGGCGGGCCGCGTCGCAGTGGTCGCCGGAAGCCCCGGGACCGTGGGGGCGGCGCGGCTTTCGTCGCGCGCCTGTCTTCGTGCCGGAGCGGGGCTCGTGACCGTGCTCGCCGATCCCGAGGCGATCCTGAAGCTCGAGGAAGACACCGTGGAAGTCATGACCGCCGCTTTCGACAGCAAGCGGGCCGAGCAGCTTCTGGCTTCGGCCCAGAGTATCGTCGTGGGTCCCGGCATGGGGAAGGGGCCGCGAGCTCGCGAGATTTGTGATCGCCTGTGGCCGCTCGGGCTGCCGACGGTCGTGGACGCGGATGCCCTGAGCCTCCTTTCGGACGACCGGTCCGCGTTCCTGACCGCACAGATCCGCCTCTTCGTTCTCACGCCGCATCCAAAAGAGGCAGCGGGTCTTTTGGGCACGAGCACGGACGCGATCGAGTCCGATCGCTTTTCGGCGGCTCGGCGTTTGGCTGACGAGTACCGGTGCGTGGTCGTGCTCAAGGGTCCGCGGACCATCATTGCCGCGCCTGGGGAAGCTCCTGTCGTTTCGGCATTCGGGTCGCCCGTCCTGGCCACGGCCGGCTCCGGAGACGTGCTGTCGGGTATCGCGGGGGCGCTGCTCGTAGGAGCTACGAGCCCGCGGGAAGTGTTTCTGCGGGCCCAGGCGGCGGTGTGCGTTCACGGCCTCTCGGGAGAGGCGTGGGAGGCCGCTCACGGCGATCGCGGTCTGCTCGCATCGGAGCTCGGGGACTTGGCCCCGGAGATCATCGCTCGCTTGGTGGGCTCCGGCGCCTCGTAGGGCGGGCATCTGCTGAGACCCGAGTCGGGCTCATGGTCCGATCGCCAAGTTGTCCGGGGTCTGGCGGACCGGCCGCGAGCGGTTGCCAAATTGACACGGAGTGGGGAAGCGAGGCCACGTGGAGGCGGCCCTGGCGTTCGAGAATTCGTCGACAAATCGCCAGCAAACAGCCCGAAGGGAGCCAAAGGGCGGGTTGGCACGCGACTTGAAAGGTGGGGTGCATGATGAACGCAGTTGTCCCCTCTCTCCCCAGTCTCGATCCCACACCCCCTGAGAACGTCTGCGTTGGGGTCGAGGACGGTCTGGCCCTCCATCTGCCCGATCTGTTGCGGCGCGCGCGCCAGCTCACTGGCGATTCGGTGCGAGCGGACGACCTCGTGCAAGACACGGTCGAGCGAGCCCTTCGGTTTCGTCACACCTTCCGCGAGGGCGGACATCTGCGCGCTTGGTTGATGCGCATCATGCAGAACGTTTTCATCAGTGCGCGTCGGCGCATTGCTACAGAGCGACGCATCGTCGAGGGCGCGCGCGTCGATCCCAACGGATGGGCCTCGCTCCGTCCCGTTCAACTTGCGCCCGGTCTCTCTCCTCCCGTCGCACGAGCCCTGGGCGGCATGCCCGAGCACTTGCGCTCGGTGGTCGAGCTCGTCGATCTCGGGGAGTACTCCTACAAGGACGCGGCCCAGGCCGAGGAGGTCCCGGTAGGGACCATCATGAGTCGGCTTCACCGCGGACGCGCACGTTTGGCGGCCGAGCTTTCTCCCCAGAGAGCCGCCTGAACGCGCCCGAGGCGCTCGTGCCCGAGGCTCCCGCGCCCGAGGCGCCCGTTCGGCGCGGCGCGCCCGAGGCGCCCGTCCGTTTCTCAGGGGGCGTCCTGTTCGACCGGGCGCAGCCGAAGGCTGATGTCGGCGGCCTTCGCCGAATGAGTGAGCGCGCCGATGCTGACGGCGTCTGCGCCCAGCCGTGACACGGTGTCGATCCGCTCCAGGGACATGTTGCCCGAGAGTTCGACGAGCGCCGCGCCTGCGATCAAAGCTACGGCTTCTTTCGTCGTCTCGTCGTCGAAGTTATCCAGCAGAAGGATGTCGGCGCGGCTGGCGAGCGCTTCCTTCACCTCGTCGAGGTTCGTCACCTCAACCTCGATTTTGGAGGTGTGAGGCGCATGCCGCCGTGCCGCCTCGACGGCCGCGGTGATGCCGCCCGCCCCTGCGATGTGGTTGTCCTTGATGAGCACGGCTGAGCCGAGGTTGTCGCGATGGTTCGAACCACCTCCGTGCCGCACCGCTTCGCGCTCGAGGAATCGTAGTCCAGGTGTCGTTTTGCGCGTGTCGCAGATGCGCACCCGCCCGCCGGCAGCGTCGACGAACTTGCGCGTCAGGGTGGCGGTGCCCGAAAGTCGCTGAAGCAGGTTCAGGGCGGTGCGCTCCGCTTTCAGAAGAGAACGAGTGCGGCCTTCAGCGCGCAAGAGGATCGTTCCCGGCTCGACCAGGGTGCCATCGCTCACGAGGCGCTCGACGCGGCAACCCGGATCGACCGAATGAAAGCAGCGTGCGTACACTTCGCTTCCCGATAGAACGAGCGACTCTTTGGCGATGGCATCCGCGACGCCCATCGCGTCTTCGGGGATGGTCGAGTCCGTGGTGATGTCGCCAGATGCGAGATCTTCTTCGAGTGCGCGCCGCACGAATTCGTCCAGGCTTTTCCAGAAGGTCACGACGGCCACGCTAAATGACCGAGCGCAATTGTCGAGAAGGACTTGCGCCCCCATGAAATGGTGGGGGGACGCAGGCCCTGGTCGAACTTGCCCCGGCGAGTCGATGGAGTGCCCCCGACAAAGCCAGGGTGATCACTCCACCGAGTCGGTAGCGGTAGCCACCCTGCCCGAGAGCCGCGGAGCCTGAACGTTCAGTATTGGTTTTGGGGAAGACCCTCTCCCCAGCCTTCGCTCGTGTTGGGACCGGAGGGAACGGGAACATCGTTGCAACGCGCGGCATAGGGGAAGCCCGCGTCGAGCACCGCCTGAATCGAACGTCTCTCCGCCTCGGTCAGGTTGACGTCGGCGTGAGCGGATGCCGTAAAGGACCGATCCGGGTCCAAGTCGAGCGTCGGTTCGAGTACCTCGATCAGATAGGAGCGCTTGGCGTTGCCGTGCTCCTTCGGGACGCGCCCGACCGCGGTGAGGCGATCGAAGCTGTTGATGTAGTAGTTTTTGAGGAAGAGGTTCTGGTAGCCAGGGTCCCAAGGCGCTAGCTCCGCAAGCGGGGCGTGACTTGCGATCTCGTCCGCGTAGTAGGCCTTGTAGTCCTCGTGATCGTCGCGCAGGAAGAAGCTGTACGCGACGCTGAAGTTGTACGAAGGAACGCGAGCCGCTTCGGGCAGGAACGACCTGTACGTGTTGAAGGTGACGTCTTCCCAGCTCGAATCGGCGGGATAGTTTCCGGTGGCCGAGTAGGTATCCGAGAGACTGAGACCGCCCGCAGGGGACTCACCCGCGTGACAACTGACGCACTTGGCGTCGAAGATCGGACGGACCACGTCACGATAAGTGAGGAGCCGCCTGGTTACGTTGGGGCCGTTCAAGTCAGTGGGCTCGTTTGCCTTGGCCAGGGTGTCGAACTCCATGATCGCTGGCAGTGTGCTCAGATCGCGGCTCTCCGCCATGGACGCTCCGCCGATGGACGTGTGACAGCGATTGCACTGAGCGTCGTAGTACTCTTCCTTGACGCCCGTATCGATGGTGTGGCCGGGGGCGAAAGTGGTCACCCGCTCGCGGTGGGCGGTGAGGAAGCCGGCCTCATCGATGCCCTGGAACCAAAGAAGTTGGCCTGCGGGGAGTCGGACTCGGATCGATCCGTCCTCTCGTAGAGGGACGTCTCCCCATTCGTCGCCGCCGTCGGCCTGGGGCACCAAATATTGCTCCCAGCCGGTCGAATCCACGACCCCGAGGACCGTCGGATGCAGGCCGTTGGACGGCATGTTGCTCATCTCGATGTAGCGATTGTCGGCGATACACGAGTTGTTGTCGCTGACCTTCCGAAGGATGCGGACCGAGCGGGTGCGCTTGGCGAGCTCGTAGCGATCCGCCTTTCTACCTTGTCCGTTGTCCGGCAGCACGATGCTGAGCCAAACGGGGAAATTGGCGATGTGAAGGTCGGTCCAGTTGACGCTCTCGTCGGTAATGGTCGGCTGGATCCTCGGCGGCTGTCGCTTGCCCACCCAGAAAGGATGACGTGCGAAGGTGCCGGGACGGTTTTCGACCAGCATCTCCACGTTCCCGTCGAGTCCGTAGACGCCGACGCCCATTTTCTTGGGGAAGTAGGGGCGAGCGCTCTCCGTTCGCTCCTCGACATCGTCGCCGAGTCCGTACGTGAGCGCGAAGCCTTCTCCTATGCCGAGGTAGGTGAGCTCCGGGTTGTAGGCGACGAGAGCGAAGTCGTACGGCGTCCAGCTCGAGTCGAGGACGAGCTTCGAGATATGGCAGTTCTTGGTGTTTGCTGCCTGCTGGGGAGTCGTCTCGTTGGGGCAATAGCCCTCAGGATAGTCGCCGATCTCCTCGTGGTAGTCCGAGTCGATGATGGCGAAGCCCTGAAAGCCCGTCAGATCGGGATCCGCGCCCGTGATTCCCACCGTGTGGTCGGCGTAGAAGGGGACGTAGTTGGCGAGTTCGCTCCGCCGGCGACCCGTCATGCCCACGGTCAAACCGTTGACCATTTCGAACGCACGACCCCAGTTGTTCGGGCCCTGGGCCTTACCGAGCAGCACGGGAAGCTCCATGTTCCCGTCCGCAGTCGCCTGAGCGTACAGGTGCCTGTCCATCCGCTCGAGGTTCCACAGGTGCGCCGCCACGTTGCCGTTCTTGCGGAAGAATGGGAAATCCACCGTCCCGCCTTCGTTGCGGATGATGGTCCTCGCGTCACCACCCTCGAGATCCGTGGAGACCAGGTGCTTCAGGTGGAAGGAGCCATGGTACGTCTCGACCATGTCGTCCCCCGTCCGCGGATCGGGAGCCTGGCTGGAGAAGTAGAGTCTGCCGTCGTCGGGGGAGAACGCCGGATGGCGGTCCGAGCGCTGCCGGCGCATGTAGTGTTTGTTGTACGGGCCAATCGTGTCGAAGTCCTCGGTCGTGGCGCTGTCGTCGGGGATCCCGAACGGGGTGGTGCGCGTGAGCGTCCAGCCGGCCATCCTCTCGCTCTCCGGCTTCAGGAACCGGGCGTTTTCGGCCTTCCCGTTCGCGCCGATGTCGGCGATGCAAATGTTCCAAGCGCGATCCAACCAGTCCTCTCCGTGAACCGCGATGCGGCACTCGAAGGCGAGCTGGGTGCCGTCGTGGTTCGCGGCAGGGTTTCCGTAATCACAGTCTCCGGCCACCGGGCATAGGGACGAATCCTCGAGGAAGTCGATCGGCTCGCCGATGAGAGCGAGGGTGCCCGGGTTGATCTGCTGCAGCATGATCTTCGTGTTGTTGCGGATTCCGCGGTCGAGTCGGATGGGGTCTTCTTCGATCATCCAGTGCTCTTCCGGATGTTCGACCCAACCGACGTACGCTTTGGGAGCGCGGATACCGCAGTCGCGGCAACGAATGGCCGTTTCGACCTCGACCCATTCCAGAACGGTGGAATAGATCGGATCGGACTTTTCGAAGAAGACGCCACCGCCGTGATACACGTGTTCGGGCTCGCTCGCGGGCAGACCCTTGGCGAGCAACCTACTGTACGGGGGGTTGTCGAGCGAAATCATGTCGAGGAAGGTCTCGTAGTTGAGCTCCGTCTCCTCTTCGGTGAACTCCTCGCCCGCCCGCTTCAAGCTCGCCATGCCGAAGCGTTCACCCATGTGACAGCTCGAGCACTCGCTCGCGAGCAGCGGCTGTACTTCGTCCCGCCACATGTTGAAGCCTTCCTCGGGATCGACATCGGGGAGAGGATCCGGATCGTCGACGTCGATGACGGGCTCATCACCATCACCATCGCCGCTATCGCCATCGCCACCGGACTTGGGGGCCGATGCTGGACTCGAAGTGCACGCAGCAATCGTCCACATCGCAGCGAGGCCAATCAGTATTCGTCGTTCCATTCGTCGCTCCGAAGAATCGCGCCAATTTACCAGACTCTCACAAAGCTACCAGGAGCCATGTGTGCTCGGTTTTCATACATGGATGCTCGGACAACAGCGGGCGAGAGTGATTTCGGTTTCGTTTCGCACCGGTCGCACGCCATGAGCCATGTGCAAGCGCCCTCGATCTGCGACACGCGAGCTGTCAATCGATGGACGCGGCGATTCGACCAGCTGGCCGGATCGCGAGCGCGTGGACTCGCTCACTGGCTCGCGTTCTGCTCGTACCGGCCAGATGTGTCGAAATTGTGAGCAGCCGTTCAGCGCCAGACTTGGGGTGCGCCGACGGATTCCTTGAGCTTCTGATTGGCCACAGCCGCCACCACCACGTCCACGGCACTCCCCAAGAGAGCCAGGGGCACGTTCTTCACGCGCTCCTCGAGAGGGAGTCGCTTCAATCGGCGAAGCCGATGCAGGCCTACTCCTGGCTGCATCACCCAGAAGCCAGCGGAGGTCAGGTGTTCCCTCAAAATGCCGTCGAGCCAGCGCGGTCCATCGATGCGGTCCTCGTCGGGATACTTCTCCATGGGAAGCTCGGGGTTTTGTTCGAGCTTGCGGAGGATGTCCCTTTTGAGGAGATGGATCTGCACCTCTCCCATGCACATGCGGACCTGGGTGATGAAGATCTGGCGCGGGTTCAGGTAGCCTTCGAAAGTGTTTCCAACGCCATCCACGTAGTGCAATCGGGTCAGGTCCTCGGGCTTCTTGAAACCGTCCGTCACCACCATGTGTTTGACGAATCCGTCGTCCACCAAAAGCCCGAGGGGTAGGTGCATGGCGCGCGCGAAATCAGCGCGGATGGCGTAGAGCTGTCCGCAGAGCATGCCGCGAGCCGTCTTCGCGCTTTGACGGGAGAACGCCGCCGACAAATATTCGAGAGCGTTGCGCGGCTTGCGCAGGGTGAGGTCCTTGGAGGAGGTTCCGTGCGAGGCGATCGCTTCCTTGTCCTCCCTCAGACCTCGGACGAGTCTCTCGAGGGTGTCACGCGTCTTGAAGCGGATGTCCGCGTCGACGAAGATCAGGATACTGGAGCTCGGGGCAGAGTATTTACGAACGAGCTGGTTCCAAGCGTTGGTCTTACCTGGCTCGATGATTTCGTGCACCGAGTAGAGGGTGACCCCCGCATTTTTCTCGAGGAAGCGTCGAGCCACTCCGGCGGTGTCGTCCGCGCAACCGTTGGCCACTACCACGATCTCGACCGTCTCGTCGTCGCGCTCGAGCAGGCTTTGATGCAGGATTTCAGCGAGGGTTTCCGGGAGCCTCGCTTCCTCGTTGTACGCGAGAATGGCAACCGAAACCGTCGGCTTCTGGTCAGCTGCTTCGTTCATTTTGCCACGTTTCTCCGGGCACACCTGTCTCACAAAGCAAGGAGAGCCGCAATCTCTCCACCTTTGCCTCGCTCGGAATTATTTGTGGCCAATGTTCGGCCGCAATCTCCCTCCGGACCCGGGAGACGTCGGGGCGGGTCGTGGTTTCGACCCTCGTCCCCCTCTGACGCGGATGTCGTACCTCGGCTGTCGACTCGGGAGTGAGCGTCGGGGCGCCGCACCCTTTGCCCGTGGAAAGTCGCGCGGGTCCGGCTTGGTATTTCATCGAGTCGGCGCATCCCGGGCGCTTCGAGCCCAAACCGGCACGTCTGTTGCAGCCTGCGCCTTTCGAGCGTGAGCTGGATCGTTCACGCACGTTTCAGGGGAGAAGAGTATGGCTTATCTTATTTCATCCAGGCTGCAGCAATTGGCGACGAGCGCGGCGCTTTCGTTCGGTGTGCTGCTCGTGACCATCGACAGCCAGGCGGGCGTCGACGCCTGCAACAATCTGCGCGTCGAAGACGCAGACGGCTGTGAGTTTCGGGGTGACGTCGGGTGCAGCGCGGGCTGCGACGAGCTCAGCATGAACGCGGCGTGTTCGGCGGAGCTTTATGTTGGGTGCAAAGGGGGATGCGATTTGGACGTCGACGTGAGCTGTACGGGAAACTGTGAAGCGTTCTGCACGTCACGATGTGATGCGGGAGAGGACATCACTTGTACCCACAACTGCTTTGGCGAATGCAGCGGGGTTTGCGAAGACGACTGCGCCGGCGCGGAGGACCCCGAGCAATGCATCAGCAGTTGTGAGGCAAACTGCGATGGCGAGTGCGACATTCGTTGTGAACCTCTCATCGACGCGAGTTGCTACGAACACTGCGAGGAATGCTGTTTCGGATCGTGCACGGCGCAGATCAACATGGAGTGCCAGATCGATTGTCAGGCCGAGGCACACGCGGGGTGTGAGGCAGAGATGCGCGCCGATTGCAACGCGTCCTGCGGCGCGGAGGGCGCGATCTTTTGCGACGGAGAGTTCGTCGCATCCGGGGATGACGTCACGGCGTGTGCGGTTGCGCTCGCCGACGAGGGGATTGCCGACCTCGATCTGGAAGGTCAGATAGACGTGGGGACCAACGCCGACGGGGATGCCGAGGTGGATGTCGACGCTGGGAGCGCTGCCGATGCGGGATGCTCGCTGGTCGCTGCGGGCCCGACCTCGGGCAGCGGAGGCACCGCGGTGTGGTCTTTGTTCGGGGCCGCGCTTTTCGCAGCGCTGCGGCGGAGAAATGCCGGAAAATGCAAGCAAGCCTCATGACTGAGCCCAGGGGCGCAGGTCATTGTCGGCATTGTGAAGCGTAGGGCGCTTTCGAGACCTCGAGGAGGAGATCCACCAGAGCATCCACGGCGTCTTCGGATGAGCTGGGCTTTCTGCGGCCACACCCGTCCTCGAAGTTCGTCCATGCCTCATCGGGGTACTCCACGCCCATGATGGCGGCGAGAATCATCCCCAGTTGATCGAAGCATTGGTTCGTTCCAGCTGCTGGAGAAAGACCAGAGACCGCGAGGAGAAGGCGGCAGCTCGAGTCGTCTTCATGACACTCCTTGAACTGTCGATAGTTCGCGCTGAGATACTCGGAGCCGAGGTCCTCGATTTGATCGTCCGTGAGCTGCGACGATGCGGGGATGGCTTGTTTCGCCTGAGCGAAGCCCACTTGCGTCTCGACTTTCGACAATACGTCGACCAGCCACGTGCGAGCCGGCGCACCGTCCGAGTCCGGAAGATACTGAGCAGCGAACGTGTCGGGGGTGTAAACGAAAGTGTCTTCTTGACCCGGGTAGGGGAAGGTCTGAATGTAGTCCCACTCGTCCTCGTCTTCGATGAGCCCGCGTAGCCAATCGCCGCCGATCGTCAAAAGAGCGTCTCCTGTTCGGACGAGCTCGCCAGCGCCCTGCCAGGGCTTCGCTTCGTCCATCTCCGACGGCGCAGTCAGGCATCCTGCGTCATAGTCGGCGCCCAAGCTGCTCACGTCGCGCAGGCGTCTCAAGTCGAGGGCCACCCGCCGAATCATGGCTTCCATGTCGTCGGGAGACTCGTCTCCCTCAGCGAGCCAGATCGCTTCGTACGCCCCGTTTCCGTAAGACGCCAACAGGTTTTCGAAAGCCACGACGGTAAGAGGCCAAGCCTGGCCCGGGTCCGTGCCGATGCAAAGCGAAAGGGGCACGATGCGCTTTCCGTCGTCGCTGCTCAGCCCCAAACTGCGCGCCAGTTCGAGAACCTGGAGCAGCTGCTGCCCGTCCTTGAGCTCGGCAAACGGGGGAAGCTCCGTGCCCGCTTCGCGCGCGGCTTCCGCGAGTCGCTCGTAGACGTCGAGATTTACCATCACGGTGTTCAAGCGATGAACGTTCAGAGGGAGCGAATACAGCGACCCATTACAGCTCATGGGCTCCCAAGTCGCTCGAAAGTAGTTTTTGCGGATGTCCAAAACATCATCGAGCTCGTCCAGCGGGCAAACGCGAGGCAGGGTGGGATCCACGACGAACTGAAGTACGTCGGACCCACCGTTGACCTGGAAGACATCGACGGGCCGTTCGGCGAGACCCGTCAACAGATGTTGGCGGTTTTCGTACTTCGTAATCGTGACGATGTCGGCAAGAGCGCCACCGCGTGCCTCGAGGTACTCCATTCCCTTGGTGTCTGGGTGTTCACGCCAAAACGTACCGACCTTGATCTCCAGATCCGACTGGGTCGTCGACTCGAGAAAGCTGCAGGACCCCTCACCGACTCCGGACGACTCGTCGTGTCGCTCGGCGAGCACCACTTCCCCGGAGCAGCCCAGAACGCCGAGTCCACACAACAGCAGGCTCAGTCGGCCCCAGGGCCGAGTCTCGCGCTCATTTGGTCCTCTGCGACCGCAAGTTTCCCGCATCGCACCACTCTTCGATCGTTTCCCGAGAGAAATCAAATCCGGGAAATTCTAGGGAGTTTCGGATTTTTTCCCGCTCGTGAGATTTTTCTTGAAGGTTTGCCGAAACCCGGACTCTAACCCGCACATGGCCACTACTAGCGCCATGGGGTCCAAGCCCCCGGCTCTCCCTCAGAGTCTCGTGGAGCGTTGCGCTCGAGGCGACGATTTGGCGTGGGAAGCGCTCTATCGAGAGCATCGAGCGGCCGCCAGTCGGTTCTTGCTTCGTCTCGGCGTCAGGCGAGAGGCTCTCGAGGACACCTGTCAGGAAGTCTTCCTTCAGGCGTTTCGCTTTTTGCCGAAGTTCCGGGGCGATTGCAGCTTCCGCACTTGGCTTTACAAGATTTGCGTCTCCGAGGCGCGGCGCACGCGCCGTAAGGGACAGCTCAAGAGCATGTTGATGGGGTTTCTCTCCGCGCGCAGCTCCGAGCTTTCCTCCGGCGAGATTGGGGAGGCGCGTTCCGTTCGTCTGGTTCAAGAGGCGCTCGACGGTCTTCCGGAGTCCGAGCGCCTGGTTTTCGTTCTCTACGAGCTGGAAGGCATGAGCGGACGCGAAGTCGCCGACGTGGCCGATTGTCCGGAGGCGACGGTCTTTCGTCGGCTGCACTACGCCCGAAAGCAGTTCAAGCAACACATCGTCGACCAGGGGGTTACGTCGTGAGCGCACCGACCGAACCTTTGGCTCATCTCGAAGCGGATCCCGTTCGCCTCATCGACATGGATGACGACGTCGGCCGCTTGCTGCGGGAGGAAGCATCCCGCCACCCGGGTCCATCTCCGACCTTTGCCGGACTCCGGGCCGCAAGGCGCCGTAGCCAAACGAGGCGAAGCTTTGCACTTGCGCTGGCGGTGCTGGCTCCCGTCGTGGTCCTCGCGCTTCGCCCGGCCGGCGCTCCCACGGAGATCGTCGCCGAATCCATTTTACCGATCGAGCCAGCCGAAGGCCCGACCGAGCGTCCCCAAGCGTTGGAAAAGGCGGCCAGCTTCATCGAGGCGCCTTCGGAGGCCGAGCCCCGAGTCGCCGAGGTCCGCGCGCATCCGCAGGTGGTTCCGACCGACGTATCGCCGCCGCGCAGTTCGTCCAAATCCGGCGATCCGGGCGCAGCCGTGCCCTCCGCTCTCGACTGTTCTTCCCTCAGTCGCAAGGGACGGTTCGACGAGGCGCTGTCGTGCCTCGAGCGGGCCTCGCGCACGTCGGGAATGGGCGCGGAACTCGCGCTCCTGGAGAGCGCTCGTTTGAGGCGACACGTGACAGGAGACGTTTCCGCTGCGCTTGCCGATCTCGAGCGCTACGAACGGGAGTTTCCCAGCGGAGCACTGCGGCGCGAGGCCGGTTTGCTCAAGCTCGAGGTTCTCCGTCAACTCGGCAAGAAGGAAATGGCGCGGGAGAGCATCGCGCGATTGCTCCCCGACGTACCCGAGCAGCGCACCGAACTCTTACTGCAGCAGTTCGAACTCGATCTGGCTCTTTCCGACTGTGAGGCCGCAAAGGCTACCCTTTCCGTTCTCCGCTCTGGTTCGAATGATGTGGGGTACCTCGCTGAACGACTCGAGCAGTGTAGGCCGCCTGGCGGGCCTTGATTTGCAGGACTTCGCCAGCGTGTGGCGAAAAATAACAGCTCAGCTACACACGCGAAGCTGATGGGAAGCGCCGGGCTGCTGACATATTTCGGGGCAATCCTCGGTCTCACGATTGAGAGCACTTCCCCCGAGGCGTATTGCCCTCCGGTCTCGGAAGTGAAGGCGGCCGTTGCGGCCCGGGTCGGCGACGTGACGGGGGAAGCCTTCGAGGCCCGTTATGGACTCGTGAGGGACACGCAAGCTGGGCGGACGTTCGTCTCGTTGGTTCTCGTCGATTCGAACGAGCGCGAAGTCCTGCGTCGCGAGATCCCCGTGAGCGATGAGGGTTGCTCGGACGCGGCCCTCGCCATTGCCGTCATTTTGGAAAGATACTTCTCCGGCGTCGTCGGTGCCCCCTCCGAGAGCCACTCGTCGTTCGAGGAGAGCGATACGCTCGACGCGCCGACCCCAGGATCCGAGCCCGTCCGACGAGAGGACTCAGAGGTTTCAGAGCCTCCACCGGAAGAGGCCCCTGAGGCTCTCGTCGAGGCGGAGCCGTCTCCCATATCTCCGCCCCCCCGCTACTTCGTTCGCGGCGGCGTCGGCATGGGCTCAGGACCGACGCCAGCGCTTCACCTGGCTTTCGGACACACCCTCAGCGAATGGGGGGCCGTTTTTGCAGAGCTCTCGAGCTGGCCCGTGAAGAGAGCCGTTCCGAGCCAGCCCTACGACGTGAAGTCTTGGTTTTGGGAGCTGGGCTTGGGAGCCGAACTCGAGACATCCTTCAGCCACAGACTGGAGGCTGCGGTGGCGCCCCATTTCGGCTTGGCTCTGCAGGGCGCTGAGGTCTCCGGGCCCGGGGTTTCGTCGGAAGGAGCACGGACTCGGCTGGCGCCGACCGTGGGCACTTCCTTACGTCTCGGATATCGGTGGTCGGAGAGCTTTGGTGCGGGAGTGCAGGTGCACGGGATGGCGCTCATCGGGGGCGAGCGTTTCGTCGTTCAGGAAGGTGATGTCCGGCGCGAATTGCTCGAGTTGCCCTCTGGGCGGGGCGACGCGAGCATCTACTTGTCGTACGCTTTCTGAGCTCGGTCTACTGCTCGCTACCGGCCAGGCACTCGACGAGTTGCTCGATCGCGAATGGCTTGGCCAAAAATCGAGCTCCGTGGGCCTCGATGATCGTTGCCACGTTCGGATCAGGGCTGTAGCCCGAAACGACGACCAATTTGGCGCTGGGGTGATGCTGTCGGAAGGTCGCGAGGAGATCGGTACCCATCTCTTCGCTGAGGACTACATCGGTGACGAGCGCATCGATCGGGAGACTCGGATCTGCGATGAGTCCGCGTGCCTCGGAGAGAGAAGCCGCGGCGTACACTCGATAGCCCTTGGTTTCCAGCATCCGGGCCGTCATCTCCCGCACCGCCCTTTCGTCGTCCACCACCAGGACCCCCTCGATGGGGACGCTGGGCCCGCGCGGCGAGGGCGCGCGGTGGCTGTCACGAAGGGCCGGGAGAAAGATGGAGAAGGTAGTGCCTTTGCCGACTTGCGTTCGAATGTCGATGGCACCTCCGAGCTGGGTAACGATGCTGTGACAAGTGGCCAAGCCGAGTCCAGTTCCCGTGCGCTTGGTGGTGAACGAGGGCTCGAAGATTCTCTCGAGCACCTCGCCGGCGATGCCGAGTCCTTCGTCCGTTACCGAGAAGACGACGTAGGAGCCTGCTTCAGCGAGACCGTTTTCCCCTGCCTCGAGCTCGCGGCTTCCGAGGCGCAGGGTGAGGTTCCCCCGGCCGGCATGGCGTCACGAGCGTTGACGACCAGATTCATCGCGAGCTGTTCGAAGTGGCTCGAAGGCATGCTGACGCACGGCACTCGGTCTTCGAAGTCGAAAGTCAACCGAACCGATGTCCCCACCATCCGCTCGAGGAGTTCCCGCTGGCCCTCCAGCGCCTGCTTCACGTCGAGGGCGACGGGGATGGTGACTTGCCGCTTGCTGAAGGTAAGGAGTTGATGAGTCAGCCGCGAAGCCGCGTTCGTGGCTTGCCCGACAGCGTCCAGCTCCTTGGCAGCGCGGTGCTCGGGCGGAATCATGAGTCGGGCGAGTTCGGCGGAGCCTCCGATGACCATCAAGAGATTGTTGAAGTCGTGAGCGATGCTGCCCGAAAGTCGCCCTAGAGCCTCGAGTCTCTCGGAAGCGATGAGTCGCTGCTGCAGGCGCTCACGCTCGGTGATGTCGCGGCTGACGAGGACGACGACGACGTCGTCGTCCGTCTCAACGCGGGTGAGGCGCACGTCGAGTTGGCGCAAGTCCCCCGTCGCCACGGGAACTTGAATTTCCGCATGTCCCTCGCCTGATTCGATCGTGCGTTGCCAGGCTTCGGCGACTCGGGCGCGAGCGTCTGGCGGGAGGCTCTCGTCGTGTGGGGTGCCTATCTTTGCCGCCACGTCGACACCGAAGAGGCGTTCATGTGATGGGCTCAGGTAGAGGATCTCGCCGTCTTGCGTGACTAGGGAAACCAAGTCGTCCGTGTTGTCGGCGATCAGTCGGTAGAGCCTTTCCGTTTCTACGACGGCTTCCATGGCCTTCGCCCGTTCCCTTTCGCGAGCGGTGGCCACGGCGAAGGCTTCTTCGGTGCCTCTCACGTGAAGCCAGGAGATGACGAAGACGATTGCGGCGAACAATGCAGATGTGCCGATGGCCGCTCGATCGACCTCGGTCCATGGGCTCAGCGCTCCTTCTGCGGCGAGGGCAGCTACGTTCAGGAGTAGCGCAATCCAGAGCCAGCGCGATGGCGCGGTGGCAGCGACCAATAAGATGACGACGGGCCCGATGTAGGGGACGGGACCCAACAACCCGTCGTTCGCGAAGACGCTGCCCACGTGTTGAATCAACGTTACGGTAGCCGCCCACATCACACCCGCGGTGACCCAACCGAGTCGAACCAGGCCATAGGCGAAGACGAGGCCCAGAGCCGCACCCGACAAGACCCACAGCGTGGCGGCGTTGCCTCGCGAAGTCATGCTCAGGGGCACGGCCAAGACTGCCAACAGCGCCAGCGCTGCCGTAGTGCGGCGGGCGTTGATGGCGCGCTGTCTCTCGGCAACGGCGGCGATCTCGCGCGGTTCATCCCCCATGACGGCATGGTATCCAGAGGTCCCGCTTGTCGTCACGGCAGGTCGCCTGGCAGGGAAAGTCCGTTCAATACAGGCCGTAGCCTTGTCCGAGGAACTGCGAGAAGAGATTGCATTCCGCGTGGAGGAATACTGCCGCTCCGATGCCGCCGCTCTTGCGTCTCACGATTCCGAACAAGAGCGAAGGGAAGAACACCGCGAGGCGCGAAGGGTGAGGACTCGTGGCAAGATGACCGATTGCGAAAACCACACTCGAGACGACGATTGGCCAATCGAGCTCGACGGGGCCTAGGGATACGGCGCCCTTCCAACGCTCCTTCAGCGAGGTTTGCAGGTACCCTCGGAAGAACGCTTCTTCCGGGAGCGCGACCCCGAGCACGTGCCAGAGGCTCATCTCGAGCAGCCAGCGAGCTGGTGCGCTCTCGCCCTCCCACTGGAACGCGCGCTCGAGGGAAAATCCAGTCTCCGGCTCGTACCATGAGAGAAACCCGAGCCAGAAGGGCGGAAAGATCAGTAGGGCGACCGAGGTCGCGATGAACCACGCACGTGAGGTCTCCGTGAGCACGCGGGTCGCGGAAAGAGCGCTCTTGTCCATTAGACCGCCTAGGGAAAGTCCGTAGTGAGCTGGCGGTCTGGGGTGACCGAGACGCAAACAGAGAAAGTACGTCGCGCCGAAGAAAACGAACGCTACGCCACCCGATGCGGAGTCCACAGGGAGGGCGTGACTCGCCAGGGTGGCGAGGAGACTCACTCCGAGAGCGACGAGCAGCGGGTGCGTGCCTCCCGGGTGCCTCGGCCGTGACTCCGCGTCTGGGGCGTCCATTGGATGGACAGGGTGGATCTTTCTACTCACACGGCCTCGAAAACGGACTTCTCGTCACGCTTGGGCATCGAACTTACGGCCTTCCGACGCCGTTGGCCAAAGGCGCTTTTCGCCGGGCCTTTCGCCCTCTAAGGTCCGGGGTCGAAATTCCGCCGACCCAGGCGATGGATGAACATAAGGACGACTGATGGCAAAATTTCCCCCCGATGATTTCGATGTCCCTGGTGCAGCTCCCCAACCCGGCGCGCCGCTCCCTGGTCCGATGGATATGGCGGACGGAGACTTCCAAAAGGGGAACAAAGGAAAGTTCATCGCCATTGCCGCGATCGTAGCGGCGCTCGGTGGTGGTGCTTTCTTTGCGATGAGCACCGAGGGCGACGAAGTCACCGAGCTGACGGTTCAGGAGGCGGCCGCGGAGATGAAGAACATCTTCGTGATGCCGAAGGAGCAACAGATCGTCGAGTGGCGCAAGTGGGCGGCGGTCAACGGCGATCAGGGTGGTGTCACCGAAATCCGTCAGGAGGCGATGAAGCAGCTCGCTTGGGCCAAGGACCCCGAGGGCGTTCCCATCGCGGCCGCCATGCTCAAGTCCCCGACGCCGAAGCTCCAGAGCATGGCTGCAACGGCGCTCGCGCACTATGGGCCCGAAATGGGGGCTAACGCCAAGCCAGCGCTCTTGGAGGCCCTCAAGACCGCCGGTCCGGGCTCCAAACCGCAGATTGCTTGGGCGCTCGTCGTACTGCGCGAGCCCGCAGCCTTCGATGAAATCCTGTCGCTCTATCGCGCCGGTCACTTGGCCACGATTCAGCGCCTCGGTGGAGGGAATGCCTTCGACGCCAACAAGATCGTCGAGATGGTTCCGATCGAGAAGGTGGCCGAACTCGCCGGTGACGAGAGCCCGTCCGTACGTCAGCTCGTTGCTACCGTCCTTTCGCGTAACGCCGAGCCTCGCTGGACCGCCACCCTGATCAAGCTCCTCGAGGATTCCGATCCGGAAGTTGCCCGTCAGGCGGCTCCTGGCCTCGGAAAGATCGGCGACAAGGCAGCTCGCGATCCGCTCATTGCCAAGATCAAGGACGCGGACGACGAGAGCCGCAAGAAGTACCTCGAAGCCCTCCGTGACGGCGTGGGCGGCGAAGGCCTGGTGCTGGCTCTTTATTCGGTGGTCAACGACCCCGACCCCAAGAAGAACTGGTTCACGAAGAAAGAGATCTTCACCATGATCGACGAGCTCAACGACCCCCGGGCCGGTGACGCTCTCTTCGAGTACCTCCAGGCCGAAAAGCACATCCACTACCAGTACCGCACCGCGATGTCGCTTGCTCGCATCGGTGATGCTCGCGCCGTGCCGACTCTCGCCAAGCGTCTTCGCATGGATCCCGAAAAGATCTACAGCGACGACTACGACTGGGAGATGCTCGTCAAGCGCGACGGCAAGGAGCGCGTCAAGGCGGCTCGCATGATCGCCGATCTCGCCAAGCTCAATCCCGACAAGCTCGAGACGATGCGCGCGGATGCCGAGGATGCCCTCATCTTCTGGAACAACGAGCGTGCTCAGCCTCACGCCAACGGTCTACGTGCCCTAGCCCAACTCGGTTCCACCAAGGACATCGAGCAGATGCGAGAGTGGGCCAATCCCGACGAGCCGCTCCCCAAAGAGGGGCAGCAGCCGCCCATGCCCGATGCTTTCGTCATCGCTCAGAGCGCCCTGCGCTACATCGGTGTGCTCGAGGACGAAAAATCCTGGGACGTGCTCGTCGACATGCTGAAGAAGCGTCCCGAAAAGCTCAGCATCGCCAACGAGTCGATGTACCAGGGTGGTCTCGCCATTCTGGGTATGTCGCTCAATGCACTCGGGAAGGGTGCGGCGGACGGTCTCAGTGAATGGGCGGATCCGAAAGCTTTCGATCCATTGCTCGAGTACATCGAGAACCCGAAGGAGAACGAAAACGCCCGCGAGAGCGCCTGCGCCGCCCTCGCTTGGGTTTCGGATTCGGAGACCATCATGAAAGTCGCCGAGAAGATCGGCGAGTACAAGGGTCAGGATCCTGCTGACGCTTTCCGTCGCAAGTGCCTTCTCGAGACTCTCGTGCAGCGTCCCGTGCCCGGTACGGCCGCAGCGCTCTCTTCGCTCATGACCAAAGATCAGGCGATCGAAACGCGCACCAACCTCGCGCGTGCCATCGCCAAGGCGGGAATCGACGAGGCGACGCAGACCAAGCTGATGGAGCTTTCCAAGGATCCGGCCCTCATGAACGACGCCATCCTGGCTCTCGCCCTCGGCGGCACTCCGGACGCGGCGGCGCGAGCAATTGCAACGTTCGCCGATCAGGACAAGACCGTCATCGAGGCGATCAAGGACATGTGGTACAAGTCCTTCGGTTACTGGTCCGATGCCGATCTGCAGGAAGGCGTCATCTTCCGCTACGTCGACAACGCCGAGGCCATTTCGCGCGTCATCATCAATGCGACGCCCCAGCTCTGGGCAGCGGAGAAGCTCACCCAGCAGCTCAACAATCTCGAGTTCGACAACGGTCCCCATTCGTTCACGCGTGTGGTGCTCCGCAACGAGCTGTACAAGATGGCCAAGGGTAGCGATGCGGCGAAGGCAGCGGGCGCCATCCGGACTCTCAAGTTCATGAAGGAGAAGGGCACTCTGATGGCGCTTCGCGAGGGCGAGGGTGAAATCGCCAAGCTTGCGGACGAAGCGGTCTTCGAGCTCAACAACCCCAACCTGATGGCTGGTGGCGCCGGGCTCACCCCTCCCTCCGAGGATCGCGCAGAGGAGTGAAGGGCTCGGGGAGCCAAAGCAAGCGACCTTTCCACCTGCGTGGGGAGGTCGCTTTCCTCGTTCTGGCGCTCTCGGTGCTGTCGTGTGCTCGCGGCGGCCGCCCGGCTTCGGTCGGGAAAAGGGGCGCACCGAGGCCTATGGAACCTACCGTCGAAGCCATCCGCGCTCACGGTCTGGGCGGAGCGGAGATCTGTTTCAACGGACTGGACGACAACGGCAATTTGCTCATCGACGAAGGGTGTGGTGTCGCCCAGAGTGAGGTGCAGTTTGCGCTGGCCTGGGCCGAGCCAACGGCCGATCTCGATCTCTACGTGAGCGACCCCGACGGTCAGCTGGCCGTCGCCGATGCAGCGACGTCTCTAGGTCTTGCTCTTTCGGCTGACTGTCCCAAGGAGAGCAAGACCTGTGGTGGACAGAATTTCGAAAACGTCTACCTCGAACAACCGGATCCTGCCCCGGGTATGTATCGGGTGCGCGTTCGACTCGAGAAGATTCCCCAAACGAGCGAGCTAGTGGAGGCAACGCTTGGAGTCCGTACTCCGAAGGGAACCACGGGGCACCGCATGGTGTTCTACTCGGAAGGACAAGAGGTGTTTCTCGAGTTCGAGGTCCCAGGCGATCTTCCGCAGCGCGAGCGGGCTCGGGATCCCGTAAAGCCTCTCGAGAAGGGGGATTGACGTGGGAGTCTTGGGCAAAGTCACTTTCGATCTCGAGGCTCCGCGCGGCCCCGACGTCACGATGCAGATCGTCGTTCCCGAAACGTGGTTTGGGAAAGAGGTTCTCGTCGTTTTGCCGCGCAACTTGCGTTGTGCCGCTTGTGATGGCGGCGGGTGCGATGGATGCGGGCGAGCCGGGGCGGTCTCCCTCCGGGGGCGAGAGGACCAGCCGACCGAGATCCGAGTGAGTCTGCCCGCGAGGGACGCCGAGCGTCCCGGGGTATGCCTGCGCATCCCAGAGGAGGGTGGCACCGCGACGAATCCCGAGCTGGGGAGAGGTCACCTCCTCCTCACGATCAAGGCCGGGGACGCACCGAGCGGAGAGGTGTCTTTGGTTCAGGTCTCTCCCGTGCTCAGCGACCTCGAGCGCCGTAGCCTCATGAAGCGAAGCGTAGCGATGGCGGTGGGCCTCATCCTCCTCTTCATCGGAATGCTCAAGCTCTCTGGCTGGCTTTAGTTTTTAGGGGCGCTGTTCCAGCCCCCCTCGCTTTCGGAAATGAATTCCGAAAGCTCACCCCCAACTTCCGCGTGCGCTCCGGCGGCTTCCACATGGTCGCCGGCGGTGCTGAGCGCGCCTCGCTAGCCGAACTGGAGGGAGTCCAGCGTGCTGGACGGACTCCAGTGAGACTGACGGTGCAGCGACTCCCTTCGCTGCAGGCGCTTGCGCCAGTCAACACCTCACGCTTCGCGCTCGCGTCCTCGGGCTTGGCTTATTGTACCAGGCCTCGCCAAGACCTTGTCCGCCCCCCTCGTCGGCGGAAGTGAGTCCCGCCTCCCCCAGATGCAACGAGTGCAAGACGGAGCGGACGCGAGTCCGCGCGGTTGCATGCGCCAGTACGTCGCTTGAAGTCGATTCAGCGCTCCGCGCGTCAACCGTACCGCCTCGTCGCGTGCTTCGGGTTGGCTTGTTGTGCCGGGCGTCGCCAAACCAGTACGTTTCGTCCCCTCGGTTCAGCGCTCCGCGCGTCAACCGTTCACGCTCGCGCGCCTCGGGTCGAGGCTCGCGAATCGTGCCTCGTCGGCGGCGGTACGGGCTTGCTCGACGGGTCAAAAGATGCGGTCTAGGCTTTGGGCCATGACCAAGCGGGTCCGGGGTGGAGATACGATGACATCTGCGTTGGGGAGGGCGATTTGAATCCAGTCCTCATGGGGGTGATTCTTTTGGGGCTTTGGGGGCTCTTTGCCTTCAGCGCGCGTCGGCGCTGGGCGCTCTTGACGGTGGGAAGTCCCACCTGGGAGAGCCGCTTCGACAAGCTGGGCGATCGCCTTCAGGCGGTTCTGACGTTTGCGCTCTTCCAGAAGAAGATGCGCTACTACTTCTGGGCTGGCGTCGCGCACAACGCGATCTTTGCCGGCTTCGCGGTACTCCTCCTGCGTACGTTGATCCTGTGGGGACGTGGCTTCGATCCGGAGTTCAACCTCTTCGTTCTGGGGCTCGATAATCCACTGGGTCAGATCTACGCCTTTTTGAAGGACCTTTTTGCCCTTCTCGTCCTCGCCGGTGTGGCGGTGTTCGTCTACTACCGTGTGATCAAGCCGCAGAAGCGGATGGCCCTCGGCGTCGAAGGGCTCGTCATCCTCGGCATCATCGCGACGATGATGGTGACGGACATGCTCTACGACGGCGCCGCGAGTGTGCTGAACGTCCGCTTCGAAGAGCTATGTCGGGGACGCGAGGGCGCGGACGCATGCGTTTCTGCGCGCACCATCATCGCCCCGCTGCCCGCGCCGCCAGAATCGGTGTCGTATCACTTCTTCCCAGAACCGGGCGGGAGTTTCTTCGCCGTGCTCTTGGCAGAAGCGTCTCTCGGACAACTGATCCAGCTGTCACACGTCGGGTTCTGGACGCATTCGACGCTGGTCCTCGTTTTCCTCAACATCCTCCCGTATTCGAAGCATTTTCACATCATCACTGCGATCCCGAACGTTTTTCTCGGCGATCAGACGAAGAAGGGCCGCCTCAGGCCCATGGCCAAGAGCACCGAGGCGCTGCTGGAAAAGGTGGAAGAAGCCACCGAAGACGAGGAAAAAATGGCGGCGGCCCGCATCGGGTACAGCCGTATCGATCACTTCACCTGGAAGGACATTCTCGACTTCTACACGTGTACCGAATGCGGACGCTGCACGGACAACTGTCCCGCGTCACTCACCGGGAAGAAGCTGAGCCCCAAACACTTCACGCTCGCCCTGCGGGACGAACTCTATTCACATCAGACGGCAGTTGCCGAAGGTGCTCATCCCCGGAGTGAAGACAACCCGCTACAGACGCGTCCTCTCGTCCCCGAGGTCATCGATCCCGATGTGCTCTGGGCGTGCACGACGTGTCGAGCCTGCGAGGAGCAGTGTCCCGTCAACATCACCTACGTCGACAAGATCGTGAACATGCGCCGCAATCTGGTGACGATTTCGGGCGAGTTCCCCGCGCAGCTGAACAAACCGTTCGAGGGCATGGAGACCAACGGCAATCCGTGGAACCTTTCACGTCTGGACCGAACGAAGTGGACCGAAGGGCTCGACATCCCGACGGCTGCCGAGAACCCGACAGCGCCGGTTTTGTACTGGGTAGGGTGCGCAGCGAGCTACGACGATCGAGCCAAGAAGATCGCACGAGCCACGGTGCAGCTCTTTCGGGCCGCCGGCGTCGACTTTGCAATCTTGGGTGAGGAAGAAACCTGCACCGGCGATCCGGCGCGGCGCGCCGGCAACGAGTATCTGTTCTCGATGCTCGCCGAGCAGAACGTCGAGACGCTCACGTCGTATCGGAAGCAGGGTGGGGTGCAGACAATCGTCACGACGTGTCCCCACTGCTTCAACACCATCAAGAACGAGTACCCCGACTTCGGCGAGCGCTTCGAGGTGGTAAACCACACCGATTTTCTCCTGGGGCTGTTGGCTGAGGGGAAGCTCGAGCCGACGAAGCCCGTCAAGGCCAAGGTCAGCTACCACGATTCCTGTTACCTCGGGCGCTACAACGGCATCTACGATTCGCCACGTGAGATCCTCGGGCGCATCGAGGGTGTGCAAGTCCTCGAAGTGGAGGGATCGTCGCGTCACAAGGGATTGTGCTGCGGCGCTGGCGGGGCGCAGATGTTCATGGAAGAGCAGAACGACGACAGGGTGAACGTCAAGCGCACCAAGCAGCTCCTCGGAACGGGCGCCGACACGATCGCTTCGGCGTGCCCGTTTTGCATGACGATGCTCACGGACGGACTCAAAGCCGAGTCCAAGGACGAAGAAGTCCGCATGCTCGACGTCGTCGAACTCCTCGCTCAAGCGTGCGTGACGGAAAAGGCCGCCGAATAGATCGCGGGCGCGCCGCTGCGAAGGGATGCTGTCGTTTGCTCCTTGCTGCGGACGGCGCGCACGCCGAGGCAGAAGGGCTCAAAAGAACGCCTCAATGCCTCCAGTGCGGCGGCTCTTCCCGCACCGGTGGCAGCCGGCTCGAGAGTTCGTGCGCGACGGCACGGAGGGTCTTGCTCAGGTTGACCGTGGTGACGATGAGCTGCAGGTCTTCCCGGGCGCAGGTAGAGACGAGGGGGAGGGCCAGGTGGTGGGGTGTGCCGGGGTTGAGGATGAGACCCATGCGCACGCGGGGACGAGCGAGCCATCGATGCGACTCGGCCAGGAGCTCGAGGGCCACGAGTCGGGCGGGACGCCGCGTGGCAATCCGCAGGACGTCTGCCTCGGTCAGAGCAGGGCAGGAGAAGAGCTGCTGCAAGACGAGAGGATGCGGATCGAGCAGCAGCTTGTCGATTTGGAGGCGCGTCGGGCGCCGCGCGAGGGAGCGCCTTTCGCCGACCGTCAGTTCGCGACCCGTTCCGTAGTCGGGGACGCGCGGCTCGAGCTCGATTTCTGGTGCGTGTTCATCGGCGCGTTCACGCAAGAGCCGCTCCAGACCGAGGAGCGCGTGGTTCTTCGATTCCTCCCGGAGCGCCCAGATGAGGGCGCTGTCTCTCTTTTGGGCCAGGAAGATCGCCACGGCCACCATCACCTCGCGCGCCCGGTGATCGGTGGACTGGGCACGTTCGGCCACATCGTTCAAGATCGGAGCAAGCGCCGCCACGGGGCGGGAGAAGATGCGATCTTCCAGCCAAAGAGTGCGCATGCGTAGCTCCGGCAGGGCGAGGAGGCTTCGAATCAAGGATTCGGCGCTCTCGATGCGAGCTTCAGGGGTCTCCGCTCGGAACGGCATTTCTAAATGACCGAGCGCAATTGTCGAGCAGTCCTCGCGCCCCCACGAAAAGGTGGGGGGACGCAAGTCCTCTCGAAAGCCTGCACTTTGCTCGAACCCATTGTTTGTTGCTCGTTTTCGAGCGATCGACTTTCGCGCTCGCTCACCCCAGGATCGTACCTCAGCTTTTGAACGGAGCCAGAAGGCGATTATAACGTCCTCCATGGGCGGTTCCGACGTCGACCTTTGGGAGCGCGCTTTCGACATCGCTCGTTCGTACCGAAGGCCGCTCGCATTCCCTCACCGGCTGGCGATCCTGAGCTGGCTCGTCGCAAGCTTCGTCGTTTGGATGCTCGTTGCGCGGATCGGGCTGCCCTGGGCCCGCGTCTCCGCGGGAGTGGGAATGGGGCTCGGCATCTTCGCTGTTTTCGTCGTCGGTCGCTGGATTCGGCGCAGGTGGCGTGAACCCGAGCGGGCGCTCTTTTTGGCGCTCCGAGGTGTCGATACGACTCTCGGGGAACGAGCGCGTCGAGCCTTTTCGACGTACCGCAGGCTCAAGTCCCCCGAGCCCGGGCGCGCGAGCGGGGAGTCCCCCGAACTGGCCGCCGTTCATTTGGAGCGTGTTCTCGATCAGGTGCCCCTCGACTCGCTTCGCGAGCGTGGGGCTCTGGTGCGCAAGGTGCGGCTCGCTCTCATCCTGCCGCTTCTCGTGGTTGCGATTGGGGTCTTCTGGACTCAGCCGCTCCTCCTGCTCGAAGGGGTGGACGTGCTTTTCGCGCGCAAGGGCGTGGGGCCGTTCCCGATTGCCTACACGGCGGATGTGCGCGTCACGGCCGAGCTACCGGCGTACTTGGATGGAACGGGTAAAAAGCGCGCCGTCAGTCCCGAGCTGACTGCGGTCCCGCAGGGGTCGGAGATCGAAATCCGAGTGCTCCCTCGCTTCACTGGACGCAAGCTGTTGCTTACCGACGGTTTGCAGGAGATCCCTCTGGTCAGCGACGGTCAGGGGGGATTCGTAGCGCGCTGGATGGCGGATGAGCCGGCCGTGTTGCGTGTCGCGACACGTCTGGGTGAGGTGCTCCTCCTCGACGAGAGTGCCACGGCGGTTTCTCCCATCCTGGACCAGGCCCCCCGCGTGCGTCTTTCGGGGGCACCCGCGCGGAAGAAGCTCGAAGAGCTCGATGAGATCGAGCTCGACTACACGGCGCTCGACGATCACGGGATCACACAGATCGATCTCGTCATTCAGAGCGGCCAACGGGTCGTCCGCGAAGAGCTGGCGCGCCTCGATGGGCGCAAGATGATCTACCGAGGAGCGTATCGTCTGCCG
This sequence comes from uncultured Polyangiaceae bacterium, assembly GCA_965652275.1. Taxonomy (GTDB): domain Bacteria; phylum Myxococcota_A; class Polyangia; order Polyangiales; family Polyangiaceae; genus NIC37A-2. Next base: position 21,139 of record CBFGUR010000008.1, on the reverse strand, counting down.
CCCGATCACGAAGTATTGCGTCGCGCGTTCCTCCCCGTCCGCATCCGAGTCGAGGCGCGCGACGGGAACACGGCGACGGGTCCCAGTTGGGGCAAGAGCGAGGCGTTGGTGCTCCTTCCCAAGCCACTCGGGCAAGACATGGCCGAGCGGCATCAGAATCTCCGGAGTTTTCGAGCCGCGCTGACCAAATATTTGGCGGACGACGTGCGCGCTGCCCGTCTGTCGCGGGTGGAGGCCGAGGAGTTCCGGGAGGCCGCCCGCGGCCAGCTTCGCGCGGCTTTCAGCGAGCTTCGGGCGGAGCTGTTCAAGTCCAATCAGGTTCCCGAACACACGCTTTCGTTTCTGGAGGCGCAGCTCGAGGCCCTCACGCGCAAAGGTGCCGAGCGCAGTTCGTCCGAAGCCGTGCTCTTGGCAGTCGACGCCCTCATCGGGGACATCTCCGAGCGAGAGGCAAAACAGCTCTCGCAAGATCTCGGAGCGGCCGTCGAAGAAATCGCCGTCCAAGCGCGCGAGATCCGTCACGATTCGCAGAACATCATCGAAGGCGGGCTCGAAGATCTGGTGGACGGCGCCGAACAGGGCGCGGCGCAGCTGCGAGAGGTCGGGGTGCTCGGGTTGGATCTCGGTTCGGTCGCGCAGGGAGACTTGGCGCGCATTCGCGGTACGCTCGCAAAGAAAGAGTACGGCCGAGCGGAGGCTGCGGCGCTGCATCTGGCCGAGCGCCTCAAGCGCGCCACACCGTCATTTGGTTCGAAGGGCGGCGCCGTGGAATCGGGAGTGCCCCAATCGGGCGGGTCGGGTGAGGGTTCCGGCGAAGGCGCGCCCTCCGATGCTCCCGCGCAGTTTCAGGAGCTTTCCCAAGAGGTCGATCAGCTTGCGCAGGAATCCGCCGAGGAGCTGAGTGAACTCGAGCGCATGCTGCAGGAAGCCAGACGAGCGGCCGAGGCGGACTTCGATCCGGGTAGCGAGCTCGAGGATGCCACGGACGAGTTGATGCGCGCTCTCGGGCGCCTGCCCGAGAGCGCATCCACGCCGGGTGGCCCTCGCGCCGAAGCCGCATCGGCCCGGGGCCATGGTGAGGCAATGGTCGAGGCTCTGGAGGCGCGCGATCTGGACGAGGCCGTGGAACGCGGACTCGACGCTCAGGAGGCTCTCGAGCGTGCGAAGAAGCTGTTCGAGCAATACAGCTGGATGGACTCGGGCGGACTCGAAGAAGCGAGCAGCGCTTTGAAGCGAGCGATCGAGGAGGCACAGCGAGCTGCCGAGCAACTGCAGAAGAGCGAAGAAGGAAAGATGGGGGGCTCCCTTTCCGAACGAGCGGCGCGGCAACGTGAGTTTTCCGAGCGGGCCAAAGACCTCGCGCGCCGCGGACGCAGGCCTGAGGCGCCACTGCCCGATGCGAGCCTCGAGGCACTCGAGCGTGCCGCGCGACTCATGCAGGAAGCGGCGCAGGAGATGGACGCGGGGCGCGCGGAACAAGGCGCAGCCCGAGCGACCGAAGCACAAGCGGAACTCGAAAGTGCTCTACCCGAACCCGGGGAGGGCGAGAGAGGTTCCGAAGGTGGTGAGGCGGGTGAGGGAGACGCGACCACGGGCGAAGCCAGCGTGCCGGAAGAGGAGAAGGATCGCGCTCGGGACTTCAGGGAGCGAGTCGAGAAGGGTCTGGGGCGAGGGGCAGGGCGTCTGTCGCCCGCGGTGAGGCGGTACGCCGACGAGTTGAAATGATGGCTTTCTGGGAAAATCGGGCGGCTCAGGTGCTCGTATGCTGCGGGCTCGCTCTCGGCGCTTGTGATCGGACCGAGCCAGAACAGAAGTCCAACGAAGCCCCCGTCGCGGTCAAGGAGGCCCAGCCCGACGCTTCCGAGGGACCCGTGCCGTCGAGCCAAGTGCCGGGCGAGGAGAGCCCCATTCCACTCGCCGTGAGGCGGGCCGACTACGCCATCACCAAGCTCCAGCTCGAACGCGCACAGAACCTGCTATCGGGCGAAGTCGGTCCGGATGCGGCGCGCGCCCGCGCTCGACTTTCGATCTATCGGGCCGACTGCGAGGGCGCTCTTTCGCATCTTGCTTCCAGTGCTGCCAAAAAAGCCAAGGGCGCCGCGGAGCTTTTCGAGCTGGCGAGTCGATGCACGGGCGCCACGGCCGGTGCGGTGATCGTCGAGAACGACGAAGCTGGGGTGTGGCTCCGCATTCAGGACCGAGCCGACGAAGTGCTCGTGCCTTTGCTCACCGAAGTTGCCGTGCGATCGCGGGAGGCCCTCGAGCGCGATCTGGGGGTGCAGCTGCCGCGACCTCTTCGCATCGATCTCGTTCGGGATCTGTTCTCGCTGTCGGCGGTGTCGGGGTTGCCGGTGGACTCTGCCGAAACGACAGGCACGGTGGCGATCGCGCGCTGGGGGCGCGTGACCATGGTGAGCCCCCGCGCGATGAGTCGCGGGTTCCCCTGGGCGGACACGCTGGCCCACGAAGTCACGCACCTTCTTCTTTCGAGGGCGACCGCCGATCGGGCTCCGCTCTGGCTCCAGGAGGGCATCGCCAAGCGGGAGGAGCGACGTTGGCGGAAGGAGCAAGCGTTCGATGACGCGATCGATTTCGCCAAGGAAGCCTATCAGGCGCAGCTCGAAGGGAAGTCGGTCGGGGTGGACGCGATCGGACCATCCATCGCCATGCTCCCGAGCGCGGAGGCTGCATCGATCGCGTTCTCCGAGGTGACCGCGTACATGGAGTACTGGATCAAGGAGAACGGTCCTCACGCGCTGTCGCTTCTTCTCCGGGAGCTCGAGGTCGCCCCGGATGCCGAGTCGGCGATGCGGTCGGTGAGCGGCTATGGCGTCGCTGAGTGGCAGCTCCTGTGGAGGGACGATCTCGGTCAGCGCTACGCCGCTCCCGAGTTGTCGGAAGAGAACGAACCGAGCGAGCAGCTCGGCCCTCGTTCACTGGGCCGGGTTCTCCGCCTGACCGAGCTCCTCACCGTAGAGGGGCACTCGGAGGTGGCCGCTGAGCTGGCGGCGCCTGAAATGGATCGCGCTGCGCATTCGGCCGTCTATCGATTTCTCGTCGGGCGCGCAGCCCTGCTCGCGGAGCGTGACGACGCGGAGCTCTTGCTCGGGACGCTCGACGACGTGCAGGGTCCTCACGGTGGGTGGCTGGCGCTCTATGGAGCGACCCAGTGGTCCGGCGCCTCGAATCTGGAGGCCGAGCAGCTTTTTGCCCAGGCCATCGGTCTCGATCCTCTACTTCCTGAAGTCGCGTGTCGCGGGAAAATTTTGGTAGGAAACAAGCCGACAAGAGGGAGCGATGTGAGTACGCTGCCTGTGACCGAGCGTGCCTTGTGTGAACACGCCATGGGCCTACCGGTGCGAGGAGCGCGCTAACAGCCAATAGAAACGACATCCGCGATCGGAGGCGTCGCGGAGGGGGCCAAAAGTCGCGGAACCTCAGTAAGTACTGCTTCGGGGGCGGGGCTCGTGGACATTCACTCGATGCGAAGCGGCGTCCTGCACTTCAGGAAGTGCTGTCATGTCGGGAGTTTGACCGAGTCTTCACACAATGAGTACGATGATCACACGCTCCGTTTGCCTACGGAGCAGCTGGAATCTCGACTAGTGAGCGTCTCAACTTTTGCTGCCGCGCGGATCATCCGCGCGCTCCCTCGCGTCCCTCTGAGTCGGGCGGTGGGACGACTTTGTGAAAAGCCTCTGCCTGTCTCGGTCTCGAAGATCGTGCAGAGCATTTACTGTTCGGTTTACGACGTGAACCTGGACGAAGCGGAGTCTCCCGGACCTTATCCGAACTTCGATGCGTTCTTCACCCGACCGCTTCGCTCGGGGGTCAGACCGATCTCCGAGGATTCGATCGTGTCGCCCGCCGATGGCAAGCTCTCCGCGGCCGGTCCTGTCGATCACGGCTCGCGCATCGTCGTCAAGAAGCAGGCCTACGATGTGGCCGAGCTCGTCGGAGATGCCGAAGACGGTCGGCGCTATCGCGGGGGAAGCTTCGGAGTCGTGTATCTCGCGCCCTGCGATTACCACCGGGTGCATTCGCCCGTAGACGGCGAGATCACCTGTGTGCGCGGGATCCCCGGCGACCTGTATCCGGTCAATACCATCGGAGAAGAGCACATCGATGGACTGTTCGTGCGCAACAATCGCGTGGCGATCTGCATCGACACGAAGGACATGGGTCGAGTCACCGTAGTTTTGGTCGGCGCCACCATCGTGGGAAGAATCAGCGTCAGCGTGATCCCAGAACCAGCAGTTCCGCCGGGAGAAACGAAGCTGAAGACCCCGAGCGCGGTTCGTCGCGGGGACGAGATCGGCATTTTTCACCTGGGGTCGACGGCCGTGGTGCTGCTCGAGCCAGGCCTGTCCGTGGGGCGCGAGCTGGGGGTGATTCTCATGGGCCAATCGCTTTCGAGGGGTGGATGAGCGAGAAACCGGACGAGTCGGAAGAGGCTTCAGGCGCTGCGGTCACAGGGACCGAAGCGTCTGAACAGGAGCGCGAAACTCGGGAAGCAAGTAGAGCTTCCGCGAGCATTTCGTCGCATCCTCCTGCCGGACCCTCGTCTCCTCCGGTCACGTCAGGCCTATCGGCCCCGCCCCCTGCAGCTCCGCCGCGTCCTCTTTCGAGCAGGCCGCCCGAGGCTCCACCCCGACCGAGCATGAAGAGCTCCCCCGAAGGACTCGCGAGTCCGAGGATGCCCTCCTTTCCCATGCGGGTGATTTCCGAACCACCCCCGGCGATCATCGACACCGAGCGTCAGACTCCGATCCCGGAGCAGCCCGCGGCGCTGGCCGCAGAACCTCCTTTCGCACCTCGGATGGATGCGCCCGAGCCCGACCTGGCAGTGAGTGAGACCCCCGGCGCGCGCGAGGACAGCTTCCCGCCGCCGCCGGACACTGGGCCCGCCGTCGAGCATGCTCCGTCGGCCGAGCAAGCACCGTCCGCGGAGCTTTCGTCCTACGCCGCGGAAGCCGGCGAAGAGGAAGACGAAGTAGACGTGGACGTCGCGATGGACGACGACGCGCCGCCCAGCCCGGAGGACGAATCAGCCATCGCCAATCCGATCCGAGCGATGCGCGTCATTCGCATCGAGGAAACGAAGAAGCGCTCGCCTTCTGCTCCCGTCCTCGAAACGAGCGAGTCCTCGTACGAAGAGCTTCACTACGACCTCACCGAAGAGCAACTCCAAGCGCTCAAGCCTTCACTCGTCCCCGACGATGCCGAGCCCATCTCCGAGGTGGAGCCGATGTTCGAAGCGGACGGCGCCGCGGAAGCCGAGGTGCCCGTCGATCTCGAGCCTCCGGCCGCTTCACCTCAGAAGCCACCTCCCGCGCCTTCTACTGCGCCGGCTTTGCCTCGCCGGGACTCACAGCCCGATATCCCCCCGGCCGACAGGAAGCCTCCACCACCCCGGCGCTCGGCTCGTCCGTCCTTGCCCAAGGTGAAACGGCCACGCAAGAAGGCGTGGTGGGAGACCATTTTCGGCGACGACTTTTCACGCGCCTACCGTCCCATGACCCAGTCGCAGCTCTCTCGAGAGGTCGACTTCATCCTGGAAGGGCTCAACCTACCCAAGGGTGCGGTGATTCTCGACCTGGCGTGCGGTCAGGGGGAGATCTGTGTGGAGCTCGCAAGGCGTGGCTATTCGGTCGTGGGGTACGACTTGTCCGTGTATCAGCTGGCCATGGCCGGCGACAACGCGCAGCAAGCCCGGCAAAAGATCAACTTCCTCCAAGGTGACATGCGCGAGATGGCGTTCGACGAGATGTTCGATGCCGTCATCTGTTGGGACACTTCGTTCGGGTACTTCGAGGATGAAAAGAACGTCGACGTTCTCAGCCGCATCAAGAAGGCCCTCAAGCCCGGCGGGCGGTTCCTCCTCGACGTGATGAATCGCGACTATGCCGCCGCGCAGGCCCCGTACAATCATTGGTTCGAGGGCGACGGCTGCGTGTGTATGGACGACATGAGCCTGGATTGGATTTCCAATCGCCTGCGCGTGAAGCGCTCCATCATCCTCGATGACGGACGCAGCAAGGAGCTCCAGTACTCGACCCGTCTCTATACGCTGTCCGAGATCGGCCGCATGCTCCACGATACCGGGTTCCGAGTCACGGGCGTGAGCGGCGACATCTTCACCAAGGGGGCGTTTTTCGGTCCCCACAGTCGCCGCATCATCATTCAGTCCGGCAAGCCTTGAGGGGGCGCGAAGGGGTGACGGTTGAGGAACTCGCGGGCTGCGGGCGCTACTTGAAGCGCTTGCGGAGATCGCGCAGTCGGCTCCACACGATGGCCTTGGGGAGTCTGATTTGGAGTTGTCCCACACAGCGATCGAGCCAGCCTTCTCGCGTCTCGAGAGCGTGGATCGCTTTCAAGACGTCGAGTCGGATGGCTGCTCCGTAGGCGTCCTCGGCCTTGGCGGTGCCTTCGTCGAGGGTGCGCTTTTCTGGCGACATCATCGCGAGATCGATGATGTCGCGCTGGAACACGCCGCGATCGGCCTGGTGGTCACTGTTGGCGAGCAATTTCGTCGCGACGAGGTCCCGGGGAGTGAGGACCGAAATCCCGCAGATCTGCTGCTCTGCATCGGCACGATCGAGTCCAATCCGCGCTTCTAAGACGATTTCGAACTTGATCGGGACCCCTTGAACACTCAGGACTGTTCGGATGCCGTATTGATCGGTCCTGACGGGCTTGAGCTGCGTCACAAGCTGTTGCGGGGAAGACATGAGATCCAAGATCCCCTTTTCGTTCACGCGGAGTCGCAGATCGCGATAGCTCGCAAGGTCGGAAACGACGAAATCGATGTCCACCGATTCCCGATATTCTCCGTGAAGAAGTGCGATGGCCGTGCCGCCACCGAAGAGGCAGTTCTGGTGGGAAAGATAGGCGCCGTCGAGGAGCGTCAGCACTTGAGCGATGCGCTGATGATGTGGACGCTCAAAAATCGTTGTTCTCTCCGCCGAAGACGATGCGCAGGTTTTCGATCAGTCGAAGTTCGGATGCCGTCAGTGAATCTTCATCGATATGGCGACGGTTGCGCTCATAGATGTCCAGGGCTTCACGAGGAGTCAGAGCTTCGTCTGTGGCGAGCTGCCAGCCAAGACGCCCGAGCTCCGGGTAGTCCGAGAGACGGATCTCGATGGGGATGGACTGCGAATCGTCGGGTTCACCGACCTCCAGGGCCCCGACATTCTGAACTTGAAGATCGACTCCAAGAGCCGCCGCCGCAGAGTAGTAGGCGCCCATCGCAACGGATGGTTCGCCACGCTCGATGCGATGCAGGGTGACGCGCGAAACGTGCGCCGCTTCAGCAACGGCGACGGCGCTCAGGCGGAGTGCCTTACGGCGGGCGCGCAAAGTCGCTCCGAGAGCGCTGAGACGCTCCTGAAGCTGGGGAGGCAGAGTTGTCGCTGATTTTGCCAAGAGTGTTGCTTATTCTATACAAAGTCGTGAAAATGTGCAAAATAAGAAACAAATCACAGCTGTTCCGCTGGGCAGGCGAGCGGGGAGGGACCACGAGACCGTTTTGAGTCGAGAAGTGCACCGCACGGGCAGGTTCTTGGAGAGAGGGGTGCCGGCATCGCCCGCAGTCTTACGATGTCGATTCGACTCGACGGAATGATTGTTGTCGAGTCCGTTCGACAATCGGGACGTCCACGCCACTCCGGAAATGTTCGAGGAGATGTGACGGGGCCCGTCGCAAAAATCACCCCCGTGAGCGCGCCCATAGGGGTGATGAACGGAAGCGTAGTGAAAATTCGATGAAAATGTTTCAATAGTCATTTGTGAGGGTGGGAGGAATCATGATTTCTCGTGGATCCGTAGAAAAAGCGCGGATCGAATAAACTGCCGCTTGACCATTTCAGGCACGACCTGCCCACGGGGGTAGGTTGAATTCAGGGGACTCCGCGATCTATGTGTGGCGGGCCATGTGCCGACTTCAGCCTCGGGACCGGCGGAGTCCGCTATGTGTCGATCTCTTTTCAAGTATCTAGTCCCCCTTCCCTTCTTCCTCATGGGCTGCGACGCGGCTGACGAGCCCGAGACGCGCGAAACTCAGCAAAAGCTCACGCCAGAAGAACAGCGGACCCTGCGTTTCGAACTGGTCAGCGATTGGCAAGTTTGGTCCGGGCAAGGAACCATCGAAAACGACCCGCTGCATAGTGAGGGGTCCGCTTCGCTCGAGGTCGTCGCCACCGGAACGACGAGCGGATTCGTCGGGGTGCGCAACTTGACACCGCTCACCAAGGACGAGCAAGCAGCTCCCGAAGTGGTCGGGTTCGATGTGTGGATCCCTTCGGCTCAGCTCAACCCGAACTGGCACGGCGACACGCAGCTCTCCATCGACGCGCCCTCAGCGGGGATCTACCAACAGTACCTCGGCTATCGCTCGTTTCAGGACCTGCCCAAGGACCAGTTCGTGCGGGTGGAGTTCCCCGTCGCCGACTGGATCCGCAACGCTCTGGACAACACGAACTACACCGATCTCCGGTTCGTGATTTCGATCAACACGACCCCGGGTAACCCGGCGCACTACCTCGATCAGTTCACTCTCGGGCCCGTCGACCCGACGTGCACCCCGGTCGACGACGGCAATCCCTGCACCGCCGATGAGTGCCAGAACGGCCAGACCACCCACGTTCCCCTGGCTCCCGGGGCGCTCTGTGCGGACGCGAATGTCTGCAATGGGACCGAGACCTGCGACGGAGCCGGGACCTGTCAGGCCGGCACTCCGCTGGTTGTGGACGACGAAAATCCCTGCACCGCCGACTCCTGCGATCCGACGGGTGGCGTCACGAACGTCCCGGTCGCGGCAGGCACCGCGTGCGACGACGACGACGTGTGCAACGGTGCGGAGTTCTGTGACGCCGAGGGTGCGTGTCAGGACGCGCCCGATCTCGATCCGGACGATGGCAACCCGTGCACCACCGACTCGTGTGATCCGATCACGGGCGTGAGCAATGTCCCGGTCGCCATCGGTACGAGCTGCGCGGACGCGGACGTTTGCAATGGCGAGGAGACGTGCAGTGCGTCGGGGACTTGCGAGCCGGGCACGCCGCTCGTCGTCGACGATGGAAATATCTGTACGACGGATTCGTGCGATCCCGTGAGCGGCGTTTCCAACACGCCGGTTGCCGTGGGCACGTCTTGCGATGACGGAAACGTGTGCAACGGCGTGAGCACCTGCGACGCCAGCGCGAGTTGCATCGCGGGCGCGCCCCCGACGATCGACGATGGCAACGAATGCACCGCGGATTCGTGCGATCCGGTTTCAGGCGTCAGCAACATCCCCGTTTCAGCCGGAGTCAGTTGCGGGGATGGCGACGCTTGCAATGGCGACGACGTCTGCGACGGGACAGGTGCCTGTGTCACGGGCACGCCTCCCATCGTCGACGACGGCAACCCTTGTACTGCGGATGCGTGTGATCCGGTGACCGGGGTGAGTCACATCCCGGTGAGCGCAGGGGCGAGCTGCGCCGATGGTGATCTATGCAATGGCGCGGAGACGTGTGATGGCAGCGGCGCGTGCCAGTCCGGAACTCCCGTCGAAACCGACGATGGCAACGAATGTACGATCGGCTCGTGCGATCCAGCGACTGGGGTCGTCTCGCAGGATCCAGTTCCAAACGGAGCGCCCTGTGGCGACGGCGATCTCTGCAATGGTTCTGAGTTCTGTGACGGGGCGGGCCTGTGCGCCACGGGGACGCCTCTCGACCCCGACGACGGGAACGCGTGCACAGTCGATAGCTGTGACCCACTCTTCGGCATCGACAACTCTCCGGCCCCTGCGGGCACGGAGTGCTTGGACGACGACGTGTGCAACGGCTCGGAGGCTTGTGATGGTTTGGGAGCGTGTCAGGCGGGGACTCCTCTCGAGACGGACGATGGCAATAGCTGTACGATGGATAGTTGTGATCCGATCTCCGGGGTCGCAAATGATCCGCTGGAGGACGGCGCGAGCTGTAGTGACGGTGACGCGTGCACGGTCGCGGATAGCTGCGACGCGGGCGTGTGCACGTCCGGACTTCCCATCGTATGCGGTGCGCTCAGCACATGCCACGAAGCGGGAGTTTGTGATCCGGCGACAGGCTTGTGCTCGGACCCCGTGAAGCCAGACGGTTCGGCATGTGACGATGGTGTGGCCTGCACAGCTGGGGACAGCTGTGAAGCCGGAGCTTGTGTCGGCGGTGATTCGCCGGTTCTCGAAGAAGCGCCGTGTCGGGTCGCCGAATGCGATGGAGAGACAGGTGGCGTGACCTACACGTTTGTCGAGGAGGGTGCAGCCTGTGAGCTTGATGCGTGTACGCAAGGCGGGTGCTCTGCCAACGGCGAGTGCTTGATGACGGAAACCACCGTCGTAGACGACCTCGATCCGTGTACGGTCGACTTCTGCGACCCCATCCTCGGCCCCGTGAACGTCGAATGCTCTGAGATCGACATGACGGTGGCCACCACGGTGCTCTCAGCCTATTCGTGGCTTTTTACGGGAGCGTTTCCCGTGCAAACGGGTGTGAATCCCTCCGACATCGAAGAGCGGCGCGCCGCCCTCGTCAGCGGCAGTGTGACCAACCGTGCTGGTGATCCGCTCCCCAGCGTAAGCGTGACCGTGCAAGGCCACCCGGAGTTCGGGCAAACCGTTACCCAAGCCAACGGCACCTTCCAGATGGTCGTCAACGGCGGCGGTACGATGCAGGTCCAATTCCACAAGGCTGGCTACTTGGATTCGGCGCGCCGCGTCGATCCGAAGTGGAACCAGACCCATACGGTCGATGACGTGATCATGATCGTCCCCGATCCAGTGGTCACCGAGATCAGCCTCGATGACGCGGGTGAGGAATTTCAAGTCGCCCAGAGCAGCATCGTTTCAGACGACGACGGTGAGCGCCAAGGAACACTGCTAGTCCCGCCCGGCACTGTGGCGACCATGCGACTCTCGGACGGAACCGAGCAAATGCTCGACACGATGCACGTACGCATCACGGAGTTCACGGTCGGCCCCGAAGGACCAGACGCGATGCCGGCAACCCTTCCCGTCAACACCGCGTACACGTATGCATTCGAAGCCAACGCCGACGAAGCAGTGGCCGCTGGCGCCCCGTCCATCGAGTTCAGCGAACCGTTGGTGTATTACGTCGAGAACTTCATCGGCTTCCCAGTGGGTGAGACGGTCCCCGTTGGCGCCTATGATCGGGAAGGAGGCCAATGGGTTCCTCACGACAGCGGCGTCGTGATCGAAGTCCTCGATGTTGCCGGAGGGGTGGCTAGCGTCGATCTGACGGGCAACGGAGTGGCTGCGACACCAACTGAGCTCGACCAAGCAGGGATCACGCCCGAAGAGCTCGAGCGACTCGGGGTGCTCTACGGCCCCGGCACCGAACTTTGGCGCGTGTTGATCCCCCATTTCACCTGGCCGTACGACTGTAACTGGCCGTATCGCGCACCAGCCGGAGCAGAGGAGCCGCCCGCCGATCCCGGTCCGACGGATGACGGAGTCAACGACGGCTGCGAAGCGAAAAACGCCTCGACGTTGGATTGTCAGACCCGAGTCTTCCACGAGGAAGCCGATGTGGCAGGCTCGCCGTTTTCCCTACACTACTCTAGCGAACGCGTCCCGGGCCGCCTTGCTGCCTATTCCCTGGAAATCCCTGTGACGGACGAGACGCCGCCCGAGTCGCTCAAGCGAGTCGATGTTTCGGTGACGGTTGCAGGCCGCACCATTGGGTCGAGCTACGGCCCCGGACCGAATCAAAGGATACGGTTCACGTGGGATGGCCTGAATCTCTTCGGTCAAGAAGTACAGGGTAGCGCCGCGGTCAGCGTCCGGACGTCCTACGTCTATGATGGCGTTTATGCACCCGGAACTAGATTCAACTTTCCGCCGGGAGATGGCAGCTTCGTTGTCGCAGCGGAGGGGCGCATAGAGATGACTCTGGACCGGTCATGGACGGGAACGCTCGGCGTCTGGAAAGCCGTTGAGTCTGGCCTGGGTGCCTGGTCGCTCACTGATCACCATGCTTACGACGCCGGTTCGGGCAGAATCTACCGAGGGGACGGCACGACCGAAGAGGCCAGCATGATGCCAGCCACGATGACGCGCCTCGATGCCCAGGCTCCGTTTCCTTCCGGCTTCAAGCCGATCGCTGGGGGTCCGGATGGATCCGTGTACATCTGCGCGTGGAACGGCTTCTCTCAACAATTCGTTCGTAAGATCGCTCCCGACGGCACGGTGACGACAATCGCCGGTACGGGCCCTCAGGGCAGCAGTGGCGACGGCGGCCCAGCCACCGCAGCGCAGGTTAGATGCAATTTGGGATCGTTGGCCGTTGGACCAGACGGCAGCGTTTATCTCGGTGACTACGACGGCTACAAGGTGCGGCGAATCGCCCCGGACGGGATCATCGAGACTGTTGCCGGAACGGGCGTGGCGGGCAGTACCGGGGACGGAGGTCCAGCGACCGAAGCCAGACTCGGCTGGGTTACCGGGATCAGCGTCGGTCCCGACGGAACGCTCTACATCACCGATCGACAGACCAGCGGAGCGGGACGCCTCATCCAGGTGGGGACGGATGGTGTTTCCGATACGATCTACTTTTCGTCCCGAGGCGTTGACGACGTGGAAGTCGAGGTACAGTCGGGGAGGGTCTACTTCATCAGCGGGGCAGCCGACACCAACAATACCGGAACTCTCCGAGTGTTCCGCCTGGGGCCGGACGGATTGCCAGAGCACGTGCTCGGTTGCGGCAACGGCGATCCTTGTCTGGTTGGCGACTACTCCGTCCTCGACGTGCCCGCCGCGGAGGCACGGTTTTTCAGCGGAGGTAGTCTGGCGCGCTTGGGGTTCGGACCGAAAGGAGAGCTATTCGTCGCGGCGGCTACTGCGAACTTCCAGGGAGGCTCCGGGGCCCGGTTCTTGTGGCGTTTGGATCCCGACGGCATCGTGCGCCCTTATCTAGGCGAACGGAGCGGAGGCATCGGAGCACCGTTCGTCGATGGTGTGGTCCCGGAATTGCTGAACGCAGGGGTTCACGATCTCGCAACCTCACCCGACGGGCTCGCCGTTTCGCTTCGTAGCGGAACCGACTTTACCTACAAGATTAGCCCCGCGCTTCCCGGCATCGGAATTGCGGACTCGTTCGTCCCGGCTTCCGACGGTTCGGAGATCTATCATTTCGACTTTCAAGGGCGCCATCTCGAGACGCTCCATGGTCATACTTTCGATCCGCTCTGGACGTTCGAGTACGATGAGAATGGCCTGCTAGCGAGGGCGATAGACGCGCAAGGTCTGGTCACCACGATTGAACGAGCGAGCGAGGGAGACCCTCAGGCTATCATCGCGCCCTATGGACAACGAACCGAGCTAGCCGTCGGAGCAGATGGCTACCTGAGCGAAATCTCACCCCCAGGGCAACACCACTACATGACCTACGGTCCCGGTGGTTTGATGGAAACGTTCGAGTGGCCCACCGGCGATACGAGCTCGATGAGCTACGACGAGCTGGGACGGATCTCGGTCGATACGGATCGCGACGGCGCCCCCATGTCGCTCGTGCGAACGGACACTGACCTCGGCTGGGACGTCACCCGGACGACCGCCGAAGGGCGCACGTTCGACTACGTCGTTGAAAAGCGGCCCGACAACGAAGAATACACTCACAATACTGCCCCCGACGGAACGAGTTCCACCACCGTTCGCGACCGAGCCGGAAACACCACGACAACGTTTTCTGACGGGACACAAATCACCGTGAAAGTGGCGACCGATCCAGCGTATGGCATCGTGGCGCCACTCCCCTCTCGGACGACCATTCTGCCATCCGGACTCACACGAACGACCGGTTTGTCCAGGTCCGTGAACCAAACGAACCCGAACGATCCGAGTAGCCTCGTCTCGTTCATCGAGACAAGCCAGGTAAACGACCTCACCACCACGACTGAGTTCACGCGCAACAACCTGCGGTACCGCACGACGACCCCCGAGGGTCGCGTCAGCGATCAATTCATCGACGCGACAGGTCGCACGACGAGCCTCACCGCGGCCGGCTCGCCAACCGTGAGGACCCAGTACGACGCAGACAAAGTCTCCGCCATCATCATCGACCCCGATGGCATCATGAGCAGCGGAGACGAACGCAGCACGCAGATGTTCTACGACGCAAACGGAAGACTCGTGTCCGTCGTGGACCCCCTGACGCACGAAACGCTCTTTGGCGCCTTCGACGCGAGCGACCGTCCCCAGACGATCACCCTGCCCGACGATTCCGAAGTGATGATGTCCTACGACGTCGAAGGCAACGTCGCCAGCGTCACCCCGCCTGGGAAAGCTGCGCACCAGATGACGTACCGATCCTTCGGCCGCATCGAGAGCTACACCCCGCCCGTCGGTAACGGAGTGCAGTTCATCTACGATCAAGATCGCAGAATGGACCTGATCGACTTTGGTCCCGACGCCTTCAACCAGCCCAATCAGGTGGACTTCGAATACGATCCAGTCACGCACCAACTGAGCACGATCACCAGCCCCACGGGCGTGATCAACGTGGGATTTACGGAAGGCAGGATGACGAGCCTCAGCGCACCAAGCATGGCAGGGACGATCGTTACGAGTATCGACTACGACGGATTTCTGCCCACGAGCCTCAACTGGACGGGCCCTGTGGCAGGGGAAGTGAACTGGACTTACAACGACCGGTTCCTCATCGAGTCCGAGACAATCGGGGCGCTCCCCGAGACGACGGTGACCTACGAGTATGACGACGACGGCTTGGTCACCCAAGCCGGAGACCTTGAAATCACAAGAGATCCCGCATCAGGCCGAGTAGTCCAAAAGACCATCGGCAGAATTCGAGAGACGTTTGAGTACAATGAGTATGCGGAGCTCTCGCGTCAGACCGTGGAGTTCCTCGAAGCCGACATGACCACCGTTCGCGAAACCCTTTACGACGTTGTTTACGACGATGACGGCGTGAATGGGGACCGGGATGCGCTGGGGAGGATCACGAAGAAGACGGAGTGGATTGTTAGTGGCGATACGCCGAATGGTGACGGGACGCCGCGTGCTCTCGACTCGCGCACGTACGACTACGGGTACAATTCTGAGGGTAGGCCTTGGCTCGAGAGCGTTGCTGTCGATGGGAACGTCGTGTCGTCGTATTCGTACGACGACAACGGGAACCGGACTGCGGCGGAGCTTTCTTGGTCGCAGTTGGGGTATGATGCTTCGTTCGATGTCAGCTTGAGTGAAGTCGACACTGAGTACGATTCAGCGGACAAGCTGCTGACGTACGGGACGAAGAGCTACACCTGGAACAATTTTGGGCAGCTCGAGTCGATGACTGACTCCGACCCCAACGGGGATGGGGATACTTCGGACTCGGAGGTGACGTTCTATCAGTATGATCTCTTTGGGAATCTGCTTCGCGTCGATCTGCCTGATGGGCGGGCGATTGAGTACGATGTGGATGGGGCTGGGCGGCGTGTTGGGCGGCGGGAGCTTGATGCTTCCGGCGTCGAGATCAGTTTCCGTGGGTGGATTTACCGCGACCTTTTGAGGCCGATTGCGGAGGTTGATGCTCAGGGGAATGTTGTGGCGCGGTACGTTTATGGCGATGGAGAAGGCTCGCGGCAGAATGGACTTGGGCAACTAGCGACCCGACTCGGCGCCGGACAGGATGCTTCGCTGGGATTCGAAGGTCGCAACGTTCCCGAGATGATCGAGATCGTGGATGGTTCCGGAACTGTCGTGCAGCGACTTTCTTTGGTCACAAACCAAGTGGGGTCTGTGCAGCTCGTGTCTGACGCCGTGACGGGCGAAGTTGTTCAGCGACTTTCGTACGATGAGTTCGGCAGGGTCACATTTGATTCTAATCCCGGAGCGCAACCGTTCGGGTTCGCAGGAGGCATGCTGGACCATCAGACGCAACTGCACCGTTTCGGCGCACGAGACTATGACGCAGCACTCGGCCGTTGGGCGAGTCGCGATGCGATTCGACTGGGGAATCCCGACAAGAATCCCTACGTTTACGCTGGGAACAGGCCGATTGATCGGGTCGACCCGACGGGCTTGCTCGACTGGGGACCGCTCGGCGGGAGGTGCTGCAACGAATCAAGTCGAAATGAATTCGCTATCACGGGAGACGGAAACGTCGAAAGCGTTCCACCAGGAGGCTGCACGAGCAGCTGGAGCGACTGCGACGGGATGACCTGTGATGGAGAGTTCAATTCGGTCGGCAACACGCAATACACCCGTTGCGGAAGGCCCGAGAGAAATCCGCGCGATCGCGGGCCTAATCGAGGGAAGCGTTGGTCACCAGGTTGCGGCGGAAACGGCAAGTCGCCGGGGGACATCCTGGAAGGAAATGAGGGAACCTCCGGCAAGTCCGAATTCCAAGGATACGATTGGGATGACAGCTGCGGATGCCAGTAAGGAACGACGGCACGCCATCGCGAGGAGAATCATTCTCCCGGCGGTTGCGATTCCAGTCTTGGCATTCGTGGTGCTGTTCATGCCGTTTGTTCCTGAAGGAACACGGCTGACGATTGACGAATGTCATGTCGGAGACACGACCTATCGCCTTGTCCAGGTCGCGAACGGTGTTCCAGATGGTTTTGGCGTATTCCTGTTTCGGGGAGTGGGAAACAGCTGGAGACGTTACTTCGTCGACTACGATTCGGAGTTTGTGGTTTGGGGAACTGTGAACTGCGACTCCGCTGGCTCCGACGTAGCTGTTTTCACGAATGGTCGTAGCCGCGCGACCCTCAGGCCGAGTGAGGACACGATCTTCGTGGGGCGCTCTCGGCGACCCGTCGCTGGATTTGCGGCAGAGGACACCCCCCTAATGACGAGTTCTGCTGCGGGCGAGGGGAACGACGATGCGAAGAAGGATGACGAGGGGAAATCGGATGCTGGTGATGAGAAATGAGCCCGTCTGCAGCAACGCTCATTTGGGGGGAGCCAGAACTATGGTGATACCGGGGCGCGAGCGCTGTGGGGGGCGTCCAGCTACTGACCGGCGATCGACCCACTCCCCGGTTCGGACTGATGACAGGGAGAGCATCGGATGAGCGTGGCCGAGAAGTTGACGACCGAGGTATCGAGCTTCGCGGACCGCACCAAGGCCTTTTTGTACGAGCGGTTAGGTGGCCCGTTCTACGTAGCGCTGGTGCTGTCCTGGCTCGGACAATACTGGAAGGTCGCCCTCGCATTCATTGATCGAGACGATCCTCAGCGTGCGGTGTTGGAGCAAGCGGCGAAGGAGTGGCCTCAAGGGTTTCAATGGAGCGACGCGTGGGCTTTGCTCGGCGGGGCAGTATTGATTGCGGTGGTCGGATCAGTGCTCAACCTGCTCTTTACTGGACTGCGCGCCGTCCCTGACATCTACACTCGCACGATCCAGAAATGGGCGCGTGGACAGGAAATGCTCACCAAGGAACAGGGGGAGCAACTTTGGCAGGAAGTGGGGCGAGCGAATCAAGCCAGATTGAAAGCTGAAGCGGAGCTTCGAACTCTGACCCTGAAGCTCGACGAGGAGCGGAGGGCGCATGATGCGAATTCGGAGTCCGAGGGCGAAGGAGTGGAATCGGAAAGCCATCCTGATGGCTCGGACGGGAAAGAGATCCAGGTGGCAAGTAAGCAACGTGCACTTCAAGATCGGCGTGCTGCCGCCACATTGAACGAGCAGCTGGTGAACATCACGACAACCGCTCGTGACCTCGCCGCGACCCTGCGAAAAGTCGGCGAACCTAAGTCGGGATTCACTGACTACTACGAGCAACTCCGCGGACAAGTCGACGGAGTGCTTGTGGCCGCGAGTAGAAATCCTGAGTTGGAGAAGCGACTAAGGGAGGTAAGAGACAGGGAGCTGCCAACGAAGGGTAGCGAGGAAGTCGGACGCTATTGCGAGTGGCTGCTCCACGAACTGGCTGAGGTACGTCAGCTGTCTGAGAAGTGGGCCCTGAACGTCGAACAAGACACTAGGCACGTTGGAGCCCGAAGGTAATGCTGTGGTCGTTCGAAAAGCGTTTGCGCCCCAAGCGCGCTCCCGGCCAGCACTGCGGGCAACGCTCACCCGCCACCCTCCCGCGCCTCCAGCAGCGCTTGAATTACAAGCGCGGTCGCGGCGACCAAGTCACGCTCGACCAGCGATCCAGGAATCCGCAAGACGCGGAAGCCTCGCTTGGCGAGCTTCCGATCGCGAGCCGCGTCGTGAGCACGCTGCCGCTTGTGGCGCTTGTCCCCATCAATCTCGACTACGAGCGCGGCCTCACGCGCGACGAAGTCAGCGATGTGATCTCCGATCACGACCTGACGACGGAATTGCACACCGAGCAAACGCCGGCCACGCATCAAGCGCCACATCAGAGCTTCAGTGTGAGTAGGATACTTTCGAAACGCCCAAGCGCGCTCTTCGAGGAGCGCTTTGCGGGCGGCGCGTTGAGCTGAGAGATGAAGTTGAGATGACGACGCCAAGGAAACCTCCAGTACCCGCAGGCGAGCGGGCTTTCGGTTTCCAGGCGCAGGTCCCGTGCCAGGGACTGTTGGTGAGTTGCGATGTTAACAGTGTTAACTTCGAGGCCCTGGCGCGAGACGTGCGCCGTTCCGACAGGCCCGCGCGCCGGAGGAAACTGGTTCTCGGGGACCACTTCTGCAATGTCGACAACACGCTACAGCAGCTAAAAGAGGTTGCAGAACGTGAAATTGCAATCTCGCCAACAGGTGGCGAGATTGACCGGGTTGAGCGCCCCCGCCGAGCACGCGCAAGGGCGCGCGCGCAGGCGCACCAACGCTTGGGCACCTTCTCAAACCGAGCGGTGCAACGCACCGCGCACGGCAACACCGCCGCCCAATCAAAACCCCACGACGACCTCCCTCAACAAGCCTCATTGTACTTTGGGCAGCGCCCGTCCCCCCGTCCGCGCGACGTAGGCGAAGCCGCAGGAGCCGTGACAAGGGGGGACATCCGTCTTCCGCAGGAGCGAAGCTCCGAGGACAGACGGAAAGGGGGGCTGACCACAGAGTACAATGAATTCGCGGAGCTCTCGCGCCAGACCGTGGAGTTCCTGGAATCCGACATGACCACCGTTCGCGAAACCCTCTACGACGTTGTCTACGACGATGACGGTGTGAATGGGGATCGCGATGCTCTTGGGAGGATTACGAAGAAGACCGAGTGGATTGTGCAGGGCGACACGCCGGACCCGGGTGGTGCAGCTCGGCCTTTGGCCTCGCGCACCTACGACTACGGGTACAATCCGGAAGGTAGGCCTTGGCTGGAGTCCGTCGCGGTCGACGGCAACGTCGTGTCGTCGTATTCGTACGACGACAACGGGAACCGTACCGCGGTGGACCTTTCGTGGTCGCAGTTGGGGTATGATTCGTCGTTCGATGTTTCTCTGACGGAAGCAGAGACTGAGTACGACTCTGCCGATCGTCTTCTTGCCTACGGCTCGAAGAGCTACACCTGGAATAATTTTGGGCAGCTTGAGTCGATGACGGATTCTGATCCGAATGGGGATGGGGATACGAGCGACTCGGAGGTGACGTTCTATCAGTATGATCTTTTTGGGAATCTACTTCGTGTGGACTTACCGGACGGTCGCGCCATTGAGTATGATGTGGATGGGGCTGGGCGGAGAGTTGCTCGGCGGGAGCTGGATTCTGCGGGCAACGAGATCAGTTTCCGCGGGTGGATTTATCGGGATCTTTTGCGGCCGATTGCGGAAGTTGATTCTGCGGGGAATGTCGTGGCGCGGTACGTCTACGCCGACGGAAAGGGCTCCAGTCTCAACGGTGTGAGCGAGCTGCTCACGCGGCTGGGGGCTGACCGAACCGCCCCCTATGCGCATCGGGGAAGAAATATCCCTGAGCAGATTCAGATCCTAAATGAGCTTGGCGGCGTCGAACGCACCATCGCGTTGGTGGCAAACCAGACACGAGGGGTGGAAGCAGCGGTGGACGTCGATTCAGGCGAGATACTTCAGCGCATAGAGTATGACGACTTCGGTAGAGTCGTTCGTGATAGCTCTCCGGGCCTGCAACCATTCGGCTTTGGCGGTGCTCTATATGACCACGTGACAGGGCTTCTCAGAAGCGGCGCGCGAGACTACGATCCAGACTCCGCTCGATGGACAAGTCGCGACCCGATCCGATTTGAGGGCGGGGAGAACACTGGAGCGTATGTTTCCAACGATCCGATCAACCAGATTGATCCAACGGGTACGGACGCTTGCGGCATGGGAGGCGGCATTGCATGCGGTTTAGTCTGCGCATACTTCGGCGGGAACTTTCGGTGCATCTTTATCTGTGCGCCCGTCGGGGATCTGAGCTGCGAGGATTACGGTGATGCTTGGGATACGGTCCGCGATGCTGGCAAGGGTCGGTGCGTGGAGGGCGCAGAAGCACAGGACTACGGGATAGACAGCGACGGCGACGGTGTCGTGGATCAATGCAACACGGACCCGGATCGTCACCATCCGATACGCAAGAGCCCAAGCGGTTGCGAACACTGGACTGGGACTGACTACTAGGGAAGTTGGGCGTGAGCGAGAAGAACGGGAAGTTCGGTGCCTCAAGACTTGGGCATTCTGTGATGGCGGCTGTGCTGCTCGCTACAGCCGTCGACTTGGCCGGGTCGAACTGGATCTCGACGACTGAAGTGTCAAGGTATCTCTTGGCGGTTGTGTTCGTCGGCGGGGCGGCTTGGCATTTTCGAGAAGCGGCGATTGCGCGAAGGATGGCCAACACCGCCCTAATGGAGCGTTCTCCGGCGGAGGGTGAAGAGACGGGTGAGGAAGCGCAGGGTGAAACCGATTCCGAATCGACGAAATCCGATTGAGTCCTCCGTCCGGAGCAATCACCATTAGGGGGGACTTGGCGTTGGCTAGCGAGAAGCTCCGGGCGAAAACGAACGAACGAGGTCTCTCCCTAGGGGTGATGGTGTTGTTTCCGGAAGTGGCCTACGATTGCTTGAGTGAAACGATTGGGAAGCCGTCAGTCAGCGCCTGTTGGCAGGGCGGGCAACGCCAAGAAACGTTTGCCAATGGGAATGTGTTCTCGCGTTCTCGATGGCTCTATATCGTGATTGTTGTTTTCCAAATTGACATCGCAGGCGACGGCCGAATTCTGGTCGTATGATTT
>CBFGUR010000007.1:0-233562 GCA_965652275.1 uncultured Polyangiaceae bacterium | reverse complement strand
ATCACCGAGCCGGGATCGTATTACGTGCGCGCTGATGGCAGGAGATCGGCGACCTTCGAGGTGGGAGTCAACGCCCTGGCCGACGCCACCGAGGTCGCGATGCTCGGCCTCTACGGCTGGCGCTGCGGCGAGGAGGTCGAGTTCGAGCACAACGATCGCGAGTACGGGCACGGGAAATGCCACGTTGCCGAAGCGAGCATGAGTCGCCTCGGTAGTGACGAAACCCGCGACGACACGGGTGGTTGGCATGACGCTGGCGACTACGGCAAGTACGTCCGAAACGGCGCCTTTGCGGTCGGTTTCCTCCTTCAAGCTTGGGAGCACTTTCCGGGTGTCCTCGAAGACTGGGAGTTCGAGATGCCCGAAAGGGGCGGGGACGTCCCGGACATCTTGGATGAGGCGCGTGTCGAGTTGGAGTGGATCCTCAAGACCCAGTTCGACGACGGGAGCTTCGCCCACAAGGTCACCGCGGCAAGCTTCGAATTCGACAACGTGCTTCCCACGGGCGACACCCAGGAGCGCTTCTTCTTCTCGACCAGCACCCACTCGACGGGCAACGCGATTGCCGTGTTGGCCGCTGCGGGACGGATCTACGAAGCCTACGACGCCGATTTCGCGGCAACCTGTCTGGAAGCGGCCCGAAAAGGCCAGATGTTCCTGGACGAGCACCCGGAAGAAATCGAATCGGAGCAGGACGCAGGCGGCACCGGCACGTATGCCGCGGGGAACGATATCGACGAACGTGCGTGGGCCTTTGCTGAGCTTTGGGCAACCACCGGCGAGGACGAGTACCTCGAGGGGTTCGAAGGGATCCAGCAGGAGCTGCTCTTCGAGCAAAGGCGAACGTCGGTGCTCTACAACTACGATTGGCCGAACGCCGACAATCTTGCGGTGTCCACCTATCTGCGTTCCGAACGGTCTGGCAAAGACCCCGCGATCGTGGAGCTGCTCGAGTACCAGGTGCTTTCCACCGCCGAGAGCCAGGCGGACGCCGCCATGGCCGACCCATTCGGGCGTGGCTTCACTTCCTACTACTGGGGATCCGCGGGGGTGACGGTGCGGATGGCCCACACCCTCGCCGAGGCGCATCGGCTCGCACCGAATCGGGCCTATCTCGATGGGATCACTCTGCGGCTGGACCATGTCCTGGGTCTCAACCACTTCGCACGCAGCTTCGTGACCGGCGTGGGGACGAATCCCCCTCAAAACCCGCATCATCGACCCTCGCGAAACGACGGTATCACTGCCCCGTGGCCCGGCCTCCTCATCGGCGGGCCGAACCCGACGGCGCTCACCTGGGATGACAAGTACGAGGTGTATGACCAGAACGAAGTGGCGATCAACTGGAACACGGCGCTGATCTATGCGCTTGTCGCCGCGCTAGCGACGCAAGAAGACGAAGACGCAGCTTGCGTTCCCAACTGCGTGCCCGAGGACCCAGGCGCGGGCGGAGCCGGGGGCATGGGGGCCGGCGGCGCCGGCCAGTAAGACAAATCGCGTCCGGATCGCGCCGGCCCGCCTCCTTTCGGGGCGGCCGTGTGTTCCTCCGGGCGGCGTATCCTGCAACTGAACTAGAAGGGCCCCGAATTTATGCGAAAGATTCGGGGTTTACGCGTTGAATCCGGGGGAACCCTGCTGATACAAGCAGGCAGCTTTTGGGCGCGGAGGACGGCCCCCCGCGAAACCCCGACCAAGACCAACAACATTTTTGGAGACAAGTAACCCATGATGGCCCGAAACCTCACCACAATCACGGCGATTGCCCTCGGGGCATCCCTCCTCGGCGGATGCAAGGTCGATCCGACCAACCCTCGTCAAGCGAACACCCCTCAGGGCTCCGAGTGCAAGGCTCCCGAAGCAGTCATTGATCATGGCGACGACGGCGACAACCAGACGCTCGTGATCGCGAACCGCGGCGGCTACTGGTACACGTTCTCCGACATGGTCGGCACCGAAGTCTGGCCGATGCAGGGCGCCAAGGGCGGTACTTTCGAAATGAGCCCGGGTGGCGCGGAGAGCACTCCTTACGCGGCACGATTCAAGGGGGTCGTCGCACCTCAGCCGTCTGCTGATCAGTACACTCAGGCAGGTATGGGCATGAACTTCGTCGATCCGAAGGGGCCTTACGATGCTTCTCAGTACGGCGGCATCTCCTTCTGGGCCAAGGCCGCCGAGGGGAGCGTGACCGACGTTCGTCTGAAGATCCCGGACGCCAATACGGATCCGGACGGCGGCGTATGCTCCGAGTGCTTCAACGACTTCGGGTTCGACCTCAAGCTGACCAACGAATGGGAGCACTACGTTGTCCGCTTCAAGGATCTCACGCAGATGCCGGGTTGGGGTTCACCCAAGAAGTTCAGCGTCGATAGCGGTCGTATCTACGGTATCCAGTTCCAAGTCCAGGAGCCTTCCAAGCCCTTCGACATCTGGATCGACCAAATCCGCTTCACGGGCTGCTCGGGCTGATAGTCCCGCGGGGGCGCTGGGCGCCTCGAGCCCATCCAAGCACCGGTTCCTTCGGCCTCCCTTGACTGGCGTTCCGAGGGCCGGTGCTCTTTTTTTGCTTCCTACCCATTTCCCGTTCGATTTCTATGCTTCCACGCACCTCATCGCCTGTCTTGTTTCTTTGTGCGGGGCTTTCTGCTTTCGCCTCCGGTTGTGTGCCCGAGGGGGGGGCGAAGTCCGCTGCTGGCTCTTCGAACGATGGTGCTCCTCGAGGTGGCAATCTATTGAAAAATGCCTCGTTCGAGAGCGGAGCGACGCTCCCCTGGAACCCTTCGTTCTCACCACCGGCTGACGGAGCTTTCGCCGTCAAAGACGGGGCTGCGTGCCTGACCATCGTCAATGGTGGCGTGAACAAATGGGACGCCCAAGTCCGCCATCGGGAGATGGTGATGCAGGAGGGCCACACATACTCCGTCGCTTTCAAGATTTGGGCGGATAAGCCCACGATGGTGCGGCCCAAGGTTGGGCAAGCTCAGACCCCTTACGCGGAATTTTGGAACCAAACGGTCAACGTCACGACGACCCCGCAGGAGGTGCGTGGGGGATTCGTTCATCAGGCCGCCGATGATCCGAACGTAGAGTTCGCCTTCCACATGGGCGGCAGCCTGCTCAGAGATACGGAACTGCCCGTGACCGTGTGCATCGACGACTTGTACCTCACGGATCCACAGTTCGGTGGACATGCCGAGAGCGCGGCGGTTGCTCTTCCCGCCGTCCGCGTCAATCAGCTCGGATACCTGCCGGGCGCAACGAAGATTGCAACGGTGGTCTCCGACGCCAAGACGCCCCTCGAGTGGACGCTCTCGCGGGAAGGACAGACCGTTTCCAGCGGGAAAACCGTCCCTTCCGGTCCAGATGAGGAGAGCGGCGACCCCGTACACGTCGTTGACTTTACTAACCACGAGGAGCCGGGCGACGGATACGTGCTCGCGGTGGGCGACGACCAAAGCGATCCGTTTTCCATCACCGCAGATCTCTACTCGGAGCTCAAATACGACGCACTTCGATACTTCTACCACAACCGCTCCGGCATCGAGATCAAGATGCCGTACGCCAAGGAAGAGCGCTGGACGCGCCCGGCCGGTCACGCGACGAGCGACAAGAAGGTCGCGTGCGGCAAGGACGCAGGGTGCGATTATGCGCTCGATGTGAGCGGGGGCTGGTACGACGCTGGGGACCACGGAAAGTACGTCGTGAACGGTGGCATCAGCGTTTGGACGCTGATGAATCAGTACGAGAGGTTCTCCATCTCGGGCGACGTGCAGCCCTTTTCCGATTCCAAACTCGGAATCCCGGAGAGCGATAACGGGGTCCCCGACATCCTTGACGAAGCGCGATGGGAGATGGAGTTCCTGCTCAAGATGCAGGTGCCCCCTGGCAAGCCCAAGGCGGGGATGGTCCATCACAAGATCCACGACATCGCCTGGACGGGGCTCGGGCTCGCTCCACACGAAGCCGAAAAGGCCATCACCAGAAACCTACGTCCCGTGTCGACGGCAGCGACGCTCAATCTTGCTGCAACCGCAGCACAAGCGGCACGTCTGTTCGCGAAGTTCGATCCCAAATTCAGCGAAACATGCCTGAAGGCAGCCGAAACCGCGTGGGCCGCCGCGAAGAAGCATCCTGCGATCTACGCCGATTCGAACGATGGCCAGAGCGGGGGCGGTCCCTACGGCGACGAGAATGTGGCGGACGAGTTCTTCTGGGCCGCCGCGGAGCTCTTCATTACCACGAAGAAGCCGGCTTATCGGAAGGAGCTCACGAGTTCCAAGTACTGGAAGAGCATGAGCACGGGTGAGGGCGGGGTTCCCACGTCGATGACGTGGGCGATGACGGACGCACTTGGAACGATTTCCCTCGCGCTGGTCCCCGGCGCTCTGGCACCGGGCGAGCAGAAGGCGATGCAGCAGCAGGTGATCAGCGCCGCTGACAAGTTCAGAAAGCTCGCGGAGTCTCAGGGCTATCGCGTGCCGTTTGCGGCCGGCGCGGACGGAAAGTACCCCTGGGGATCGAACTCGTTCGTTCTCAACAACATGATCATTCTCGGACTCGCACATGATTTCACGTCGAAGTCCGAGTACCGCGACGCGATGGTTCTGGGCATGGACTACCTCCTGGGTCGCAACGGGATGGCGAAGTCCTACGTCTCGGGATATGGGGCCCGGCCCCTCGAAAACCCTCATCATCGCTTCTGGGCCAAGCAGGCCAACGCGAACTATCCCTCTGTGCCCCCGGGTGTCGTCTCGGGCGGGCCGAACAGCAGCCTCCAAGATCCCTACGTACAAGGCGCCGGACTCGCCGGATGCGCGCCTCAGAAGTGCTTCCTGGACCACATCGAAGCCTGGAGCGTGAACGAGATCACCATCAATTGGAATGCGCCCTTGGCCTGGGTCACCGCCTACCTGGACGAGACGGCTGGGCGCACCAAAGCGAAGTGAGCGCCGAAGGGCGATCAGCTGGATCCCACGGAAAACCATACTATCGTCCCGGCGCCCTGCGGGGCGAAATCTAGATCAGCGAGAAACTACCCAATGCGCTTCGGAAACTTCGACGACGAGAACAAAGAATACGTCATCACGACTCCCCGTACTCCCTATCCTTGGATCAACTATCTCGGCTCCGAGGAATTTTTTGGACTCGTCTCCAATCAGTCAGGTGGATACTGTTTCTACCGCGACGCCAAGCTGAGGCGCCTGACGCGCTACCGCTACAACAACGTCCCGACGGACGATGGCGGTCGCTATTTCTACATCAAAGAGGGCGACACCGTTTGGAACCCGTCCTGGGCACCGGTGAAAACGGAGCTCGATTCGTACGAGTGTCGCCACGGCCTTGGCTACTCGCAGATCACCGGAAAGAAGGACGGCCTCTCCGTCACGACCCTTTTCTTCGTTCCGGTCGGCAAGACCTGCGAGGTGCATTCGGTCACTTTGAAGAACGAGGGAAGCCAAAAGAAGAAGTTCCAACTCTTTTCCTTCATCGAGTGGTGCCTGTGGAACGCGGAAGACGACATGACGAACTTCCAGCGCAACTTCTCGACCGGCGAGGTCGAGATCACCGGCGGCGGAAGCACGATCTACCACAAGACCGAATACAAGGAGCGCCGCAACCACTACGCGTTCTACCACGTCAACTCCGACGTTGCCGGCTACGATACGGACCGTGAGACCTTCATCGGCCTCTACAACGGCTTCCACGAGCCTCAGGTCGTCTTTGCCGGAAAGAGCCAGAACTCGAAGGCCGCTGGTTGGTCTCCGATCGCCTCGCATTGTCTCGAAATCGAGCTGGGGCCGGGCGAGGAGAAGCACCTGTCTTTCGTCCTCGGCTACGTCGATCAGGACATCGTTCCCGACGACAAGAAGTGGGACAAGTGGGAGAGCAAGGGGGTCATCAACAAGAAGCCTGCGACCGCGCTCATCTCTCAGCTCGACAGCAAAGAGAAGGTCGAGGCCGAGCTTCAAAAGCTCAAGGACTACTGGACTGCGCTACTCAGCGGCTACTCGGTCAAATCGAGCGACGACAAGCTCGATCGGATGGTCAACATCTGGAACCAGTACCAGTGCATGGTGACCTTCAACATGTCGCGCTCCGCTTCGTACTTCGAAAGCGGCATCGGGCGAGGCATGGGCTTCCGTGATTCGAACCAGGATCTCCTCGGTTTCGTGCACCTCGTCCCAGAGCGCGCAAGGGAGCGCATCCTGGACATCGCGGCAACTCAATTCGAGGACGGCGGGGCGTACCACCAGTACCAGCCCCTCACGAAACGCGGGAACAACGCGATCGGATCGGGCTTCAACGACGATCCCCTGTGGCTGATCTTGGGTGTCGCGGCCTACATCAAGGAGTCCGGCGACTTTGCCATTTTGGACGAGCAGGTGCCGTTCGATAACGACGAAAGCAAGGCCAAGAGCCTCCTCGAACACTGCAAGCGATCGTTCGACCACGTCATCAACAATCTCGGGCCGAACGGGCTTCCCCTGATCGGACGGGCGGACTGGAACGACTGTCTGAACCTCAACTGCTTCTCGAGCACTCCGGGTGAATCGTTCCAAACGACCGAGAACCGCGAGGGCAAAACTGCCGAGTCGATCTTCATCGCCGGCATGTTCGTCTCCATCGGACCGCTCTATGCAGAGATGTGTGAGCGAAAGGGTGACGCCAAGGAAGCGAAGCGGGTGCGTGACGAGGTCGCCAAGATGTCCAAGGTCGTCCTCGACAAGGGCTGGGACGGCGACTGGTTCCTCCGCGCCTACGACTTCTTTGGGAAAAAGGTCGGTTCCAAGGAGAACAAGGAAGCGAAGATCTTCATCGAGCCGCAGGGTTACTGCGTCATGGCGGGGATTGGTGTCGAGACGGGACAGGCGGTCAAGGCGCTCGACTCCGTCAAGGAGATGCTCGATTGCGACTACGGAATCGTGCTCAACAACCCGGCGTTCACCGAATACGTGATCGAATACGGTGAGATCTCGACCTATCCCGCCGGCTACAAGGAAAACGCTGGCATTTTCTGCCACAACAACCCGTGGATCATGATCGCCGAAACCGTGGTCGGCCGTCCCGAGCGCGCGTGGGAGTACTACAAGAAGATCGCGCCATCGTACCTCGAGGACATCAGCGACCTTCACCGGACCGAGCCGTACGTCTACGCACAGATGATCGCGGGTAAGGACGCGGTCAAGCCGGGCGAGGCGAAGAACAGCTGGCTGACGGGAACCGGTTCATGGAACTTCGTCGCGATCAGCCAGTACCTCCTCGGGGTGCGCCCTGAGTGGGACGGGCTCCTCGTGCAGCCTTGCATGACCAAGACGGTTCCGGAGTACACCGTCGTCCGGCGAGCCCGTGGCGCGACCTACAACATCAAGGTCAAGAACAGCGGCACTGCTGCTCCGGCCAAGCTCACGGTCAACGGCAAGCCCATCGAGGGTAACCTGGTTCCGTATGCAGCTGCTGGCGAAACGGTCGAGGTGACCTGCGAGGTCTGAGCGACACCATCAGGGTGGCTCGAGAGGGCGCGGGGCTTTTCGAATCCTCGCGCCCTTTCTCATGGATCTTCTGGGCCCGGCGCCCGCGCAGCGGGAGCAAGATTGTTGTGAACGTGCTCACCACGCGGGAAGGCTCTGCAGGATACGGATCCCCGCGACGCCGCATGCCGCGGAAGGGCAGGAGATCTACCGTAGTGCTGGAGAGTCACGCTGACACCAGAATGGCTGAAAACAGCTGGTTCCTGGCACAGATTGGTGGCCCTCGATCGGAGCCAGCGCTAGGATTCCGACCATGCTTATCCAACGCTCCCCTGGCACGATTTCGAAAACGAGGCTCCGCGCGGTCGTCCTGACTAGCTTGACCCTGGGTGCGGCCTTTGCCGTCGCATGCACGGCTCCAGCTCCGGCTGAAGACGAGGACGACAAGGATACTATCGAGGTTCCCTCTGCCCTCGACACGGATGGGGACAAGGTCGCGGACGCACGCGGATGGAAGGCCGTCGACAAGGATGGGGACGGGGCTCCCGACCCGTTCGACATCAACGGTGATGGGACTCCCGATGGTCCCGGGATCGACACGAACGGTGATGGGGAGCCCGACGCCATCGGTATCGATACCAACGGCGACGGCATCTACGACGCCATCGACACCGACGGCGACGGCAACCCGGACGAATTCGCAACCGATGAGGTACCGGTTGGTGACGGTGACGGCGACGGTGGGGATGGCGACATCGTCATTCCCGTCGGGGATGGCGATGGCGATGAGCCGTCGGAGTACTGCGACGAATTCGAGCTCGAATTCGAGCCCCGCACTCCGACTGTGTACATCCTCGTGGATGCCTCGAGTTCGATGTCGTCCCTCGGATTCTGGGACCCGATGAAGGCCGGCGTGCTCGACGTCGTGGAGCAACTCACCGCAGACGTGCGCTTCGGGTTCGGGAGCTACACCGGCACGAACATGATGTGCGCCGGGCTCAACAACCTGACTCCAGCGGGAACGATCGCGACCGACAACTATCAGATGATTGCGGATGCCTACAACATGATCCCGGCGCCGATCATCTCCTCGAATCCGTCGGAGAAGCAGGAGACGCCGACCCCTCTGGCGATTCAACAGGCGACTGAGGTGCTTCTGGCCGACGAGAGCCCGGGGGATAGGTACATTCTTCTGGTAAGCGACGGGCAACCCGATTTCTGCGACGATCAAACAGCATCGTGCGCCATCGACGCCACCGTAGCGGCCATGCAGCTTGCGTTCAGGCAGGGTATCAAGACCCTGGTGTTCGCCATCGAGAGTGATCAGATCACAGAGCCAGAGCTCTTCGACTATTTCGCGCAAGCAGGAGCTGGTGAAGAACCTGCCTGGGGCAAGGGATTGGATGTCATGCCCTATTCGGGCGTGGTCGTGGGGGAGTGCGCATCCTCAGCAGTCGCGGCGGAGTGGAATGCCCTTCGCACGGCAAACGGCAACGCGCCCGACCCCGCTACGTGCATGCCGGTTCCCCCGATGGGCGATCCGAACTGCTTCCTCCCGGCTGGCGACTACACCGCCGGCGGCGGCACCACGACCGCGATTCTCAACTCCGATCCCACGGCGCTTGCGCAGCAGATCCTCGCCTCCGTCGAGAGCCTCAAATCGTGCGTCATCGATCTCAATTTCGAGGTGATCAACGAAGAGGAGGGGGAGATCTTCGTGGGTGATTTGGACAACGCCATCGCCCAGGATCAGTGGCGCATGAACACCCCCACTCAGATGGAGCTCTTGGGCGACGCATGCGCCACCTGGCAGAGCCCGGAAGTCTTCGACTTCTTCGCGGGCTTCCCCTGTACGGCGATCATTCCGGTCGTGCGCTGACTGGGACACCACGACAATGCGAAAACGGCGGCCCTTCGGGTCGCCGTTTTTCATTTCAGTCTTTGATTGCTTACTGCCCGCAGCCGAGTCGCGTCGTCGAAACCGAAAGATCGTCCACGTACACGTCTCCCATCCCGGTGGAGTTGTGCGTGAACATGCCAAGGCGCACGTTGTTGACCTTCTCGGTGAGCGGCGCGTGCGACACGACGGAAGACTCGAGCGGCTTCCCCGTCGACTGGTACATCAGCTCCGACCCGTTGATGTAGGTCTTGACCGTGGCGTAGTCTGGCTGAACGACGTGTGCTTCGAAGCAGTACCATTGTCCCTTCGGGATCGGGATCGCATCGTTGCACCCGGTCGCCTCGCCGCCGCCCAGTCCAATCATCGTGATCTGAGGGCCAGGATTTGCAATGCACGGATCCTTGCTCCGGTTGCCGAACCGCACCGCGGGGTCGTCCTTCCCGGCGCCGGAGTCCGGATGGAGATCGATGGCGAGGATCTCCTTGTCGTCGAAGGACACATCCGGTTCCCAGTAGATATGCGCCGTGACCCAGAACTCGTCCAAAGTCGAAAACGATCGAGACGTGCGGCATTGGGCGTACGAATGATTCGTGATCTTCAGCGCTCGCGTGCTGGCCCCGCGGGGCCGGTCCTCGCTGACCCCCATCGAGAAGTTCATGGTCCCGCACGACACGTCGCGCACCGACCAACCGGTCGAGGGAGCGTCGCCCACGGGCGTGGCTTCGAAGTCCTCGCAAAAGACATCGGCGTCCTGGCACGTCGCGCCACCCGAGGGCGTCCCTCCCGTCCCATCGAGTGTTCCACCGGTGCCGAGACCACCTGATCCGTCGGTTCCACCGCCGCCGGGCACTCCCCCCGAACCGCCATTGCCGCCGGTCCCGGGACCCACATCACCGCCAGTGCCGGGGGTGCCGCCGCCCGTGCCGACATCGCCGCCGGTGTTTTGAGCCATGTCGCCATCGCCATCTCCGGCGGTTTCGTTCGGGTCACCCGTCCCGGGACTGCAGCTGGAGATTAGGGAAACAAGGGCGACGGAACCGAGCCCGAACAAAATGTGAGTTTTCATAAAGCCTAAGAGGTAGAGGCCCACCGGCAGGCGCAGCAGGCGCTCAGTACCGGTCGTGCTTCAAGAGGAGGAACGCTCGATCTGAGACGACCCCTAGGGGGGAGGTTACTCGACAAAGGCTTGGGGCGCAGCTCCTCGCAGCAGAATTTTAGCGGTTTTCGTGCTCCCAGCCGCAGATGTGCTCCACGCACCTCCACGCTGGAAAGACCGGGGAGCTCGTCGGGTCTCGCAGATTGGGAATTTTCCGTCCGAATGTGGCGAAGCGCACGCCGCTCCCTTGTGGACCGAAGCAGGCTCGCTTACACCGGGTCGCCGTGAACGAACCAGCGCAAAAGAAGATTCATCATCCCGTCCTCTGGGTGATCACCAACTACGTCGCAATGGGTATCCCATTTTCGATGGTGATCTGGGTGGCGGGCACCATGTTCAAGGATCTCGGTCACAACGACGCCGAGATCACCGTAGCCACCGCAAGCGTTGGCATCGTGTGGTCGCTCAAGCCTCTTTGGGCCGGCTTCTTGGACATGTTCAAGACGAAGAAGTTCTTCGTCCTGTCCACCGAGTTCATCATGGGGGTGCTGTTCGCCATCATGGGCGTCACTCTGCACATCGATGGGTACTTCACGGCCATCGTGGGGCTTCTGTGGATCGTGGCGTTCGCATCCGCCACGCAGGACATTTGCTCAGACGGCATCTACATCTCGTCACTCAACAAGTCGCAGCAAGCCGCATACATCGGCGTCCAGGGCATGGCCTGGAACCTCGGACGGATCATCGCTGTTTCAGCGGTCGTTTGGTTCGCCGGCTATCTCCAAGAGGGCGGCATGTCCCCCAAGAGCGCCTGGATGAACGCGCTCTTTGCGGCGGGCGGGCTCATGGGTCTGTTCGGTATCTACCACATGGCGCTCTTGCCGACTGGAAGCGTCCCAGAGGGCAAGGCCAACCAATCCGCCAAGGAAGTCATCGACGATTTCCTCACCAGCGCCGCCGATTTCTGCAACAAGCGCGCCCTCTGGGGGATGCTCGCCTTCGTCTTCTTCTATCGCAGCGGTGAGGGCCTGCTTCTGGTCGAGGCCCCGCTCTTCATGCAGGGCTGCATCGAGGACGGCGCTCTTCAGTTGAGCCTCGTCGACAAGGGAACAATCGACGGGACGGTGAGCACAATCGTCAGCATTCTTGGCGGTCTCTTGGGTGGTGCATTCATCTCCCGCTTCACCCTCAAGCGGACGCTGTTCATCCTCGCGCTGTGCGTAAACGTCCCGAACGCTTGCTACGTCTACCTGAGCCAAGTCGTCTCCCCAGAGAACCCGCTCACCTTCACCGAGATTGCCTTCGTGGTGAGCCTCGAGAAGTTCTGGTACGGCTTCGGCTTCGTCGGAAACATGCTCTACATGATGCAGCAGATCGCGCCCGGCAAGTTCAAGATGACGCATTACGCCTTCGCGACGGCGTTCATGAACTTGGTGCTCGTGCCGACTCAGATGGTGTCCGGACCGCTCGCGGTCAACCTCGGGTTCAAGGAGTTTTTCTGGGTCGTGATGATTGCGTGTATCCCGTCGCTCGTCGCTGCCTGGTTCGCGCCGTTCCCCCAGCTCGACGCCCCCGACGAAGAGACTTCGGTCGACGACGAAGCGCTGCTCAGCGCCGACGACAAGGCGGTCCAGGCGGGCGCGCGACGCGCCACGATCCTCGCCCTCCTCGCGGCTGTCGTGTTCCTCTATCCCGACGTCCTGTCTTTGGGGTGGATGAGCGGCGTCGAGTCAGGTGGCGCTCTCGCTGCATTCCTGATCGTCTTCGGCTTCACGACGGTCCTCAAGCTCATCCTGAGCTTCAAGGCTATCGGTGCGGGCCAGAAGGCTCTCAAAGACGCTGGCCCTCTCGCGGGGGGCAAGGCCTACATCAGCAACGCCAAGGGCGCCGTCATCGCGGGCTACGTCATGGTCGCGGTGAGTCTTGCCCTGGCCGGCTTCTGCATCGACAAGGCGCAGAAGACCGATTGGGACTGCGCGTTCTCCGAGAACGCCGTGAGCTGCCTGCAGCCCGACAAGCAGGCGCCCAAGCAGTGCGAGGAAAAGGTCATCGAGCGCTGAACTCGGGGGCTGGAGCCTGCGCCAAGGAAGGGCTGCGACGCGTGTCGCGGCCCTTTCTTTTTCTTGATCGAGGCCTGGCCATCGAGGGGGCCCTGGCCCCCCGCCATCGCTCGGGGATTCCACAAGAGAGGGGACCTCCCCTCATGAGGCGCTCCCCAGCTACGTCTCAGCCAAAAAGAGCCACCCGAGACATCCCGGAGGCCACCCGAGACATCCCGGAGGCCGCCCGAGACATCCCGGAGGCCGCCCGAGACATCCCGGAGGCCGCCCGAGACGTCCCGAACCACACACCGGAGGAAATCGCCTTCGATTCTTGGACCAAGCACTTCTCTAGGGGGGCAAGCAGACGTCACCCAACCACGGCCAAGAGCACTCCCTGAGGAGTCCACGAGAGGATGGGCGGTGGAATCATGGGGGGCGGTGGAATCATGGGGGGCGCACCCTCGTGGCCGCTCTCACGAGCGAGGCGAGCAGCCGCCACCCTTTGGCCAAAGCTCGATGTGCAACGGACCGCCCGTGAGGAGGGCCACATCGTCGCGCGCCAAGGTACCGAACCTGAAGGTCGGGGGCTTCGCGCGCTCGGCCGCGAATCCTGCGCGCCTGCGCACTGAGGGGAAGCACTGAGGTGCCGCGATTTCGACTCGTTCTTCGCGGCGCTCGGAGCCAAAATGGAAAAAGCCCCGCTCGCTGGAGCGGGGCTTCCTCATGCTTCGAGGCCTGGGCCCGGCGTTACCACCACATGCTGGCTTCGAGCTTCACGACGTTCTCGTCGGGGACGACCGTCGGAGCGCCGCGGTTGCCGGCCGGCTGGTTGTTGGTGTGCATGCCGAAACCGTAGGGCGGAACCGCTGAAGGCGGCGGCTGCACGCACTCCACACGAAGCGGGTATCCAGTGTCCGCGCTCGGCTGAGGGTAGAGGCTGGTGCTGTTCGGGCGGAAGGGGTCGTCCGCAGGAGAAGCCAGGTTGCCAGCGCTGTCTTCACAGACCCGCTGCTGATAGAAGTACCGGCTGT
Organism: uncultured Polyangiaceae bacterium; assembly: GCA_965652275.1. Taxonomy (GTDB): domain Bacteria; phylum Myxococcota_A; class Polyangia; order Polyangiales; family Polyangiaceae; genus NIC37A-2. The sequence continues at coordinate 220,027 of CBFGUR010000007.1, read as the reverse complement.
ACTGCAGAGTGATCATCTCGTGGGTGACCATCTTGCTGCGGAAGGTGATGCGAGGTGAAAGCACCATGAAGCCTTCCTTCTTCAGCTTGCTGTGGGGATCGAGGTAGTCGAACCGAAGACCGCCGCTCATGAACTCGAGGGGGAAGAACTCAAGATCGGTACCCGCCTTGAACTTGCGAGTCCCGTCCTGCCGAATGTCGTCCATCGTGATATCGCGACCGCCTTCTGGGATTACGTCGTGGAATTCACCACCGGGGAGGAGCGATCCATAGAGCGTATTCAGGCGGTCGACCTCGATGTCGTCCACGGTCACGAAGTTGAGCATCCCGTAGAGGGTCCACTTGAGATCCATCCCCTGGGGGAGGATGCCGAAGTTGCCGAGGCCAAGCTCGTACTGACCGAGGAGCGTTCCAACCGTCCCCGTTCCGTTCGAGCAGGACTCGTTCGGGGGGGCGAACTCATCGGCCGCGTGGCGGTCACAGTAGGGCGACTCGAGGTAGTTGTCGGTGATGCCCAGGTTGAACATACCGCCACCGAACGAGTGAATCGACTCGATGGCGTTGCCGACAACGAGGGCGTTCTTCAAGAATTGGTGCGAGTAACCGAGGTAGAGGTAACCGAGGAGGCCGAGGTCAGCGCGGGCATCGGCGCCCACGATGGTCTGCGTACCCGTGGGGTACTCAGCTCCCCACACGCCCAACGGGCCGTCGACGCCGCCGAAGGTCTCCGTCCCGATGGGTGCGAGGGTGCCCCGTTCATCGTTTTCGTTGGGTTGTTGGTTGGTCGTGCACTGACTTCCGGGGGAATCGGTGTAGTTACACCCGCTGCTGCCCGGGAGGACGTTGGGGAACGAGGGGCCCGCCTCGGCATTGGACCAAGCGTGCATCAGGTTTGCCGAAAATTCGACGCTCGGAAACTTGAGGAAGGCGTGGCCATGGCCAGCCATGGTGAACCGAGGACGGTTGAACATCTGCGGATCGGGCTGCTTGGCGCCGATGCCGCCCTCGAACGCGAGGTCGAAGAGCGGAAGCGTCAGATCGAGCCGCGCCGTACCACCCATCGTGTGAGTTCGGCCGAAGAGATACGTGTCGTACTCACCGCCGTCGTAGATGCCTGCCATACCATAGCGGGCCCAGTGGGAGCCGACCTTCACGTTGAAGTTCACGTTTTCGAAGCCGAGGTCGTCATCGATCTCGACCCAACCCTGACCGATGCCGAACTGCGCGCCCTGCTGAACCCAGGATGAGTCGGTGAACTGGAACCCCTGGATCGCCAAGGTTCCCGATACGGTGCCGTTGCCGACACTGAAGAACATTTCGGCCCACTCGTTGCGGTTGTGGGCCGTTGACTGCCAGCTCCCGTACTGGTTGTCAGGAATCACGGGCAGGTGGAACGTCGTCTTCTTCGGAACGAAGCCAACCGCCTCCCAGGTCCCTTCGCCGTTCTCGATGGTCCCGTCATTATTCACGTCGCTCGGAACGAGTTCGTGGGCCACGACATCCCCATTGGGGTTCTCCTCGGCGCCGAGTTCCTTGGTGTGTTGGGGGCCCTGATTGGTGCCGATACCCACGCGCATCGGGGCACGGAAGTAGCCGCTGTAGCTGAACTCCCACGATCCGGACCCGCCTTCGCTGAAGCGGCGCGATGCAGCGGGGCGCTTCTTCTCGGGAGCGGGTTCGGTGGAAGCCGTCGCGGCGGGCGGCGCTGCGAGAGGCGCAGCCGTCGTGGTCGCGCCCGCTTGGAACCCAGCGCTCGTCGAGGCGCCACCGGGTTCGACCGCTCCGCCAGTTGCGCCAGCGGGCGGTGCCGGCTCCGCTTCCGCAGGGGTCGTATCCTCAGGTTCAGCAGGAGCCTCTTCGGCCGGCGCCTCATCCTCGGGCGCATCGTCGAACGCAGCAGATTCTTGACCAAATGCCGTTGCCGGAAGCAACAAAGTGAAGAGAGAGAGCGATGTGGTGAAGTTTCGCATAAATAGTTCCGTGGAGTGGGGGTGACCGGTACCATCGACATACTTGAAGTCGCAATACAATTCCCGGTCGTGGGGGCCTTTGAGAACAATTCGCGCACTTTGAGAGAAGTCGACAAACCTCCGCAAACCGCCCCGAAAAGCGTCCCTCCCTTACCAGCTTCGCTATCGATTCGAAACTGCATTTTCTGCTGAAATGAATGCCTACGGACGCGGTCACCCGAATCGGTGACGCGGCCGAATCAAGGGGCTTCGCTCAGCACGACGTAGAGCACCGGAACGGCCGCCCCGACAATGGCAAGCAAGGCCCCGCGGCCGAAAATGCCCTTCCTTCCAGGCAGCATGAAGAGGCCGCTCGTAGCCAAAAACAGCAAAAACACCGCATAACCATCCGCTATGTAGGTCCATGCCTTCTTGCCCCGGTTGAGGTGAAGCCAGTTGGCAACCCTGAGCAGCGGGCGGGGGCGCTGGCCCTCTTCGCGCACAGCTCGGGAAGAGAAATCCACGTACAGTGTCGAATTCTGAAGCGTGATATCGAGGTGCTGGGGATCTACCGCATATGCATCATCGACTACGTCCGTTCGACCCAAGCGCGAAATGATTTTCTCGGCCGCGGTCCGGGCGCCCGCGGGATCGCCAGGGGTAGGGATCAGGTCCGTCACCGGACCAGGAAGCCCAAACTCCTCATCGATGGGCTCGAAGTTGGGGTCCCAATCGTCGATGTGATTGATGGCGATCCCGCTCACGGCATAGACGAACGTGAGCCCTACGGCGAGATAGCCCGCGTCACGATGAAGCGCGCGGAGCCATTTGCGCCACCTGAAGGCGCGAAGCCAACCCGAGAGCGAACTCATCTAGGAACGCCTCTGTGGCTCCTCACGCGTGGCGCTCCTCTTTCCAAGGATCGGCGCGGTTGTGATAGCCGCGAACCTCCCAGTATCCCGGCTCGTCCTCCCGCACGAACCGGATTCCCGTCAGCCATTTCGGGCTTTTCCAAAAGTACAGATGCGGATTCACGGCTCGCACTGGTGCTCCGTGCGCTCGTGCAAGACGTCGCCCATCGAGCTCCCAACTCACTAACACATCGGGGCGCAGGGCAACGTCGAGCGGCACGTTCGCGGTGTACCCATGCGCGGCCTCGAAGATGACGTGTCGCGCGTCCTTCTTGACTCGAGCCCGTTCCGCGAGGTCCTTGACGCGCACGCCCTTGAACTTTGCCCCCAGAACCGACCACCCCGTGACGCAATGCACGTCGAGAGAAAGCTCGACGGGGCCCATTTTGAAAAGATCCGCCAAGCTGAGGTCGAGAGGCTCGTCTACGAGGCCATGAACCTCGAGCCGATAGGAGCTCGTTGCTGGGTCGCCAGGCGACCCGCCCATCGGCTTGAGCTTCTCGAGAACCCGTTGACCGGGCGGCAGCCGAGGACGTCCATCCCGGCCGGTCGCAGCCTGGGCGTCGGTCGTGAGCTCGTCAGAAAAGGCATAAAGGGTGCCGCCGAAGAGGGCCAGAGTCGTTCCGGCGGCGGCTTGCTGCACGAATCGGCGACGGTCACGCAGCCTCTGCAGGGAAGCTTGTCGATCTTGCGGATGCGGTTCCATGGGGGTCGGTTTCACCTTTCGTCCTACGCGGGACGATCCACGTGGGTTTCCTGGAGGCGGCTTTGAGCCTTTTCATCACTGTGGCACAATCATCGCGCACATGTGCAGACTTTTCGGTTTCCGGAGCGTCATCCCCAGCCAAGTCCACAGCTCCCTCGTCGCAGCTGAAAACGCGCTCGGGGTGCAGAGCAATCAGCATCCGGACGGCTGGGGAGTTGCGTTCTATGTGGACGGTTCACCCCACGTCACCCGCAGTCCCATGACAGCGGTCAGCGACGCGCTGTTCCACCGCGTCAGCGGAATAGTCGCAGCAGAAACGGTGCTCGCCCACGTTCGCCAAGCGACGCAGGGAAAGAACAACGTGCTCAATTGCCATCCGTTCCAATACGGACGCTGGGTGGGAGCCCATAACGGCGACATCCCGAACCTCACAGAGAAAAGGCAAATCCTTCTTTCCGAGATCCCCCCGCGCTTGCGCCGCTTCGTGCTGGGCGACACGGACAGCGAGCTCGTCTTCTTTCAATTTCTGGCACGGCTGAGTGAGTACGGGCCGCTCGCCCGCATGCACGCGGTGGCTGACGTCGTCGCCGCGCTCAGAGGAACGCTGCTGCGCGTACGCGAGCTCTGTGACGATGAGGACAATAAGGCACTCCTCACGTTCATGGTCACCGATGGGCAGTGTCTCGTCGCCGCTCAGGACGGTAAGCCGCTTTTTTATTCGACCCACAAGGCCAAGTGCCCCGAACGGGACACTTGTCCCAGCCTATCTGAGGAGTGCGAGGCCCCGACCGCAACCGGGTTCGTCAACCATTTCATCGTCTCGAGCGAAAAGCTGCAGGGCGACAACGTATGGGTCGAACTCAGGCCGGGCGACATCGTGGCCGTCGACCATCGCATGCAGGTCTTCAGCGGGAGCCTGGCCCGCGTCGAACTTCCCATTTTAAGGGCGGGGTAGGATGTTCGCTCGACTCTCGGCGCTTTTTCTCCTGGGGCTTGCGCTACTCAAGACCTTGATCGCGCGATGGACCCGGCCAAACCCGCTCGTCCGCTTCTCCGAGCATTATGGATCTGAGGGGATCTTGCCGGTCGCTCGTTCCGACGCTCGAGTGCTCGCGGAAGTCCACCGCTGCACCGCTTGCGGCCGGTGCGACGAAAACGAAGGCGAGCGCATCGCGGCCTCGGGCGGTCGGTATCGGGGCATGATGGCCTTCGCGCTCGCGGGGACCCGGTCGCTCCCTGATTTCGACGCTACCAAAGCGGCATTAGAGGGCATCGATGAATCTGCTTTCGAAGCTGCAGAGGCGCGCTGCCCCGAAGGTGTGCCCTTACTCGAGCTCGCGCGCCTCGTCCGAAGGACGGAGGTTGCGCAACGAAGCGGAGCTTAGCTCCGGCGCATCCGACCTCGGCTGGCTCAGCTCACCAGCTTGAGGCGCGGAGCTACGGAGTAGGCAGCCAGGTGGCCGCTTTCCTCGGCGACGAATACGTTGCAGCTCTCGTCCACGCGCAAAAGGTCGGGAATCAAGTCGCAGGGCAATTCACCGATGATCTCGCCGGTCTCGGGCCGAAGAACGGCTACCTGATGCTGCGGGACGAAGAGCGCGCCGTTGCTGAGAACCGGCTCGAGGCGCCTCGGCTGATCTCCCTCGACCTGACGCGAAAAGACGTGATTGTAGCGGACCCCTCCGGTTCTTGCGTCGAGGCAGAGTACCGTGCCGGCGGCGCTGTTTGCGACGACGGCGTCGTCCAGCAGACACCAAGAAGTCGCCGCCGCACTGAGGCCCGGGTCGTGATCCCAGAGTGGTTCACCCGTGGCGGCTGAGTAGGCGAGGACTCCCGTCCCGCGCCGGTCGCGCGTCGGTATGATCACCGACCCTCGACACAAAAGAGGCTTTTGCCCGAACACCGGCTGCTCTTCGACGAAGCTCGTCCACTGAGTCACACCGCTCCAAAGGTCGATGTGATGAAGTCGCGCCGCGCCGACCGCACTCGTCGAAAGGGCAAAAGCGCTGTCCCCTTCGACGGCAATGTCACCGCTGAAAGGAAGTCGATCACGGACCCTCCAAACGGTTTCACCCGTCGTCACATCGAGGGCAGTGAGGGCCGAGTCGCCCCCGGACATCAAGACCAAACGCCCAGCACGACGCAAGCGAAAATGAGCTGGGCGAGACGCGCGGTGTCGCCAACGGACATCTCCCGTCACCAAGTCGACAGCCGTGATCGCTCGTTCGCCTTCTGCGACGAGAAGCAACTGGGGAAGCCCAGGAGTGTTCACGAGAGCGCCAGCGGCTCCACCTCCCGCTCGCGGGGTGAGCTTCGTCACCGACCGAACCGCACCGCTCGTGAGATCGTGAATTCGGAGCCTACCGTCCGCGTGGAGTCGAGCCAAGCCGACGGGCGTCGGGACCGTCGCCGCCCGATCACTTTGGATGCGCCAGAGTATCTCACCGGTCTTTGGTGAGAGGCTTGCGACCTCGCGAGCAGATCCGACGATGAATTGATCCTGGTACAAGAAAGTCGAGCGCAGATCGACGTTGGGGACGGCGGCAACCCATCTCGGAGTGAAACGCATGGCGCCGCCACGGCTCCACGTTCCTTCGGTTGCGGGCACGACGCTCGGAAGCCCGTAGCTCTTGAAGCTTTCGCGCTCTGCGTTCGTCACGCCGTCGTCCATGCGCATCTCGCTGAGGCGTTCCCGAAGGATCCGCGCGCTCTCGAGCAAGACTCCCAATCGCAGATTCGACGATTGCCGGGGGTCGTGCGCCACGAAACGATCACCGAGAGCTTCGGCGAAATGCGCAACGCCCTCGACGAAATCGATGGTGGGGATGTCATTGAGGGTCAGAGTCTTCCCGACGGCTCCGTCCGTCTGGACCTGACCGAGCGAGAGCGCCACAGGACCATCCCCGGGACCGCGGCGCACGCCGACTCGGACGCCCTCGATTTGGAGCCGACGAAACACGGGGCGGGCAGCTTGCCACGAATCCATGGTGTCTTCGGCGAGCCAGATCAGTCGCTCGGCAAGGAGAAAGAGCTGGGCGCGTCCGAGGGAAATGTTGCGCCGCCCCAAGGAGACGCGAAAGCTTCCAGGGAGCAAGAGCGCGTGGAGATCCGCTCGCTCGACCCGAGCGTCCGCGTCTTCGGGAAGCGGGCCTACGCGAAATGCGGCGCTTGCGGTGAGCTCCAAGGAGGCACCTGCGCGAACAGTGAGACGATCCTGCGCGAGCCCGCGGGGAAGGGGCTTGGCGGTGCGTCGTCCCGACGACAGTTGCTCGCGGGCCGCTTCGAGGATCGAGCGGTGGCCAGTCGGCAGGCCGCCCGAAAGTGCGCTATCTAGCGCCGCCTGTAGTGCGTCCTTCAGCTCGACGAGCCCGACGCGACGTTCATGAACGGCAACCTCGGGGCAAGGGCCGGCCCGAAAGACGCTGAGCAAGACATCCGCCCCATCCGCCTCGAGTCCGAGTTCCCACGTCTCTCCGTCGGTACAAAGGTGCGCGGTTGCGCGAGAGGAGCGGCCCCGGCACAAGCTCGCCATCGAATGTCCGAGTTCAGCGAGGAGCGTCAGCCCCTGCGTTCGCCCGGCACGGGCGGTGACGTTGACGCCGTCAACGATGATATCCAGGACCCCGACGAGGGGCGCTTCTGACGAGGAGAGTTCGCGGTCTGTGCGGAGAACGACGTCTACGGGTGACATGCGAGGGTATCCTAAGAACTCCTGGAAATTGGCCCCAACTTTCCACGAAGATCGTCAGAGATTGGACAACCGCGCGTGGAGCCGCTAGCCCCCGCCCGGCCGAGCACGTCGCTTCAGCTTGCCCGGATGTACATGCATACCACAGGGGAAAATAGCTGTCGTTCCGCTTCGTGGCTGGGATGCGCTCTTTCCCTTACGGTTGCACTTATACTGGAGGCATTCTGCTGGGGCTTCACGGTCGACGACGCGTGGATCGTCAGTCGAGTGGCGCACCACGGCCTGTCGACTGGCGTCCACTCTTTCAATCCGGGCGGGCCCGTCACGGACGCGGTGACCCCCCTCGGCTTCGCGCATCTCATTTCTTTCATCGGCGGGCTGAGCGGCCTAAGCAGCCCTCTCGAACTTTGGACCGTTGCACGCTGGCTCGGCGTGGGCGCCTTCTTTATCTCGATGGGCATCGCCGGCCATCGCTTGGGTTCCCAGGGACGGCGGGTTGCGCTCCTTTCCGGAGTGCTTTCAGTGCTCGCTGTTCCGAGCGCGGCTTGGGCTGGAGCCGGACTCGCCACTTCACTCGTGGGACTGTTCATCATCGTTGGCGCGGTAGCGTTTCGACAACGACGAGTCGTGTTGTCCGCTGGATTTTTCGGTTGGGCGAGCGCGTGGAGACCCGAGCTGACTCCGTTTGTCGTGACGTGGGTCTTGTGCCGCGTTCTTTCAGGCGAGCTTGCCGTGACGAGGTCCCGGGCCTGGAAGTCCCTCGGCTTATTTCTGGTAGTACTCGCCCTTCCGGTCCTCACTCGTTCCGTGGCGTTCGGGTCGCTCCTTCCTTTGTCGGCAGTCGCAAAGGCCCCAGAAGTAAAGACGGCTGTGTTTTACGCCGGCGTGACGATGATCTGGTCCGGTGTCGGTTGGCTCATCATCGCTCGGGATCGGGCGTTCCGTCGGCCCGGCCTCTGGGCCGTGCCCTGGTGCGCCCATCTGCTCGCGGTCTTTTTCGCGGGAGGGGATTGGATGCCCGCGCTGCGTTTAACGGCGCCTCTGTTTCCTCTCCTCATGTGGGACGTGGGACGCGACCTGAGGCCCGGCCGGCTTTTTTGGGCTGCGATGTTACCGGGTCTCGGCTTTCCGACATGGATCTTGCTCGCGCAAGGCGAAGACTTCCGCGCGGTCGAAATGCGTCGTCGAGCCTTGGTCGAAGATGGAACTCGAGCGCTCGCCGGAGCCGAGGTCATTGCGAGCACCGATATCGGTTGGGTGGGGATTGCTTCGCCCGCGAAGATCGTCGACCTCGGGGGCGTCACCGATCCTCGGATCGCGAGGCTTCCCGGCGGTCATACGAGCAAACTCGTTTCGCCCGGTCTCTTTTCCGATCGCGACGTCGACACGTGGGTCATCCGCGATCTCGACCGATCCTACGTGCCAGGCGCACCCCTCGAGCTCATCGTGCCCGCATACTGGGTCGACGCCCGGCTCCTCAGCCGGAGCTCGGACCTGGGTTTCGCGGGCGTTTTCACGGTGGCGCTACCGGGCACATCGGGACAGTACGTCATCGCTCGCCGCGGAGGCGAAACCGAACGACTCGCTCTACGATGAGCGAACTGCATGCTCCGACGAAATCGGCGCGGAATCCGCCTCGGACTCGGGGGGGCCGTCCACGGAAAGGTCGGACTTGAGAAGCGTCAAGCCGGCTAGCTTCGCAAGCGCCTTCTGCGCCTCGCGAGCGTTCTTGTAGCGCTGTGATGGATCTACGGCCGTCAGCTTCGAAAGGAACGGCTCCCATCCGGGAGGTAAGTCACTCGGGAGCACCGGCGTCTTCGACTCGTCAGGTGAGGGCGGTAGCCCCGTGAGCGCCTCCTTGAGCGTTTGGCCAAGACCGAAAAGATCTGCGCGATTGTCGACCTCGTCTCCTGCGTCTTGCTCAGGCGCCGCATATCCGGGTGTCCCGACGCGAGCCCCGCTGCGGGTCAGCCGCGTTTCTGCCCAGCTGACCGCGGCGACGCCGAAGTCGATCAACTTCAGGCGCTCCGCACCGTTCGAGGAGCGGTGGATGAAGAGGTTGTTGGGCTTCACGTCCCGATGGATCACGCCCGCGCTGTGGATGGCCCCCAATGCGTCGAGCGCCTGCATCCCCCATCGTGCCACCTCTTCGGGTGAGAGAGACCCATTGCTGACGATTCGCTTCCCAAGCGTCTCACCACGAAGTAGTTCCGTGACGAGAAATGCGACCCCAGAGGACAGCATGCCATCATCGAGCACCTCTACGACGTGGGGATGCCAAGACAACCCGAGCGCCTGGGCCTCGCGCCGTAGGCGGTCGGTGGCGCGGGGGTCTTGGGCGAGAGCCGTTCGCAAGAGCTTGATCGCCACGCTGGCGCCGTCGGTGAGCCTCTTTGCTTTCCAAACTGCGCCGGCTGCGCCGTACCCCAATTGGTGAGATAGGCGGTACTTCCCCGCAATCACCGGTTCCTCGTGAGGTCGGGAAATCTCCTTGACCTGACGCTTCTGCAACACCGCCTCGCGCTCGAGTGCCAAGATCCGCAGATGCTGAGCACGACTTGCGGCCCGGTATTGGGATTCGCGGGCAAGCACGAACGTCACGATCCCGCCAACCAGCGCCGCACCAGCTCCTAGAATGCCAGCATCGATAGGCTGCCACCCACCATAACGGGCCGCTACCGAAATCGCGCTTCCAGCGAGGACCGACACGCCCACGCCAGGAAGCAAACGGCTGCGAGCAGTCGACCAAGTCGCCGACTGGACGACCTCCTCGGATGGCCCGGGTCCTTCTGTTTCGAGTTTTTCGAAGGCGCTCGCGACGATGGCCGGCGCCAAACCAAAGAGCAGCGGAATCGCCCTCAGCTCCGCACTGAGCGCCTTTCGAATGCGTCGTCGGTCGTCTGGGGTGTCAGATTCGAGAAAACACACCTCGCCCGTCCAGGTGGTCTCCGTCATCGCCCGGAGACGCCAAGTCCACCCGTAATCCTGATCACCTCCGGACTCGTCGAGGCGCTTGTAGATGTCCCTGGGAGACTCGGCCCCCCTGAGCATGACGGACCAGAACCCCAGATTCTTCGGATGGACGACGTACCTGCTCAGTCGACGAAATCCTTCATCTCCGAGGGTTCTCTCGAATTCGGAGAGGGCACGCAGCCATAACTCCCTGGAAATCGGCTTGGTCTCGTCTTCGAAGATCCGGCCCGCTCCTACGGCGTTGACGAAACCCTGGGCGCCTTCCCTCCCTTTGAGTGAGCGGACGCACAGGTACAGTGCCTTGCACCGGAACGTTGCCGTACTTTCAGCACCAGGTCCCGCCATCATTTCAAAGTCTCGTGCGAAGAGCGATGGGGTCAAGGTCGGTGCCTCAGGCCCTTCAATTCCTTGGGTCCCTGAATCTTATCCTTCACTTCCCTACATGCAATGGACGGCAAGCCGACAGCGGAAGGCCCGACCAACGGGTCGGAAAGAAAGAACCTGCTCGGGCGAGTCAAGGTTGTTCGCCCCCTCATCCGTCTGATACTTCATAGTCAACCGGATGGAGATCAAGCAACATCTACGCCTAAGCCAACAGCTGGTGATGACACCGCAGCTGCAGCAGGCGATCAAGCTGTTGCAACTTTCGCGCCTGGAACTGGTGGACGAGGTCCGTAAGGAGCTCGACAACAACCCGGTCCTGTCTGAAGAAGATCCGAACGCCCGCGGTGCGGAGACTGCCGCCGACACCTCACGGATGAAGCAGGCCGAGCGCGACTTCGCCGCAGCCGAGAGGACGGACGACGGGAAGGCTACTGAGAAGGCCACACGCGAGGTGGACTGGGAGAAATTCCTCGAGAACCGCACGCTGCAGAACAGCGCCAGCGGTCCGGGGAAGGGGAGCGGCACGAATGACGATCTGCCGCCCATCGAGCAAAATCTCACTCGTCCCAGCAGCCTGCGCGATCATCTGATGTGGCAACTGCAGATGAGCGACTTCACCGAGGTCGAACGCCGGTTCGCTGAGCTCGTCATCGGCAACCTGGACGACCGCGGCTATCTCGATCTGGAAGGGATCGAGCGCCCCGACGGAACGAGGACGCCCGATCTCACGATCGAGGATCTCGCCGACGAGGTCGGTCTGCACCACGACGACGCCCCGCTCGTGCTCGAGATGATTCAGAGGTTGGACCCACCCGGTGTGGCCGCGCGTGACCTCCGAGAGTGTCTCCTGCTACAGGCAGAGCTCGCTGGCTATCAGGAGGGTGACACGATCATGGAAGTGATCGAACACCACATCAAAGACCTCGAACGCCACAACTATCAGGCGATAGCCCGGTCCATCAAACTCCCGCTCGAGGAAGTTTACGAGATCGTCAAGGAGATCCAGACGTTCGAGAGCCGGCCCGCGCGCAATTTCGTGGACCACGACGATCGAAGCATCGGGATCACACCGGACGTGTACGTGGTCAAGGACGGCGACGAATTCCGCGTCGTAGACAACGACCGCGGAATGCAGAAGCTCTTCATCAACGAGTCACTCACCAAACGTTTGATGGCCGATCCGAGCGCGAAGGAGTTCGTCGGTGAGAAACTTCGCAACGCCCAGTGGCTCATTCGCGCCATCGAGCAACGTCGGAAGACCATCATCAAGGTGTCCGAGTGCATCCTGGAAAAGCAGCACGACTTCTTCGAGCGCGGAGTGTCGGAGCTCAAGCCGATGATCCTCCGAGACGTTGCTGACGCTGTCGGCATGCACGAGTCGACCATCTCCCGCGTGACCACGGGCAAGTACATGCATTGTCCGCAAGGACTCTTCGAGCTGAAGTATTTTTTCAACTCGAGCATTCGTCGCGTTTCCGAGGAAGACATCGCCAGCGAAAGCGTCAAGCAAGCGATCAAGAAGATGATCGACGAGGAAAACAAGGCAAAGCCTCTCAGCGATCAAGCCATCGTCAGCCATCTTGCCAAAGAAAAAGGCATCAAGATCGCCCGGCGCACCGTGGCGAAGTACCGTGAGATGCTGGGGATCCTGGCCTCCTCCAAACGCAAACAGCTGTTCTGAATCCGGGACGATTCGTTGGCCGGTTACCGCGGAGGTCCGGGCGCAAAGGAACTATCCACCATCGGTCATCCGGTGGAAGCGCGTCCGACATGTTCACGGTCAGGCGCGCTGATGCGCGGCGAGTTGGCATGAAAACATTTTCTGCGTAGGGGACGATTTGGGCTTTCCGGATTGTCGGGTCGATCTATATTGAAAGTGTTGTCGAGTGCTCACTCCTCTCAGGCTTCCCACGGTGACGGGCCGTCGGGTAAAGCCCTAAGGAGCGACCGACCCCCGGACAGCGTGCGCCTCTGCCGCGCTGCCGCACATCGTTTCGGTTCCGAGCGAAACACGAGGACGTTGCCTCTTTCGGGCGCGCTTCGGACGTCGCGCGGTTCTCCGACCCAGCGGGGGGTTCCCGCGGACTCTACGGACCTTTGAAAAGGAGAGAACATCATGGATGTATCCACCACCTTCCGGCATCTCGAACCTAGTGACGCACTGCGAGACTACGGACATCAGAAGGTGACCCGCCTGCAGAAATTCCTGCGGCAACCGATGACGGCGAGGATCACGCTGTCAGTGGAGAAACATGAACACGTTGTGGAGGTTCAGCTCGACAGCGGAGGGCAACATTACGAAGCCAAGGAGTCCTCGACAGACATGTACGCCTCGATCGACTCCGCCGCCCACAAGCTGGAACGCCAGATCCACGACGCAAAAGGCGTCGAGGGAGCAAAACGTCGTAAGGAAACCGATCTGAGGCATGCGCAGCCGGATGAATCGGACCTTGCGATGGCCGCTTCGGACCGTTAGAAGTCCGCGCCAGCGGCCGTTATGCCCGGTAGGAGCGTTCCTACCTCAAAGAAGGCCCGCCGCTCTGGCGGGCTTTCTTCATTTTCCTCTTTCCGCGCCCCATTCCCCATGAAGCTGACCGAGATTCTCTCCGCGGACCGGATTTGCGTGTCTACTTCCCTTGTGGACGGGGCGGAGGTGCTGAGTCAGCTTTCCACGCTTCTATCTGGAGGCGGGGTGGGGGAGGAAGTCATCCTCCGCAAGCTGCGGGAGCGCGAACAGCTGCAGAGCACGGGGATTGGTGATGGAGTGGCCATTCCTCACACCGCTGTTGAAAATGTTTCGTCCCAGCGCGCGGCGCTGGTCCTTTGCCCCCAAGGAGTCGAGTTTTCGGCAATCGACAAGCTGCCCGTGTACATCTTCTTCGGCGTAGTGGGCCCGAAGAGCGAGGCCAGCGCGCATTTGAAAATCCTTGCTAAGATCTCCCGGCTCCTCAAAAGTCCGGAGACGAGGCGGCGATTGCTGGAATCTGACGGGCCCAAGCAGGCATACTCTCTGATCGAGGAGCACGAAGACTCCTCGGTCAAATCATGACGGTTTACGATCCTCCCTCACGTCTCGCAGAAACCGGCGTCCCCATCGGCGCGGTGCTCGAGGACAAGGCCCACGGCCTCCACTGGAAACTCCTCGCGGGACAAAAGGGTCTGAGTCGGCTCATCACCCATCCTCGAGTGCAGAAGTCGGGATTGGCGCTCGTGGGACACATGCATGGTCTCGTGCCCACGCGCGTGCAGGTCGTCGGCGAAACGGAGCTCAGCTACGTGGAGAAGCTCGACGTATCCGCTCAGCGCCGCGCGGCCGATCATCTTTTCTCGGCCCGACCTTCGTGTGTTTTCGTTTCTCGGGGAGTGGAGGTCCCCCGGCCATTCATCGAGGCCGCAGAGGCGACAGACTCGCCTCTCGTGCTCGTCACCGAGAAGAGTTCGGTGGCGATCATGGCGATTCACACCGTCCTCGACGAACACTTGGCGCCCCGCACACGTCTCCACGGCGTGCTCGTCGACATCTTCGAGGTTGGTGTGCTGCTCTCCGGACAGAGTGGGATCGGCAAGAGCGAATGTGCTCTGGAATTGGTCATGCGAGGGCATCGCCTCGTCGCAGACGACATCGTCGAGTGCGACTACAGGCCTCCCGGCATGGTGTTTGGGGAGCCAGCGGACCCGCTCCGTCACTTCATGGAAGTCAGGGGTCTCGGCATCCTCAACATGAAGGATTTGTACGGGGTGACGTCGGTACGCGACCGCAAGAGGATCGATCTGATCGTCGACCTCGAGCTGTGGAAAGAGGGCGCCGAGTACGATCGGATTGGCGTCGACGATACCTATCGAGAGATTCTCGGAGTGCCGATTCGGATGGTGCGCTTGCCCATTCAGCCCGGCCGCAACATGAGTTCGATCATCGAGATTGCAGCGCGCGCGGAGCTGCTACGGCGTGCAGGGCACCACCCCGCCAAGGACTTCATCGACCGCATCGAGAAGCGCTCCCACGCGCCCGTTCCCCCTGAATCCGAGCGGTGGCCTTCGCCATTTCAGCCGGCAACCGAGAGCGCGGCTCCACCGCCTGCCCATTCCTACGAAGGCCTCGACCTTCTCGCACGAACCCGCAAGGACTCCGATGGCTGAGTCGCTAGCAGCCGTTCAGACCGAAATCGTGGTCGTCACTGGGCTGAGCGGCGCAGGGCGCACGACGGCACTCAACGCATTGGAGGATCTCGGCTTCTACTGCGTCGACAATCTGCCGCCGCCGGTTCTCATCGCAACCCTGGAAGCTCTCGAAGAGAGTGGGACCCGAAAAGTAGCCTTGGGGGTCGACATCCGCGTTCGAGCATTCTTGGAGTCCGCGGCCACGGTGCTCGAGGAAGTGCGGCAACGAGAGGGCATCAATCTGCGTGTCCTCTACGTGGATGCCTCCGAGGAACTCCTCGCGCGCCGCTTCAATGCCACTCGTCGTCCGCACCCGCTTACTCAAGAGCGCGACGCGACGGCTCGTGGCGTGAGAGATGGCATCGCACTCGAGCGAAAGCTCATGGTACCGCTCCGTGGGCTGGCTTCGATCGTCATCGATACCACGTCGCTCACGGTGCACGATTTGCGCCGAGAAGTGCTGGAGTCGTTCTCCGAGGAAGGGGAGCGGGGCCAACGCATGTCGGTGCGCGTGCTCTCCTTCGGGTTCAAGTTCGGAGCTCCGCAGGACGCGGACTTGTTGTTCGACGTTCGTTTCTTACCCAACCCCTACTTCGTGGAGTCCTTGAAGGAATTCTCGGGGCAGGATGCCGCCGTGTCAGCGTTCGTGCTCGAACACGAAGATGCCCAGCGATTTTTGGGACACGTACTGCCCCTCTTGGAGTTCTGTGTTCCGCGGTTTCGGCAGGAGGGGAAGAGTTATGTAACCATCGCCATCGGGTGTACTGGCGGGCGGCACCGGTCGGTAGCTCTTTCGGAAAAGATCGCGGAAGATCTATCGGGGAAGCTCGGTTACAGTGTTGAGGCGGTGCACCGCGATCTGCGCCAGGCCGAGCATCTCTCTGTGCGAGCAAAGTCGCCTTTCAACGAACCCGACGCGATTCAGCCATCAGAGTGAGCCAAAGAGTATGACCAACCACGCCGAAGACACATTCGAGATCGTCAATCGTCTGGGCCTCCACGCGCGCGCGGCGAGCCGTCTCGTGCAGACCGCATCGAGCTACCCATGCGACGTCACCGTGCGCCGGGCCGAACAGGTCGCGAATGCAAAGAGTGTCATGGGGGTCCTTCTGCTCTGTGGCGCCAAAGGGACACGAGTCACGGTAGAGGCGGACGGTGACCAAGCAGAGGAGGCCGTTGCGGCCCTCGGAAAGCTCATTGCCGAAAAGTTTGGAGAAGAGGACTAATCCCGCATGAGCTCTGATTCGGCCGAAGCTGCCGAAATGAACATCTGGCTCGAGGGGATCGGCGGGTCTGCCGGGTTCGCTATTGGGCGAGCGAGCGTCGTCGATCCAGGGCACCTCGGTGTGACTCATCGTCGCATCGGGCCCAATGATGCCGACACCGAGATGGCGCGGTTCGACGAAGCCGTGGCGCTGTCGGCCCAAGAGCTCAAGGACCTAGCCGACGAGGTTCGGGAAAACCGTCCGCAAAATGCGGCGGAGACTTCGATCCTCGACGCCTACATCTTGATGTTGAACGATCCGACGCTGCGAACGGACGTCGAGGGGATCGTCCGAAAGAACCGTCAGTGCGCGGAGTGGGCTCTCGAGACTTCGGTAGAGGTGATGTGCACCCAGCTGCGCCAAACGGATGATCCTTATCTCGCCGAACGGAGCCACGATTTCGAATTCGTTCGCGATCGCATCTTGCGCGCGCTCAGTGGACGCTCGGAAGACTCGGTCGTCCCCGACTCTGCGGAGCCGGTGATCATCGTGGCTCGCGATCTATCACCATCTCAAACCGCCACTCTCACCAAGGACAAGGTCCTCGGCATCGTCACGTCGGTCGGCACGCGCACGAGCCACACTGCGATCCTGGCACGTGCTCTCGAGATTCCGGCCGTCGTGGGCGTCAAGGGCCTACTCAAGCACGTGGGCGACGGCGACACACTCGTCCTCGACGGCGTGCACGGCAAGATGGTCGTTTCGCCGTCTGCAGAGGTTCTCGAGGTTCTTCAGCCAAAAGCCGAGAAGTACTACGAAGTCGCGCGCGACCTGCGTGAACACCGGGACGATCCGGCTCAAACCAGCGACGGGGTAGGGGTCACTCTCCAGGCGAACATCGAGCTCGCCCTCGAAGCCAAGATCGCGCTGACCCACGGCGCTCGAGGGATCGGCCTCTACCGAACGGAATTTCTCTACATCGATCGAAAGGATCCGCCTCCGGAGGAGGAACAATACGAGGCCTACAAGAGCGTCCTTTCCGTCATGGGAGAGCTCCCCGTGACGCTCCGAACGTTCGACATCGGTGGAGACAAGTTCGTGTCTGCCATCAAAATGCCCCGAGACATGAATCCGGCGCTCGGGCTGCGCGCCGTAAGGCTAGGGCTGGAACAGCCCGAGCTCCTGAAGACGCAGCTCCGCGCAATGGTGCGCGCATCGGCTCATGGCAAGGTGAAGATCATGATCCCGATGGTCGCGTCTCTCAGCGAACTCAGAGCGGTGCGAGCCCTCTTGAGTGAATCGGTCATGGAGGTGGATCGGGCGGGACATCCGCACGCGGACAACATCGAGCTCGGTTGCATGATTGAGGTCCCTTCGGCTGCAATCTTGGCCGAGGAGTTCGCGCGTGAGGCCGAGTTCTTGAGCATCGGGACGAACGATCTGGTCCAATACACCCTCGCAGTGGACCGAACGAGCCAGGAGCTAGCCCGCTTGGCGAGCTATTTCGACCCCTCGGTCGTCAAGCTGATCAAGGGGGTCGTCCAGGCCGGAACCTTCAGGCAGAAACCGATCTCCGTCTGTGGCGCGATGGCGAGCGACCCAATTGCGGCCATCCTACTGGTCGGTATCGGCCTGCGGAATTTGAGCATGGAGGCGTCGGCCATCCCGGAAGTCAAGGCGGCGCTCGCCCGGGTATCCATCGCAGAGGCCCAGGATGCGGCCGGAATGGCATTCGAGGCGTGCACAGCGCAGGAGCTCGAGCAGGGCCTTTTGGGCCGGTTCAGCTCCCGGCTGAAGGACATTCTGGATCCGGACTGACCTGAACTGCATGATTGCAGTTGCACGAGAATCCTAGGTCTGAAATTTCCGTAAACGGAGGGTTTCGTTCCGTTGACCGACGGAGATCCGCTCGTATACTCCGCGCTCAACAAAAATAGGACCTAAAGGATAGAATTTTTCATGCCTCTCGCACCAGGCGCTAAGCAAAGCCTTATCGAAAGTTCTCGTCAGCACGAGTCGGACACGGGTTCACCCGAAGTTCAGATTGCGCTCATGACGCAGCGGATCGTCTATCTCACCGAGCATTTCCGCACACACAAGCTCGACCATCACTCACGCCGCGGCCTTCTCAAGATCGTCGGTCGCCGCCGTCGCATGCTCGACTATCTCAAGCGCAAGAGCGTGGACCGCTACAAGGCCGTCCTCGAAGCGCACGGGATCCGAAAGTAACGACACAATTCGCTGGGGGGGTGATGGGTCGTTGGATGCGGCCGATTGGCCCCTAGCGGCCCACAGTTCCGGCGACGAAGAGCTACTTCTTCAACTTCGCTTCGTGGGTGCGTGCTCCACTCGGGATTTCCCGGGGACAGGTTGTGACCGCTCCTAGGAATCGAGGCTGAAGTCTCAAGCGTTCGCCGTCGGCGTTTGGCTCCACGTAGAGAGTCGCCGCGCAAAGGAGCGCTTTATCAATGTTTGTACGTGAATCGATAACGATTGGCGGACGCACCCTGACGTTTGAAACGGGTCGTCTCGCCAAGCAAGCAGACGGTGCTGTGCTGATGACCTATGGCGAAAGCCAGGTTCTCGTCACCGTCGTTTCTACCTCCGAGCGCCCAGGCCTCGACTTCTTCCCACTCACTTGTGAGTACGTGGAGAAGACTTACGCCGCGGGCAAGATTCCCGGAGGCTTCTTCAAGCGCGAAGGCCGCTTGAAGGAAAACGAGATCCTCTCCGCTCGCGTGATGGATCGCCCGCTACGCCCGTTGTTCCCGAAGGGTTACAAGAAGGACACGCAGATCATCGCCACGGTGATGAGTGCGGACCGTGAGAACCCCACCGACGTCATCGCGTTGACGGGCGCCAGTGCGGCCCTGCACATTTCCGCGATTCCGTGGGACGGCCCCATTGCAGGCGTGCGCGTCGCGCGCGTCGATGGTGAGCTCATCATCTTCCCGACCTTCGAACAATCGGAGAAGGCCGACATCGACATGATCGTCGCGTGCAGCGAAGACGCCATCATGATGGTCGAAGGCGGCGCCGACGAAGCGTCCGAGAAGGACATCATCGATGCTCTCGAGTTCGCGCACGACGAGTGCAAGAAGATCATCAGCCTGATCCGAAAGATGCGGGACGCAGTCGGACAGGAGAAGCGAAAGTTCAGCGTGCCGGAGATCGAGCCAGCACATGCACGTCGCGTGTCGGAGATCGTCGACGCGGACCTCGCCAAGGCTTGTGTCATCAAGGGCAAGCACGACCGCTACGATGCGTACGGCGAAATCAAGGCAAGGCTCGTCGAAACCATGACTGCCGAGCTCGGCGAGGAGGGCTGGGCCGAGAACGAGAAGCTCATCAAAGCCGAGTTCGACAAGCGCAAAGCCGAGGTCGTGCGAACGATGGTGCTCGACACGGGTAAGCGCATCGACGGGCGCGATGGCAAGACGATTCGTGCCATCAGCTGCGAGGCGGGCCTCCTCCATCGCACGCATGGCTCGGCACTGTTCCAGCGTGGAGAGACCCAAGCCATCGTCACTGCGACGCTTGGCACGACGGCCGACGAGCAGAAGATCGATGGGATTACTGGGGAGAGCTGGAAGCGATTCATGCTTCACTACAATTTCCCTCCCTTCTGCACCGGTGAAACGAAGCCCATGCGAGGCCCGGCCCGTCGCGAGATCGGTCACGGAGCCCTGGCCGAGCGTGCTCTCGCTCGGATGGTTCCCGACTACGACAAGTTCCCATACACGGTCCGCATCGTGAGTGAAGTTCTCGAATCGAACGGTTCGAGCTCAATGGCGTCCGTGTGCGGTGGGACCTTGTCGATGATGGACGCAGGCGTGCCCATCAAGGCGCCGGTCGCTGGTATCGCTATGGGTCTCATCAGCGAGGGCAACACGCGCTACGCGATCCTGAGCGACATTCTCGGCGACGAGGATCACCTCGGTGACATGGACTTCAAGGTCTGTGGAACCGAAAAGGGCGTCACTGCCATCCAGATGGACATCAAGATCAACGGGCTCGCTCGTTCGATTATGGAAGAGGCACTGGAGCAGGCTCGTCAGGGCCGTATCCACATCCTCGGCAAGATGCTCGAGACGCTGCCCCAGGCGCGTGAGGAGATCAGCAAGTGGGCGCCTCGCATCACGACGATTCAGGTCAAGCCCGATCAGATCCGTATCATCATCGGGCCCGGTGGTAAGACCATCAAGGGTATCGCAGAGCAGACGGGCTGCACCGTCAACGTCGAGGATGACGGAACGGTGAACGTCGCTGGCTCCGATCCCGAGGGCGTGAAGCGGGCCATCGAAATCATCGAGGGACTGGTCGCAGAGCCCGAGGCTGGCAAGATCTACAAGGGCGTGGTCAAGCGCATCGTGGATTTCGGCGCGTTCGTGGAGATCCTTCCCAACAACGAGGCTCTGCTCCACGTTTCGGAAATCGACTACGCCCGCGTGGAGCATCCGTCGGATGTTCTCGAAGAGGGACAGGTCATCGAGGTGAAGTGTCTCAGCGTCGAGCGAGACGGTAAGACTCGTTTGAGCCGTAAGGCACTGTTGCCTGAACCCGAGGGCTACGAGCCGCCTCCGAAGCGCGAGCGTAGCGATCGTGATGACCGCGGACGTGGCGACCGCGGACGCGGCGACCGTGGTGGACGTGATCGTGACCGTGGACGTGGCGAACGCCGCGGCGGCGGACGCGAGCGGGATCGCAGCGGGGACCGTCCCCGTCGCGACCGCGGAGATCGTCCCGAACGCGCCGAGCGCGGGGATCGTCCCGAGCGCGGGGATCGTCCCGAGCGCGCCGAGCGTGGGGATCGTCCCGAGCGCGGGGATCGTCCCGAACGCGGCGATAGGCCTGAACGCGCGGCCAAATCGGAATCATCCGATCGCGCGCCGCGTGAGCGAACGGAGGACGAACTCCGCGAGCGCCGTGAGCGTCGCGAGCGGCGCCGTCGCGAGCGACAGGCCGAGCGTGAGAAGGCAGCAACGGAGGACTGAGCTGCTTACGCGACTGGGCCGCTTCAGGCTCGGTGACGAAGAGAAGGGAGTCGCAGGAGCGGCTCCCTTCTTCTTTTTGGGGGCGTCCTTCAGCGGTACACGCGAGCGAGGTCCGAATGACCGGGTCGAGCGGCAATCAGGAGACGACCTTGAGCGCACGCCCCTCGAGGAGCGCATTCAACGACCCCGTCTGGTACCCCGAGAGATCGACCGTTGCGAACTTGAAGCCGCTCTCTTTGGCAGCTGCGATCAAGCGTTTCCGATGCTCGGGGGTGACGAGCCGCGGGAGGTCCTCCTCGCGCACCTCGATCCGTGCGACTGCATCGTGCCAGCGCACGCGCGCTCCTCGGTAGCCGAGTTCGCGGAGGGTCGTCTCGAGGCTCTCCACTTGGCGGAGACGTTCTTTCGTCACCGAAGTGCCGTAGGGGATGCGGCTCGACAGACATGCTGCTGCGGGCTTGTCCCAGATGGGAAGCTCGAGGAGTCGAGCCACGGCGCGCACGTCGTTCTTGCTCATTCCGGCTTCGACGAATGGCGCACGGACGTTCGCGTTCTTCGCCGCCTCGAGGCCCGGGCGGTAGTCACCGAGGTCATCCGTGTTTGTGCCATTGGCAATCCAGGATAGCCCCCACTCACGACGCTTTGCCTCAGCAATCGTGTAGAGCTCGGTCTTGCAGTAGAAGCAACGATCCGGCCCGTTTGCCGTGTAACCTGGTCGGGCCATTTCGTTGCTGGAGACCGAGTGATGCTGAGCCCCGAGCTCGCGGGCGACTTCCATCGCTGCTGCTCTCTCCACCTCGGGGAGGCTCGGGCTCACCGCCGTCAAACCGACGGCTTTGTCACCGAGCACGCGATTTGCAACGGAAAGGAGCAGCGCACTATCGATCCCTCCCGAAAAGCATACCAAAACCGACCCCATTTCACGGACGATCGTCTCCAAACACTCGAGGCTCTGGCGGGCGTCTCCCTCGGATTTCGGGGTATTCTGTGGGTTCTGTGGAGACGACATCGTCGTTCTTTACATAGCAAAAGGGGGAGCGAGGAGGATCGGAATGTTCTGAGAAGCACCGACAGTCAAGCTCGGGTATCCCTGAAGCGGTCCTATTCGGCGCTATTTTCCATGACATCCTCGAAAGTCCCCTTTTTTGCTCCTTTCCTCATCTTTTTTTGTTCTGTTTCAGCGTGTGCCGGGGATCAAAAGGCAAGCTCCCAAGGGGACGGGGACGCTCCAGGGGACGGGGGAGCGACGCCGGGAGACGGTGGAGCGACGGGCGATGGAGACCTTGGGAGCGGCGGGAGCGCTACGGGGGGCAACGTCGGGTCTACGGGAGGCGACGCGAGCGGCACCGGTGGCTCGGGGCCCGTCGCCGTGATGCCGAGTTCCGGGTGCGGACAAACTCCCACGACGGGCGAGCGCACCATCGAGGCCGCCGGCCAAACGGGCGCGTACATCGTGTCCATTCCTAGCGACTACGACGCCAGCCGGCCGTATCCGCTGGGCTTTGCGTTCCACGGATTTGGGCGCACCCATGCCCAATGCCAAGCGGGGGACTGCGCGGGGTTTCAGTCGGTGATGGGGCAAGAGGCGATCCTGATCTACATGAAGTCATTTGGCGAGGGCTGGGAACAATCTGCGGTCCGCGATGACAATGCGACCTTCTTCGAAGCGGTGGTCGCCTCGATTTCGTCGGAAGCCTGCGTGGACGAAGCGCGGATTTTCGTGGCAGGCACGAGTTCGGGTGCCCACTTCACGAACGTTCTGGCTTGCCGTTATGGGGACAAGCTCCTGGCGGCGGCGCCGGTAGCCGGATATCTCCCCGAAAGCGATGGCTGTGTGGGGAACGTCGCCGCCATCCCGATTCACGGCATCGATGATCCTCATGTGACTTTCGATTCGGGAGAGACGGCACGGGATTTCTACATCGCGCAGAATGGGTGCACGACCGAAACGGTTCCCGATCTGGCCGAGGTTCACACTCGAATCCGCGCATCGCGCGATGCCATGACCACGGATTGGGCGTGCGTGGATTACCAAGGATGCGATCCAAAGTTCCCCGTGCGATGGTGCGAGCACAGCCAGGGGGGTTACGACGACAGCACGCACGGATGGCCGTCGGATGGCGGACTGATGATCTGGGATTTCGTCTCGGGTTTGTAAGGAGGGCGGGTCGCGATCGGACTAGCTCCCCGGCTGTGCTGAGGCGGGCTCCCCCGAACTTGCCCCGGTGTAGCGTTGGGGTGCCCTTCCCAGAGCGCCCGTCAGTATACGGAGAGGAGCTCTTGAAGAACGCCCCGACCCGCTGCGAGGGAGCGTTTTTCGTCCGTTCTGCCTCCGCTTGCTGCTCGAAATTCGGCGCCGTTTGGTCGACCGAACCGGTCCAACCGTTTGTCGCTCCAGACCCCCTTCGGAGTGTGCTTTGGGATACATGCATACCATCGAGGAATTCGATGAAAATAGTGCACTGTGTACATGTATAGTGCGTACGCTCATCTGGAGGCGCGGCGCTGTTTGGCCCCTCACGGGCGAGTCGGGATACAGCGTCGTTTGAACGGATCGGACTGTACTGGAAAGGCGAGCGGCGCGGCCGTTGCCGGCCGTCGAACGGACTCGGTTCTATAAACAGAACGAAGTATTGGAAAACTCAAGTATATTCCACAAAGATAGGACATTTTCGATCACAGGGTGGAAGCAGACCCTCTACCGGGAACAAAACAAGCTGCTACTTTGTTCAGTCCTATGTCGATGGCAGAGAGAGTCCTCAGCAGTCTTCCAGCAGCCCTTCACAAGACGGGTGTCGTGCGCATGGCCAGCTCTCCGGGAGCGTTGGCCAAGGCGCGGACTCCGGAAGAGGAGCTCTCGCTTTCCGAGGAGTGGCAAGGGAAGTTGAGTCGGGGTGAGCTGGCATCTGGGGTGACCGAGCTCGCCTCGGATGGCGGGATTGCGATGGGTACTTCCATCGCAATCCGCGCCTGCTTTCGGGTTCAGGATAGCGCACGCTCGGCCTTCGGTGTCGTGCCGTGGTGCGCTTTCGTCGATCCTACGGGCTCTCTCTATGCGCCCGGAGTCCATGCTGCAGGCGTCGATCTGAGCCGCCTTCTGATCGTGCGCCCCGATGCGGAGAGCATCACCCGGGCGACTCTTCGCCTGGTCGAGTCCAAGGTATTTCCACTCGTGGTCGTCGATCTCATGGGGCTCCCCGGTGAAAACTTCGATCTTTCACTCCACTCGTGGGTGAGAGTCGTCAGACGCCTCTCCCGAGCTTTGGAGGGGAGCTCTCATTCCGTACTGCTTTTGACCGACAAGAACACCAAGCGCACTCTTCCACTCCCGGTGACGGAACGTCTCGTCCTCAGTCGTCGTTCTCTCACGGATCTGCGGCTCACCGTCAATAAGAGCATCACGATAGCGTCAGGCGAAGCCGACATCCGCTGGACGCGGCGCTGTTCCCCTCAAAGTAACCAAACACGAGCGGAGATGGCACATGCCGGGTGAGGGCGAATCCGATCGTGACAGGAGGATTCTCTGCGTTCATTTGCCTCATCTCCTCAGCGAGATCACAGAGCCCCGCACCCTTTCTCTAAAATCTTCGCAGCACCGCTCACCCCCAATTGGACTCGTTCTGGTCGAATCGCGGGCAGACCAAGTACGCTCGACGGATCGTCTCGATGCCGTGAATCCGAGTGCTCACCGTGCCGGCATTCGAGCGGGCCAAACGATCACTGAAGCGCGAGCACTCGTTGCGGAGCTTCAGGTCGAAATGATCGAACAGGAGGACGTCGAGCTTCGTTTGATCGCCATCGCGGAGGTCGCAAGCCCATTTGGAACGACCGTTTCTTGGCAATTCCCAGACACGGTCTGGGTCGATACGACGGGTGTTTCGCATTTGTACGGCGGCGAGGAAGAACTCGCTCTCGAACTTCAAGAACAAGTGCGTCTTCTCGGTCATGTTGCCCGTGTCTGTGTCGCGTCGGGTCCGCGGATTTCCCAGGCGATCGCTCACTTTGGCACGAAGCCGTGCTCCATCGTCGCTCCAGAACGAACGGCTCACGCCATGGGAAAGCTCCCCATCTTGGCGCTGCCGCTTTCCCAGGAAAAGGTCACGTTTTTGAGCCGTTTGGGGCTTTTGTCGGTGGAGCAGCTCCAGGCACTCCCGCCTGCAGTCGCTTCGTCTCGCCTCGGTGAACACGCACTCGAAGTTCTCACCCTCGCTCAGGGTATCGACAAGACGCCGCTGGTCCCGGGGCAGTTTCCTCGAGTGCTCCTGGAAGAAATCGAGTGGGAAGAGCCGGCTTTCGGGCTGGAGCCTTTGCTCTTCGCTCTTCGAGGACTCCTGTCACGTTTGAGCGCACGATTGCGAGGGCGAGGGGAGGCCTGCTCTCACATCGAGCTGCGTCTCAAGCACGATCCGGCCATCGCCCGTCATCGAGGTGTCCTGAGTCAAACGCTCATCGAATTCGAGCTGTCGACCCCTCTCTACCAGGAGGGAGATCTCGAGCGCGCGCTCAAAAGCCGTTTGAGTCGTCTGGAGATGAAAGCACCGACGATTGGCCTCCGGCTCAGCGCCGAGCAACTCAGCCCCGCTTTCATGGACCAAATGGGGCTTTCCGAAGCACCTCTCTCTGGGACACTTCGAGAAGCAGGGGCAGCCTTCCTCGTCGGACAAAAGCGCATCCAAGAGCTCGCCCTCCTTTTGTGTGAACTCGAGGCTGACGTGGGCCAGGAGAACCTCGGAACCTTGGCGGTTCGCTCCCATCTGCGCCCTGAAGCACGATCTTTACTCGAGCCGGTCGTCCCCCTCGAAACGTCGGGAAAAAGGCCACGAAAAAAATCCACGCGCTCGGGACCTTCGAACCCTGCCAAGTCACGCGCCGTGGCCAAGTCACGCGCGGCATCCAAGGGAAAACCGAAAGACCAAAGGATCGCCAAGGAAGCAGCCCTCTATCTCGGGAGTCCCTCTCTTCAGAGGATCACCCGACTCGTGAAACGTCCTCGACCCTTGGGTACTCCTCTCACCGTGGGGGCAAGCTTTGGTATGGGAAGCGAACTATACACCATCGAGAGCCTTCGCTTCATTCAGCGTCTCGACGGGGTCGAGTGGTGGACGCCGACCTCGACGAGTCGAGACTACTTTTGGGCATGGTTGAAGAGCCCCCGCGGAGGTGCGGAGGCTCTTCTTTTCATCGACCGGAACACCCAAGAGACTTTCCTTCAGGCGTGGGGTGATTGAACCAGCGTCGCCTAGGCTCAGAACTCGACCCGTACTTCGACTTCGCCGTAACTCGCCAAGTCGTCGCTACTGTAGTGTCCCGATTGCGGGATGAAGAGCCCGTACGTCCCCTGCGCCGCAGCAAACTCACCCAATTTCTGGCGGAGACGCGTATCGACCTCCACGCCTGCGAACTTTTCATCGCCGACTTGGCCTAGCCCGCCCGCTTCAGGTCGGGCGAAGACGTGTCCATCGATGTCTAGGGTCAAACTCCGAGTCAGTCCCCTGGTAATTTTCAGGTTTCCGGAGAGAACGTTCGTGCGAAGTCCGATGACATCCATGTTCCCCAACCAGCCCCAAAACGTCGAAAACAGCGGGTCCCATCCCTCGTGACCTCGGGTCGTCAGATCGTCCCCACTCGCGTAGTCACCTCCGATGCCGATACGAGTCACCGAGTCGAAGGAAATCCCGATTTCTCCGCTCGCTTGATAGGCAAACGTAGAAGGTGACTCCAACACCCCTCCCACACCGCGGAACGTCCGGGCAGCCTCACCGAATTGCACACCCGCCTCGAATCGATAGTCCAAAGCGCCCACCTGGTGTTTGACGCGCGCGCCCACGGTAAATAGCGTCCCGCCTTCGGCGCTTACGACATCTCCGCTCACAGGATCAGTGTAGAGATCCTGGGCGACCGTGCTCCTGGCGATCATGTAAGCATCGGTCTCGATATCGTCGCCGACATATTCGCCGAACCCCGAATAAACGCCCCACACGTATTCGTCCCCTCCCAGGAGACGCTCGGCACCGTCGGGATGCACCTCCGCGGTCTGGAGCCCGAGAAAGTCGACGTAACCACGGTCCATTTTGTAGCGAAACTTCAGGCCGTCGTAGGCGCGTCCGACGTGGTGCCAACCCACCGCTCCAAATATGATGCCCTCACCGTAGGCGATCATTTGACGACCGATGTACGTCTCAAGTCGGTCACTGCGGAACCTCATGTGACCCTCGTACAGCCCGAAGTCGGGGTGCTCGAAGGTACCAGTCTGCCCCCAGACCCCCGTAGCCTGCGGGCTGAACTTGAGATTCACGTCAGCCCCGTCCGCTACGGGAAGCGGGTTGGTCTCCAGACCCAAACGGGCCCGATAGAACACGGCATCCCCTTCTCGTCTTCTTTCGGTTTCGACCCCGAGTTCGTCGTAGCCTTCCCGAACCTCGAGGCGGGCGAACGTGGATGTCGTCACCGAGAGGGGGACCAAAGATGGCCCCGGCTGCGGAAGATCGGTCAAAGCGGCCTGCGCCGCCTCTTCCGTCTCCGCCTCGTCCGCAACGCGGGCCGAGCCATTGTCCTCGGCATTGGGTCCAGGCCGTTTCCTCGGTGTCTTGTTCATCCACGGAGGAACAGCCCGCTTCTTATCAGCGCGACGTGCTCGCCTCTCTCGCCGCGCAGCGTCCTGGTCTTTCTTCTCGGAGGCGTCTGAGTTCGCCTCCTCCTTGGCCGTCTCGAGCTCCTCGTCGGACGAACAGTCCTCACCCTCGCAGTCCGCCTCGTCGGAAACGGTCGTTCCAGCATCTTCCGAGGAGTCATCGGTTTCGGATTCGTCCTCCGCTTCTGTTGGCTCCTCCTCTTCCGAGTCCTGAGCTTCGTCCTCGTCGCCTTCGTCCTCGTCCTCGTCGCCTTCGTCCTCGTCCTCGTCGCCTTCGTCTTCGTCTTCGTCACCAATTTCGATGTCGTCGTCCTCCGAGGGTTGAGCCGCGGCTTGACAAGTGCCAAGCATGAAAGCGAGCGAAAGCGCGCTAGTAGGAAATAAAGGACTCATTCGACGCAATTAGGACTCCTTGGTTTGGGGTGCGCTAGTGTCGCTGAACCGCGAAATGACGCAATACGCAGATCCCGCCTTTGTCCCCCGCGCGACATGTTATCGATGCTTTCGTCCCGAGAGCCTGTGTTACTGTGACGTGCTGCAGCGAGTTTCGAACAAGACCCGCGTGGTGGTGGTGCAGCATCCTCGGGAACAGTTTCATCCCCTCAACACCGCGCGGATCGCGGAATACAGCCTCCGCTCATCGGTCGTTCTCCGCCACAGACCCGAAGAGATGAGCCAGGCGCTCCGCCAGGCGCGGGTGAGCGACGAAGCTGCCATCCTTTTCCCGAGTCCGGACGCGGAAGAACTCGAGACGATGCCACCCGAGCTCTTTCCTTCGGAGATCATCGTCGTCGACGGCACCTGGAGTCATGCCAAGACGCTCCTTCGCGACGTCCCCGAACTCCGCCGATTCCGGCGCCTCCGCTTCACACCGAGCCTTCCGAGCACTTACCGAATTCGCAAGGAGCCCCGCGCGGACTATCTGTCGACGATCGAGTCCATCGCCTACGTGTTACGGCACGTCGAGCCAGAGACCGAGGGACTCGATCATCTGCTTCAAAGCTTTTCCGAGATGATTGACCGGAATATCGCCGCGCGTCGCCTGGACGAGCAGGGGCCCCGATTTCAGCGACGAAAACGACTCATCCCACACCGATTCCCCCGGGAGTTGCACGCTCCCGCCGAACACCTCGTCGTCGCGTACTGCGAAGGAACCAGCCGCTTTGCCAAGGACTGCGTTTCGGATTCGAGGTCCGGCGAAAACTCCAAGCCCTTCGAAAAGGAGCCGCTCGTCGTCTACGTCAAACGCCCCGCGACGGGTGAATCACTCCGCGTTGTCTTGCGCACCGATCGCGTCCCGCCGGCGCGACTCCTCGAGCATCTCGCCCTCGATCTCGAGGAGCTGCACGGCCACGGACTCTCGCGAGAGATGGCTGCGGAACGACTCCGAGAGTGGCTGAGTGAAGACGACGTGTTGGTCGTATGGAACGCGTCGAGTCACCAGATCCTTCGTGAAGTCGGGGTGACGACGCCCACCCCGCTCGTTCTCAAAGGAGCGTTCTGCGACTACATGACGTATCTCGACCGACGCGGCCCTCCAGAATATTCAACACCGCTTCGAAAGTGGGGCGGGATGGACGACTTCCTCGAGCGCCTGGACATTGCTCCTCAGCCGAGGGACCGCCCCGGACGAGGGGAACTGAGACTCCTTCAGACGGAGGCCCTTCTCAGCTGGATCCGGCTCGTCGCGCATGCCGATTGCGCCCCCGACGAGAGCTGATACTCTGTTCAGTGTTCGTCGAGCTTCTCGGTCGTTCCTGCTTCTCGTTTCTTCGGGGCGCGTCGCACCCCGAGGAGATGATCGACCGTGCATACTCGCTCGGACTTGGCGGACTCGCTCTCTGTGATCTCGACGGCATCTACGGAGCCGTACGCGCTTGGAAGGCCCATCGCACGGCGCTGGAGAAGCTCCCGAATGAGACGAGCGCGTTTCGGTACATCGTCGGCGCCGAGCTGACTCTTGCTTATCAAACGACGCCCGAAGGAGTGCCGTCGGTACCCCCGGACGACACTGCCCTAACGATCGCACTCTTGGTACAAACCCCTCGCGGCTACGAAAACCTTTGTCGCATTCTGACCAGGAGTCATTCGGGCCAGGAAAAGGGCGTGAGTGTCTGTCACCCGACGTGGTTCGAAGGACACAGCGATGGGCTCTTTGCGCTCGTCGTTGCTCCTAAAGATCCTCGGCGCCTTCATCCAGACATCGATCAGAACGCAACGTTTCTTCGGCTGAAACAAGCGTTTCTAAGCCAGCTCGCCGTGGCCACGTATCGACATCTCGATGGGTTCGATCGTCTGCGTCAGCATTGGAGTCTGCATGCAGCGGAAACGATGCGCGTCCCCATCGTCGCAACGGGGCGCCCCCTCTTTCACGAACCTGAGCGAAAGCCCTTGGCGGACGTGCTCTTTTGCATCAGAGAGGGAACGACTCTCGACGAAGCTGGTGCTTCTCTCGTTGAAAACGGGGAACGGAGTCTCCGCTCGGAGGAACAGATCCGACATCTATTTCGTGACAAGCCACAGTGGGTCGATGAAAGCGTTCGGATCGCCGAAGACTGCCAATTCGACTTCGGTGAACTGAAATATCACTTTCCCTGTCATCTCCCAGACGGCCAAACGGCAGACGAACGCCTGGCAGAACTCACGTGGGAAGGCGTCGGGCGCCGGCACCCCGGCGGCATCAACGCAGACCTACGTTCGCAGATCGTCAAGGAACTGCGACTCATCAAGAAGATCGGCGTGGCGCCCTATTTTCTATCCACCTACGACATCGTGGAGATGGCACGTCGCCGCAAGATTCTCTGTCAGGGTAGGGGAAGCGCCGCCAACAGCGCCGTGTGTTTCATGCTTGGAATCACGGCAGTGGATCCTTCACGCTCGAGCCTTCTGTTCGAGCGCTTTCTGAGCGAAGAGCGCGCAGAACCTCCGGACATCGACATCGATTTCGAGCACGAACGGCGCGAGGAGGTCATCCAGGAGATCTACGAACGGTATGGGCGTGAGCAAGCTGCGATGGTCTCCGAGGTCATCAGCTACCGCGGCAAGAGCGCGCTTCGTGAAGTAAGCCAGGTTTTCGGTCTGAGCCTGGAACAGGCGGATGCCTTGAGTGGAACCGTCACCTGGCAGCAGTCCCCCGAGGAGCAGGAAAAACGCCTCGTGGAAGCTGGTTTCGACTTACGCGACCCTCGGGTCAAGCAGGTGGTGCTCCTGGCCGATCAACTGCGGGGCTTCCCGCGCCATCTGTCGATTCACGTAGGCGGTTTCGTTCTCTCGTCGAGACCTCTCTTCGAAGTGGCTCCCGTGGAACCAGCTCGCATGGAGGGGCGCACGGTCATCCCCTGGGACAAAGACGACATCGATGCATTGGGGTTTTTCAAGGTAGATGTCCTTGCGCTCGGAATGCTCACTGCGATCCGCAAAGCCCTGGAGCTGATTCGGCTCGATGGCGGACTCGCGCCGCCCGGACGTGCGCCCCACAGCACGGCGGTCCTTGGGAACGCGGGATCGCCCGAAGGAGAACCATTCGATCCACTGGAGGTGATCACACGCATCCCGCCCGAGGATCGAGACACCTACCGGATGATCTCCCGGGGCGACACCGTAGGAGTCTTTCAAATCGAAAGCCGCGCGCAAATGGCCATGCTCCCGCGACTCCGGCCCAGCTGCTTCTATGATCTCGTTATCGAAGTAGCGATCGTCCGTCCAGGGCCGATTCAAGGGGGGATGGTGCATCCATTTCTGCGCAGACGAAACCAAGAAGAGCCAGTCACGTCTCCTCATCCCGACCTCTGGCCCATCTTGAAGCGCACGCTGGGAGTACCGCTCTTCCAGGAACAGGTCATGCAGATTGCCATCACGGGGGCAGGGTACACGGGTGGGGAAGCGGATCAGCTCCGCCGTGACATGGCCGCCTGGAAAAAGCACGGTCGACTGATGGAGCATCGACAAAGGCTTCTCGACGGATTTCGCAAGAAGGGGATCTCCGATGAATTTGGTTTGGCGCTTTTCGAGCAAATCAAAGGGTTCGGTGAGTATGGCTTCCCCGAGTCCCACGCGTCATCGTTCGCCCTTCTCGTCTACGCTTCGTCTTGGGAAAAGTGCCACTATCCGGCTCATTTTTGCTGCGCCGTCCTCAACTCGCAACCCATGGGCTTTTATCAACCGACCACTTTGATCCGAGACGCCCAGCAGCACGGGGTCGAGGTTCGTGACGTATGCATCGACAAGAGCAATTGGGACTCGACGCTCGAGGATTCGACCGAATCGCAGATCCGAAGCTCAGCGCCCGGAGCTCAGCGTGCCCTGCGTCTCGGGTTTCGGTTGATCAAGGGTTTGGGAGAAGACTGCGCCCAGCGTATCGAAAAGGCTCGTGCAGAGCGCCCCTTCGAATCCCTACAGGATCTCGCCCTGCGAGCGCGGTTGAAGAAGGATGAAGTCGAGTCCCTGGCCCAAGCGGGTGCCCTGGAACTCCTCGAAAAGGGCCGTCGGAACGCTCTGTGGACTTCCCGCGCTCCGTCGACTCCCGGGCTTTTCGAGGGCGTCCAGACTCGAGAAGAACGGGTCGAACTCCCCGCCCTCTCTTCTGCCGAACAACTGGTCATGGACTACGGGACAAAGGGGCTCAGCGTTTCCGATCATCCGCTCAAGTACCACCGCAAACGGTTGAGGAAGCTCGGCGCCGTCCGGGCCTCGGACCTTTACTATCTCCCTCGGGGACACCGGGTCGCGGTCGCGGGCCTCGTCATGGCTCGACAACGGCCAGCCACCGCGAGTGGCGTCGTCTTCATGACCATCGAAGACGAGACAGGATCGGCGAATCTCATCGTATATTCAGGCGTATTCGAGAAGTATCATCAGGTGGCCCGACACGCTCAGATGCTGTTCGTGGTCGGGCGCATCGAGCGCGACGCCAGGCTCCCGGTCGCGCCGCGGCCTCCCTCCAAGGAACCCGATCCCGACGCGCCCACCCCCGTTATCCACGTCCTCGTCGACCACATGGAGCGCTGGGGAAATGACGCGCGTCCGGATCTCCGCTGGCGATCGCGTGACTTTCATTGACCCGCGCGCACTCCCTCGCCGGGTGGGACGCCTTCCGGCCGCGTACAGCCCCAGCGGCGCCCCCGCTACTGAACGCACTTACGCTCGGACCACTCGCGCCGGATGTCGCCGGGGGAGCAGTGCTTGACGTTGTCGCACTCCTCGTAAGCTGTCTCGCAATCGCGGAGATCGTTCCCGCTACAGCCCTCGCAGGCCTTCTGCTTGTCGGGACCACATCCAACGCCCAATGCGGCGAGTGCTATCGCAAGAAGAAGCATCTTTTTCATCTCAATCCTCATCAAATTCCTAAGAGTTACCCGACGCCCCGAGCCGCCGCGTAGTAACACAGACGGGGTTGTCGGCAACTCCGGCAACGGAGGCTCGTCGGCGTTTGGCTCGACACGCCGCGTTCCCGACGGAATCTTCCTCCCTCAAGGCAACGGTCCGGACGGCTGGTCAACGAACGCAAGTGCGTCCGACTTGTCCAGAGCGAGACGCATTCCCCGCTCGTCGGACGCATCCTCAGGATCACCTGTTGCGATACCACTCGAGCGCCGAAGCCAGGGAGCGATGCGCGCTATCATCGTTCCCACCGAGTCCTCGCTGCTCAGGTCCACGATACAAACGCTCGTCGTGCATCGTGCGTCCACCACAAGACCCGGGTGAAGCTCACCCAGTCGCGCCTCAAGCGCCGCTCGGAGCCCTGATGAGGTCTCCGCATCCAATTGCCCGCGCTCGGCATGGAACGCCGAGATTCGCTCATCGAAAGCTCGGGCATTGTTATCAAAGCGCACGATCCGCGCCGCGTCCCGCTCGGCTGCAGGCGAAGCCCAAGTACTCTCGAGAGATCGCTCCCGAGAGGAGGGCTCGTCTTGCCCGGACACGGTCACATCGGGCCTCTCCCTGATGCGTCGGTGGTCCTGCCGCTCGTCCCGCAAGACTGCCCGATTCTCTTTTTCCGGGCCTTCGACAATTTGTTCCTCGCTCGGTTGATGTGCGAAGTCTGCCCGTCGCGGGCCGAGAGCTGCCCAGAGGCCCGCAACGAGGACTGGAACCACCACGAGCGAGCCCCCGACAAGCACGCTCGGCGCCATCCTCGATCTTGGGGTATCTGACATGATCGGCTTGCTCGCGTTCGCGGTCGGGGCGCCCGCATGGTAACAGTTCGAGAAATGCAGGCGCTTCAGTATCACGAAATCGCCAAGATGATCGATCATGGTCTTCTCAAGCCGGGAACGACGGACTCCGAGTTCGAGAGCGGGATCGACGAGGCCATCGAACTTGATCTCGCCAGCGTCTGCATCCAGCCTCATTATCTCGCACGTCTGGTCCAGCGACTCGCCGGAACCACCGTCAAATCGAGCACCGTGATCGGTTTCCCCCACGGTTCTACCACTGCAAAAACGAAGCTGTTCGAGGCACGTGAGGCGCTCGACCTGGGGTGCCAGGAGCTGGACGTCGTGTGCAATGTCGGCAAAGCCCGGAGCGGCCAGTTCCAGGAGGTCGTCGACGAGCTGGCCCCGATTGTGGAGGCGGTCCACACAGCGGGACAGAAGATCAAGGTGATCCTCGAGACGGCGCTCCTGAACCAGGCGGAGAAAACCCGCCTCTGCGAAATCTGCGGCGAGCTCCGAGCAGATTGGGCCAAGACTTCGACCGGGTTCGCAGCAAGCGGCGCCACCGTAGAAGACGTCGCGTTAATGAGGCGAAGCTGTCCCACATCGACGCAGATCAAGGCTTCCGGTGGAATTCGCACATTGGAGCAGCTCATCGCCCTTCGTGGCGCAGGAGCGAGTCGGATCGGGACCAGCTCTTCCCGCGCGCTCCTCGAATCGCTGCGCTAGAATTTCCTGCAACGGAGAATGTCTCCGACCGAAGCAAGGGAATGACCACACGCAAGCTCCCTCGTATCTCGCTCTTTGTCTCTTGGATCCTGGCCTACCAGGCGGGCTGTGATTCAACACCCGCAGATCCCGAGCTCCCTCCACTCGGGGGTGATGTCGCGCGCTTCCCGGACTCAGCCGAGGATTCCGAGATTTCTCCGCAGGCAGCGGACAACCCGTGGATCGATGGTTTTGGTGGAGCAGCCGCTCCGGGCATCGGGGCTCCAGACTCTCCCGATGATGTGACCGCCCCGCCGCTCGTCCCTACTGCCCTTGCCCCAGATTCGGGCGGCGGCGACGCGAAGCCTGACGTCCCCGATGACTCGATGAGCGCCGAGCCCGGGTCGGATCCCGTGGGCGACCCGACCGATGACCCGCCCCATCCACTCGCCCGCCGTTTCACGCGCTATCTCGAAGGAGAGGGCTCGGACAAACTGCTTGGGATATGGGGCGAGCACGGCACATCCCCCGTGCCCTGCGAGGTCCAGATCTACAGCAACGGAGGCACGATGCCCTGGCGGTCTGTGCCGCTTCCGGACGCGTTCCCAGAGACCGGTGAAGTCGTCCTCTGTAGTCTTCCCGAGCTACACCCCGAATGTTCCGAGCCCATGAGCGGCTCCCTGTACAACGGGAACGACGCTCTCGTCCTCCAGTGCGGCGACAGCATCCACGACGCTTTTGGGCGCGTGGGGGAGGATCCCGGCTCTGCCTGGGTTAGCGTCGACGAGCTCATTCGCTCCGAGGGGCAGCACCTGGTGCGCTGTGGTGACGATGCCCGCCAGGACCCCCTTGCTCCCTTTGCCATCGAAGAAGAGTGGCTCGCCGTCCAAAATGGCGAAAGCCCCGAGGCAGCGCTCCTTCGATGCGCGGCTACCGGGGCCTTCGGTCTGGGTGGGGCAGGGGCTTTGTAAGCCCCAGATGAGGAGGAATTACGCTGACGCGGCGTCCGCCCCCACGGTCTCGCCCCGCGTTTCGCTGAGCTGTTCGCTCCGACTCTTGGCCTCGTCGTTCACCTTGACGCTCACCAGACGCGAGACGCCGGGCTCACCCATCGTGACGCCGTAGAGAACGTCGACGCTCTGCATCGTCTTGCGGATGTGCGTGATGAGGATGAACTGAGAGTTCGCCGTCATGCTGCGGATCGCCTCGTTGTAACGTGTGACGTTCGCCTCATCGAGAGGTGCGTCGACTTCGTCGAGGACACAGAACGGCGATGGTCGGTGTTGGAAGATGGCGAAGATCAGGCTCACAGCAGTCAGCGCCTTCTCGCCACCTGACATGAGCTCGATGTTGCCGAGCTTCTTTCCGGGCGGCTGAGCCATGATGTCGACACCCGTAGCCAGGAGGTCGTCTGGATCGGTGAGGCGGAGCTCCGCGCGGCCGCCGCGGAAGTTCTTGGCAAAGCTCTTCTTGAAGAGCTCGTTGACGGAATCGAAAGTCTCGCGGAAACGCGTGCGGCTCTCCTTGTCCATGTGCTTGATGGCACGCTCCAGCTCGACCAAAGCCTTTTCGATGTCGAGCTTCTGATCGTAGAGCTCGTGGAAGCGCGCCTGCGCCTCCTCGTACTCGCGCTCGGCATCGAGGTTGACGGGCCCGAGGCGATCGATGAGCCGCGTGAGCTCGGCGAGACGCTGTTTCTGTTCCTCGGTGGGGGCAGGCCGGAGGTGGTAGTCGCCCACGACCCGGTGGAGGTTGAGCCCACGGAATTTCTCCGCGACCCCGGAAAGTAGGTGTCCCATCTCGATCTCGATGCGCTGCAGAGCCATCTCTGCCTCTCGCACCTGGCTATCGAACTCCGTCTGAGCCACCCGGAACTCGCGCATTTGACCCTCGCACGCCGCGAGCTTTTCCCGGACAACTTCAAGCTCTTTACGCGCCTGCTCGAGGTCCCGATGCGCAGCCACTGATGCCTCAGCAGCTGCGATCCGCTTCTCGCGACACAGGACGATCTGAGCAGCGGTTTCCCCAAGAAGCTGAGAAGCCTCGAGCGCTTCCTGAGCGAGACGCGCGCGCCTGTCGTCAATCTCGACCAGTTCGTCCGAGAGCCGCCCGAGCGATGCACGGACGGCCTCCGTCTGTTCCTTCACCTGCGCGAGGCGCACCTTTCGCTCGGTGACGAGGGTGGCCTGAGCCGCGGCACGTTCGCGCCAGTCGGCGAGGGTTTCCTCGGCCTCGGCCACCTGATCCTCGATCTGCTCCGCCTCCATCCGCACCTTGTCGAGCTCCTGGGAGCACTCTCTTTCGACATCGGATGCTGACGCTTGCGAACGGGTAAGCTCGGCTAGTTCCTCGGCAATCGCTTCCCGCCGCTTGGAGACGCGCTGTAGATCGGACTCGGTCTGCGCCAGGTCCTTCTGCGCCGAAACGTGTGCCAAAGCCCCCTCGTGAGCCGCTTGCCGGGCGCGCTCCAAGGAAGTCTCGAGCTCGGTCAGGCGAGCTCGCAGCGCGTTGTGCGCCTCGCTCTTGGCCTGATACTCCTCGGACAGACGCGCGATTTCGTCGCTCAGCAGATGCATTTCGCGCTTCTGTTCGACCATCGCGGCAGCAACATCGTCGCCGCTTCCGCCGCTGATGACACCATCGGGACGCGCCACGGTGCCGTCGAGGGACACCGCCGTCGTTCCGGGATGCGTCTTCACGAAGTCCACGGCCGCTCGCCCCGTCTCGGCGAGTACGGTGTCTCCTACCAGCGCAGCAACAAGACCAGCATCCTCGGGACGATAGACGAGCTGATCGCGCAGACGGCCCACGATCCCACTTCCGCTGACCGGAGGTGCGGAGCCTGCCACGTGCGCAGGGCGCAGGGGTACGATGTGCCCGCGACCCCGACCGCTTCCCTTGAGTTCTTCGAGCAGATCGAGGCCCTTTTCAGGGTTCTCGACCACCACGTATTGAAGACGTTCTCCGAGGAGCCCGGCAAATGCTGCGGTCAATTCCTCGGGCGCTTCGATGCGATCCGCCACGAGCCCCAGGACGGCCTCGTCCCCGCGGCTGATGAGAGCCCGGGCACCGGCACCAACGCCCTCGAGCCGGCGGTGCAAGTCCTCGAGAACCCGGTGACGGTTTCGCTTCAGGCCGAGCTCGTTTTTCAGAGAATCGACGCCCTTTTCGGAGTCCAGCTGCTTGCTCCGCAGCTCGGAGATCTCCGTTTCGAGCTTACCTCGCTCCACCTCGGTGAGCTGCTTGCCGCTCGCCGCTTCGTCGACCGAGGCCTGGAGGGCGCTGCGTCGAGCCTGGAGGGATTCGCCCTCGCCGACGAGGGTGTCCTGCTCCGCCAGCAAAGCATCGCGTCGTTGCTCGGCGTCCGAGCGGCGCGCAGCAAGGCCATCTAGACGCGCTTCGGCGGCAGCAGCCTGAGTGTTCGTCTCCGCAAGACGTCGCCGGAGGCTCTCCAGCGTCGTGGCAGCTTCGGCTTCCTGGCGACGTAGGATTTCCAGTGCTTCATCTTCGCTCGCGGCATCCGTTTGGCGAGCGCCTTCGTCCTCAGCAAGGGAGTCGAGGCGCTGTTCGAGCTCTTCGCGCTCGCTCGTGAGATCTTTCAAACGAGCGGCAGCCTCTTCGACCCCGCGCATCGCCGTCGCCCGCTTCTCTTCAAGGTGAGAAATGCGGTCCTTGGCTCGCTGGTTTTCGGCCTGCAGGGCGCTGACTTCGTTATCTGCGGCGAAGGCCCGCTTCGAAGCATCGTCGGTCCGTCCCTCGATCTCAGCAGCCGAACGTCGGGCTTCCGCCAGTCCAGAATCGGCGTTCTCGAGATCGGCGTGAAGCGCATCCAACTTGGCCGCTCCGTCATCCCGGCTCGCGACGTGCACCTTCTCCACCACCGTGAGGTGCAGAAGCTGATGCGACGCATCATGAAGAAGGAGGTCCTCGTACTCGGCCTTGTAGGACTTGTACCGCTCTGCCTTGGCTACCTGCCGCTGAAGCGCCGCACTCGTCCGTTCGATTTCGGAGACGATGTCATGCACGCGCGCCAGATTCTGGCGGGTGAGCTCCATCTTGCGCTCGGCTTGCTTACGGCGCTGCTTGTACTTGGTAACGCCAGCAGCTTCCTCGATGAAGAGGCGACGGTCCTCGGGGCGCGCTGAGACGATCTGTCCGATGCGCCCCTGCTCGACGATCGAATACGCCTTCGTTCCGACGCCCGTTCCGAGAAAGAGCTCGGTGATGTCACGCAGGCGCACCTGCACGTTGTTGATGCGGTATTCGCTCGTGCCGTCGCGGAAAAGCCGACGAGTGACGGCGATTTCCGGATAATCCTGGTATTCGACAGGAAGAGTCGCGGCATAGTGGGGGTCGGTGTTGTCGAAGGTCAGCGTCACCTCCGCCAAGCCGGCGGGTGGGCGTGAATCCGACCCGTTGAAGATGACGTCCTCCATCGCGCGACCGCGAAGATGCTTCGCGCTCTGCTCCCCCATGCACCAGCGGATAGCGTCGACGACGTTCGACTTTCCACAGCCGTTCGGCCCGACGATGCCGATCACATCGTGGTCGAAATGGATGGATGTCCGTTCGACGAATGACTTGAATCCACTGATATCGAGCTTCTTGATATGCATCCAGAACCCCTGCAGCCGTAGCCTCGCACCACCTGAGCGAAATGTCCTCCCGTGGAGGTGCAATTCGAGGGGCGTAGGCGAAAAAGCCGACTAGAATTTGAAAAGACAACGCAGGGAGCGTCACCGCACGTCATGTATGGCAACTACCTGCACAAAGGGACATACGCCCCTGAACACATGGGTACAAGCACGAAATGAAGGAGTATCGGTTAAGATTCCGATATCATTGAGTAAGATTCTTTCGTGCCCGGCCCCGAATCAGACCGCTTTCCGTGCTCCAGGGCGCGAGAGCGGCGCGCACGTTCAGTTCGCCAGCGAACTCGACTGCACGGCTTGACAAGATACCTTCGCGGCCGCATCTGCTCTTTCAACAAGCTAAAATGACATACGAGTATTTATGTAAAGCCTGCGGACATCAGTGGGAAGCCGAGCAATCGATTTCCGATGCACCGCTCAAGGATTGTCCCAAGTGCGGGCAGGCTGAAGCCAAACGCCAGATCTCGCGCGGCGGGGGGTTCATTCTCAAGGGCGGCGGTTGGTACTCGGACCTCTACTCGTCATCGAGCGCTGGGACGACCTCCGCTTCGTCCAGCGGTTCGTCGGGATCGGACGCTTCGGCCTCGAGCAACAGCTCATCGAGCGACTCGTCGTCGTCCGGAACATCCTCGGACTGACAAAATCCTGCCCGAACGTCCGACTCGCTGGCGTCGGCAATCCTCGTGCTACCCTCGATGGGTGACACTCTCCCGACCCACTCACAATCTGGTAGCAACGGTTCTTGGGGCAGGCACGATGGGGGCAGGTATCGCTGCGCATTTGGCCGCAGCTGGTTTGAAAACCCATTTGCTCGACATCGTTCCCAAGGGCGCCGACAAGAAGTCGCGATCGGCGATAGCTCAGGGCGCACTCAAGGCGCTCACGAAGTCGCGACCGCCGGCGCTCATGAGCCCCGAGGTTCTCGAACGCTTGGTGGCCGGGAACCTCGAGGACGACTTGGCTAGCGCCGTGGCGGAGAGCGACTTGGTCATCGAGGCCGTCGTCGAGCGCCTCGACATCAAGACAGAGCTCTTTTCGAAGGTGGCAGCGGCCGCGGGCCCTTCCACGATCCTTGCAACCAACACCTCGGGAATCCCCATCGACTCGATTGCGGCGGCCCTTCCCGAATCGGCAAAGAAGCGTTTCCTCGGGCTCCACTTTTTCAATCCGCCTCGCTGGATGCACCTCTTGGAGGTCATCCCGGGAAGCGAGACAGACCCAGATGTCGTCAAGCAGGCTTCGGACTTCTGTGATCGTGCTCTGGGTAAGGGCATCGTCCCCTGCCGTGATACGCCCAACTTCATCGGTAACCGCATCGGGATCGCCGAGATGCTGCTCACCTTCGCTGCAGCGCAGAGCGGGGGGCTCACCATCGAAGAGGTGGACTTCCTGAACGGTCCCTTGGTGGGGCGCCCCAAGACCGGAAGCTTCCGCCTCGGCGACTTGGTAGGTATCGACGTCATCAAGCACGTCGTCAAAAACCTCGAGGACGGACTCAGTGGTGATCCGAGTGCCGCAAACTACGACCCTCTTCATCACATCATGAAGGTACCCGCAGTGGTGGAGAAGCTGATCGAGTCCGGGCGCCTCGGCGACAAGACCGGCGCCGGCTTCTACAAGAAGTCCAAGGACGCGGAGGGCAAGACGAAGATCCTTTCCCTCGACCTAAGTACCGGGGAGTACCGCGACCCCCTCGAGCCCGACTTCCCGGAACTCAGCCGGAGCATGAAGCTGATGGGCGTCGAAGCTCGCACGAAGCAGGCCCTAGCCGACCCCGGAAAGGGTGGGGAATTCCTCCGAAACGTTCTTCTTCCTCTATTCAACTATTCCGCAGGTCTTGCGGGACAAATCTGTGAAACTCCACAGCAAATCGACGACGCGATGCGTTGGGGCTACGGCTGGCAGTTGGGCCCCTTCGAACTCATGGACGCAGTCGGGCCGAGTCACGTCGTTTCCCTTTTGAAGGAGCGCGGCGACGAGGTCGCACCACTGCTTTCCCAGCTCGTCGCGGCGGGCGAGGCGGCCCGTTTCTATGACCGTTCCGGTGACACGCCGCGTGTGTTCGGTCCCGAGGGACATGCTCCAGTGGCTCTTCCCAAGGGCGCGATCTTTCTTGCTCACCGGGCCAAATCACACACGATCGCGCAGAACCCCAGCGCCGCCCTCATTGATCTTTCCGACGGGATCGCCTGTCTGGAATTCCGCTCCAAGGCGAACATCCTAGACGACGGCGTAGTGCAAATGATCGCAGACGCGCCCCAGCTACTCCATGACAAGGGGTACGTCGGTCTGGTCTTGGGGAACCAGGCGGACCATTTTTGCCGCGGCGCGAACTTGATGCACATTGCGGGACTGATCGGGCAGAAGAAGTTCGACGGGGTCGAGGCCGCGGTAAGAGCCCTCCAAGATGCGTTCATGAATCTCCGGCACGGTCCCGTACCGGTGGTGGCAGCGCCTGTCGGCCAAACCCTCGGTGGAGGCACCGAGGCATGCCTACACTGTGCCGAGATCCAGGCGGGAGCCGACCTGTTCCTCGGGCTCGTAGAGGTCGGGGTGGGGGTCCTGCCGGCCGGCGGAGGTCTGAAGGAGATCGCACGTCGTGCCTCGGCATGGGCCGCACAGGTTCCGGCGACGAGCCCCTACGAATGGGTTCGGAGGGGGTTCGAGGCGGTGGCAACCGCCAAAGTGTCGATGTCCGCCTTCGAGGCTCGTGCCACCGGTTTCATGTCGGTGAACGATGGTATCACCTTCAATAAATCTCGCATCATCGCCGATGCGAAGCAGCGTGCTCTCGCCATCGCCACTCGCGGTTGGGTTCCGCCGGATCGGAACGAACCCATTACCGTGGTTGGAGAACCCGGCGGAGCCAACATGCTCATGGGGGTGCAGATGTTCGAATGGGGGGGCTACGCGACCGAACACGACAAGCTCATCGGTCAAAAGATCGTACACGTGCTGAGCGGCGGAATGGGTCCGGCATCGGCTCCCGTGACAGCGCAATACCTCCTCGATCTCGAACGGGAGGCATTCGTCTCGTTGTGCGGCGAAGAGAAAACCTTCCAGCGAATCCAGCACATGCTGAAAACCAAAAAACCACTGAGGAACTGACCATGAGCGAGATGAAGACAGCTGTCATTGTTGCGGCCAAACGATCTGCGGTGGGCAAGGCGCCTCGAGGAGCCTTGAGGAACACGCGTCCAGACGAAATTGCAGCTCAAGTGCTCCGTCGGACGGTCGAGGGTCTCGGTCTGGATCAGGCTCTCGTCGAAGATTTGTTGGTGGGATGCGCCATGCCGGAAGCCGAGCAGGGGCTCAACGTGGCCCGGAATATCGGTTTTCGCGCGGGGCTTCCCGACTCCGTCCCCGCAGCCACGGTCAATCGCTACTGCTCGTCGGGACTGCAAACCATCTCGATGGTTGCTGAGCGCATCATGGTGGGAGCCATCGATGTGGGAATCGCCGGAGGGGTCGAATCGATGAGTGCTGTTCCTATGGGAGGAAACGTCACGCGGCTGCACCCGGACCTGGTCAAGGAGCGACCCGAGGTTTACATCAACATGGGACTCACGGCTGAGAACGTCGCGAAGATGTTCGAAGTGTCGCGCCAGGATCAAGACGCGTTTGCCCTCGAGTCGCACAAGCGAGCCATCGCGGCCATCGAATCGGGTCGATTCGACGCGGAGATCGTCCCCGTCAAAACGCGCGAAGGAGCCGAATTCAAGGTGGACGAAGGGCCCCGGGCGGACTCCACCCTCGAGGCCCTCGCCGGCCTCCGCCCTGTGTTTTCAGCGCGGGGCACGGTGACGGCGGGAAACTCCTCCCAGACCTCGGATGGGGCCGCTTTCACCGTTCTGATGAGCGAAGACAAGGCAAAGGAGCTCGGCCTCGAGCCCATCGCTCGATACGTGGGCTATGCCGTCGCCGGAGTAGCGCCGGAAATCATGGGCATTGGTCCCGTGGAGGCGATTCCGAAGCTGCTGACCAAGACGGGGGTTTCCCTGGCAGACATCGACGTCATCGAGCTCAACGAGGCCTTCGCAGCTCAAGCGCTGGCCGTCGTTCGCAAGCTTGGCCTCGATCCTGCCAAGGTGAACAAGAATGGCGGCGCCATCGCGCTCGGCCATCCGCTCGGCTGTACGGGCGCGAAGCTCACAGCGACCGCGCTTTCCGAACTCCAGAGAGTTCAAGGCAAATACGCCCTAGTCTCGATGTGCATCGGTGGCGGAATGGGCGCGGCGGGCCTGTTCGAACGTCTCTGAATCGAGGCAGGTAGAAGCCTCGTCGGCGATATCTCGGCGCCCTTCCCGTACGAGCATCAAGAGCGCGTCGCGCGCGCTCTTGACCCCGTGGTCGTGTAGAAGCGTCCCCAAGGCCCAGACGCAATGCAGTCGAACCTGATCGGACGAGTGCTCTTGGGCTTGCTCCACAAGGACGGGGACTGACGCTTCGGTCCCCCGGTTTCCCAAGACGATGGCAGCATTACGCGCCAGTTGGTTGCGCGAAGCGCGGCGCAGGGCTGAACCGTGCACGAGGCGCTTGTAGGCGGAAGAGCCCAGGGAAAGGACGGACTCTGGTGTGAGGTTCAAAACCTCTGGGCGAGGAACCAGCTCGGGGGCAGGGGAGCGCTCGCTCGCTGAAGCATTGTACGGACACACGGCTTGACACACATCGCAGCCAAAAAGCCTGGAGCCGATCCCCGCCCGGAGCGCACGGGGGACGTCCTCCTTGGACTCAATCGTCAGGTACGACACGCACTTCGTGGCATCGAGCTGAAACGGCGCTGCGAATGCGTCGGTGGGACAAGCGTCGAGACAGGCCCGGCAGCTCCCGCAGCCCTGTGCGACCCCTGCCCGCGAGACGACTAGGGGTGCGTCGACGAGCAATTCACCGAGCAGAAAGTGGCTTCCGGCCCCCGGAGCAATGGTCAGCGTATTCTTCCCCAGGAACGCGAACCCCGCGCGAATGGCCAAATCACGCTCCAGCACCGGAGCCGTGTCCACGCACGCGCGCGCGACGAGAGGCTGCCCGGAAAGCTCCGCGATCTCGTCAGCAAGGGTGAGAAGCTTGTCCTTGATGACTTGGTGATAGTCCAGACCTCTAGCGTATGCCGCGATGCACAGGTCGGTAGAGGAGTCACGATGTCCAGGACTCGGATACGGGAGCGCCACCACGAGCGCACGGACAGCGCCAGGTAGGAGCAGTTTCGGGTCCGCACGAGTCAATGTGCCATCGGGTTGACGGTGAGCGAGATAGGCCATGTGACCACCGCGCCCCTTGTCCAAGAAGGACTCGAGCCGTGCGACAGGCTCTACGAAGGGCTCGAGGGAGGCGACTCCCGCCCGCACGAAACGGAGTTCGGCCGCGCGAGAGAGAATCTTTTGGGTGACAGACTCCCAATCGCAAGAAGAAACGCCACGGACCCGCTCGGGTTCGTGGCGTTTGGCTCCGCCATCCAATGGGGCGCGCCGCGCGTTCACGCGGTGCTACTCGCCAATCATGATTTCGGCCTCGAGTCGATCCAGCTCGGTCTCGAGATTTTC
Source organism: uncultured Polyangiaceae bacterium (assembly GCA_965652275.1). Classification (GTDB taxonomy): domain Bacteria; phylum Myxococcota_A; class Polyangia; order Polyangiales; family Polyangiaceae; genus NIC37A-2. The sequence continues at coordinate 175,377 of CBFGUR010000007.1, read as the reverse complement.
GATTGCGACCGTGCGCGAGGCTTCCTCCTCGAGTTCCGCCGGCACTGCGACGTCACCGACGGCCGTCCTGGGGGAATCGGGGGCAAGCGGAGGAAGCTTGATTTTGGGCTTCTTCTCCTTGGCCTTCTTCTCTTTGGGTTGGGGCTTTTCAGCCACTTCCACTTTCTTCTCCTCTTCCTTTTTGCTGCATGCCGGAACGACGGCCAGCGCGAGGATCAATGCGGAGAGACGGGTCATCATCATGGTTCTCATTGTGCACCCCCTGGTGCCGGTGCTGCCGGCTTGGCCGGGGGAGCTGCGGGCTTGGGTTGAGGAACGGTAGCGGTCTTGGCAACCGGTGCGGCAACGTTGGTCTTCATTCCGCCGGCCGCACTTGCCTTGTCGGATGCCGCGGATTTCTCTCCGGCGGCCTTTTTCAGCCGCTCGGGGTGCGCGGCGTTCTCCTTGTCGAGGAGCTGCTTTGCTCGGGCTGCAGTCTGCACCCTGCCAGACGCTTCGGCAATCGCGATGAGCCGCTCGAGGCGAGCAACTCGCCACGCATGGCGCTCGAGTTCCGCGCGGACGGGCGCAAGCTTCACCTTGTCACCAAGGTCCTTCTTGACCGCCTCCTCGTTCTTCTCCGCACGCTCCTTGCGATCCTCCGCCAGCTGCTTGGCGCGAGCCTGAAGCTTGGATTCGATCTTCTGCCGTTCCGCAGGGCTCATTGACTTGAGCTTCTTCGCGTCGGCGCTGTTGGCTCGACGCAGCTTGCGCTTGGCCTGGTGCAGCTCCTTCATCGCTCGCGCTCGTTCCAGCGAAGCCTTCTTCGCCGCGGTAGGGTCGTCGGACTTCGAAGCCTTCTGGGCCTCCTGAAGCGCCAACACGGCCTTCTTGTAGTCGCTCACTGCGGCTCGGCGGCTGACCGGTGGGTGCTTCTTCTTCGCTTTCTTGTCGGGCTTGCCTGACTTGTCCGCGCGCTTCTTGAGGGCCATCTTGTTGGCTTCAGCCCCTTTGTCCTGACCGGCGGCCTTTTCGCCCTTCTCGCCCGGCGTGCCCGCCTTCTTGGATTCTTTGGCCTCATTCGCCTTCTTCATCCCTGTTGGCTTTTCCGCCTTGGGCGCCCCCTTCTTGGCCGGAGATTCTGCCGCGTCCTGAGCCAGGGTGGGTGCGACGAACGTCAGCGTCGCGCCTAATAGCGCCGTTCCCCAGAGTGCCCTGGGTCGGGTCGTGCGGCTTGGGCTACTACTCATGTTCATTGTCCTTTCAAACTGCCGTGTGAAACCGTCTCAGCGCAGGCTCCCTCTTCGCCACGGCGGGGCAGAAGATAACCACCTCGTCCTGCGTACAACAAGACACCTTTTTTCTTGGGTGTTTTTACGTGCGGACCGCTGTTCACTTCCCGGGCGGGACCGGCCCCGAGGGGCGGGCATCTTCAATACTGCCGCCGCTTCCTGGCGGCCCTGGGTCCTGGTAGTCAATCAAAGTGGTCATTTCCGCGTACAAAGACCGAAGCCCGTCAATTCTTACGGGCGCTGCCGCTATCTCTGCCGTGGCGTTGGTCATCCTGACTTTTGTTCCTGGAGGAGTTACGCACCACTTGGAGAACTTCTTCCCCGAGGGGCCCTACCGCTGGACCGCATTTTCAGCCGGGGCCATCTTGCTTGTCAGCGTCGTTCTGCAGGTGATCGCAGGCTTCATGGGATGGGAAGGGACGCCGACCGATGGGCTCCCGATCGGTACCGGAGGCACCGTTGACGAGACCATCGCCGAAGTCAAAACCCGAATCGAGGCACTGACGGCTCGGAGCGAACCGGATGTCTCCGGCGCCCTCGATCTCCTGCTTCAGGGAGGTCTGGCGCTCTCCTGCAGTGATATCCACATCAATCCTCTCGGAAACGAGCTGCGCATCGACTATCGCATCGACGGGGTGCTGTACGGAGTCGGCAGCCTACCCGCTGCTCTCGGTCCGCGCTTCAGCCAACGAGTCAAGGTCCTGGCCAAGCTCGATAGCTTCGCAAGGACCCCCCAGGACGGAGTGCTCCGAAGAGCCTTTCCCGTCGGAAAGGTCGAGGCCCGAGTTTCCGTCTTGCCGTCCAACCATGGAGAACGAGTCGTGCTCCGGGTCGTGAAGGGGGGCAGGGCAGTAGTCGCCCTTGCTGACCTCGGACTCGATGAAGGGTCGCAGCGAAGCCTCGAGGCAACATTGGATAAGCCCCAAGGACTCGTCTTCGTCAGCGGTCCCGTCGGCTCGGGGAAGACGACGACTCTCTACTCGGCATTGCGCTATTTGTACGAGTCACGCGGTCAAACGACCAGCATCATGACGCTCGAAGACCCAATCGAGATAGAGCTCCCGTTTTGTACGCAAACTCAGATCAATCCGAAGATCGGGATGACCTTCGCCCAGACCCTTCGGACAATCCTGCGACAGGACCCGGGGGCCTTGATGGTCGGGGAGATCCGGGACCGGGAGACCGCCGAAATCGCTGCCCAAGCCGGTCTCACCGGACATTTGATCCTCACGACCGTTCACGTTGATTCAGCGGCGGGTGTCTTTGCCCGACTGACAGAAATGGGGGTGATGCCGTATGTGCTTTCGGGGGCTACCGTGGGCGCGCTTTCCCAGAGGCTGGTGAGAAGGCTGTGCGACGCATGCAAGCTCCTGACTCCACCTTCGGCTGAAGAAATCGACCGCTTCGCGGCCCTTGGTCTTTCGGTAGGGCGCGGCGACTACTTCGTTCCGGGGGGCTGTGACACGTGTGGGCATCGAGGCTTCGAGGGACGAGCTGCCATCGTCGAATTCCTCCAAATGACCAACGAGATCCGCGACGCTGTCGCCAGAAACGCGTCCACCGAACAGATCCATCGCCTGGCCCAAGGGGCGGGTATGGTGCCCCTTGCAGCTCGAGGATTGGGCCTTGCAGCGGATGGACGAACCAGCCTATCCGAGGTTCTCAGGGTGGTCGGGTGATGCAAGCGTTCGGCGCAGCACTTCATGAATTCGGCATTTGGTTGCGACAGCTGGGTGCTATCATCTTGCTCTTTCTCAGCATTCGGTTGCTCTGGTTGAGCGGGACGTTGGGTGTTTCGTTGCTGAGCACGAGCGCGGCGAGCTCCGGAGCTCCCTCGAGCGTTGCGGCGCAGCCGTATGGTCAAAGTCGCCCCGAGCTGGAGGATCTTCTCGAGCTCGCGGGGAGCTCCCGCGACAATGCCCCTGACAATGGGGCCCCGATGGAGGACGCTCCCGTCGACGGACCTCGGCTTCGCCGCATCTTGGTCGATCTAGGCCCCGAGCGCTCCGATGTTTACGTCAACGGACAACGGGTGGGACAAACCCCGTTCGGTGGGCAGGTCAGCTGCAGTCTGGACGAAATCTTGAAGGTCCAAGTGCTTCCGGCCCGGGGCATCCCTCTCGAGCGTACCGTCGTATGCAGGGGGGACACCCTCGTGATCCAGCGGTGACATCTCTTTCTGTCATGCAAAGCACGAGGGGCCCAACTTGCAATTATGCAGGCACACGTTCCGCAAGTGTTCGAAATTATCACTGCATGAGTTGGCATACGTAATGCATTGCTCCCCATAGCAGCAGGCTGCGGCGTCCCCCCCCCCTCCGCCCGGTCTGCTGCCTTTTTTTTGTCTTTCGGCTTGGTGGACCGCCCCCTTCGTCTCTGGCAGTCAGAAACTGGGCAACCTCACGGAGATGTGAAAAAGGGGAGGGGATGCGCTTTTTCGAGAGCGAGCTCCGAGAGCGGGGCCCCGGGATCCGCGCTGCCTGCCGGCGTCTTGGTGTGGCGCTGGGGGCGTGTGGGATCGCCGTTCACGCCGGATGCACGGAGCCACCGCAGCGCCAGGGGCCCATCGATTCGCGGATGCCGCCGGAGCCGATCGACGAAATCACCAATATCGACGCGGACCCGAGGTCAGCAGCTGCCTTCGAAGATCCACCGCAGGTAGACCTGTCCGGGGAACCGACCGCGCTGTCCGTCGCGCAGGTCGCCAAGGGCCCACGAATTTACGCGCGCCACCTGCGCACCTGGATTCATGAGGAACCGTCGAGGAGCTCGAAGCGACTCGGCTACCTTCGCGCGGGAAGCTCGTCACCGACGTCGACCGCCGCTTCCTCACACGTGGGCTGTAAGGGGGGATGGTATCCCATCGAGCCAAGGGGCTTCGTCTGTTTGGATGGCCGCGCCACTTTGGACGGTCGCGACCCTATCGTCCAACTCTTCGAGCAGAATCCTCCGCGCTCGGACAAGCGAATGCCGTACCGCTACGGGACGGTGCGCAAACCCGGCCCGATGTTCGGGAAACTTCCCAGTCTTTCAGATCTGCAAGAAGTGGAGCCGTCGTTCAAGACGCGGTTTCCTGAATGGCTGACAATCGAAGGCGAGGTGGGGGCCGGCTTCAGGCAAGAGGTTTGGAACTGGGGGAACCCGCCTCCGGACCCCGCGGCCGCATGGGCGGCACGTCTCACCCAGGGGATCCCAGAAGAGCTCGAGTCAGGGCGCTTCCTTCCAAGCCCTACGTCGACGCCTCGCCCAAAGACTCTCGTGCTCGACCAAATGGAGTCCCGAGTAGGCCACGCGTTCCTGGACACCTTCTTTTCTGAAGGGCGGAGGTACGGCCTTACGACGCACCTCGAGGTCGTACCCACCGATCGTTATCGCCCTCTCGAGGGCAGCGACTTCCATGGGGTGGAAATCGGAAAGGACATCGATTTCCCATTCGCCTTCGTGCGACGCATCGACGCCAAATATGCGGACGGATCCAAGGCTGCCTATCGCCGAGTCCTGAAGCTCACCGGGACCAAGAAATTCCTCAATGGGCGCCTTCACTACGAGACCCGAGAGGGCAAGTACATCTCCGATCGGTACGCATCCGAGCTCACGCTGGCCAAGAACATGCCTGGATGGGCAAAGAAGGGGGAGAAATGGATCAGCGTCAGCATCAACAAGCAAACCTTGGTCCTGTACGAAGGTGAGGCGCCTGTTTTCGCAACACTGGTTTCAACGGGGGAGGCTGGTCTCGACTCCGCCGAGGAGACCACCGCCACCAAGCGTGGGATCTTCCGAGTCCACACCAAGCACGTCACATCCACGATGGCCTCGAACGAAATCGGAGAGGAGTTCGAGCTCCGGGATGTTCCATACGTCCAATACTTCGCGGAGGGGGGATTCGCGCTCCACGGCGCATATTGGCATGATCGGTTTGGAACACCGAAGAGCCACGGTTGTATCAACCTGGCGCCCGAGGACGCCCGGCGCATTTTCCACTGGACCGATCCCCAGGTACCGAGGGGATGGCACGGCGCGCTCTCCGCGTTGAAAGGAACCGTGGTCTTCGTGCACCCGTGAGACCGGTGCATTCAACCCGAAGAATTCGGGCCCCCGCCCATTCCCCCTTGTCCGCCGATGACTCCGTCGATCCCGCCAGACCCATCGACGCCTCCAGTACTGCTTTCGCCACCCGTTCCGGCACGTCCACCGGTCCCAGCGTCGGGCCCTCCACCTCCGGCACCACCGAGATTCTCGCAGGTGGAACTCACGCGTGCTTGCCACGACGCGGACACCACCACGCCATCATTTTGATAAGCAACACCGGAGTCTCCCAGGATGAGCGTGGCTCGAAACTCGCGGATAGAATCCAAGTCCACCCTCGACAGATCGATGTACGGTGCCGCCACCGCCTGCTCGAAGGTGGCTAGCGATTCTCCCGTTTCACTCAGGACCTCCAAAAGGACGTAGCCGCACTGCTGGAGGCTACCGCAAACATTCGGAGGGCGAAGCGACCAATTCTCGATGGTTCCTGAGTCGTCCCCCTCCGGCCCGAGATAGAACGTGAGTGACCGATCGCAACCGACTTCGATGTCGGCTTCTGGGTCGAACTCATCGCCAGACGGTGTCTCGGCGCCCAGGAATTCCAGCGATGGGGGGACGAGGGGTGCCGGAGCTCCGTCATCCTTCTTCTTGCAAGCTTGGACACCCACCACGGAGCAGGTCGAGAGAATCGAAAGCCAAAGGATTCGTCGCAAGCGCAATTTCATGCGGCACTTGTTCCCTCAGAGCCCCTTCCTGTCAACTCAGTCCATCTTCGCGGGAGCTCGACGAGCTGGGTCGAGCTCCAAATGACACAAGCGAACGGCGAACTGACCCATCAGGGCCGTGTTGGCAGCCTGACCCGCCTCGGCATCGCGAAAGGCAAGTTCCCCCTCGACGAGGCCGAAGGTTTCGGGCTCGAACTTCTTGAGCACGACGCCGCCGCCGGGTGGCAGGCTTCGAGCGTCTTCGGCCAGCCTCACGAAGGGAAGCGAGTTCGCCTGCGCGGTGGCCTCGTCGACCTGGGCTTGCGCGTCTCCTGATTCAGCCTCGACCTCGAGACCGTTCCAGGGAAACGTCCCCGGCTCGATCAACTTGGGAGACGGCGCTCGGATTGTCACCGTCACGAAGACGTCGCCAATTTGGGGCGGCCGGTACGTCTCGCAGCTCAGGGGGTAGGAAGCGAGCATGATTCTGAGGATGTCATCCTGGCCGGGCAGTTCGTAATAATGAGCGAACCCCGATATAGCCTCGAAACGGATGACTTCTTCGGGACCGACCTGCAATGTGATCTCGTCCGGCTTCTCCCGTTCGCACGCAGGCAGAGCCAGCACAGCTAGAGCACCGATAAATCCGGAGAGGACGCGTAGGTTCCGCACGAGCTGTGTCACGGGAGGTCCTCTATCGGCTCCACGCGTCGTTCAGTCAAGGGCGCCGGATAGTCAGCCGGCTTGCGCGCGGGAAGGAATCGAAAGGGGCCAGCTCATGTCGCTGACGGGCATGAGCGCAGGGGTCAGCGCATTTCGCAGATCGGACGCCGAAGGTCGGTTCCTGCCGTCGTGACGCAAGCACGTTCCGATCAGGTTTGCGAGCGGATCGAGGCGCGGAATCGTCGACATTCGCGCGAGCTCGTCCAGCCAACCATCATGCGAAACATGCTTGCTGACGAGAGCCAGTTCATCTCCACCGTCGAAGAGGATCTCGCCGGTGAGCATCTCGTAAACGAGACAACCGAACGCATAAATATCTGCCGCCATGGGGCTACCTGCGCTCCCCTCGGGCACGACCCCGAGAACCTCTGGTGCCGTGTATTCGATGGTTCCGCACCCCGGCCTGAGGGTCCGGCCGCTCAGGCCGAAATCCACGAGCACAGGTGTTCCCCCGTCCCTCAAGATGACGTTCGAAGCTTTGACGTCGAGATGCCCCACCTGCACTGCGTGCATCGCTTCGAGCCCCGCCAGGATTCCGTCGAGATGGGCGATGACGCGAGGCATGGAAAGGGCCCTCGAACGCAATAGCCGGTCGAGGGGCGTACCCCTGATCAGCTCCATGACGAGGATCGGCTTCGGTCGAGCGCTGAGATCGAACGTGACGAAGCGGGCGAGATTCTCATGCGTCGGCAAGGAAAGGAGTGCGCCGGCTTCGTCACGGAACATCTGGAAAAATTCCTGCTCGGTCATGCTTCGCGCCGTCGACGGATCGTACTCTGGTACCTTCAAAGCGAACGCTTCTGCCTTGGGGTTGTTTCGTTCCTCCAGGCGGCGAGCCAAAAACACAGAACTCACCCCGCCACTCCCAAGTGGCCGTACCACGTGGAAAGAGCCGATGGAGCGCCGAGGTAACAGCCAATCAGGCAGCACCGCACGGCGCTGAGCCAAAGGCACGGCGAAGCGCTCGCTTCCGCTGGTCAAAGGCAAGTTCTGCATACGGAAGCAGACCTGTTCGATGGCAGCAGCGACAGGTTCCGGAAGGGGAGCCACCATTTTTTCAACCGCGCGGGCGATGTCATCCGAGCGCGGGGACTCGTTCGCTTCCAGCGCTCTTTCCAAGGTTTCGAACAGACCACGGGACGGCTCGGCACCGGTGATTTCCTCGCTATCGCGCTCCAGCCGCAGTCCAACCACGCGCAGTTTGGCACAACTTACCATCGTGGCGAGCTCGTCGCAGCTCATAGCCAGATCCTCGAGCACGGGCGCACTCGAATCCGGTGACTCGACGAGCTCCGCCAACGCCCGGGCAATCGCAACGCGCTCCAAGGCCCGGCCCAACCGAAAGAACACCCGACGGAGTGCTTCGGAGTGGTAACCACCACCGCCAACGAGGCCCTGACTGAGGGCCATGAGACGTCCGACCTTGCGAAGGCTTTCCCCCACCTGCTCGGAGTGGACGAGATCTGGGTCGATTGCGAACCCCTGAGATGGCTCTGCGTCCCCCGCATCCATCAGGTCAGGACTGATGAAGTCCGCCAAAGCAGCAAGTGGTCCCGAAACGTCGTTCGTCGTTGACGCTTCGGCGATGATTCGAATCGAATAGGTGTCGTGGAGGGTGCTCGCGACCATCAACAACAAGTCGCTCGCCTGCATCACCCCCTCGCGGACGGCTGCGTCGAACGAGCGCGCCAGCACAGCGCATAAAACTCGGTGCACCAGCGCATCAGGCCCTTCTGCAAGCCGATCCAGCAAGATTCGAATCGAGCGCTGCAGCCGTCCGGCGACCGAACGCCCTTCACCTTCTCCCGAGCTCGCCCCACCTACATCGACGAGATGCAAGAGAACGCGCAGTCGACGCTGGTCCGCAAGAGCGGCTTCCCGCGACCAAACGGTCTCGCCCGAACGCTCGACCCCGTCGAGGATCCAGTTGCTCGTCCGGTTTTGCAGCCGCTCGAACGGCTCCACGACGCTGGTCGGATCTCCGGGCGCCTTTCCGAGCAGGAGGAGATTGCTGAGTGTCGCGCGCTCGAGACAGGCGTTGTCGAGCTCAATGAGGGACCCCACCGCGGCAGCGAGTGCGTCCTCATCGACGGGATCGTTGGCTTCGATGAAGGCGGCAATTTGATGGGCTTCACGAATGGCGTCGACGGCCTCCTCGTAGGCTTCTTTCGCGCCCTTCTCTTCGAACGCGATGAGCGCTGAGTTCACCCGGGTGACGAGATCGGGTTCGGCTTCTTCGGCGCCCGAAAGAACGCGAAGGGCGCGAGCTGCCAGCTGTCGTTGCATGACACCTTGGGAGCGTCCTGCCTCAGCAAGCGCGTTACGCAGAATCGCGCGAGCTGCTGGAGCGAACGCCTGGACTCGGGTCCTGGCAAAGACGTCCGCCATGGCGATCGCGACGTCTGGGCGATGGGTCAAGGCCATCTTGTCTGCCATTTCCTCGGCTCGCTCGGGTTCCATGTCGACGAGTGGAGCCAGGCCGGCTGCCATGGAGGCCGTGAGGCCGCGATCCTGCCGCGCAATCTCACCATCGAGAACAGCGAGCACCGAGCGGTGGGCTTCCTCGTCCCCAAGCGCTACGGAGCTCACGAGGGAAACCGCGCCTCGGCGCCATTCGGTGACTCCGAGAGCGGGGTCGAGAGACTGCTCCACCTGCTGCCTGACTTCAGGATGAATCGCCGCCAGAAGGCCGCGGGCGATGGCGGCTGGTTGCCAAACCAGGGGCTCCCGATCGCTGAGTAAGCGTCGAAACGCTTCTTTGAGGTGGGGAGCTAGAAGTAGATTGCGGGGCTGGGGATCCCCGAGCTGGTAGCGGTAGAGCGCCTCTCGCGCGGCATGTTCATAAAGAAGCGCAGCCATGCGACGAGCCGGGAGAGCTCTCGTCGAGGGCGCTCCGACCCACTGCGGATGAGTGGCACTCCTCGTGGCAAGGGCGAGCGCCAATGGCGCGACGTTGACCGTCGAACCATGTCCGAGATCCAAACAGAGAGCCACGCGAGCCTGGAGCGTAGGAGTGGCGAGGGGCGTGGCGGTCCCGAGGGCAATTCGAGTGGCGACCGGGATAAAAGCCGCCGCGTCTCCCTTGTAGAGCAGTGAGAAGACCTTGCGCCGGAGATCGCGTTTGACGTTACCGGTAGGCAGGGCCGACGACAGTTCGTAAAGCGCGACGGCGGCAGAGCCGGCGTCGATGAAGTCGAGCCTGTCAGCGAAACCTCGCTCGACAGCGATGTGTGCAGCCGCCTCGAGGGCAACTTGGTCGACACCATCGAGCGCGGGTGGATTCAGCGCCGATGTCGATTGGGCGAGGGCGGTCAGAGCCTGTCGGAAAATCGCCGCCTGTTCACTCGCATCTTGCTGCAAGGGCAGCCGGAGTATCAGATCTGCTGGATTGGTACGGGCGCGCATGACAGAAGGCGGGTCCCCTAATGTACGGACAAGATAGGCAAAACCCCAGGCTTGTCCGTCGAATCCCTCGCGGAAGGACATCTTAAGGAAGTGCGCGATTTCATTTGTCGCTCTCGTGCAGAAAAAGCCTCACGACCAGCACCGTGTCGCACAAATTCCCACAGCCCCACTGGCGTTCGTCCAGCGGCTGCGCAACGCTTCGCGCCGTGAAGACGGTGGTCGTATTGGTAGCTCACGGAACGGTCGAGAACCTGGCAGACCTCCCGCAGTTCCTCTTGAAAATCAGGCGTGGACGACCGGCTCCACCGGAACTCATCCACGAAATGGAGGAGCGCTATCGGGCAGTGGGCGGCTCGCCCCATCTCGAGGAGACCAAGCTCCAAGCGGCCGAGCTCCAAAACGCCCTCGGTATCGAAGCACGGGCCGCCATGCGCCTGTGGAATCCTACGGTTGCCGAGGTCACCGCCGACCTCTCGGAAGACGACCGAGTCATCCTCGTTCCGCTCGCACCCTACAGTGTCACGGTCTACGAGCGCGCTGCCCGGGCAGAGCTGGAAGAGCGGCCGGCTCCCCCCCAGCTCCGGGCCGTATCACCGTGGGGCCAGCTGGACGAGCTGATCGAGGCCCAGACTCGCCTGGTACGCGAAGCGCTCGCTGATTCGGAGCGGTCGACCACCCAGGTGATTCTGACTGCGCATAGTCTTCCCCAGGCAGTCATCGACGCGGGGGACCAGTATGCACAAGAGTTCGAGCGAGCTGCCCGTCGGGTAGCCGAAGGTCTCGATTGCGAAGCCACCATCGCCTATCAGAGCCAGGGTGCATCCGGTGGCGCTTGGCTGGGTCCCACGCTCCTGGAGGCGATGACCTCAGCCAAGCAGCAAGGCAAGAAGCGCGTGGTCGTCGCGCCGATGGGATTCCTCTCCGAGCACATCGAGACGCTCTACGACCTGGACATCGAGGCCAAGGGCCAGGCGAGAGACCTCGGCGTGGACTTCGTCCGAGTCCCGACCCTACGCACCGATGCGGGGCTGATTCGGGCTCTTTGCCGGGCCGTTCATCAGGTTCTGGATCCCTGAGGCACCGCGCGCGTGATCAAATTTGACAGGTGCGGGAAGCTGCCTAACTTTCGGGCGTGATCGAGCCTTCCGAAGTCGAAACGAAACTCCGTGCCGCGTTCCCCGATGGGGAGATCGAGCTCGAGGATCTCACCGGAACCAAGGACCATTATCAGGCGCGCGTCGTGTCGACTGCGTTTTCTGGAAAGTCCCCGGTGGAGCAGCACCAGATGGTCTATGCAGCTCTTCACGAAGAGATGAAGGGCCCCATTCACGCCCTTGCCCTGAAGACGTACACGCCCGAAGCTTGGGCCAAAGCGAAGAAGTAATCTCATGGACGAAGCACTCAAAGAACGCATTTTAGGACTGACCCAATCGAACCGAGTCGTCCTCTTCATGAAGGGCAACAAGATGTTCCCCCAGTGCGGGTTTTCGGCACACGTGCTCGGCATCTTGAAGCAATCCGGCGTCGATTTCGATGCACACAACATTCTTTCGGATGCCGACCTCCGACAGGGCCTCAAGGAGCTGTCGAACTGGCCCACTTATCCGCAGCTCTACGTCGACGGTAAGCTCGTCGGTGGCTGCGACATCGTTTCGGAACTGCACGAAAACGGGGAGCTAGCCAAGATCCTCAGCCCCGCCTAATCTCTGTGCGGAAGCTTCTCCGACCACGGTGAGACGGACGACGCCCGGAAGTGTCGTCAGCGCGCCTCACGAGAGCGGCAGCCACGACGCATGGACAGACAGGGCGAAAAGGGGACTTTGATATCGCCCGGCGAGACAGCCGGACCCGAACCCTCCGTCGAGAGCGGCGACCCGGAGTCGTGGGGCGGGCGAGAGTCACCGACGCGTGGGGCAGGGGGGTTTTCTGAAGGGGAGCTTCTTTCCGGGCGCTTTCGTGTCAAGGAACTCGTCCAAAGCGGCGGGATGGGGGACGTTTATCTCGCCGATGACTTGCTTGAGCGCAGGCCCGTCGCGGTAAAAACCCTGAGACCGGGAGCAGCAAGCCCGGAGCGGTTCGAACGGGAGGCACTCCGACTGTCCGAACTCCAGCATCCGGGGATCCCGCGCTACATCACGCACGACCTAGCGAGCGGGAGCGCTCCCTACCTCGTCATGGAGTGGCTGGACGGTGTCGATTTGGGCACCCACCTTCGCCGGGGTCGAGTGGGTCTCAGAACCGCGGTCGATCTCGTCAGGAAGGCTGCCGTACCCGTGGCTGCCGCGCATGAACGCGGCGTCATCCACCGAGACCTCAATCCCAGCAATCTCTTTCTCGTCGGTCCCGAGTCGTCAGAAGTGAAGGTGCTCGACTTCGGCGTAGCCCGACTGGAGAGGGGAGACCAACCCCTGACCTCACAAGGCTCCCAGATTGGGACCCCCGGTTACATGGCCCCGGAGCAAATCGAAGCCCAGGCTCCCGTGGGGCCTGCTGCTGACGTCTTCGCGCTCGGATGCATTCTGTACGAAGCCGTGACGGGGACGAGGGCGTTTTACGCCCCCACGATCAGGGAGCTTCTGACTCGCATGGTAAGCGAGGCCCCGCCTCTCCCCCGGACCCTCAACCCGCTCATCCCCGAAGAACTCGAGTCCTTAATCGTTCGGGCTCTCTCGAAAACACCCGAGGAACGACCAGCTAACGCATCGGAATTTCTCCGCTTTTTGGAACAACTTCCGTCGCTATCCGACACAGTTCCTCAGGATGTCGCATCGTCTCAACCCGGCTCCTCCGAACAGCACATCTGCAGTCTCATCGTACTTCGCGAAGAGGAAGAGGGAGTGTTCGAAAAGGCGGCCCGGGCAGCGGAATCCCATGGTCTGCGTGCGCGGCGAGGTGTCGAAGACACAATCATCATCGCGACGAATGGATCCGGGACCGCCGGCGATCACGCGACTCGAGCTGCAAGATGCGCCCTTTCCGTGCAGCGCGCCACGAGGGCGCCGCACATGGCCGTTTCTACCGGCCTCTCGCAGCAGGCAGGAGAGGCTCTCTCCGGAAGGGCTTTGGACTCGGCCCTCGTTTCATTGCTGCTCAAGGACAGGGACGTCCCCACAGCTCAGCCCCAGGGGCCGCGGCTGTGGCTGGACGAGAATACGGCTGCGCTCCTGGACTCGCGGTTCGATGTGCGTTCCGTCGAGGAAGGATATGTCCTGCGGGGTTTGCGGGAGACTTACGAACCGACGCGTACCGTCCTCGGGCGCAAGACACGCTGCGTCGGACGCAAACGCGAACTGTCGATGCTCGAGGCGACGCTCGCGGAATCGTTCGAAGAGAGCGTGGCTAGCGCAGTGTTGATCACGGGACCTCCTGGGATCGGGAAGTCCCGCTTGGCCGCAGAAATCACCCGCTTGGCGCGACGATCGGTCCCTGGCGTCCAGGTCATGCGGGGCGGCGCCGAACCCCTGAGCGCCGGTTCACCCTTTTCGGCGCTCGTCGACGCCATCGAGCGACTTTGCCGGATGCGCGATACCGAGCCCGACTCCATCCGTCGCCAAAAGCTCCACGACCACCTCGAGAAGCTGCTCTCGGGACCCGACCTGGCGCGCGTCTCGGAGTTCGTCGGAGAGCTACTCGGGATCGCGCCAGAACACGCCCCGAGCGCACAGCTCGCAGCAGCCCGTCGCGACGCCATTCTCCGCGGGGATCAAATCTCCCGGGCGCTGGAGGATTTTCTCAAGGCCGAGGCTCGTGCTCACCCAGTACTGCTGATCTTGGACGACTTCCACTGGGGCGATCTTTCGACCGTACGCCTGATCGACAGCGTGATGCGCAACTTGACCGAATGCCCGCTCGTGGTGCTCACGCTCGCACGTCCAGATGTGCACGAAAGCTTTCCCAAGCTTTGGGCCAAAAGGGGAGTCACGGAGGTCCGGCTGAGCGGGCTTTCGCGCCGAGCCGCGACCGAGATGATCGAAGAGGTCCTTGGACCGTCCGTGGCCAAGGAAGTGCTGGACCGCATCATTCTCAGAGGTCAGGGCAACCCTTTTTGGATCGAGGAGCTGCTCCGGGCCGAACACGCTGGTCTCGGGGAAAACGTGCCCGATCGCGTCGTGCTCCTCGCACAGTCTCGCATCGAACAACAGAGTCAGGACGAGCGACGCCTTCTGAAGGCGGCAAGCATCTTTGGGCGCCAGTTTTGGCTCGATGGGGCTCGTGCGGTCATGGGGCCGCACAGCACGAACCGACTGATCGACAAGGTCCTTTCCGATCTTGTCGAAAACGAGTTCGTAGTCGAACACCAGCTCAGTCGCATCGGTGGGCAGCGCCAGTACCAATTCTCGAGCGGCTTGCTGCGTGATGCCGCCTATTCCCTCCTCGGTGAGGAGGAAAAAGAGGACGGTCACCTCCGAGCGGCCGATTGGCTCGAGAAGAATGGGGATGCCGATCCGCTCGCGGTCGCCATGCATTTCACACTGGGCGGGGAGCCCGACCGCGCAAAACCGCATTATCTCTCAGCCGCGGAGCAAGCCCTTGCCGGAGACGATCTGGACGCGGCCGTAGCATGCGCCGAGGAGGGACTCGCCGCCGGTGCGCGGGGCCAGGAGGCCATCCGGCTGCGTTTGGTTCAGGCCGAAGCGCACAAGTGGCGAGGGGACAACGCCCAGGCCTTCCGCTGCGCCCAAGCTGCTTTCGCACGGGCCGAAGAGGGTACCCCGGAATGGTTTCGTGCCGCAGCCGAGTCTGCCGTTGCGGCTGGCAAAATCGGTAAAAAGGAGTCTTCTATCGCAATTGCCAAGGAGCTGCTCGAGAGCTCACCCCGCGGCGATTCCATGAGCGACTTTGGGATCGCCCTTTCGCGGGTCTCCACCCAGCTCGTGTTTGGGGGACATACTGAACTGGCCGCGGAGATCTTGGCGCGGGTGAGCGAAAGCGAGGGACGACTCGAGCCGGATCCACACGTCATGGGGTTCTTCAACGAAGCGCGAGCCGTGCTCGCGGGAGCAACCGAGGACCCCGTAGGGCGCATCTCGTATGCCGAGCGAGCCGTCGAGCACTTCGACGATGCTGGCGACGCGCGCAACGCGTGTCTCGGACGGCTGAGCCAAGGCTTTGCGGAGGTCGAATTCGGTGCCCTCGAAGACGCGGTGGTCACCCTGAATCGCGCGAGAGAGATCGCCGAACGAATGAATCTCACCAATTCAATTCCCGTTGCGCGGGCCCAGCTGGGTCGGGCGCTAGCCCGGCTCGGTAAGCTCCACGAGGCCGAGGCGCACCTGGAGTTTTCGGCGCACGCCTTCGATCGGCAAAAGAACGTCCGCTTGGCCGGTATGACGCGGGTCTACCTCGCCGAATTTCATCTGCTGGCGGGGCATCCCGAAGCCGCCTTACAGAGCGCCCGACGAGCTGCCGCAATCCTCGTTCCCATGCCTCCCATGCGGCGCAACGCTCTCGCACTGCTAGCGGCGATTGGAGCCTTACCGGACATTTCCGTCGACCCCGCCATGGTGGAAGAGTGGGCCAGGGAGGCCTTGTCTGGGCTCACGGACGCCGATCGGCTTCCGGTCGGCGAGTCCCTGGTGCGACTGGGGGCGGCGTCGGGTCTGTATTCGGTGGGCCGCCATTCCGAAGCTCAAGAGATCGTCTTGGCGGAGCGGGTGAGGGTCTCAGGCCAAGTCGCTTCGATGTCCGAGGAACGCGCCCATCAGTTTCTCAATGGCGATCCGGCCCGTTATTTGCTGACATGCGATACCTCCAAACTGCCCCGAGAAGACTCCCGGCTGCGTTACGCGGAGCACCTCATGAGCATGGTCAGTGCAGCAGTAGCCTCCACTTCGGCTGAAACGTTCGAGTCAACCACTGTAGAAGAAGTCGAGCGCATCGTCGGAGAGTCCGACCCAGTGCTTCGCAATCTGTGGATCACGCAGAGCTACTACAAGCTGAGCGGCGAACTGTCGCGGGTCATCGATCGTCAGAACGTGAATTGGTCGACCTTTGCTTGCTGGGCATCAAAGACGGCAGGGCTTTCGATCCGAAACGAAGAGGTTCCCGAATTCGTCCGCGAGGAACTCGGACTCCGGCCCGGAAAGCTTCACGGAGTCGGGGGAGGCACACTAAGGTTCATCGAAACCTTCGGTCTTGGGCGTTTCGTACGGGATGCCGCCGTGCGCACGCTTCTGGAAGTCAGCAAGCAGGTCGCAGTGGGCAATCGCAAAGTTTACGCTGAGCTTGCTCCGCTGTTCGCCCGCTTCGTCGACCTGATGAAGAGCGATCCCAGCGAATCGGATCTCGAGACCTTTCTCGGGCGGTTGCAGCCCGGCGCGATTGAAAGCGGCGGCCAGGAGCTACTTCGCCGGGCGTTTCGAGCATGGTACGAAGCAAGCAAGGCCGAATCGGACGGCGCACGTGCTCAGCTGATTCTGCGGGCAAACTGTCAGATCGGACTGCACGAACAAACGCGCCTCCAACCTCATATCCAGGGCGCGATGGATGCTCCCATCGACGTAATCTGGCAACAAAAATTGCGCGAGCTACTGCCCGTTCTCATCGGATTTCCTTTAGCCATGTTGCTGCGGTTCCTCACACGCCCGTTTCTGAGGGCCCTCACGGAATCGTGGCAACGCGTCGCGACACGCTACGCCATGAACCTCGCGCTGCCGGACGGCAAGGAGATCCCCCTCGGAGAGGACCTCCCCGAAAGACCCGACACATTCCCCGCGGACCTGCGGCAAATCACGGATCCGAAGACGGAAGCTCTCCTCGAGCGATTCGACCCCGGGCTGCACTCCACACTTGGAAGCGGTGCCAACAACTGGGCGGACCTGAACGACCGGATGGGCTTCATCGTCGAGCTCTTTCGTGCGCGACAGCAGGACTTGAGCCTGTTCCATGCCCCATTTTTGCCTGAGCAGGAGCAAATCCTGAGGGAAGGCCGGGTTCCCGAGGGTCATCTCTGAAGCCCGGAAATCGGCTCGAATTTCGGCACACTGGACTCTGGCTCCCCTGGATGTTTTGTGCCAGAAGGGCCTCCCCACGGGGTGTACCTCAATCTGGTAGAGGGCCGGCTTTGGGTGCCGGACGTTGTAGGTTCAAATCCTATCACCCCGACCAAACTCAGAGGCGAAGCTTGCAAAGAGCTTCGCCTCTGCAACCCTGAGTGGCCCTAGGACTGAAAAATCTACCTACGCGCATCCACTAACCGACAATGGGCTTCGCACCATCTTCGGTTCATCAGGGTGACATGTTGAGAAGACCTACCCACGTGGGTAGGTGCACGAGAAACCCCGACGTTGCTAGGGTGCGAGTCGAGTCCGGAACGCACGTTCTGGCGTTCTCGAGAGAATCTCATGGAGCAAGCCGCTAGCGATCGTCGTAGCTCGGGAGCTCACCTGGCACGCCAGGCGCGGGTGCTCATCGTCGACGACGACGCCGTCGTGTGCTCCTTCGTGCAGAAAATCCTCGAGCACGAAGGTCATAAGGTCAAGACCGCAGCGTCGGTCCTCGGGGGGCGGGAGGCCCTCCACGCGGAGTTTGACGTCGCTGTAATCGATGTCGACTTGCCAGACGGGGAGGGGTTCGAGTTGGTCGACTTGGTTCGGGACCGGTTCGCGCGCCCGATCCCGATCGTGCTGATCACGGGCAATCCCAACGACGATTACCTCGACAAAAGCGTTTCCCAGGGCATCGTGGAGTTCCTGTTCAAGCCTTTCCACGCCAAGGATGTGCGAGCCGCCGTCGAGCGGGCCGTTCAAGCGCGGGCGAGGTGGGAGGCGCGAGTAGGCTCACTTCCGGAGAGTGGCATCAATCGCACCGCGTCCACCCAGCTCGCCGCCAAGCCCATTCCACCTAGCGAAATCGGGCATCTCACGGAGTCACTCGCGCGACTCCATGGCCTGACCGAACGGGAACGCCAAACGCTTGGACATATGCTTGCCGGTCTCCAGAACGTCGACATCGCATCTGCGCTGGAGATCTCCGCCAACACCGTGAAATACCACGTGCGCAATGTGCTCACGAAGCTGGGCATGGAGTCTCGAACGGAGCTGTTTCGTTCGCTCCTCAATCGCCGAAAATGAGGGGACGCCCAGGCGCTCCAAGTGAGCGTGCTTGTGATTCCACCGCCCCGAAAGAAAAAGGGAGCAACCCGAGATGGTTTGCTCCCTTTGTGACCCCAGCGAGAATCGAACTCGCGTTACCGGCGTGAGAGGCCGATGTCCTAACCGCTAGACGATGGGGCCGTTTTGGTGTGAAAGCCGTTCTGGAGAGGCCTTCTAGTCCCGGTGAAGCCCGGGATGGGCTGGGGCACATGGATTCGAACCATGATAGCGGGTACCAGAAACCCGAGTCCTGCCGTTAGACGATGCCCCATTGCCTTGGGGTCCCCGTCCCGAAAGACACCGTCGTCTTCCGAAACTGGAGTGAGCTCTCGGCCCCGATTCCGGCCCCCCAAAGGGGAATCGGCGTCGTTGTCGGGAGCCCCGTCAGGCGGGGACGGGGTAACTATCTCGCACTGATTACTTGTGCAAGACCCTTGTGGAACTTTTTGTTCAGATTTGGCCGCGACTTGGGGTTGACCAGGCGAGCACCCACCTTAAGTTCCGGGTCGACATGACCACTAAAGACATCTCTTACCGCCGTGAAGCCCGTCGACAGATGCTTGCGGGCGTCAATGCCCTTGCAAACACCGTTCGCGTTACCCTGGGTCCGCGGGGCCGCAACGTAGCCCTCGACAAGAGCTGGGGAGCCCCGACCGTTACCAAGGACGGCGTTTCCGTCGCAAAGGAGATCGAGCTCGACGAAAAGGTGGCCAACCTGGGAGTTCAGATGGTCAAAGAGGTCGCGTCGCGGACGAATGACGACACCGGAGACGGCACGACGACCGCCACCGTGTTGGCCCAGGCGATCTATACCGAGGGCTTGAAGCTCGTAGAGGCGGGCATGAGCCCGATGGGCCTCAAGAAGGGTATCGACGCGGCCACCGCGAAGATGGTCGAACACCTCAAGGGCCAGGCCAAAGACGCCACCTCCGAAGAGCGCATCCGCCACGTGGCGCTGGTGAGCGCCAACGGGGACACGCAGGTCGCCGATTACATCTCCGAAGCAATGCAGAAGGTCGGCAAAGATGGTGTGATTACGGTCGAGGAAGCCCAAGGCCTCGGCACATCCATCGATATCGTCGAGGGCATGCAGTTCGATCGTGGCTACTTGTCCCCGTACTTCGTGACCAACCAACAGGACATGAAGGCGGAGCTCGAGGACGCTTACGTGCTCGTGTACGAAAAGAAGATCAGCGCAATGGCCGATCTTCTCCCCGTCCTCGAGGCGGTCAATCAGACGGGGGCTCCGCTCCTGATCGTGGCCGAAGACGTGGACGGCGAAGCCCTGGCGACGCTCGTCGTCAACCGCATGCGCGGCGTGCTGAAGGTTGCAGCCGTCAAGGCGCCCGGGTTCGGCGACCGTCGTAAGGAGATGATCAAGGATATCGCCATCCTGACGGGAGCCACCCCGTACATGCAGGATCTCGGCAAGAAGCTCGATCAGGTGACGATCGAGGATCTCGGCCGCGTCAAGCGCGCCGTCCTCGACAAGGAGACCACGATTCTCGTCGGCGGCCAGGGTGATTCAGCCGCGGTCAAAGGACGCATCGAGCAAATCCGCCGCGCTATCGACGACACGAACAGCGAGTACGACAAAGAAAAGCTACAGGAACGTTTGGCGAAACTCGCGGGCGGCGTCGCCGTCATCAACGTGGGGGGCCACTCCGAGGTCGAGGTTCGTGAGCGCAAGGACCGAGTCGAGGACGCGCTGGCCGCGACGCGTGCCGCTGTCGACGAGGGCTATGTTCCTGGTGGCGGAGTGAGCCTTCTTCGCGCTGCCTCGGTGATCGAAGGTCTCCAGCTGGGCTCCGACGACGAGCGCTCCGGCGCCCAGATTGTCTACCGAGCAGCCGCCGCGCCTCTCGCTCAAATCGCTGCCAATGCGGGCCTCGAACCCGAAGTGGTCGTGCACAAGGTACGCGGCCTTCAGGGCAGCAACGGCTACGACGCACGCGCCGAGGAATATACGGATCTCGAGGTTGCGGGCGTGATCGACCCACTCAAGGTGGTCCGCATCGCACTCGAGAACGCCGCGAGCATTGCGGGTATGATGCTCACCACCGAAGCCGCCATCGTCGAGCGGCCCGCTGAGGAGGCAGCGCCAGCCGGTGACGGTGGAATGGGCGGCATGGGTGGAATGGGCGGCATGGGCGGCATGGGTGGTTTCCCGATGGGCTGAACCCACGCTCGTCCTGCTCTGGCCTTTGAGGGCGAACCATCTGGTTCGCCCTTCGCCTTTTGTCCTGACAACAAGGAAAACCGCACAAGAAGCCCCGTTTCGCAGCCACCGTTTGGCCCATATGGCTCAAGCGCGGTACGCTTTCGTCGATGGATCTCCGCGTTGTTGGGTGTCATGGAGGCGAGACACCAAAGCACCGAACGAGCGCGTTCGTGTTGGACGAGCGGCTTGCCCTAGACGCGGGTTCGTTGACGAGCGGCCTGGATCTCAAGGGACAGATGCAGCTCGAAGCTTGTCTCATCAGCCATGCGCACCTCGATCACATCCGCGACTTGGCAACGATCGCGGACAACCGCTGCCAGGCCGACGCGCCGCCGCTCTTGGTGGGCGCGACCCGTCCCACCATCGATGCCCTGAAGAAGCACTTCTTCAATAACATCATCTGGCCTGATTTCTCGGCCATCCCAAACAGGGAAAGCCCCACGATCCAATTCGTGGAACTCGAGCTAGAAAAGCCGCAAAAGATTGCGGGCTACACGGTCAATGCGGTCGAGGTCGCGCACACGATTGACACATCGGGGTTCATCGTCACGGGCGAACGCGGTTCGGTCGCGTACAGCGGCGATACGGGTCCGACCGACCGTCTCTGGGAGCTGTTGAACCAGACCGAGGACCTGAAGGCGCTTCTGCTCGAAGTGAGCTTTCCAGATCGCGAGCAGAGCCTCGCAACGGTCAGCGGCCACCACACGCCGCGGACCTTGATCGAAGATCTGAAGAAGCTGAAAAATCCCAAAGACGTTCCGACGTTGCTTTATCACATCAAGCCGGTGTTCCAGCGCGAGGTCGAGCAGCAGTGCGCAAAACTCAAGGGTGTGAACCTAGCGGTAACGGCCTTGGACGATCGATTCGTGCTCTGAGACCGACAGAGCGAGTCGGCCCGATTCCGAGACCGCGCTCGGGCACCCCCAAAGTTAACATAATATATCTTATGCGCGTTTTAGAAGGAACGGGTGAAGCCATCAGGTCGGCGGCGTCTCGGACAATTCACCACGTTTTCCCATGAAAACGCCCCCCCCATCCGTAGGGGTGATTGACCGGGCGGCATTAGCATAGGTATTCGTTCCGCATGCTTTTCAAAGACTTTCTTGGCGCGCTTGCGCTGGTCCCTCTGCTTTCTTCAATCATTGTTGGGTGCTCTGGTGGGAAGGACGAAGAAGAGGAAGAAGCCGTCGAGTGCTGCATGCTTCGGCAACTGGCGGAAAACTGTGACTCATACAACTCGACCGAGTCTCTCAGGGAGTCCGTCCGCGACTGGGAGACCGTCGGCGAAAGCGGAGACAACGACGCCTGCATCCGCATGGTGGACGATAGTACGCTCGGCTGCAGCGGCACCTACCGTTACGACGAAGATGACGCCCTCACGGATTGTGCTGATTGAGGTCTAGCTCCACTCTGCCGACATCATGCCGGCAGAGGTGACGAGGGCGCACCGATGTGGCCCTCCTCACGGGCGACTCGGGATGCGTCGCCATTTGGCCGCCGTCCGAGCAGCCTGACGACGCTCGCAGCCCGTCCGAAAGCCCGGGGTTGCGTCAGAACCCTTCGAGCCCAGCGTGCTGACTGCGGGGCGTCGAAATCTCATCACTCGGGACGTTGATCCGGAGAGCCAAGAAAGTGCCCCCATTCGTGAGCGTGTAGGCCCGCCCTCCGAACGCCGCTGGAGTGCTCGACGCACCCGCGTCGAAGTGCAGTCCATCGATGAGGCTGCCGTCTACCGGCGAGAGAAGATACGTCCCGAGCTGGGAGGCGTTGATGAGAATCGCACCGGCGACTGGGACCGGTCGTGAAACACCACCTGCAGGCAGCGTTCTCCGCCAAATTTCACTGCCATCTTCGGGATCGAGAGCCCACAGGCCGGTTGTCCCGGTTGAGACCAAGAGAAGGCGCCTCTTGGGGCGCTGGATTCCGTCCCCGGTGCGAGCCGGTTGTTCCCAGTATGCCACGTCGGAAACCCCGCGCACCGCCGTATTCGACCAGAGTAGCGTCCCCACCTTCGAATCGAGCGCATACACGCCGCCCACGTAGGATCCGAACACGGCGACCTCGCCCGCAGCCGTTTGGACGATTTCCGGGGTGGTGTCCACGTCGAGGTACTTCGGAATGTCGCCAATCGCCTCCTCTGCCTCGGCGGCGAGATCCACGGGTTGCCAGCGTTCGTCGCCGGTGACGGCGTCGAACGCTGTTGCTGTCCCGTCACTGAAGCCCATGTAAACGTAACCGTTGTGGACCACTGGGCCGCTGTGGCCCGCGACTTCCATGCCCATCGCTGGCGTGCGATGTTGCGACCAGCGGATCTGGCCAGTTTTGGCATCTGCGGCAATGACCGTGTCATTGGCATTCGTGAAGTAGACCAAGCCGCCGCTGAGCACGGGCTGTCGCGCCACCTCCGCGCGGGTATTGAAGCGCCAAAGCAGCTCCCCGGACGTCGCGCCCACCTTGTAGAGCGCGCCGTCATGCGATCCGAAATAGAGGACGTCCTCACTCCGATCGTAAAGTGGTGCGCTTTGAACGAAGCTGAGAGTCTCGAAGCGCCAAATGGTGTTCCCGAGAGGTGCGCTCAAGGCGTAGAGGCCTCCATCGCTCGACCCTACGAAGACTCGGCGCCCCAGGGGATCGATCTCTGGCTCGCCTCGCTCGTACGGCTCCCCCGTTTTCCGCGAGTCGGAGATCAGGTCGCGCGTGTACTCGACCTGCATGACCCATCCCGCCCGGTTCTTCCAAACCGGCGCTTCGGGGTTGGCGGCTGGGCGGACTCCCTCGCAAGCCAGTCCTAGAAGAGCGAACCCGACGAGGAGCGCGGGGCGTCTTCTCATGGACTCTCCGGCGCCGCGGGAGCCGGTGCGGGTGCAGCCGGTGCCGGTGTAGGAGCAGGTACTGTGCGAGCAGGTGCTGCAGGCGCAGGCGCGCGGGGCGCGGGCGCAGGTTCGGGCGGCGCCGCCTTCTGGGGAACGGGGCTCTGAGGCGCCGGGGCCTTCCCAAGGGCAGGGTCCGGCTGCGGTGCGGGGGCGGGCGCCGGGGCGCTCGGCTCCGGCGCCGTCCCTTCACCCTCGCCGAGGGGAGCGGCGTTATCTTCCGGCGGGAGGTCACCCTCATCGGAAGTCGATGGAAGCTCGATTGGCCCCGATGGCATCCCGGGGATCTCTGGGCCGCCGCCCTGCTTCTGCATGGCCTCGAACTGCTTGAGGAATTCCTGCATTTGCGCGGCCGAGAGCGCCTGTTGTTCCTCTTGAGCCTTTTTCGGGTCGACCGTCTTCAGCAGATCCCGAACGGCGGCGCCCACGTAGTCGGTGGGGCCTTGTGGGCCAGCGCCCTCCGAGAGCTTCGCATCGAGCTCCGTCAGCATCTCCTGGGCCTTGTCCCGGTTCCCGAGGAGGTACTCGATCCGAGCGATGTGGAACTTGCGCAAGTGCTTGAACTCGTCGGTCTCCACCGCACCGAGCTTTTCGAACGCCTTCTTTGCGTCCTCGTACTTCTGCTCTGCTTCGAAGGTGAACCCGATCCCTTCCAGGGCGCGCCCTTTCAGCTGCGGGTGGAGGCCGCTCTGGGTGTCGCCCGCGACCGCTTCATAAGCTTTGCGCGCTTCGGCGTTCTGCCCCAAGTCGTAGAGCGCTCCTGCCCGGCCGAGTCCAGCGGAAAGCCTGAGCTCGGCGGTTTTCGCGTCCTTGAGGGCCTGCCAAGCCTCGGCGGCCTTCTTTGCCTTCGCCGCTTCGCTCTCGAACTCGGGACGCGTGTCGACGAGACGACGATCCGAAGGCGTAACCGGATCCGCGGCGGCGATGCGGCCAAACTGCGTCGCCAAGATCGAGGCAAGTTTGGCGCCTTGCTTCTCGCCGTCGACTTCCTTGCGGTACTCGTAGATCAGAAAGCCCATCCCCGCCGCGAGGCCGGCGATGATGATCCATTGCAGCCAGGCGAAGTTGTCTCGCAGGAACTTCGCGCTCGCGTCGGCTCCGCGGACCAGCGCATCGTCAACACGCTCGCCAGCATCCAAACCTTCGGAGGCTGCGGCCGAACGCTCCTCTTCGCGCAGCTTTCTCCGCCTCGCAGCAGCCTCCGCCCGGAGCCGCTGATTGCGGTCCTTGATGTCCTCCGTTTTGCCGTCGTCGGACTGGCCAGATTTCGCACGCGCTCGGCGCTCCCGCCGGCTGAGATTTTGCTCCTCGTCGCTCACCGGCGCCTCTATACCAAAACCGACCGCTACGGCGAGTGGGCTTCCTTCAATTCCGACGAATCCGGTGCGGATTGTGGGTGCCGCTTGGGGTTTTCCCACGGTTCGGGGGGCGGTGGCGGGAGATCGGACTGCTCGGGAACGGCGGCCAGCGCGGTGATTTCGATATCTTGGGGCGCGAAGATCTCGAGTCCCAGGTAGTGACCGGGCTTCGCGTCGAAGCGCTCGGGCAGAGTGACCGCAACCTCGACGAACTGCGGGTCAGCCGGCTTCGCGTCGGTCTCGCGTGGCGTCCCAGGGACGGGAAGCCTGATCGCATCCTTAGTAGCAATTTCCGGCTGATTTCGCGCTCTTACACCATCATCTTTAGAGATCACTCGAGCTCGTCCGGGTTCCAACAAGATCTCTCCCCCACGACCGCTCTTCGATCGCGCCCGAAAGATGAGCCGCACCGACGACTCCTTGGGCCCCGGCGGCACGACTACGGACAGCCGAATCCCGCTGTCACTGAGTTGCTCCAGGCGCCGCCGCTCGGGCTCTTTCGGACCACCCACGTCGTCGAGTACACCTGCTTCGACGGCGAGTCCGATTCCTCCCTCGAGCCGCTCCGGTACACCCAAGAACCGCCGCAGGGGTACGATGAGCTCATCGTCACCCCCGAGTTGCACGATCGCGCGCGCTAGTGGCAGTCGCGCCGAACGATAGCGCTCCTTCAGCAGCTGCGCAGCAAGGAACGGGCGAGCATCCTTGTCGCCTATCTGACCGAGAGTTCGCGCAATGTGCGGCCGCAAACGCACGTCCTCCAGGCTGGAGACCAAAATGCCCACGGCCTTGCGACTCCGAATGTTGGCGAAGGCTCTCAGGAGACGCAGGGCGAGCTCGTGATCCATTCCCTTCCTGGCTGCCCACCAGCGGATGAGTTCATCTTCTCCGTCGTCGTGTCCCGCTTCAGCAAGTGCCAGGGCGGCGTAGCGCCGGTAACGTAGGTCTGCGCCCGACAACAGCTCGAAAACGAGAGGTGCCCCCTGCCCCAGTCGAGTCAAAGTCAGCGCGATCCAGGCGCGCGCATCAAAATCCTCCTCCCGGGTGATCGCGAGGCGCAGAGCAGGAGCCTGGCCGGTCGTCGCCACATCAAACAGCAGCTCGGCCGCTTTCGCGCGGATTGCGCGATCCGCATCGTCGAGGAGAAGCGCCAAATCCGGCGCTACGTCAGCATCCCCCGAGATCCCCCGTAGGATAGGCGCGGGCCACCCCTTGCCCTCAGCGCGTAGGCCTTGGCTCTCGTATTTGCCATGCGTCTCGGCAAGGGAGCGCGCCGTGTCCCGCATCGAAGTCAGGACTTCTGGCTTGTCCCGGGAGATGTCCTCGAGCTGGCCCGGATCTTCGGAGATGTCATAGAGTCGACATGCGCCCGATCGACGTCCGCAGATGAGTCGATGCGGCCCTTGCGCAAGGAGCGTGTACTCGTCCGTTTCGGAAACGGCACGGCCCGCTCCCCGTTCTTTGCCGGACGAAACCAGCGCCGTCAGGTCCCTCCCCCGGATACGGGGAGGAATCGGAATCGAAAGACCTGAAAGCACGGTCGGCAGGAGATCGATGGTCTGCACGGGTTCCTGAACCCTGGCGCCGTCTGTCACGTCGGGAATGTCGACAACCAGCGGCACTCTGACCTGTTCATCATAGACGCTCGTCCCGTGGTAGCGCCCTCCGTGGTCGCCGAACTCCTCGCCGTGGTCGGCCGTGACAATGACGACGGCCTTCGGGTCGCGCTCGCGGGCCGCCTCCACGAGCCGTCCGACCGTCTCGTCCGCGGCGCGGATCTCTGCGTCGTATAGATCGACGTCGCGTTTACCGAAGTCGTACTCCGGGTGAGCCTCATAGGGCTCATGGGGTCCAAACAGGTGCACCCACGTGAACACCCGACGGGAAGCGTCCGTCTTTTCGAGGTAATCACGGTACTGGCTGACCCTGAGGTCGCCTTCGGCGAACTCGACCTTGGCGTACTCGAAGCCAAGCTCGGTCTTCTGGAACCGATCGAAGCGCTCCGCGTCGATGAAGAACACCGCCGGCGGATAGAAGGCTGCAGTTCGATAACCGTATGCTTGCAGGAGCTGCGCCCAAAGGTCCGAGTCACCGCCGGCCCCCTGCAGCAGTAGCGGCCTCATGTACTTTCCCGTCATCAGGGACACCACCGAGTAGGAAGTGTGCGGAGTTGGGGCGTAGGCCGCCTGGAACACGACCCCGCTCTCGGCGAGGGCGTCGATTGCTGGCGTTGTCGGACGTTCATAGCCGTACGCCCCCACGTGATCGGCGCGCAGGGCGTCAATGGATATGAGTAGGATATCCCTGCCGCGCAGGTCCACGGCCCCCTGACTCCGTCGCTTTCCTAGAGGCACCGACGCTAGCGTCGGGTCGAGTTCGGGCGGTGGCGCAAGGCGGCTGGAAATTTCCAGGCCCAAGCTCAGAGAGGGAGACGATTCACCGACCAGCCAGCGAAAGTTGTCGAAGCCGCGCACGAAACGGCTTGCCGGGATCAGGAGAACCGCGCTCAGCAACAGGGCGGCGACGGTGCTCAGCTTCAACAACCGCGGGCGCCGTTGGACAACCGGGTCCGTGAGGCTCGACCATGTTGCCCAACCCCAGCCCGCCACGAGAACCGCAAGGCCGCTCAGCCCAGCGTGGAAGCCGGGGTAGAGCCTCACCAGCAGCCAGTGATTGGCGATCTCGAGCGCGACGCAAACGAGGATGGTCGCACCCAGCGTCCACGAAGCCCGACGCGCCGGGCTCCCTCCCTCGTGGACGAGCCGGGTGAGCCACGGGAGCGCCCAGAACACCAAAGCTCCCGCGACACATCCCACGCACACGGCAAACCCCGAGCGGATCGAGTAGCTTGCCAAGTGCCTCCCGCCGCCGACGCCCCAGGCGATGAGCGCCGCCAGCGCGAAGAATAGCGCGCTCGCCGACCAGCGCGCCGCCGTCTTTCCCCTCGCGAACTGCTCAACAATGCGCGCCAGGTGACCGCCGAGCGCCCCCGGCAGTGCTGCGACCAACAACCACGCCGGCAACAGACCGATGACGCCGCTCTGCGCCTCCCAAACGCCGCTGAGGCGATCGCGCTCGAGAGTCAACAGAAACAGCACCTGCGCGGCAACGAGGAGCCACCCTCCGAGCACACCTCGGGCGAGACTCAGGCCAACTGGCGCGTGATGGTCAGTAAGTTTAGGGGCATCTGCTGACGACAAGATCAGCTCCCGTAAGGTCAGACGTACTCGACGTCGCCGATTTCGTAATTCCGCGTACCAGCCGGGAGTTGAACTGTGACCTCGTCCCCAACCGACTTGCCGATCAGCGCACGCGCGAGCGGTGCCGAGACGGAAAGTAGGCCTTCGTCGACGTTGGCTTCGTCCGCACCGACGATCTGATATCGAACCTCCTCATCGGTATCGAGGTTGGTCAGGGTCACGGTGGCCCCGAACTTGACGGTGTCTCCCGAAAGTTTGCTCGGGTCGATGATCTCAGCCAAAGCGATCTTGGCTTCGAGGTCGCGAATCTTCGCCTCGTTGATTCCCTGGCGTTCTTTGGCGGCGTGGTATTCCGCGTTCTCGCTGAGATCTCCGTGTTCGATGGCGGTCCCAATCTCCCTGGAGATCTTGGGTCGCTCGGCCTTGAGAGCAGCGAGTTCCTTTTCGATTTTCGCGGCCCCCCGCGGGGTCATAGGAAACTTTTCCATCGATATCCTCGATTCACGCCTGACAGGCGTCCTTCGTTCTTCGCAGCAGGCGGGCTCGAAGCGGCATCTGCCGAGGGCCCCGCACCGCAGCTGCGCGCAACCTAACACCGAAGTCTGCGGTTGCCTACGCCTAGAGCGGCAGCCAATTCGACGGGTCGTCGCAATGACACAGACCCGTTAGCGCGGATTCGTGCATCGAAAGGGACTCGAGCGGGCAAAAACGCTTCCTCGTCAGGGGTGGAGCGCTTTTCGAGCAGTTCCTCTCCGCAAATTGAGCGGAGCTCGAGAGCGGAGTCGTCGGGTTCCCCTTGTTCGTGTGCAAAACAAGGGCTAGAGCCACCCACCATGAGCTCTCGGCTCCCCACCGGCCTGCTGGCCCTCGCGCTCCTTGCGCCCCTGGTCACGACGACCGCCGGTTGCACCAAGAATCGAAAGGAGGCGCTTTCGGCCGTCGAATTTCAGCGGCAGGCAAAGGCTGCCTACGAGAAGGCGCTCGAAGCGTTCCACGATCGGGACTGGGTCTCAGTGCCCACTTTGATGGCCGAGGTGAAGCGCGAGTACGCCGGGACCAAGTGGGCGCGGCTCGCCCAGCTCCGCATCGCGGACGCCGAGTTTCATCAGAAGTCGTACCCCGAGGCGATCACTTCCTACCGGGAATTCCTCCGCGAGTTCCCCAACGACGAAGAGGTACCCTACGCGCGTTATCGAGTCGCGCTGTGCCAGTTCGAGTCTCGCCCGAGCACGGCCCTCGCGCCGCCCCTCGAGGAGCGCGATCTGGTGAACGTGCGCGACGCGGATCGCAGCATTGCGGAGTTTCTGCGGGACTATCCGAACTACAAGCATCGCGAGCACCTGCTCTACATGCAGGAATGGGTCCGCGGGATGCTGGCTCGCCACGAACTCTACGTTGCTCGCTACTACCTCGACCGCAACAAGCTCGACGCGGCGATTGCCAGGACCGAATACGCTCTTTTGAACTACAAAGACACAGGGCTCGAGCCTGAAGCGCTGGTTTTGTTGGGCGAAACCCACATGAAACGCCACGAGCCCCACGAAGCTGCTCGTGCGTTCGAAATCGTGCTCAATCGTTACCCTGAGTCGCGATTCGTGAAGCCCGCCACGAACTTCATGAACTACCTACGGGATACGGGCGCCCTCGCCGGACCAGCGCCGTCTACGTCCCCCAAAGAGAGCGCCCCACCGTCCGCAGAAAACTGACTTTGGGACTGACGGCCCCAACGACCGGAAGCATCAAACGACCGCGGATACTTTCTTCTTGCGCCAAGTTTGCCATCCTTGAACGAGATGGCGCTCGCTGAACGAATCCGTAAGTTCACCAACATGGGTGGCGAGCGTCCTTTCCGCAATCTCGCGGATATGGCCGGCGCTGCGACGATCGTTCGCGAAGGGGGTCTGCCGACGGTCCTCGCCTTCCACGGTTTCACCGGCGTTCCTGCCGAAGTCCAGCTGATCTGCGACGTGGCTTCGGAGATTGGTTTGGCAGCTGTGGCGCCGGTCCTTGCCGGACACGGGCAGGACGCGCGCATCCTGGCACGGACCGCCTACTCGGATTGGCTGGAAAGCGCGCGACCATACTTCGAAGAGGCTCGCAAAAAGGGCCCGGTGATCCTCGCTGGCCTGTCGATGGGTTCGCTCGTGGCCACCGAGCTCGCGCTGAGCGCTCCAGCCGACGTGGCAGGGCTGGCGCTCCTTTCGAACGCGTTTTGGCTCAAGACACCCCATCCTGCCCTCAGCCTTCGGATCGCAGAGCTCGTCGGCGCCCCCGATTTCTATGTCGACAAGAAAGGTTCCAGTCTCCGTGATCCGGCGGGCCGTGCCTTGCACATCAGCCTGGACGCGCAACCGGTGCGCTCGGCGATTTCCCTTTTAGCGGCGGGGCGAAGGCTCCGCGACGAGTTGTTTCGTATTCACCGCCCCACCCTGTTCCTCCACGGTGCGCTCGACGTGGTTTGCCCCGTCCGCAACGCTTGGGAGGCTGCACGCCGCGTCGGCACCAACGATACCAAAGTGATCATCCTGCCCCACTCGGGGCACATCATCACGCGCGACTTCGGGCGGGAGCAGGTGGCAAACGAACTGCGCGGGTTCTTCGAACGCGTTCGTTCGGAGGTGGATTGGTCCCGATGGTCAGACTCAGCCGGGGAATAGACGCCGAAGCGCGGTCAGGGCCTCAGTCGGCCCGCCCGGGAATGGAGAAAACGCCACGTCCAGGTGAGAGCCGTCCGTGCGGATGGCTCGAATGCCTAGGAGCGGCGCGATCAATGCGACGAGCTTCCGCGCCCTCTCTTTGCCCAGGCTCGGGTGACGCATCAGATCGACCGTGATCACCTTGCCACGGGCTTCCACCAGCATCGCAGGTCGCTGGGGCATGTACGAAAGCAGATCGCCCGGCCGGCTCACATCGAGAGCTCCAGATTGGATCAGCGCCGCAACGGGTGTCCCCACGTTGGGCCGAGTCACCTCGAGAGAAATGTCCTCGAAGCGTAAGTCAACGAGGATGGCGTCGCTACGCATGTCGACGGACTCGACGATGATGTTGGCACCACCCCGCAGGGGCGTTTTCATCAGCTCGAAGCTCGCCCGCGCGTAGATGCCAGGGTCACGCGCCTCGAGCAGCAAGTCCGCGGGAACCTTTTCACCCCCGAGTTCGCGGGCGACCCAGAGGAGCGCACTCACGGGCACCCCCACCTTCATGGTTGCCGCATTCTTGGCAGCACGGAGGAATTCTTCGGGATGGCGTTTGAGGTAGCCGCTGGCGGCGCGGGCTGCCTTCTTCGGCAAGGCAAATGACATGGGGCTCGCGACTTACCTTATGGAACCCACTCGGGGAAGTGTGGTTCGCAGCCGCTAGACAAACTCTTGCTCCGGCTCACCCCTACTGCTCAAACATTGCCATGAAAGTCATCCAGGCTGGCCCTTTGAGCGCCGTCATCATCCCGCCGCGCGAGGAAGAGCCGTCCCGCGACGTGGTTTTGCTTCACGGGTTCGGAGCCCCAGGGACCGATCTAGTGGGCCTCCACCACAGCATCACGACCAATGTGCCCACCCGATTCGTGTTTCTCCAAGCCCCGCACACTCTGGACGGCCAGACGGGTCCGCACGCAGGCCGCGCCTGGTGGCACATCGACATGATCGCCCTGCATGTCGCTCGAATGACAGGACAGGACGATGAGCTGGCCCAACAAGTTCCGGAGGGCCTCGATGAAGCTCGCGCGGCACTCGGGGCGGCCCTAGACGCCCTGACCCAAGAGTATGGCCTTCGGATGGGGCGCACGGTACTCGGCGGATTCTCGCAAGGGGCCATGCTGAGCTGTGACTTCGCGTTGCATTCCGATACGTCTCCGGAGGCGCTCATCCAACTGTCCGGAACGGTCATTTGCGAAGCACGCTGGAAAGACCTGATGAGGGCTCGCGGCGCGCTACGCGTGTTTCAGAGCCATTCCCCCGACGACATGGTGCTGCCGTACTCCCTCGCGGAGCGCCATCGCGACAACTTCTTGGAAGCCGGCCTCCAGGTAGATTTCGTTACTTTCCGAGGGGGTCACGGCATTGCCCCAGACGTTCTGCACCGGCTTTCCAGCTTTTTGGCTGGGCTTTGATGAAAAGGCCGGAAATGTGGTGGAGCGTGTCGCAAAGCCGGTCGGGTTGCGCTAGGTCTGGCGGTCCCCGAAAAATCCCGCAGTTTCCAACCCCCGCGCCCAAGACGTGACCGAAAAAGCCGACACATCTCCCCTTCAGAAGATCACGAGCGAAGAAGAGGCATGCCTTGCCCGCGTGCAGGAGCACATCCAGAAGGAGCGCACCAAGGAGCCGGAAAAGGCGCGCATCAACTACGACGCGGAGCTCATTTCTCTTCGAGATCAGATCTCGTCAGCGCGCACCGAAGACGTCCCGCCCCTTCTCGAACAGATGGAACGCCTTCAAGCGCTGGCGGCCCGTCAGGCTGAGCAATCGGAACAATACGTCGATCCACGCTCACCTTACTTTGGAAGGCTCGTCCTAGAAGAAGACGGAAAGCGCCGAGAGGTGCTGATCGGTCGCAGCACGTACCTCGATACGAAGAGCGGCATCCGCATCGTGGATTGGCGCGACGCACCGGTGAGCCGGCTTTACTACCGCTACTCGGAGGGAGACGACTACGACGAGGTCTTCGGAGATCGCGAAGTCTACGGAGAGGTAGCCGTGCGTCGCAGTGTGACCATCGTGGACCACACGCTGCGACGCATCTCGGCTCCTCAGGGCAATTTCGCCCACAGCAAGAAGCACGGGTGGATCCAGCTCGACGATACGTCCTTGAAGCTCACCGGTGGGCAAGGAACCGCAACGCGGGCCGAGAAGCCTCGAGGAAAACTGGGCGTCGGTGATGCCATCACCGAGAACGAGGACAAGCACCTCAAGGAAATCACGCCGCTCATCGACCAGCGACAATTCGAGCTGATCACGAGGCCGGACTCGGGGCTCGTCGTCATCCAGGGCGGCGCGGGCAGCGGCAAGACGACGATCGGGCTGCATCGACTCGCCTACCTGGCGTATCACGATCCGCGCCGGTTCCGTCCCGACCGGATGCTCGTTGTCGTCTTCAACGAGGCTCTGGTCCGTTACATCTCGCAGGTTCTACCCGCCCTGGGCCTTCGCGGGGTTTCGATCCGCACCTACCAGGAGTGGGCGGCTCGTCTGCGCGCTACCGCACTCCCGGATCTCCCTCGAATCTACAGTGACGATACACCAGGTATCGTGACCCGAATGAAGAAGCACCCGGCGATGCTCCGCCTCCTCGAACGAAGGGTGCAGCAGTTTGCCGAGGAGATCGCCGCTGACGTCCGCAGGTTCGCAGAACAAGATCCAAACCTGGAGCCCGGCCTCAAGACGTTCGAGACAGCGACGATGCGGCCTCTTTTGCATCGGGTCCACGCGCTGCTCAAGTACATCGAAGACCACGACGAAGCCCTGTTTCCCGATGCTCGCAACGGCGCAACGCGCGTTTTGAATCGGGCCCTCGAGAAGTACAACGATGTCACGCACGTGTGGGCGGAAGTGCTGACGGACTACTCGTTGCTCAAATCGGCTTTCGATAAGTATGCGCCCGACCAGTTCTCGGCCGGGGACTTGGAGCGGGCTCATGCCTGGTGCTCGAAGAGCTGTTCCGATGCGCTCTCGGAGGCCGAAGACAAGGCCGACGGGCTCGAATCGCACACGAGTGGTGAGGACCATGAGGCGCGAGCCGTGGATGGTCTCGATCTCGAGGAACGCGCCTCCCTGGATCGGGAAGACGACACTCTCCTCTTGCGTCTGCTTCAGCTGATTCGGGGCCCCCTCCGCAAGGGGCAATCCGGCAAGGAGACGTTGAGCTACGAACACGTCCTGGTCGACGAAGCGCAGGACCTGAGCCCAGTAGAAATGTCCGTCATCTTCGGGACGGTGAGCAAGGGGCAGAGCGTGACATTGGCCGGTGACACGGCCCAGCGCCTCCACATGGACAACGGCTTCACTGACTGGAAGACGGTCATCGCCGACTTGGGACTTTCGCTGGTCGAAGTCGAGCCGCTGAAGTTGAGCTATCGTTCGACTGCCGAGATTCTCGACCTGGCGAGCCACGTGCTCGGCCCACTAGCCCCCGAAGACCCACCCCAAGCGACCCGCCACGGCGCTCCCGTCGAGCTCTTCGTGCGCGGCGAGACTGGCGACTCGGTCGCGTTCTTGGCCGAAGCTCTGCGGGACCTCGCTGTCGCCGAGCCGCGAGCCTCAGTTGCGGTCGTCGCGCGGTACCCGGAGCAGGCGGACCTTTACTATGACGGGCTCAAGCGTTCCGACGTCCCCTACCTCAGGCGCATCACCGACCAGGACTTTCCCTTCAAACCGGGAGTAGACGTCACCGACATCCGGCAAGTGAAAGGTCTCGAGTTCGACTACGTGATCCTCGTGGAAGTGACCGAGAGCGCGTATCCCGAGGAAATCGACGCTCGGCACCTGCTCCACATTGGCGCCACCCGCGCCGCGCACCAGCTTTGGCTCCTGGCGAGCGGAAGGCCGAGCAAACTCCTTCCGGAATCGCTCCGCGATCGCGGATACTGACGCCGGTTGACCGCTCACCCGGGTCTGGGCAAGAGTGCTGCCCATGAACCGCAAGGTCCGCCATCTTCCTCTGCTCGGGCTCGTCATCGCCACCTGGGGGTGTGCGGGTGGGACGCAAGGCGCCCATGCCGAATCCGTGTCGGGTCTCGAGGCTTTGGAGGAACAAAAGGGCGCAGCTGACGCGAAGCCTCCTCCAGACGAGGACGTGGTCTTTCAGGCAGCGCGTCCGTTTTCCGGTTATCGCCCGGAAGACGATCGGCGGTTTACGGACGAGGAGCTCATCACGTTCCTCGCTTCAGCAAGTGCGATTTGCGTGGGCGAACGCCACGACGCGGTGCTTGATCACTACGCGGAACTTCGGTTGCTGCAGGGGCTGGGCGCTCGGCGCCGGTTACGCGGATTCGAGCTTGGCCTGGGTCTGGAGATGGTTCGAATTGCCGAACAGCCGACTCTCAGCGCGTATTCACTGGGTAAAATCGATGTCCAGGAGTTCGAGGAACTGTCCCGCTGGCAGGAGGAATGGGGGTTCCCCATCCAGTACTACAGCCCGCAGCTCGAGTTCGCCGCCCATCACCACGTCGAGCTTCTGAGCCTCGGGGTCGAGCGAGACCTGACCAAACGAATCGCCGCTTCCGGACTCGATTCCCTGGATGCCAAACGGACGTCGGGTATCCCGGAAATGGGCGCCGACGACCCAGACCACCGCGCGCTCTTCGACGCGCTGATGGAGGGACATCCCATGGAGGAGGGTAAGGCCGACAACTTCTACGCTGCACAGCTCGTGTGGGATGAGAAGATGGCCGAGCTGGGAGCCGAGTGGCTCAGCGCGCGCTCCGCGAATCGAAAGCTCCTCATTTTTGCTGGGACGGCTCACTGTCACAAGACCGCCATTCCCTCGCGCATCGCGCGGCGCACGGGCCTGACGGTGGTGAGCGTTCTCCCGGTCGATGGATCGAACGCACGCCCGATCGCCGACAGCCCGACCACGGTGGATGAACGAATCTTGGCCGGCTACGACTATCAAATGCTCTTTTCGAGGTAATCCGCGTTGTTCGGAAAGGGTGCACACGACTCCGTCCGGCACTCCCGGGGGAGGCTCCTGGCTTGGTACGCGGCGTGGACGCTCTTCAGTGCATGCGGCTGTGGTCCCAGGAGTCCGGCCGACGGCGCCCACGCGGAAAGCCGCGAAAACGATAAGGTCCATCGGATCCCGGGGGATACCGTCGAGCTCTTGACCGAGCCCGGTCGCCCCAGCCTACAGCTCGTTCGTCGAGAGGGAGATCCGCGCGGTGCTGCGGCAGTCGCAGTGTACCCACCAGGAGGAACGGCAGGCTCCCTCCAGATCGCGAGCCTGATGCGCACGCGACTCCTAGCCAGAGGGCTGCGGCACGAACTCGAGGCGAACGGTCTCGGGTTCTTGCTCGTGCGCGACGTATCCGAGCCAAAAATGGTCAGAGACTGGTTCGGCGCCGTGTACGGGGCTCTGCACGATCCGGTCAGTCCGAAAGACCTCGAACGCCTCAAGAGGTTGCCCCTGCTCGAAGCCGCGGCCAAACGCTCTGACGCGCTGAGCCCCTTCGGACTGTGCATGGGCGAACTGGGCGCTGAAGGGATCGCCCCGCTCACCGAAGCTCTCGAGAATCGGAGGAACCCATCGTACGGCAAATTCCTCGAGCAACTCCGCGTCGACACCGCAGAAGCAAGCCGAGTCGGATTCTCGACGCTGGGCACGTCCGAACTGATAGAAGCCGCACAATCAGCAGAGACGGGCGACTGGATCGCGGGAGAGCCCCTCGACGACAGCTGGTCCTCCGATCCAGAGCGCGCTGTCGTCAGAAGCCGCGGAGCTCGAGAGCTTCGCATCGCACTCCGAGTGGCTGACGGCGAGAGTGCCCTCGCCGGGGCGCGTGCGCTGCAAGACCCGACCCACCCGTTCCACGCTCGGCTTCATGCGCTCGATCCTCGTCTCGAAGCCTCGGACATCCGCGTGACCCTCCGCCCGGCGGGGGCCTGCGTGGGACTGAGCGTCGCTTTCGACAGCTCATCGCAGCTTCCGCTCAGTCGAATCGCAGCGGCATCCGTCCTGGCCCAGGATGAACTCCGCCACGCAGTCCAACCAGGCTTCACCGACGACGAGCAAACCCTTGCCATCCTCTCGCCCCAGGGGGCTCGCGAAGCCGCTGCGCTGGCGGCCTGGACGGCCGTCCAATCCCCCCGGACTGGCGGTAAGGCCAAGGTGATCCTGGAGTACCGGGGAAGCGAGAGCCCCGCGATCACCCATCAGGCCCTCGACAAGGCACTGCAGAAAACGGAAGCCGAATGGGCGGGACGGACTCTCCCCCTCGTGGTCCGCGACGAGACGGGACAGGCGGAGATTTGGGCCTTGCTGGGCTCGCCCTGCGGAACCTTGCCCGAACCTGCGGAGGAGGCGGGCCTGCGCGCCCTGACTGTTGCTGCACTCGCCCAGGATTGGGGCCGCGCACACGGCGTCCAACTCGAACCCTGGATTAGCCCCACCGGAATCGGCCTGCTCGCCCACGGGCCGAGCCTGCGCGGTGAATCAGTTGCCGGACATGGCGAGAGGATTGGTCGAGCTTTGGGCAGCGCTTTTCATGGGGCGCCCCTCGACGGCCGAACCCTCGCAGCTGTTCGGGCCGATCTGCTCGACCGATTGGGGGACGATCCGGGGCTCGAGATCGTGCGCGCCATCTTAGGCGCGGGACGGCCTTCGCTCGCGTCTCCGCTCGGTACGAGCAAGACGATGGCCACGTTCTCCGTCGCCGACGCGGAAAGGACTCGTGCCGATCTCGCACAGGAGCCGCTAAGACTCGCGATCCTCACCAATTCTGCCCCAGCGCAGGCAACAGCGGCGGCTTCGGCTCTGCAGGATTGGCTCGCCCCGACGCGCGATCACGTGGCAGAGTGTCCGAAGGTGCGAGAAGACGCTCCACCTCCCGGAACGTGGTCCCTCGAAACAGTCGATGAAAACGTCTCCACGAATGCCTTCGTCGCCGTCTTCGCCCCGGCGTCCACGAGCGTGGGTCGCGCCACGGAATACCTCCTCAACCGCAGAGGGGGCTATCTCGACCGCGCATTTTCCGATCCGGGTCTCGTAGCGCGGGCCGAGGCGCACTTCCTCGGGGGGCCGCTCTTCGGAGGCCTGTTCCTTCAAGTCGTGGCGGATGAGGGCCAACTGGGGCCGGCCACTCACCAGGCACGAGCGGTCCTTCGCGCCATGGCTCGCGAAGGGATCCCCGAAGAGGACATTCGCGAAGCCCAAAAGGTGCATCGCGCAATCGAAGAAGAAAACCAGCGGACTCAACGCGGACGTCTCATCCGTCTGTTCGAGATGACCCGAGCCGACCTACCGAGCGCGCCAGCAGACCTCTCGGAAGCGGCGCTCCGCCAGTTCCACGAGAGCCTGGACGAGCCACATCACCGCGTGGTCACGGTTGTCCGCAGGAAGTAGGGCTCGAGCCTACAAATGCGCCCCCGCGCATGCTAGCTGCCCCGCCATGACCAGTTCGGCGCACAAAAGTGTCGTTATCCTCGATTACGGCTCCCAGTACACGCAGCTCATCGCCCGACGCGTACGCGAGAGCCATGTGTATTGCGAAATTCATCCCTGCACGATCGAGCTCGCCAAGCTTCGGGAGTTGCAGCCCTCGGCGCTCATCCTGAGTGGTGGACCGGACAGCGTCTTCAGCGATAGCTCTCCCAAGAGTGACCCAGGGGTGCTGGAACTCGGTCTGCCTGTATTGGGTATCTGCTACGGCGAGCAACTCATGGCGCACCAACTCGGCGGGAAGGTCGAGAAGGGCGATCACCACGAGTATGGACGCGCCGAACTCACCATCGACGAACCCGTGGGCATTCTCGCGCCGTTCAAGAAGGGTGAGAAGATCCAGGTGTGGATGAGCCACGGTGATCGACTTACTGAATCGCCGACGGGCTTCCACAAGATCGCATCGAGTCCGAACGCTCCCCTTTGCGCCATCGCCAATCCCGAAAAGAAGTTCTACGGGATCCAGTTTCACCCGGAGGTCGCCCACACGCCACGGGGAGCTGACATCCTGCGCGCGTTCTTGTTCGATGTGTCGGGTCTTTCACCAGACTGGACCCCCGGCTCCTTCGTCGACGAGACGGTCGAGCGCATCGCCGCAACCGTTGGGCCCGAAGAACGGGTGATTTGCGGCCTTTCGGGAGGCGTCGATTCCTCCGTGGCCGCCGTCCTCTGCCACAAGGCTCTCGGCGACCGCCTGGTCTGCATCTTCGTCGACAACGGCCTCTTGCGGAAAGGCGAGTTCGAGGGGGTTCAAGCGATGATGGAGCGCTCGTTCCATTTGAACGTGATTGCGATCGACGCTCGACGTCGCTTCCTGGACGCGCTGCAAGGTATCACCGACCCCGAACAGAAGCGCAAAACGATCGGCCGGGTCTTCATCGAAGTCTTCGACGAAGAGGCCAAGAAGGTGGAAGGCGCCAAGTGGTTGGTGCAGGGGACCCTGTATCCTGACGTCATCGAAAGCGTGAGTGTTCGAGGCCCCTCAGCGGTCATCAAGAGCCACCACAACGTCGGCGGGCTTCCGGAGAAGATGAATCTGAAGCTCATCGAACCGCTTCGCGAACTCTTCAAGGACGAAGTCCGTGCTGCAGGGGAGTCCCTCGGCATGCCACACGACGTGCTCTGGCGACATCCATTCCCGGGACCTGGCCTCGGAGTCCGCTGCTTGGGCGAGCTCACCGACGTCCGCCTAGCCGCCCTGCGGGAGGCCGACGCGATCGTCGACGAGGAAATCCGCGCCGCCGGGCTCTACGACGCGATTTGGCAGTCTTTCGCCGTCCTCCTGCCAGTGAAGAGCGTAGGTGTCATGGGGGACGACCGCACTTACGAGGAGGCTTGCGTCATACGGGCCATCACCTCCACTGATGGCATGACCGCGGATTGGTCGCGTATTCCTCACGAAGTGCTCGCGAAGATGAGCACGCGAATCATCAATGAGGTGCGCGGCATCAATCGGGTCGCCTACGACATCTCGAGCAAACCGCCGGCAACCGTCGAATGGGAGTGAACCGTGTCTTCCTGGGTCGCGCTTTCGTCTGCCTGGCGCTGATGCTCTCGAGCGCCTGCGCGACGATGGGGATGCGCTCTGCGGTGGATCTCACCGTCGAGGTCGAATCGAAGACGCCTGGTTCGGCCCTCGTCTACGTCGATGAACAATACGTCGGAACCTTGGCTGCGGTCGCCGCGCGCGGGCTCCGTCTCCCGGAAGGGGAACATCGGATCAGCGTCGAAAAGACGGGATATTTCCCGTACGATACCGTCGTCGTGAGCCGCGTCCAACCGATCCACCTCGAGGTTCGGCTTCTCCGTCTGCCAGAGTAGACCGTCCCGCAACCCCTACCCTCGCCCTGCTGCACTACTGGACGCGGGATTCTGCTGCTTCCACGGGTGCGTCGAGGCGCGCTTGGGGCTCGAGTTCGGTTGGTTCGAAGGAGAGCTCGAAGTCGGCCTCAGCTCGAGGAAACACAGGTGATCGGGCCAAGGGCGCGAGCATCGCAGCGACGACCCCGGGTTCCTTGCGAGCGAGGTTGTCCTCGTCGAGCGGGTCTGTCTCGTAGGCGATGAGCTCCGGAAACGCTGCCTCGAGTCGAATGACCAACTTCCGGCGACGCGAGGGGTCGACAATCCCGATTCGGTCATGTCCTTGGTACTTCCCGCCCCGCATGAGGATCGGAAAACGCCGCGGCTTCCCGGCGGCAACCTGGACGAGATCGTCTCCGTGATAGACTGCGCTCTGCGCTCCCAAAGAGACGGCGAGTGTGGGCGCCAAATCCACCAAGGAAACCGGCGTGGAGATCCGCGCTGGCGTGACCCCCGGCATTCTCATCACGAGCGGAACACGCATGAGCGACTCCCAGAGGAAGATCGAGTGCACCCAGAAGCCACCTTGCCCGAGACCTTCACCATGATCGGAGAGGAAGACGACGGCCGTGTCCTTGTCACGCCCTGTTTCCTTCAAAACGCGCAAGACCCGTCCGAGTTGCTCGTCAATCGCTCGTGCGACAACCCGGTAGCGGAGGTTGTGGGTTCCTTTAGCCGGGATCCCGAGTCGAGCCTGGGTCTCTTTGATGTATTCGTCGTCGAGTTCCCTCCATGCGTGAGCATCGAAGTGAAATAACCAGAGGAAAAACGGTTCTTTCGCAGCGGCGGAGCGGAGAAAATTCTCGGCTCCATCGCCAACGCCTCGGGCTGTGGAAAGGTGCGCCCCGTAGCCCCAAACCTTTTCTCCATCCTCGACATCCGGGACTGCATCGACTTGGTCGAATGCGAAGACGGGCATCAGTTCGGACAAGAATTCGTGTGCCGATTTTGCAACGACCAGTCGCCGGTGGTGCCCGCTTTCTCTGGCAAGCCGCAGAATCCCTCCTCGGTGGGTGTGATCGAGAAAGTAATTGCCGCTCAAGATCGTCGGGAGTGATCGGAGGGTGTCCGAGCCAGTGGCGTAGGCGCGCTCGAAATCCATCGACTGCGCTCGGAGCTTGGACAAAGACGGCATGAGAGTCTCATCGGCGGCAACATCTGCTCGAAGGGTGTCGACGTAGAAAAAGAGAAAATTGCGAACCTTTCGTTCCCCTTCCTCGAGCTCGGTGGGTCTTAAATAATTCGGATCGAGGCTTCTGTTTTCGAGTTGAAACCGCCTGGCCAGGTGCTCGACGCGCGCCACCCGAAGGCTTTTGTCGCTGGTCAGTT
Source organism: uncultured Polyangiaceae bacterium (assembly GCA_965652275.1). Lineage (GTDB taxonomy): Bacteria > Myxococcota_A > Polyangia > Polyangiales > Polyangiaceae > NIC37A-2. The sequence goes on along the minus strand of CBFGUR010000007.1, from coordinate 134,171 downwards.
CCAACTCGACGAGCTGCGCGCGCCGCAAGGCGCGACCCACGTAATATTCGTCCACCCATGCATGGGCTAGCCGCGAGTCGGTCCAGGTCCTCAATGGCCGATACGTGACGAACGTGACGCCAAGCAGAACGAGCCCAAGGGCAAGCCCTCGGGTCATCCTGGATACTCGAGGCAATGCGCGAACCAACGCAAAACCGAAGAGCTGAAACGCAGCCACGAAAAACCCGAATGCCGAGAGTTCGAGAAACGCGTGGAGATGCTCGTACAGTCCCACGTAGACATTCATGTCGATCCAGAGGGCGACGCACGCCAGGCCGACGAATCCACCTCCAACCAGAAGCGCGACTCTCCGACGTCCCAATGCCACACGCCGCTGCATGCGCCAGAGCAAGAGAGAAAGCCCGAGCACCACGAAGAAAACGAGTGCGACGAAGAGCAACGGACCGAACTCCCCCAGCCAGGTCTTGCTCACCTTGGCGCCGGAAAACGTCAGTTCTGCAGTTGGGTGGGCCCCCCAAGCCGCAATTACGGCAACCACCAGGGCTCGAATCCAATCTCGGCGTCGTGGCGCCTTTCGAAAGCTCCAGGATACCCCCTCTTGCACCAGCTTCACGTTCGCCCAGAGAAGTCCAACCAGCGCGGCCGGCGCGAGGTAGAGCACCGGGGCGCCCTTCCAATGGTCGGCCCAAGAAAAGTCCCAATCCGGCCTGAAGAAGCGGTCAGCGAGGACGATGCAAAGCGCCGCAAGGGACGTGCTGACGATGATGCCGGAAGCTGCGTCGATCCAGTTCCTGAGGAGGGCTCGACGCCGACTCGACGGACCTTGGCTGGGGGGAAAAGACTCGCTCATTTTCTCGGGAGCAATGGCCGGACGTCTGGCCAGAATACGGCAAAGCCCTTCTTCGAACCAGAAAACCTCCGAATCCCGAATGCTTAGCGCGCGAGGATCTGTCAACCCGTGCCCGCTTGCGCGAGACTGGCCCTTTCATCGGCGACGGCTTGCCTCGATGGCGCCTCAGTTCGATAAGTCGTCCCCTCTATGTCGGATGGCGCAGGAGATGGACTGAATCGAGCCCAACGCACCGCTGTGTCGACCCTGAGCGGTCCACTCTTGGTGCTTGCGGGAGCCGGAACTGGAAAGACTCGCGTCATCACGTATCGAATCGCCGAACTGATTCGTTCCGGAATCACGCCACATCGGATTTTAGCCGTGACCTTCACCAACAAGGCGGCGCGCGAAATGCGAGAGCGGGCTTCCACGTTGCTCGGAAAACGGAGGAGGAAGAAAGGGAAACAAAAAGGGCCCGAAATCTCGACCTTTCATTCCTTGTGCGTGCGCGTTCTCCGCCGAAACGCCAAGGTTCTCGGCTACCCCGACAACTTCACGATCTACGATCGTGGAGACCAAGAGAGCGTGGCCCGATCTGCACTCCGCGACATTCGCGTGGGCGCGCAGAAGCTGCGGCCGGGCGACCTCATCCACCAAATCAGCAGCTGGAAGTCTTCGGGGCTCACCCCCGCCGAAGCGCAGTCCATCGCGGTCAAGGACGTCGAGATCTTGGCGGCCCAGGCCTATGAGAAATATCAAATATCGCTTCGGACTTCCGGCGCGATGGACTTCGACGATCTGCTTTCGATGACGGAGAGGCTTCTCGACAAGCACCCAGAAGTCCGCTTCGCAGAGGCATCACGCTTCGACCATATCCTGATCGACGAGTACCAGGACACGAGCGGAGTCCAGTACCGCATCGTGCGTGCCCTAGCCGAGCGTCATCGAAACATCTGTGTGGTTGGAGACGACGACCAATCGATTTACGGATGGCGGGGAGCAGAAGTCGAGCACATTCTCGGTTTTCGCGACCAATGGTCGGACGCAAAAGTCGTGCGGCTCGAGGAGAACTACCGGTCCACCGGCTGGATTCTCCATCTTGCCAATACCCTGATCCGCCACAACTCCGTTCGGCACGACAAGGTTCTCAAGCCTGCTCGTTCGAGCGGCGACCCGCCTCGTTTCGTCCCCTATCAGGATGAGAATCACGAGGCTGAAGCGGTTGTCTCCGAGATCTTCCGACGTATCAATCAGGAGGGCGAGGAAAGAACGAAGGCGAGCGACATCGCCATCCTCTTTCGCACCAACGAGCAGCCACGCGCCTTCGAACAAGAAATGCGTCGCGCCGGGGTTCCGTATCGTTTGGTCGGGGGGCTCAGCTTCTACGATCGCAAGGAGATCAAGGATCTACTGAGTTATCTCCGGATCCTCGCCAACCCCCACGACGAGGTCTCGCTTCTGCGCATCATCAACACTCCGCCCCGCGGAATCGGACCGAGCGGGATCAAGGTGCTCCTCGACGAGGCGGTCAGCCAAGGCGCGCCGTTGTGGCGTTTGCTCGAGGCCGCGCCTACCCATCCCGACGTTCCCTCGGGAGCGGCGGCGGCCATTTTCGAGTTCCGCCAGACGATGGATGAGTTCCGCAGCCGCGTGGGGACGATTCCGCTCGTCGACCTCCTGATCGAACTGATCGACCGCGTGAACTACAAGGCCGAGCTCGAACGCCAATACAAGGATCCGAGTGAGCAGGAAACCCGCTGGAACGCCGTACAGGAACTGGTGAACGCCATCAGCACCTACGAGGGGCGCGAGGAAGAGCCGACTCTGCAGGGGTTCCTCGAGGAGTCCTCGCTCAGTGATCGAGAAGAGGACAAGGACGATGACGAACGCCGAGAGCATGCCGTCACGCTCATGACGCTCCACAGCGCGAAGGGACTGGAGTTCCCTCACGTCTATCTCGTGGGCCTGGAGGAGGGACTTCTACCTCACAAGCGCTCCTTGCTCGAAGACGTGAACACGATTCCCGAAGAGCGCCGGCTCGCCTACGTGGGTGTCACGCGCGCCCAAGACACTCTCACCCTGAGTTTTTGCAAGACGCGGATGAAGTGGGGGAAGTCGCGCAACCAGATCCCCAGTCGGTTCCTCATGGAGATGCGGGGCGAAACGGAAAAGGCCAACGCAATTGCCGCCCAATCCGAGGAGCACTTCGAAAAAGAAAAGGAGCGCGCGCTCAAGGCCGAAGAGAAGAAGGAAGGCACGAAGAAGCCGCGAAAGCGGCGCGAAGCCCAGGACAGAGATCCCCGCCCGGTGGTGCCGGTTCCGCCGCCACCACCCATGCCCAAGAAGAAGAGCGAAGCGCCCTCCCCTCCCGCGCCGGTCGCCGCGGCCCCCGTAGCGACCGCGCCTCCCGAGCCTCGCCGGCCAGAGCCACCGCGCATCGCGAAGCCAGTGGCACCAAATGTCACGCGTGCGACGACCAGGAGGCCTATCGAACCGGCTCCCGTCGTCGACAGAACTCCAGCGCCACCGGATCGATCACCTTCCCCTAGCGCTCCGCAGGCCACGCCGGACGCACCAGGAAGAGGATCGGTACGCACCAACGCCACGAGGCCGGTCGCCCAGCCCGCCGCCGCTCCGGAGGCGCCCAGGCCAAGGGCCGCGCCCGAGCAGCGCCGCAGTAGCGCGGACTTCAGGCAGGTCGGACTCTTCGGAGACGAACTCTAGGCGCAACCCGGGGCGCGCCGCCCCGGTCACTTTACAGCTGGTCGCTTTGCAGCTTCACGACCTGCCTAGCAGCGTCGCCTCAGTCGAAGCTGTCGAAGCTGTCGAAATCCGTGGACCCCTCGGCCTTCACCTCGACCGGCCCGCTTCCGCCTGATCCCGGGAGGACGAAGCGGGCGCCCAACCAAAACGACATGTAGCGGTCCGTGGCTCCCCCAGCGACTCTCTCGGCCGGAGTACCGGGCGCGATCGGATTGAAGTCGAATCCGTAGGCACGGGCATCGACCCCGGCGAGCAGGTGCAGAAAGGAAGCCGCCGCCCAGCCGACGTGGGCTCCGAAATGCACGCCCTTCCCCGTCGCGTTCGAAAACCATTGGTCCGAAACGAGGTCGCCCGCAGACAAGAGGTACAGGTACGACGCCTGCGCGCCAATCATGAGGTCTCCGAATCTGGCCTCGATGTCACCCCCAATTTCGACGTGACCATAACTCACGTTCGGAAACACCGGAGGTGCTCCCGAGTCGTCGTCGAGCGAGAAGCTGTGGGACCCATAGTTCGCGCCGAGCCCGATCGTGAGAACCGAGACCGGGATCCGGCCGCGGAGCCCCGCGTACCAGAGAGTATGGCTCTGATCGAGCTTGCGCTCTTCACCGGTCGAAGGGTCCACGTAGTTCACGCTCGTCGCGATCCCCATTTCGTAGCCGCCGGTAATACCGATGTGCGCCGGAACTCCGCCCATGAAATGAGCGAGCGGATACCAGTGCGCGTTCAGGAACGGCATGGGCCCAATGTCGAGGTTGTAGTCCGTCAAAGGATCGACCCCGGAGTTTTCAATCGACTGGTTGATCGTGCCGGTGTACCGGAACGCACGACTGTAGAGACGCACACCCAAGGTCGCGTCGAGGGGCGAAGGGCGGGCATCACCTGCCGCGTCAGAGCCCTCCGAGCTCGCATCGGTCGACGCGCCGTCCTCTTCAGCCGGCACGGCCCCGTCGTCTGAGGCCGTCGTCTCATCGGTGGGAGCTTCGTCCGCCGGAACCTCGTCCAGTTGAACCGGCTCCTGCGAAAGCGCAACCGATGGGCACACGATAAGCGCAGTCCCGCCCGCTACGAGGGCAAAAGTCACCGCCGTCTTCGAACGCCGCGTACCATCCACGCGGCCATGATTTTTCCTCACTGAGCGCTCCCCGCAGAAAGTTCAATGGTGTCTAGGTTGCAAACAAAGCCGTCCGTGGGATGCGTCGGAACCAATACGATGGTGACGTTCCCGGAGAGCGGGGCAGAAAGGGTGACTGAGCCTTCCATGAAATCGGACCAGGTCCCCGTGTTCTCGGGCGTGAACGTTCCAAGCAGGGTTCCCGCGGCCGAGTCCTGACGGATCTCGAGGGCTCCATCAGCGTTCTCCTTGGAGTAGGTGAACGTGATCGTGTCTTGGCCGTTCGCCGCGATACCGGCGTAGGTCAGAGACGCCGTCGTATTCAAGTAGCCGACCGTCGTGTTGTCGTTCTCCGCAACGGCGTCCCCCGTGGCGGAGCCAGTGACGCCGGTGGGACACCCGAAACCGAAGGCGCACTCGGCTTCGAGGGTGATTGGATCGACGGAAGCCGAAGATCCTCCTGAACCCATCGTGTCGCCACCGGTGCCCATCCCGTCACCACCGGAGCCCATCACGTCACCGCCAGTGCCCATCGCGTCGCCGCCGGTGCCCATGGATGTACCACCGGTCCCCATGGGCGCTCCGCCAGCAATCAGCCCTTCTGCCCAATCACGGATACACGAGATGTCGCGAGCGGGAAGCGGAAGCCCAACCGGCATCGCCGTCCCGCACGTGTGCGTTCCGTTGAGCTTCTTGAGCAAGAGGCTCTCGTCCACGGCCCCTGGATTGATGAGCTGCTCGCCCGAACCACACGACAGGTCCGGATAGCTGGCAGGGACGCCGAGGAGCGCCGCTCCGACATCCCCGTTGACGAGGTCGACCCCTCCGGCCGGCGGGTTCGCTCCGTCGGAGAGATGGCAAGAGGTCGCGAGTCCGCAGCTGGCGACGAAGATGGGCATAGCGTCACAGTACGTCGCCATGTCGCCGTCCCCGCTCCCGATAGGAAGCCCCTCGTAAATGGCTTGAGCGTTGTCGAGCTCCGCCCCGCCGGGGCAGCCCGAGAGCAAGAGTCCGGCACCCGTCAGGGTGAGTGCAGCAATGACAATTCGCCCAGTGTCTGAAATTCTGTGGGGATCAGAAAGTATTCTCATGGGAAAGTTTGGGTAGTTCGTGCCGGCCCGCGGGATGGCGGGCGTGAGGTATCGGAGTTATAGTGTCGCTGCAAAGAAGGATAGGGTCACATTTCTTCAGGTCTAGCGATTGCCTCAGGAAAGGAGACGAAGAACTGCCCAAAATCAGGCCAAACTTCATGTGCTTGGGAATATTTCAAGGAAAGCGCAATGTCTGAGCTCGACTCAAATCGAATGACGCAAACGGAAGACGATGGGTGGCGGGCGCAGGCTCTCCAAGCAGAAGCACGCCTCCGCGAACGAGGCCTCGATCTGGCTCGTTGGTTCGACATCGAGCAAGCAAATCAGAGTCTAGAGGCTGGGCTCCACTTTCCCGCGAGCGCTGGTGTCGGCGTCATCATTGGGAACTCTCGGGCGCTATGGCGCCCCTTCGATCGGTGGCGCGCTGCGCGACCACGGTCCGGTGATCCCTTGGATGAGTACGTCGAGTCGTGCGTGGGGGAGGCGCTCGCCGCGCTGTCGCCAACCTGGGTGGCATTTTCCCATCACCTCTTGCCCAGGCCCATTCCGATACAACGCTACGCGCAAGTGAGCGGGCTTGCGCAAATGAGTCCCTCAGGTCTCGCAATCCACCATCGCTTTGGACCTTGGATTGCACTGCGCGCGGTCGCGGTGTTCGAAGGACGGATGCTGCCAAAGCTGCAGGGTAAGCACCCGCATCCCTGCTCGACATGTGCTGCCCCCTGCCTGGCTCCCTTCGAAGCGGCAATGAACACTGAGCCGCGCTTGGCCCGCAACTTCCTGCCGGTGCGCACGAGCTGCCCCGTAGGATCGGAGCACCGCTACGATGCCGCCCAAATCGAATACCATTACATGCTTGGGGTGCCGCCCACTCCTGACGACTGAGGCGGCAATCCTCAGCGAGTTTCTGCCGCCTTGAGGTCTTCCCCCGGTCCCGATGCACGGACGTCGGACCGTACCTGATCCTCCTTCGCCTCGATGACCTCGAGCGCCCGCCCCAGGCCGAGGACCTTCTCGCGCACCTTACCCTGACGACGGCCGAGTTCGAGCTCAAAGCGATCCAACTTCTTCCAATCTGCTTTCGAGATCCACCGTATCCGGCGCTCGGTAAGAAGTCGCTCGATCGCCTCCGGGTCCCGCGTGGGCCCCACTTGGTCGAGATCCTCCTCCATGCGTTCCACCGTTTCGACAGCGCAACCCCTGTTGGTCCCGATCAAGCCCGTCGGGCCCCGCTTGATCCAACCGGCTACATAGAGTCCCGGAACGACGTCCCCTCCTGGATCGGCGTGCACACGCCCCAGCTCATGGGGAATCGTCCCGGTGTCTTCGTTGAAAGGCACTCCGGGGAGGGCGCACCCCTGGTAGCCAATCGCCCGGACGACCAAACCCGCGTCGATCACGGAGTACTCGCCGGTACCAACTGCCCGCATGCGAGCCGCGGACTCGACCAAGTTGTTCCTTTCGATCCTGATTGCCTCGACCCTCTGCTGTCCGAGGATTTCCTTGGGCGAAGCACAGAAATGGAGCACGACGCGGCGTTCCTCAGTGAGGTCTTCGGCCCGCGGAAATGATGCGATGAACTCGCTCTTCTTGGTCGGGCGCCTGGAGACGTACCCGGCGGTTCCGACCCCCACATCTCGAAGACTGGCGAGTTCGCGGACCTCTTTGTCGTCGAACGCCGCCTGATTCGGACCGCGACGAGCGAGCAGCACGACCTCGCGCACCGGGTTCTGCCGGAGGGTTCGTAGCGCCGCCTCGGTGATGTCCGTAGACGCGAGCTCGTCGGGATCACGCAGCAAGATCCGAGCGACGTCGATCGCGACGTTCCCCATCCCCACGACAACTGCCCGAGGATGGGTGAGTAGAGGCGGCGCGTGGATGAAGTCGGGATGGCCGTTGTACCAGCCCACGAGCTCTGTCGCCGACACGCTGCCGATGAGCCCCTCCCCTGGGATGTTCAAGCTCCTGGCGCCCGGACTCCCCATCGTGATGAGCACCTGGTCGTACTCATCCAGCAGGTCGCGAACGTGAAGGTCTTTGCCGACCTCCACATTCGCGAAGAGGCGTACTTCGGGTCGTTCCAGGATCCGTTCGAAAACGATCTGGGTCTTTTTGATCTTCTGGTGATCAGGAGCGACCCCGTAGCGCACGAGTCCAAACGGAGCGAAACCACGTTCGAATATGTCGACGGCAGCTCCCCTCTTCACGAGCGCCTCGGTCCCGTAGAGCCCTGCTGGCCCTGCCCCCACGACCGCCACTCGCCAATTCCTGGTTCCCATCCTCGCCTCCTCGTCCAGCGTATCACGCCGGCTAGATGCGAAACATTCGACTCAAACAACCCCAAGAACAGCGTTTTTGGTTTGATTGCGAACACTCTCTCGCTAAGGTTTCAAAGTCTTCTGAAAACTCCGATGGCTCCTGGGGATTCCAACAGCAGCGTAGTGGCCACCGAAATCGCCGTCGCCGACACAATCGGTCGCTTGATGCAGTTTTGGGGCTTCAAGAAGCCTATGGGTCGGCTGTGGGCGATCCTCTACTTGAGTCCGGAGCCGGTCTCCGCTGCGACGCTCGCTGAGACTCTCAAAATGAGCGCCGGTTCGGTCAGCATGAGTCTGGCAGAGCTGGAAAAGTGGGGGGCGGTGTCGAGGACGTGGATCCCAGGAGACCGCAAGGATTACTTCGTGGCCGAGCCCAGTGTGTGGAAGCTGGTGCAGCGTGTGGTACGAGAGCGAGAGCTCGGTCTGGTCAAGGACTTCGGAGAGAATCTGCGCCAGGCAGAAGCCGCCTTGGCGAGCGCCCAAGGACAGGCAAACGAGGGCGCGTCCGTCGCTCTTTCCTACAAGAAAGCTCAAATAGCCCGCTTGAACGAATTGAGCCGCGTCGGCGAGACCCTCCTCACCGCGCTCGTCGCCGGCAACTCCGTCGACCCAACCCTCCTCATCAAGATACCCGAGACCTCACAGAATTCGGACCCAGACAAAGGTTCCCCATGATCATGGACGCAACGACCGAAACCGCTTCCCCACGCCCACCTCGCCCCGACGGCGGTTCAGGCGCGATGTTCGACAACATCGCGGATCGTTATGATTTACTCAACCGCATCATCTCCCTGGGGATCGATCAAAGCTGGCGGAGGAAAACGGTCGACGCGCTGGGGTTGGGCTCACAGAGCCATGCTCTGGATCTCGCAACGGGCACGGCAGACCTAGCCATCCTGACGGCTGAACGCGTCCCCGGCTGCAAGGTAACTGGCGTCGATCCCTCCGTGAAGATGCTCGAGATCGGACGTCAAAAGGTCGAAAAACAGTGTCTTTCAGAGCGAGTCGAGCTCCATGAGGGAGACGCGCAGAGTCTACAGTTCGCGGACAACAGCTTCGATGGCGCGACGATTGCATTCGGCATCCGTAACGTGCCCGACCGAATTCAAGGCCTGCGCGAGATGGCGCGCGTGACTCGCCCCGGCGGACGTGTTGCCATCTTGGAACTATCGGAACCCCGCGGGGGTCTCATGGGCCCTCTGGCAAGGTTCCATGTTCACACCCTCGTGCCCTGGGTGGGCTCGCTGCTCAGTGGAGCGAAGGAGTACCGCTACCTCCAGCGTTCGATTGAAGCGTTCCCACCCGCCGAGGAGTTTGCCGAGACGATGCGCACGGCTGGTCTCGATGTTCTAGAGGTCACGCCGCTGACCTTTGGCGTTGCCCATCTCTACGTCGCGACCAAAGTCGTTTCCTAGACCACTTTCCTCCCGCCCCTCCACGATGGCTACCGTCGAACCGCTCAAGATGACCTCGCTCGAGGCCGCCCTGCAAACGAGGTTGGGGGCCACGTCTCACCGCTGGGTCGCGGTTTGCATCGAAGCACCACCGGGAGCCGCTCGTCGTCTCCTGAACCTGAAAGAGACGGAAGAAACCGTCTATTTCACCTCTGGGCGGGGGCCGGGGTCCGGCGCCGTCGAACGCGACAGCAGAAGTACGTTCGTGGGCATCGGGGCCCTGGTGAGCCGCCGATTCGAGGGGAGCGCGCGACTGAGGGAGGCGGAGGCTTTCGTCACTCGGACGTTCGCGGACTTCGACATTCAGGCCGACATGAAACCGTTGGTGCGCTTCTTTGGAGGGGTATCGTTCAGCCCGGGGAGAGACGGTTCTGGGCGGTGCTGGGCCGAATTCGGCGACGCCCGATTCATGTTGCCGCGGTGTTTGTACGTCGACGACGAGAGCGAGCCCGATGAGCCGGCGCGCCTCATTTGCACTGCATCTGACGTAGACATCGCACGGACGCTTTCACTCGCCGCACGGGTGCTGGACGAATGCGGGTGCGGCGACTCGGGGCCCGAGTCCATTCCGCCCCGTCCCATCGAGCGGACGTCCGACGACTCCGCGCCTCAGGAAAGTTTCGCACGATTGGTCGAAGGGATCCGGACGGAAATCGATCGCGGCGTGGTCGAAAAAATCGTCGCCGCCCGGCGCATCACCCTCAAGCTATCGGCTCCGCCGGAGCCGGCCGCGATCCTCCGACACATGAACGCGCACGCTCCTCTCTGCGCCCGATTCTGCCTACGAGTCGGGGAAAAGACGTTCGTTGGGGCTACCCCCGAGCGGCTCATCGAACGCAGGGGCTCGGAACTTCGCACCGAAGCGCTCGCTGGCTCCATTGGCGCGGGCGAACCGTCTGCAGAAGAGCGGCTCCTCGCGAGCGAGAAAGATCGGCGCGAGCATGCGTTCGTCGTCGACGCAATTCGCGAGGCCCTCGCACCGATATGCTCTGATTTGGACGCGCCTGAAGAGCCAGGAACTCGGCGACTCGAGTCCATCGTGCACCTTCGGACGCCGATTCACGCTCGCCTGGCGGAAAAGGCACACATCCTGTCTCTGGTCGAGCGCCTGCATCCAACTCCAGCGGTTGGGGGATTGCCGCGCGACCGCGCAGTCGAGTTCATCCGCACGCACGAGGTTGCAGAACGAGGCTGGTACGCAGCTCCGTTCGGCTGGGTGGACGCGAACGGCGACGGCGAGTTCGTGGTCGCACTACGGTCTGGACTCATTTCGGGCGACAAGGTCCACTTGTACGCGGGAGCCGGGATCGTGCGCGGCTCCGATTCGGATGCAGAATATGCCGAAACGGAGCTCAAGCTCGCCGGTATGCTGAGCGCCCTGGGTCTGGACCCCCTGGCGACCCGAGGCGAAAAAACCGACCGTTCCCGGAGCGGCCCTCATCTCGGCGCCGTCGATCGCTGATGGCAGAGTCCACACCAGACGCGATTCTCTCCGACCGCATGCTCCTGCACACCTGGTGCGAGGCCATCATCCAGGGCCTCAGTGCTGCCGGGGTGCGCGAGGTCGTCATCAGCCCCGGCTCCCGCAACACGCCTCTGACCCTGGCCGCGCTGAGGTGCGCCGAGCTCACCTGCCACTCGGTCATCGATGAACGTACGGCCGGTTTCCTCGCCTTGGGAATGGCGCGAGCCTCCCAGAAACCCGTCGCACTCTGTTGCACATCCGGGACCGCCGCGGCTCACTATTTTCCGGCTCTGATTGAGGCGAGCTACGACGGTATCCCCCTCGTCATCGTGAGCGCTGATCGCCCGGAGGAGCTCCAGGGGTGCGGGGCGCCGCAAACAATCAATCAACGCAACCTCTATGGGGCGTTCGTCCGCGGAGCTCTTCCCCTTCCCTCCCCGAGGGACTCGGTCGAGGCTTTTGCCCGACTCCGGGACGGCATTTCCGGCCTACTCGACCGGGCTGTCCTGAATCGTCCCGGGCCGGTTCACCTCAATGTCCCCCTGAGAAAGCCCCTGGAGCCGGAGGCCCCGGCCTCCCTGGAGCAAAAGCAGCACGCACGACTCCTGATCGAGGCGGAGAGTGGCAGAGTTACAACGGGAAGGTCCAACTCTGCACCAGATCTTGGAAGCTTGCTCGAGGCGCGGTACGCCGCTCACCGCCCTCTGGTCACCGCAGGGCCGATTGCACCACACGAAGCGCATTTGGTGGCACGACTCGCAGCGGCGCTGCACGCCCCGGTTCTGACGGAGTTCGGCGCCCCCGGCAGCTCGGGGCTCGAATTCTCGGCACCCCTGCTCGAGGGCGACCAAGCTCCCGATTTTCTGCTTCATGTTGGCCCCCCCGCCGTTTCTTCTACCTGGAGCCGCTTGCTCGAGCAGACGGCGGGTCGGTACTTCGCCATCTGTGGCACCGAGTACCGGGAGCCTTCCCGTCGAGCCGAAGCCACAATCGTAGGGCCACTCTCGTCCGTCGTTGCGAGTTTGCGCGAAGCGACGGCGAGCGCCAGGATCGTCTCTCTCGAGCCGGACTCTCTCGAGCCGCTCTTCGTTCGAAGCCGTGAGATGGTGCGGACGGCCCTGGAAGCGATAGAATCCCGGGATGCTGCGAATGAACCCCAAGCGGTGCACGCTATCCTTAGCAGCTGTCCAACCTCCGCGAACGTAGTTCTTGGAAATAGCCTCTCTCTCCGCCTCGCAAGCTGGGTGTGGCCGTCCCTCTCGAACCCACCGCAGCCGTACACCGCTCGCGGAGTCAACGGCATTGATGGAACCATTGCTTGGGCCACGGGGATCGCCGTGACGACAGGGCGTCCGACTCTAGCACTCCTCGGGGACGTGACGTTTGCCCACGACGTGGGCAGCCTCGGGCTGCTCACCGACCGCGAGCTTCCTTTGGTTCTATGCGTTCTCGACAATCGAGGAGGACGAATCTTCGATCACCTTCCCATCAAGTCGCAGCTGTCGGAGACGGAAAGTAGATATTGGACTACACCCACTGGAATGGACTTCGAGGCGGTGGCGAGAGCTTTCGGTATCGAGTACGCCCGGCCAAGCGAAGGGAGCATGACGGGTCATCCGCGACGTATCGACGACATCATTCGGACGGCCTTCGAAGCGGGCGCTCCGACGCTCGTGCACGTGCAAACGGACCCGAGTTCCACGAAACGATTCCTCGCCCGTGTCAGGGGAGCTCTAGTGTCATGAGCACCCCCGATGATGGAGCACCTCTGACCGTGGCCCTCCACGGGTTTACGGGCACCCCAGCCGCGTTTGCGCCGCTTCGTTTGAACGCGATCTGGACACCAAGATTGACCGGTCACGGCCCGGATCCGGCTCTTGAGTCTCAGTCCTTCGACGAAGAGGTCGACCGCATCGCTAGCACCCTCGTGAAACGCACAAGCCGTCCCGCTCGCATCCTCGCCTACTCGATGGGAGCGCGTGTTGCCCTAGGGTTGCTGGTTCGACATCCTCGTCTCTTCCAAGACGCGACCCTGGTCGGCGTCAATCCTGGACTCGAGAGCGAGGCGGCACGTCAGGATCGGCTCGGATGGGAGTCTCGTTGGATCGACGTGCTCGAGCAGGATGGTCTTGCCGTTTTCGAGCATCAATGGAGCGCGCAGCCCATCTTCAAGAGCCAGGGCACGCTCCCGCCCCGTTCTCAGGATGCGCAAAGAAGCGCTCGGCTTTCGCACACGGCCGCTGGGCTCGTACACGCCCTCCATGTCCTGGGCCTCGGCTCGATGCCAAACTACTGGCCACGGCTTTCCGAGCTACGAGTACCCACTACTCTTGTCCACGGAGAGCTGGACGAAAAGTTTGCGGCAATCGGAAGGCGCGCCCACGCATCGTGTCCCCACATTCGATCAGTTGCTATCAGGGGCGTCGGGCACAACCCGTTCCTCGAAGCGCCGGATGTGCTCAGGCAGCTTTTTCAGTCGGAATACTCGAGATGAACTCCGTGGTAAAATCTCAGGTCGTCCTGCAGGCAGGGTCCCTGCGCGCCTGGATTCTGGCGTGTCGTCCCGCAACGTTGACCGCTGCCGCGGCACCCGTCCTCGTCGGCACAGCCATCGCCGCGCAACACGGCAGTGTGGCGCCTCTTCCCTTCGCGGCAACCCTGCTCGGAGCGTTCCTGCTTCAGATCGCGTCGAACTTCGCAAACGATGTCTTCGACCACGAGAAGGGGGCAGACACCGAGGAGCGTCTCGGACCAACTCGTGCAGTTCAAGCCGGCCTGGTGAGCGCACAGGCCATGAAAAAGGGCCTCGCGATTGCCCTTGGGCTCGCCCTGGCTGTCGGCCTCTACCTCACTTCGGTGGCAGGCTGGCCCATCGTTGCGATCGGGATTTTGAGCATGCTGAGCGCGGTCGCCTACACCGGGGGCCCCTACCCCCTCGGCTACCACGGGCTCGGAGACGTCTTCGTAATGGTGTTCTTCGGGTTCGTCGCCGTTTGCGGTACGGCATTCGTGCAACTCGGCACGGTCCCTCCTCTCGCTTACGTCGGGGGAGCGGTCATGGGAGCTCTTTGCACGAACATCCTCGTCGTCAACAACTTACGGGATCGACACACGGACGCAAAAGCCGGAAAGCGAACTCTTGCCGTCCGATGGGGACGGAACGCAGCCCTGTTCGAATACTTCGCCCTGCTTTCGGGTTCCTATATCGCACCGTTGATTCTCAATGCCTGCGGAGCGGTCGGGCCTCTGGGGCTCCTTCCGCTTCTCTCCGCGCCGCTGGGCTTTCGGGTCGCACAAGGTGTGCGCACCCAAGAGGGCCGAGCCCTGAACGCGTACCTGGTCCTCACGGCGAAGCTCCTGTTCGTCTTCGGAGCTCTGTGGGCCCTGGGCCTCTTCCTCGATGCTCGGCTATGATGACGCGGCGCACATGAACTCGACACCCGTTTCGACGCCGCTAGATGTCGCTGAGCAGGCAGAGCGCTTCGGCGGTCGCACTGCTTTGCAGCTCGATCAGCGACAGCTCACGTTCGGCGAGCTCGCGCGAGAAGTCGAGTCCGTGAAGCCGCGTGCTCTGCGCTCGTCGGGTCCATGCGCGATTCTGGCAAACGGCGACCTCGGGGCACTGACGGCGCTCTATGCGTGCCTGAGCGAGCGGCGGTCGATTCTCCTGATTTCTCCCTCGGTTCCCGACGTCGTCCGGCGCCGCCTCCTAGAACGCGTGGGCGTCACCGACTGCTATTCCGAGCAGGGATGGTCCGAGCACTGCGCACCCGCATCCTCCGAGCGTCCCCTGGATGGAGACGATGTTCTGCTCCCCACCTCGGGCACCACCGGCGAACCGAAGATTGTCTGTCTTTCCCAAGAAGCGCTGGTTGCGTCCGCGAGCGTATCGAACGGGAACTTGAATCTCGACGAAGAAGGACGCTGGGCGTTGACGCTGCCTTACGCGCACGTCGGCGGGCTCGCCATTCTCGTGCGTTGTGCCCTTGCCGGGAGCGCGGTCGTGTCGAGGACATACCGCTTCGACACGCCTGAAGATGTGGGGATGCTCCAGCGGGATCGCATCTCCCATCTGTCCCTGGTGCCTACCCAATTGCATCGAGCCCTTCAGAGAGGCGCGCGAGCACCCCGCTCCCTTCGCGCCGTACTGGTAGGCGGCGCCTCTAGCCCTCCGGTTCTACGCGCGCGCGCACGGCGCGCGGGTTGGCCTGTGGCGTTTACCTACGGCTTCACGGAGGCCGCCTCGCAGGTCGCGACACAAGAGCTCGGGCGAGAACCAGCGGACACGCCGGAGCGGGACGTGGGCCACCCGCTCAAGGGAACGGAAGTCGCTCTGTCGGGGTCCGGGCGACTCGCAGTGCGGGGCCCCACCCTAATGAACCGCTACTGGGGGGCTCCGGCTCGAAAGCCAGATGATTGGTTCGTCACGGAGGACATAGCGCATTGGGACGAATCGGATCGGCTCGTCATCGAAGGTCGAGCTGACAACATGATCATCTCGGGAGGTGAGAACGTGGCGGCCGAACGCGTGGAGGAGGCGCTCGCGACCCTGCCGTTCATCGAAGAGGCGGTTGTCTTCGGTGTCCCCGACGACAGATGGGGACACCGGATCGTCGCTCTCGTTGCCGGCGACGAGACGCCACTCGAGGACATTCGCGCTGCTCTTCGCGACCAGCTCGAACCCTATGCCCTCCCCAAAGAGACGGTATTTTGCGGCGCTTTGCCGCGGCTGCCCACCGGGAAGCTCGACCGAAGGGCCGCCGAATCCAGGCTGATCCAACTGCGCCCCAATCTGGCTATTGACCGGTGAAACAAGGATGGGAAATTGACGTCATGAGCCGCGCCTGGGGTCTATCGCTTTTCATCCTCATTCTGACGGGGGGGTGTCGCCGCCATGACTCGGACGCGTCCCGAGATGGCTCCCCGTCGACTACGACGGCCGAACTCACGGTGGACGAGGGATGCCCCCACATGCAAAACGGCGAATGCGAACACGCTGCGCCAAGCGACGCCCCGAAACCGCACCAGCCCGGTCGCCAGGCCTTCGGTAAGCCCCTCGGCAACAGCCCCGAGGTCGCACTGTCCATGATTCTGGAGAACCCCGGGAACTTCCACGAAAAGCGCGTAGTCGTGGAGGGACACGTGGCGCGGGCGTGCTCGAAGAAGGGTTGCTGGATGGAGATCGCGACGAGCGATGATGAGACGGCCCCGCGATGCCGTGTCACCTTCGAGAACTATGGATTTCTCGTCCCTCGAGACTCTGCCGGGAGTCACGCGAGACTCGAAGGGCTGGTCCAGGTCACCGAAGTGAAGCCGCAAGCCGTGGAGCACTACGAGGCTGAAGGAGCAAAATTCCCCTCCAAGTCCCCCGACGGTTCGGCAAGGGAGGTGCGCCTCATCGCTACGGGTGTCGAGCTTGAGCGCATTTAGGATCGCCGTTTCTCTCGGTCTCTTGAGCGCCATCGCTACGTGGGCCTGCGGGATTCGAAGTTCCACGAACGTTGACGATTCCTCGCGCCCCCCCCGCACCTCACCGGCCGAATCCGCTCCCCCTCCATCGTCCAGTGAGCAAGCGGAGCTACCGTCAGCCACATCCGAGGAAGGCCCCCGCGATCGGAGTGCTCCTGGGGCGGAGCCCCCCCTGGTGCCGTTCCCCGAGGACATCGTTTTTCACCACCCCGAGGACGTCCCGATCCCGAACGACCGCGCCCTCCGAGTTGCCCATGCTCCAGCAGATCGCCGTGGAGCAATTGTCTATCTGCCCGGCATGTGCGGCAACCCCAAGGGAGCAGACCCGTGGATCGATCTCGCCACAGCTCATGCTACCGTGATCACGGTCCGCGGGAACGTAAAGTGCCCGGATCGGCCGGGTTACAAGTGGCCCCAAGAGGCCTCAGAAATCCAGCCCCGGATCGATGCTGCGCTGGCTCACGTAGCCGATATGCGCGCCGGGCACCTCGACACGGGCGTCGTCACCCTGATCGGATACTCGCAAGGAGCTCATCGGGGCGAGAAACTGGCAGCGGCCTATCCGGAGCGCTATCGAGTCATCGTTCTGGGTGGCCCGCCGACCGCACCTGATCCACGGCTCCTGGCGGGAGCACGCTCGGTGGCCATTGTCGGCGGCGAGCTCGAAGACACCTCTCACATGGTGGAGGGGTTTACAAAGCTCCAAGAAGCCGGGATCTCGAGCAAGTTCTTCGTGCTCCCCGGCGCCCACCACGGCAGCTACGGTCCTGAAGGCAGACGCGTGATGAAAGAGGTGCTCGAGTTCAGCTTCGGGGAAACCGACTCCCAGCGTCAGGTACGCTCCGATACTGCCGCGAGCCATTGACTCGCACGGCTCGGGAACAAACGTGAAGCGGCGCTGAGTAGCTTTGCGTCCGTGCCAACGTGGGTCACCGGTGTACCCTTCACGATGGCGTCCAGTGTGGCCTGTGCGACCTTCTCCGGGGCAATTCCCTTCCGTTCCAGCAGGTCCTCTATCGTACGCACCTCTTCTACGGGAAGCGAGGAATTGCGCGCAATTGGAGTCCGAACCAGTCCCGGACAGATCGTGCTGACGTTCACTCCCGTGCCGACGAGCTCCGCCCGCAGGGCTTCGGAAAACCCGACGAGAGCAAACTTACTCGTGCTGTAGGCCGTGAGCTTCGAAAACCCAACGACACCCGACGCTGACGCGATGTTCACCACCGACCCGCTCCCCCGCTCGACCATCTGGGGCACGAGAAGCTTCGTGGCATGCAAGGCCCCCCAAAAATTGACGTCCATGACTTGGTGCCAATCATCGAAGGATGAATCTTCGTAGCCGCCGGTCTTGAGAATGCCGGCGGAGTTCACCAGCACGTCGACCACACCCACCTGCTCGAACAGCCAATCGCGGAACCGCTCCATCTGCGGCAGGAGTCCCACATCCACGCAGTAGCTCAGCACATCTCCGCCGGCACGCAGATCGGCGGCGAGGTGATCGACCGCCTCCTTGCGGATGTCGCACAGGACCAGGCGAGCACCCTCCGCCTGCAAAGCCTCCGCCGTAGCCTTGCCAATCCCGGACGCCGCCCCGGTCACCACGCACCACTTGCCGAGCAGATCTTCCATCGAAGGTTACCTTTGAGACGTCTTCTTAGCCGCGGTGCGGGCTCGAACAGGACGTTTTTTCGTCATTTTCTTCACGCCGGCATTTCTCGCTGCACGCTTTTTTTCCGGCTTACCCCGGGAACTCGCCTTCTTGGCCGCCTTCTTCGCCGTGGGGGAAGACGAACCAGCGCCGCCAGTCCGCGACTTGGTCGACTTCTTGGCCGCCTGGGTTGCGGTCCGACCGTTCTGACGCGCTCGCCTTTCCCACACCGCGGCCATCTCCTCCAGCTCACCCAGAAGTCCCTCATTGGACTCCCTCCAATATTGTGCGTGGGTGTTCGGGGCTCCGACCCAGCAGGTCACCGAACGGCTTCGCATCCCCTCGGGGATGGCGCGCATCATGTCTTCGTCGGTTCGGTCGTCACCCGCACAGAAAATGAAGTCCGCCCTGGGGTGACGCTCCAGCAGGTGACCCACGGCGCTGCCCTTCGTCACGTGCTCGTGGCGCACCTCGATCACTCGGTTGCCGCGCAGAACCTTGTACGGTCGACGCTTCAACAAGTCCTCGAGTCGCGTGAGGAGCTCTTTGGATTGAAACTGGCTATACTCTGGATCGGCGGCCCGAGAGTGCCAAGCGATCGCAGCTTGTTTGACCTCGATCGAGCTTCCGGGCGTGCGCCTGACGAACTCTTCGAAGAGCGGCTTCACCAGCCGGGCCAAAGCCGAGCCGCTCACATTGCGCCGCCCCTGCCACTCCCCTCCGGGCAGCTTGAGTGCGAGCCCGTGTTCGCATACCAGTCCGATGTCCAGATGTCCCAGCCATTCGCCGAGGGTAGTCCCATCACGGCCACTCACGACGTACAGGTTCGACACCTTGCTCAGACGCTCGAGAACACCGAGGATGCGCTTGTCCGGAACGGCCTCCTTCGGGTTAATCACGTAGGAGCGAAGCGTGCCGTCGTAGTCGAGAAATACTACCGGCCTCTTGGCACTTTCTACCAGCCTTTTGACCTGTGGGTCCTTGATGCGCAACGTCTTGGCCACCCGGCTCCGGTCACCACTGAAACCTTCGAGCTTTTCGAGAAACATCTCGGCCCAACGCATGCTCGTGTTGACGTCCACGAAGCGCTGCATGTGGTGGAAGCTCTCGAGGTGAGGACCATCGTCTCCGAGAGCCTCCGCGAGTACGGCTGCGACCTGATCCGTATTGAATGGGTTGACGAGCCGCGACCCCGGCAAACAGTGCGCCGCCCCGCAAAACTCGCTGAGGATGAGTGACCCTCCGAGCCCCCGCCGCGCGGCTACCCATTCGAGCGCCACGAGGTTCATACCGTCCCTCACCGGAGTGATGAGGGCGATGGACGAGGCCCGATAGAGCCCAGAGAGGCGCGCCCGGTCCACCTTCTGATTGATGTAAACGACCGGAGTATAGCTCGAGGTGGAAAAGGCCCCGTTGATGCGTCCCACCAGTTCGTCGACTTCGCGTTTGAGCTGTTGATACTCCTCAACGCCCGTCCTGCTGGGGGCGGCAACCTGAACCAGCACGACACACTCTCGCCACTCCGGGTGCGATTTGAGGAGTTCCTCGAACGCCAGGAGCTTGAGCGGGATTCCTTTGGTGTAGTCCAAGCGATCCACACCTACGATGATCCGCTTCCCGGCAAACGTTCGTTCGAGATCCGTCTGCTCCCGCCGCGCTTCGGAAGTCCTAAGGAGCTCCTTTACCTCGGACGGCTCGATCCCAATCGGGAGCACTTCCAGAGCCACCCGCCGGCTTTGGAGCTGGAGGTACATGGCCTCGGACTCCATCCCGAGCACACGCAACGCCGCCGTTCGGAAGTGGCTGACGTATTCGTACGCGTGGAACCCGATGATGTCGGCCCCCAGAAGCCCCCGGAGGATTTCTTCGGCGACAGGAAGGGTCCGGTACACATCTGCAGCAGGAAACGGGATGTGCAAAAAGAACCCGATAGGACAGCCGAGCCCTTTCTGACGGAGCATCTGAGGTACGAGGCAGAGCTGATAGTCGTGGACCCAGATCAAATCGCCCGGGCGCGCCTGCTTGGCGATGGCGTCGGCGTACATCTGGTTGACGGCTTTGTAGTCCTCCCAATTGTCGCGACTGAAAGTGGAGCGCTCGGTGAGGTTGTGGAAGAGAGGCCACAACATGTCGTTGGAGAATCCCTCGTAAAACCCCTCCATGTGCTCCTGGGGCACGAACACGGGTGAGGTGCCATGGCGGGCGAGCGTCCGGGTGACCTCCTTTCGCTCCGAGTTCCCCACGTGTGCTCCCGGCCAACCGAGCCACGTGAAATTGCGCTTGTCCCGCACGGCCGCGAGAGCGGTGACGAGGCCTCCGGTGCTCGGCGTCGCAGCCCATTTCCCGTCGACTCGACTCAAGGTGACGGGAAGGCGGGTGGACGCGACGATCAATCTAGCTGCCATATTCAGGAGCTTTTTCGCACACCTAGGAGCGGAACAACACCCCCACCGCCGAATCGATCCGGCGACTTGTGATGAGAGTGCAAAACGCTCGAACGATGCACCGCTTTATTTCGTGCTTCGCCAAACGGACATCTGAGCGCGATTGACACGCGACGGAGTTCCACGATTGTTGATTCGCAAATGAAGTACGCCCTCATCGGAAACTGCACATTTCAGGCCCTCGTCAACGACGCAGCAAAGATAGACTGGCTGTGTTGGCCGCGTTTCGATTCGAGTCCCGTCTTCGGAGGAATGCTGGACGAAGAAAAGGGAGGCTTCTTTGCGGTCCAACCGTCAGCGGATCATTGGACATCCCGTCAGGAGTACGTCCCGAACACGAACATCGTCAGAACGACGTTCACCAGCGGTCGAGGAGTCTTCGAAGTCATCGATTTCGCGCCCCGCTTTCGACAGTTCGAGCGTCACTACAAGCCGAACATGTTGGTCCGACGGGTGCGACGCATCTCCGGTGAACCGCTCGTGCGCGTTCAGTGCCGTCCGACCTACGACTACGGCCGGATCCGCCCCGAAGCTCGCATGGCTTCCAATCACATCAGCTACAACATCCCGGGCGAGAATCTGAGACTCACGACGAACGTTCCGCTCAACTACATCATCGAAGAACGAGCATTCCTGCTCGAGGACGAGATCTGGTTGGTTCTCACCTGGGGCGACCCTCTCGAGGCACCTCTTCAGGAAACCGCCGCGAGTTTTTTGGATCGAACGCAGCACTATTGGGAGCGTTGGACCAAGCACACGGCGCTCCCGGGACGTTTTCAGAAGGAGGTCGTGCGCTCGGCCCTCACTTTGAAGCTCCACATGTATCAAGATACGGGAGCAATCACCGCAGCCGCCACCACGAGTCTCCCGGAGTGGCCGGGTTCGGGGCGCAACTGGGACTATCGCTTTTGCTGGCTCCGCGACGCCTACTTCACCCTACGAGCCATGCGACGTATCGGGCATGTGGACGAACTCGAAGCTTTCATCGGTTTCATCAAGAATGTCGCC
Source organism: uncultured Polyangiaceae bacterium (assembly GCA_965652275.1). Taxonomy (GTDB): domain Bacteria; phylum Myxococcota_A; class Polyangia; order Polyangiales; family Polyangiaceae; genus NIC37A-2. Next base: position 112,568 of record CBFGUR010000007.1, on the reverse strand, counting down.
TCGGCGAACGAACACCTACAGCCTGTCTATGGCATCACCGGCGAGACGAAGCTCACCGAGTACGTGCTCGAGCATCTGGCTGGATACCAAGGTTCGGGCCCCGTACGCGCCGGCAACGGGGCTTACGAACAAGTTCAGTTCGATGCCTATGGTGAGGTCATCGGGACCATCGCCCCCTTCTTCTTGGACTTCCGCTTCGAGCATCATCTCACGGAAAACTCACTTAGCCTCCTCAGACGCCTCCTGCGGCGCATCGACGAAACGATGCTCATGCCCGACGCTGGGATCTGGGAAATCCGCGATGACAACCGCATTCACACCTTCTCTCTCCTCTTCCATTGGGTCGGTGCCACCGTGGCGGCGCGCATTGGTGAAGCTCTCAAGGACGACGGCTTGAGAGCGCAGGCCCAGGATCTCATCGCTCGCGCGGAAGGCATCATCGAGAATCAATGCTGGGACGAGGAAAAGGGCCTTTACGGCGACTCGACGACCAGCCGCAACGAGGACGCTGCCTTGCTCATGATGATCAACCTGGGCTACCTCAAGCGTGACGATCCGCGCGCCGAGTCTCATCTTCGAGCTCTCGAGAAAAAGCTCCAAGTCGGCGGGCACTTGATGCACCGGTATCTCCATCACGATGGGCTCGGGCAAGACCACGCGGCAACGTTCACGGTCTGTGGCTTTTGGTACGTGGAGGCGCTCGCGCGTCTCGGCCACATCGAAGAGGCCGAAGCCGCCTTCGAGAAAATGCTCAGCTACTCCAATCACGTGGGCCTATTCAGCGAAGACCTCGACCCCAAAACGGGCGCACAACTGGGCAATTTCCCTCAAACGTACTCCCACGTCGGAATCATCAACTCGGCTTTCGCAATTTCGCCGCTTCCCCTAGAAGTGGGCGACCCTTGAGCCGCGGCGGACCGACAGCGTTCGCTCCGAGTCCTTCCCATGATCAACATCAGCGACCTCTCGAAGCAATTCGGTCCTCAAGTCCTATTCGAGAAAGTCACCTTGCAGCTCAACCCCGGCGAACGCTACGGGCTCGTCGGCGCCAACGGTTCAGGAAAGACCACATTTCTGAAGATGCTCATCGGCGACGAGGCTGCCGACAGTGGCGACATCACATTCAAGACGAACGTCCGCTTGGGTGTACTCCGGCAGGACCAGTTCGCGGAGGACCGCGAGCGCATCGTCGATGTGGCCATGCGCGGCCAAGAGGACGTTTTCTTGGCGCTGCGCGAGCTCGACTCTCACGCCTCGGATGCCGACCCGCACCGGATCGCTGAGCTTACCGATCTCGTCGCGCATCGCGACGGTTACACTCTCGAAGCGCGAGCCCGCGAGATTCTCGAGGGCGTCGGGATCCCCACCGAGCAGCTCGACGAGCCTCTCTCGGTCCTATCGGGCGGGTTCAAACTCAGGGTACTCCTGGCGCAAGTGCTGGTGGGTCAGCCGGACGTACTGTTGTTGGACGAACCCACCAACCATCTCGACATCCTTTCGATCCGATGGCTGGAAGCATTTCTCCGTGGCTACGAAGGTTGTGCGGTGGTGATCTCTCACGATCGACGCTTTTTGGATCAGGTCAGTACTCGAATCCTCGACGTCGACTACCAGACCATCACCGACTATCCTGGCAATTACACTGCCTTTCTCGCCGCCAAGGAGCTGCGCGCGGCGCAAAACGAGGCCGAGGCTCAGCGCGCCGAGCGCCAGATCGCAGAGAAGCAGGCCTTCGTCGATCGTTTTCGCGCCAAAGCAACTAAGGCAAGACAGGCCCAGAGTCGGGTCAAGCAAATCGAAAAGATCGAGGTCGTCGAGGTCGTACGAACCTCACGCCGTGCACCCCTCTTCAGCTTCGAGCAAGTGCGACCGACCGGACGCGACGTGCTCAAAGCCGAGCAGCTTTCAAAGAGTTACGGCGACAAATCCGTTCTTTCGAACGTCAGCTTCTCGGTAGCCCGCGGGGAGAAGATCGGCATCATCGGGCAAAATGGGGTCGGCAAGTCCACCCTACTCAAAATCCTCGCCGACACGCTTCCGGCTGACCACGGCAGCTTCGAATGGGGTGTACACGTCAAGGTTGGCTATTTCGCCCAGGATCACCACGACCTACTCGCCGATCCCAAGATGACACCCCTGAGTTTCGTCTGGGATGCAGTTCCCGCGGAGCCGACCAGCTACGTGCGCGGACAACTCGGGCGACTTCTTTTCTCGGGAGACGAAGTCGAGAAGCCGGTCTCTAGCCTTTCGGGCGGCGAAGCCGCTCGGTTGATCTTCACCCGCCTCGCGGTGGAAAAGCCCAACGTCCTTCTCTTGGACGAGCCGACGAACCACCTGGACCTGGAGTCCATTGAGGCCCTTTCGGCTGCTCTGCAGAAATTCGAGGGCACGCTGCTCTTTGTCTCGCACGACCGTTGGTTCGTTTCGGAGCTCGCCGATCGCATTTTCGAGCTCAAGCCCACGGGTCTCTACGATTTCAAGGGTACCTTCGATGAATATCTGGAAAAGTCGGGGGACGATCATCTCGATGCGACGGCGATTTCACTGAAGCAAAAGCGCGAGCGCTCGCCCTCAGCTTCGGAAAGCGTGCCGAGTGATTCGGATCTCAGCTACGAGGAACGCAAACGCAGAGCGAATCGCCTCAAGGCTCTACCCAGAAAGCGCGACGCCGTCGTGGAGCAAATCGAAAAGCTGGAAGCGGAAAAAGAGCACATCCAAGAGCTTTATGGGACAGCCGGATTCTTCACGGACACCGCACCCGAAGAACTCGAAAGGATTCAGCGCCGCGAAAGGGAGATCGACGAAGCGCTCGAACCTCTGATGGAAAGCTGGGAAGAGCTAGAATCGGAGCTAGCGGAAATTCAGTCGATGAGCTGATGCTCACTTCCGGATGTGAATCCAGGTTCCCTGGCCCATCTCGTCGGAGATGTTGATCCCATGCCAGCCGTCGGGCACCGGGGGGTCGGTCCAACCAAATACGATGCGCGCATCGATCGGAGCCAGATTGACGCACCCGTGGCTCCGGGGGATCCCAAAGACGTCATGCCAATACGCGCCATGGAGCGCAAAACCCGCAGAAAAATACTGAATCCACGGCACGTCGCGAAGCTCGAAGGCAGTGCTCCCCCGACGTCGCGTCACACCATATTCGGGGTGGCGCCCCTTTTCGATGTTTGCCCAACGACGGCGGTCCATGTCGTCGAGCGGCTTCCCCTCGGCCCGCAGCTTCTTGAGGCGCGCGACTTGCGCTTGCCCTTCCGCGTCCATGCCTACCTTGCGCGACTTCTGCCCCCCAGAAACCGTCGAGTTCTCTTCCGAGTCCATCGCAGCAGCAATGTGCTTGGACTGGAGCCGGAAATCGCCCATCGGAGTCGCTAGGTCGGTTTTGGGATCACCGAATCGATCCCTTCCCGTCGAAACCAGCGTCGTGTAGCGAGGCGTCTTCCCGTCATAGAGGGTGAGCACTTGTTGACCGAGGGAGATATCGATCCACTTCTCGTTCTTCTCGGCCGGCTCCGGCCATTCTTGTGGCTTGTGTACGATGCCGATATCCGAATCGAGCAACCAGCGCGTCTTGTTTCCGAGTGTTTGGTAAAACCGCTTTCCCTCCTTGATGCGGGCCTTCCCGGAGAGGGGGACTATCCCGCGGTGAGGGGCCGCTTCCGCGGCGCGAGCCTCGTCGCGACCGGCAATGAGCTTGTAGAGGGTCGTGTCCTTTTTGGTGACGAAGGCGAACGGAAAGTGCATCTTCGGCGGGATCTCGATGCCGTGAAAGGGAGAGCCTGTGTCCGGCTTCACTTTGGTCGTCGGTATGAGACGAAGGTCGACCGTGATCCCGAAGCGGCGCTCGAGGTCCTCGCTCTTCGTGTCGAAGGAGCCAACGAAAGACAGCCCCGTGTGCCGCCGTACGCGATCGGCGAAGACGGCGTACTCGGGCACTTCGAACCCTGAGACATTGGGGATCGAACGCCCTTCATCGGTCAGCCAAAATGGCGGCCCCTCATCGGCAGACAGCGCTCCAAAGAGTTCCGCGCGACTGAGGGCGAGCGAATCCCGGAAGCCCTCGGGATTGTCCAAGCCGGGCACGGCAACACCACGTTCGTCGAGCGGAACGTCATTTGCCCCCAAGATGACGATTTGCACCTCGTCCTTATGCTCATGGAACCAATCGATGTGTTCCAACAGCCCGAACTCGCTCTTGACCTGTTCGTCCTTCGTTGGGATCCGCAGGTACTGCGGCGCCGTCGCCCGCACGAAGCCGTACCGATACGGCATCGGCTTGTCGAGCTCAGGCCGCCGCGACGCGGCTCTCACGAGCGCATCCTCCATGTCAACGGTGGCGTCCTGGGTACATACGAAGCCGATGGGATAGATTCGGTACCACTTTCCCTTCTGGCAGCCGCGTCCCCCGACCGGCTCGGCGTCTCGAGCCACTTTCCCTCCCAGACGGATGTAGCCAAGCTTTCGTGATTGGTCGTTCGGCGACTTGTACACGGTAGCGGCAATCACCGTGCTCGCTAGCTGGGGCGCGTTGTCCGGCGCTCGTGTCCCGAGTTCACCGTGATCGACGCTGATCGCCGACAAGGGCGGAAGCATGGGCCGTTCGTCCACCTGTGATTCAGGCGTTTCGCCGACTCCGGCGTTGTCAGCCTTCTCGTTCGTCTGGGGCTTGGATTTCTCGCTGCAACCGAGCATTGCGGCGAGGCCGGTGCCGACGGCACACGCGAACGAAAACCTGCTTTTGGCTCGAGACGACTCCAAACCCAAACTCCGGCCCGGGGCTTAGCGTGCCTGAGCCGTTCGTCAAACCCGCGACGGTGCAGCTAATTGGTGTCTCGGGGTGGCGACGCCTCGCGACCAAGGCCATCTGCCTCATCGAGGGAGGGCACGTCCTCTTGGCTCTCTTCTGGCCGGACCGGTTCCATTTCTTCCCCGTCGATCACCAGGCCCACAGTCTCCTTCGACATCGCCGGCAGGCCGCCGGGGCTCGCGCCCTCTCCGATCCAGAAGACTTCCGGCACGGGATAGTACTTCGAACGATAACTTCTCCGGGCAACCGTCCCGTCCTCGTGCCTGACCTTCAGTACACTGACGACGTCCATCCCCTGGCTACCCTTTTGCTTCAGTTCGAACCCACCGAGCGGTGCCTCATCCCTACGCCACACGCGTCGGGCAAATGGCTCGGTGTGCGTAACGCTGTAGGCATGTTCCACCTTCACGTCCGGATCACGCCCGAGAAGTTCGACCCGAATCACGTACGTCGATGGGAAACTGACATGAACCAGGATCGGTTCGTCGAAGGGATTTCGGATTTGCAGGTCGACCTTACCGTCGATCACGGTCGCATCGAGGCCAAGGGGTGCATAGCCGCTCGGGCGGCTGTGACTGCGGCGCCGCACGATCTCAAGGTTCCCGAACACTGCGGCAGCATGAAGTGTCGTGGCGACCTGGCACACACCGCCGCCTACGTCCTTCTCCATTTCATCGTTCACGATGACGGGTGCGTCTACGAACCCTCTCCCGTGGATTCGGCGTCCTACCTGGTCATTGAAACTCAGAACCTCCCCCGGAAGGATCACGGCCCCATCCAGGTACTTGGAAGCCGCGCGGATGTTGACCGCGCGAGGCCCAGCTTTGCCTTTGAAGCTCGTTTCGTACTCGGACAGCACGCGGGTCACGTCCACCGGAATCAATTCGTCTTCTGTGACTCGTGGACGCAGCCGTTCGATCACCGATTCGACTACGACGGCGTTTGCGGGATCGGTTTTCGCAAGTCGAACGACCGTAGCAGCGACGGACAATCGTCGACCTTCACGGCTCGGTACGACCTTGTGTTCGGAGATGAGGAGCTGCGCATCGACTGCGTCGCGCTGCACGTTTGCGGCAAGTCGCTCGAGGCGATCGTGGGCCGCGCTCTCATCGAACTCGAAAGCCAAGTTCATGGAGAATGTCTCAGGTTCACTCGAAAAGCGGCGCAGCGCCCAGACACCAAAGTGCTCACCTGGCGTTACGTGCGCCTCCTTGACGCCCTCCAGAGCGCGCGCGCGGGCCTCGTCGGTATCGATTCGGTAGCCCCAACTTCCGACCGTTCCGGTGAGAAGCTCCTCGTCCGCGCGAATGTAGAGAGTCTCGGCGAGAAGCTGCCGAGCGCGGAGCTTCACCGCCTGCGCTACCACGGCAGAGGCCGACTCGTCGGTCGGGATGGAATACTCATAACCGTCCACCCGAAGGGTGGTGCCACCCGACGGCACGAGGGCAATCCAGCCGACCGCGGCTAGACACGCGCCCGATGCGAGAGCGACGACGAACGAGAGCCCCTTGTTCACCAACAAATCCTAACGCCTCCTGGACGAAAGGCCGTAATTGTCTGCACTCCCAAGGGCGCTTGGGGCGGATTTCCTTCCGCCATTCGACTGAAATTATAGCCTAGCTAAAATTCTTCTTGACCTGATCCAAGGTAGCCTTAGCCTTGGGGAGCCCATGCGACTCACAGTGAACGGAGAAGCCCACGAGGTCCCCGACCAGGCGACCGTATCCGGCCTTCTCAAACACTTGGGCCTGGATGGCCCGGTGGCAGTGGAACGCAACGCTCAGGTCGTCCCTCGCGCGGAACACGATTCCGTACAGCTCGAATCGGAGGACGTCATCGAGATCGTTCATTTCGTGGGCGGCGGCTGAACCGCCGCGTGGATTCGTCCCAGTTTCACGTACTTGGTCGCGGTCGATCGTCCGGCCCTCATCTCCTCCTGCGACAGGTCACGCACGACCCGCGCCGGGCGCCCTAGAGCCAAGGTACGCGGAGGAATGACGGTGTTGGCCGTTACCAGACTCCCCGCGCCCAAAATGGCTTCCTCGCCAATTCGTGCGTTGTCCATCACGACGCAGCCCATTCCCACGAGAACTCCAGCTTCGACAACCGCGCCGTGAATGATCGCGCTGTGGCCGATGGACACTTCGTCGCCGATGATCGCACTCGAGAGATTCTCCGTCATGTGGATACAGGTCAGATCTTGCACGTTGACACGACTCCCAATGCGAATAGCTCCGACATCGCCCCGGAGCACGCAGCCGTACCAGATGTTGGTGTCGTCGCCGATCTCGACATCGCCGACGATCGATGCGGTGGCGGCCGCGAAGACTCCTTGCCCCAGACGCGGCGCGACCTCTCCAAAAGGAAGTACGAGAGCCATTAGGCCACCACGTTTAGGCGTTTCTTACCCGCAGGATCAGAGCGAACGTTTTCAGATCCCATCGGTACGGACACGTCGGGCGCCCCGACCGCCACTTCTTCCACGTCTCCGGCCAGCGAGTTGCGGAAGCCCTCGGTGATCTTCACACGCACCATTGCGCCAACTCCGATGCCCTCTCTGTCCGTTCCCGACTTCAGGTGAACGATTTCGTTTCTCTCCGTTCGACCACTCAAGTCGCCCGTCTTGCTCGTACCGTCGATGAGAACGTCCTGCCGTGACCCAACCAAACCCGCGAGATGAGCCTCCTTCAGCTGGTCTACGACCTCGAAGAGCCGCGCCAAGCGCCGGCTCTTCTCTTCTTCACTCACGTCGTCGACGAGTTTCAGAGCGGGGGTGAAAGGCCTCTGGGAATAGATGAAACCGAAGAGCCCCACGAATCCAACGCGCCGGACCAACTTGAGCGTACCTTCGAAGTCTTCTTCGGTTTCCCCCGGGAACCCAACAATCATGTCCGTCGTCAAAGTCAGCCCCGGAACCGCTTCCCGCAGGGCGTCAGTCCTCTCGACATACTCGGCCACTGAATAACGCCGAATCATGCGGCGCAGCTGGGAATCGCTCCCCGACTGAACGGGCATGTGGACGTGCCGAGCGAGCACGCGAAGATCTTCGTGCGCCTTGATCAAAGCACTCGTCAAATGGCGAGGGTGCGGACTGACATAGCGAAGCCGAAGCAGTTCGGGGACTTCTTCGGAGATGCGCCGTAGAAGCCACGGGAATTGTGTTTCATCCTGGGCGGCGAGTGAGCCGCGCGTGTGCTTCCAGCGGCAATCTCCGCCATCTGGGGCTGGCGGTAGCGCCCCGCTAGGATCGATGTAGCTGTTGACGGTTTGACCGAGCAGTGTGATCTCCCGCACCCCCGATGAAACGAATCGCTTCACCTCGTCGACGATCTCGGCGGAAGCTCGATACCGTTCCGGACCTCGCGTGTAAGGGACGATGCAGTAGGAGCACCGCTCGTTGCACCCCTTCATGACCGTGACGAAAGCGCTTGCGCCGGAGGAACCGGGCTGAGGCGCGGCGGCGAGGAAGGACGGTTCGTCCACGTCGAACACGGTACGCACCCGAGGCAGCGCGCCCGTTTCGACTTCTGCAAGGAGCCTCGGCAGCTCCGGGATGTTGTCCGGGCCGATAATGACGTCAATCTGCGGAAGGCCCTTCAGCAAACGTTCGCCTTCCTGTTGAGCCACACAACCCGCGACCCCAATCACCAAGTCGGGGCGCTTTTTCTTTAGCAAGCCGAGGCGCCCGACCTCGCTCCTCAACTTCTGCTCTGCCTTCTCGCGGATGCTGCACGTATTGAGGACGATGACATCGGCATCCTGCGCGTCCGAGGCAGCTCGGTATCCGGCTCGAGTCAGCACCTCTTCCATCCGCGAAGAGTCGTGAGCGTTCATTTGGCAGCCGAAGGTGACGATCGAGAAAGAGGGCATGTGAAAAAAACGGCCTGTTCGGGGCCTTGGGGGCGCGGAAGGTAGCACGGAGGGACCGGACGAGGGAGCGCCGCTGGCTTCTAGATCTGCCCTTTCTATCGCTCGAACTACGACCGCCTCGCAGGAAAATGCGGAAGTGTCCAGTGAGGACGGCACCTTTCATGCGTGTGACATGGGGTACGTTGACGAGGAGGGCTAACTATCCATCACGGGCCGAATCAATGAACAGACCGAGCTCGACCATGGCAAGTACGTGGAACGGAGAATCGATCGCACAACGCCGCTCCGGTCGTATTCGACACAGAATCTCTACGGGCCCCTTCGCCTCCTCCGGGCCGAGCTCCACGGGGACTCGAGCCGCGATCAGGGAAACGTGCGGGCACTGTACTGAAACACCACCGGCTAGTTTCAAAGGGTGGCCAAGTCATCCCCCAACCACCTAGGCATTTGAAAATGCGCCGCTTTTTCAAGCACGACGTCCATTCTTGACATTTCCGATGTAACAATGCATCCCTCCATCGTGAAGCTGTCGAGCAAAGGCAGATACGCGGTGCGAGCCCTCTTCGACATCGCCTTTTACAACGACGGACAGCCCACGCAGGTGCGTGACATTGCCGAACGACAGAACATCCCCCAGCGGTTCCTGGAGCAGATATTCCAAGACCTGAAGCGTTCGGGGATCGTTGGCTCCAAACGCGGACCTCAAGGGGGCTACCTGCTCGCGCGCCCGGCCACGGAAATCCCGCTCGGCGAAGTCGTGCGTGTCATCGAAGGCCCCGTCGCGCTTGGTGAGAGCGCACAGGCCGGTGAAGGCCGGCGCCCCGATCCCAACCTCACGGACGGCCAGCGCGCGACGGATCGCGTTTTCGATCAGCTGTCCGAGCGCATCTCGGAGCTCCTCGACAGCGTATCCGTTGCCGACGTCTGCGAGCAGGCGGACCACCTCGGCATCCGACGCCCCGGCTCGGAAGGCTACGTTTACTCCATCTGATCCACTTACGATGTCCAGCACGAGCACGAACACCGGCGGCTCCAACAAGGCCCATCCCCGCGATCTAATCTATGAGGATCTCACAGAGCTGATCCACGACACGCCGCTGCTTACCATCTCGAGACTCGATGAGGGCGTACCTCGGGCAGAAGTCTTGGCGAAGATGGAGTCGGCGAATCCCGGCGGCTCGGTGAAGGACCGAATCGCTCTTTCGATGATCGAAGCGGCGGAAGCAACGGGCGCGCTGAAGTCGGGGGGCACCGTCATCGAGCCCACGAGTGGAAATACCGGCGTCGGACTGGCGCTGGTCTGCAGGCGGCGGGGCTATCGATGCGTGCTCACAATGCCCGAAAGCATGAGCCTCGAACGCCGCCAACTCCTGGCCGCGTACGGCGCAGAAGTCGTGCTGACTCCCGCCGAACTGCAAATGGAGGGCGCGGTCGCAAAGGCGGAAGTGCTCGGGAGGGAGATCGAGGGATCGTTTCTCCCTCGACAGTTCGACAATTCGGAGAACCCGAGCGTCCATTACAAGGTGACGGCCGAAGAAATCCTTCATGCCCTCGCGGGCAAGAAGGTCGACGCCTTCGTCGCTGCGGTGGGAACGGGTGGCACCGTGACGGGCGTGGGGAAACGTCTCAAGGAGGTGTACCCGGACTGCCGCATCATTGCAGTCGAGCCAGAAAGCAGCGCCACGATCTCACGCGGCGAGCGGGGCCCTTCCAAGATCCAAGGAATTGCGGCGGGCTTTGTCCCGGCCAACTACGATCCTTCGGTCGTCGACGAAGTTCGTACTGTCAGCGATCGCGCCGCCTACGATACCAAGCAGCTCCTGGGGAAGAAGCAGGGCGCTCTGGTCGGGATCTCGGCCGGAGCAAACGTATTCGTCGCTCTTCAGATCGCGCGTGAGCTCGGTCCTCAGGGAACGGTCGTCACCATTCTTTGCGACACCGGTGAGCGATATTTCAGCCTAGACGAGTACTTTGCCGGTGACTGATTCCGATCTGAAGAGTCGCTCGGTCCTCATCGTGGGCCTCGGGGGTCTCGGTTGCCCGGCCGCCCTATCTCTGGCCCGCGCCGGCGTCGGACGTCTCGTCTTGTGCGACGACGACCGAGTCGACGAATCGAATCTTCATCGCCAGATCCTTTTCAGTAGGTCCGACGTGGGCCGCGACAAGCTCGAGGCCGGGCGCGATGCGCTACTCCAACACGGCGCGGGGGAGGTGGAACTCGTCCGCTCCAGGCTCTTGCCGGAGAACAGTCGTGAGCTGGTGCGTGGGGTCGACTGCGTGGTGGAAGGGGCGGACAATTTCGCGACCAAGTTTCTCGCCGCCGACAGCTGCTTTCTCGAGAGCAAGCCGATCGTCCACGGGGCCTGCGTTCGCTTCGTGGGTACCGCTTGGAGCATTGGACCCGAGGGAAGGCCGTGTTACCGATGCCTTTTCGAAGACCTCCTCCCGGATGAGATCGCGCCAAACTGCAGCGGCGCTGGAGTCTTCGGCCCGGTCGTTGGCGTCGTCGGCGCCTTGATGGCGGATCTCGCACTCGACTCGCTGCTTGGGGAGCCGGACCGTCGCGGGAAGGTCTTTAGCTTCGACGGCCGGCGGCAGCTCCTCCGAGCAACGCCGGTGAGCCCCAGGCCGCGGTGTCCGCTGTGCTCGAGTGACCGAGAGGCGCCCAGGATCAGCGCTATCACCCGTGCTCTCTACACTTCGGCCGGCCCCCTCGAGGCGCGCATGAACCACAACTCGAATGCGAGTTCCCACATTTGAGCGAGCGCACTTTCGCTCAATCTTCCCTCAACCAACACCAAGGTAAAGACATGGCAATCAAAGTTCGCATCCCCACCCCGCTCCGCACCCTCACCGGAGGAGCAGAGAGCGTCGACATCGAGGCAAAGACCGTCCGCGAGATGGTGGAAAACCTCGAGGCCAGCCACGCTGGCATGAAGGAACGCCTGATGGACGACAAAGGCGTGCGCCGCTTCGTGAATCTCTACGTCGGAGAAGAAGACATCAGGTTCTTGGACGGTCTCGACACGGAGCTCAAGGATGGTGACGAAGTGAGCATCGTGCCCGCCATCGCAGGCGGCAACTGACACAACGAACGACAAGCCAACGCCATCCGAGGGCAAGGTTTCATTTCAGGGCGAGACATAGCGTGAGCGACTCCGATCTCTACTCTCGACAACGCGTACTTCGCGAAATTGGCTCATTGGGGCAAGAGCGGCTTCGTGCCTCCACCTACGCTCCGAGCGCCGGTCTCACGCCAGCTGCCCGCAAGATGGCGATCATTTACGCCACGGCGGCGGGGTGGGGTAAGATCGGGCCGACCCGCGAGGGCGCCCCGCACGCGGCCGTCGCAGCGTTTCGCCACCAAGCAGCGGCAGACGTAGGTCTCGGAGCTCTCGATGTGCTCAGCGCGTCGCTCCCGCACTTCGACATTGCCGCAACAGAACGGGGAAAATAAACATGCGGCTTCTACGCTCACGACGGCTCGTCAACATCCTCGACGGAGTTGGGAACACTCCCCTACTCAAGCTCAAGAAGGTAACGTCCCACGTTCCGGCGGTGGAAGTCTACGTGAAACTGGAGTTCATGAATCCCGGCGGGTCGGTAAAGGACCGTCCTGCTCTGCGCATGGTCCAGGATGCCATCTCTGACGGCAGGCTGACCCCGGACAAGATCCTCATCGACGCAACCAGCGGGAACACCGGGGTCGCGTATTCGATGATTGGTGCTGCGATGGGCTACAAAGTCCAGCTCGTCCTGCCCAAGAATGCATCGAAGGCCCGCAAGGACATCACCCAAGCATATGGAACGGAGCTCATCTACAGCTCACCCATGGAGGGTTCGGACGGGGCGATTCGCCTTGTGCGCAAGATCGTGAGCGAAGACCCGGACAAGTACTTCTATCCTGATCAGTACACGAATCCGTCCAACCCCCTGGCGCACTACTTCGGGACCGGCCAGGAAATCCTCGATGCCGTGGGTGACAAGATTACGCACTTCGTTGCGGCGCTCGGGACGAGCGGCACCGCAATGGGGACGACGAGGCGCTTGCACGAACATCACCGAAAGATCCACTGCGTAGCGGCGGAACCCGCCGAAGCCATGCACGGGCTCGAGGGGTTGAAGCACATGGCATCGAGCATCGTTCCCGAGATCTACGACCCTCAGACACCCGACGAGATCCTGCCCATCTCCACGGAGGATGGTTGGGACATGGCTGAGCGCGTCGCAGAAGAAGAAGGGCTTTTCGTCGGCCACTCGGGTGGCGCAAATATCGCGGCGGCAATCAAGCTTGCGGAACGCGCTCAGAAAGAACAAGGCGGCGGCTGCGTGGTCACGGTCGCCTGTGATCGCGGGGACCGCTACTTCGACCCCGTTCGCTGGGAGAAGAAATACGTATGGTAGACCAGACTCACCCGTGGATTTCCGGAAACCTGAGGATTACTCGGTCCTGCATCTCTCGCATCGAAGAAGCCGGGCGAGCAGCGTACGCCCGTGACGAGGAAGCGTGCGGGTACTTGAGCGGACCGCTTGCTGAGCCTCTCTACTGTGATGAAGCGGTGGAGCTCGAGAACCTCGCGAACAAGTACCATCAAGTCGATCCCGAAGGGCACCCACGTACTGGCCACGACTACTTCAAGATCAATGGTCTCAAGTTCGAGAAGGCCATTTCGGGCGCCAGTGAGGCCGATCGTGCGGTCAAGGTCTTCTTTCACTCGCATCTGGACTGCGGCTCCTATTTCTCCGAAGAAGATGCCGCGAGCATGACGATGGGCGGCGATGGCGGCCCCACGTATCAGCTCGCATATCTGGTCACTGCCGTGGACCAGGGAGAGGTAACGAAGCACCGGCTCTTCATTTGGGAAGAGGAAACCAAGAGCTTCGTCGAGTCGCCGTTCGAGATCATAGCCGATTGAGACCCGGGCCATTTCCGCCGGTCCATTCCATCGCTAATCTCCTTTCGGTGACTCGGGTTTGGCTTTGCATGTTCCTTCTTGCCACATTGGCGAAGGCAGAGGAATCGCCCGGCCCCGGCTCGAAGAGCGTCGAGTCCACTCCGTCCGTTTGGAATTCCGGGGCCCTTGGTGCCCAGGCGAATCAGCTCGAAAAAGAGTACGGCGGGTCAGGACGCGTCACCCGCCTCCGGCCCCGCCTCGTGCACCACGAGAATGAGCAGCCCATCGTACTTCCGCCCGCAGCGATCGATCCGAGTTCGAAGGGCTGCACTACAGTGTCGGTGCTGACTGCGCCGAATATTTCGTTCCTCCTAGTTTTTCCCCATTCCGAGGACGACCCGCGTCGCCGGACTTGGCCGATCCCCAGTGCAGCCGGCTCAGCGGAGGTCACTCGCTGCGGCGCGCGCAAGAGTCTCCTTTCTGGACTTTCCATGAAACTCCGTTCACGTCGCGGGGTCGCCGAGTTCGTCGTGCTGGAGTCGGAAAATCCGCCACCGCCCGTCAGCGAGCTCCTGCCAGCCCGCAACCCGGGTCCGAGTCTCCCCTCTCCACAAGTGGGGCGCAGACCGTGGTTGGCCCCCCTGAAACAACGGCTGGAGGCAATCCGCAAGTCCCTGCGCGAGACGGGCGCCGAGGCAATTCACGAAAGCGGTCTCGCCTCCGACGCGTCCGGCAGTGGCTCGGCCGTGGTGCACTTGGATCCCGGGTGTCACCGCCTGCAGCTCCTCGTCGAGTCGAACCCCGAAGCCCCTCCAGACCTAGATGGACGCCTATCCGATCTAGCGCGAGGTACGGAGATCGCGGTCGACGAAGAACACCGGGGCCAGGTATCGCTCAGCTACTGCGTCGGGCGCGCAGAGCGCGTGCGGCTCGACTACTCGGGAGCCTTGCCGTCGAGTGAAGTAATCCTGGTCCACTCGACTTGGTCCATCCCAGAAGCATTCCCAACGAGCTGGGGCCCACTCGCCAGAGCTCGACTTGCACAGGCCGCCTGGGAAGGCGGTGGTCTTCAGCACTTTGGGGTGCCCCCCGTGTACTCGTCGCTCGGCGTTCGCGGAACCACTCGCCTGACGATTCCAGTGGATCCGAGCTATTGCTACGTGGCCCTTCTGGCACCGATTCGTGGTGAAGCGACTAGTCTGGCCCTCGGCACGAGGGCAATGGGTTCCACCTCCGAGGCTCATTCCACGGACGGACCAGGGGTGGCGGTCTCCTTTTGCGCTCGCGGGACGTCGAGGGCACTCCTCGAAGCCCAGGCGCTCGGCGCGAGCGTCGCATGGATCCTGGGCGTGTGGGAAACAGGGAGGGTGGCGCCATGAGGCTCGGTCGCGCGCACGCGCCCTCCCTCTGGATGTCCGCTTGCCTCAGCCTGGGCGGTTGCTCGCCAGCCGCTCGTCCGATTCCTAGCTCCGCTCCGATTGAGCCTGCAACGACCGGGGCGATCGACGACGCGGGTTTACGCTTGCTCCGAGACGTCACCCGCGCCGCTGAGGGCGCCGGTGCGCGTGCTCCAATCCTCCTTGCGTACGGGGCCGGCACTCCTGGGGACCGGATCGAATCGTTGGTGAGTTTCCCGGACGAAAGCTGCGCGCTCCTTCTCGCCCGCGCGACTGAATCCGTGGAAGACCTGGACCTGCACGTCTACGGGGACGACGGAAGTCAGTTCGGTATCGATGAGTCACCGGACGACCTCCCCACCCTGCTGCTTTGTCCAGAGAAAGCTGTCCGTCTCTTTGCGTCGGCTCGCGTCGCGCAGGGAGAAGGGCTCGTAGCCCTCGGAGTGCAGACGGTACCCCGCAGCCAGGCGCCAGCCGTCGCGCAGGCGGTGGGTGCGCGCAACTTTACCCAAGAACAGGCGCCTCTCGATGAGCCCTGGCCCGGCCTCGACCAGTCGCTAGAGCAGCGTCGGGCGAATCTGGGCGGCACGTTTCTCGATCAGCGCCGAGTTGCTCTCCCCGTCGATTCCCGCGTTCCCACACACATCACGCTCGAAGTCCCAGCGGGACGCTGCTTGGACGCCCTGATTCTCCCAAGCGTCGACGTCTCGGGTGTCCAGCTCACGGCGCTCGACGAAGACGGAAGGATCTTCGCAAGAGGAGACGAGCTGGGTCCTGACAGAGCCCTCTTGCTCTGCTCACGGAAGGAACCGAAGTCCGTCACCTTGCGCTTGCGTCCCTATGCTGGTCGCGGAGTCGCTGTGGCCGCGTTCAGCGTGAGTCGAAACGCCCTCAGCTCCCTCGACCCGTCCCCGGAAACTGGCATCTTTCTCGTAGACGAAGCACAGCCCCCGGCCGATCTCGCCTCGCTCCAAAAAGCTCGCTCCACGACGACGTGGCAGCTGCGGCGCGGAGAGCTTGCTTCCATGGACTTGCGACTGTTTGGCTGCAGTCGCATCGACCTGGTCACCGACGAGGCACTGCAGGATTTCGACGCGCGACTCTACGACGAGGAAGGCCGGTTGCTGGGTGAAACCAGCGGACGAAGCGGAGCCCCGCTTTTCGCGTGCATCGATGGCACGGCCCGCCTCGACGTCGAGGCGCTGGGCAGGTCAGGCTCACTCACCGTCGAACACCGTGCATCGACGAGTAACGCCCCCCTTCTCTCGAAGTACCCCCTGGCGGCGAGTCGCATGTTGGGGCGGGCCCATAGTGTCGGTCGGCTTTCGTTGCCCGAGGACATCGGCAAGGTCCAGATGCTCTCTCTGGACGAAACATCGCTCGCCCGCATACCTCTGAGCATCCCCGCAGCCCATTGCCAAACGCTCTTCTTCGGTGGCGACCATGGGGCTTGGGGTCTGAAGGCGCGCATCGTCGATCCGAAGAGCGGCCTCACCCTGGATCAGTCGATCGGCCGCGGATCGCTGGAGGTCCACGCGTGTGCGCCCCAAGGAGGAACCCTCAGTGCGCTGGTCGAAGTCCAGACGACGTCGGGAGCGACCTCCGCGCTATGGGCCGCGAGACAAGAGCGGGTGCCACCCAAGTAGCGGGCCACCTTCTGCTTCTCAGCCCCAACCAGCCTCGACCGGTCAGGGCGAAGCGAGCTGGCAGTGGGCGCTGTGACTCACCGTCCCGTCTTCCCTCACGGAGACCCACCCTTGCCCCCCAGTGCACGTTGGGTCATCGGGCACCAAAATCCACATGTCATCGGTGAACGTGATTTCGGAGCATGCAACCTGCCAGCCTTCGCTCCACGCGATGAGGGCTGCTTCGTTCGGCGTATCGATTTCACCCAGGAATACACGAAAGGCGGCGTACCCAAGAGCCAGGAAATCTTCGCCCTCTACGACGATGAAAGCACGCGGCGTTTCGGAGCCGGCCGCATAGAACCCAACCTGTCGTTCCGTCAGCTCGAGCAGGCACGAGCTCCCCACTGCCCCCAAGTCGCAAGCCTCACCGAACTGTTCGATCACGAGCTGCACGTAGTGCTCCCCATCGAGTGCAACGAACGCGAGGGCGTCGAAATCGCCTTCGGGGTTCAGACCCCGAACCATGCTTGCCCCCGCCGCACCATCGATGCATCCCGTGGCAGGCGCGCCCGGCGGAACAGCCATGGGTCCACGAGGCTCCTCAGGGTTCGGTTCCCCTGGCAGGGATGAGCCGCTACCGCCTGCGGCTCCGCCTTCCGTCTTTGAGCTTTCCGCCCTTCCGCCACAGCTCAGCATGAACAGACTCAGCGAGGCGAGCGCATGAATACGGACATTGTGGAAGTAGATGGTGCCCATTTTGGACCGGTGCGTGCTGTGCAACACTCGAGAGGTATCGAAGGGGGACTGACCAATCGCGATTCCTAGCGTAGCACCCCAGTCCACTCGGCCCGGGTTTTGGGAATATTTCTGGGCACTTCTTGGCGCGACCCGACCGCACTTCTTTGCTCTCCCCGTGGGAGCAGCGTACGCGGGCGCCAGTGGAAGCGGCTCACCTGTTCACCCGACGACGCTGGCCTTCATCGGGCTCATCGCTGGAGGCGGATGGGCCTGCGGACAGCTTCTCAACGACGTCCTCGATCGCGAAGCAGACTCGATCGATGCACCGAGTCGTCCGGCGGTCCGTGGCTTGCTACCGATAGCGCCTACTATCGTCGTAGCGCTCGTCGCGGGCCTGTCTCTTCTCGGCCTGCTCACAGCGCTCACCCCGCTGGGATTCAGGCTCGGCATTCTGTCGATGGTTCTGATCCTCACGTACAACTGGTGCAAAGCCCTCCCGGGGCTCGGAAACATATCTCACGGCGCGGTAATCGCTTGTGCGTCCTATGTTGGAGCGGCCATCGCGTCTCCGCAGCTCGAGCTTTCGGCTCTCAGCGAAAGAACGATCTCGATGGCCGCGCTCGCGTTCGGGTGGGCCGCGCTTTACCTGCAGGGCAACTACGAAAAGGACGCCCGCGGGGACGCGCATGCGGGCTACCGAACGTTGGCGCATGTCCTCGGGCCCCGAAAAAGCGCCTTGCTCCGAGCCGGCATCACCGCCTGCTGGGCCGTCTTGACCTACAGTGCTCTGTCGCCTTCTTTGCATAGGGGCGCCGCGGTGTTCGGAGCCTCCATCGTTTGCGCTTCAGCGCTATGGGTAGCGCGAAAAGACGACCCAGCTGCAACGCTACGTGGCTACAGATGGACCGTCCATGGCGCGGTCATCGGCATGCTTGCGCTCGGCGGAGGCGCGCTGCCGGTTCCCGCCTACCTGTTGTTGTCGATAGCCGCGATTCTCTTGACGGAATTGGCCTTCCATCGGTCGCCAAACCCTTGAACAAACGAAGAAAGCCCCTGCTCATCGCAGGGGCTCCTTGGGTCGATTGGCGGAGCGGACGGGACTCGAACCCGGGATACCCCTAAGGGTGCCATAGAAACACCGACGAACACGCAAGGTGAAAACCTGACGCACCCCACTGCTGACTCCCCTAAGTCCGCGATCGTAGGTAGTGCGCAGGATTCCGCGCAGGAATCAGACCCGGTCGAGAAGGCCCTCGCCGACGCCATCACATTGGCAGCTCAGGCCCAGCAATGGCCCGTGGTCGAGACGCTTTCCCGTGAGCTGAGCGCCCGCCGGCTGGCCCGCACATCTCCCGACGTTCCCACGCTCGAAGGGAGACGAAAGAAGCCAGGCACCTCCTAGAGCCCTGGCGCGCCTTCGGGGTCGGAGCTTTCGGGTTCCGGTCTCGACGGCGCACTAGAGCGCAGAAATGGACGAACCAATGTCAACAATCGAACGATTCAAGAAACACAACGACGAAGCCACAAAGCGCATCAACCTGGCTATTCAGGAACTGGGAGCTGAAACGGTAGGGCTGGACAGCGCCGCCGGGGCGAGGAAGGAAGCCCTCGACAACTTGGCTGGAGCCCTACAGAGCATTGCGTATGCCCACGATGTGGCCCTGGAATTGGATCCCAGCGAGACACCACAGAGCAGGCTGATCAGCGCGACAATGGACGACCTGAACCACGCGCTGTCCAATTCGAGGAAGTGCCTTTCCGAGCTGATCCGGCACGTCGGCCCCGAGCTAACGAAACTGACCTGCGGAATGGAGCGCATGACGGAGCCCGAGCATGAACTCCCGGGTGCCGGTTTGTCATCCTACGTGACTGCATTAGAAGTCGTGGCCCGCGCGATGACACACATCGAGGACGCGCAGTACCAGGCCGCGGGTTTCGTCGAAAAGCTCTCCCCAATCGACATTGACGACAGCGACAACCGGGAGGCGGCGCAATGAGCCGGCGAGAAGAGCGGGACGCGCTGGCCGCCGAACTTGCCGAAGGTGTCACCCTTTGCGAGGAGCCGATCGTTGTGGACTCGGACAACCTCCGGCGTCTGCAGGATGGAATCGGCGAGATCAGCATGCACTTCAGCTACATCCGGGAACGCTGGGGTGAGGACGAGAGCACAACCCAGATCGCCGAAACGCTCGTTGCGATGAGCGGACTGCTTCACCACATGTTGGGCAAAGTGTTCCTGCCGGACCCGCAACGCGACGAGGAGGCCGAGTCATGACCCGCGAGCAAGCCCTGGCAGCTGGTCGGGAGGTTTTGCGGCGCCGTGCCGCAAAACCTCCTCTACGTCGCTTGGTCGTCGCTCACGGGGACGCGGTGCTTGAGGCGGACCTCCACCCGTCGCCCCGAGCGGAAAAGCGGGAGCGACGTCTCAGGCGGTTGCTGGCTCGGTCGGTGGGGTAGCTGTTTTCTGGCCAGGCGCCCCACCACGGGGCGCGGGCCGGGGCAGCCTGGCGAGCGTGGGGCATCCTCAATGCATGCTCGCAGCGAACGAACCGACGACGAAAGACCTCGATGATTCCTGGCGCCCACCGTCGGCGGAGCCAAAAAGGCGAACGGTCAGGCGCGTGACGCGAGTCTTGACGGTCGAACTGACCGAGGATGACCGAGCGGAATTGCTCGAGGCGAAGGTCGAGACCGAGAGAGAGCTACGCGAGAAAGCGAGGATGCTGCGTGAGAAAAAGCGCTCACTCGAGAAGCACATCAAGGCGCTGCGAATGCGGGAGTATGGAAGCCTTGAGGCTGAGGTGAGCAAGCTGCAGGCCGAGTGCCAGGTCCACCGCGAGGAGCTCGAGCGGGGCTCGCGGATGCTCCCTGTCCTCGTGGAGGAGAGGACCGAGGGCGGAATGCTCAAGTGCTTCCGGGTCGATGACGGCACGTGGGTCCGTGACGTCGCTGTTCCCGTCTCCCGCTACTGACGGGTAGTACCGGGTATTATTCAGGCCAGAAACCAGCAAAAAAAGACCCCGCTCCGGCCAGATGAGAACCGGAGCGGGGGACCCAAAACAACAGGGGTGGAGCGCCCCTGCCTCGCCGTTTCCTCAAGTATGGGACTGTCCGGCGAAGGTGACCCTTTGGCGCGCCACGGTGTCGCACCATGCGACTGACCAACTCGAATGCCCCCAAAGTACTAACGTGGGTCTCGACCCCGCAACCTATGGGGTGCCTGAATCACCTGGTCTACTTGTCGACATGTTCACATGACATAAATCGGACGTGAAAATTCAAAAAGTTGTGGCAGGTGACCACGTGATGCACCAGCCTGTACTCGCGTGACCAAAACACGCACTCGCCCAATCGCGAAATCGCGCGGCGCCGAAGGCATCATCGCGGCCCACGCCAAGGTACACTCCACGACGGTTCGTCGCTTTTTGAACGGGGAACACGTTCGTCGCTCGAGCGCCAAAGTCATCCTCGATGCGATGCGGGAGCTGGGGTTGGCCCTGCCCGAAGGGGGCGAAGATGGCGACGAGTGACGCTGAGCTCCGCTCGATGGTCCAGGGCCTCGTCCTCAAGGCGCTCGAAATCGGGAACGCGCTCCCGGACGATGCGCCGTCCGATTTGGGGGACGTGATGGCCGCCTCGTTCCTGGCTGGCCTCGATGCCGATCAGCGGAGCCACATGCGGATCCTGTTTGGCGAGTTGCGGGAGTCTACCGACAGGGGCTTCCGCGTCATTGATCGGGCCCTGCGCCGGCCGAAGCTGAGGGTGGCCAAATGAGCACCGATGTCGAGATCGGCCGAGAGCTGCGGGATCGTTTGGACGAGTCGAGTCCCTTGGCCCTGCACATCACTACTCGTGATGTCCGCGACTCGGTGGCGCGGACGTGCCGATGCGGGCAGACGTTGGACGATCCGACGTCTGAGCTATGCGGCCCATGCGGTCGAGATCGGGGGGCCAGGTGATGCTTGCCGATCTCGAGACAGAGGTTGCCGTCCTCTGCGATCTCCTCGTTCGTCCGGAGCGCCTCCGAGAGGTCCAGGACCTCGAGCCAAAGCACTTCTTCGCCGACGTGAACCGATGGGTTTTCGAGGAACTCGTAGCTCTCGTGCGCGGAGGGGAACGACCGGACACGGTGCGCTTGTCGCTACGCCTGCGCCAAAGGGGACTTTCGAATGCAGCGAACATCCTCGGGGAGATCCTCTGTGCCCCGGTGGTGATCGACCTTCGGCCCCACGTGGAGACGCTCATCGAGTTTTACCGCCGTCGACAGCTTCATGAGTTGATCGATGAGGTCCAGTTGGGGATCACTTCACGCCAGCTCTCTGCAGATGAGGCGATCGAAAAGCTTGCGGGGTTTGCACCGTGAGTGATCCTCGCCTCGAGGTCGTGACCGACCATTCATGGATTGACGACGAGGACGGCGTTTCCAGTGAGGAGACGAGTGACCAAACGTCAGCGCTGTCCGAACGATGGATCCGGTTCGGCGACGACCCGAACCTGCTGATTCACGAACCTCCACGCCAGCGTTGGCTCCTGGTCCAGGCCCACCGAGGCCGTAGCGTTGGGGTTTTCCCTCGTGGGCGCAGTGGGCTGCTCACAGCGACCGGTGGCGTCGGAAAGACCTATGCTCTGATTGACCTTGCGGTCGCCCAAGCGCTGGGCGGGTTCTGGTTCGGTACCTTCAAGTGTGCCGAACCTGGACACGTCCTGCTCGGACTCGCGGAGGAGGACCTCGACGAAGCGAGGCGGCGCTTTTGGAAGGTGTGCAACTCGCGGGAGCTCTCCTCGGACGAACGGAGGACGATTGCATCGCGCATCGACCTTTTGCCGCTAGCAGGTGTGCCGGCGGCTCTCACCTGCTCGCTCGCGCCGGGGACCATCACTCCGACGCCGTTCTATTCGGAGCTCGTGGAGCGGCTCGAGAACCGGGGCGTTGATTGGTCGCTCATCATACTGGATCCGTTGAGCCGCTGGGCTGGCGGCGGCGTCGAAGGGGACAACGAGTCCGCCACGAGGTTCTGTCAGGTCGTGGAGTCACTTTCCCGCGCTCCAGGTAATCCCTCCGTGCTCGTTGCCCACCACAGCAGCAAGACCAGCGCCAAGGACGGGGCGGCCGATGCGCGAGGCGTCACAGGCATTCGTGACGGGTTTCGGTGGCAAGCGAGCCTCGACCCCATCGACAACGACTCAGGTCTACAGGGCGCCAAGATGACAAATCGAAAGTCGAACTACTCCCGGAAGTTCGACCCGGTCGTCTTGGTTCGGAACGACGAACCGGGAACCGAAGGGACGCTGAGGTCCGCGACCCTGGGCGAGGCGGACATGCTCAACAACGGAGCCAAGCGGGTTGAGGCAAACGAGTACCGCGAGCGAGTCCTCGCCACCGTGAAGAATCACCCCGGGCTTTCAAGCGCCTCGAAGATTGCAGAGCGCACCACGGGGACGAAGTCGGAGATTCTCCGGACAGTGAAAGTACTTCTCGGAGAAGGGCTGCTGACGAAGGACGAAGCCGGTTTCTCGATCGGTTCGGCACAAGGAGGTCACGAACCGTGATGTACAGCTCAAAACCACTTGGTTCGGCGGTTCGCGAACCAAAAAAACGTACCCATCGCTGGGCAAGGGCCATGGCCCACGCAGTGGCCATGCCCAGCAGGGCGGTTCGTGGTTCGTACCCCTATAGGCGAACCGAACCGGTACAGGCAGTTCGCGAACCGGTCGAACCGGTCGAACCGGTAACAGGAGATGGCCGTGGCTGAACCTTGGAACGAACTCCGCGAGCAGGCTCGTTCGTTGCTCTCATTGGCTGACCGCCTTGAGGCCGAAGCGAAGGAGGCCAGAGAGCCGGACGACCGGATGTTGTGTCTTCGGGACCTCCGGGAGTTGTTCGGATTCTCCAGGGAGTCGCTGCGCAGCGCCTCGGAGTCTGGGCTGCCAGTCGTCCGCGGTCCTCGTGGGAAACTGATGGCCAGTCGTCGGGACGTCGAGTCGTGGATTCGTAGTCGCCGGTGGCAGCCGAATTCCGCCCGGAGGGCCACGACGGACTTCGAGGACCACGACGCCGCATGCCTTCGGGCACTCGGAGGTGGCAAGTGATTGCCTGCGCCAACGGGTTGTGCACCCGTCGCGCCAATGGCGAAGCAAGCTGTTTTCAGCCTCGAGCCTGTTCGACACGCCGAGTGCGCAGGATTCGCGAGCGGGGTGTCGTGAGCCGCGACACCCTTTCCAGCACTTGCGTCGTGGGGGTCTGCACTTCACCGACCCCCGCCCCCACCGGAGGGCCCTCCTGATGCCTCCGATTCGTACAGGCGGCACACGCCGCATGCCCCACCCCGAGGCCCCTCAGCCCGACGAGTTGCCTGATGGGGTGCCAGGGCCTCCCAGCCCCGCACCAGACCGCGACGAGACGGGCAAGCTCCGTCCCGGTCCCGGGACCTCGGCGCTTGCCCGGAGGGCCGCTCAGGCCCGCCATGAGGCTGCCGCCATCGGTCGCCTTGCGGGGCTCTGGGAGGCACCCGAGGGCCACCCCTTCCGGCCCTACCAGCGGCTCGCTCACGAGTGGCGCGAGCGGCACCTGGCCGAACTCGCGGAGCGCGTTGGCGGGGGGCGATGCGGCAGTGGGCCCGCATCGATCGTCGCCTCAGCCTCCATCCAGCTCGCGGCGAGTCGCTACCTCCACGACCTTGGAGCCCAGACGGGCGACGCCAAGATGTTGATCGATGCGAGCAAGCTCGCGGACGCGAGCCGCCAAAACCTCATTTCTGCGCACCATCTCTGCGCCAAACAGGCCGAAAAGCCTCAAATTCCAACTGACTTCCCCTGGCTCCAAGCCACCGACGAGGACCCAACACCATGACCATCTCCCAGCAACAATCATCCTTCACATCTGCCTGCAGCGCAGTCGACTCCGCATGCACCGCAGCCGAGTCCGAGTTGACCAGCCTGTGGGGCGCCGTCTCCACCGCCGCCACGGCCCTCGCAGCCGTCGAGGACTACGGGGAGTGGGAGACGGCCGCTCAAGACTTCTACCTCGCCCTTGCCGCGGCTGAGAAGGCGGAGCGCAAGCACGCCGAGACCATCCGCCGCCACGTCGCGCAAGCAGCGGCTGACGTTCGCTATTTGCGCGAGCACGGCGCGGACCTCACCTGATTCACCGTTCGACCAAGGAACCAATCATCATGTCATCACAACTATCCGAGAAGCTCCTCGCACCTTACGCCGGCCGAAACACCGTCGAGCGGGCCATCATCTACCTCACGGCCCGCCAACCCGGCTTCGCCCAGCTCACATGGAGCGAGCAGGTCAAATCCGCTGGCGATTTCGTTCGCCAGCTCGACCGGGAACCCGTCGGGCCCGAAGGCGCCAAAACCCTCATGTCTGGCGACAGAGTTTTTGGAGAACCGGTCAAAACCGAGCTAAAAAACGCGCTCAAGGACGACGGACCCAAAGCCGACGAGACGCCTTCCCAGGAGGAAGACGACGAGGATGGCACGCTGCTCAAAGCGGCCGCCAACCTCGCCAAGCTTCTCGCCGATGCCGTCAAGGCGGGCGACACCGCTGCCATTCGTGCGCTCATGTCGTCGGACGACGAGGAGGAGATTCCCACCGACGCCGAGGACCGCCGCAAAGCCGTCGAGGCTTGTCATGGTCGCAACGAAATCGAGAAATCGGCCATGTACCTCCTCTCACACCCCAAGACCGCGGAGCGGTTCAACCGCGTTCCCTTGGCGCTTCGTCCTTTCTGCGCAGGTCAATTCTTGCGCAAGGGAGATGTGACTTGGGCGGAGGTGCTCCGATGACCACCTCACCCATCATCGACACCTATCGCGTCACTGACGGCGGGGAACCGACGCCGGCGCGAGTGCACCAGCCGTCCCCCCCTTCGGCCAACGTCACCCAACACCAGGTCGACAAGCGCTTTGGCGTCATCAAGCCCCCCGAGTTCGTGGTCCCCGAGTTTCCTTCGGAGTATCTCCACCAGCTCCAGGCTTTGGGTTTGTCGTCCGACGAAATCGAGGCGCTCCGCCATGAGGTGGACCGCGACGCGGGCCAGGGAGTTACCGCCGTTGGGCGCGGCGCCGAGGCCGTCCGCCGCGCCACCCAGCGGCGGAAAGAGGCCCAGAAAGCCCGCCTCACCGCCGCCGAGGACGCCGCGCTCGAGGCCCAAGCCCGGTCCCGTTTCGACGCGTTGGGCCTTCCCGCACCTCCTAACTACCCGGGTGCGATCGGTCTCGTGCTCGTGCGCGAGTTCGCCGTGTGGCGAGGTTCGGTTTGCTCGCGTTTCGGGGAGCTCATCCTGGCCGAGCGCGAGTACGAGGAGGCTCGCAAGGCCGCGGGAAAGCATGATGGTCATGTGACCCGTGACGACCTGCAGCGCGCCTTCGCCGGGCTCGAGATGGCGCGGGCGCGCGCCGAAGTCGCGATCGAGGAGTACACCGCGTCAATCGAGTTCTTCGCGGACCCCGACCGGCGGGCGAAAGCCGCGGACTTGGCCGCTCTTCTCGAGACGGTGAACATGTCCGCGTTCGAGCAAAGCCTGATTCCTTTCATCCAGGATGCCGGAGAACACTTCGACAAGTTCTCCGCCGTCTGCAAGCGCATCCAGACCCACGTCACCGAGCACGAAAATCAGCTTGCGCGCGCTCGCATGCTTGCACGGCAAATCGGCCTGAAGCCCGAGGCCGGGATCCTTCCTGACTCGCGATACGCCAACTACAGCGACGTCGCCTTCCGCGCTGTTTCTAACCGAGTTCGCCGTCGATGGGTTGACCCCTTCCTTGCGGGCAATCGTCGCGGTTTCGGCGAAAAGCTGTGAAGCTGCCGACGTTCGTCCAGTTCGTCACGCGCGTTCTCCGTGTGCCGCTGACACCTGCCCAGCGGGTGCTCGCGGCCGTGGCGTTCGACGGGGTTGAGCCTCGCGACATCGAGGGGGAGGACCGGGACATCGCCGAGGAGCTCTTCGGACCTGTCGAGGTATTCCCGGAGTCGGCTCGCTCCATTCTCGTCGCGGTGCTCGGGGCCCGTGGCGGGAAGTCCTACATCTTCGTCGCGTTGTACTCGCTTTGGCGGGCTCTATTTGCCGACCTTTCGACGTTGGCACCGGGCGAGCTCGGGATCGCGCTGATCGTCGCGCCGGACATGAGACTCGCCCGACAGTCGCTCCGCTACGTCTCCGGGGCTCTGAAGACCTTCGCTCCGGGGTATCCGCCTCCGCAGCTTCTTTCGTCGTCGTCTGATTCGATTCTCCTTCGTCGCTACGATGGGCGCGAGGTTTCGATCGAGGTGCTTCCCGCGTCGCGCGGTGGCTCGGCTCTCCGCGGTCGCTCGTTAGTTTCGGCGTGCCTCGACGAATGCGCCTTTTTCCGCGACGAAAACGCCGTAGTTTGCGACGTCGAAACCTTCCGAGCGGTGGCCCCCCGCGTCCTCCCCGGTGGCCTCGTGGTGTGCGCTTCGACTCCCTGGCTCGAGAGTGGACTGCTCTTCGACTACTTCTCGAAGAACCACGGCACGCCGACCAATGCCGTCGCCGCGGTCGGACCCACGTTGTTGATGCTCCCGTCGAAGCGCAACCAGGAGACTGTCGCGCGCGAAGAGGAGAACGATCCGGACAACGCGATGCGCGAGTACCACGCTCAGTTCGTCATCGGCGGCTCGTCGCAGTTCTTCGGCGGAGACGTCCTCAAGGGGTGCACCATCGACGATGAGCCCACGCCTGATGTGACGCTCGAAGCCGAGGCGTTCCTTGGCGGAGACTTGGGGCTCGTGAAAGACCCGTCGGCGTTTGTCGCGTGCCACCGTGCGCGCTCGACGAAGGGTGTCGTGGTTGCCGACATCCTCGAGATGCGTCCGCGGCGCGGTGCGCCTCTCTTGCTATCCGATGTCGTGGCGCGGGGGGCCGCCATGGCCCGACACCAACGCGTGACGACGATTTGGGTCGACCATCACGTCTTGCAACCCGCCCGCGAGCACCTACCCCCTGGAATTTCCCTACACCCGGTGCCCGGCGGCCAGGCCGCCAAAGCGGAACGGTTCATCGCCGTGCGCCAAGCCATGAAGGAAGGCCGCCTGCTTATCCCCAAGCGCTTCGCCCGCCTCCGCTCACAACTCGCTGACATTTACTCCAAGCCCACGCCGGGCGGGGGACTTCAAATCATCCAGCGTCGCAAGGAAGGGGTTCATGGTGACGTGGCGTCCGCCTTTATCCTGAGCGCCTGGGCTGCGCTTCGTTCGAGTGGCCTGCTCAACCTCGCCCCGCGCGAGCGAAAAGAGCGCGACGAATTCACGGCGGCCGAGCCAGCTCGACGCATGACCGGTTTTTGATGTCATTGCTCGAGACAGCGCTTCGAAAACCACGCATCGAGCGGGACTATTTCGTGAGCTACGCCTCTTGCTGTCAGTACCTCGCGGCACGGCGTGGTGCGGTCCCGTTCCATCTCCTGTCGGCCAAGTGCTTCCACGTCGACCGTCGGACCGCCACCAGGTGGAAAGACCCCAACGTGGATATCTTCGCGCGACTGCAGATGGCGCAGCTGCGCGTGCGGGCCCTTGCAAGCGTGTCGCCCAAGATTCGCGACCGGCCGGAACTCTGGCACGTTCGGGACCTCGTTCACTGCTGGGGACCGCTCGCGGCCCTGCTTCACCGCGCGATTTGCGAGGAGTTCAACCTCACCGGACGAATCGGTTACGACAAGCGCGTCGGACGAGAGACCATTCCGATTCGGTTCCCGGATCTCGAGCCTCCGGCTGGAACCTTTGGAGGCGCGCGGGAATGCGTGCGAGCTGCCTACATCGCCACGCAGGAAAGGTTTCCTGGGGCACAGTTTCACCTCTTCAGGGGTGTGACGGTCGACTATCGAGTCCCTCCCGTCGTCGAGTTTTGGTCCGAGTCTCGAGACATCGCCGTGGCTTATTCGGGACACGACGGTCAGGGCGTCGTTCGCGAGGCCATGATCCCTATCGAGAGGATCATTTGGCGGCACTGTAGTCGACCCCCGTATGAGTTCCTCGTTCTCCCTGATGTCCCCGAGCTGAAAGTCCATCATGGCTGACCACGACGCAACACTACGCCTCAATCTCGCAGCCGCTGGCATGCTCACCATGCTCCGGACCCTTGAGCAGGAGTCCGGCAAGCTCGCAAACGAAATCCAAGACATCGGCGACGAGTCCCAACAGGCGGGGCGCAAGCTTCACCCGATGCTCGCAGGTGCGAAGAAAGGTCTTGGCGCCGCGAAGTCAGCGGCCGTCGACTTGGGCGGGTCGCTCAAAAGCGCAGTCGGCCAGGCGCTCACGTTGGGCGGTGCCCTTTCGACGATGGGTGGTGCGCACCAAGCCGTCACCCTCAATTCGCTCTACAAAGACACCGCCTTCGCGATCCGAACCGCGACGGGCGAGGCGCACAGTTTCGAGCAAGTCCAGGCGGACGTCGAGAAAACGGCCAACAAATGGAAGCGCACCAACGAGGAGGTGGCTCGCTCCTACGATGACATTTTCCGACAAACCCAGAACCTCGACTTCACCCGCGCTGCGACGGACGCCGTCTCAGCGGTCGCAAACGCGACGGGCAAGTCCCATGACCTGCTCGGCAAGCTTGCGGGCGACCTGGGGCAAAAGTTCAACGTCTCCGCGGCCGAAATCGGCGACGCGTTGGCCTCCGTCGTGTCCACCGGGCGAATCGAGGAATTGTCCCAGAACATGCACGAAATCGGCGCTGCGGCGCACGGTATGGGGCTTACGGGGGCCGCCGGCCTTGCGAAATACATCGGGATGCTCGAGCTCGCCAAGGGCTCGATGAAGGACGTCCCGACGGCTGTTGCAAGTCTGCGCGGACTCACCGAGCCACTCGAGAATCTCGAAGCGACCAAGGGCATCGAGCAGAAGCTGAAGATCAAGCTGCGGACCGACGACGGCCAGGTCCGAAAGGATGCCTTGCAAGAAATCCTCAAGGCGACCGGCGGCCAGCGCCAGGAGCTCGCTCAGATTTTCTCCGGCGACACGCTCAACCTCGTCTCCGACTTCGGCAAAGCCTACCAAAAAGGATTCGATTCGCTCGGTGGGACCTTTAAGGAGAAGAGCGAAGCCGGGATCGTCGCGTTCAACAAGGCTCTGGCCGACGCCTCGAAGGGAAAGATCACCTTCGCCGAAATCCAAGAGGAGGGGGCGAAGCGGCTCGAGGACACTCAACGGAAATTCGCCGACGCAATGAACAAGTTTGTGGACGCCTTCGCCAAGCCTGAGACCATCGCAGCGATGGAGAAAATGGCCGCCTCGATGCCCAAGCTCGCTGATGCGATCGCTGGACTCGTCGAGTTCGGTGTGGAGAACCCTGCCCTTGCAGCTGGTGGCGTGGTCGGGGGGCACATGGCCACTGCAGCGGTGGGTGCGGTGGCTCCGACGGCTGGCGCCGCCCTCCTGAAAAAGATGTTCGGCACAGGAGCCGCCGAAGTCGCGACCGAGGGCAGCAAGGCAGCTGCCAAGCAAGCGACCATGCGGACTGCTGCGACTCACGCGGCGACGAAGGCCGGGCCCCTCGCGGGTGGACTCGCCGGGGCAGCCATCATGGTGACGGCGGAGCGTGCGCTTTCGCTCGCGAACGTTGCGACAAGCGACGACAAGAAGAAGGCGCTCGGGAAGCATATTCGTGAGAGCACTGGCGGCGACCTCGTGAGCGACTCCGCCTTCGGTCGCATCACGGACGCCGTGGGGCGCATGGGGCTCCCGGTCATTTCAGACGTTGCCCGCGCCGCCGGTACCGGTCGCCAGGTTGCGGCTGTACTCGATGGCGGCGACCAAGGCAAAGCCGCAGAGAAGACCGAGCGGGCCGCTGATGTGCTCGAAAAAGGCGCCGACAAGTCCTCGCGGTCGATGACTTCCGCCGCGACAAAACTGGAGCTGGCGGCCGACAAGCTGCTCGCCGCTCATGGAAGCAACGGAAAAAACGGACTACCACCACCACCATGAACACCGACACACCACTCGAAGCCATCACTAGGACCCTGCTCGCTCTTGGGGACAAGTCCCTGACCGAGAAGGAGCGCCGCAAAGAAATCGCCAAGCTCAGCGCTCACCTCCGCCGACCCGACGAACTCCGAGAGGAGCGCGACATCCTCATCGAGGTTTGCGATGCCCTCGAGCGCGGCATCAACGCCCTCCGGGAGGCTCTCGCTCGGCCCCACCTCGAGGTCTGTCGTGACGACACTTCACAAGTGCCCGAAACTGTTGAGCGACTACCTGGTACTACTGAGTAGTGCATTGTAGTCGGTCGATTTCGCTTTCCATCCATGGATAAGCGGTGTATAGACATGGGCATGGCAGAGAGAACCCCGCCCATGATGGTCAGGATGGACGCCGAAGATCGCGCCCTCCTCGAAGCGACCGCCGCCCACGAGAAGCTCACCATGAGCGACATCATCCGCCGGGCGGTGCGGGAGTACGCCGCACGACTTGGGGTGAAGGTTCCGAAGGGGAAGAAACGATGACTTGGGATAGGGACCGGGAAGTCTACAATCTGCAAGAGTTGAGCCGAAGGGCCATCCGTAATTGGATGCTCGAGCGAGAAGAGGACGCTGTCCATCATGAGCTGCTCAACATCCTGGATGTTGAGCCAAACTCACTCCCTTCGCCGGTGGCGGCCGCGCTCGAGGATTTCCGTTCGAGCGTCCCACGCGAGAAGTTTCCGTCCCTGAGAAGGCACTTTTCTGCAACTGGGGAGTCCGGCAAAGCAGAGGAACTCGCAATGGTGGATGCTCTCCTTGAACTTTTCGAAATCACAACTCGGGGAGGGCCCCTCGAATGAGCCGACGAAAGACAGGTACAGTCCGAAAGTCCCGACAGGGCCTTTGGGTCCCAGTCATCACCTTGCCCAATGGGCGCCAAAAGCGCCTGCCTCCTTGTCCTCCGGGGACAAGTGAAGCGAAGGCGCGCGAGCGCGCTGCCTACTGGTCGGAGCGAGCCGAGGATCTCGTTTCTGTAGAGACTGAGGCGACGCCGACCGAGGCGCGCAACGAGCGCCGGGCGGCCGACAAGTGGACCGAGGAATGGTTTGCCGACCGCGAGCGACGCGGGCTCACCACCGTGAGGGAGAATCGCGCCCACTGGGAGTTCCACATCGCCCCAATCCTTGGGGACAAGCATCCTTCGCTCTGGTCAAAGGAGGAGCTCCGAGCCCTTTCGATGTCCCTCGATGAGAAGGTGCAAGCGAACAAGATTGCCGCCAAGACCGCGATCAACGCGTGGGGGACGGCCACACGCATGTGCGACGATGCCTTCCGTCACAAGAATCCCTCCATTCGGTGCCGCGACGACAACCCCGCTCGAGACGTGAGAGGTCCCGACCGCGCTCCGGCGAAGGCGCGGGAGTTCCTCTACCCCTCGGAGTTCCTGCAGTTCATCCGCAGTCCGGATGTTCCCATGCGATGGAAGGAGACGGTGACGGTCGCGGTCTACACCTTCATGCGCCTGGGCGAGATCCAGTGCCTCCGGTGGCAAGACGTCAACCTCGACAACCGGACGATTCACATCCATCGCGCAACGGACCGGCGAACGGGCGGCATCAAGGCCACCAAGGGCCGCCAAGCGAGGCGCATTCCGATCCACCCTCACTTGGTGCCCCTGCTCGAGCGGATGAAGGCCAGGTCGGTTTCTGAGCTGGTTCTGGCGCTGCCAAGCGAGCGGGACATGGCTCGGAAGCTCCGGCACTACCTCGACCTCGCGGGGGTCGAGCGCGCCTCTCTGTTCAACGTCGAGCAGACATCGAGGCGCCTGGTGTTTCACGACATGCGCGGAACCGGGATCACCTGGCACGCCATCGCCGGGACGGAGCCTCTGCGCATCCAGCAGTGGGCCGGACACACCGACTTCGAAACGACCCAGGCCTACTTGGTGACGGCGGATGCAGTCGGTCGAGACAACTTTGGGGAGCCGTTCCCCACCCTGCCCATGGAGGCATTTGGCATGGCCACAAACGAACGAAACCTGCGCATCAATCCTGCGCAGGTCCCTTTCGAAGCTGTTTTTGGCGGAGCGGACGGGACTCGAACCCGCGGCCTCCGGCGTGACAGGCCGGCGTTATAACCAACTTAACTACCGCTCCAGATCCCGGTGGGATCTCCCCAGAAAAAACGCGTCGTTCTTTCTTTCGGAAAGGGGCCCATGGGGCCGCGTTCCGTCGGGGGCAGCGTTAGTACCACAGGACCAAGCCCTGACAAGAGGAAAAAGTGGAGGATTGTCGCGACCCTGAAGGTCGACGGAGGACCTTCGACGCGCGAACCGGCCAACCTTGCCGACGGAGGCATTTTCAGCCAGGAATGCGGCCACACGCCGACGGGCGTGCCCGAGACCATGACCCAAAAACCGTTCAAGACCGTCGACCCCCAATCCCTCCCCAAGCACTTCGATTCGAAGGAAGCCGAAGGGCGCTGGGACCAAGTTTGGCAGACTTCCAAGATCTACCACTGGGACGAGAGTCGGGGCCGGGACGAGACGTTCGTCGTGGATACTCCCCCTCCGACGGTTTCCGGCTCGCTGCACGTCGGGCACGTCTTCTCGTACACGCACACCGACATCATCGTTCGACACCAGCGGATGCTTGGGAAGAACATATTCTATCCGATGGGCTGGGATGACAACGGGCTCCCCACCGAGCGACGCGTTCAGAATTACTTTCACGTCCGTTGCGACCCTTCGCAGCCGTTCGAGGACGGCTTGAAACTCGGGGAGGCGACCGCAAAGCAGAAGAAGGACCGCCCCAAACTGCTGAATCGGCGCAACTTCATCGATCTCTGTCATCAGCTGACTGAAGTCGACGAAAAGGCATTCCAAGACTTGTTCACGAGACTCGGCCTCTCGGTAGATTGGCGCCAAACCTACGCGACGATTGATGACCGTTGTCGCAAGCAAGCGCAGCTCTCCTTCCTCGATCTGCACCAGAAGGGGCACGTCTATCAATCGTTCGCCCCGACGATGTGGGACGTCGATTTTCAGACGGCCGTCGCTCAGGCTGAGGTGACGGATCGACCCCAGCAGGGCCATTTTCACCACATCGAGTTTGGCGTGGAAGGCTTGGATGACACGTTCGTCATCGCGACCACACGCCCCGAACTCCTACCGGCCTGCGTGGGGGTGACGGCCCACCCGAGCGACGAGCGCTACAAGCACCTCTTTGGCAAGAAGGCCGTGACGCCGCTCTTCCGCGTCCCGGTCCCCATCTTCCCCAGCGAACTCGCCGATCCGGAAAAGGGTTCTGGTATCTTGATGGTCTGCACGTTCGGTGACCAAACCGACGTCCAGTGGTGGCGCGACGAGAAGCTCGCACTGCGCCAAATCATCGGAAAATCGGGCAGACTCGAGCCGGTAACCTACGGCAACGACGACTACCCCTCGCTCAACGCGGAAGCGGCAAACGCGTACTACGCCGAGCTCGTGGGCAAGAACGTCAAACAAGCCAAGGCTAGAATGGTCGAACTTCTTCACGACGCTGCCGGTAGCGCGACGCGCGACGTTGCGCCCCTCGTGGGCGAACCTCAGCCCGTCGACCAGGCGGTCAAGTACTTCGAAAAGGGCGAACGTCCGCTCGAGTTCCTTTCCACGCGCCAATGGTTCGTCCGACTGATGGACAAGAAGGACGCACTCTTGAAAAGCGGCGAAGCGATCCGCTTTCACCCGAAGTTCATGCACACACGGTACAGGGATTGGACCGAAAACCTCGGTCTCGACTGGTGCCTCTCGCGACAGCGGTACTTCGGCGTGCCGATCCCGGTATGGTTTCCGCTCGCGGACGATGGTTCGACGCGCTTCGACGCACCAATCCTTCCAGCGATCGAGCAGCTCCCAGTGGATCCCATGTCCGACGTTCCGGTGGGCTATGCGGCCGAACAACGGGGAAAACCTGGTGGATTCGTGGGCGAGCCCGACATCTTCGACACATGGTTCACGAGCTCTCTCACTCCTCAGATCGGCTCCCATTGGGGTCTTGATGATGAACGTCACAAGAAGCTGTTTCCCGCGGACATGCGTCCTCAAAGCCACGAGATCATCCGAACTTGGGCATTTTACACCATCGCAAAAGCGCTGCTGCACGAGGGCACGATCCCTTGGCACCACATCGTGATCAGCGGCTGGATCTTGGACCCCGACCGGAAGAAGATGTCCAAGAGCCAGGGCAATGTGATCACTCCGATGCACTTGTTCGACGAGCATGGCGTCGACGGAGTTCGCTATTGGGCGGCTAGCGCACGGCTGGGCGCTGATACCGCATTCGATCCGCAGGTATTCAAGATCGGACGCCGCCTGACGACGAAACTCTACAATGCGGCAAAGTTCGTTCTCAGCCACGAAGGTGCAGTCGGGCCGATCACCGAGGAACTCGACAAGGCCTTCGTTCGCAAGCTTTCCGACCTGGTCGCCACGGCAACTGCGGCGCACACCGAGTTCAACTTCGCCCTCGCGCTTCAGGAAACGGAGGCCTTTTTCTGGACGCATTTCACAGACACGTACCTGGAGCTGGCCAAGCCCCGCGCTTGGCAGACACTGGACGACAACGCTCCGAAGCATCCCGAAGCGGCACGAACGTCGGCGATCGCCGCGCTCCGCCTGGGTCTCAGCGTGCTGCTGCGCCTTTTCGCCCCCGTGCTCCCCTACATCACCGAGGAGATTTGGTCATGGGCGTTCGCTGAGGAGACTGGTCAACCGAGCATCCATCGAGCGCCATGGCCAACCCCGGCCGAACTTTCTCACGTCTCCCCACCGGCAAACGACCATTCGTTCGACCTTGCCGTAGAGGCTCTCACCGCAATCAACAAGGCCAAGGCAGACGCCAAGGTTTCCGCGGGTCGAGTCGTCGAAGAGCTAACCCTGGTCGGAAGCGCCAATGCGCTGCGAGACGTCGCTCCTGTTCTCGATTGTGCCCTCCAGGCAGCGCGCGTTCTGCGACACCGCGTGGAAGAAGGACAGGCGCCCGACGGTTCCTTCGTCGTCAAGGACGCGACGTTCGCCGCGCCGCCACCCAAGGGCTAGAGAATCTCACTCCCCTCCTGGACCCCGGGAGGAGCGCCCCGGTCGATTTCTTCGACCCGGGCGCGTCTTGGAGCCGTCCTGGCCCGCCTTCGGGTCTCGCGCGAACTCAGCCTCGAGTGATTCGCACTTGGGGTCGAACCGGGTACTCCCCGTGATAAACCTCACAGACTGACGAAGAACCACGGCGCAGCGACGCTGCCTTGTGCGCTCCTCCACCACGTTGCGGAGTCGTTGGTTGTTGATGTCCTCGGAAAGCAGCGCTCGCGCGACGAAACGGCCGTTTCTCGACTTCATGCCCTTGAGAACCTTGGAGCTGGGAATGGGCATGCCCTCTTCGTCTTTGAGCAGGTCCGGATCAATCAGCAGAGCGGCCGCAGCAAAAGCAGGTTTCCCTTCAGGGGAGTCTCCGACAATGGGGATGCCCGCGCGATACGCGTCGCTCAGTTCGTCCGCGAGCGAACGCGTACGGGTGATGGCGTCCCGCTTGCCCCACTCGGCCTTGTAGCGCTCGGGCAGCTCATCGCCGACACTCCAGAACAGCGCCAGCGCCCCCAACAGCGAAATCGCCCGGCTCTTGCCGACGATCTGATCTGGCAACTGCGCCAGCTTGGCCACGGCATCACCCGAGAAAATGCCGATCATCATGAAGATCGGCCCTACCATGCCGAGCAGGTAGCGCGGATGGGGCTGGAACCACGGCGTCAGTGGATCGAGCCTCCGCACGATAAATGTCTGGAGCAGGAAAAACACCAGAAGCGTCACGCCAACGAGCTTAGAACGTCGGTCTCTCGCGAACGCCATCACACCGAGCCAAGCAAGGGCGCCCGCCGTGAGTCCCTGAATCCACTCGAAGGGCGCCTTGGTATACAAAGCGAAAAAATCTTCTGCACCATGAATCCGAGGACCCCACTTCCCGCCCCCCCCATGGCTGGATTGAACGACGTCGAAGCGGCTCCCGGAACCCGCCAGCCCCGACAGTAGAACTGTCTCGACTAGTACCATCAGAAGCACAAGGACAGTCAGCACCATCGGGATCAGAAGCCTGCTCCCCTTGATCCAGTGAAAAGCTCTCAACCAGACAGGAGCATCCGCTGCAGGAGCCAAAGTGGACCATTTCGGCGGCAGCAGTGGTCCCTGCGTTCCGCCGAACCAAACCATGAAGGCGATACCCGGAGCGTAGAAGAGGTAGACCATCTTGGCGCCGTAGGCGAAGATGAGACCGACACCCACGGCGCACAGTGCCGCCCAGCGACCAGCGAGCGACTTGGCATCGCTGAATATCAAGGCCGCATAGGTACTAAATGCGCCATACATCGGACCGAAGGTCTCGGGTAGGATCTGAGAACTCGAGCGCACCATGGGGTCGAAGGCGAGCAATCCGAGGACTCCAACAGCGCCACCGATGGGCCCACTCAGCTTTCTGCAGATCAGGTAGACGAACAAATGAAGAAATACCGTCGCTAGCAGTGGGCCTACGTAGTAGGCCGGAGCTCCGCTACCGAATACCCATTGGGCCGCCATCGACGGCAGAACGAGTCCAAACCGTGAGGTATGGTGATTGAGGTGCTTCGGGAAATTGCCTCCTTGGACGAGGTTCCTGGCAAATTCCCAAACCTTCAACGCGTCGCCACCGATTTCCACTTGCTCGAGGTCGAGGAGGCGCTGGAAGAAGACGACACTCAAGCAGGCCGCGACGACCGAGACCTCGAGCGCAACCAACGCCCAGAATCTCCACGATCGCAGATCTAAACCGCGTGGTCCAACAGCGTCCGCAGAAGCCGCTTCTTCAGGTGATTCTCCCGCCGACGATGGAGCGGCGTCAGACTCGTGGGTCGGCATGCTCACTCCACGACGAGATTCGCCGAAGCCCCGACGCTCTTCTGAACAACAAGCCTCGCCCGAGGTTCTTCCGTCGGAAAATCGTCGGGAAGCAAGACGGTGAAAAGATTGGAGCCCTCCCCCTCGGAAACCGAACGCCAGCTGGGGAAGTCTCTGGCTCGGGCTGCTATCACGACAGCGTCAGAAACTCCGCGAACGACCCCGACGCTTTTCCTGGTCGAATCGTTTGGCGCTGTCAGGGGAAACACCGCAACCAAGTGCCTCCAACCCTCATCGCGGGCTCGACCTCGAATACCTCGGGCCGACATCCCCCGTCGGGACCCGGGTGCGATCGCCTCGATCGGCCCAGCTATTCGCCTGGCTCCAGGCTCTCCCCAGACGAGTTCGGCCCGCACCAAGGCGACCGGCTGCCCTCCAGCCTTCACCTGAACGACCTCTCGGTCGCCCGGGTCGTTTTCCGCCTCGCCCAAGGGAAGGACGAAGGGGCGATTCCACCAAGGGGTTCCTCCCTCGAGAGCGGAGCTCTTTTCGACCTTCACGGCCTCACGTTCGGTCATGAACCCGCTGACGGGGCTGAAAAACCCGCTGCCTACTGCTTGGATGTTTTGGGCGACGTCGGGGGTGACCGACACTGCGCGTTTTGCTGCCGCAAACTCCCCCAAACTCGCCTCGCGCGCCTCGAATACCTCACCTCCAAAAGGTGGAGGCAGCGCCGTAGGTCCCGACATGGGCACAGACAAGAGCCCCTTCTTCCGGAGCACGGAGATGATCTCGTTGATGCACTCCTGCGGGCTCATTTTGTCGGTACGAAGAAGCACCTCCGGGTCCTCCGGCGCTTCATAGGGATCGTCGACCCCGGTGAAGTTCTTGATTTCGCCCGCAAGCGCCCGCTTGTACAACCCTTTTGGATCACGCTCGGTGAGCACATCTAAGGGGCATTCGCAGTACACCTCGAGGAAGTTCTCGGTCTTGCTGCGAATCTCGTCCCGCAGAGCTCTGTACGGGCTGATCGCAGCGGTGATCGCGCACGCGCCGGAACGCGCCACCATGCGCGCCACGTATCCGATTCGGCGCACGTTTCGATCCCGATCCTCTCGACTGAAGCCAAGACCGTGCGACAAGTTCTTGCGAACTTCGTCCCCGTCGAGACACTCGACATGAACGCCCAAAAGAGACAGTTCCTGGGTAAGCAGGGACGCAAGCGTGCTCTTTCCAGCCCCACTCAGTCCCGTCATCCAAACTACGAATCCACTCATTTGCTCATCTCGATCGCGATCCGGACGCGTCGTCAGGGCCGGGTGGTCCCTCCCGCCGCTCACCTGGTGGATCCGCCCCGCACAATTCACACGAACGACAACGTCGCACAACCGAAATATTTGCCGAATAGGCCGAAATCGTCGGCAGATTGGGGGCGAAAGCTTGCACGAGGCCCGGCCCTGGGCTACACGCGCTGCTCCCGAGGCCCGCGACGGGCCCCAGCGACATCGAAAAAATGGCAAACTACGCAGTCTGGAACAACCGTCTCCGCCACGAATGGCTCTCAAAGCCCGCCAAGGGCAAGTATCTCAGCAAGAGGAAGAGAGAGCGCATTGGGCTCGAGGAAGCTTTGGCTCGTAAGGGTGGCGGCGCGTCTGACGACGCAGCAACCGACTCCGAGAGTCAAACGCCTTCAGACGCTTGAGTCGAATCTCGGCGCGTGCTCGAGCAGAGCCGCGACGACACATCGTCGAAGCCGCGACCAATTCGGGTTGGGCTCCGTGGGGAGCCGGGTGACAACGTTTCACCATGTATCCTGAAGCGGTGCGGCTTTTTCTGTTGCCGCGGTAGCTTCCTTCCCGAAACGTGTACTAGCCTCCGCGTCACCGACCCGAAACGAAGGACTGATGCTGCTACACGACCTACTTCACGTCTGGACAGGCCCAGGCTTCGCCTTGAGTAGTCCCGTCATCGCGGACGCAACGGCGCTCTTGGCATACTCGGGCTCGAGCCTGGATCTGCTGCTGGCCGCTGGCAAGGCCCCTCAGGAGTTCTTCTGGGACAACCAGATCTTCAAGAAGCCGCTGTGGGTAACCATCATGTTCTGGACGCGCACGATCCTGTGCCTGCTCGGAGCTTTCCTCCTCATTTACGAGGTGAGGGCGCGCAGAATGGGCGTTGTCCTACGCCATCGCCACAAACGCGCTCTCGCGATTCTGCTCTCGATAGTTGCTTTCGGGACGTACTTCGACTTCGGCAATCCCAATGTCCGTTACAAGGAGTACTACCACCGACACGAGCTCTACCACTATTACCTCGGTTCCAAGTATTCGAACGAACTTGGGTACAAGCGGCTATATGACTGCACGCTGACCGCGGAAATCGACAACGGCCGCCGCGCCCAGGTGGCTCGGCGCGAGTACCGAGATCTCCAAGACGATCTCATCAAACAAGCGAAGAACACCTACATTCTCAAAGAGCCCGAGCGCTGCAAGAAGCACTTTTCCACCGCGCGCTGGGAGGAGTTCAAGAAGGATGTGGACTGGTTCTACAATTCTGCACGCGGTTCGTACTGGGAACGCATGCAGCAGGACCATGGCTACAACCCCCCACCTGTGTGGACCATGACCGGCAAGGCTCTTGCGAGCCTTCATCCCGCGGATGGGCAGTTCTTCAAGATGCTGGCGTCGATCGACGTGGTACTTCAGGCGGGTATGATCGTCCTGCTCTATTGGGCGTTCGGGTTCCGCGTGGGGGCTGTTGGGGCGATATTCTGGGGCTGCAACGCCGCCGCCAACTTCTACTGGACGGGGGGAGCCTTTCTTCGCCAGGACTGGCTGTTCCTTCTCGTAGCGAGCCTCGCGTTGGCGCGAAAGCGCTATTTCGCGCTCTCCGGAGCCGCCCTCATGTGGTCGGGTCTTTTGCGTGCATTCCCCCTCGCCCTGTTTGGTGGCTGGACCATGATGGTCATCGCCTTCACGATAACGCGCTTGCGGGGCAGACCCGCAGCGCCGGGGGACGACCCGAAGAGCTTGCTCAGCTACATCCACCCGGACCATCGCCGGCTCATCGCTGGCTCTGCGATTGCCCTTTCGGTTCTCGTCCCCGCAAGCATGCTGACAACCGGAGGACTCAAGCCTTACAAGGAGTTCTTCGCTCACATTCAAACACACAACGACACGCCACTCACCAACCACATGGGCCTGCCCACCGTCGTCTCCCACAATTGGGACGGGCGCATGCGTTTTACGAGAAACGAGAACCTGGACGACGCCTTCGAGGAGTGGAAGGACGGGCGCAATCGGCGGAAGGACAAGATGCGTGTCGTCCGGTACGGCGTGTTCGCTCTCGTTTGGCTCTGGATCGGCTGGGCGGTCCACAAAAGCAGACGCCTGTGGATCGGCCCCGCGCTCAGCCTGCCCCTGGTGTTCTGCTTGTGGGACCTGACCTGCTATTATTACTCGATGTACATCGCCGCGGCGGTACTCACGCTGCCGCGACGGTCGATCGGCGTCGGCCTCTTGGCGACGGGGGCGGCCAGTGTGATCCTGCTCGGTCGATCCATCGGCTACGCGGGCACGAACATCAGTGGGTTCCACTTCGTCGACGACAACTTTGCCGTCCAGAGCTATCTCTTCGCGATCTTCAGCCTCTTGATGCTCTGGGCGTACTCACGTCCGCTCACGCGAGAGAACTTCGAGGCCTGGTGGAACCGCTGGCAGAAGGACGCGAAGCGTCCAAAGGCCCCCCGCTCTCGCGCGAAGACGAGCCAGCGTCCGCAGGAAGCGTGAGCCGTAGCCAACCCGGCGG
Source organism: uncultured Polyangiaceae bacterium (assembly GCA_965652275.1). Lineage (GTDB taxonomy): Bacteria > Myxococcota_A > Polyangia > Polyangiales > Polyangiaceae > NIC37A-2. The sequence goes on along the minus strand of CBFGUR010000007.1, from coordinate 71,602 downwards.
TATCGGTGGCCCGGTGCTGCCGGCACCGCCCTGACATCGGGCGGGGTGAGGATCTGAGTCCACGGGCTCAGCGCGCGAGCGGCGGTTCGGACGACACGCTCTCGCCCCTGCCAATGGCGAAGTACTTGAAGCCTTCCTTCTTCATTCGACTCGGTTCGTAGAGGTTCCGCCCGTCGAAGATGACTGGCTCGGCGAGCAGCTCCCGCATCTGCTTGAAATCCGGAGCGCGGAAGGACTTCCATTCGGTACAAATGACCAAGGCCTGAGCGCCGGACAGGGCCGCTTCCTTGGTGCCGACGAGCTTCAAATCGGCTCGGCTACCGTAGATGCGCTGGCACTCCTCCATCGCTTCTGGATCGTACGCGAGAATGGTCGCTCCCTGCTCCCAAAGTCGCTCCATGAGCACGCGACTCGAGGCTTCGCGCATATCGTCGGTATTGGGCTTGAACGAGAGGCCCCAGAGTCCGATCGTCGCCCCCTTGAGCCTCTCACCAAAGTAGCGAATGACACGTCGAGGCAGCACTTCCTTTTGGGCGTAGTTCACGGCCTCGACTGACTTGAGGAGCTTGGGCTCGTAGTCGACCCCTTCGGCGGTCCTCACCAGCGCCTGTACGTCCTTCGGAAAGCACGAACCACCGTATCCGCAGCCAGGATAGATGAAGTGGTAGCCGATGCGCTCATCCGAACCGATCCCCCGACGGACGTTTTCAATGTCGGCGCCCAGAATCTCCGCTAGGTTCGCCAGCTCGTTCATGAAGGAAATCTTCGTCGCGAGCATGCAGTTCGCGGCGTACTTGGTGAGTTCAGCGCTGCGAATGTCCATGATGATCAAGCGATCGTGATTTCGATTGAACGGCGAATACAGCTCTCGCATCCGCTCCCCGACCTCAGGGCTCGAGGTTCCGATGACGATTCTATCCGGCCGCATGCAGTCACTGACCGCGGCGCCCTCCTTCAAGAATTCGGGGTTTGAAACGATGTCGAAGGGTATGTCGACCCCCCTCTCCCCGAGCTTGCGCTTCATGGCGTCGCGGACGCGGTCGGCGGTTCCCACCGGGACCGTCGACTTGTCGACGACGATCTTGTGGTCCTCCATGTGCTGAGCGATCGTCTCGGCGACGGCAAGCACGTATTTGAGGTCCGCAGAGCCGTCTTCGTCTGGGGGCGTTCCCACGGCTATGAACTGGAGCTCTCCGTGTGCGACACCTTCAGCCGCATCCGTGGTGAAGCGGAGTCGCCCTTGTTCGTAGTTTTGTTCCACTAAAGGCGTCAGGCCCGGCTCATAGATTGGAATGACGCCGCGCTTGAGGTTTTCGACCTTCTGTTCGTCGACGTCCACGCACACGACGTCGTGTCCCACCTCAGCGAGCACGGCGCCCTGCACCAACCCTACGTAACCAATGCCGAAAACTGTAACCTTCATTGTCTCCAGGGCTCCATACTTCAACGAGCCTCAACCAACAAGGCGGCCGACCCGAGCGGCTCAGCTCCCCGTGCTTCCGAAACCTCCAGCACCACGCTGTGTGGCCGACAACGTTTGAACGTGAACGACGGGAAAATGAGCGATGGGCCGTGGGATGAGCTGAGCCACCCTTGCAGGCATCTCGAGCTCTGGCGCCTCCGGGTCGATCTTGATGAGCGGCACGAAGATTTCCCCTCGATAGCTCCTATCGATGACACCCACGCTGTTGGCCAAGATGTAGCCGCGTTTGATGATTGAGCTGCGTGGCACGACGTCGAAGTACCACCCGTACGGCGGCTCGACGATGACGCCAGTACCGTAGAGAACGGTGCGACCATGCCGCTTCGCCTCGTAGAGGAGCGTCAGATCGTATCCCGAGTCCGAAACATGCTCTTTTCGAGGCACCACGGCGTCCGGTCGAGCAAGCTGCACCCGCATGACCTGCTGTTGATCAACGCACCCGACCACGTGAGCGATCCGACAGCGCCAATGCTCGAAACGACTCAGAAACGAGGGAACCACGAAGACTGCCCCCTCTACTAGCCGTCCCAGCAAATCGAATGCCGCCGCGCCCACCTGAACGGCGTCATGTTGCTGCGACGCTCCCACGCTATGAAGCGCACCGCGCGTGTCTTCGTGTTTGGGGCTCAAAATGGTGACCGTCGGGCTCCCTTCCCTGGTTTCGTCGAGTTCGAGTGAGGCCGACAAGACGCCGCACGCGAATGAAGCTCCCGACGATCCAGAGAGTACTTTGGCGATACCCTGAGGATCCTTGTATTTTACCAGCGGGCCACCCGCCGACCAGCTGACGACCACCTCTCGATTGGCTGCCGCACCCGGGCAGAGTTCCTCCACGAACTCCGAGTCCACTGCTATTTGCTTCGACGTCCGCTGGCGCGCGCTCAGGTAGCCGAGGGCAAACGCCAAACGCATCTCGTCATCTTCCGAATGACTCAAGACTTGTTCCTTTCGGACCGACCCAAGTGCTCTCACTGTGCCGCAGCGATTCGATGGCGCTCGAAAATCTCGTCTGCCATGCGCCGCAGCTTGGCTGCCTCGGATTGGATCTCACTGTTCGTTTCATAGCCGCTGGACGACGTCACGTAGTTGGAAAACGCCATATAGGACCGGGCCACCTCGACCTCGTTGCCAATCTCCTTGGCGATGGCGATGGAGCGCATGAAGTACTCCACCGCTCGCCCTTCGTGCTTCGCGCCCCACGCTCCCGCTCCTGTGACCTCACCGAGAGTCCGTAAAGCAATCGCTAGATGCGCCTTGCTCCGCACCTCTGCGAACAGGTCAACCGCGGCGCGAATATGCCGGCGTGCCAGCTTGAGCTCGCCCGCGAGCAAGTAGCTCTTTGCTAGCCCCCTTTTGGCCTCGGCGAGCTGCAGCTTGTCGCCGATCTCCTCGCAGAGAGCTACCGCTTCGTTGAGGATCCTCACCGCCTCTTCCCCTTGGCCAAGTCGCTCGAGCGTCTGCCCGATGTGAGTCAAGCACTCGGCGATTCTCGTGCGTTCCCCGATGCCCACGAGTATTTCGTGGGCCTCTTTGAAGCATGAGAGGGCTCCCTCGAACTGGTTTTGGTCGATGTTGAGAGACCCCAGCGTGTTGAGACTATCGGCGACACCGACCGGATCGTTGATCTCGCGCCGGATCTGCAGCGCCGCCTCGAGGGCTTCTTTGGCATTGGCGGGACGACCATGGTCCATCCAGACAAGCCCGATGTTGTTGAGGCTCAGCGCGATCGACCGCCTGTCGCCGAGCTCTCTTCTCATGTCGAGGGCCGTCCGCATTTCCTTGAGCGCCTCGTCATAGTCGCCGCGGACCCAGAGCAACTTTCCGATATCGTCGTGACTGGCAGCCACGCCCCGCTTGTCGCCCGCTGCTAGGAATAGTGAGCGAGCTGCGGCAAGATGCCGATTCGCCTCTACCAAGAAGCCTGTTTCGCGATACAGCCTTCCCATCCTATTGTGGGCGGCCCCGCCCTTGCCCGCGAGATTCATCAGGTACGCGATCCCCAGCATCTGGCGAAACGCCTCCATCGCCTCGTCCGTCTTGCCGAGCAAAGCGAGAACATCTCCGTGGTTGTGTAGCGCATCGATGCGACGCCTGGCGTCGTCGTCTCCCAAGAGCCCGAGTCCACGCGCGTAGTATTCGCTTGCCTTGCGCAGAGCGAAATTCTTCCTCGCTAAATCACCGGCGTCCAGGTACGAAAACCCAGCGCGCGTATGTGAGCCCGCTCGCTCGAGGTGCGACGCAAAGCGAGCCATGTACTCTTCGGCCGACCTGGCCGACGATTTCTGAGCAAACCAGTCGGCAATGGTCTGATGGTACCGTCGGGTGTGTGCCGCACTCGTCAGGGCGGCGATCTTTTCTCGTTCGAAGTTGTGCTTGAAGACGTACTCCGGTTCGTCAGGAAAAACGGCATCTTCGAGACGCAGCAGGTAGTCGCGCTCCACGAGTCGATCGAGGATCTCCTGCAACCTGCGCACGTCGGCCGGTTCCTTTTCGTCCCAGAATTCCGGCGCCTCGCGGTCCATGCGACCGAGGGCGACGAGTCCACCAAGCCAGAAAACGCTACCCATCGCCGCCGCGTGCTCCAGCACTCGCCGCTCCGAGCTCGAGAGCGCTGAAATTCGCAAGGCAACCGCGTCGTCCACGCTCATGGGCAAGCGGGCGGTGCTGAGCCGATTGAGGTTCACCCTCCAAAGGCCATCGGGCTTGCCTGTGTCTTCGAGCACTCCCGAGTCGAAATACGAACGCACCATCTGGGTGATTTGACCGGGGTTGCCGCCGGCGGCTCTCACGCCGGCTTCGACGAGGTCCTCGGGAACACCGCCTTCACAGCGCCGCAGCATCCGTCGAATCAACTCCGCTGCCGTCTGTTGGCCGAGCGGCTCGAGCTCGATGAAATCGTGTCGCCCGGTGTGGACCTGCCCCCAGTTTTCGCGCTGAGCAAGAAGCTCGCGTCCCGCCCCATTGATCACCAAGATCCGGCCGTTGAGGTGGCGGAGAAGCGACTCGAGCAACTCGATGGAATCCGGATCGGCAAGATGCAGGTCGTCGAAGAACAAGACCAACGGTCGGCGCACGGCGTCCGCCTCCAAAAAGCGCCGCAAGACCGCCCGGCGCATCCCATCTGCCTGACCGGACTCGTCCGCCGCCGCGAGTGTGAGAGGGCTTTCGTCGAAGGTGAGTCCAACCAGTTGCCCTAAGAAGAAACAAACATCCTCAACGTTATCGTGACCCAAGACCTCCTGAGCTACGCGCCGGACGCGCTTCATCGCTTCGAGTTCCGGCATCTCGTCGGCCACACCGAAACGAGAACTCAGCAATCGTGAAAAAACCCCATAACTCACCGCTTGGCGAGGGGCCCGCGCTCTGTGCACTGACAGCTGATCGGCGGACTCAGAGCGGAGTTCGTGCTCGAATCTCTTGAGGAGGGCAGTCTTGCCCATGCCTGGGGCACCGAGGATGGTGAGTGCGTGAAAGTCTCCCGTCTCGAGCACGCGAGCGAGAGCTCCTCGAAGACGGTCCAGATCTTCTTCGCGCCCGATGAGTGGCTCGTCGTCATCGAACAAGCGGGGCTGCGCAACATCCTTTTCGGCCATGAGTCGTCCCGAAGCATCCCCTCCTCTGAGGCCCACATCAAGGGACAATGCAGTCTCACTGCAAATTCGAGGAAGGGCTCGAAAGTGCCCCCAAGCCTTTCGGATTTGGCTGGTTTTGAGGTACTACAGGCGCCCCAATTTGGCTGGGAAACCAACCAGCCCCTCCGCCTCGGGCTCGAGGCATCCACGACGATCTTGGCTCTTCCAGACAAAACACCTGCGCTCCAACACGAGAGCGAAAAGAAGTCGGTCGGACGCGGCCTCTTCCAAAAGTGCAGCGGTTGCGCTGCGATGATGACTGCGGAGGAGATGAAGCGGGACTTCTATGTCTGTCCCCGATGCGGTTACCACCACCCGATGGGCCCGAGCGACTGGCGCAAGCTGCTCCTAGACGATGGCCAGCTGGAAAAGTGGGACGAACACATCACGACAGGCGATCCTCTACGCTTCTTCGACGGCCAAGATTATCCGGAGCGCGTCCGCATCGCGCGCGAGAAAACGGGACGGAACGAGGGGATCGAGATAGGCCACGGCAAGCTCAATGGTCGCCCCGTTGGGTATGGTCTGTACCTTTTCCGCTTCATGGGAGGCAGCATGGGCTCGGTGACCGGCGAGCGCATCACGCGGCTCTTCGAACGCTGCACCCAGATGCGGATGCCGGTTCTCTTACTCCATGCCTCCGGAGGCGCTCGTATGCAGGAGGGCATTTTGAGTTTGATGCAGATGGCCAAGACCGTCGCGGCCCTCCGGCGATTTCGCGAGGTGAAGCAGCCCTTCATCAGTATCTGCTTGCACCCGACTACTGGCGGCGTGGCCGCGAGCACGGCCTTCCTCGGTGACGTCAACCTGGTAGAGCCCAATGCCCTGATCGGTTTCGCGGGTCCCCGCGTGATTGAGGGAACAATCCGACAGAAGTTGCCCGAAGGCTTCCAGCGGTCGGAATTTCTGCTCGAACACGGCATGGTGGATACCATCGCCCCTCGGTCCCAAATGAAGGGACGAATCGACACCATCTTGAGGTTTCTAGACGGTGGAGCCAAGCCAACGACGACCGCGAGGCGGGACCTTCGATGAATCTCGGCGGACCGATTTTCGATGCGCGCGTGATGCTCGAACGGAATTTTGCGAAAATTTTCAATGATGGCTGACTACAAGCAAGCTCTGGAGCGTCTCTACGGCCTCATCGGCAAGGGCCACCGGCAAGATCTCACTCAGATGCGGGACGCCTGTGCCAAGCTTGGCAACCCCGAGAAGTCGTTCCCCGCCGTCCACGTTGCGGGAACGAACGGTAAGGGAACCGTTGCGGCTTTCCTCAGCTCAATGCATCGGGCGGCAGGCAAGCGAGTTGGTCTGTACACCTCGCCGCACCTCGTACGATTCGCCGAACGCATTCGGATCGACGGCGAACCCATCGACGAGGACATTCTGTCACGCTTGATCCACAAGGTCATGGACGCGGCCCCAGACCTTACGTTCTTCGAAACGACGACGCTCATCGCGTTTTTGGCCTTCCAAGAGGCCAACGTCGATCGCGCCATCATCGAAGTGGGCCTCGGGGGTCGCCTCGACGCGACGAACGTGATCCCTCCCCCGGAGATGGCGATCATCACCCGCGTTGCCTTCGACCACACAGCGATCCTCGGCGACACTTTGACCGCCATCGCTCGTGAAAAAGCCGCCATCATCAAACCCGGCTCCAAAGTCGTCACGGGGAAACTGCACCCCGAAGCACGAGCGGTCGTGAGCGAAAGGATCGCCGAAGTCGGGGCAACGGCTATCGAACTCGGCAGCCCCGAGCCTGTGCCCGGGGCCCCTCTCGCCTACCCGCGCCTTTCGATGATCGGAACGAATCTCGCGGTTGCCGTCACCGCAGGCCGGGAACTCGGCCTCGATTCAACGGCACTGTCGCGCGGCATCGAAACCCTCGAATGGCCTGGTCGCAACGAACTCCTGCACCGCAATCGCCAGGAGCTGACTTTGCTCGATTGCGCGCACAATCCCGACGGGGCGGTCACGCTTTCCCACTCGATGGATCCAAGCCTCCTCGAGGTCGAGTCGCGGAGGGACATTGCTTTGGTGTTCGGCACTATCCAGGGCAAGAGCTACAAGGCGATGCTGCAGCGACTCGAACCGGTTGCAGGTCATCGAATTTATGTTGCTCCGCCCGTCCCCAACGCGGAGGACCCGCAGAAGTTCACGCGGGTACTGTCCGGTGAGGTCGCGCAAGACATTTCCACGGCGCTCGCGCGTGCGCGAAAACTCGTTGGATCACATGGAGTCGTTGTCGTGACCGGTTCGTCGTTTCTCGTCGGAGCGGCCCGTGCGGAACTTCTCAACCTCCCGAGCGATCCCGCAGTCGCCATGTAGTTGGAGACCGGCGGACGCCAGTCGCCAGTCGCCAGTCGCTACCCGGGACCCCGATTTCGCGGTTGCGTTCCGTGAGCCGTGTGGTGATGCTCCGCTTCGACTCCATGAGTCCGAAAGCAACACTCGAAGGCAATTGAATGATCGACCAGCGCAAGTTCTTTGGCACGGATGGCGTCCGCGGCCGCGCCAATATCTCGCCCATGACGCCGGAGATGGCGCTTCAATTGGGCCGAGCCATCACCCATGTTGCACGCCGTAACGGCCGAAAAAGCCCGCGGGTGATCATTGGTAAGGATACGCGCTTGTCCTGTTACATGTTCGAACAGGCGATCGCGGCGGGCGTGTGTGCCATGGGTGGGCGTGTAATGCTCTGTGGTCCCATGCCAACTCCCGCAGTTGCAAATCTGACGCACTCGATGCGTGCGGATGCTGGCGTCGTAATCAGCGCGAGCCACAACCCTTTCGGAGATAACGGCATCAAGATTTTCGGCGCCGACGGATTCAAGCTTCCGGACGAAAGCGAACTCGAGATCGAATCACTGCTGGAGTCCAAGGACATTTCGCAGGGCCCGACAGGAGCTAGCATCGGGAGCGCGGTCCGGGTGGACGACGCGCCCGGTAGGTACATCGTTTACGCCAAGAACACTTTTCCGGGCGACCTCACTCTCGATGGCCTTCGCGTTATCGTGGACGCCGCTCACGGTGCTGCATACCGTGTGGCACCTCGCATTTTCGAAGAGCTCGGTGCCGAGGTCATCTCACTCGGCGTACGCCCCAACGGGCGAAACATCAACCGAGACTGCGGCGCGTTGCACCCCGAGCACGTCCAGAAGGAAGTAATCCGAAGAAAGGCTGACCTCGGCATCGCTCTGGATGGCGACGCCGACCGCGTCATCTTGGTGGACGAAACGGGCAGCGTTGTCGACGGTGACGCGGTCATGGCCTTGAGTGCAATCCGCATGCTGCGCGAGAAACGCCTCAACAAGAAGACCCTCGTCGCTACCGTCATGAGCAACATGGGCCTCGAACATGCCATTGAATCCGCGGGGGGTAAGCTTCTGAGAACTGCTGTCGGTGATCGCTACGTCGTCGAGGCAATGCGCAAGCACAAGCTTTCCCTGGGCGGCGAGCAATCGGGGCACCTCATCTTCTTGGACCATGCCACTACGGGCGACGGCTGCGTTGCTGCCCTTCAGATGCTTGCCGCACTTCAACGCGAGCAAAAGCCCATGAGCGAGCTCGCCAAAGTCATGCAGCGCGTTCCACAGGTTCTCGAGAGCATCACCTTGAAGCGTCGATTGGCGATCGACGACATGCCACGACTGCGCAAGTCCGTCCAAAACGCTGAGAAGGTGCTCGGCAAACGAGGTCGAGTCCTCGTGCGCTGGAGTGGCACGGAGGCCAAGCTCCGATTGATGGCCGAAGGACCGGATCCGAAGAAGCTCAAGACGATGCTGAGCGAAATGGCCGAGGCTGCGAAGAAGGACGTCGCGTGAAACCCGGGGCCATCGAGGAGGCCCCGAGGCTTCAATGACGCGGGGGATCCGATTCGTCGTTCGCCCCAGGCCCCGAAAACGGCAACTCCACCTGACGTAGCCCAGGCAGACGTTTTGCACGACGCGTCCGCTGATCCAGAAGCTCCGCTTCCCGCTCCATGTCCGCCTCCATGACTTCGGGATTGTCGAGAGCAAAAGCGAGCGCGTCAAAGACCTTGGCGGGTGAGAGCTGGGGATAGCGCTTGAGGATCTTTTCGATCGGCGTCCCGCTGCGGTAAAATGCGAAAAGCCGTCTCACCGGAACGCGCGATCCCGTCACGTGAGGGCTACCTCCAAGCACCTTCTTGTCCACGCGGACATGGGGGTGCGGAACCAAAACGATCGGAAGAACGGACACGGCGACTGCGAGATTCATACTGACGCTACGGCACCTACTCGCACAAGCCCTTTTCTGAAAAGAAAGTTGCAGATTGGTTGCCCAGAGGAAGCTTACCCCCAGGGCCCCAACTGACGAGCTGTTCAGTGGGTGCCCATTGCCAGGTCCACCAAAGGAGCGAGCAACGTCGAACCATCAGCCGCCGAGCGCAGCCAGAATCTTGTCAGCGGCCTGCTGCGCGCTGACACCGAACTCCTGCTGAAGGCGTTCGTAAGGCGCTGAGGCGCCGAACGTATCGATCCCGATGGCAATGCCGTCGAGCCCGATCAGCGCTCTCCAAGGGGCCGTAACCCCGAGTTCGAAACTGGCGCGGCGGATCCCAGGAGGAAGGACGGCGGCCTGCTCGTTGGCCGGGCGAGCCAAGAATGCTTCCACGCACGGCATCGACACGACGCGAATGCGACGCCCCTTCTCGGCAAGGATCTTCTGCGCGGTTACGGCTTCGGAAACCTCGCTTCCCGTAGCAATGAGCACCAGTTCCGGATCCGCGACGTCCGACACGACATACCCCCCGGACATGGCGTCGCGAGGCGTGAACCCGTCCGGACGGGCGAGCGCCGGAACCGTGTGGCGCGTGAGAGACAGGACCGTCGGCCCGTCACGGCGCTTGAGGGCGTACGCCCACGCAGCCGCGCATTCGAGGGCATCGGCGGGACGCACCACATGCAAGTTGGGGACGAGTCGCATCGACCAGAGTTGCTCGACGGGCTGATGGGTGGGCCCGTCCTCGCCCAGAAAGATGGAATCGTGGCTGAACACGTACACGACCTGCTGGTTCATCAGGCCCGCCAGACGCATCGGGGGACGCATGTAGTCCGAAAAGATCAGGAAGGTCGAGCCGAAGGGGATGAACATTCCCGAGAGAGCGAGCCCATTGAGCACTGCTCCCATGCCGTGCTCGCGGATGCCGAAATTCATGTTCCGCCCCTCGAACTGTCCGGCGGCGACGTCGCCGTAGGCTTTCATCTTGGTCTTGACGCTTCCGGCGAGATCCGCAGAACCACCAAGAAGACCCGGAACGAGTTCCGCCACCTTTTGCTGGATGCGCCCGGCGTGGTTCCGCGTAGCGTCGTCCTTGTCACCCGCGACCTCGACCAGTTTCTCGAGAAGGTCCGATGGGACGGAGCGAGAGAGAAGGACGTCGAGACGCTCCTTCTGCGAGGCCGGCAGCGACCCGACCTTTCTCGACCAGGTTGCGTAGGTTTCGGCGTTGTGCTTCTTCCGCGCCGTAAACGCCTCATAGGCGATTTCGGGAACATGAAACGTCGGGGAAAGAGGCCACCCGGCTCGTTCCTTCGTCGCTTTGGTTTCTTCCGGGCCCAGAGCCGCACCGTGAATGGCGGAGGTCCCTTCCTTGTTGGGCGAGCCGAAGCCGATCTTGGTCTTGGCCACGATGAGAACCGGACGATCCGCTTTCTTGGCTCGTTCTAGTACCGCGCCTATGGCAGCTGCGTCGTGCCCATCGACGTGATCAACGGCCCACCCGAGCCCACTGAAGCGCTCAGACACGTTTTCGCTGAACGAAGCGTCGGCTTTCCCGTCGATGGTGATGTTGTTGTCGTCGTAGAAGACGATCAAGTTATCGAGCTTGAGGTGACCGGCGAGGCTGGACGCCTCGTAAGCGACGCCTTCCATGATGTCACCATCCGACGCAATCGCGTACACGTTGTAGTCGATGAGCGACTCGTCTCCGTCGTTCACACGCGCTCCTCCGAGCTTGGAGGCCAGCGCTAGCCCCACGGCGTTCGCGATCCCCTGACCCAGCGGACCGGTCGTCGTTTCTACACCGGGGGTATGCCCGAATTCGGGGTGTCCAGGCGTCTTGGACCCCCACTGACGGAAGTCCTCGATGTCCTTCAAAGAGACCTCGTAGCCGCTCAGATGCAACATCGAATACAGAAGCATCGAGGCATGTCCGCAAGAAAGCACGAAGCGATCGCGGTTGGGCCACGATGGATCTTCGGGGTGGTAGACGAGGTGGTTGGCGAAGATCTCCACGGCGATCGTTGCCAAGCCCATCGGCGTGCCAGGGTGCCCGGAACCGGCCTTCTCCACCGCGTCGATGCTCAAGAATCGTACCGTGCGTACGGCCTGTTCGAATGCTGTCGTGTCCTGGGCTTGCTCTTCTTGTCTTGTCACTGTTTGCGCTCGGTTGATGGCCCCGCCGGGGCGCCGGGGGTCTAGCATGACCACTCGTGGATTCAGAGGGCCGACACGGTCCAACTTCAATGCTTTTTTTCTCGCCCGCGAAGCCCGCGTAGCTTCTCCACCGCTTTTCGGTGTTCGGAAAACGTACTGCTGAAGGTGTGCCCGCCCTTTCCGTCAGCAACGAAATAGAGCTCATCCCCCGTGCTCGGTCGAAGTACTGCCTTGAGGGACCGTTCCCCCGGGTTCGATATCGGCCCAGGAGGCAGCCCGGGGTGACGATACGTATTGTAGGGATTCTCCGCGTCCGCGAGCATTTCGGGGCGAATGTGTCTCCCGTACTTCTGACAGGAAGCCGGACCACCGGGGTCGACCAAGCAGCCATACCCGGCGGTTGGGTCGCTCTGCAGTCGACCTTTCGTCTCTGCGTCGGGGAGGAGGAGCCGATTGAAGAAGACGCGCGCTATGCGTGGCGCCTCTGTCGCAACGCTCGTCTCCTTCTCGACGATCGACGCCAAGGTGAATATCTCCACTTCACCAAACGAGAGGCGCTCGATGTCCGGAGTCACCGATCCTTCTCGCAAGAGAGCCTCGTATCGCTGTCTCGCCACCTTCACGAGCCGCCGAACGACGTCACGCGGATCGGTGTCGACGGCGAGCTGGTACTGTGCCGGAAAGAGAAACCCCTCAGCAGAAGGCCCAGAAAGCCGGAGTTCATCGAGGAGCTCCCGGTCCGCAACCGCCGCCTCGAAGCCGCGAGCCGAGCAAATGTGATGCTGCTCCAGACGCTCGGCCATTTGCAGATGCGTCCAGCCCTCGGGAAAGGTCACCTTGCTCGACGGACGGCTCCCCTGCTGGGCAAGGCGCTGTACCAGCTCTCGAGCCGAGATCCCCGTAGTGAGAAGGTGCGCGCGCGGACGAAAGTCCGCCGTCGGAGTCATGAACCTGGCATACAGCTCTGTCAGAAGGGGAGAGACCAGGAGCCCCTCGGACTCGAGCGCGTCGATCACCTCGTCCTTGGAGGAGTGTGTCACACGAAAGTGCACCACGTGGCCCGGCTCTCCCGCGACCGCACCGGACGAGAACGACCAGGCCAACAGTCCACCCGCGAATACCACGCTACAAACGACACAGAAGGCGACGAAGCGCAGCAGCCACGAACGTCGTTTGCCGCTCCGCTTCTGCCGGCGCTTGGCGCCCTTGCTCCGACGCGAATGGCGGGGCGCTTCTTTTTCGTTCGCTCGTGGTCTGCTGGTGCGCCGCGTCACTCGTCCACCTGGTTGCGGCGCGCATCGAGCCAAGCTTGGAGCAGAACGGCGGCGCTCGCGCTGTCGATCCGCGTCCGGGAATTCTTCTCGCTCCGACCTGCTTCGTGGAGACGCGCCTGCGCCTGGACCGTCGAGAGCCGTTCATCGACCAGCTCAATAGGCACGCCCGTCGCATTCTCCAGCTCGGCTGCGAACTTTCTCACGCGACGCGCCGACTGCCCTTCGGTGCCATCCATGTTCCGCGGAAGACCAACGAGGAAAAGCGACAGCTCCTCGGCCCGGGCCAGTCGCCTGAGTTCGCTCAAGGCTCTGGCCGGTGGCCTTGCGGCAACGAACGGGCGCGGATGCGCCAGCATCCCGAGTTCGTCAGCAACGGCAACACCGATGCGAGCCATGCCATAATCGATTCCGGCAACGCGGACGCTTCTTGGACTCTGGGGTGGCTCGGAATCCATCACCTCGCCGCCCTTACCAGAACTCCCGCCTTGCGCCGAGGCCAGAGTGCCGCTTTGGGGTCAACAGCCCGCTTCAGACCACAATACGAACCCAAAGCGGTCGATTTTCTAACACAATTCACGCCTTCGCTTGACCCGGTGGCCCCCGCTTTGCATAAGCCCCCCGGGCGCCGCTCCGGCGCCCCCAAACGGTCCATGAAGTTGCGCGCAGTCAAGGGGATGAACGACATCCTGCCGGCGGAAGCCCGACGCTTTCAGCGCGTCGAGCGCATCTTTCGCGAAACCGTCGAGACCTACGGTTTTCGGGAACTGCGTACCCCGATCGTCGAAGAGCTGAGCCTCTTTCACAAATCGACCGGAGAGACGAGCGAGGTCGTACAGAAGCAGATGTTCCTGCTCGATCGGGAAAACGAGTCCCTGGCGCTTCGCCCCGAAGGCACACCAAGCAGCGCGCGGGTCTACATTGCGAGCAAGCTGCAGGCTCAAGAGCCAGTCACCAAGTGGTACTACATCGGGCCGATGTTTCGCGCGGAGCGTCCGCAACGCGGGCGCTACCGGCAGTTCCACCAGGCCGGTTGTGAACTCTACGGAGATGCGGGTCCGCTGTGTGACGCCGAGATGATCGACATGCTGAGCCGCATGTGTGAGCGGCTGGGGCTCGGGGGAGTTCGCGTCGAAATCAACAGTCTGGGTGGCCCCGAAGCGCGCGCCGAGTACCGAAAGCGGTTGCGCGACTACTTCGAACCACGAAAGTCCGCCCTCAGCGAGCATGCGCAGGAACGGCTCGTCGACAATCCGCTCCGTATCCTCGATTCAAAAGACGAACGCGATCGCGCGGCATCTGAGGGCGCCCCCCAGCTTCTCGACTGCCTGTCGGTGGAAGATCGGGCGCATTTCGATGGTCTCCTGTCGGCTCTGGACGCTTTGGGTACCCGCTACTCCATCAATCCACGGCTGGTGCGTGGACTCGACTACTACACCCGGACCTGCTTCGAGATCGTCGCGGACACAGGGGAGATCGGTTCTCAAAGCGCAGTTCTCGGGGGTGGTCGGTACGACGGCATGTTGAAAGGCCTGGGTGGTCCTGACGTGCCGGCCATCGGTTTCGCGATGGGTCTCGAGCGCATCCTCCTCGCGCTAGGCGACGAACAACCCCCAGAACCTCCGCTTTGCTTCATTGCTCCCATGGGCTCCGAGGCTTCTGCTGCGGGGCTCAAGCTTGCCGCGGCGCTGCGCTCCCGGGGGGTTTTCACCGAACTAGATAGTCGAGGCAACTCGCTCAAGAGCATGCTACGTCGCGCCAACAACATGGGCGCGCGATACGCAGTCGTTCTGGGAAAGAGCGAAGTCGAGCAGGGCATTGCCCAGCTCAAAGACCTGGTGGACCACTCTCAGACTGACGTGCGTTTGGACGAACTCACCGACAAGGTGACGGCAAGCTTTCTGGAGCTCGAAGGTCCGAAACAAGGAGCCGACGCTCAGTGAGTCTGACTCCGCTGTCTCGCATTCGCGTTTTGGCGTTCGCTGTCGCGTGCGCGATCCTTTCGCTGGGCGCCTCTGGGTGGGCTCAGGACGATCTCCCCGGCCTAGCTCCGATGGGTGCGCCCGGACCCGGGGCTGGAGGCGGCTCGCCTCCTCCACCCTCCGACATGCCCGAGACTCATGCGGCGTCGGGAGGGACGGAAACGACGCTTCCCGAAGGCGACGAGCCAACGCTTCCGAGTGACCCCCTCACGATGTCGAAGAAGACGCTGGCTCGGATCGGCTCGGATGCCGATCCGGAGTCGCGGGGCACTGGGGATGATGCACACCGCGAGTTCTATGGACTCTACTACAACGAACAGGCCGGAGAATATCGATACCGGGTCGCTTTCCCCGCCTGGGCGCAGCGCGACAAGCCCTCGCTCAGCAATCCCGAGATCAACGACCGCGCCTCGGTGTTCGGCGGCATCTACTACAACAGGCGTGCCGCGGATCACGAGGACGACATCGTCTTTCCGGTCGTCTGGAATCTGAAGAACCCCCTCGAAGAGAAGCGCACTACGGTCGTCGGGCCGTTCGTGAATCGACGGACCAAAGCGGAAACGGACGACTGGCTTCTTCCCTTCTACGCGACCGGAACGCGTCCGGACGGCGGATACACCATCGTTCCTCCGCTCTTGAGTTACCGCAATCGAGACATCAATGGCGGACTGAATATCCTCGGACCGGGTTTCTGCACCTGGAAGGGCGGACAAAGCTGCGACACGAGGACTGCTCACGAAATCGATTTGGGTGTCGCGCCATTCTATTTCTTCGGACAGAACAAGCATCGTCGCTACGAACTCGTTCCGCCTCTAGGCCACTACTACAAGTACGACATCCGGATGCAGTCCTGGACGAACATCTGGGGTCCGTACTTCAGGCGCCACACGGAGAAGAGGGAGATGTTTCACCTGATCCCCTTCTATTTCAGCATCTGGGGGAAGAACGAACGCCACACCACCGTGGCTCCGCTGTTCCACTACGGATACGAGGGGGAGAGAAAAAACCTTCTCATCACCCCGCTCTTCTTGAACGCCAACGGGAAGAAGGGCGAACACACCTTCGTCACCTGGGGCTACGCTCGTCATCGCGGCGAGACGGAGCTCGACATGCTGACGCCCTTGTATTGGAACTACAGGGACGAACGAATTGGCCTGGATCGCCATTTGTTCTTCCCGTTCTTCTACAGCAACGAATCACCTCGCGAATCCACGACGGCAGTCGTCCCGTTTTTCTCGTACAAGAAGCGTCACGGACTCAGCTACTCGCTTTGGCTCACGCCGCTCTTCAACGTCGCCGAGGGTCCGCAGCGTTGGTCCACGGCGCTCCTCCCGTCATTTTATTTCGGACGAAACGGACACAGCAAGCATCGGGTCGTGGCGCCCTTGTTCTTCGATTTCGAAAATCTGCATTCTCGCACGACGGTCGTCCCCCCCCTGCTCTACGTACGGCACAAGACCAAGGACACCCTCACGCATGTCCTCGGCAACCTCTACTACAAGGAGCGGCACTACAAGAACGGCACCGAGTGGCAGTTCCACATCTTGCCCCTCCTGAGCTACGGCCACTACCCCAACGGGCACTTCTGGAACGTCCTCTTCGGCCTCGCGGGCTACACGCGTCAGGGGCCGGTGACGAAGGTCCGCGCACTCTGGGTGCCCATCACGCTCAATAAGTAGCGGGACGCGTGGGGCCTGGCCCGTCGTCCGATCGCCCTCGTGGTTCGAACCGATCGCGAACCCGCCTTGGATAGCTTCTTGGGCAGCGGCGGACCCACATGTGGCATCATGTGCTCTGCGCTAGCCTTTTTTCCCTGAATGCGGCACGTGCTAGATTCATGCCATGAGTCTTCGCTCGTCTTTCTTAGTTCGCTCGGCCCAGTTGCCGAAGGTGTTCGTTCTGCTTTGTTTCGCAACAGGCACTTCGATTGTCACGAGCTCGTGCCTCACACCTTCGGTCTCGTACACGGGAGACGGCGATGGCGACGTGAACGCCGGGGATGGGGACTTCTTTGGGGACGGCGATGGGGACAACCCGATGGGAGGCGGGCCCGGTGGTGATGGCGACGGCGACCTTCCGGAGGATCACTGCGCGAACCGGCGCGTCGATGCCGATGAAACGGATACCGACTGCGGGGGTCGGGACTGTGACCCCTGTGCGCTCGGTCGAAGCTGCGAAGCAGACGTCGATTGCGTGAACAACAGCTGCACGATGGGTATGTGCCAAATGCCCAGCTGTACCGATGACATCAAGAATTCGACTGAAACGGACGTCGATTGCGGCGGGACGGGATGTCCGCCGTGCGCCGACGAGAAGCGTTGCGTGGCCAACTCGGATTGCCAAAGCCGCAACTGCGACGGAGGAACGTGCGCGGCTCCTACGTGCTCGGACCGAATCACCAATGGAAACGAGTCGGATCGCGACTGCGGTGGAAACTGCGACCCTTGTGACTCCGGCTCGACATGCGTCGTGGACGACGACTGTCAGCAGCCGGACGTGGACATCCCCGGGGTAACGACATGCGACGATGGCGTCTGCACGGTCACGTGCGGCCCTGGCCTCGGTGATTGCAACAGCCGTGCTGCGGACGGGTGCGAAACGAACATCAACACCAACCTCGATCATTGCGGAGCGTGCGACGCCTTGTGCGATCCCAATCACGCCGTCGGGCGCTGCGAAGCCGGAATGTGCGGCATCGACTCGGATGCCCCTAATGGTGGCTGCCTGGGAGCATGGGTAGACTGCAACGGCGACCCCGTGGACGGTTGCGAGGCGAATCTCAACAACGACCCCGACAATTGTGGCGCATGTGCCAACGACGACCCGACGGCGATTTGTTCCGATGCCAACGGTGCACCCACCTGTTCGAGCGGGCTCTGCAGTATCGCCTGCGACGACGGCTACGACGACTGCGACGAGGACGCGAGAAACAATGGCTGCGAAGCGAATCTGAATTCGAGCGTCATCAATTGCGGCAGCTGCGGCAACGTCTGCACGCCCAATGCGGGAGAGTCAGCATCGTGCGACACGAGCCAGACCGGTGATCCCTGCGTCTCGGTTTCCTGCGACGCGGTCACCGATTGCAACGGATTTCAGCCCTGCGGTGCATGTAATGACTCGGTGTGCAACGACCGACTAAACTCGGTTTCGAATTGTGGCGGCTGTGGCATTTCCTGTACGGTATCGAACGGCACCCCGGCCTGTGAAGACGTCGGCGGCGGGAACTTCCAGTGCGGAGTCTCGACATGCAACAGCGGTGGCGGGGAAGTCTGGAACGACTGCGACGACAGCTATCAGAACGGGTGCGAGGTCAACACCCAGAGCAGCAAGTTCAGGTGTGGCGGGTGCCTCGCGAGCGACCCCAATAGCGGAAGTGGCGAAGACTGCTCTCAGATCGAGTCGAACGCTTCGCTCCACGTGACGGCTACTCAATGCGCCGGCGGCGGCTGCAGAATCGTCAGCTGTGCAACGGGTTACGCGGACTGCAACGGGATTTTCTCTGACGGTTGCGAGATCAACACAGTAACTAGCGGCAACCACTGCGGTGGTTGTACTTCTGGCCCGACGACGGCATGGGACGGGGGCTTCGTTTGCAACAGTCTGTATGAAAACGGCACTGGCGCCTGCGTCAATAGCGCGTGCACCTTCAACCAATGCAACACCGACTACGGCGACTGCAACGGCGACGCCAGCCTGGGCAGCGCCGGTGACGGTTGCGAAGAGTATCTCGTCGGAAACGACGATCACTGCGGAGCTTGCGAAAATGCGTGTCTCACGAACGCAAGAACCTCCGGCAACGTTTGCACTGCCAGCAACAACCGCGCGTGCAGCCCCACCTGTGCAAACCCGTCGACCGATGGAAACTGCGACAGTAACCCGTCCAATGGTTGCGAGACGAACCTGCTCACTTCGAATACCAATTGCGGCGCATGTGGAACGAACTGCAACGCATCCATCAGCACGAACAACATCAGTGGTGTAGACTGTGACACCGGCGCCTGCGAGGTTTCGACGTGCAATGCGGGGCGAGCCGACTGCAACGGGACCTTTTCGGACGGATGCGAGGTCAACACGACGAATACCGCAACCCAGTGCGGAGGCTGCACCTCCGGACCGACGTCGACCTGGGACGGCGGGACGAACTGTACGAACGCAATCAACACCAACAACATCACCGGGGTGAGCTGTACTTCGAGCGCCTGCCGGGTGACGACGTGCCTCGCAAACCGGGCCGATTGCGACGGCACATTCAGCAACGGATGCGAGGTAAATACAAACACCAGCACCACTCATTGTGGAGGCTGCACCTCTGGACCGACGTCGACCTGGGACGGCGGGACGACCTGCGCCACCAAGACCAACGCAACGGCGTCCTGTTCCGGAACGTGCTCGTGGACGTGCAACGAAGGCTGGAAGGATTCCAATGGCGACCTCAGTCAATCGAGTTCAAACGGGTGCGAAACCGCCATACTTAGCGTCGTCAACCACTACATTCCGGCTGAGGCGGATGTCACCCGTGCCAACAATGGGATGGACTTCAGCTACACCCTTCAAACGAGCCGCGCGAGTAACAACAGGCGCGGATTGATCCTCATTTTGGGCAACAACTCGAACCCGGGTCCACTTCCGGCGTCGGCAGACAACACGCGCATCAACGGAGTGACGCTCGGTTCAGGTCGTCGCATCAACTATGGCTACTACAACCAGTCCTCCGTTCACATCTACTACATTCTGGACGCCAGTCTCCCGAGCGGAGCAACGAGCGTCGCCATCGAGGTCGGGGACGCCAACGAGACGATGAGATGGACCGCCCACGTCGTCGAGGTCAAAAACCTCGACCAAAGTGCACCCTGGGGTTTTACCGCCCTCCAGGGCAATGGCGGCGGCACGTGCAGCGGCGCGGCGAACATGAACGTCGCCACCAACACGGACGCGCTCGTGATTTCCGCACTGAATACACAGGGGGACGACACGTTGTCGGCACAGACTTCGTCTACGAGTGGGTTCGGTCTACCGGTAAGTCTCGGAGAAGTGCTTTACAGCACCGCGAACACGATCGCCGGCTACTGGGAGCAGGCGCCAGCGGGCACCTTCAATGCGCGCTGGAACTGCAGCGACAGCGAGTGGACGCACGTAATGGTATCCTTGAACCCCGAGGGGACCGATTGAGGCACCCTTCTTAGTCGCCTCGGCCCGGCTCCTCGCGAGCGGTCTCCAACGTGCCCCCCATTGCGTCCTCGATGGCTCGGAGGAGGGTACTGTAAACGTACGGCTTCTTCAGAAAGACGACGTCGGCGGTTCGATCGTCTCCCCGAACGAGCTGCTCTTTGGTGAACCCAGACGACAAGATCAGCGGGAGCCCCGGGCGAAGCTGCCTAATGCGCTGGCAGCACTCCACCCCGCCCATTTTGGGCATCACCACATCCAATAGGACCAACGCGATCTCGTCCTGATGAGCTTGAAAAGCCGACAGCGCCTCCTCCCCGGAACCAGCCTCGAGAACCTCGAAGCCGAGCCGCTTGAGCCTTTCCGCCGTCGCCCTTCGAAGTAGCACTTCGTCGTCGGCGATCAGGGCCTTGCCCGAAAGGCGCAATTGCGGCTGCGCTTCCCGCGAACCCATCAGCGGGGGCGCGTCGTCGCACACCGGCAAATCAATCAGGAATCGCGCCCCGTTTTCCTTCGTGGGGTCTACTTGCACGGCCCCCCGATGAGCCTGCACGGCCCCGTAGACGGCCGCGAGTCCGAGGCCCGTCCCGGCCCCAGTGTCCTTGGTCGTGAAGAACGGCTCGAAGACGCGTTCTCGCAGTTCTTGGTCGATACCGGGACCGGTGTCTTCCACCCCGATCCTGACGTAGGTCCCCGGTCGGACGTTGAACCTGCTCTGTTGACAGTCCTGCTGGGAGAGCTCGACTTGTTCCGTGAAGATCCTCAAAACCCCACCTTCGGGCATGACGTCACGGGCGTTCAACCCCAAGTTCAGCAGCGCCAACTCGATCTCCGAAGCATCGCCCCGGACGTGATGACGCTTGGCTCGTAGCTCCAGGCGCATGTCGATCCTCGCATCGAGCCCTCTACGAAGCAGCGGAGCCACGTTTTCAATCGCTTCGTGAATGCTGAGCGTCTCGATTTGTAGGCTGCCTCGGCGAGAGAACGCCAGGAGCTTGTTCGTCAAGTCGGCAGCACGCTCCGACGTGCGCAAGATTTCCCCTAGGAGCTCTTTGTCGACGTCCGATGCAGCACGCCTTTGCAGCAGTTCGGTGGCCCCAATGATCCCACCGAGCAGGTTGTTGAAGTCGTGAGCAATACCGCCCGCCAACTTACCGATCGACTCCAGGCGCTTCTTATGCTGCTTCGCGTCCTCCTCCGCCTTTCGAGTCGTCACGTCCTCGAACGTCCCCAAAATCCCGATGACAGCACCCGTCCCATCTATGAGAGGGATCTTGTTCGTGTCGAGCCAGGCCTCCTTGCCGTCCGATTGTTTCTGCGGCTCCAGGATATGGAATTCCGCACGCCCCGACGCCATCACGCGTTGGTCCACCTTGCGAAACCATTCCGCTTCCTCGCGCTTCCAGGCTAGATCGAAGTCCGTCTTCCCCACGATTTCAGCCGGGCTGTCGCAACCGGCAACGCGAGCAAACCTCTCGTTGCAACCCAGGAAGACTGAGTTCCGGTCCTTCCAAAAAATGAACTGCGGTAGTGTGTCGACCACCTGCTGAATCAGGCGTAGGGCAGCCTCGGGGCTCGTGGGCAACTCGGAAGAGGACAACTCTACGACTATCCCTGTGCCAAGCGCGTCCGGCAAGTGGGAGCGCTCCACGCGAGCTTCCGACTCAGGCGGGCCTCCGGTTAGCTGATCGCTTGAAATTCGATCTGCATACGCTGATGGTCGCTCTCCCCGACGTACCCAGCCAGCCCGACGCGAAGAGAAATCGTAATCTCGTCACCCCAGGGCCACCACATCGCGTAGGGAACGAGCCGAGCGTTCGAAGACATGGTGAAGATTCTCTGATCCGCACGGATTCCCCCGATCTCTTCTCCGAGCTCTTGAATGTGCTCCGGAGCCTTCGTGATGTTCCGTTGCGTGTACTCGTCCGTGAAAACGGAGAGCAGCGCGCGCTCACAATCCCTCGTCAAATCGACGTGGAACGACGATGCAACGCAGTTGAAGCGATAGTCCCAGCTCCAACCTTTCTTCGGCCACGCTCGCCGTAGCTGCTCCAGGCGAGCAAACATCTGATCGGTAGCACTTCCTCCCGAGTCCATACGGGCCCAAGATAGCCGCTCTTTTTGGTCTTGTCTCTCACGACTTTTCGACATCTAGATCTAAGGCAGCGCTCCGAGTACATAAGTCGACGTGACGAGGGAGCAAAAGCTCGAAAAGTTGGGGTACGCGGTCGACCGAATCCCGACTCCAGCGGCAAACTATCAACCGGTTGTGGTGGAAGGTGGGATTGCGTACGTTTCTGGATGCATACCATTCGATGGCCCAGGGAACCTGGTGAGCACGGGTCGATTGGGGCTGGAGCTCGACCTCGAGCGCGGGCGTGAAGCCGCGGCACTCTGCGCCGCTAACGTGCTTCGGGTGGTCCGCGCCGAGCTCGGTTCCTTGGAGTGCATTACTCGGGTCATTCGTTTGGCCGGGTACGTGGCATCGTCGGATACCTTCACCGACCAGCACCTCGTCATGAACGCCGCGTCGGACCTGATGCTCAACGTCTTGGGAGATGCTGGGCATCACAGTCGCTCGGCGGTCGGTGTGGCGCAGCTCCCCCTGGGAGCGAGCGTGGAGATCGACGCGATACTTTCCGTGTCGATGGGCTCTGGGAACGAGCCATGATCCTGCACCACAGTTTCATCGGCGACCCCAGCGCAACGCACCTGGCATTCGTCCTGCATGGAGTCCTGGGCGCAGGCCACAATCTCCGAAGCTTCGCCAAAAAGCTGGTCGAATCACGTCCGGACTACAGGCTTTGCTTGGTGGATCTACGCTACCACGGCAAATCCCTCGGTGCCCCCCCACCCCATCGATTGGAGTCGTGTGTCGACGATCTGTTCGATCTGGTGGAGCACCTTGGCACCGCGCCGCGGGTGGTCATTGGTCACTCTCTTGGGGGCAAGGTGGCGCTACGGTACGCCCGGCGTCACGAAAACCCGAGCGACGGCGAACGCACGCCTCTACCCGGCTACGACGACGCTCTCGAACAAGTATGGACTCTGGATTCGGATCCTGGAGCTCAGATCGCGGACGAAACCCATGAGGTCTATCAGGTGGTGGCCGCCCTGAAAGCCGCACCGGGGCCATTTGCCTCGAGAACGGAGGCAGTCCAGGCAATCCAGCGCCAAGGGCGCTCGTCGGGACTGGCGAACTGGCTCGCGACGAGCCTCGAGAAGCAGCCGGGCGGTCTCGTGTGGCGCTTCGACCTCCCCCAGATCGAAGAGCTGCTTTTAGACTACTTCGCGATCGACGAATGGCCTCGCCTCGAGGCTCTCGACGACCACTCACACATTCGATACGAGCTCCTGGTCGCCGAGAACTCGGACCGGTGGTCGGGAACCATGATGGAGCGCGCCCAAAGACTCACGGGCACTCCGCGAGTCCGTGTGCACGTTCTGCCCAGGTCGGGACATTGGGTCCACGTCGACAACCCGGATGGTCTCAACGACATCTTGGTCGAGCATCTCATCCGCTAGAGGTGACTGTGACCTCGCAGCGGCCGCCGCCGCGAGTAGCCCGTTCAGCCGACGTGCAGCCCACACTCGCGCTTCGTGGCGTCTTCCCACCACCACCGCGCTGCTCGTTCGTGTTCTCCGGGACGCGCGGCGCGAGTACACGGTTCACAACCAATCGAGATGAAGCCGCGATCGTGCAGCTCGTTGTAGGGGACATCGTTGTCGCGGATGTACTTCCAGACTTCCGCTTGAGTCAGAGCAGCCAACGGATTTGCCTTGACCATCCCGCCGGGCTTGTGGGTCTTATCCCAAACGAGGATGGGAACGTCCGTTCGGGTAGGGCTTTGATCCCGCCGCTGGCCAGTGATCCAACCGTCGAAGCCCTGGAGAACGCGGCGCAAGGGCTCAACCTTGCGCACGCCGCAGCACTCGCCGTGCCCGTCTTCATAGAAACTGAACAGCCCCTTCTTCCGCACGAGTGCGTCGACTGACACGAAATTCGGTGTCACCAACTGGATCTCGATGCCGTAGTACTGCCTGACCGTATCGATGAATCGATAGGTCTCCGGGTGTAGACGCCCCGTGTCGAGCGAAAAGACCGAGAACTTGAGGCCGCTCTTGGCCGCCATGTCGATGAGCGCCACGTCCTCGGCGCCACTGAAGGCGATAGCGCAACGGTCCCCGAGGCGGCTGAGGACATGCCCAACGATCTCCGCAGCCGGCCGCCCTTCGAGCCCGGCTGCGTCACGCCGCAAATCTGCTTCGCTCCAAACGGGTGCGGCACCGAGCAACTCTTCGGGCTCTTGAGCACCCAAGGACAGCTTCTTGGGAGCAAGCACCTCTTTGGCCACCTTGATCACGTTCGGGTACACTGTCGTTTCAGCCCCCGACTCCACGATGAAAAACGGCGCCACGGCGACGTCGTACTTCTTGGCGAGCTGCATCCCGGGTGAGGTATCGTCCCTTTCATCGGCCCAGACTACGTCGTCGATCTGCTCCCAAAGATCGCGCCGCCGCAGCATCTCCTCAGCCTGAGCGCACTTCTGACATGGCTCGCCGTTTTTGAGCCTTTTCTTGATCATGGTCACACGCGGGGTGCTGGGACGCTCAGACATCGTCCGCTTGAAGTAGGGCCGAAACGCGAGATGTCAACCCGTCCTCCCGGAAACCAGCTGTTTTCGGCTCCGCCGACCGATTCAGAAGGTCTGAACCCGAGTCAGCGCGGGACGCCCAAGCTGGTCTCCACCAAGCGCGCTGTCTCGAGCCAAGGATGATCCAGCGGGACGGTTTTCTTGATGCCCGCGACGTCGCCAAGTGGAACGGGAACCGTCTCCGACCCCTGAACGGCGACCATGACGTCGTACACTCCTTCTGCGAGAAGTTTCCCGGCTTTCGTTCCCAGACGGGTCGCGAGCAGGCGATCGTAGGCCGTCGGCTCTCCGCCGCGCTGAACATGCCCGAGGGAGGTCACGCGAGCCTCGACACCGGTCATTTGCTGAAGGCGACGCGCGATACGACTCGCGACTGGCTCCTGAACGAGATGAATGCCGTCGTGCGTGGTGTGCGCGTCCTGCTTCTTCTCCTTCTTCTTTTTCTTGTCTCCGTCTCGCTGCGCTGCTTCCTCGGCATCGCGCGCCTCGGTGACGGAGCGGACGCCCTCCGCTACGGCGATGATGGAAAATCTCTTCCCATGCTTACGGCGCTCCTGAAGGTGGGTCGCCACGGCCTCGAGGTCGTACGGAATCTCCGGAATCAAGATCACGTCAGCCCCACCAGCGATACCAGAACCGAGCGCGAGCCATCCCGCGTCGTGGCCCATGATCTCGCAAACGATGATGCGATGGTGACTGGTAGCTGTCGTGTGCAGCCGGTCGATCGCCTCGGTGGCGATGCGCATTCCCGAGTCGAAACCGAACGTCACGTCGGTGCAGCCGACATCGTTGTCGATCGTCTTGGGCAGCGTCATCACTCCAATGTCCGTTGCCTGCCTCAGACGCTGAGCATTTTTTTGGGTACCGTTTCCGCCGATGCAAACGAGACAATCTATGTTCATCCGCTTCATGTTGGCGACGGCGACTTCCGTCATATCCATGATCTCCGATCCCATGGGCATCTTGTGAGGCTTGTCGCGCGAGGTTCCAAGTAGAGTTCCACCTTCGGTCAGAAGACCACTGACCAAGCGCGCGTCGAGCGACATCGTCCGATTTTCGACGAGACCCCGAAATCCGTCCTGTACTCCAACCACGGAAATGCCGTAGTGCATCGCAGCCTTGGCAACGCCGCGAATCGCAGCGTTGAGTCCTGGGCAGTCGCCCCCTGATGTGAGAATTCCGATAGATTTCGTTTGAGAGCCCATGACTGGGTCAAGATACCGAGACCAGACGACCGGGTCGAGAGGCCTCGCGACCCGTCAGGGATAAAGACGCTCACAGACCCAGACGCCATCCTGAAACAGATAGCGAGCGCGATCGTGAAGTCGACCAGAGAGCCCCACCCAGA
This sequence comes from uncultured Polyangiaceae bacterium, assembly GCA_965652275.1. Taxonomy (GTDB): domain Bacteria; phylum Myxococcota_A; class Polyangia; order Polyangiales; family Polyangiaceae; genus NIC37A-2. Next base: position 45,666 of record CBFGUR010000007.1, on the reverse strand, counting down.
GCTCTACGAAGTCCGCCTCCAAGCTCATCCCTCCCCAATGGGGCGGCCGAGGCACCTCAACGCCGGAGAAACGCTGCTCTTGTTCTCGCACCGCATCGTCGAGGACCTGCCGGCTCTGGAGCACCTCACTTTGTCGTGACGCCCAGGCTCCAATCTGACTCTCGCGCGGTCGGGTTGCGAAATACGCATCCGAACCCTGCTCGCTCATTTTGGTCACTTTGCCCTCCACTCGCGCTTGCAGGGCAAGCGACGGATAATGGATGCAGAGCGCGGCCCGAGGGTGCGCCGCAAGCTCACGTGCCTTGTCGCTTCTGTAGTTCGTGTGAAACTCGAAACAGCGACCGCGGCGTCCCTTGAGTAGCACGACTCGGGCCTTGGGGTTGCCCTCCTCATCGACCGTCGCGAGGGTCATCGCTTCGGGTAGCACGAGGCCTTTCTCTTCGGCCTCGCGGCGAAAACGGTCGACTTCGGCAAGGGGGTCCAAGATCCGTTCGAATTCCACGCCGACCTCCTAGCACGCGGCCGCTGTGGCGTGAGCCCATTTGTGCTACTCGCTGGTTCATGAAGGTTCTCGTCACCGGAGGCGCCGGATTCATTGGCAGTCACATTCTCGATCATGCTCTCGCCGCGGGGCACGAGGTGGCTGCCCTGGACAACCTGAGCGCTGGAAAGAAGGAGAACCTCCCGGAGGGCGTCAAGCTCTATGAGGTCGACGTCCGAGATCGGGACAAGGTCCGTGAGGCATTCGCGGACTTCAGACCAGACGCTGTCTCACACCAGGCAGCCCAGGCAAGCGTGTCGGTGAGCATGAAAGATCCCGCGCTCGACGCGGCCGTGAATGTCATCGGCGGGATCATCGTCGCTGAGGCCGCTCTCGAGTTTGGTGCCACGAACTTCGTGTTCGCGAGCACCGGCGGTGCGATCTACGGCAACGTGGCAGAAGGCTGTGCCAAAGAGAACCACGCAACCGTTCCGATCAGCCCGTACGCCATCGACAAGCTCGCGTTCGAGCAGCTGTTGGGAGTGTACCGCCGGGAGCGGGGCCTGAGACCGGTCATCCTCCGGTACGCAAACGTCTTTGGGCCACGGCAGGACCCGCACGGCGAAGCCGGCGTGGTAGCCATCTTCTTCAACAAAGCCTTTGCGGGCGACCCGATTCAGATCAACGCCATGCGCAAGAAGGGCGATGACGGATGCATTCGCGACTACGTGTTCGTAACGGACGTGGCGCGAGCCAACCTCCTCGCGCTCGAGGGCAAGCTTGGGGCTCCCGTCATGAACATCGGGACCGGGGTCGGCACCAGCACTGCCGCGCTCGGTAGGGCAATCCTCGAGCTCGCTGGGTCGATGTCTGAGGTGCGCCACGGCGACCTCCGTGCGGGGGATATCGAACGCTCGGTGCTGGACGGCACCATCGCCAAGGGCGAGATTGGGGCATTTACCGGGATTTCCGCGGGGCTGGCTGAAACAGCAGCCTGGTACAAGAGGTCACAATAGCGGTCGTCGGCGCGCGATCTCGAGCGATCTTGAGGGGTTAGGCGAGAGCCCGCCCACCGTGCTGGCAAGGCGACCCCGGATGGGCCACACTCTGCCCTCCTCGCGCTCCACGCGCCGAAGCTTCCCTTATGAGAGCCCTCGACCGAAAGCGCCCGACCTCCCCCTTGAGAGCCATCCTGGCCGCGTTCGGCCTCCTCATTGCGTTACCTGCGGCGGGAGAGCCCCACCCAACCGTCGCCAAGCACGGGTCGCGAGACGAGCGACGAGCGACGAATACTCGCGCCAAGACGGCGTCGCTCCTCTCCCTCAGCGATGGTGAACTTCAGAAACTCGTCGAAAATGACGTCGAGAGTCTCGGGTCCCTTTCCATCGGCGTCCCGAACAACGGCAGGTTGGTCAACGGCGTCCAACCTTCCGAAGGTGCCCTCTTTGAAGTGGTGGCGCCCGAATTCAGCTACGGGACGAAGGAAACGATCGAATACCTCAATGCCGCTGTTCGAGAGGTCCACGACAAGCATGCCGATACCCCGCCTCTGCACATTGGGCACATCAGCAAGAAGTCGGGCGGCCACCTCTCCCCTCACCTTTCCCATCAATCCGGACGCGACGTCGATCTCGGTTACTACTACAAGGACAAGCGGGCCTGGTATCGGAGAGCGACCTGGAACACCCTCGATGTCGATCGCACGTGGACTCTCGTGCGCGCGTTGGTCACCAAGACCGACGTCGATCTGATTCTGATCGACTACAGCATCCAGAGTCTGCTCAAAAAACACGCCTTACAGATTGGCGAGGACAAGGCATGGGTGCACAAGTTGTTCCAAGGAAGCGGAGATCGCCCAGCGATCATTCGGCACGCCCGTGGCCATGCGACGCACATTCACGTGCGTTTCTTTTCGCCCGATGCCCAGCGCAACGCCCAGCGCGCTTATCCGTTTCTGCTCGACCAAGAGCTCGTGGAGCCGGTGGTGGTCTATCACCATCACCGAGTGCGAAAGGGTGAGACTTTGGGCCGACTGGCCAAGATGTACGGCACCTCCGTCCAGTCCATTCAACAAGCCAATGGTCTAAGAGGTACGCTGATCCAGGCTAAGAAAGTCTACAAGATACCGAAGGCGGGCGGACCGGCCCCAGTCGAGGGCCCGCTCATCTTCCCGCCGAGACAGCTTCCCTGAAGTGTCTCGGCCTGACATCGGGTCAGTAAACAAAGCCCCAGCCAGGCCTCGAAAAGGCTCGCGGAAATCATCCCGTCAGCTGCTATGCTCTAGCTGTGAACATCGATGCACTAGAGCGTGCTCTCGGAATCGTGCGCCAAGAAATGGGCTGCGCGGACGTCAGACTGGAGATCGGGGGACGTCCACCGGAGCGGGCGGACACCGTCATCGCCCCGACTCCGAGTGGATTCCGTCTCGTGGCACTCTTCGATGGTGCACCGGAGGACCGGGCGAGTGCCGCGCTGCGTCTGAGGCAGCTAGCGTCCTCGTTTTTCGACAACGGATTGATTCCTCCGAGTCCGCGCGAGGACGCGGAGCACCATCTGGCGCAGCGGCGTCTCGACGACGAGCTTTGTGCCCTTTCCGGGCGAACGGGTGCGGCTGGGGCCGTCGTCATCGACATCCAGTCGCCGGTGATCTGGGGCAGTTCCGAGGGACGGAGCGTGGGTGAAGACGTGGATTCGCTGCTGACGGTAGGAGCGCTTGACGCGATCGCTCGGCGACGGGGCATGGATCTCGCTGTCGTCTCGGGCCTGCGCGAAGACGATCGCGACGCCGCGCTCAGTAGTTTCAGTGGCGAGGAGAAAAGCCGACTCGAGCTCCTCGTTTCGCGCATGCAAGCCCGACCGCTTCGCGCCCGTCAGGCGCACTTACTCCTCGCCCGCGCACTTTTGGCAGTACGAAAGGCGTGGAAAGAGCACAAACCCGAGGAATCGAGCTTCAGAACGCTCTCTCACGGGGAAGGTTTGGGGTATTTCGCACGTTCATTTGCTGGGATCTACATCCTCGTCGCGTACTTCCCTGGCGCTTTCTCCGAACTGCGGGTGGAGGGTGCCGCCCTTCATGCACTCCCGCTCATCGAAAGGCACGTTCTCGGCCTACCTCCCATCGACCCCACCCCACCCGGCGGCAAGGTCGTCAAGCTTCCCATCCCAACCTCATGATGTACAAATCCGCTTCGCTCCCGCTACTCCTTTCCGTGCTCGTCTCTTTGGTCAGCCCCATGGTTCTGGCGGACGACTCCGGAGAGCGGGATGGAGAGAACAATGGGCAGGAGAGGGCGAAGGCCGAAGATCCCTCCAAGTGCGTGACACACACGAAGCAAGCTCGCTTCGTCAGCGGCTACGATCATCTCGTCCACATCAAGAACGGCTGCTCGAAGAGCGTCACCTGCGACGTGAGCACGAATGTAAACCCCAAGAAGCAATCGACGCGGCTTGCCTCGGGAGCCTCAACCACCGTGCTGACCTACCGAGGTTCGCCGGCGAGAGAGTTCGAAGCGACGGTTGATTGTCGGTTCTGACGATCGTTTCGGGTGGAGGGGGAGTCCGAGCCCCGCCCGGTTCTCATTTCGTCATTTCCCATTCACAAGCGGCGTCGGGGCCCGAAATTCGAGCTCGACCTTGGGATCTTGGTGACGAGATTCGCTAACCCAAGGGACATGTCTTCTTATTGGGCTCGAGGCCTCGCCTGCTTAGCCCTCTTCGGTGGAACCGCGACGAGTTTGAGCTGTACCAGCAAAGGGGTAAAATGGGCTGAGTCGAGGGCCCCGAGCGTTCGCGTCAACCAGCTCGGCTACCTCCCGCAGGGGCCGAAATGGGCAACGGTGCGGAGCTCGAGCCCCGAGCCCCTCGAGGCGCATATCGAACACCTGGGCAAGGTCGTCTATCGCGGAAGCTCAACCCCCTGGGGTCTCGATGAGGCTTCCGGGGATCCAATCCACCACGTCGACTTCAGCATCTTTGCGACTCCCGGAGAGGGCTACGTGCTCCGGGTTGGAGACGGTGAGAGCTTCCCTTTTGCGATCAAAGAAGACCTCTACCGACAGCTCGCCTTCGACGCGCTGAAGTACTTCTACCACAACAGAAGCGGGATCGAGATCGTTCAACCCTACGTGCCCGCGCAGACCTACACGCGCCCGCCCGGTCACCTGAGCGATAGCAGCGTTCCCTGCTGGGTTTCCACGGACTGTGCCTACCGGCTCGACGTCAGCGGCGGGTGGTACGACGCAGGGGATCACGGAAAGTACGTGGTAAACGGCGGGATCAGTGCTTGGACGCTCCTCGCACTCTACGAAAGACTGCACCACGTTACCAAGACGGCCTCGGCCTGGGGTGATCGGACATTGAACATTCCGGAGAGCGGGAACGGGATCCCCGACATCCTCGACGAGGCTCGGTACGAGGTCGAGTTTCTTCTGAAAATGCAGGTTCCCGACGGACAGCCGCTCTCAGGGATGGCGCATCACAAGATCCACGACAATGCCTGGACGCCTCTGGCAATCGAACCGCCCGAAACGACGGAACAGCGGGCGCTTCATCCACCGAGCACCGCCGCGACTCTCAACCTCGCTGCCGTGGCAGCCCAGGCGAGCCGGCTTTGGTTCGCCATGGATCCAGTCTTTTCTCAGCGCTGCATCGCGGCCGCCGAACGGGCTTACCAGGCAGCGCGCGAGCATCCGGCGAGGTTCGCGCCTGAGATGGACAAGAATGGAGGCGGCCCCTATGCCGATCGGCACGTCGACGACGAGTTCTTTTGGGCGGAAGCGGAGCTCTTCATCACCACCGGTCGTCCAGAGTATCTGGAAAGCCTGAAGCAGAGCCCCCATTTTTCGAGGTTTCCCACTAGGCTCGTTCACGAGGACGGCAGCGTGGACGGAGACGGGGTGACCGCATCGATGACGTGGCAATCCACGGCGGCTCTGGGTTGGATTAGCCTGGCGATTGTCCCAAGCCACATCGAGGACGAGCATCTTACGCGCATTCGCTCCCAGATCGTCGCTGCAGCACGAGCCTATCTACGAGTGATCGAAAAGGAAGGCTATCGGCAACCGTTGGGCCTTGGAAAAGACAAGAAATACCCCTGGGGGTCGAATTCCTTCATCCTCAACAACATGATCGTGCTTTCCCTGGGTCATGATCTTACCGGCGAAAGGGAGTACGCAGAAGGCGTGGCGCAAGGGATGGACTACATCCTGGGCCGCAACCCGATGGTGCAAAGCTACATCACGGGCTACGGGACCAATCCGCTGAAGCAGCCGCATCATCGTTTCTGGGCGAACTCGAAGGACTCGAGGTTCCCAGAGCCCCCGCCGGGCGCTGTATCTGGCGGCCCCAACTCGAGCCTTCAAGATCCGCAAACCAAGCTGGCGGGCCTGAACAAATCACTCCCGCCTCAGAAATGCTTCGTCGATCACATCGACGCCTGGAGCGTGAACGAAATCACGATCAACTGGAACGCCCCCCTCGCGTGGGCGGCGGTGTTTCTCGACGAGTGGCGGGGGAAATAGTCACCTGGTACGCTTTCCTCATGCTCGTCCTTCGGAGACCCCGTCCGCTGTGCTTGGTCCTGATGCTAGCGGGTTGCGGCAGCGCCCAGAGCGAGGTCGGCTCGCCCGAACAAAGAGGTCGAAGCCCCGGCGAGAAATGCCTCGATGACGCCGCCACACCACGGGATCCCGGTCCGAACGCCCCTTCTAGAATCTCGGCCTCCCACATCCTCATTCGTCATGCGGATCTCGCGCGCCCAGCAGGTGCAACCCTATCGCGAGAGGATGCATGCCTCAAAGCGCTAGCGGCACTCGAGGCCGTCAATACGTCGGGCGATTGGAATCAAGCGGTCGATGACTTCTCCGACTCGGGGAAGTCGACTCACGGGGACCTTGGTCAAATCTCCCGCGACGACGTCTCGCCATCGTTCGGCAACGCAGCTTTCGCCTTGGAGATCGACGAGCTGAGCTACGTGGTGGAGAGCGACCGGGGCTTTCACATCATCCTTCGGACGCAGTGAGGGTCCGCAATTGCCCGAACGCCACCGATGAGGCTCAAGTCTTCGGCGGGCAGTCACCTATGATCTCACGGATTTCTTCGGCGCTCATGTTGCCGGAGCGCCCCGCGAGAACCAAGCTGGTCCATTCGAGCTCGGTCATGTGGCCACCGCTCCTTGCCACATCGAGTCCCAGACCGAGAGCGTCTCTCAGCTTACCGAGATACGCGAGCGTCTGACCGACCCGCTCGAGAGTTTTGCGGGCGCCATCCTTGCGAAGCCGGGCGGAGCTCTTCTGCACGATGCCCTGCGTCACTTCGCGGTCGAGCACCGAGCGGTTCAGAGTGTTAATGAGCGCTACCAGCGCAGCGGCCTCATCTTGATCGATTTTTCCATCGGAGCGGGCAACGACGACCATCAAGTCGACCATCGCCTCGATCGTATCGAAGGGGATGTCGAACGGTTGCGTGTCGCGCAAGTTCTCTTCGTCGTCGTGACCCATCATTTCACCTGAGAGAGTCCGCGCTTTGCGGGGAAGAATCCGGGCCTCACTTCGAGAGCGCGCTCGAAGCGAGCCTTCGCTTCGTCCTTTTTCCCGTCGGCAAGAGCAAGCTCGCCGAGGAGGACGTGTACTTCCGGAATCACGTCGCTGACCTCGAGGGACATTTCGGAGAACGCGCGCGCGAAACTGGGCATCTCCAGTCGATGGTACACCTTTGCCAACCCGATGATCCCATTGAGATTGTCACGATCCAAAATAACGGCCCGACGGAAGAAAAGTTCAGCGCGCACCAAATCGCCTCGGCGCAGGTGCCGTCCGGCCTCGACCGAATAATCTTTGGAAATGGGTACCAGTCGGGCGTACTGGTCCGGACCGATGTTCAGCTTGTCGAGCCAAATCGCGCGGGCCTTGTCGACGTCACCCATCATTGCGTAGACGTCGCCCTTGAGATTGCCGATATCCATTTGACCGGGACGCAAGGCATCCGCCTTCTCCGCCCACTTCAGTGCCTTTTCATAGTCCCCAAGGGCGAGAAAGTGTCCGGCGAGACCTTCGATCGCCATGCTCTCGGGATTGAGCTCCACGGCCTGGCACATGTAAAGATGCGCGTCCTTCAGGTTGCCTCCCACGATAGCCGCCCGGGCCTGATCCCAGGCCACGCTCGCTAGATGTACGAGGTCATCGCCCTTGTCGGGCGGGTTGGCCGCGACGAGAGAGTCGCAGCTCGGTGCCGCCACCAAGGGTCGCTTGAACGGGTTGTCTAGCGATTCCGAGACACTGGAGGGAGCAGGATTTTCGTCGCCTTGCTGCGCCGCATCCTCGGTAGCAGCGTCCGCGGTCGAATCAGGCGTTTTGTGTCCGTCGCTGTCCTTGCCCGACGCTCCGGGCAGCTCCTCGCTTCTCGCGTGGGATGGTGGGACAGCTTCGGGGCCTGTAGGTGTCTCCTTCGCTGGCTGGGTTGCGGCTTGCGATTCCGGGTGCGCCCCCCCCTGATCGCCGAGGTGTCCCGACTGGTACGCGTAGACGCCCCCCAAAGCCGCCGCGACCAGAGCGATGAGCCCGACCGCCTTCACGCCGCCCCCTTTTCTCTTTGACGCGCCAGGAAACGCATCCACAACGGCTGCCCCCTCCGCGAATGATTGGCCGCCGTTCACCGTCGACGCTTTCGGTGCACCCCCCCCGGGCGGGGAGCCCTCATCAGCAGGCTCGGACGGCGTCTCGAGTTCGAAGGTGGCGGTGTCTTCGCCCCCATCGGAGGCCGCCCCGCCCACCGCTTCGTTTTCCGGCTCCTCCTCCTTTATTGCCAGCTCCGCTCCCGCTGACGCGGCCTCAAGAGGCAAGGTCTTGTCGAACGACAGGGCTGTGGTGTCTAGCTCCTTTGCAGCATCCGCTGCCTGTTCGTCAGCGGGTTCGTCACCTACGGGCAAGCCCCCTCCCTCGACGTGACCCACTACAGTGTCCTCGTCGTAAGGATCAGGCGCCGAACTCCCCATTTCCTTTTGGGCGTGCTCCACCAGGTCTGGGGTGATCTCGAGCTTCACGCTATCGAGGTTCTCCAGGGCGCTCTCGGCGTCCGTGATGTCGAGTTCTTGTGGCGCGGCTTTGAACTGAATTGCCGCGCCTCGGCTGGACTGTGCCTTGGCCGCGGGGGGCAGGGTCGGCGGATGAGACATCGGGGCGTCTTGCGGATCCGGGATGGCGCTCATCATCGGAATTGCGGATATTTCCGGGATATCCCCCCCGGGAGCATCGGGGAGAATGGATTCCAACAAGTCCTCGTCAATCACCATGATCGACTGTTCCGCGTCCTCTCGAGACGAGCGGGCAGGTAGAGGTGGCTTGGGTGGCTCGGCCTTGGGCGGCTCCGCCTTGGGCGGCGCAGCTTTGGGTGCCTCGGCCTTGGGTGGCTTGCCCTGGTCGGGCTTGGGTGGATCGGCCTTGGGTGGATCGGCTCGGCGGGGCGGCGCCGGCTTTCGCGGGGCCTTTGGGATTTGCTGGTCCGAGGAGGCCTTCTCCTCGATGGGCATCGGGACTTCTTCGCGCGCCACCGGCGACACGGGTTCGGTGGCGGGGTGATGACCCGACGATGGAGGGTTGTCCTCCTCGACGGGGGGAGGCTTCGGACGCACGCTCGGAGGCGCCTCCATCTTCTTGAGATCCACCTTCGCGACTTGTGCGGCGCTGGGGAGCCCCAGCGCTGTCTTCTTGAGCGGCTTGGCGTCAGGCGCTGCCTTGTGCTCACGGCGGCGCGCCGCCCTGCGAGCCAACGACTCGATGCGCTGTCCCACCACCTTTTCCGTGGTTTCCATTGCGAACAGCGAGACCACGACTTCGCGATTGAGTCCGCGCAGTTTGGCGAGTTCTTTTCGTTCGGCGACAATGACCATGCGCGGCCCGTCGTCGAGGTCGTCGATCATGTTTGCGAGCTCGACCGCCCCCAGCGCGCCCGCGAGGGCGACCAGGTCGGTAGGCTCCGTTTCGAGATGCTCTTCGGCGTCGGCAAAAGCGCACGACGTGATCAGCACGCCGAGTCGTTCGAGCTCGGCCACGAGGGCCTCAGGGGCCGCTCCTGCCGAAACCAGAAGAACTCTCACTTTGCCGTCCATACGCCTCAGTGTAGAGATTGGACTCGGCGCCGTCACCACAGGAGACGAATAGTCCCAGCAAAATCAGTGAATTATCGATGTGAGGCCATCTGGTCGGAGGTCACCGCTTCATTTTGGGATCGTGAGCGAGGCGACTGGCGATGGGCCCCGTCTGTCCCTGGTACTTGCTCCCTCGGCCGGGGCCGTAAGGTCTTTCTGCGGGACTCGTCATGGTGTGGAACACCACCTGGCTGATGCGCATCCCCGGGTACAGTTTCACGGCGCAGCGCCCGAGGTTGGCCAGCTCCAGCGTAATCTCGCCGTCAAAACCAGGATCGATGAATCCGGCCGTCGCATGCACCACGATCGCGATGCGACCGATGCTGCTTCTACCTTCGACCCGCGCGACCAGGTCCGTCGGAACGCGCACCCGCTCGACAGTGCTCCCGAGCGCGAATTCCCCCGGGTGCATCGTGAAGGACGCTCCCTCTTCGATAACGATCTCCTCGGTGTAGCCCGTCACCGACTCCGGGTCAGCCGAATCGATGCAAGGCACGTGGGGCAACTTGTAGACGACGAAGCGATTGCCGAGTCGCAGGTCGATGCTGGCTGGCTGGATCTGGAGCTCGGGGTCGTCCAGCGGGTCAATCCCGATGTCGCCACTCGAAATACGCGCCTTGAGGTCTCGGTCGGACAAGATCATTGCCCCGCGAGCCTACACCAAGGACCGGGCTCTCCCAATGTGCGCCCCCGCTCCGGTGGTTGCGGCGCCGCCCTACTCGATTCGTCTCGCACTCTTGTCGGATCGTCGAGCGGACGACCCAAGCTACGGACCATCATCACAAATATATCACGTCCCGTCAGGGAGCTCTGCCGGCGCCAGCCGGAGCACACCGTCGGGACATGTGGGAAACCCTCGGCCCAGTCCTACGCTTCATACGCCGAACCCAGTTTGTTTTCGGCCCTGTGACCCGGTGCGACGCAGGAAAACGACGATTTTCAGCAGAAATCGCCGCCCGCCCCCCGGAATTTCCGCCACTTGCCAACAATCTTGAAGAAACCTGACCGATTTGGTCACGACAGGCGACTACTTCAGGGGGTAAGCTCTTCCCCTGAACCTCATTATTCCACACATGTACTTAGAGCAGAAAGTTCTTTGAGCCAAAACGGCAACCCAAATCCACTGGAATAAAGATGGTCTCCTCACCCCCAGCGGCCCAATTGGTGGTCGGCTCGTTCCCGATGGATCGCCGCAGCGACGCGGATTTGGTCCGTCTGGTCGCCGAAGGGAATGATGCCGCTCTCGCTGTCGTATTTCGCCGCTACGGTCTGATCGTACGACGGACCCTGCAGGGCCAGCTCAGGGACGACGCTGCGGTCGATGACCTGACGCAAGAGGTCTTTCTAGGGTTCCATCGCACGGCGACGAACATCACCGAACCCGAAAAGCTCAGGGCTTATCTCATCGGCACGGCGTTTCGACAAGCCAAGCAGCACATTCGGCAGAAGATCCGGCGACGGCGCCTTCTTGGGTTCTTCGGTGACGCGCAGCTGGACACGAACTCGGGGACGCCGACAGCGCATGCCCGCGACGACCTACGGTGCCTCCACGACCTCCTCGGACGTCTTCCCGAACGCCTGAGGGACTCGTTCATCTTGCGTTACGTCGAGGAACTCGGCCCTCAAGACGTCGCCGACGCACGCAACGTGTCCTTGGCTACGGCGAAACGCGACATTGCGCGCGCTCGCGAGCGGGTTTTGTATCACGCGCGCCGTGAACCGGCGCTGCGGGGCTACCTCCGGGGCGACGACGCCGAACCGTCCCCCTCCACCCTTTCCTCCGCTGACGCCTTCGGCCCAGCGGTATCAAGCAACAAGCCCCCCCACTGGGATGATTTCGAAGATGGAGAAGACTCCCCTTCGCCTGACTCCTCGGGAGACGTCAAATGACCAGGGATTACGACGAGAACGCAGCAACAGCCCTCGGTGCCCTCATGCGCACTCCGGCCACCAACGATGACGAACAATGGCTCGCCAAGAACCAGAAGTCGCTCATGATGGCGATCGGAGGACAAAGTGCACCTCGAGCTTCCACATTTCCTCTCTTCCGCGAGGCAGAGACTCTCGGTCATCGGCGCTCGCTGAACGCACGCGGATGGACGGCGGTCATCGCCGTCGCCGCGGGCTCGCTGTTGGCGCTCGGTTGGTCGCTAGGAGACGATGGTCCTTCGCTCACGTTCACCGTAGCGGGCGAAACAGGTGAGACCTCGGCCCCGCAAGAGCTCGGTCGAGTGCGGGCGCCCGAGACCGAGTCTCGGACTCTCCAATTCTCCGATGGTTCGACTCTGAAGCTCGCCCAGGGGGGCAGCGTTCGTGTTCGTGAAACGGATGAGCACGGTGCCGAGGTGGTGATTGAAAACGGGCAGCTCGAATCTACGGTCATGCACCTCGATGAGGCCTCCTGGAGCGTGTTCGCTGGTCCTTACGAGATTGAGGTCATCGGCACCAAGTTCTCGACTCAGTGGGATGCCGCAACTCAGCGCCTCGTGGTGCTTCTGGACGAAGGCTCCGTGCGTGTCGTCGGCTCGGACATCGAAGATCATGTCGCCCTCAAGCCGGGGCAAAGGTTCGAGGCCGCTCCACAGCAATCGTGGAAGGTAACGGCTCAACAACCAGAGGTAGCCCACCATGCGCCCGAAGAAGTCGAGACTGACGCTGGGGTGCAGCCACCAGAGGAAGAGGTCAACACTCTAGCGGATCTCGAGGAGTCGGAGAGTGACCGGGCGCCCGTAGTGCCGACCTCCCGGCCTGGTGCAGCACCGAGTTGGCCCGAGCTCTTGAGGAGCGGCAAAAACAGGGAGATCTTGAGTCAGGCCAAGAGCCGGGGTCTCGCTAGCTGTCTGTCGAACTGCTCGGTTGATAATCTCCGCGCTTTGGCTGATGCAGCGCGATACACGGGCGAGATCACCATCGCACGCGACGCCCTGACTCGACTTCGGTCCAGATCTCCGGGGGAATCGGCTCGTGCTGGCTACCTGCTCGGGTCTCTGAGCGAAGCGAGAGGACAGGCAGCAGCGGCTGTCACTTGGTACGACACTTATCTACGCGAGGCGCCCGGGGGGTCCTTCGCAGCAGAAGCGCGCGCGGGCAGAATGCGCGCGCTTCACGCACTCGGTCGCCATGATGATGCGCAAGCGGCGGCAAACGAGTATCTTCGGCGTTACCCGAGTGGCACTTCCGCCGCTACGGCTCGCCGAATTCTGAATCGAAAGTGATCTTTCCGCTGCTTAAGGCAGCCCGCCCAGTTCGAAGGCCACTTGCTCTGGTCCTTCTGTGTCTGACGCTCGCGACCCCAGCTTGGGCTCGCGAGCTGGTCGTGTTGGTCCAACCCGATCGCTCCACACCTCTGCTTCAAGAGGCGTTCAACCGTCTTCGCGGAGAGCTCGCGCTCCATGGCTTCACGGTGGAGGTCGTCACCGTCAGCGATACCCTGGACTCGGACGACCTCGCGCGCCGGGCAGACTCGCAAGAAGCAGTCGCCTCGGTATCGTTCGAAAACACCGGCAAGGGACCTCAGGGCCTGAGCGTAGAGATATGGATCAGTGACCGCGTTACGGGCAAGACGACATCTCAAACCATCATCCCAGAAGCCACGGCCGACGCACCAACCGTGATCTCCGTTCGGGCGGTGGAACTGCTGCGTGCAAGCCTTCGCGAGTTCGCTGCCGATGAGCCCCGCGCCCAGATCGAGGGGGCCCATCCCGAACGAGCAAGAGACGCCGTGCGCCGTGTCCGTGTTCCCTCACCGCCGAGATCGAGCGCAACCATTGGCGCGGGGGTTGCCGCGATGGCATCCCTGCCGAAGGGCGGAGATGCCTACGGTCCGGAGCTTACGGGAGGCTACGTGCACGGCGCGTTCGGGGTGCGCGGGTTCCTTCTCGGTCCATTTCAAGGCGGACGCGCGGAGGGGAGCATCGGTTTCGTCGGGTACCGGACGTTCTCCGTGGGCGTCGAGCCGCTACTGTTCCCCATCCGTTCGCCGCGTTGGACCCTAGGTTTCTTTCCCTCCGTCGGGGCGGCCCACCTTTCGGTGCAAGGAGACGTGCGGGATCCGTACACAGCCGCGGAAGACCAGGGGTGGCTCTTTGCCGCCGGCGGTGGCGGGGAGGCGGGGGTACGTCTCTCGAAGAGCCTCGAGCTCGTGCTGCGGGGCCGGGGGTTTTGGCTCTTGCCGTCCCCGGTGGTTCGTCTCGGTCCTGAAGAGCTGGAGCTGGCGAGCCCAAGTTTCACCGTCGGAGTCGGACTGCGTCTCTCGCCGGGTCGAGAGGCTTACTGAGCCATCAAAACCCATGTTGGCTGATCCAACACGCCTTACGGGCATCTCCCGGAAACAATTGCGCCGACGCGTACTGCTCCTGGCACTCGTCGTCTCCGCCATCGCCGCGATAGTGTCGTTCGGTCCGCTGGAAAGGCGCGTCCGCGCAGCCCAGCTGCTGAGCGCCATGGCGAGTGAGGACCGAGCGCACCCCCCCGCCCCCGGTCGGCCCGTCGACGACCTTCGACTCCCCGACGGAAAGCCCGTCGATGCGCGACTGTACGGCCCCGGACCCGAAGATGCGCGAATCTCAATCGTGCTCGGACACGGGATCCATCACCTAGGAGTCGAGGAACCGCGCCTCGTGAGATTCGCCCAACATCTCGCCGACCGCGGGTGTCGAGTGCTCACTCCTGAATTGAAGCACCTGGCGGATTATCACGTGAACGAAAGCGGCGTAACCGTGCTGCGCGCCGCGGTCGAGTACATGGCGCGATCCGAAGGGGACGTCGGACTCATTGGTTTCTCTTTCGCTGGCGGACTATCGCTCTTGGCCGCGGCTGACCCACATACGGCCAAGCAGCTGAACTACGTTGCGAGCATCGGTGGCTACCACAATCTTCATCGTTCGCTGCGCTTTCTAGCAACCCACGAAGTGGAGGGCCCGAAAGGACGCGCACCGCGCCGCGCTCACGAGTACGGTTTGCTGGTGCTCATCTACCAACACCTGGACGAGTTCGATTTGGGGCGCGACCACGAGGTGTTCCGCGCACTACTCAAGAGTTGGCTCGAGGAGGACCGAAACACGGCTCGCTCGCTCGCTGGTGAGCTCCAAACGAAGCGAGGGCGCACCTTCTTCGAGCTCCTACAAGCACAGAAGCTCAGCACCTTGGCTCCGCAGCTGATTCGAATCCTCGCACAGAATCGCGCGCACCTCGATGAGCTGTCTCCTGCCAAGAAGCTTGGAACCATCCAAACGGAGGTTATCTTGCTCCACGGCGCCGGAGATCGCGTCGTCCCTCCAGAGGAGACGCTCTTCGCGGCGGAAGAGCTCCGCCGTGCCGACCATCCCTCGTACCGGGCTCTCGTGACGCCACTGCTCGAACACGTCCGCGTCGACCATCCTGGTAGCGCATGGGAAAAGGTCGATCTTCTGGGCATCGTAGCTCGACTGCTGTGACGCCTTGGTCACGAGCCCTCACCGGGGTACGCTCGACCTGAGGGGTAGTGAACAGGCCGAGCCGAACAAAGTCTTCGCGTCCTCGCTCGCGGCGATCGGGCGAGCGCCCTGCTCGGCTCGGGTTCGTCGTCGATTGGCTAGAGGACTCCTATCAGGGCGCCGTGCTGGCAGGAGCGGTCGACGCTGTAAACGAGGGTGGAGCGAGCCTGGTCGTCTTGCCGGGAGGCGTCCTCGGAGGCGCAGGAAAAAACGGAGCGTGGCGCAATGAGCTGTACGACCTTCTCTCGCCTCGGCGCTACGACGGACTCGTCGTGATGACTGGAACGCTTGGCAATCATCTAGGCGAAGACGTCGTGGGTTCTTTGTGCGCGGATTTCCCCAAGGATCGAGTGTGCAGTGTCGGAATCGCGCTACGCGAATCGTCGACGGTGCTGATTGACAACCGACGAGGGATGCAGGCTGCGCTCGAACACCTCATCTCCGATCACGGTCACCGTCGCATCGCCTTCATTCGCGGCCCCATCGCGAACATCGAGGCAGAGGAGCGCTATTGGGCCTACAAAGACGTGCTCGAGGCTCACGGAATCCCGTTCGACGACCGGCTCGTCTTGCAGGGTGATTTCCACCGGGACAGCGGGGCGAAGGCCATCCGAACCTTGCTCGGGGAACGCGAAATCGACCCGCAGGACCTGGATGCGATCGTCGCAGCTGACGACATCATGCTCCTCGGAGCCCTCGAGGAACTGAAGCAACAAAAGGTCCGAGTCCCAGACGATGTTGCCCTGCTCGGCTTCGACGACATCGAGGAATCGAGGTACGCGAACCCGCCCCTTTCGTCCGTCAGTCAGCCTTTCGAAGCGCAAGGACGAGAAGCCGTCCGCGCCGTTCTCGATGCCATCGATGGGCATCCATCCACCGAACCCATCGTCGTGGCGACGACGGACCACTTCAGGCGCAGCTGCGGGTGCATCCCCGACGAGGATTCGATCGTCACGGAGCGTCCTCCCTTCTCCCGGTCACTCGATCTCGAAGCCGCACTCGTCCGCCAACGCGCCCTCATTCTCGCGCAGCTCAACCGCGCCACCCGAGGCGAATCGACTGGTGCCGGTCGAGGCTGGGAAACGCAGCTGTTCGTCGCCTTACACGACGAAATTCAGGGTGAAACCGGGGCGTTTCGTCGGGCGTTTTCTGGACTCCTCCGGAGGATCTTCGACGGCGGGGGCGATGTCTCGGTCGGTCACGCCATCATCAGTGGTCTGCGTCGGGAGCTGGTCATTTCCGCCGGAGACGACGCCGCGAGCCTGAGAAAAGTCGAGAGCCTCCTTCACGATGCGCGAATACTGACCAGTCAAGCCATTGAGCGACATCAGGCAACACGCAGGCTCAAAACCGAGAAATGGGCGCGCGTCCTGAGCGACGTCTCCGCGCAACTCATCACCAGCTTCGATCTAGCTCTGCTCAGCGACGCGATCGCAGAACAGCTTCCGCGTCTGGGCATCAACGGCTGTTACGTTTGTCGCTATTCGAGGGACGAACACGACCAAGCGGAACTCATCATGGGTTTTGGACGCTGGGGGACGCTACGCGGGGGTGACGAGCCCATCGTCTTCAATTCCCTCGACCTGGTACCGTCCGCCCTTCTCACTCCCGAGGAACAGACCGTACTCGTCGTGCAACCTCTAGCAACGGAAAACGATAGAATCGGGTTCGTCGTCTTCGAGTATGGAGACGTGGAAGCCTACGTTTATGAAGTGCTGCGAGAGCTCCTGACGGCCGCAGTTCGCGGAGCCCAACTCGCTGCGCAGAGTGATTCATTCGATTCCGAGCCGACCACTCAGACCGGGCGCAATTCGGATATTCCCAGCGATCGCTAGGCGTCGAGCGGTTCACTTCCGCCAGGGCAAGGCCATCTCCTCTCCGGCCGCAGTCTTGATGACCGAGCCGACCCCGACGATGACGATCTGATCCGTCGGAACCTGGCCTGTGTTCTTCAACCGGTGCGGCAAGCCCGCGGGCGCGATGACGGTCGCCGGCGCTTCGAACTCGAACGCCTCGTCTCCGACGTAGAGAGTCCCTCTGCCCTCGAGGATGATGAACACTTCCTCCGTCTCGTGAACGTGAAGAGGCGTCTCGCCACCGGGGGGTACGTTGGAGCGCCAAACCTCGAAATCGGTCGCGCCCAGACTCGCAGTGGCCAGTCCGACGAGCACCGTTCCGGCATTTTCGAAGCTCTTTAGCTGAGCATGAGGGACGATGCGAGGCGCGTGGGGTTCGTCGATCGCTTCGGAGCTGACGTCCGGATGTGGATGCTGATGCCCATGCTCGACCTGAAGCGACGTCACCTCGTCCGATAGGGCGTCAGGCGCGGGCAACAGGGGAGCACACTCGGAGACTTCGTCGCTGCTGTCAGGCTCCGGAGGTTCGGTTGTCGCCGGATAATGGTGATGAACCGTACAGCCGAGAGCCAGTCCCAGGGCCCCGAGGGCGCAAAGATTCTGAACGAGCATGGGACGACCCTAGGCGAACTCCCCGTGAAGAAACACCGAACTCTTCCTTTCCCCAGCCTACTCGAGACACTTGCAACACTGTACGTTTCAAGCGTTTCACAGCCCAGCGAATTGGCGGCAGTTTGCAGTGGGACCGCGCCAAGCGCGTTGGAGAGAGAAGCCCTAGGAGCTGGGGCCGGGTGCCCTAAAGCCGCGCGGAGGAACGTGAAGCCCGCGCCCCCGTCGAAGGTGGGGGGATGCTGATGAGGTCACTTCTTCGCGGCGGCGCATCTATCAAAGTGACCGCCTCATGCACCGTCATGCACCTCCCCGCCGGCCCAAGTTGCTGCCAAAGGCCTGACGATTCGAAGACGTCACGCACCGGACCTTTCACACCTGCCAGGTACAGGCGCACCCCCTTCGATGAGTAGTCACTGATCATTTCGGCAAGCGCCGATTCCGCTGACGAATCAATGTTGTTGATCGCAGAGAAGTCGAGAACGACTGCGCGTAGCGGCTCTTCGAGTGAGTTTTCGAGTCGCTCGAGCGTCGATCTGAGGAAGGCGACGTTGCCGAAATAGAACTGCGCGTCCATGCGTACCATAATGACGCCCTCGTAAGTAACGAGTCCTCGATTGCGTCTCACGTTCTTGAAGAGCTTGGTGCCGGGTACCCGGCCTAGGACCGCCACGTGAGGACGCGTCGTCCTGATTACGAACCACACGATCGAAGCGGCCACGCCAACGCCTATCCCTTGCAGGATCCCTAGAATCAAGGTCGCGACGAAGGTCAAGATGAGGAGGACCAGGTCTTCCTTTTTCACCCGGTGGAGGTGGCGCACTTCCTCGAGATCCACCAGACCGACGACCGCCGTGACGATGATCGCTGCGAGGGCGGCCTTGGGCATGAAGTAAAATAGGGGTGTGAGAAACACCAGCCCCAGGCCAACGACGAGGGACGTCACGAGCGCCGCCACCGGCGTGCGCGCTCCTGCAGATGCATTCACAGCCGTACGAGATAGCCCGCCTGCGACGGGGTACCCCCCGAAGAGCGCACCACCGACGTTGCCGAATCCGAGGGCGATGAGTTCGCGATCCGGGTCGATGCGGTACTTGTTGCGCCTGGCGTAGGCCTTGCCCACGGAGATGGACTCCGTGAAGGATACGAGCGCTATGGTCAGGGCCGAAGGAAACAGAGCTCGAATGAGCGCCCAGTCAAAGGTCGGCACAGCCAGGCTCGGTAACCCATCGGGAACTCGTCCGACGACATCCACACGACCCGCTAGATCGAATGCGAACACCAACAGCGCACCCAACGCTACTGCGACCAGCGCTCCGGGCACTCTCGGCGCTAACCTTTTGAGTGCTAAAATGAGAGCGACTGAAAAAGCGGCGACGCTCACCGTCGTCGAATCGACTGAAAGTAACTTCTCAACGATTTCGGGAACTAGTCGCGCGACGGAGGAGGAGCTTTCCACATCGATTCCCAGGAGGTGCTTCGCCTGGCTCAAGCCGATGATGATGGCGGCCGCCGAGGTGAAGCCGCTGATGACCGGGACGGAAAGGAAGTTGACGAGGAAGCCCGTCCTCAGAAGTCCCATGACGATCTGGATGGACCCCGCGAGCGCAGCGAGAACGATAGCTGCCGACAGATAGGCGTCGGTACCCACTCCGGCCAGCGCACCAACCCCGGCTGCAACGAGCAGAGAGTCGAGCGCTACGGGCCCCACCGATAGTTGGCGTGATGTCCCCATGAGCGCATAGACAATTGGGGGCACGAGAGCCGCATAAACCCCGTGCACGGGGGGAAGACCCGCCAAGAGAGCATAAGCCATCCCCTGGGGAATGAGCAGAACTGCGGTGGTAAATCCCGCAATAGCGTCTGCTCGCAGGTCTTCCCTCCGATAACCCCTTAGGGTGTAAAACAAGGGAAAGATGCGACCGAGAGCGTTCATCGCAGATCAAGCGTCATCGGTCCTAGGTGCATCGATGGGGACAACGCGCGGACTCCCCAAGTCCCCGTCCCCAGGATCGCGGTTCGTCGTCCCAGCGACTCGCCCCGAAAGGACGGAATAAACCATCATCGTCACGACGAGACTCGCGAGGAAGGTCAGGGTCGCGGGATCACCGACCAAAGCCGCGCTCACGGCGGGACCAGGACAGTATCCGCCGAGCCCCCACCCCAGGCCAAACAGGATAGCCCCGACGATGAGACGTCCGTCCACTTGGCTCTTCGTCGGGATCTGGAACGCAGCTGCGAAGGTCGGCGAGGATCGGCGCATAGCGAAACGATAGGAAATGCTGTGCACCAATATCGCCCCCACCATGACCAGCGCGAGACTCGGATCCCAATCTCCCGTGATGTCGAGGAAGCCGATCACTTTACTCGGTTGGGTCATCCCGGCAATCGCAAGGCCCGCCGCAAACAGCACTCCGGAGGCGAATATCGTCAGGTATCTCATCAGACTTCCCCGAGCAGGGCCCGCCTCAGGACAACGCTGAGGGCGCCCGCGGCAATGAAGGTCAACGTGGCGACGATAGAACGACGCGACCCACGGCTGATTCCACAGACGCCATGACCGCTGGTACATCCCGACCCGAGGCGGGTTCCCCATCCCACCAAGGCCCCTGCAACGATCAGCTCCACGGTGTTGCGCTCGATTCCGAGGACGAAACGTTCGGGTGAGGCAAGAGCTAGGATCGCTCCTCCAAGCAGAAGACCGCCCAAGAACCACAGCCGCCAAACCCGTTCGGGAGCAGCAGTGAGCGGATCGAGAGCCCCGCTGAGGATTCCGGTGATACCTGCGATGCGTCCGTGGACGAGCAGCATGATGCTCGCGCTCGTTCCAATCAACAGACCGCCCAACAGTGCTGAAAAAGGCGTGAAGTTTTCCATCGTTACTTGCCCGCCACCGCGAGCATTCCTCCCGCCAAATTCCCCAGATTCACGAAGCCTGCTTTGGCGAGTGCCCGAGCGGCTTGGCTCGATCTGTTACCCGATCGGCAGATGAGAAGCAGGGGCGATTCCTTGTCCCAGCGAGCGCTTGCCGCGGGCAGCATACCGAGGGGGACGAGCTCCGACCTCGCCAAGTGACCCAGCTCCCCATCGAACTCTTCGCGCTCACGCACATCGATGAACCGCACTTCCCTCGGAAGCTTTTCGAGGTCCGCCACGTTGATGTCTCGGTATCCACCCATTTCACGTCCTTCGAGCCGGTAGGTCATGGCTTACTCCGCGGCACGAAGGGGAGAAGCGCATCTCGCGTCGAGCGGCTTGCCCGCTACATCCGTCCTGCACTTCATGTTCAGAGGTATCTTGAGATAGCGCATTCCGTTCTCTTCTTCGTCGGGGAGTGCGCCGCCGAAGACGTTGATCTGAATGCTTTGGAAGATGAGGCGCGGGGGTCTCAGCTTCTTGTCTCTCTGAGTGCGAAACGTGACGAAGTCATCCAACGTGGTGGCCGAAGAAAGCTGAACGTTCTCGCCCTTCTCTCGGGCGATCGAGCTTTCCCAGGCGACCTCGCGCCCCCCAGGTTGATAGTCGTGACCCACGAAGACACGCGTATCGTCGGCGAGCCCATAGAGCACGCGATGCACCGAATCATAGAGTTGCTCGGCCGAACCAGCGGGAAAATCCGTGCGCCCGGTACCGTAGTCGTGCATGAACAGCGCATCTCCGGTAAACACCGCGTCACCGATGAGAAAGCTCATGCAAGCGGGGGTGTGACCAGGAGTCGCCAGGGCCTGCATTTCGATGGACCCGAAATGGTAGTTCTGTCCATCGTCGAGCAAAAGGTCGAACTGGGAACCGTCCGTCGCCACCCTACCCTCGAAGCCGAAGACCCGTGAAAACGTTTTCTGAACGGTGGTAATCCCGCGGCCAATCGCCACTTTCGTTCCGAAGACCTCCGCCAAGTACCGGGCCGCCGAAACATGATCTGCATGGGCGTGGGTCTCCAGGATTGCGCGCGGCACGAGGCCCTCATGTCGTATGAAGCGGACCAACTCGTCGGCTGCGGCGGTGTCCGTCTGGGACGAAAGTACGTCGTAGTCCAACACGGGGTCGATGATCACGGCATCGCTGGTTGCTGGATCGGCGACGACGTAGGTCACCGTCCATGTGTCAGGGTGGAAGAAGGCTTGAACTCTCGGGCTGTGCATGGTGACTCCTCGGGGGGCGCTCGAGGCGCCCTTCCTACGAAGGAATCTGCAACCCCCATGCCAAGCGTGTAATGCGACGTTTGAAGCCCGAATAGCGACTTACCGAGAGTAACTACCAATTTTTCCAGCATAGATTACGTTTCACACGTCTCACGCAGGCGTCTCTTCTGTTTCAAAATGTCTCACAACAACCTCCTCAACCTCGCTCTCCGCGAAGTCGGCGGACCAGCTCTCGTCCTTTCGAGCGACCTCAAGATCGTGGCGGGGACGACCGGAGTCGACGAGCTCCTGGGCTCCAAGCTCCCGATTGGAAGAGTTGCGACCCAGGTCCTTTGCGGGGAACAAGAGCGACGACCCCTGGCCGAGGCGCTTGCCAGGGGAGAGGCGATTTCGACCGAAATCACCCGCTTCAGCCCGGAGGGTGAACACGTACTCTCTGCGCGCAGCGTTCCCCTCATCGACCAAGGCCGGGTAAAGGGGCACCTCCTGCTTCTCGCCCACTCTGGGCTTTCCCGGCAAGGCATTACGGAGTCCCACGGGATCCTCACGGCGAGCGACAGCATGCGCGCGCTCTTACGGAAGATGGAACGGGTCGCCGCATCGAATGCAAGCATTCTCGTTCGCGGGGAAACGGGATCAGGCAAGGAACTGGTCGCGCGCGCGCTTCATGAGATGTCCCTCCGAAGAAACAAGCCGTTCGCGGCGATCAATTGTGCGGCCCTTCCCGCCCAACTGCTCGAGAGTGAGCTTTTCGGGCATGTGCGCGGTGCCTTCACGGGAGCCATTCGGGAAAGCCTCGGGCACTTTCGGACGGCGGACGGCGGGACGCTTTTCCTCGACGAAGTGGCCGAGCTCCCCCTCGAGGTTCAGGCGAAACTTTTGCGCGTCACTCAAGAAGGGGTCGTACTGCCTGTGGGTGCAACGACTCCGGTGCCCGTTGACGTGCGCTTGATTTCAGCAACGCATCGCTCATTGCGTCAGGCGGTCGCGGAGGGGAAGTTCCGCGCGGATCTGATGTTTCGCCTCCGAGTGATTCCTTTGTTCCTCCCCTCGTTGCGAGAGCGTCCGGAGGACATTGAACCACTCGTGAACAAGTTCATCGGAGCGCTCAACGCGGCCAGTACAGGGCGTCACGTCGAGCGCGTGAGCCAGCAAGCTCTTGCAACGCTTCGGAGGCATAGCTTCCCCGGGAACGTCCGCGAGCTCCAAAATGTCCTCCAGTACGCGTTCCTTCTCGGAGAGGGGCCGGTACTCAGCGAGGGTGAACTTCCGGACGAGGTGCGATTCCCCGACCGCGAGGATGCCGCGTTGCCCCCTCACCTGTCGGGGCTACCCCCGGAGGCCCGGCGAATCGCCCGCGCCCTGGAGCGAGCCGCTGGAAGCAGGTCGGGAGCGGCCAAGACCCTCGGGATCAGCCGGTCGACGCTTTGGCGCAGGATGAAAGAATTCGGTTTGGGCGACGCCGAGCACGAGGGCTCCGTCTAGTGTGAAAACAGCGCGCAGAGTTGACTCGACGCCCGCGTTGGTGCGGCAAACTTTGCGCTACTCAAAATGAGATTGTCGCCTTAAGTGAACGCTGACAAGCGCGTAGAGGCCATCATGGTGAGCTGGGATGGAGCGCGCACCTTATCGCCCGAGTTACGGAGACGAGGCACAGCGCAAATGTCGAACAAATGCCCAAACATGCAGAGCTGTACGATCTTTCCTCTCTTGAGCGTCTCTGGAACGCTCAAGACCTGGCAAGATCGGTATTGCAGCGGCGCCTTCGACACCTGTGAACGCTACAAGAAGGCCGAAAAGGGTCTCTCTGTCGCCCCGGACCTGATGCCGAACGGGGTCAGGCTCGGCGATAGGAGTAAGTGAACATGGATTACTGGCCATGGTGGGTGTCCGGTCTCGCGTTGAGCGGGGTCATGGTGCTGCACTGGTTCGCCCTGCATCGAATGATGGCGGTATCGGGTCGAGTGACGGCCCTAGTCGACCGCTTACGTGACGGCGCGCCCGAGCCAGCCCCCACCCTATCGCCGGAGGAGATGATGGCTGCCATTCAGGCAGTCACGGCTGCGGAGTTTGGCGAGGAGCATGCTAGCTCGTTCCAAGGTGCCGGGGACAAGGCTCCTGGGCAGGTGGCGCCCAGCCTTGCCCCCCGTCGCACACCGACCGAGCACTTGCTGTTCTTCGTCGGCTTGACCTCGGGAGGTGCACTCGCGGCCGCCACTACCTCGGGATTTTCGCCCACCCTATGGCTGCGCGGCGCCGGTTTTCAGGATTTGTCCGGGGGAGCGCCGCTCTCCTCAGTGGCCCTCTTGGGTCTGGGTGGCCTACTGGTTGGATTCGGGACGCGCATGTCGGGAGGATGCACGTCGGGTCATGGGCTTTGCGGTGTCAGCCGGCTGCAGCCAGGGAGTTTGCTCGCAACCCTCTCGTTTTTCGGAATGGGAATCGTGGTCTCCTTCGGATTGTCGGTGCTTCTATGAGGGTGTCCTTTTTTACCTGGTTCACGGGGCTCTTGTTCGGGTTCGCGCTCAGCAACATTGGATTTTCTTCATGGGACGAAGTAAACGCCATGTTCACCTTTCGGAGCCTCCGGCTCCTGCTGGCGTTCGCGCTAGCTACAGGCGTTCTCTTCGTCGCCTGGAGGTTGATCTCCGGGACCACCGGAGCATCTTGGCCTGCGCGCTCGGTGCACCGTGGGACGATCATCGGGGGCATCCTGTTCGGTGCCGGCTGGGCGATTTCAGGCGCCTGTCCGACCATCGCGCTGGTGCAGGTCGGAGAAGGCCAATTCGGCGCTGGCGTGACATTGGCAGGCATGTTCATCGGAAACTACCTTTATTCAGTCGTGCACGAGCGCTATTTCAGGTGGAGCGCTCGCAGCTGCGCCGACGATTGAACGGCTTGCTTCCTGCGAATTTCCCGGACAAAAGTCAGGAGATGAACCCATCCAATTCACTCATCCTCGTACTTTTGGCGCTCGCCGCGGTGGCGCTCTCGGCATGTGACGACGAAACGTCAAAGGACCGGACCGAAGCCACGTCACGCGCCTCCGGCGAACCATGCGAGGGCTGGATCTCCGGCTCGGAAGCCCGACGCATCGTGGCCGACGGTGGGCTCTTGCTCGACGTACGTTCGCCGACCGAATACGAGGGCGGCCACCTTCCAGGCGCGACAAACATCGACGTCAGCGAGCTCGCATCCCGACTCGACGAAGTTCCCAAGGACAAGCATGTCGTCGTCTATTGCCGAAGCGGCAAGCGATCTCACGAAGCCGCGTTGATCCTGGAGCGAAACGGCTACGAAGTGAGCGAGATCGGCACCCAAGCTCAATACGCGCCCGATGCCAAAGCTGGATGTGGTGAGTCGTGAGCAGCGGAGCAGCATCGCCTCACGGGACGCACGGTGCTCCGCTACTTCATACTTTGGCTAGTTGAGCATCCCAGAAGAATCGA
Organism: uncultured Polyangiaceae bacterium; assembly: GCA_965652275.1. Taxonomy (GTDB): domain Bacteria; phylum Myxococcota_A; class Polyangia; order Polyangiales; family Polyangiaceae; genus NIC37A-2. Next base: position 20,513 of record CBFGUR010000007.1, on the reverse strand, counting down.
AGTCCTCCCAGTTGGGAACGATTTCGACGCCATCCGGAGCAGTGAGCTCCAAGTTTGCGAGCTGCCGTCCTCCCAGGACGACCCGGGTTCCATCCGAGGCCAGCTCCCCCATCGCCTTGAGATACTTCTTCAGGGTCGACTCATCTGGGCGGCGAATCACCGAAACACACAACATCTTCACGTTCTGCGCCTTGCAGAAGCCGACGGCTTCCGCAGCGGGGAGGTTCGGACCCAAGTAGGAAACACGCCGTCCCTCGAGGGAGAGCTGGATGGCAAGTGCCAGCGCAGCCAACTCGTGCATGTCGGCAACGAACGTGGTGCAAGCGACGTGGTCTGCTAGGTTGCCCCGCGCGCCGATCCCCACCAAAACGCCCGCCATGTGGGTCCGAAGCACGGCGCTCGCGTAGTGCTCTTGCGCGATCGTCACCGACCCTTCGGCCCACATGTCTCCGATCTTCCGAAGCACGGGAAAGAAGACTCGATGTAGGCGTTCTTTGAACGCAACTGGCGTCAGCTGGGCGAGTATCTCGTCGGCCTCGTTGCGGCGGTAGTTCACCAGAGCGTCCGTCAGTTCCGAAGCGATCTGATCGTATCCTTCGGAGCTGTAGCTATAGCTCCGACTCGACTCCCCCGACTCCCTTCGGCCGCCCTCCTGTTCGAGCAGCGCGACGGCTTCACTGATCTTCAGCCCCGCGTGCATGGCATTCTGCACGCGTCTCAGCTTCTCGACGTCCTCTTCGCTGTAGCTGCGATAGCCGTTGGAGTGTCGCTCGGGGCGAATGAACCCGTATCGCCGCTCCCACGCGATGAGCGTATTGCGGGGGATCCCGGTCATCTCGGCTACGGTTCTGATTCGGTAGGTCATTTGGTTGGAAGGCGGAGAGTTGTTGGTTCGAAGGGTTGAGATGTCTTGGTGACCGCCCCCATAAACCAGGTTGCGATGCTGTGCACCGTTAGGAAGCATTTCCTGACGAACGAAACGGTCGCGCGCCCGGAGAGCGCATCCCCCCCCCGGAGAAGCAGCGACCGCCCAATGTCTCGATAGAGAGCACGCGCGACGATGATGGCAAGGCGGGCCCGCACCGGGATGTAACCCATCCCAGCGGCTCCGGAGTCGTAGTAGCGCTCCGCCCAAACGAGCACGTCGCTCACGACCCTGCTCACTCCTGCCCGGGCTACGGAACTCACATCGCTGCCTTCTTTCACACCGAGCAGCTCGTCTTGCTCAACCGCCGCCGCAGTAAGACGCGTCAGTGGCAGATAGATACGGTCGCGCTTTGCATCTTCGAGAACGTCGCGGCAGATGTTGGTCATCTGCATGGCGATCCCCAAATCGATCGCGTGACGCCGTGCTTCGACGTGACGCACCCCCAGGACTCCACACATCATGAGTCCGACGGTGCCTGCCACCCGGTAACAGTACTTCATGAATGCCTCGTCATCCTGGATCCTCACCCTGTCGAGATCGGACCGGGCTCCTTCGACGAGGTCGCGGGCCGGGCCGAGACCAATCCCCGAGCTCTGCATCAAACGAATGTAGGCTCCAATGATCGGATTTGGAGCCAAGATCCCGCCGAGCATATCCTCGATCATTCCCAGCCGTCGACGCGCCTCGCTTCGATCTTCGACTTCATCTACGGCGTCGTCGACCAACCGACAGAACGCATAACACACCGCCGCGTCTTCCTTCATTTTCCTGGTGAGGAACAAGGCCGCGAGGGAAAAACTCCTCGCATGATGCCGCAGGATTTCCTCAGAAGCCTGTACGACGGCCCCGTGCGACGCCTGCGTCGTTCTCGCTTCCTCGGTCACGCGGCCCCTCGCTTGAGAGTGCTGGAGGAACGTGACGAAAGGACGAATCGAGAACCAGAAACGGGTTGCGGAACGACCTTTTCGAGAACCTTCGCTGAACAAAGCACCCCCGGCATGCCCGCTCCAGGGTGAGTGCTGGCCCCCACGAAGTACAGACCAGGCACGTCCGGAGAAGCGTTGTGGTAGCGAAAGTATGCCGACTGAGTCATGACCGGCTCGAGTCCGAACGCCGCTCCCTGATGAGAGCGCAGCTCGTTCTCGAAGTAACGCGGGTCGACGGAAAACTTCGTGGCTAGGTTTTCGCGTAACCCCGGTAGCTCGCGAGCCTCGATTTCGTCGATGATCGCATCGAAGTAGGGTTCCGCGTTCTTCTCCCAGTCGATTCCGCTCAGTTGATTCGGTACGGGGGACAGCACGTAGAAGGCATCCTGCCCGGGCGGGGCCATGTTTGGATCGCTCGCGCCAGGGCGATGCAGATAGAGAGAGAAGTCTTTGGCTAGAACTCGCCGCTCGAAGATGTCACTCAATAGTTCGCCGTAACGGGGCCCCAGCACGATTGTGTGGTGCTTCGTCGCCGGATACTGCTTCTTCGTCCCGAAGTAGCCCACGAAGAGGCTCATGGACTGGCGCTTCTTTTGCACCTTCCTGGGAGTGTTCCTTCGCAGAACGCGTTCATCCAACATGCGCGAGTAGACGATAGTGGGGTCGGCGTTGCTGACGACTAGATCCGCACGCATCGTTCTCCCGTCTTCGAGAGTCACTCCGCAGGCTCGTCCTCCGGCCGTCTCGATGCGGGAAACCGGCGCATCGAAACGAACATCGACCCCCGCCTCCCCGAGCAGTTCGAGAAGACCGCTGACAATCGCCCCGGTTCCCCCCTTTGCGTAGTGAACGCCCCACTTTCGCTCCAGGAAGTGAATCAACAAGTAGATCCCTGGAGCCTTCATGGGATTCCCGCCGATGAGAAGTGGTTCGAAGGTGAACACCTGACGTAGGCGAGCGTCCTCGATGTAGCGCGAAACGAGGCTATACACGCTGCGGTACGCCGACAGTCGACCCAAGTCAGGAACGATGCGTAGCATGTCCGAGATGCGTCCAAACGGAACATCGGCCAGCTCTGTGTACCCGACGTCAAAGATGCGTTCGGCGTGTTTCACCATGCGCCGGTACCCGTCGACGTCCTTCGGGCTGAGTCTCTCGATTTGACTGAGCAGGCGTTCTTCGTCGCCGACGTAGTCGAAATGCTCCCCGTCGGGGAAGGAACACCTGTAGAAGGGGTCGACGGGAACGAACTCGACATAGTCCTCACGACGCCGACCAAGTGTTTCGAAGAGCTCGTCGAACAGGTATGGAGCGGTGACGACGGTAGGTCCCGCGTCAAAGGTGAAGCCATCACGACGGAACACTCGTGCTCTTCCGCCGGCTTGATTTCCGGCTTCGAGAACCGTCACTCGATAGCCGAGACCTCTCAGGCGCACGGCTGCCGCCAAGCCGCCGAAGCCTGATCCGATGACGATTGCATGCTCGCTCATGACGCGAACTCCCTCTCCGAGTCCACGAGACGAGCTGCGAGAGGAGCCAGGGCCATTTCCACGAGGGTAACCGCGAGACTACGGAGGGCCGCCTCTTTCCGGAGAAGCGCGGAGCTGAAAACCTGATCACGGATGTCGCAGATCATGTCCATGACTCGGTCGAGTGCGCCGCTCAGCACATACAAGTCTTTGACCTTCTGCACGTCGGCTGCCGTTGTCCGGCTGCGCGGCTTGTCCAAAATCCCCAGGACCAGAGGCGCCGTCTCCGGACTCGCTTCTAGATGCGCAACCAGGAGAGCACTCACCTTGCCCTCGTAAATGTCGCACCCTACCTTTCCACGACCCTTATCTCCGAACAGATCGATGACGTCATCTTGAATCTGAAACAACACTCCGAGCTGGATGAAGTACTCCCCCAGCGCCTCTGCCTCCGCCCGAGTTCTACCCGAGAGAATCGCCGCGCCCACCACCGGCAAAGCCATCAGCGCCCCCGTTTTTCCACGACAAGCACTGATGTAGCTCGCGACGTCCAAGTGACCGGCGTCGCGAAGCCCGAGTTCTTCTACCTGTCCTCTGACAATGTGAGTGGCGGTCTCCGCCACCAAGGCCATGAGCTCACCGGATCTCGGATGTTCGATTTCCGCTACGGCGAGGAAAGGTAGCATCAACATGAGGTCGCCCGCATTGATGGCTTGCGCCACCCCATGCTGCGCCCAAACCGTCGGCAAACCTCGCCTCGTGGTGTCCCCGTCCTGAATGTCATCGTGGATGAGCGTAGCGTTGTGCAAGAGCTCGATGGCTGCAGCCCACTTGATCGCCCGAGAGGGTTCGACGCCGAAGCTCTCGCATGCCTCGAGTGCCAAACGCGCGCGGATGCGCTTCCCGCCGCTGGCAATCTGCTGGACGACCATGCTCCCCGCGCGGTCCACTCGGTGACCGTGTGCGAGTCGCGTCATGGCTTTTTCGACGTCCCGAAGGGAGTCTTCGATGCACGGCGAGCGCAACGGGCGGCGGGAATGATCTTGGGAACCGATACGAGCGTTCATGGTATCTCCTTGAAGGCGGAACATCATTTACGAGAGTCTTTGGGCAAGCAGCCGAGAGGTCACAGCCGATCCCCCTCGGATGAGTTGAGTTTGAAGAGAAGTTGGAGAGCGGGCGAAGATACGCCACATCGTCTCGGCGATTTCACCAGCCTCCATGGAGCCGGCCATGAAGCGCTGCCAACGTCCGCCGGAGAGCTGAAAGAACTCATGAATGAACTCGCGCATCACGCGTGAATCGAGGGTCGCGAGAGTCGCCGCTCCGAGTTCGTAGAACCTGTACGCGCGCCTACGGGACGCGGGCCACATGAATTCCAGCCCTTCGTCGATCACGGTGCGATCGCCCTTGGAAATGCGTTCTGAGATGAGACGCGCCAGCGGCGGGCTGAGCGAAAACGCCGTGGCGATCTGATAACCGGTAGCCGGATGCACGAGACCGGCGGATGCACCGAACGGCAACATCGTGCATCCGTGTGAAGGGAGCGTGCCCCCCATCGGAATCAGGCATCGCTCGACGCCCAGAACGCGGGTCGCTTCTAGGCGCATGTCGTCCAGCCTCTTCTTCAGGCGCGCTTGAAGTCGCGGCATGGGCACCGGCTTCTCCGAGACGAGCACTGTCTCCTGCACGAAGAGCGTCGTCGAACGATCGGGGTTTTCCACCTCCGGCATGGCGTAGAGGAACGAGGCCGGGTCGTCGGTTCCCGTTGGTCGATAGTCCATGAAAGACATTTCACCCGTGCGAAACGGGTGCTGTGTCACTTCGATCCACTGGCCATATGCAGATTGGAAAAGGAATGGCTCGTGGGCCGGCTCGTCCGGCCCGCGAAATCTCCCCCCAGTCGCGTTGATGACGAGCGAAGCGAGAATCCTGGCGCCGCGTTCCTCGAATCCCGGATCACCGGGCCCTGGCGCCACGCGGCACAAACAATCGGAGTGGCTCGAGCGTTCTGAACGATCAACTCGAACTACGGTTCCGGACAAAAGACGAACGCCCGCCCGGCCACACCTCTCGAATAGAAGCGATTGGAGGGCGTTCGTATCGAAGCGGAGGTATTCTTCCGACAAAGCGACTGGGGAGCCTTCGTCCACCTGTACCAGAGGATTCGAGAACCTTCGCTTGACTGCAGGACCCAGAGTGCCATCGGTTAGATCTCTGCTGAACGTTCCATAGGATCGTTCCCACACCTCTCCGAGCTGCGGTGAAATGAGAATCGTCCTGAGCCCAAGTGTCGCAACCTCGGCCGCGAGGTGCATCCCGGCAGGCCCTGCTCCGACCACGAGCACATCGCAAGCGTGTTCGGGCCGGGGTGCGGACATGTCTCTGGGTTCGGCAACCATGTGCAGACAGTATGCATTTCATCCTGGACAATGCAACAGGTTTGCATACAGTATTTGTCAGTTGTTCACGATCGGACAGGAAATGCTGCAAATTGCCCTCCCACACCCTAAACAAACCCTGGACGCCGCGACCGCTCACGGGGGCTTCGTTTGGTGGTACGTCGACCTGCGAGGAGCCTCGGGAGAAGGACTCGTGGTGATTTGGTCCCTCGGACTCCCTTTTCTGCCAGGCGCACGCGAACCAGCGGCGGCGGTCACACGACCGGCGGTCTCCATCGCTCATTACGCCGGAGGGTCGCAGCAAATGTACCTACTGCAGAACTATGGAGAGGAGGAAGCCGACCTCGATCTTCAAACCGGCTCAGGAAAGATCGGTCAGAGCTCTTACGAAGTCACCTCGAAAGGTGAAGATGTGTCCGTGCGCCTGGAACTTGACGAACCACTCCCCTCGTCGATGGATCGCTTGCGCGGACACATCCATCTAATCGGTCCATCTACAAGCATCCCTCGCTCGACCTCCGACGGCTCTTCACGCCACCATCTCTGGGCGCCGCGCACCCTGCGTGCCAGGGCTCGCGCGGAGCTGAACTACGCCGGGGTGCAGCACACTATCGACGGTAGCGGCTACTTCGATTCGAACGTGAGCGACACTCCTCTTCATGAACAGGGCATCCGATCCTGGCGCTGGGGCCGCATCAGTTTCGAAGACAGGACTTTCGTTTTCTACGAGGTGGAAGAAGCCGAGGGATTGAAGCGCTACTTGTACGAACAATCCCCAAATGGGCCGATGAAACGCCTCCCGGGCCGCCTGGCCTTTACCGACGAACGACGCGGGCTCTACGGGCTTCGGACCCCACACGAAGTATTGCTATCTAGTCCGTCGGCATCCGTCTGGGCGCGGACCGAGCATTTGGTCGAAGACGGACCGTTCTACAGCCGGAGCCTTATTTCGGCGGTGGATGAAAACGGTGCCGAGGGTCGAGGCTTTTCGGAAGTCGTGATACCGGACAAGATCGACCGCCCGTGGCAACGACCCCTGGTGAGGATGCGGACACATCGAGTCGGCGGCTCCAACTCTCTCTTTCTTCCACTCTTCAATGGTCCTCGCGAGGGACGAACGGGGAGAGTCCTCGCCTCCCTCTGGGGAAGGCCGCTGAGCGCATGATGACTTGGATCCTCCTCTCCGCCCTGCCGGTCTTCGTTCTGGCTGTCTCCATCTTCAATGCCTCGACCTGGCGACGGGGCCGAGCCCGGTCCAACGTACGCGCTGCGGTGTCGGTGCTCATCCCTGCACGGAACGAAGAGAAGTCCATCAGAACCGCCATTTTGAGCGTCCTTTTTGCCGACACGGCTGGTTTCGTCAAAGAGATCCTCGTCTACGATGACAAGAGCACGGATTCAACGCGCCGCATCGTGCAAGAAATGGCTACACAAGACGAACGGATTCGTCTCATCAGTGGAGGGCCTCTGCCGTCGGGCTGGGTTGGCAAGCCACATGCCGCTAGCCAGCTCGGTGATGCAGCGCGAGGTGAGATTCTCCTCTTCATGGACGCTGACGTTGAATTGAAAGCGGGGGGACTCGAGAGACTGCTTTCGCTGACCGAACGACCGGCGTGTGGCCGGGTCATTACGGCGATGCCCGAGCAGCTGTCCGTGACCTTCGTCGAACGCCTCATCTTACCTCTCCTTCCCCTGACGTATCTTGCCTGGCTACCGCTTCGCCTCGTCGAAGTCGGCACTGATGCGCGTACCGTTGCCGCAAACGGTCAGCTCCTCCTCATACGGAAGGCCGACTACTTGAAGCTGGGCGGCTTCGAGAGCGTGAGAAATGAGATTGTCGACGACGTCGCTTTTTGCCGACACGCCAAGCGCTCGCACATGCGTGTGGTGTTTGCCGACGGCTCCCTGATGGCCAGATGCCGGATGTACGAGGGGGCCCGGGAAACGATTTCTGGGTTCTCCAAGAACCTCTACGAGGGTGTCGGCGGCAAGCTTGGGGTCATTTCGGTGATGTTGCTCTACGTCGCGGCATTCCTCATGCCTTATGTCGCGCTGGCGACATGGGCAGTGCTCCCGGGCGAAAGCGGGGATCTCCTGGGCGCAAGCCTCCTCGGGATCGGCGCCAACCTGATGCTCCAGCTCATCCTCGTCTGGCGCTACAAGCAGCCCCCCGAGTACATCCTCCTTGCCCCGCTTTCCATCATTGGGTTCTGCTTGATCGCAATTAATTCGTGGCGCTGGCAAAGGGCCGGACGCGTCAACTGGGCAGGTAGGAGCTACGAAGGCCGGGCGATACGTCTCGAAGCGCACTCCGATTCGGTCCGTTCGGGTTCCCGCAATCTGGAAGGGAGCGCAACGTGACGAAGAAGCTCCCCTGGTTCCTCAAGCTGGCGCACCCCTACGTCGCCCGTCGCCTGCGACGCCAGTTTGCCGATGTACGCCTCCTAGGAGGAGACGAGCTTCGCGGATGTGTGGCCGAAGGCCCTATCATTCTAGCGTGTAATCACGTGGCCTGGTGGGACCCGCTTCTATTGGTGCACCTCGATTCGGTGCTTGGCAGCGACGGCTATTGTCTGATGGACAAGCACAATCTCGATCAGCTGCCCTTTTTCGGGTGGGTTGGGGCACTGCCGCTCGACCGTACGGACCGTAAAAGCAGCTACCAAGACCTGCGGCGCTCCACCCAGGTCCTCGACGCTCCCGGCCGAATCCTCGCGATCTTTCCCCATGGCGAACAACGACCGCCGCACCTTTCCCTTGGTTTCAGATCGGGCGTGGCCACGCTGGCGCGGGTCACCAAGGCCCCGGTTCTCCCCGTCGCGATCCGCTATGACTATCTCGAAGGGCCACGCCAGGTGGTTCACATCTCCGTGGGCAGCCCGATTTCGTACTCGATTGAAAACCATAGCCGACAAAGCTTCGTTATTGAGCTCGAGGGCGCAGTCGGCGTGCAACTCGACCGCATCGACGCGCAGCTGCTTGCACCCTCGCCAGACGTCGAGTCCCTGATTCATTCGAAAGCTCGCTCGATGGACAGGGAGCGCATCCCTCTCCCTGCAACCGCATTGCGTGCACTGACGGGCGGTGCAAGCCATGACTGAATGGGACGCAATTGTCGTGGGCGCGGGAGTGGGAGGACTCTGTGCCGCAATCCTGTTGGGGGGCCAGGGGCTACGCGTCTTGGTCCTAGAACGAGGGGAAGCCGTTGGAGGGAAGGCAGGCACGATCGTACTCGACGGCGTCGAGGTAGACACTGGACCCAGCGTGCTGACCCTCCCGGACGTTTTCGATGATGTGTTTGCCGCCGCTGGGCTACAGCGCCACAACGAACTCACCCTCACGACGCCCAATCCGGGATTTCGTTACTTGTTCAACGATGGTACTGAGCTCTCCGTCTTTGCGAGTCGCGACGAGACCGTGCAATCGGTGGCGCGAACCCTGGGTTCATCGGCCGCCAACGAGTTCAACCAATATCTCGAGTATTCTGGACGGATCTGGGAGGCGGCCGCCCCGCACTTCGTCTACAGCAGCGCCCCGGAACTCTCCAAACTCCTGTTCGGGGGGCTAGGCAAGTGGAGGTCGCTCTCGCGTGTCGACCCGCTCAGAACGCTGTCCGGGGCGATCGACACGATGGTCAAGTCCCCACACCTGAGGCAGCTCCTGAAGCGCTACGCCACCTACAACGGCTCCGACGCGAGGACGGCGCCGGCGACCTTGGGTTGTATCGCTCACGTGGAGCTCGCCCTCGGCGGATTTGGTGTCCAAGGTGGCATGTACGAGCTGATCCGCGCGCTGGAGCGAGCCGCAAGGAAGGTCGGCGTGGAACTCAGACTCAAGGCGGACGTCGCCCGAATCACTACGGATCGGGATGGTGTCACGGGAGTCATGGTGGCCGGCGAAACCCTGCGAACCCGGCATGTCGTTGCCAATGCGGATGTCGCGCATCTCACCGAGGACCTGCTGGAAGATGCTCCCGGCCTCAAGCGTTCCTCGTCCTTGTCCATGTCGGCGCATAGCTGGATCTTGAAGGCCCTCAGAGGAGTCGCCGCGAGCCCAGCGCACACCGTGTTATTCCCCAAAGACTACGACGCGGAGTTCGCCGACATTTTCGACAGACGAATCGTGCCGCGTGACCCAACCATTTATCTGTGCGCTCAAGAGAGTTGCCACAAGAGACGCGGTTGGGATCACCACGAGCCGATCTTCGGTATGATCAACGCGCCGGCCCTCGACGACTTCTCGACTCAGGAACCCCCGGACTCGATTCGGGCTCGCATCCACGAAAAACTCGTGGCAAACGGCCTCGCGTCGTCCAAAGACGACTTCGCGTGGTGGCGGACCCCAGCGGAACTCGCGGCGCGTTTTCCCGGGTCCCGAGGCAGCCTCTACGGCGCCGCTTCAAATACCATGAACGCAGCATTTCAACGACCAGCGAACCGGGCTTCGAAAATCCGCGGACTCTATCTTGCCTCAGGATCTGCACATCCCGGAGGCGGGGTTCCCATGGTCGCGCTCTCGGGCAAACAAGCCGCCCTCGCCGTGATCCAAGACAGGAGGGCAGCTGCGTGACGTTGCGGAGAAGGATGCGCGTTCTCTGCGCGGCCACGTTGTGCTCGTTTTTGGCATCCTCGGGCGGTGCTGAAGAGTCGCTTTCGGGTGTGTACATCTATTTTCAGAAAACGACGTCCGTGACGAAGATGCCTGTGCTGGCCGACGTGGTCGCGACGACCCGAGCCGTCAGCATTCAGACCTTGTCCGAGGAAGGAGAATGGCTCAAGGGGACGGGAACCCTTTGCGATGTTCAGATTCGAAGCTCGTCCAAACTCGTCAAGACGATCCTCCCGGCAGCATTTCGCACGGCGCTTCCCGCCGTGGTGACGAACGCGCGCTTGACGAAACAGGGCGGAACGATTCACTTCGAGCAACCTCCTCAAACCCTGGTGCTCGGCGCAAACTTGAAGAACGATGAATCGGATGCGCTCCCAACGAGTCCCTCTGACCCTAGGGTGCGCGACGACGACAAGGACGGAAAGCCGGGCGTTACGGTCCAAATAGAGGGTATCGTCTCGGGCGAAATTTACCTCGTGCAGCGGAGCACGAGTCGCCTCTCGGGACATGCAACGCCCGGTGGCTTCCACGGTGAGATCGAGTTCACGAACGACCAGGAGATTCTCAACGCTACGACTTCAGTCCTGAAGCGCAACCCGTCGGCAAAGCCCGACCCGAGCCGAAGCGGGTTCATCTTGCAGAAAGTCGATCCCAAGACGACGTGCACCGAGGCGCGCCGCATCGCTAGAAGCTGGTAGAACGCGTCGCTCAGGCGCGCATCCTCAGGCGTTGCGGCAGCACAGCGTCGAGTCGCTCAAGGAGCTCAGCCCGCGCGAACGGCTTTTGCAGGAGTGCCCGCCTTAGGTCCTGCCTGTCGGGTGCAATCTGTCGATCCGTGTACCCGGACATCAATAGATACGAGATCGTGGGGTGGATACGCTGCACCTCTTCGAGAAGCTGCACCCCAGACATCCCGGGCATCACGATGTCTGTTAGCAACAGATCCGGTGCACTTTCAGCCGACGTCAGCAAGGCAAGCGCCTCAGCTCCGCTTTCGGCCACGAGTACCTCGAACCCAGCATCTGTGAGCATCCGACGAATCATCCGTCTGGCGTGCTCGTCGTCCTCCGCCAACAAAATCAGTCCTCCACCACGTGGTGGACGACTCGTGTACGATGTACGGGACTGTTCGTGGGTCGGCTTTTCGGTCCGTGGCCATGCGATGCGAAAGCTCGTCCCTTCCCCAAGTCTCGAATCGACGACGATGCGTCCCCCCGACTGGCTGACGATTCCCCAAGCCGTCGAGAGCCCCAAGCCGGCCCCCTTTCCCCGCGGTTTTGTCGTGAAGAACGGTTCAAACATACGAGCTCGAGTGGTCTCGTCGATGCCAGAGCCCGTATCTTCCATCTCGAGCACGACATGCTCGTCCGTACGGAGCACGCGGATATACAAGTTTCCACCACCTGGCATCGCGTCCCGAGCGTTGGCGGCCAAATTCATGATCACTTGTTCCACCTGACCGGGGTCCGCATCGATAACTGCCTCTCGGTCGGCGACCAGCACCACGTCGACCCCGTCCCCCATCATGCGACCAAGCAGGTTCCTCAGACCGGTCGCAACCTGTGCAACGTCTAGGGGAATCGGGGCAATGATTTCCCGCCGGGCAAACGCCAGCAGTTGTCGGGTCAGGACGACACCGCGCCCGTAGGTTGCCCGAAGCTCCTCGGCGATCTCGGGAGCCCTCTCATCGGAGAGATCCTCGATGAAGTCTGAGTATCCAGCGACCACCGTGAGCAAGTTGTTGAAGTCGTGTGCCACTCCGCCCGCGAGCTGTCCAATGGCCTCGAGTTTTTGAGAGTTTTGGAGCTGTCGAGCCAGCTCCGCTTCTCTTCTCTGAGCCTCGAGCCTCGCGGTGATGTCGCGCAGAAGAAGGAGCCAAGCGCCTCGCTTGTCTCCGCTTGCAACCCGTTTTGCTCGGACCTCGAGGGCTACATCGGTGTTCAGGGCGCGGTACTCTCGGCTCCCCTCCTCTCCGGTCAACTCCGACAGGACGAACCTTCCGCTTTGCCGTTCTACCGGCGCCAGGGGAAGCTCTCCCACATCGAGACGCGCGAGCTCATCCCGAGTCATTCCGAGGTGAAACGAGGCACTCTCATTGGTAGCCTCGATACGCCCCTCTGGGGTGAGCACGACCAGCCCGTCGGAGGCCGCCTCCAGGAGATCGGCCGTCCTGCGCTGGCTTAGCTTCGCCGTCGCAAGCACGCTACCAAAGGACCGTAGAAACACGTGAAGCACGACGGCCGTCGCCAACTGACTGGCGAACAGTGCGCTGATTGAGACCAGCTGATGCTCCCCAAGTCCTGGCCCGGGACCAAAACGTCCTGATATCCACACCAACGAGGGGACAGCCACGCTCGTCGCGAAGGCGAAGCCGTATGCGGCTCGCGGTCCCAGGAAGAGGCCGCTGGCCAACACGATGACAGGAAGCGCGGGCAAGGCGGCGGCGCGCAAGCCATCCGCAGACAGATAGAACGACGCACAAGCCTCTACGGACGCGACCAGCAGTACCCAGTAAGCTGCAACCATCGCCTTGCCCCGCCGCTCGACGAGTAGCCCCACGAGCGACAGCACGAGAGCGTACAGCTCCTGTCTCGAGTGAATGCGTCCAAAACCGTCCTCGATGCCAGTCGCGAGGGTGGTGGCGGCATATGCGCAGACGCACACGATCACGGCCGAGCGGACCCAGGTTCGGTACTCGTTGGGAACCGCTTCCCGAAGGCTCTCGACCGACAGGGCTCTTGCAGACTGACAACGGGACGAAGATAGGGGGTCCTTGGACCCATCTACCCGAAGATACGACCAGGTATTGTTCACGAGCCACCCTCGTAAACGTCCAAACCAGCGGGAAATGAAGACCACGGAACCGTTCCCCAGCCCTCGCGGTGGGGAAACGTGGGACATGGCTGTGTCGATTCGGCCTCCGCAGCGTTCCACTTGTGCCGGGATGTACCTATTTCTGCCACAACTGGTAGCTTGGTCACAATGGCGAGGAGGTTTGCGGAGACTCCCGACTCGAGTCGGTATCGCCCCGTCCTCGAACCCGAGGCGGCGGCGGGCGTGCTGCGCGCCGTCTACGCCGCGGCGCTCCTCGGTGCTCTAGGCATCACGGCGAGCGCCTTGATTGGCGGCCAACTGCGCATCGCGGCGCTAGGAGGCACAGGCTCTCTCACGCTCGTGTTCCTCCTGTTGCTGTCGAAACCAGCACAAGTACCGATCGCGGGAGCAATGGGAACGTTCTTCATGCTCGCAATCGTCGTCTGGGCGACGATCACCGGTTACGGCATCCGCGACCTCACCTTCCCTGCCTTCTCCTTCGTGATCCTTCTCGGCAACCTCGTGCTGTCGCGCGGGTGGGCATGGATCGCGACGGGAGCAGTCTGCGTCACGGCGACGGCAATCGCCCTGTTCGAGTACGCAGGCGTTTTGACCACCCCCACGAGCCAGCACACTACCGGGACGTCCGTAGTCATCGTCACCGCAGTGACGCTGGCGATTGCCCTGACGGCCCGCCGCATCGTCCGCGCTTATCACGAGGGGTTGGAACGCATCGGACTGCAAGAACTCGGCTACCGGCACATCTTCAATGCGACGACGGAGGCAATCTTCCTGGTTGACCCGAACACCGAACGAATCGTCGACGTGAACGAGAGCGCAGAAAACATGCTGGGCTACTCACGACAAGAGTTCCTGCGAAGTTCCCTGCAGCTCCTCGCCGCCAAGCACCAAAGCGCCCAACACGTGGTCGAGATGATGGATGCTGGCATGAGAGGTGAGCCGCTACTTTTCGAGTGGACCGTCAACGCCAAAGACGGTTCGGAGGTTGCCGTCGAGGTAAGCCTTCGACCCACCAGGGTGGAAACGAAGAAGGTGCTCCTGGCGGTGATGCGAGACACTACCGAGGCTCGTCGCATTCAGGCAAAACTCCAAGAAACCGAGAAGCTTCAAGCCGTCGGCCAGCTCGCCGGGGGCATCGCACACGACTTCAACAACCAGCTCACAGGCATCTTGGCAAACGCAAGCCTTCTCAAGGAAAAGCTGACCGATCCACGGCTACAAAAGTGCGCCGAGGTCATTGAACGCTGCAGCCGGCGTTCCGCCGACCTGACAGCTCAGCTACTCGCTTTCGCTCGGCGCGGGAAGCACCAAAACGTCGACGTGGATCTGCACGATCTGGTCGCCGAAGTCGTCGAGCTCCTCAAACATACGATCGACAAGCGCATCATCTTGGAAGCGCGCCTGTCGAAACGACCACTGCACGTCACAGGAGATCCCACGTTGCTCCAAAACGCGCTCCTCAATCTCGGGCTGAACGCGTGTGATGCGATGCCGGAAGGTGGAACGCTAAGTTTTGTTACCGACATCCAAGAGGTCGAGACGACTCAGACAGGGCTGGCACTTTCGCTGTCTCACGGCAACTATGCGAAGATTCAGGTCGAGGACACGGGCGTGGGAATGAGCGAGGCGACCCTGAAGCGAATCTTCGAACCCTTCTTCACGACCAAGGCCGAGGGAAACGGCATGGGACTGGCGGCGGTTTACGGGGCAATGGAATCGCACCGAGGCGACATCTCGGTAGAAAGCACCGTCGGTCAAGGTACAACCTTTACCATGCTCCTTCCGCTCTCGGAGCGGACACACGAATCGGTCAAGCTCCCCGCCCATGTGAGTCATTTCGACGGGATACGCGTCCTTTTGGCCGAGGACGAGCATGACGTTGCCACCGCAACCATCGCCATCTTGGAGGAGCTCGGGTGCAAGGTCACCCGCGTAGAAAATGGCCTGGAGGCCGTCCAAGCGTTTGCCCTGGGCCCGGACGCTTTCGACCTGGTGATCGTCGACCATATGATGCCAGGCCTGTCGGGCCGCGAAGCCCTTCGGAAGATGAGGGAGCAGTCTCCCAATCTTCGAGCCATCATCACCTCCGGGTATTCGAACGAGGCCGTGATCGAACACGAGAACGCCGAAACCCAGCACTTCCTACCCAAGCCGTTCACGGCCCCCCAGATGAGTGCATGTCTGAACCGGGTCCTTGAGAGTCGCTCGCGGCCAGAGAATGAGCGCCCGGAGCCTCATGTCTCGGTCGCCGAGAGTGTCGACTGACTTCGAAGAATCTTGGCAGAACGTCGTCGGTTCAGCCTTATTCCAGCGGGACGCATTGTCCCGCTACACAATCCTCCTCCGCCCCGCATTCCCGTTCGCACTCTCCGCAGTTGTCCGGGTCGGTCGAGAGATTTGCTTCGCACCCGTCGCGAAACTCGAAATTGCAATCGAAAAATGGCGTCTCGCAATTCCTCACGTAGCACTGTGCCTCCGCGCAGCCCGGCATGCCGCGCGCAGGCATCGGACAAGCCTCGTTGCAGGCTCCACAGTGCTGGACGTTCGTATCCAGGTGAGTCTCACAACCGTTCTCTGACTCTCTGTCGCAGTCCTCCCAGCTTCCTACACAAGAGGCGACGATGCATTCACCCTCAGCGTCGCATCCCGTCACCGAGTTCTGAAGCGCGCATGCAGCACAGCTCGCTCGCCCGCATCCGAATCGGTCGTCCGACGTACTGACGCACACCCCGGAACAATCCTTCGTCCCCTGTGGGCACCCTTCGCTCAGATTGCTCCCGTCGGCCACGAAGGAGCAGCCCACGAACCAAGGGAACAGGAGGGCGAGGACCGTCGCCACGATCTTCACCTCAAAGCTCCCCGCAACGAGACAGTACTTCCTCCTACCTCGGGCACCAAATCCAGAGAAACGCCGTCGACGACGACGACACGTTCGGGTCGGTATGAGTAAATGACCACCGCACCAATAGTCGCGGCGACTGCGACCCCGAGAGCGACGTCTGCGATGGCGGCTCGTTCGGTAACCGCTCGAGACACCTCAGGTGAGCACAGTGGCGCGCAAAGATCCCGAGCTGTGCGGGATTTGCTGTAAGCATCGCTTCCAAATCCGATCGCTACGCCAACGCTCGCAAAAGCCGTAGCTCCAAGCAGGAAGACTCCCGGGGGGATGGGTCGGATCGTCTTCGTAGACGTGCGAACGTCCTTCGGCGTGGGGTCCGCGGGCGGGGACCTGAAGGCAAACGACACACGACGGTTTCTCTCACCCTCCGAGAGGACGACTCTTTGTTCTCTTGCCTCGCCATTCGGGAGCTCGACCCTGACCAAGTGGGTCCCAGGGTCGAGGGAAAGGGGACGTCCATCCAAACGCTTCCGCAGCACCGATCCATCAACGATCACCATCGCTTCCTCCACATCTCCCGAGTCGTCCTCCGCAACGACAATCAGTGTCGGAGTGAGCCCTTCCACCTCACTGCGCCAATTCAAACAATCGAAACGCAGCACTTGTGGGCACTCGGGAGCAGCGCACGCCGAAAGCTCTCGAAGCGCTTCCAAGAACCCACCGCTCAGACGTGCCAGTTGGGCCTTCTCGTGATGTGCGATGCAAGCATTGAGCGTACGCTGCTGTTCGCTTTCCTCGCTCGCCCCTTGCGGTTGCGCTGATACGTCGTCAACTTGGTCTTGTGTATCCGGCGCGGTGACATCAGGCGCGCCAGCCTTCCGAGTCGGCGCGCTTACGGGCTTCTGGGGCTCCTTGGTCGCGGAGTCGTTCGAACCATCCTCCGGGGATGGTGCATCCTTCGCAGACGCGAAGTTCACAGTGAGGGCAAACGCCGCCGCGAAACCCCAAGCTGACTTCGTGAAGAATTTCAACAGCTATGCCCCCGACGCCCAACCCTGGATCGTGGTGAAGGATGCCCCAAGCACTGCCACAGCACAACAACGCTCGAATCCAGCGACACTGCCCTACCGGGTGGCTGCGGGACCCACGCCCGGAGCGACGATAGACGAGCACCAATCTCAAGCTATCCTGATTGCCGAGATGCGGCGACTTGGAGGGCTTGGGGCGACTGGAGCGGCCATCCTGGGATGGTGGGCCTGTACGCCCTTTGAACCCTCAGCAGAGGTCACCTCCAGAGGAAAAGCAAACCTCGACGTGGGTGGCGATGTCGAAGTCTTCAGTTGGTGGACCAGCGGCGGCGAGCTCGAAGCGTTCCAAGCCATGCTCGACGTCCACGAAGAGCGGGTCCCGGATGCGCGCGTGACGAATGCTGCCGTCGAGTTCGCTGACAAGGCGAGAGAACAACTCGGGATCCGACTGTCGGCAGGCAATCCTCCCGACCTCTTTCAGGCCAACTCCGGTACGGATCTCTTGGATTGGGTAAACCGGAACGGAATTGATTCGAGTTCGAGCGTCGTGGAAGATCTCTCCGACCTCGCGGACGCGCTAGAGTGGTACGACGCGTTCGATCCAGACGTGCTCGAGACTCTGACACAAGACGGTTTGCTTTATGGCGTGCCGTTCAACGTACATCGAATCAACACGCTTTATTATCGAAAAGATCTCTTCGAGCAGTTCGACCTACGAGCGCCTGAGACGCTCGATGAGCTGGTCTCTCTATGCGAGAGGATCGCCTCCGACGACGAGATCCAGACCAGCGCCCCTGAAGGAAAAATGGCCTGTCTCGCGCTTGGGAACAAGTGGGACTGGACATTGTCCCTCATGACTTTCGAAATGATCTTTCCTGCGATAGCCGGCCCCGACTTCTATGAGGACTACTTCCTAGGAAGGGAAACCGCGCTCCCCTCCCAAATGGTCGCGGCGCTCGACATGACTCTGCACCTGTACTGCGGAGGCGCGGAGTCGGACTGTCTCGACCACACGTGGTTCAATTCGGACATCAACGAACGCACTTGGGACGAGGGGGTCCGCAAGCTTTCGGACGGAAAAGCGATGATGGCTCCCATGGGCGACTGGGCAAAGGGGTTCTTGGAGAGCCCCGCCGGAGGTAACCTCAAGGCGGGCACCGAGTTCGATGCCATCCCATTCCCCGGCACCGCTGGTACTTTCGTCTTCACAGCCGACTCGTTCACGATGCCCAAAGGCATCAACAACCGAGACGGAGCCCGTTCCCTCTTGCGCACCATCGGCTCAAAGGAGGCCCAGATCGCATTCAATCGCTTGAAAGGTTCGATCCCGGCTCGGATGGACATCGATCCTGGGAACTTCGACGAGACGCAGCAGATGACAATGGAGGCCTTCGAGACTGCGAGAAAAGTCCGCGCGCTCAGCGGCCTCGTCCCAACCAACTCACGCGACCGCCTCCACCCCGAACTGTCTGACAGCATCCGCAATGAAAGCACCGAGATTATCTCGCGCTTCCTTCGCACCAGCTACCCTCTCGACTGATGCCCGACACCGCAGACACCGGCAGTGCGAGCCCCGCGCGCGTCTCTCGGCGCTTCAGCCGAGCCGGCGCCGCCGAGGACCGGCTTCTTTTAGAGCTTGGCAAGAAATACCGCATCCTCGCGCACTTGGGCGAAGGCGGCACAGCAAGGGTCTGGCTTGCTATGGCCCGAGGACCCAGCGGTTTCAACAAGCTGGTAGTTCTCAAGACGATCCGCGGGGAACTCTTCGACAACCCGAGCGTCGTTGAGATGTTCCTAGAAGAGGCTCGCCTCGCCGCACGCTTGAACCATCCTCACATCGTGCAGACTAACGAGGTTTTCGAAACGGCACAGCACCCCGTCATCGTGATGGAGTATCTGGATGGGCTACCCTTTTCAGCTATATTGGAGCGACAACGCGAAGGGAACGCGCTTGCTCTAGCGATGCTCCTTCGCATCGTTTCAGATGCTTTGTCGGGTCTTCACGCCGCCCATGAGCTTTGTGACTACGACGGCACTCACCTCGCGGTCGTTCATCGGGACGTCAGTCCGCACAATCTTTTCGTGACGTTCGCTGGACAGACAAAGGTACTCGACTTCGGAATTGCACAGTTCAGCGCTTCAGGCGACTCGAGCGACACTGGTGTGATCCAAGGCAAGCTTCGCTACGTCTCGCCCGAACAAATCAGAGGGGACCGCGCCTTGGATCGCCGTGCGGACATCTACTCGATGGGGGTCGTGCTTTGGGAAGTCGCCACGGCTCAAAGGATGTGGAGCAAGGTTCCAGAACCGACCATTTTGAAGCGCATCCTTGCGGGGGATCTCCCAAAAGCTCGAGTCATCGAACCCAGCGTGGACCTCGAGCTCAGTGATATCATCCACCGAGCGCTTTCCCTCGACCGTTCACATCGCTACCCAACGGCCCTCGATTTTCAGTCGGATCTGGACCAGTATCTTGCAACGCTCGGCGGGACTTTGCGCAACCGAGACATCGGCCGTGCCCTGAGCAAGATGTTCGACGATGTCCGAGAGGAGCGTCGACATACGATTGAGCAACAACTTGCGCGCTCCGACACCCTCCATGACATCCAGCTCTCGAGTCTCCCTCTCCCCGAGCTGACCTCGTTCTCGAACGCACCTGCGCGTCATGCCCGGGCAGCAACCAAGCTTCGCCCGGGTCCTCGGCTGCTGGTCGCCCTACTACTCGCTGCGATGGGCCTATTCGCGGCGGTGCTCCTTTGGCCGGAGCATCAGGCCGTTAACAAGCCGCCTCCGCCAACGGCCGAAAGGAACGTCGCGACAACTCCGGCGTCAGAACCTCCCGAGCTGCCCGATATCCCGGACACTGTAGCCGTGCGCATCACTGCGTTTCCGCGAAAAGCTCGTCTCGCGCTCGACGGTGAACTGCTCCCCGGAAACCCGCACGTGCATCGAGTGCTGCGGGACGCCGATGAACGACACCACCTCGTCGTTGAGGCCAAGGGCTTCGTGTCTGAGGAGCGCGTCCTGACATTTTCGCACGATCAAGAGTTCGTGCTGACGCTGCGTCCAGAACCAAGTGCCGTCGAGGACGGAGCACCAAAGCCCTCGCGTCCCGCCACCCCTCGTCCGCGACCCAAGCTCACCGCAGCACAAAAGCAGACGGCTCCGACGCCAGAGCCTCTTCCCAAGGCCAACTCGCCTTGCGACACGCCCTACTACTACGACGAGCGTGGCATCAAGAAGTATCGTCCTGAGTGTCTCTGAATCGATGGTGGCGCGCCTGAGCTAGCTCGAGTCCAAGGTTCGCCCGCGCCCGAACCGCTATCGAGCCTCACCTCCCGGGGAGAAGCGGATTCAAATCCCACTGAGGACGGCCGACGGGCTCCATCGCGGTCGCCCGCGGGAGGCGTCCCGTGGCGCAACGCGCGACAACAAGAAAAACGGGGATGGCGACCGACAAACGCGAATCGGCCGATGA
>CBFGUR010000006.1:0-260904 GCA_965652275.1 uncultured Polyangiaceae bacterium | reverse complement strand
GGTGAAACGGGGGGCACCACCACGAGTCTCCCCGAGTTCGCCAGAACGGTCGAAGAAGTAGATCGTCTCGTCGGTCCGTTTCACGGCATCGTGGCGCACTCTCTCGGCGCTACCGCCGTTTCGTTGGCGGTGAGCCGCGGGCTCGAGGCCCAAGCGCTCGTTCTGGTTGCGCCGATGCCTTCCTTCGATTTCGCTTTGGACGAGTTTGCCAAGGTCCTGCACCTGGATCCTGAGATGCGAGAAGCGACAGCCGTCGGTACGGAGTCACGCGTCGGGATCACTCGCCCGGAAGTCGATCTCTTCAGCTTCACCCGACCGCGCGCGCGGGTGGCTCTCGCTCACGACACGGACGACAGGCGCGTGCCGTACCACTACTCCTCGCAGTTGCAGGAGCGCTGGGATCTCCCAGAAGTCTTCACGACCAAGGGACTCGGTCACCGGCGCATTCTGGAGGACGAAGGGCTGGGGCGGTTCGTCGAAGAGCAGCTCGGACGGGTTTCCGCCCCCAGCACTTCGCCGCTCTCATTCGAGCTTGCCCCGGAGCTGTCCTTTTGAATCCTCGGGTCGGCCGGAGTCGCCCCCGAAAGGTGCTGCGACCCCGGTCAGTTCACTCGCGCTAGAAAGCGCGAGCAAGAGCAGTCCCGTGGGGAAGTTCAGGGACCGTACGCGGAGATCTCCGCTCTCGAACCGTCGCACACCCAGGGCGGCGACCGGCCTTTCCGGTCCCTCGGAAACGATTGCATTTCGTAGCTCGAGCGGCAGGTCTCGGCCGTCGAAGAGTTCCGGGTCTCTCAGGAGGCGTCCCAGATCCAGCCAGGCCACGACCGAGGCGTCGGGATCGAGCTGCTCGCGGGCGAGACGGTGCGCCGGATCGTCGCGGAGGGCACTCGGGCCTGCGAGCACGCGCTCGATCTCTTTCCTTTGACCGATGCCGACGCGGAGGCGTCCCTTTTCCAGACGGACGTGCACTCGTGTCCCCCCATGACCCTCCGCGACGAGGTTGTCGGCGTCTTGCCAACTCAAGAGAGCTCGTTCTTCCGAAAGTCGTTCGACGAGGGACGTGAGGGTGCGCCGGACTTTGCCCGGGTCATCGATCGATTGCATCAGCCACACGGCGCCGTTCATCTGCGCCCCCTGACTCGGATCGAGGAGGGCATTCGGTGCCGCAGAGAGCGCAATCAGTCCTTCGTCGCCGAGGCCTTCGAACAAGGCGCTCGGTTCGAAACCGAGGTGCCGTCGCAGTTCATCGAGGAGCTTCTGCGGTGGTGGAGCGTGGGGAAGAAGCGCCGTCAGATTGTCGAGTGCTTCGCCCAGTTGCTCCGGGGTTCGCGGAGGGGCGGCGCGGTAGTTCGCGTAGAAGACCGTCCCCACCGGAAGATCGTCGAAGAACGTGGGGCGCGCCGTGGCGCCCGGAGGGGGAGCTGATTTCGAGGCCAAAACCAGATCCAGGCTCTCGAAGTAGCCGAGCGAGTCGATGCCGGCTTTGATTCGAAGCTCGGATGCGCCCCCGAGCACGGGAGATTCGGAGGTGAAACGTGGGGTCGCCACCGAATAGAGGCCCGGCTGCGTAACGAAGGGAATGTACGACGACCAGCCGCGTTTCTTCGTTGCGACGAGATACGGGTCGTCCTCGGCCGAGACAGTGCGACCGTCCAGCACCTCGAGTGCGGTTTCCAGGCTGTCCCCCGTCCCGCAGATTTCTACTCGTTCGCCTGCGACCCACAGACACGCGGTACCTGACTTCCGCGTGTAGCGGGGTCCCCACTTCGTCTGCACTCCTCCGTCCTTCGGCGCCACGAGTGCGTCGACGGTCGGGTCGTCGTCGTACTCGACGGCGTAGAGGGTTTCCCCCCCGAGGCGTGCTAGGGCGAAGGAGCGAATGTGCTCGAGAAGCTCTCGTGCTGGGGCGATGTTTTCGCCCGAGGAACTCGTCAGAGCGTCGCGCCACGTTTCGAGGGGTGCCGCGTCCCGTCGGAAAAAGCGGAGCCCGGAAATCCCGCGACCCCACCGCCTCACGGAGGGAACCTCGAGATACGCCGAGGCGCCGCTCGGGAGGTACCGGCTGATGTTCGAGCTCACGGGCCCGTTCACCAGTCGGTCCGCGAGGGCGAGTCCGCCGTAGGTGAGGACCAAGGCGACGAGGGCCGCGAGGCTGATCGGGAGCCAGTGGAGATCGTCCTTCACCGGCGGGACGACGACCGCCGCGGGCGAGTGGCCGCCGGCGCGGGGGCTGGGGGAGAAGGGGACGGCCGGGGGAGGTTCGGGTGGTTCGGTAGGGGCCGGGGGAGGGGTCGCCGGTTCGGGCGAGATGGCTTCGAAAAAGTGGTCCTGTGCGTCGGATCGATTCGGCGCGGTGGGGGAGCTGGCGAGTGGACTCGCCCCGTCGGGATCGATCTGCGCCGCGCCGGGCCAGACGTCGTCGAGAGACGGCGAGTCCGCGTCCGATGTCGTTCCCATCACCGCCGTTCCTTTGCCGTGGCGCGCGGGACTCGCTTCGGTGACGTAGGGGCCATCCGTGCCGATGACTGCCGTACGCCTGTCCGTCCGGAGCTCGGAGCGAGCAGCCCCCGCCTCGACGAAGCGCGACGCGTCGAGAGAGCCATCGGCGGAAAATGCGGTCCAGTAAGTGAGAGGATGGAAGTCGACTCCGTTCGGAGACACGGGGATGCGGGATCCGATCTCGCCCCGCTCGAACAGCCTCCGGAGTTCCTCTTCGACGAGCGGCCCCTGCACCACGTCATCTCGCCGAAAAAACCACTCCATCTACTCCTGTTTCCCAAATGCGTCGCTTCACCGCAAGCAGACGCCGTGGTGGGCCCTCACCCCCGCGGGGTACGCATCGCTAGGGTGCGAATTCGCGCGCGAAAATGGGGATACGACCGTATACTGGGGCCCAAGAGATCGACGATGAAGGAACTGGAGCAGACGGCGTTTTCCAGGATGCAGCGCGGAACGTACGTCTTGCTCGCCGCCTGTACGGTCGGGGTCGTGGGCTATTTGTCGTTTGGGTGGAGCCTACTCGACGCGATCTACATGGTCGTCATCACGATCTTCGGCGTCGGATACGGCGAGGTTCATGACCTGTCGTCCCCGGAGATCAAGATCTTCACCATCCTTTTGATCATTACCGGCTGCTCCGCGCTCATCTACATACTCGGGGGCTTCTTTCAGCTGATCGCCGAAGGAGAACTGAATCGCGCGCTCTGAAGGCTACGAATGACCAAGGAAATCAAACAACTCGATCAGCACGTGATCGTTTGCGGCTACGGACGCATCGGTCAGGTATTGGCTCAGGAGCTTTCGAAAGCGAGCGTCGCCGTGGTGGTCGTCGACAACGACGAAGAGCGCTGCGAGCGCGCGGCGCGCCACGGGTTCTTGCCGCTTCAGGGCGACGCCTCCCACGATCACACGCTCACCGAGGCTGGGATCGACAAGGCGCGGGCCCTTTGTACGGTCCTTCCCAACGATGCGATGAACGTTTTCATCACGCTCACGGCCCGTAACCTCAACAAGGAAGTCACCATCATCGCCCGCGGCGAGTACCCAGAGACTGAAGGCAAGCTCATCCAGGCCGGGGCGACCCGAGTGGTCCTCCCGTCGGCGACCAGCGCGAGTCACATGGCAGACATCATCACGCGCCCCTTTGCTCTCGACTATCTCGAGGAAAGCGAGCTGTCTGCTCTCGACAAGGACCTGAACAACTTGGGATTGCGCATGTTGACCCTGTCGCTCGACGAAACGGCGCGCGGGCGCACTGTGGGAGATCTGGAAAAGGAGGCCGAGGTCTCCCTGATGGTCGTTGCGCTGCTTCGCGCGACCGGCGAGAAGGAGGAAAAGCCCGCGCTCGATGAGCCGCTTCATCCTGGCGACCGGGTCGTTTTGATCGCGCATCTAGAACACGCTCAGTCGATTTCGCTCAAGTTCAGCGGCGGTCGCAGGATCTCCTACCGGGGCGCTTCCACTCGAGCTTGACGAAGCGGTCTCGCTTTGGGCTGATCCGCGGCCCGAGCCAGGGGCGCCGCGTCGTCCGCTACTTGAAGTGATCAGAAATATCGTTCGCAGGCGTTATCCGGGCCCGACTCCGATGGAACCGGCCGAGATGCCTGCACCCGCGTTTCCAGCTTTCTCTCACCGCCTCGAAATGCCCCGCCGCCAGCGGCCGGGGACTCGTGATCGTAGAATCGCGGGTCGAGCTGCGCTAACATATCTCGTTATTTGGCTGTTCGGAGGAGGCGCGGCAAAGGTGGCAAGGTTCGACGACAAACGGGATCAAGACGCCGGGGCTCGCAGAGAGTCCGGAACGAGGCGCGCCGCAGCTCGGTCGGCGCCGGTCGTCGTCTTCGCTGACGATTCCGCCGTGCAAACACTGAAGCTCAAAGAGCTTCTTGAGGAGGCTGGATATCGGGCGGTCGCTTGCAGCGATGGCTACAGTGCAGTGCGGCGGGTGGAGGAGCTCGTCCCGAACTTGATCCTGCTGGATCTCGAGATGCCCGGCTTGAGCGGCGTGGAAGCTTGCAGGGCCATCAAGAAAAACCGCGCTGTTGCTCACATTCCCGTGCTCATCCTCACGGCTCACGACGACCCCAAACACCTCGTGGCCGCCTTCGACGCCGGTTGCGTCGGATACTTGGTCAAGGGGACTTCCGACAGCGCTCTGCTCGAGAAGATCGCGCGCCACGTTCCCGTGCCGAAGGTCGTACTGAAACGGGCTGAGTGAATGCCGCTGGTCGCGAGCGGCGCTCGGAGCGAGCGTTCGCGTTTCAAACGAAAAGCGAGTCGCCGAAGAGTAGCGTCACGCCCAGGAGGATGAGAAGCAAGAAGCCTCCCTTCTTTCGGAGGAGGCGTTCTTTGAAGAGCAGCCCCCCGAGAGTGAAGCTGACCACCACACTCATCCGCCTTACCAACGACACGACGGAGACGAGCGCTCCGGGCTCGGCAAGGGCGCGAAAGTAGAACTGGTCCGCGAGCACCAACAGCGCCCCAACTAGTGGAATGGTGAAGCGGAGCTCGAAGTCGTCTTTTTCTCGACGTGGCCACCAGATGATGCCCGCAAGCAGCGACTGAAGGAGGATGTTGTCGATAGTGAACCAAAGCTGCAAAGTGGTCGGATGGAGCCGAAAGTTTTGCAACAGATGCTTGTCGTAGAGCCCGCTGATTGCGCCGAGTAGAGTCCCCAGGAGGAGGAGAAGGACCCAACGATCGGCGTGAAAGTGGATCCCTTCGGCCCGTCCGAGCCAAGCGAATCCCCAGTACCCTCCGAGAATCACGAACATTCTGCCGAATTGAAGAGGGCTCGGGGTCTCCCCGAAAATGACGAGAGCTCCGAGCACGGTCACGACGGGTGAAAGCGAGCGCAGGGGGCCCGCGATCGAAATCGGAAGATGTTTGACGGCGAAGTACGCGCACACCCAGGAGCTCGTGACCAAGGTCGACTTTGCCAGCACGAGCAGGTGCTCGATGGGGCTCAGCTCCCCGACGTGAAGGGACAGCTTCTGGGCCGCGCTCGGCGCGAGTGCTGCCGCGGCACCACCGAGCACCAAAAAGGCGAGCCCGCCCAGGTTGGCGAGCAGAAGTACGGGTAGAACCGCGTTCTTTTCGACGGCCGACTTGCGCGCCACTTCGTAACCACCGAGAAGGAGCGCCGACGCCAGGGCAAGCGTCAACCAAGGAAGCGGCGAAATCTGCGGCACGAGCGCGACTTAGAACCGATCGCCCGCGGGGGGAAGTCCGCCTGGGGCAGGGTCGGACGGCGCGTCCGCTCCGGCTCTGAGCCAATCGAGCGCAAGCTCCCGACTTGCACAAAGCTCGACCGGGATCGCGGGCTTCGCAAACCAAAACACGGCCGTCATGATGCCCCGCCACATGGCATCGTGGGTGACGTAGGCAGCCTTGGAACAAGTCTCTCGAATCAAGGCGCGTTGCTCGCCACGCCACTGGCCGTAGGAGCGCCGCATGTGGGCGTCGAAGCGCGTGAGTTGGCTGGGGTCGACGATGAGGGAAATGCGCTCGCCGGTGGTTCGGATGGCAGAAAGCCACTGGGTGATGTCGTCCAAGAATCCATCGAACTCGTCCGGAGAAGGCGAGCCGGAGATGGTGACGAGGAACACCAAAGGAGCGATCTCCGCTCGGCCGCCGCTGAAAGCATCAGAGAGAAGGGACACGTATCGCGATGGATCTAGCTCTCAACTTCCTTCTTCACAAATGCCGCAGCTTCTCGATGTGAATGCCGCCGGGGAGAGGGTGCCCCGGCGGGGGTCGCCCCGCACCAACGCTTCAGTTCAGCCGACCAAAATTCGGCCGGACCAGTCTTTGGATGATAGCCCCGAGCTCGTTCAGGTCCTCTTGTTTCCCAAGGGTCGCCTCGGCGTTGATTTCTTGGCAAACGCTGTGTCGTACCTCGTTCGGAAGAGACGAAAACACGATGATGGGGATGCGCTGCGCTTCGTATTGCCGGATGAATCGACCGATCGCCGGCCCTGAAAGCCCCCCCGGTCTTTCCAGATCCAAGACGACGACACGAGGCGGGTTTTCTCTCAGGAGCCGGGGGAGCTCCAGGAAGTTGTGAAGCTCCCGCGTCTGGTAGCCCATCTTCGAGGCGAGCCGCGTCAGCATGGTACACACGGTCGGACTGTCGTCCGTCAGAAGAATCCAAGGGCCTCGCGGCGTTTCTGGGTCTTGCACTGCGTTCATGGTCATCTCAACGTTCTCCCCATTCACCTGGCTTGCTGATCTTTCGTCGACCTATTTCTCTCGGCTGTCGACTGCAGAGCAAGCAGCGCCACTTTCAGAATTACCACCGCCGATCGGGCGCTACAACTGGGTCTTCGGGCGTCACGAGGGCCGCCCACATCGACCACCAATGTCTCCAGACGAAAGCCGTCAGGTCCCGCCTCTTGGGGTGCGACACGGACTGGTGACTGGCGACCCTCGAGGCGAGACAAACGCAGCCCGGATTCGATTGGCCGCGCCGCCGCCGGACATACCGCATCGACGGGCTGCGTCGCTTTTCGACGTGGAATGACCCAGAGGCGAAATCCGACCGGTCCTGCGTGACCCGCGCAGAAAATTTCGAAAAACGACGTCAGGATGCCCTGCAGAAGGCTCCGGCGCCCCCCGTGACGGCTTTCGTCAGTTGCTTGTCGAGTCCTGCTGGACCAACAAGGACTTCACCATCCCGACGAGCTCACGGAGATCCGACTCCTTGCCCACCGTTCCCTGAGCATTGATGTCACGGCATACGTTCGCTCGGACGTCTTCTGGGAGGGAAGAGAAAACGATGATTGGAATGGGACTAGACTCGTATTGTCGAATGAACCGACCGATGGCCGGACCCGAAAGGCCCCCCGGTCGTTCGAGATCGAGGACGACCATGGCCGGGGGGTTGTGTCGCAGGATGCGCGGTAGGTCCAGGAAATTGGCGAGTTCCTGACTTTCGAAGCCGATTTCAGCCAGAACGGCCTTCAGCATCTGACACACCGTCGGGCTGTCGTCGGTGAGGAGGACCCAGGGGCCCTTCCCTCCAAGAGTGAGTTCTTCGTGATTCATGGGTGCTTCGCAAGTGCCTTTGATCGAAGTGGAGGTCGGTCCAACGTCACGTTCGTCCCCTACGGTCGCTAGGCAAAGGGCATTAGAGGTATCACCCCTCGGTAGGTGCGACAAGGTCCTCGACTGTGGTGACTTCGAGCGGATTTCGTCCTCGCACTTGGGTCAAAGGCGCCCCACGCGGAAGGCCCAAGAGCGCGAGCATCAAGGCGCAGTGGACGACCCTAGCTCAGCCGCGGAAAGCTGACGCGCAAATTCTTCGCGTTTTGCCAGTTCCCCCGTGCAAACTCGGGACAAACGTTACCCGGCATTCCTACAAATCCGTGCGTGAGTCGGTTAATCTTGCTCTGTTTGAAGTGGTGGTGGGTCTGAGCGGAAGAGGCCTGGAGCGCATCTGCTCGTGAGCCGCGCGGTGTCGAATGAGCGAACCAGACGAGATGGACCAACGTGCCCGTGAAGCGTTCTTCACCGTGCAGCGCATGGCCGGAATCGGCGCGTGGGAGCTCTGCCTCGCTACCGGACAGTGTTGGCTCTCTCCCGTCACGATGGACATCTACGGCGTCGAGTCGATGGAGGGTTTCGATGCTGCTGCGGGCATTCGTCACTTTTCGAGCGAGGCACAGCCCCTGATTTCGTCCGCGGTCGATCGCGCGACATCGAGTGGCGAACGCTTCGACCTCGAGGTCGGGTTCTTCAATTCCCGGGGCGACCGGCTGTGGGTGCGGACCATCGGGGAGGCCGAGGTCGATGCCGGCGGTAAGCCCCAGCGCCTCGTAGGAGTGTTCCAAGACATCACCAGTCGAAAGCGGGTCGAAGTGCTCGCCGAAGCGTTGCGCCTCATTCAGAGCAAGGAGGGGAAGGGAGACGTCCAAACCCTTCTCGACCCGCTCTGGGATGCGACGCGGATGATCCGCGCCCCGATCGAAAGCCTGCTGTTCATTCCCTTTCGACATTCGGGCGCGCACGAAGTCGGGTTTCACCGCTCGACTGACGGCGAGTGGATGCCCCTCCTCCGTCAGGGCGATGAGTCGGGGGCGCGTGCCTGGCGGGACGCCGAAAACGGTCCGCTCCCCGCCACTCGATGGCAAGACTTGGCGACGTTGGTCGATCCGGCGGCGTCGCCGGCCGCCTCACAACATTGCGTTCGCTCCGAGGGGTCGCTCATTTGGGTCTCTTGCAATCGAGGAAGCGAACTCAACCCCTTCGAGAAATCCGCGCTTCTCGAGCTCGCCCAGGCTCTCGACCGAGCCCAAGATCGTCTCCTGGAACGAGAACGAGCCCAGGCTCTCGATGCTCAGCTTCGCCAGTCCCAGCGTCTGGACGCCATCGGCCGCCTCGCTGGTGGCGTTGCCCATGACTTCAACAATCTCTTGATGGTGATTCGCGGGACGTGCGAACTACGCACCATTACGGGGAGATTCTCGTTCGACGATTTCAAGGTCATCGATGACGCTGCGGCCCGCGGCCAAGAGCTCACGCAGCAGCTCTTGGAGTTCAGCAAACTACACCCCGTCAAGCCTCAGGTTCTCGATCTCAACGAGTCCGTCGCCAAGATAGCCAAGTTCGTTCGGAGAGTGGTGGGGGACGACGTACAAGTCGACGTTCAACCCTGCGATGGTGTTGCGGCCGTGGTGTTCGCTCGCGGACAATTGGATCGCCTGATCATGAATCTCGTCGTCAATGCGCGCGATGCGATGCCCAGCGGCGGCAAACTCACCATCGTGACGCGAAGGTACGTCGTGGAGTCGGCGAGCGGAGCCAAGGTTCCCCTCGGTCCTGGTCAGTACTTCCAGCTCATCGTGCAGGACACGGGCATCGGCATGGATTCCGATCTTCGGGAGTTGATTTTCGAACCCTTCGTCTCCACGAAGGCGGTAGGTCAGGGCTCGGGACTCGGTTTGTCGATGGCTCACGGTGCAGTCACTCAGTTCGGAGGCCACATCGGCGTTCAGAGTCAGGTGGGCAAGGGGAGCACGTTCACCGTGACTTTGCCCCGTGCAGAAGAGGACGTCCCCCTAGAGACGGAGTCAACCCGCGGGCTCACCGGCATCGAGCGCGGCATCGGCCGCATCCTCGTCGTGGAAGACGAGCCAGTCGTTCGGCGGTTGACGGTGGAGATGTTGAACGAACTCGGCTTCGAAGCCAGCTCGGCGAGCGGTTTGGACGACGTGAGACATCTCTTGACCCACATCAAGCGCCCCTTCGACGGGGTCGTCTGCGACGTGGTCATGCCGGGTGGGAACGGCCCCACGGTCATCGAGGAGGTGCGGCGAAAGTGTGGAAACCTGCCCGTCGTCTTCGTTTCCGGTCACATGACCGAGCGTGACGAGGACGCTCTGCGGAAGACGCCAAACAGCTCCTTTTTGCAGAAGCCGTTCACCGGCGGAGAACTGTTTCACGAGGTGTCACACCTTCTCGATCGGCAACGGCAAATGCCGAGCGGTTAGTACGGAGCGCCGAACGCGTCGCGGCAAGTGACTCGAATCAATCTCGAGCTCTCCGGGCAGAGCCTCCGCAAAGCCGCTAGGGGTGAAGCAAGCGCCTGGTGTCCGGCCCGCGGCTCGTGGTAGTGTAAGCAAAGTGGATGCCGCAAGCCTGGGGGAAACGAGGGTGCCATCGAAGTCGCCAGCCTATCGAGTGCTCGTCGTCGACGATGAAGCGGCGGTGCGTCGACTCGTCGCGGACGGGCTGACGGAGCTCGGCTTCCACGTCACTACGGCGTCGGACGGAGGTGAAGCGCAGCGGCTGCTCGGAGGTGCTCATTTCGATGCGATGGTCCTCGATCTGAAGATGGCGCCCGTTGGCGGCTGGGAGGTCGTCGAGTTCGTGCGTGACAACGAGATCGACGTCGCGACCGTCCTTCTCTCGGCCTATCTCGACGTTGAAGGCACGGTCTCCGCGCTCCGCGCCGGGGTGTTCGACGTTTTACAGAAGCCGCTTCGCCTCGTCGAGCTGTCGAGCCGTATCCGCGATGGCATTTCGGCTCGAAAAGCCGAAAGGGAGGGAGAGCGGCCCGACACACGGAGGTCACAGCGAGGGATCCGATTGGCGCCGCAAAGCGCGAGCGCCGGGACCGAGCGCTTGGTCGGACAATCCGCCGCAATGAAGCGGCTTCGGGATCAGGTTCTTCGCATGGGCCGGTTCCGCGAGGTTCCGACTCACATCGTCGGCGCGACCGGGACGGGCAAGAGCCTCTTGGCACGAGTGATTCACGAGCTGAGTTGCGCCGGGGAGGCGTTCATCACCGTGAGCTCCGGGGCACTGCCCCCCGACGTGCTTCGACGCGAGCTGTTCGGCTACGAGCAGGGGGCTTTTCCCGAAGCACGCTCGGCAAAAGTGGGGAGCCTCCAGGCGGCAGCGGGCGGCACTCTGTTCCTGAAAGACGTCGAGTCACTTCCCCACGAGGTGCAAAGTCAGCTCGCTCTGGCCCTCGACCGCGGGACATTTCGCCCCGAAGGTGCATCTGAAGAGCTTCCTCTCGAGGCGAGGATCATCAGCTCGACGACCCACCCGAACTTGGCGGACGCCCCGGCGACGTTTCGTCCCGATCTGTACTCGAAGCTCACCGGACTGTCGCTTCGACTGCCCGAACTCTCCGAGCGACAGAGCGACATCGAAGAGCTGGCGACTCATTTTCTTCAAGCGTTTGGTAAGCGCTACACTGGCCTCCCCACGCGCATCGACGAGTCGGCGCTCGCTGTGCTGAGGAACCACGCGTGGCCTGGGAACGTTTGGGAGCTGCGTGCGACGATCGAGCAAGCCGCCGTGCTTTCACCGACCGGAGCGATCTCTGGTGAGGCGGTCCAAGCGACCCTTGCCCAGCGTGGCGCGCTCGGCTCGGGGACTTTTCCGGTTACGGTTTCGGGTTCGTCCGTTTCTTTGCCGCTCAGCCCGGACAAGGGCGTGGACCTGAACGCGATGCAGCGGGAAATCACCGTGAACATGTTCAACGAGAACGGTCGCAACCTCGCTCGTACCGCGCGCGCACTGGGAATTCCGAGAACGACTCTTCGCGACCGCCTGCGACGCTACGGCGAACTCTGAGGCGAGCCGGTGCGCCGCAGGGCCTTCGACCTTCACGAGCGTCTCTTTGCCAAGCGTGTGTGCACGGCTTCACGGCGATTCGTTTCTGACCACGGTCTGCGACCCCCGCGGTGGCGGGTTTCGACATTCCGACGGAGCCTGAAAATATTGCGCTTTTTGTAGCTTCGTCCCGAAAAACCGAGACGCGTGGAGCCGCGAGTGACGCCTGACGTCCGTTCCACCGGACGATTCGGGTCAACTGCTACCCAGTCCGCATCGGTTTTTTCGAGTGAGCGGGTCGTCGTGGAGGATTTTCGATACGCTCCTTCGAGATGGGTACCGTGCCTCCATACGGCTTCGCTCGAGGGGAGATGTCGATCACGCGATGACGGATGACGCGGATTTCATGAAGGAGGTCGTCGACACCTTCTTGGGTGAGGCGGTCGAGCATCTCACCGAATTCGAGCGCCTGTTGCTCGACGTCGAGCAATCGGGCCAGCGGCAGGAGCACGTCGTCAAGCTCTTTCGGATCGCCCACTCGGTGAAGGGGAGCGCTGCTCTTCTGGGATTCAAGAAGATCGAAGGCGTGATGCACGCCGCCGAGACGGCGCTCGGACGCGTGCGCGACGAGGACGCTCCCCTCGACGGTCAGCTCGTGGATGCGCTCATGGGGACGTGTGACGCGACACGTCTCTTGGTCACATGCGTGCAAATCAACGGCGAGGAAGGGGAGCTCGACGTCAGTCCCGCAGTGGCTCGCCTCGATATCGTCGAGCAGAGCTCGCGCGAGCCAGTGACACCTGGTGAGCAGGATGACCGCGGCGAGGCCCAAGAGCCCGATGTCGCCGGTGACGCTTCCGCGGAGTTTGGGCCCCAGGCGGACGACAAGATCCGCGTCAAGACCAAGGTGCTCGACCGCATGATGAACCTCGTGGGTGAGCTCGTCTTGGTGCGCAATCAAATCTTGCAGCAAGTCGAGCGTTCCTCGGCTCGTGTAGACGAGCACCTGGCCGGTATGTCGCAACGGTTGAGCCACATCACCAGCGAACTTCAGGAGTCGGTCATGGCTACACGCATGCAACCGATCGAGACTCTGTGGTTGCGCTTTCCACGTTTGGTACGCGACGTGAGCCGCTCGGCCGGCAAGGACGTGAAGCTCATCAGTCGAGGTTCTGAGACCGAGCTCGACAAATCCATCATCGAACAGCTCTACGATCCCTTGATTCACCTCATTCGTAACGCCGTCGACCACGGCATCGAGAGCGAAGAGGAACGCCGGGAAGCGGGCAAACCCCGAGTCGGACTCATCCAACTCAGGGCTTTCCACGAGGGAGGCCTGATTCACATCGAAATGTCCGACGACGGCGGGGGTGTCGATCTGGGGCGAGTGCGAAGCAAGGCCGTCAGTTCGGGACTGGTGAGCGCGGGTGCGGCGGAAACGCTGACTCGAGACCAGCTTCTCGACATGATCTTCCATCCGGGATTTTCGACGAAAAAGGAGGTGAGTGCGCTCTCCGGTAGAGGCGTAGGGCTCGACGTCGTGCGCGCGAATATCGAGAAGCTCGGCGGGACGGTGTCAGTGGAGACGTGGCCGACCAAGGGCACGAGCTTCCGGCTTTCGATCCCGGTGACCCTCGCCATCATTCCAGCTCTGCTCGTTCGATCGGGCGACCAGCGGTTTGCGATTCCGCAGGCAAGCTTGCTCGAGGTTCTGCATCTTTCGAGCGAGCGCGCCAAGTCCGATGTGACGGACATCGAAGGTGCATCGACCTTCCGCTTGCGTGACGAGTTGTTGCCTCTCGTGCACCTCGACGAAGTATTGAACCTGCGGTCTCATCGAAGTGAGGGGGCCCTGTCCGTCGTGGTCTTGGAAAGCGAGGGGACTCGGTTCGGTCTAGCGATTGACGAGATTCTCGACACCGAGGAAATCGTCGTCAAGGCGCTGTGGCCGCCCCTTCGGGCTGCGGGATGTTTCGCAGGGGCCACGATTCTCGGTGACGGCTCCGTGTCTCTGATTCTGGATGCCGAAGGCCTTGGAGCGCGAGCGCGCGTCGTCCGAGGCGTCGAACGTAGCGCAACGAAGAGCCTGGACGAGACCGAACGGGGCGAGGGGCCTTTCGCCGAGCCGGTCCTCGTGTGCCAGACGGGGCACGGCGCTAGAGTCGCGCTCCGCCTTTCCGATGTTCACAGGCTCGAGGAAATCCCAGTTTCGACGGTGGAGACGACCGGGGGCGGCGACATGGTGCAGTATCGAGGACGGATACTCCCGCTCGTTCGCCTGAATCAGGTGCTCGAAGAGCGCCGCGCCAAACCACGAGAGGAGCAGAACGAGCGGACCAAAGAAGACGCTCTCGACGTGATCGTGTGCTCCCTCGAACAAAAGGAGTATGGGCTCGTCGTCGACTCGATCGTGGACATCGTCGACACGGAGCTCGATCTACAATGGCCCGGCGCCCGCAAGGGCGTGAAGGGCTCGATGATCGTCTCCGGGCGGGTCACCGAGTTCCTCGACATGGAATTTCTCGCGCGCGAGGTGCGCGGCAAGGCGCGACCTCTGGGGGAGACGGTCGATGAGTAGCGTTCAGATGTGTACCTTCTGGGTCGGGAAGAACCTCCTGGGTCTCAGGCTGGAGGATGTTCACGAAATCGCGCGTGAGCAGACTCTCGCGAAGGTTCCCCTGGCTCCCGACACGATCGGAGGCCTCATGAATCTCCGTGGCGACATCGTTCCTGCGATCGATGCTCGTCGTTGTCTCGGGCTCGAGTCCCTGGGGCCGGATCGAGAGTCCACCAACGTGATCCTCCGCGGCGACGTAGCCGTGAGTCTCACGGTCGACGAGATCGGGGACATCATCGTTTTGGATTCGAACCAGATCGGACCCCCACCCGAACACATCTCCGGTGTCATGAGGAAACTCGTCGAGGGCGTCGCGCGACTCGGGGATGACCTGGTACTCCTCGTCTCTGGCTCGAGCTTCCTTGCCCTCGCGACGGAGAGCCTGCGCAGCGCTAGAGGTGTCAAGTGAACCAGCCGCGAGCGCTCGTCGTCGACGACTCCAAGGCAGCTCGGATGCTTCTGGCCCGGTGTCTGGAGAACTTCGGCTTCGAGGTCATTCAGGCTGAGAACGGCGCAGCTGCCCTCGAGCTCATGACGAGGGAGCCTTCGGTGGACGTCGCCCTCGTGGACTGGAACATGCCGGTGCTCGACGGCATCTCGTTCGTTCGGGAGGCTCGCAAGAGCAAGCTGGCTGACACTCCCGTAATGATGGTCACTACCGAGTCGAGTCTCGGCCAGGTGCAGGTGGCGCTCGATTGCGGCGTGGAGGAATTTCTCATGAAGCCGTTCGATGCCGACATGCTTCGAGACAAGCTCGCACTCTTGGGGTTCGACCTTCCGTCATGAAGTCGGTCCGCGTTCTCGTCGTGGACGACTCGGCCACGATTCGTCTTCTCGTTCCGAGGCTTCTCGAATCCAGTGAGCTGATCGCTGAGGTGCAAGCCGTGGCCGGGGGTCAGGAGGCTCTGCGTCTGGTGAGCGAGGAGGAGTTCGACGTGGTGCTGCTCGATCAAGAGATGCCTGGTATCGACGGCATGGAAACGCTCGAGAGACTCCAAGAGCTGCGTCCGCAGCTCCCCGTGGTCATGTTCAGCGCGCTGACGCAACGGGGCGCTCAGCTGACGCTAGAAGCTCTCTCGAAGGGCGCGCGTAGCTACGTGACCAAGCCGAGCGGGATGAACAGTCGGAGCGCGGCTCTGGAAGAGACCCGTGCCCAGCTCCTCGACACCATCGGAGCTTTCTTTGGCTCGGTCGGGATCAGCAGGGCTCCGGCTTCGCCCAAGCTCCGGCTCCGCGTGCCGACGAGGGGCGCTTCTCCCATCCAGTGCATCGTCGTGGCGTCGTCGACGGGCGGACCGAACGCCGTCACCAAGGTGGTCGAAGGCTTGTCTCGAACGTGTGGCGTACCCGTGTTGATCGCCCAGCACATGCCGCCCGTGTTCACCGCCATGTTCGCGTCGCGCCTCGATCGCGTCACCGAGCTGACCGCCAAGGAAGCCTACGAGGGGGCGACGTCGCAGGCTGCGACCATCTGGGTGGCGCCAGGGGACTCCCATCTCGTGGTCAAGAAGCGGGTCGTCGGCGGCGGCGTGGTGCTCGGCCTCGACAAAGGGCCCCGGCGTCACGGCTGCCGTCCCTGCGCCGATACGCTGTTCGAGTCCGCCGTCCAACACTTCGGGCCAGCCGTGCTCGGCGTCGTACTCAGCGGGATGGGTAAGGATGGACTCGCCGGTGCTCAGGCCATCGTCGGCGCGGGCGGCGCAGTGCTCGCCCAGGACGCTAAGACCAGCGTCGTTTGGTCGATGCCTGGAAGCGTCGTGCGCGAGGGGCTGGCGGAAGCCGTTCTGAGCCCCGAAGAAATCGCTCGAGAACTGAATCTCAGGCTCGCGAAGCAGTCGAAGGACAAGGACGTCGCCCCGTGATGGCTGAGTCTCACTTCGATGACGACAAGTTCCGCTTCGTGCTGCAAGCCATGCAGCACGAAACCGGCGTCATCGTTCGCCCTTCCCAGCGCCCCATGCTCGAGGCTCGCCTCGTCACGTTCTGCAAAGGGGAAAACGAAGGAGATCCGACGGCTCTTTTGGAACGCTGCCTTGCGGGGGACCGACGAACTCTGTCGCGACTCGTCGGAGCGCTGACCAACGGGGAGACCAGCTTCTTTCGGGATGTCCGGGTCTTTTCGGAGATCGAAAGGCGCTATTTGCCGCTGCTCATCGACCGATGTCGACCCGAGAGACGCCTTCGTATTTGGTCCGCCGCGTCTTCCACCGGGCAAGAGGCCTACAGCATCGCGATGCTCCTCGCTGAGATCCCGGAACTTCGCTCTTGGGATGTGCGTGTCATTGCGACCGATGTCTCGGAGCCACGGCTCGCTTACGCGAGGGCGGGGGTCTACACCAAAGCCGAGGTGAACCGCGGACTACCCGCGATTCGCCTCTTGCGTCACTTCACGAAAGACGGGGATGGCTTCGCGCTCTCCGCCGAGGTAAAGCGCCTGGTCGAGTTCCGCGTCCTCAATCTGCGTGCACCGTGGACGGGGCTGCCCGAGTTTCACGCCGTCTTCTTGCGCAACGCGATGATCTACTGGGGGCACGAGGATCGCGCCGACGTGCTCGATCGCATCGAAAGGCAGCTTCCACGCACCAAGGGCGGTTTCGTGGTTCTCGGCTCGGCGGAGAGTCCACTCGGACTCGGGGCCCACGTCGAACTCGCACCAACCGGGGTGCCGGGCATCTACACATCCAAAGCTTTCGGCGAACAGCCTTGAATCTTCAAGAGGGAACGAAATGGGACAACAAGGAACCAACAAGATCACAGAAGAAGAACTCCTCGAACTCAAAGGGCAAGTGGACGCGATCACCAGCTCGATGGCCACCGCTCATTACGACTTGGACGGGAAGGTTCTCTCTGCGAACAAGCTGTTTTTGGATATCTTCGGGTTTCGCTCCAAAGAGCTCGTCGGGAAAAATCACCGTATCTTGGTCGACGAGCACGAGGTCACCGAGCGCTCGTATCGTGACCTTTGGAAGACCCTGGGTCGTGGCGAAAGCGTTCGGGGAGAGTTTCGCCGCTTCGGAGCGGACGGGAACGAAGTCTGGCTGCGCTCGAGCTACAACCCGATCCTCGACGCGGAAGGAAACCCGATCAAGGTGGTGCAGTTTGCCTTGGACATCACCGTACAGACCAGAATCGCAACCGAAGCCGCCGGCCAGGTCCAGGCCATCGAGAAATCGAACGCGGTCATCCACTTCGACATGAGCGGCCACGTTCTTCAGGCGAATCAGATGTTCCTCGACGCGATGGGCTACCCGCTCTCGGAGGTCCAGGGCAAGCACCACCGGATGTTCGTGGAGCCTGGGGTTGCTCAAAGCGCCGAGTACCGAGAGTTCTGGGCCGCCTTGAACCGGGGCGAATTCCTTCAGGGTGAGTACAAGCGCCTGGCAAAAGGGGGCCGCGAGGTTTGGCTCCAGGCGACGTACAACCCCGTGCTCGACGCCGACGGGAGACCCGTCAAGGTGGTGAAGTACGCGACCGACGTCACCGAGCAAAAGCGCCGCGCCTCGGATCTCGCGGGTCAGATCGACGCCATCGAAAAATCCACCGCCGTCATTCATTTTGGGATGGACGGGGTTGCCATTCACGTGAACCGAACGTTCCTCGACGCGATGGGATACGCGGAAAACGAAGTGATCGGTCGTCATCATCGCATGTTCGTGGATGACGACTACGCGAGGAGTAGCGAATACGAAGAGTTCTGGCGCGCGCTCAATCGCGGAGAATTCTTGCAAGGCGAATACCGACGCCTTGGGCGCGGGGGGCGAGAGGTTTGGCTTCAGGCAACCTACAATCCCATCTTGGACGTCGAGGGGCGCCCCATCAAAGTCGTCAAATACGCAACGGACGTCACCGAACAGGTGCGCACGCACCAGGAGCTCCAGCGCAAGGCCGACATGATGCTCGAGGTCGTCAGCGCTGCCGCAAAGGGAGATCTGACGAGGGAAATCACGGTCACGGGGACCGACGCGATGGGGCAGATGGGGGACGGACTGAGGTCGTTCTTCCGGGACTTGGCCGAGAGCATCGCCGGCATCAGCGCTCATGCCAACAGGCTCAGTGAGAGTTCGGGAGCCGTATCGGCCACGAGCCAACAGATGAGCGCGACCGCCGACGAGACGTCGGCTCAGGCGCAGAGCGTGGTCTCGGCGGCGGAGCAGACCGATCAAAATGTTCAATCCATCAGCAGCGGAGTCGAGCAGATGAACACCAGCATTCGTGACGTGGCGGCGAGCGCAGCGGAAGCGACCAAAGTCGCCAACGACGCGGTGGGGCTCTCGGAGCGGGCCAACGCGACGATTTCTGCGCTGGGCCAGAGCAGCGCAGAAATCGGCAACGTGACTCGTGTCATCGCCTCCATTGCACAACAAACGAAGCTCTTGGCTCTGAACGCAACCATCGAGGCAGCCCGGGCGGGCGAAGCCGGGAAGGGCTTCGCGGTCGTCGCCAACGAAGTGAAAGATCTGGCCAAGGAAACGGCAACCGCTACGGAGGACATCGCCCGTCGGATCGAGGCGATTCAAAACGACACGGACAGTGCCGTGGAGAGCACCCGGCAAGTCGGCGAGATCATCGGCAAGATCCACGACTATCAGAACTCGATCGCCAGCTCTGTCGAGGAACAATCGGCGACGAGCGGCGAGATCGCACGGAATTTGGCCCAGGCGGCGCGCGGAACTCAGGAGGTCGTGCGCAACATGGCGGGGGTGGCCGAAGCGGCGAGTCAGACGTCAGCTGGCGCCGAGGAGGGCTTGGCCTCGGCTCGAGAACTGGCCGCCATGGCCGAGGATCTGAAAGCTCTCGTGTCGCGCTTCAAGATCTAGGGTTTGCACCCGCCCTTTGAGTTTCCAAAAGGTTGCAAAGCTCACGGTCGAGATGACCATCGAAGAGCCTCCTCGGGCGCGAGTTCTCGCAGTTGCGACGGAACTGAAACTCCGGGGAAACGCCAAACGCCGCGCTACGAGAAATTTTCGCGACCGAAACGTAGAGGAAAAACAAAATCTCGGCAGTTTTGGCTACTTTTCCAACCGGAAACCTTCTCTGTCATTCCGTGAAAACAAAAACCCAGACATTGGGGATGCTCCCAAGACGGACCTTTGCGGTCCCCCAAGGAAGTCCCCATGCAAGAAAAAGCGACAAAGATTGACCTCTTCTCCCTGAAGACGGTCCAGATGAGGACATTTCACCTCACCTGGCTCGCCTTCTTCCTGTGTTTCTTCGGGTGGTTTTCCCACGCACCCCTGCTCCCGGCGACGATCGGCCCGGATCTCGAGCTCAGCAAGGCTCAGAAGATCACGGCCTTCATCGGTTCGGTCGGCATCACGATCCTCGCGCGGCTCCTCATCGGGTACTTTTGCGACAAGGTCGGCCCCCGCAAGAGCTACGTCGTGCTGCTCGTTTTCGGGGCGTTCGCGGTAGCGGGCTCTTCATTCGCCAACAGTTGGGAGACGTATCTCTTCTCCCGTCTGTGCATTGGCGTGATTGGCGCTTCGTTCGTCGTCACCCAGTACCACACCTCGGTGATGTTCGCGCCGAACGTCGTCGGTATCGCCAATGCGACGACGGCCGGGTGGGGTAACCTAGGCGGCGGCGTCACACAGGCGGTCATGCCGATGATCGCGTCTGCGATGCTTGCCCTAGGCTTTGCCAACAGCGAGCTATCCAAGTGGCGTCCCGCGATGTTCGTGCCGGCCGCCATCATGCTCGTCGTGGCGGCACTCTATTGGAAGTACACGACGGATTGCCCCAAGGGGAACTACGATGAACTGCCCGACTTGCGTCCCCAGAAGCGCGCGGGCGAAAGCGGTCTCTTCGTTTCTGCGGTCAAGGACTACCGAGTGTGGATCCTCTTCGCGATCTACGGCGGGTGCTTCGGCATGGAGCTGTTCGTCAACGGGCGCGCCGCTGCTTACTACCAAGAGCGGTTCGGTTTGGCAGAGGGAGCGGCGGGTCTCATCGCTTCGCTCTTCGGGCTGATGAATATCTTTGCGCGGAGCATGGGCGGGTTCTTGGGCGATCGGTTCGCCAAGACGGGCGGACTCACTGGACGCGTTCGCTGGCTCGTGATGGTGATGATCGCCGAGGGAATTGCTTTGCTCGTCTTTTCCCAGATGGGAGCTCTGGCGGTCGCCATCGCTGCAATGATTGTCTTCAGCCTTTGCGTACAGATGGCAGAGGGCGCCACCTACTCGGTCGTTCCGTTCATCAACAAGCGATCTTTGGGCGCAGTTTCGGGTATCGTCGGCGCTGGCGGTAACGTCGGAGCCGTGTGTTACGCGCAGTTCTTCTTGCGGTCGGAGCTCCCGCTGCAGGATGTCTTCTTTTATCTTGGCTTCGTCGTCGCGTCCCTGGGTCTGTTGGGTGTGACGATTCGATTCAGTGAGGAGACCGAGCAGGAGGCTCAGAAAGAGTTCGAGGCTTCTGCGGAGTTGGCTCGTACGGCCGCCTGAGGGTGCCCGCCGGGCGAGCCTCCGGAGGGTTGGAGGCTCGCTCAAACGGGTGAGGCCAAGCGAAAGAGGCCGCTGGACTTTCCAGCGGCCTCTTCGTTTTCGTGGTCCGGGCGATGCGGGGAGCTCAGTGTGAGATCCCCATTCCCGCTTCGTGGCGTGGGAGCGGCGTGGATTCCTCCGGATAATCGTCTTCGCTCGGATCTTCCTTGAATCGGTAGCCTACTCCTCGCACCGTCTCGACGTAGTCGCGGGCGCTTCCGAGCTTCTCTCGGAGGCGTTTGACGTGAGCATCGACGGTGCGAGTCGAGATGTGGGCGTGGATCCCCCATACGTGCTCCAACAGACCCGCGCGAGTCTGCACCCGGTTGCGCCTCTCGAAGAGAGTCACGAGAAGCTTGAACTCGAGCGCAGTGAGGGTCACCTCGACTCCATCGACCCAAAGACGATGCGCCTGTCGGTCGATGCGGAGGGGCCCGAAGTGCACCGATTCGTCCACCTGCTTCTTTGTGCCTGTCTGCGCGCGTCGGACGAGAGCCCGAGCCCGGAGCATCAATTCGCGGACGCTGAATGGCTTCGTCACGTAGTCGTCCGCGCCCAGTTCGAACCCGACGACGCGATCGATTTCTTCGCCACGCGCGCTCAAGATCAGGATGGGGAGGGATTTCCCGTGCGGCGAAGCGCGCACGGCGCGACAGATTTCGTTGCCCGAGATGTCGGGCAACATGAGATCCACGAGGAGGAGATCGGGGCGGGTGCTCAGCGCTAACTCGAGGCCTTCTTTCCCCGTCGTTGCGGACGAGACCTCGAACCCTTCCGCTTGGAAGTTGAACTCGAGGATGTCGACGATGTCCCGCTCGTCTTCAACGATTACTACCTTCGTCATGGGCATACCGATTACAGAGGCCTTGTGACGATGGAGTGAACAAGGAATGAAAGTCCGGAAAGAACCGGCGGGGCGTGTGCGTCGTTCGTCAAGGTGCCTCAGTCCGAGGTTTGGGGAACAAGATGACGATCCCGTGACCGAGATGTGACGTTTTTCGAGAAACTAAAGATGACTCCGTGACGGGCGAAAGTTCCGGGAAAAACCCTCGGTCTCCAGCGCGAAACGCCACCTTTCCGGGCGTTTGTACCACCTTTGCGGTCCCATCTGTTTCACTTTGAATTCCCGACGCTGACACGAAAGCGTCATGAAGCACGACGAAAGTGCATCCCACCTCGATGACCCTTTCGTTACGACCGTCACCTGCCGATATCGCGCCCGCTGCGCGCGGAAGTGCGGAGTTTGGTGACGACGCCGAGGCGGCGGGCGACCTTCGTGTC
This sequence comes from uncultured Polyangiaceae bacterium, assembly GCA_965652275.1. Lineage (GTDB taxonomy): Bacteria > Myxococcota_A > Polyangia > Polyangiales > Polyangiaceae > NIC37A-2. The sequence continues at coordinate 238,959 of CBFGUR010000006.1, read as the reverse complement.
TACTGCCGCCCGGTGCGGAGCTGGATGAGGCGTCGCTCTCCCGGAGGAGCGAGAGTCTCCTCGGTGAGCGCGGGCCCAGAGAAGATGTCTTCTTCGTCGGCGTCCATCAGCGCGTGCTTCTGCCGACAGGCGGCCTTCTTCTCCGGAGAGCATCCGCAGTGGGCAGAGTCGGGGTTCCCGCCGCAGCTACCCGAGAGACGTTTCCCTTGGAGCATGACCCCGAGGGCCATGACGCCCATCAGGACGGCGAATCCGACGACGGAAATGAGCAGGGTTGCGACCACGATCAGGGGTCTAGCAGTTCCCGCGGCAAACGCGACCGAACGCCGGAACCGTATGACGAACCGGCGCTTTTATCGTGACGAATGTCAAAGGAACGTCGCGCTGCACGTTGCGACGCGCGTTCGCCCGCGGGCTCGTTCGTCTCGTTGTTTTACGATTCTTTACCTCGACGTCACGCGAAGTTCATCGGGGGGTCTCCGTGAGGCCGCTCCTTCAAATCGTTACGTTGAAGCCACTCGGCATTCACGAACTTCGTCGCGCACATTGGTATTGGGTCGCCCATCAACTCAAAAGAAACGCGGACACAAAGGTGACCTCCCCGATGGGATCGCCCCTCAGTGTTCGAATCGGAAACGATTGGAAAAAGAGAAATGAAAAAGTTCAATACATCTTTCCTTGGCGCGATGACTCTCGGTCTCGTCGTTGCTCTCTCGTCGGCAGCTTGCGGCGGTGATGATGACGAAGAACCCACTGGCGATGGCGATGGCGATGGCGATGGCGATGGCGACGGCGATGGCGACGGCGACGGCGACGGCGACGGCGACGGCGATGGCGATGGCGATGGTGATGGTGATGGTGATGGTGACGGCGATATGCCGACTGCATGTGACATCTCGGGCGAAGGTCTCGACCGTGAAGAAATTCCCACCGAACCGGGCACGATGACGCTCACCAACGACAAGGTTTGGACGCTCGAGGAGCGCGTCCTCGTAGGCGACGGAGAGGTTCTGACGATCGAGCCCTGTACGCGCATCGAGGGCAACGGCCCGGACGGTGTTCTCGTGATCGGCCGTGGCGGCAAGATCATGGCAGAAGGCACCGCTGATGAGCCCATCCTCTTCACGAGCTGGGCAGAGGCAGCGGGCCAGGACCCGCAGCCTGGTGACTGGGGCGGCGTCATCATCCTCGGCAAAGCTCCCGGGAACACTGGTGCCAATGTCCCGATCGAGGGTCTCGCTCCAGGTCCGGAGTGGGAGTACGGTGGAGACGAGGCCGACGATGACAGCGGCGTTCTCCAGTATGTGCGCATCGAATACCCGGGCGTCGAGATCGGAGACGGCAACGAGATCAACGGTCTGACCATGGGTGGCGTCGGTTCTGGCACCACCATCGATCACGTGTTCGTTTCGAGCACTCTCGACGACTGCTTCGAGTGGTTCGGTGGCCGCGTGAACGCCTCTTACCTGGTCGCTGACAGCTGCGGTGACGACATGTTCGACGCGGACGAAGGCTACCAGGGCAGCTTGACGACCCTGTTTGGCCGCCAGGGCAACGCGGACTCGGACGACCCCAATGGTTGGGAGACTGACAGCAAGGACGACGCTACTCCCGTGACCACCATCACTGCAGACAAGATCACACTTTGCGGTCTTGGTGAGGACGACGCGCCTGCAGCAACCACCTATGGTGCCGTACATCGCGAAGGTCTCACGGGGAGCTTCAGCAACCAGGCAATCACGGGCTTTCATGCAGCGTTCAGCATTCGGGACGAGCTAACCGACGTCGAGATCTCTGATTCGATGGTGTGGGGCAACTTCGACAGCAATCTCGGTACCACTCACGAGTCGAGCACAATCGACCCGCAGGAATGGTTCGATGACGGTGACAACAACGAAGAGCCCGATCCCGCTCCTTACGACGTGTCCGACTGCCAGGCAGCTGGCGGCCCGAACGCCGAAGTTACCGGTTCCGGGATTGGCGCATTCACCGAAGAGGACGACTGGCTTGAGGGTGAATGGGTCAAGTTTGCCAACTGAGGTGACCCGAGCGAGCTGACCAAAGAACGGCAGGAGGCCTGCCCTCCTGCCGTTCCTTTGTCCGCCTGCTGCGAGTTCAGGCGACCCAGGGGGATTTTCCACCTCGACCATTGAAAGAAAAGATGAGCCCCATCAGTCAAAGCCCCCCGAGCGCACGGCAGTCTGGCACCATCGGCACCATCGAAAGTGGTGTCGCCACATTTTTCTCCAAACTCAAGAGCGCCGACAGTGGTCTGAGCTATCGATTGCTCTTCCTCGTCTCCGTGATTTCCCTTTTCTGGAGCGGATCGGCGTTCGCCCAACTGGCGCCGGACGACGCGAGCGGCGCGGCCCGGTCTGAAGTGCCACCGGATGGCGAAGGCGATGAAGCTTCCGAGGCCCAAGAGCGCGAGGAGGCAGCGACCGACGAGGGCGACGACGGAGCGATCGACGAGGGAAGCGAGAGTCCCGATGGCGGCGAGAATGCGGCGATCGAGGCCGACGCGGCCTCTGTGCAGGTCATCTTGTTCGTCGACCAAGACCCCATCGAGGGCGCCGAAGTCCTGCTTGTCACGGGAAGTGATAGTTCGCAACAGACCGACGCAGTCGGGTCCGCCAAGCTTTCCGAGTCAAAGTCCGGGCAAGTCGAGCTGAGAGCGCGCGTGCCGCGTGAGAAGCTGGTGGACGCGCCTCCCGGGGAGGGCCCCGTCGAGGTCAAACTCGAGACGATAGAGCTCGTTCTGGGCGAAACCGTCGAAGTCATCGCCACCCTCGCTCCCGACGGAACCGTCGAGTCCGTCGACGTGCAGAGCGTCGCGGGAAGTGTGCAAGAGGCTCGGGCTGCAGAAGCCCTGGCCGCCGATGCCGATGTTCCCACAGGCACGGTCTCAGGAAAGGTCCTCGACTCCGAGAACCAGTCACCCGTCGAGGGGGCGCGCGTGTTCGTGCGCGGTTCGAGTGCCGAAGCGACGACGGACCCTGCGGGCAGCTTCGAAATCGAGCTTCCCGAGGGCTCATGGGCTATCTCGGTCATTCATCCGGATTACACCACCGTCACCGAACCGGATGTGCTCGTGAAGGCAGAGGAGTCGGGTGACGTGACGTTTGAACTGCTTCCAGCTTCCACCGTTCTGGAGGACTTCGTCATCACCGTGCCTCACGTCGAGGGGAGCGTCGCCTCGGTCCTCAGCGAACGCCGAGAATCGGCCAGCATGTCGGACGCCATCAGCGCCGAGGACATCTCCAAATCAGGAGCGGGCGACGCGGCCGGCGCTGCCCAACGCGTTGTCGGCGTCACGATTGTCGATGGGAAATTCGTCTATGTTCGAGGCCTCGGCGAGAGGTACACGAACGCCCTTCTGAACGGCTCTCCGATGCCGAGCCCTGAGCCGGACAAGGCGACGGTGCCGCTCGACTTGCTCCCCACTCAGGTGATTCGGTCCATCGACATCGCCAAGACGTCCACACCAGACTTTCCCGCAGACTTTGCCGGAGGGTCGGTGCGTATCGAAACGATCACCGTTCCCGAGGAGCCCATCTTCGGCATCTCACTCAAAGCTGGATACAACACCCAGTCCACTTTCAGAGAAAGAGCCGCGTTTCAACGGAGCAGAACCGATATCTTCGGGTTCGACAGCGGTATGCGCGCGATGCCGGAGTCCGCCCCTGACTACGTCGTGCGCCGCGGCGCAGAGAAGCCGGACGGCGAGCGCGTGTTGGATGACGAGATTCGAACGATTGGCCGCGACTTCAACAGCGTCATGGTTCCCAAGAACACGCGCAACTGGCCAAATCTTGGCGGAAGCGTAATTGCCGGGCGCGGATGGGATCTCGCTAAAGATCTGAAACTCGGAACGTTGGCATCTTTCACCTACAGCCGCGAACAATCCCTCCAAGAGGAGATCATCCGCACCTTCAACTCGGCTGGCCAGGGTGAGCCCGCGCGCGTGTGGGTGGACGGTAGGTCCACCAGCGCGACCGATAGTGTGCAGTGGGGCGCGTTCGGCAGCCTTGCACTCGAATACAAAGAGCAACACAAGCTCAGTCTCATCGGTTTGCGCAGTCAGATCGCCGACGACAACACCCGCTTGCTCGATCTTTTCAAGGCCAACAACGAATCGAACTACATCACCATCCGCAATGGATACACCAGCCGGTCGCTCGAGTTTGCCCAGCTGCGCGGGCAACATTGCTTTCCGATCCTCTACGATGGAGAACTCGATTGGCGCGCCACCCTCGGCCGGGCGCAGCTCGACCGCCCGGACTTGCGTGACACGATCTACTTCAAGCCCCGGGGTGGCGATACGTGGGCGTTTTCTGCGGGTTCGGACAGCGGTCGCCACTTCTTTGCGGAGATGGTGGAGCGGGCGAAGTCGCTCTACGGTGACTGGACGCAGCCCATCGTGAAGGGAGAGCTGGAAAAGAAGCTGAAGTTCGGCGGCGGAGCGAATTCCAAGGCGCGTGTCTTTCAGGCGCGTCGATTCACCTTTTCGGCGCGTGGGGCCGACACCGTTTGCGGCATGGAGTTCGACTACTCCTGTCCCGAGGATCTCTTCACGAATTCGAACCTCCAAGACGGCGTCATCACCTTCGAAGAGAACACTCAGCCAACGGACGCATATCAAGCCCGGTCGGATGTTTACGCGGGTTACGCCATGCTCGACTTCAAGTTGCTGAAGCCTCTACGCGTCATCGGCGGCGCACGCATGGAGGCGACGGATCAGGTCGTTTCCGGCTACAATCAATACGACCCCAGCGATCGTGAAGGGATCGAGGACATCGAGTTCAACACCACGAACTGGTTGCCTAGCGCTTCTGTGGTCTACACGGCGGCGGAATGGATCGAGTTCCGAGCTGCTGCTTCGAAGACGGTTGCCCGTCCTCAGCTCCGTGAAATTGCGCCGTTTCAGTTTCAGGACTACTTCGGTGGCGCCACGGTCAACGGAAACCCCGATCTCCGGCTGACGAGAATCACGAATGCAGATCTGCGCGTCGATGTGTATCCCTCCCCAGCCGAGGTCATTTCCCTTTCCACGTTCGTGAAGGATTTCGTCGATCCAATCGAGCCGAACTTGCTTCCTTCGAATGGCGACCCAATTCAAACGTTTCAGAACGCCAGGGGTGCCTTCCTGTACGGAGCCGAAGTCGAAGCACGCAAGAACCTCGAGTTCTTGTCCGACTCGCTTGAGTACTTTGGCGTCATGGGGAATCTAACCCTGGCGAAGTCCAAGATCCGCCTCGAACAGACCGGCGGAAGCGAAAACGGCGTCGGGTTCATCACGACGACCGAGCGGCCCATGGTCAACCAGGCACCTTATGTGGTGAATTTGGCGCTAGACTTCGAGATCCCCGATGAGACTCAGGCGCGCCTGCTCTACAACGTTTCGGGACGTCAGATCGTCGCCATCGGAACTGAGGGACTCCCAGACCAGTACCAACAGTCCTTTCACTCCCTCGATTTCACGTTTTCCCAGCGCATCGCCGAGAACTGGAGGCTGGGCGCCTCGGTGAAGAACATCCTCAACAGTCGCGTCATGGTCACGCAGGGTAAGGACCGAGACGAGGACGCGATCACGCTGGCCTATCGGAAGGGCGTGAGCTTCGGACTCAAGGTCGGCTACTCGCTTTGAGCGGTGGCGACGTGCGGAATCACAAACATGGTAGTCAAGATGAAGAAGTTCGGTCAAAGCTCGCCTCTGCTCGCCGTTGTCCTCCTCAGCTGCGCAGCTCCACAGCCCGCCGTTCATCCGGCGATGGAGCGAGCTTCCGGCGACCTCGAGTGCGACGAGAGCAACCTCACCCACAAGACCATGGACGAGACGACGGTCGTCGTAATTGGCTGCGGAAAGCGAGTCACCTACGTGAAGGACTGCGAGCGCCGCTTCAGCGCCGCCGCCTCAGCCACCGCGGGGATGCCCACCTCCACCGAAGACTGCAGCTGGGTGCCTCAGTCGAGGACTCTTGCGCGGTGAGGCTGCGCGAAACTCACATCCTTCACGGTTCGCGAACAGGAAAAATTGCCGTACCGTTCGCTTGAGCGCTGCCCGCGCGCCGCAGTAGTTCACCGCGACCAGCTTCTCCGGCTCCGGCCGCCGCCATCACGACACGCAGCTTTTCTGCCGCTGACCACCGCTTTCGCGACCGACCCTTCGTCGACTTCGTCATCGTCGAGACTTTCGCCTCTCGAAGCCATTTCGACAACGTCGGCTGTCGGACCCCGCACTCTTGCGACAAGCGGTTCGCGCTCATCTTCGACGGTCCCGTCATCTTCCGGACCATCTGTTCCTTGAATTCTTCGCTGTATTGCACGGCTTCTGCCGCCTTCTCGCCCCCCGGGTTTCTTCAGGTCAGCTCAGGCGGCAACTTCCCTGACACAGGGGCTCTTACAGTCTTCCATAGCCTCGCGAAGCTGAAGTGACGCTTCGAAGTTCGCGTCGCGGATTTGCTTGAGGTGCGTCTCGGAGCGAGCGGAGGAACTACTCTTCCTCGAGCGCTATCCCCTCGTACAGTTCATCCACCGAAAAGCTGCACGCCGGCTCTTCGAGCGTGACGGTCTCTCCACTCCGAAACTCCCTTTGCCGGAATGCGTCCCTGGATCGCTCGACGATCGAGACTTGAGGCCGGCGGTGGGAGACGAAGATCACCGCTTGGAGAGAGTCTAGTTGCTTGTAGTGATTCAGCTTCTCGCCCCGATCGTAGTCCTCGGTGCTGCGGCTCGTCACTTCGACGATGAGCGTGGGGTTGATGACGGCGTTTGGGTCAATCTTACTGGTCTGGCGGTTTGCGCAGGTGACGGTAACGTCGGGAAACGTGGAAAGGTCCGTTGCCTCGATGCGTACCTTCAGATCCGAGGAAGATATGCGGCACTTTCCCCGCAAGGCATTGCCCAGGAGTTGGATGATGGCTGCGGACAGATCGGCATGGGCCGGAGTCCCCCCAGCCATCGCGTAGATCTCACCATCGCAGTACTCGAGCTTGACGTTGCTCACCTCCAACAAGCGGAGGTAGTCCTCGTAGGAGTAGTGCAGGCGGCGCGCCGTGGTCACATGCTCATGGTAGCGCTTCGAAGAGCCGGTGCCCAGGTGGCCTGGGAATGCCCGTCAATAGCACTCCCACCCAGCGCTCTTGCAGTCTTCCATCGCCTTGCGAAGCTGCAGGGACGCTTCGAAGAGATTCGCGTCGCGGATTTGCTTGAGGTGGATCTCCGAGCGCTCGTAGTTGCCCACCTTGAACTCCGCGTAGGCGAGCGCGTAGCGGATGTTTTCGTCCGCGAGCAGGCCGAGGCGCGACAGTCGGTCTTCCATTGCCGAGATGCGCTCGAAAGCCTCTTGTTCGAGGAGGATCGACAGGCGCTGCTTCATCTTCGCGCGCTGGTCGCTCACCTGTGCGTTCACGAAAAGCGCTCGATCGAGGCGTTTGGACTGCTTGTAGAGCTCTGCGGTCTCCAGGGTATGCTTCGGATCGAGCCGGGCCGCATCCTCGTACAACATGGCCGCGGTGAAGGGCTTGTCGTCGTCGATGTACGTGTGAGCAAGCTGCAGCGTAGCGTCGATGCTTTCGGGGAACTTGAAGCGCGCAGTCTGCAGGATCTGCCGTGCGTCCTTGAATTGCTTGCCTTGTCGGAGGGCTTGTCCGATGGCCAGGTAGTCTTCGACGGTCGCTGTGTCTCTGGAAAGAAAGTCTCTGCCGAGCAGAAGCGCCTCTTGATAGAGGCCGAGCTCCACGAGCCGGAACAGCTTGATGCGGACGAGCTCGCCGTCTTCGGGGAACCTCTTCGCGCCTTCACTGAGGGCGGAAATGGCCTTGTCGTATTGGCCGAGCTCCCAGTGCGCCTGGGCCCTCATCTGAAACAGCGTGACCGATGACTTGCCCGTTTCTCCCGCCAGCTCGAGCTGCTTCACCACGGACGAATAGTCCTTCTCCCCGTAGTACGCCTGGGCCAAGTAAAGGTGCACGACCTTCTCCTTCTGACCCGCTTCGATCGCTTTGACGAAGCTGTCACGAGCTTCCGTGTAGAGCTTCAGCTGGAGGCGCACGAGGCCGCGAAGAGTGTGATAGCGAACGAGATCGAGCCCTTCCTTCGTCTCGTCGACTTCATCGAGGACGGCCGCGGCTCGGTCGTGGCGACCGTCCTTGATCAGCTTGGCTGCGAGAGTGATGTAGTCGATCTCCTCTTCTTCGCCTTCCTTTGATTCCTCGGACTTCTTGTCCTTCTTGGCTTCGGCTGGCTCGAAAGAGCCGAGGACTGCCACGGCACACACCACAGCCACGCCGGGGAGCAAACTACGACGTACCTTTCGAAGAAGCATGATTCAGCTCTTTCCTAGCTCGAACACGAGCGACTGAGTGACCCAGCCGATCACGGGTTCGTTTTGGTACACGCACGGGGAAAACTCCCAGTCGCGCATGGCGCTCTTGGCCACTTCGTCGAAAACACCGGGCGGAGACGACTCGACGATCTTGATCGTGTCGACCCGGCCGTCGGTGCCAATCTTGACGCTCAGCTTCACGCGCCCACTGATGCCCTGTTTTCGGGCGGACGACGGGAACTCGGGTTTGGCCCTGCGTGTTGCCTTCGGGGGTTCGTCACAAGCGGCGCCTGCCATGGCCGTGACTTTCTTGTCCGTGTCCCCCAGCAGCTTCTCAGCCATGTTCCCTCCGAGATCGGAGACATCGAAGCCCGGCAGCTCCAGGCCGGGAGCAGAGATGCTGGAGCTCAGGTTGGGGGAGGGAGTGGGCGCCGAGGCACTGACGCGCTTCGGCCGAGCCTTGGGCTTGGGCTTGGGCTTCTGACGTTTCGGTGGAGGCTTCTTCTCCACGTGAAAGTCCGCATTTGGCCCCTTGGGCTGTTCCTTGGGGGGCTCCTCGTAAGCGTTCATGAGGAGCACGGTGCCGAAAACGAGGGTCGTTCCACCTACCATGGAAGCCAACGACAGCGCGTGCTTCGTCAGGGTGTTCACTTTCAGCCCGCTTCTTTCTCGGTGGCGACACCCACGTCGGATGCGCCGGCCAGGCGACATTGGTCGACGACCTCCACGAGCTTTTCGGCGGCAACGCGACGGTCGACGATCACGAGCACCGACTGGCTGGAGGCCCCGTCGAGCATCTCCCGGACCCGACTTTGCACCATCCACGAGCGCACCGGCTTGCCGTCGATGTAGACGTTCTGTGAGGAATCGATGTTCACCCGGAGGGCCTTGCTGGAAGCGCGATGTGCGCTCGATGCTCCCGGGCGCTCGATGTCGATTTGCATGTCCTTGACGAAGGTCGTCGAGACCATGAAAAAGATCAGCAGGATGAACACCATGTCGATGAGGGGTGAGATATCGACCTGGGTGTTGTCGTCGGAGTTGTTTCGTCTACGCATTTTGGGGCGCTCCTTCGGTCGTCTGAAAGCCAGCGAAGAGCTCGTTTCGAGGATTGGGGTCCCGACTCATGGCGCACAGGATGTCTTTGATGCGCTCGATCTCGTCTTGGAGTAGCGCTTGCTTTCGGTCGAGAATGCGGCCGAGCACGAGTCCCGGGACTGCGACGGCTAGGCCCATTTGAGTCGTAAAGAGGGCTTGTGAGATGCCGCCGGCGATGCCGCCACTCCGGGAAAACAGCGCCATGTCCGCCAGCGAATCGAAGGTCTCGATCATACCGATGACTGTGCCCAAGAGCCCCGCCAGAGGCGCGACGGTGACGATGGCCAAAATGATCGAGCGACCTTCCTTCAGCTTCACCTGAACCCCGGCGCACGCATCGTCGAAGACGTCGCGCATGTGCTCTTGACCCTGGTTCGCTCGCGCCGCGTGGACGCAGATGCTGACGGCTTGATCCACGAGTCCGCGGTGAGGCTTTTCCTTTTTCTCTAGAACTCGATAGATGAGCTTCTGCACGCTCCGGAGCGAACCCCGCTGCAGCGTCAAGAACCGATAACCGAGAAAATACCAGAGGATCAGCGTACCCGCCGCGAGCGGGTACATGACGAATCCCCCTTTCTCGAAATAGGAGAGTACTTCGGCTATCGGCTGCATGTCAGGCCTGCAGGGCTTCAGCGAGCTGTGGCTCCGGGGCCGCAGCGGGCGGGTTCCAGCTCAGTTTCACGCCGGACGCCACGTTGCTCACTCGGAGGGCGGACTTGTCCAGGTCCTCCTTGATACGATTGCCCCATCCATTGAGGAGGTTGCCGCACATGAGCGCCGGGATGGCGACGATGAGTCCGAGTTCGGTGGTCACGAGGGCGACGGAGATGCCGCCCGAGAGGAGCTGGGGATTGCCCGTGCCGAACTCGGTGATGATGTCGAAGGTTGCGATCATGCCCGTCACGGTGCCGAGTAACCCGAGCAGGGGAGCGACGGCTGCGACGACCAAGATGGCCGAGCCGAAACGGTCGATCTTCGGTGTTTCGCGCAAGATCGCCTCCGAGATGGCGTCCTGTGACGTGTCACGATCGCGCTGCAGATACTCGAGGGTCGTCTTCAGCACTCGCCCAGCCGACGAGTGAGCCGATTTGCAGAGAGCCTTGGCCTCGGTGAGCTGTCCACGCCTCAGAAGGGGCGTGAGATCTTCCACCAGGTCATCGGTCCTCGCCGAGTTCCTCGCCAGGAGAAAGCAGCGAGCCAGGATCATCAGCATCGCAATGAGCCCGAGGCCCACGATGACCCAGCCGATGATGCCGCCGCTCTCGATGACCATCAGTGCGGTCTTCTCCTGCTTCTTTTCGACTCCCTTTTCCAGAGACTCGAACAAGAACAAGCTGACCACGGACGGCGCGTCGCCACTTAGGATCGCCCGAGCTGCATCGCTCGAGTTGGCCTCGGACCAGATCTGTAAGCGGTCGCCGCCCGCGGGAGCGAGAGTTCCGCTCGCCTTGTCGGCAACACCGAAGGCGGCGATCTGGCCGACGTTGATGACGGTTCCCTCCACGCGCTCGCCCGAGTCGTCGAAGTACGTCCCCTTCGACTTCCGAACCGAGCTGAACTCGGTCAAGAGCGGGAGAGCCTTCTCGAAGGCGAACCGGAGTTGACCGATCTGCGCGGCGCGATCGTCTTCCTTGGCTTCCGGGAGGAGGATGTTGCCCTTCTCGAGAGTCGCGCTCGCCTGAGTCAAGAGACTCCCCACGACATCCGAGTGCTCGGCAGCAACTTCCGCCTCTCGTTCCGCCTCCATGAGAGCTTCCGAGAGCCGCTCAGCTTGCAGCGACGTTCCGAGGACCTGTCCCTGGAGGCTGTCGATTTCGGCTTGAGCCGAGGCGATGCGGTCCGCACCCTTCTTCTCCACCTCCGCGAGGCGGGCCACAAGCGAGCTCTTTTCCGCCGCGAGGAATGCGAACTCTCGCTTGTAGGCTTGTTCCAGCGTTTGCGCCTCGGCAAACGTGGCAAAAAATCCGGTGACGCAGATGGCAGCGATGCCGAGCGCCAGTAAAACTCGGGTAAAGGAAGCGGAGCGTTTCATTGTGCCGCTCCTTCCGCCTTCTGGGGCTCAGCGGGTGCGCTATCTGGAGTGGGGGAGGCCGCCGCGGGCTGCTTTCCGGCCTCCTCGGCTTCTTTGCCCTCCTCCTTCTCGGGCTTCTCGGGTGGGGTCGCCTTCGACCTTTCCTGACGAGGTTCGCTCGGGATGGTGCTTTCTACCGGGGCGGGCAGCGCGGCCGGGACTTTGAATAGGCCTACGCGAATTTGTTTCTTGAAGCTCTCGAACAGCTCGAGAACGAGCTTCTTGTCGTCTGCGTCGTCGATCCGCTCGAACTTCCATGCGTCGCCGTCCCGCTTCGCTTGTCCGACGAACTGATCGTCGACCCGGAAGTACAGAAGGACCATGCCGAGGCGGACCACTTCGGCCAAGTGCTCCTTGCCGTCGACCGACACGGCCTGCTTGTAGAGGCCGCTCTCACGCGTGAGCCTGAACTCGTCTTCGACGAACGTCCAAAGGCGAGACGTTGCCTTCGATGCCGAGAGGAGCCCCTGCTTGTGTTGATCCTCGAGCTTGTCGAGTTCAGCTAGGCGTTCGGAAGTGCGGAAGGGAAGAGTGCCCTTTACGTACTGTCGTACGTCTTTCAGAGACTCGGTGAACAACGGCTCGAGCTGCTCGTCCTGTCCCTGCTCGTCCGCGATGCGCTTCTTCCGATCGTTGATCGAGAGCTGCACCTTCTGGATGCGCGTCTGCTCTCTCTTGAGCTCGAGTTCGAGCTCGGTCTTCTGCCTGGACAGCGCCTTGAGCTGGTCGCGGATTTCGGTGTCCTTTCGAGCCAGATCGGCGGAGAGTTGCTCGACCTCGCCTCGTAGAGAAGACAGCTTCTCGGCCAAACCGGTCACCTTGTCTGCAGCTGCAGGGGCGACGGAGGCGAGCAGTATCAAGAAAGTTGCCGCAGCGACGGACCGCCCGAGGGTCATCTTGCGACGGCGAAAGTTGATGGATCTCATGGTGTCGTTCTCTATCTTCTCGAGGGTGAGCGTCGCCGAGCGGAGCCCCGGAGCGGGGCGAGCCGCGGTCGCGTCAGCGCGACTTGGCGGGGCTTTGTGCGGGTTTTCGCTGGACGTCTCTTAGCCACTTCGGGCCGGCGTCGAAACGCCAAGACGGAAAACCCTGCGTGACCATTTGACGACGAACCTAGAAAGCATCGGTGGCGCTACTGTGACGCAATGGTAATCGTCATGTGAACGTTGAGGCCCCGCGACGCGGCCCGTTCGAGCGAGCTCGGAGCCATTCTTTTGTGCCGTTTGCGGTCGCTGGTGGGCCCAGACAGCGTCGAACTCCTCTGTGCGCGGTCAGCACACGGCTGTCACGGAAACGTTACATGAGCCTTCGTTGCGCCCTTGTCCGGCGCGCGTGGACGCCCCGAGTGCTACGACCGTTTAGAAATGAGCGGTTTCGAAGCTCTCGCAGAGAACGCGAGGTCGACTTCGAAACCGCGGGCGGATTTCTCTGTCTCCGCACTTTCTCTTCTGATTTGTGCCGCGACCCATGCAGCGAGTCCAGGCGTAGCTCAGCGCTGATAGAACCATCACGCGTTCAAATCTATCTGGTCGCAGCACGAGGAGGCTGTCAGGGAGTCTTCATTCCTAGCTTCTTCCACGCCTCGCTCTGGTGCACGGTGAAGCCACCGGCTTCGTCGTGCGTCAGGAGGTAGAGCGGCATCTGCTTCGAGCTCGCAATACGAAGTGCTTGCTCCGGAGGCAGCACGGTCATGGCCGTCGCCCAGGCATCCGCCTCGGCGGCAGTCGGCATCACGACGGAAACGCTTGCTGTGCGGCGCGGGACCGGGCGCTTGGCGCGCGGATCGAATGTGTGGCTCACGAGCCGGTTGCCCACCTTTCGGAAGTTTCGATAGTCGCCCGAGGTGGCCAGGGCCGCGCCTTCGTCTGGTAGACTCAGTGTCCCGTGAACGCGCCTTTGCCCCGGCGTTGGTTCCTCGATGGCGAGGACCCACGGCTCGCCACCGGGCTTGCGCCCGCGGACGCGGATCTCCCCGCCCACTTCGATCATGTAGCTTTCCACGCCGAGCTTCTCGAGCGCCTTGGCGACCTGGTCGACGCCGTACCCCTTGGCAATCCCGCCCAAATCGATCACCGTATTCGGCGAGAGCTTGCGCAGCGTCTTGTTCTTGGTGTCGAGCTCGAGCAGCTGCATCCCGACCGAGCGCCCGATCTCCTCTAGCGTCGCAGCATCGGGAACGGCGCCGTCCTTCTGCGGACCGAAGCCATAGGCGAAAACGAGAGGCCCTACGGTGACGTCGAAGGCCCCGTCCGATTCGTCGTGAATGCGCGAGGCGAGCGTGAGCACTTCGAGCAGCTCTTGCGAGAGGGGCAGCGGCACGTCGAGTCTCGAGTCGTTGATGCCCGAGATTTCGCTTTCGGGGTCGTACGTCGACATGCTGGCGTTCACCGCCAAGAGCGCTGCTTCGGTCGCTGTCTTCAGGATTTGTTCGATGCCGGGACGGGGAGGCACGTACTTGACCGTATAGGTCGTTCCCATGGTCTCCCCGGAGAAGCCTTCGACCGCGGCCCGGTCCTTCGGCCCGACGTCACTTTCGCTGGGCTGCCTGAAGGCCGGGGGCGCTTCGGGACGGGACGGGAGCGGAGGCTCGTCGCCCGTGAGCCGCCACCAGCTGATGGACGCGAGGACGGCGACTCCACCCACGAGGGTGTAGAGACGCCGCTTCGTCATCGGCGCCTGCAGATCAGCCCCCGAAATCGTCGAGCATGATGTTCTCGGGCTCGACGCCGAGATCCAGGAGCATGTTAATCACCGCTTGGTTCATCATGGGAGGACCGCACATGTAGTACTCGCAGTCCTCGGGAGAGGGATGATCCTTGAGGTAATTGTCATACAAAACCTGGTGGATAAAGCCGGTGTACCCCTGCCAATTGTCCTCGGGGATGGGATCGCTCAGGGCCAGATGCCACTTGAAGTTCGGGTTCTCCTCCTGGATCTTGTCGAAATGGTCGACATAGAAGGCCTCCCGGAGTGAACGCGCTCCGTACCAGAAAGTGACCTTGCGATCGGTGTGGAGCCTTTTGAACTGGTCGAAGATGTGGCTTCGCATCGGTGCCATGCCCGCGCCACCGCCCACGAAGACCATTTCCGCCTTGGTTTCTTTGGCGAAAAACTCACCGTACGGCCCGCTGATGGTGACCTTGTCGCCCGGCTTCAGGTTGAAGATGTACGAAGACATCTGTCCGGGGGGGGCGTCCGGCTTGTTCGGAGGAGGCGAAGCGATGCGCACGTTGAGCATGATGATGCCCTCCTCCTCCGGGTAGTTCGCCATCGAGTAGGCCCGCATGACGTCCTCGTCGACCTTGGAGACGAACTGCCACAGGTTGAACTTGTCCCAATCCTCGCGGTACTCCGGTTCGATCTGGAAGTCCTTGTAGTTGGCGATGTGCGGCGGGGCTTCGATTTGGATGTAGCCGCCGGCCCGAAAGGGGACGCTCTGCCCCTTGGGGAGTTCGAGGACGAGCTCCTTGATGAAGGTGGCGACGTTGTGATTCGAGCGGACCGTGCATTCCCATTTTTGGACGCTGAAGACCTCGGGTTCGAGCTCGATCTTCATGTCCTCCTTGACCTTCACCTGACAGGCCAAGCGGCAGCCCTCCCGGGCTTCACCTCGGGAAACGTGACCCTCTTCCGTGGGAAGGAGCGTGCCTCCGCCGGACTTCACGTGGACCTTGCACACGCCGCATGAGCCCTTTCCGCCACATGCGGACGGAATGAAGAGCTTGTTGTCGGCGAGCGTGTTGAGCAGCGTACCACCCGCCTTGGTGGTGAGGGCTTTGTCCATGTCGTCGTTGATGATGATCTTCACGGGCCCACTGGCCACGAGCCTGGACTTGGCTCCCAGAAGCACCGCGACGAGGCCGATGACGACGACGGTGAACGCTGCAACACCTACGATAATAGTCAGCATGATTCTTGTGACCTGTGGCTGGTTTGGGTCCTAGATTTCGGGTGTTAGAGCTGGATTCCAGAGAAGGCCATGAAGCCCATCGACATCAGACCCACGACGATGAAAGTGATGCCGAGACCGCGAAGGGGAGGCGGAACGTTCGAGTACTTCAGCTTTTCGCGAACTGCGGCGAGCGCCACGATGGCGAGCCAGAAGCCGATCCCCGACCCCAGCCCGAAGACCGATGCTTCTCCCAGCGAGTAATCGCGCTCGACCATGAACAGCGCGCCGCCCAAAATGGCGCAGTTTACCGCGATGAGAGGCAAGAAGACGCCGAGCGCGGCGTAAAGAGCCGGCGCGAACTTGTCGACCGACATTTCGACGATCTGCACCACGGCGGCGATCGTTCCGATCAGCGCCAGGTAAGTCAGAAAGCCCAAATTCACGTCAGGCAGCCCCGCCCAGGCGAGCGCCCCATCCTTGAGCAGGGCGCTGTTCAAGAGTTGATTGAGAGGAGTGGTGACGCCCAGAACGAACACCACGGCCAACCCGAGCCCGTTGGCCGTGTCGACCTTCTTGGACACGGCGAGGAACGAACACATGCCCAGGAAGAATGCCAGGGCCATGTTCTCGACGAAGATCGCCTTCGTGGCGAGAGATAGATAGTGCTCCATCCGCGTCTCCTTACCTGACCGCCTTGGGGTGAGCGGCTTCGTGAGCCAATTCACCGACGTGGAACTCTTCTTCGATTTGGTCGGGCTTCTTCAAGCGAACGATCCAGATGAAGCATCCGATGAGAAGGAAGGCGCTCGGCGCTAGCACCATCAGGCCGTTCGGCTGATACCAGCCACCCTCGTTGACGGGCGCGAGCACCGTGAGACCAAAGAGCTTCCCCGTCCCGAAAAGTTCGCGGAAGAACCCGACAGCCATCAGCACGAGGGCATATCCACCGGCGTTCCCAATCGCGTCGAGAACGGAGGCGCCAGGCTTGTTCTGCATCGCGAACCCCTCGGCACGTCCCATGACGATGCAGTTGGTGATGATGAGGCCGACGAAAACGCTCAGCTGCTTGGAAATGTCGAAAAGGAAAGCCTTCAGGATTTGATCACAGATGATGACGAGGGACGCGATGATCGTAAGCTGAACGATGATGCGAATGCTCGGTGGAATGAGATCCCTGATGAAACTGATGGTGAAGTTCGAACCGATCAGTACGAAAAGCACCGCGAGGCTCATGACTACTGCAGTCTCGAGCTTCGTCGTGACGGCCAGAGCCGAGCAGATCCCGAGCACCTGCAGCGCGATCGGGTTGTTGTTGACCAACGGGTCGAGGGCGATGTCTCTAGATTTTGCCATGTTATTCGCCTGCTCCTTCGGCCGGAGCACTAGGTTGTGCGGAACTCGCGCCGTCCGAGGCGCGGTATCGGGCTAACGTGGGGCCGTAGCCGTTTTCTCCGAGCCAAAACTGCACCAGATGGGTCACGCCACGTCCGGTGATCGTGGCGCCGCTCAATCCGTCGATGGCGTGCGGCGCTTCGTCGACCGGCCCCGCAGCTCCTTTGATGACCTGGATCACGGGGAGGTACTCGCTGTCGAAGGGCTTGCGACCCACCCACAGATTGCGCCAGCGCGGGTTGTCGACCTCTCCGCCGAGACCGGGGGTTTCGCCGTGCTGGTAGAAGATGAGCCCTTTGATGGTTTCCGTGTCGGCGCTCAGCGCCAAAAACCCATAGAGCGTCGACCACAGGCCTTTCCCTTCGACGGGCAGAACGAGGGTTTCGGTCTGCCCGTCCTTCTGGATCTCGTAGAGGAGAGAATGCTCGGGGAGTCGCGCCACCTGGGCGGGGTTCGACGGAGCAGCCTGGCTCATCGACGGATCCTTCATGGCCTTTTGGATGTCGAATGTTGCCGGATCGATGTCGGAGGCTTCGTCTCCGGTCGAGAGCTTGACCACCTTGGGGACGACGTTCTCCTCGTAGAGCTCCGAAATCGTCGCCGCAGGAACCTTGCCCTCGGGAAGGAGGCCCGCTGCCGCCAAGACCTTGCTCTTTCGGTCGATGAGCTTGTTCGTCTCCTGCTTGTCGCGCAGCCCCACGGCGGCCGATGCCACCGCGACTCCGCACAAGAGGCATACCGCAGCAGCGAAGATGACCGTGTAACTCGTACTGTTCTTGTCCACTGTCCGTCTCCTTAGGCCGCTTGACGCGCCAGGCGCCGCTTGATGTTGCCCTGCACCACGAAGTGGTCGAAAAGCGGGGCAAACATGTTCATGAAGAGAATCGCGAGCATCATGCCTTCGGGGTAGGCCGGGTTCACGCAGCGAATCAGCACGACGAGCACGCCGATCCCGAAGCCGTACCCGAGCTGGCCCTTCGACGTGAAGGCGCTCGAAACCGGGTCCGTGGCCATGAAGACCATGCCGAAGGCCCATCCGCCGAGCACCATGTGCCAATAAAACGGAACGCCCAGCATCGGATTGTCGCTCGAGTCCGCGAACGAGTTGAGCAGCATCGCGCAAGCGATCGTGCCCACCGTCACGCCGAACATCGTGCGCCAGGAGCCGATTTTCGTGACCAGAAGCAGCGCCGCCCCGAGCAGGCACGCCAGTGTGCTGGTTTCACCCATGGATCCAGGGATGAAGCCGAGAAACGCATCCTGCAAGGAAACTCCGTCGAGCGCGGTGGCGCTGGTAGCCGCATCGCCCAGCAGTGTTGCCCCGCTCAGACCATCGACGCCGCTGAAATCAGCCGCAATCCAGATGTTTCCGCTGATTTGCGCGGGATACGCAAAGAACAAGAACGCGCGGCCCGTCAGCGCCGGGTTGAGGAAATTCATCCCGGTTCCACCGAAAACCTCCTTGGCGAACACGATCGCGAAGGCGATCCCCAAGCCGACCTGCCAAAGCGGGATCGTGGCCGGGAGACTCAGCGGGAAGAGGAACATCGTCACGAGGAAGCCCTCGTTGATCTCGTGACCACGGAGAACCGCCGTCAGCGCTTCGATGTTCCCGCCCACCGCCGCCG
Organism: uncultured Polyangiaceae bacterium; assembly: GCA_965652275.1. Lineage (GTDB taxonomy): Bacteria > Myxococcota_A > Polyangia > Polyangiales > Polyangiaceae > NIC37A-2. Next base: position 220,552 of record CBFGUR010000006.1, on the reverse strand, counting down.
TCACAATCAGGATCGGCAGGAAGTAGAGAGCTCCGTGAACCATGCATGCGAAGACGTCGCCCGAGGCGTAGCTCAAGCCGAGCGCTTGGAAGATGGTCTCCTGGAAGTTTTCCAGAGGCTTGGCGCCCGCTTCGATGGCCAGGGCCGACTGGTGCCCCGTGTTGTACATCGAGAAAAGGATGCACGGCAGAAGGGCGACGACCACCGTGATCATCATCCGCTTCAGGTCGAGACCGTCGCGCACGTGGGACGCGGTACGGGTTCGCTGTGCCGTCGTGTAGAGGATCGTGTCGACCATCTCGTAAAGCGCGTAGTGCTTTTCGAGGGGGCCACCCTTTTCGAACTTTTTGCCGAACTCGTCGAGGAAGCTGCGTAATGACATCCGTTATCCCTCTGCGAACATGCGCTCGAGATTGGAGCGGAGAATGAGCCCGTAGTTGGTCTTGCCGGGGCAAACGAAGGTGAAGAGTGCGACGTCCTCCTCGTCGAGTTCGAGGGCGCCCAGTTTTTCCGCCATCTCCACGTCACCGACCAAGAGCGCGCGCAAGAGATGTGTGGGGAGTAGATCCCATGGGGTCACCCGCTCATACATCCCGATGGGGACCATCGCGCGCGGTGAGCCGTTCGTATCCGTGGTGAATTCGAAGCTCTTCTTCCCCAAGAACGTCGAGAGGAACGTCGGAATCGTCGAAAACTTCGAAAGCCCCGCGCCCAGCCAGCCCAAGAACTCACGAGGGCCGGCCTCCCGGAGCAGGCTGATTTGCACATCGCGCCGACCCAAGTACGCGAACTGATCCATCGTTGCCGCCGCTCCGCTCAGCACCGAGCCGGAGATGGCGCGCACGGGGTCGGTCGTGTTGAGTTCACCCGTGACCAACTCTTTGACGTTGGCCCCCGTGCGCGTTCGGATGAGTCTGGGGCTGGAGGCGGCTGGGCCGCCCAGGGACACGACCCGGTCCGCATGTACCTTCCCCTCGAGCACGAGATGACCGATCGCGATCACCTCCTGGTAGGTGATGGTGAAGACCACGCGGCCCCGGTGAGCCGGGAGCAGCGTGTGGACGTGGTAGCCCGACGTGCCGCTGGGGTGCGGGCCGGAGAACTCCTCCACCCGTACGGGCGCCGTCACCTTGGAAACGAACGGCGAGCCGGGCGCCACGCAGAGATACGTCGTCCCTTGGGTCAGCTTGGATACAGCGTGCAGGCCTGCGTCGAAGGCGACCGTCTCGTCATTCAGGACCTGGTTCGGATCTGCGGCCAAGGGGTTGGTGTCCATGGCATTGACGAACACGGCGGCCGCTTTGGCATTCGGAGCGGGCGTGTGCCCGAACGGACGAGTGCGCAGATGCGTCCAGGCGCCGGTTTCGAGCAAGAGTCGCCGCACTTGTTCCTCGGTGAGGTCTGCGGGGGTGATGCCACTGAACGACTCGAAGGCCTGGAGCTCCGGAGCACCCGACTTTTCGCCGTCCGAGAGCTCGATCACCACCGATTGCAGCGCGCGCCGTGCGCCGCGATTGATCTCGATGATGGTGCCAGCCCCAGGAGCCGTGTGAAGCACTCCAGGGAGCTTGCGGTCTTCGAAGACCGGCTGTCCCCGCGCCACGACGTCGCCCTCCTTGGCGATGAAGCGTGGCTTCATCCCGGGAAAATCGTCCGCCATGATGGCGACCCGTGTGACCGGCCGGCCCTCGCTGATTTCTTGTTTCGGGTGACCCGAGATCGGAAGATCCAGACCTTTGCTTGATTGATGCAGTCCCATCGGTTCTTTGGGTTTGGCGCGGTGCTCCCGCGTACCGCTTTCTGCGGCGCAGATGGTTTCGACAGCGTTTCGCGTGCAGGGCTGGGGCCTCGCTTCTCCAGGACGTTCGAGGCGTGTGGAGGCGCGAATTGTCGCCGGGCCGTTTTACTTCGGACCCTGCGCGCCGCAACCCGAAGCTGCAGGTACGTTCAGCTAGCTGGATTGCGAGGATTGTCAGGGGATTGGACCTTCTTCGGCGCTGCTTGCGCGATCCTTCGAATTACAGGCAGCCGAGAAGCGCGAGCACACACGTCGCAACCGCGCCAGCGAAAAACTCGCGTGCGGGGCCCAGATCGAGTTGTCCTCCGAAGCGCCGCTGCAGTCCTCGGAGCATGCATCGATGCGCTCCGATGAAGCGGGGTCGCGTCTTTCGGATCGCGAGTAACGTTTTGGTGAAACTGGGCGCGGAGAGGTTCATGAACGCAGCTTCGCCGAGACGGGGCGCACTCGTCATCTCTGCGGCGGACGGAAAATGTCCGATCGGACAGATCGCGTCACAGCTACTTTCCGAAGTGAAGCCCCAAGTACGGCCCGACGAAGAACTGTGGCCCCTCGAAAACGGTGACGTCGCCCAGCGCGTTCTCGAAGGCGTCGATCATGGTGCGGGTCTGCTGCGGGATGTTGGGATCATTCGGATCGAATCCCGCGATCGCCCCGGCGGCTTCGAGATTCGGTGTGACCTCCACCTCCGGTGAAAACTCGACGAAGCCGAGGACGCCGAGGTTGAGGAACTTTCCGAAGGTGAGACTCAGATCCGCCTTGATGAGCGGCGCCGTGTAGCCTGTCGACGAACCGTCCAGACTGCTGACGTTCGTGAACACGTGGCGGAACATGATGCCACCACCCGCGCCCACCGAAGCGCGAACGAAGCCGTCAGTCATGAGACGGAGGCCCGCGCCCAGGCCGCCCCCGACGCGCCCGATCTGCATACTACTCCCCAGGCCAGGAAGCTCGACGGCAGGCTCGTCGCCGCCGAGCTCGGCCTTGCTGAAGTCGGCAGCCCCTAGCCCGAACCCCTCGATCCCCAGGGCGCCGATGCGCAGTCCGAGCCGACCTTCCATCGCCAGACCGAGGGGCGGAGAAGCCGTACACGTGGGGTTCCAGTTCATACTCGGATCCGATTCGACCTCGACCTCGGGGCAGCTTTCGTTCCACTCGTGGGTGGACGTCAAACCGAAGGTTCCGACGACGTTCCCGTCGAGGTACAGGCCCCCGCCGGAACCGTTGTCCTCTTTTTCACGCGCCGGGGGTGGGCTGGAAGTCGGGGGCGGGCTGGAAGTCGGAGGCGGGCTGGAAGTCGGAGGCGGACTGGAAGTCGGAGGCGGACTGGAAGGCGAAGAGGTGGGAGGCTCTTGCGAAGGAGTAGGGCGCCCCGGCGCGGCCGGTGGCGCGGCTGTGGGGCGTAACCTCGGGGAGAGTGGTGCGGGCGCCGCCTGGGGTTCGGGGCTCGGCGGCGGCGCATCGCTCGGCGTTTGCTCCTCGGGCTGTTGCTCCAGGGGTTCCTCCTCCAGGGGTTCCTCCTGCTCCAGGGGGGGAGACTCGGCGTCCTGGGGCTCGACGTCTGACCCCTCGTCCTGGCCGGCGGCGACCGTGGAGCACAAGGCGATTGCCCCCACGAGAGACATGCCTACGAGATTGTTCAACCTTTGCTTCGCTAAGCGGCGGCCACGACTCGTCACATTTCAGGGTGTCCGATTGTGCGGCCAGCATCAATTCAGCAGAGATTTCCCTCGATAGATTGCACCTTTCTGTCGTTCCGCTAACCCTGACCCCAATGTCCGACACCGAAACCATCGTGAAGAACGACTGCGTCGTTGCCATGCACTACGTCCTCAAGGACGGCGAGGGGAGCGTCATCGACGAGAGCCCGAGCGGGCAGCCCCTGCCTTACCTCCACGGGCACCAGAACATCGTCCCCGGTCTCGAGAAGGCCCTCACAGGCGTCTCCGTGGGCGAGACGAAGAAGGTCGTGGTGAGCCCCGAGGATGGGTACGGCATCCACGAGCCGGGTCTCGTCCTAGAGGTTCCTCGTGCGCAGTTGCCACCCGACATGAAACCGGAGGTCGGCATGAGTTTGGCGATGGAGACGGATCAGGGTCACACGGTGCCGGTGCGAGTCACCGAGGTCCTCGATGATTCCGTGAAGCTCGATGCCAATCACGAACTCGCTGGGGTTACCCTGCACTTCGAGGTGCGCATTGATTCGGTGCGAAGCGCCTCCGAAGAAGAGCTCGCTCATGGCCACGTTCATGGGCCGGGTGGACACCACCACCACTGACGCCCGAGAGGCGCTGGAGCTTTCCGGTCAGCGCCCGGGATAGTGACTGATGGCGATCCGATTTCCCTCCGGGTCGCGCGCGTACGAGGTGTACTCGCCGCGCTCCAAAATCGGAGCACCCAGGTCGCGAAGGCGTCGTTCGGCGTCGGCCCGTTCTTCCTTGCCCACCGAAAAAGCAAGTAAGAACGGCCCCTTGTCGACTCCTTCGACTTCGGCCCGCTCGGCTTCCGTGTGCTCGATCATCAGGCGCCCTGCGCCCAGCTCGAGCCAGATCGAGCGCAGTTTTCCGTCGTCATAGTGATGCTCGCGCTCGACGGTGAGGGAAAACGCCTCGCTGTAGAACTCTGCCACGCGAAGCACGTCGCGAGCGCCTAGGGCCACGTGATGGAGGTCAGCCATGTGCGAGCCTACCCCGAGGATGGGGTCTTGCGTCAGACGTCTCAGATCTTCGCGACGATCTTCAGGCTTCCGGCGAGTGAGGCCGGAACGTACCCAATCGCACCGGGTAACTTTTCCACCAGCCTGGCCATCAAGGCAGCGGTGGGAACGTGTCGCGGTGGGGGGGTGCCGCCACGAACCCTTCTGTCGATCCAGTAGCGGGCGACTTCGTCCGGTCCCATGCCGAGGACCTGCCGATCGAAGAGCACGCGCGAGTCGTCCCGGGGTGGGAGATTGAGGACGATGATGCGTTGGCCACCATCGTAGTTGCCTTTGCGGGTGGTAAAGATCGCCGACAGCTCACTCTTGGAAAACGTCGACTGCGCGACGCTTGGATGAACGACTACCGCTAGCGGGCTTTCGGCGTGTGCCGTTCCGACCCAGGTTGCGCCACCCCAGGCAACGGCTGTGAGAAGAAGGTCTCGACGGTTCATCTCGCGTTCCTCCCTTTCAAAACGCCCAAGCGACTTGGCCTTGGAGCCGTCGGATCGTGTGTTGTTCGAAGCTCGCCTCCCGGGCATCGGGGAACAGCGCTTGGTCGTAGCCCAGCTTCACCACGACTTGAGCGATGGGGCGAATGTTGACGCCTCCTCCGAGCAGGAGCACTTTCCTGGGGAGCTCCGGAATGCTCGCATTCGGGACGGGGGAATACTCGCCGATGACGTACGGCATGACGCCGTACCAGTCGAATCGGTAGCCAGTGAGCCCGTAAACGCCCCACCGTCGGCTATCGGGTGTGAGACCCCCGGTGATCCTGGAGCGACCACCTTCCTCGTACGCGCGGTCGTTCATCATCGCCTCGGTCTGGAAGAGAAACCCGCCGTTCTGGTAGCGAATGTCGCCTGCGAGGGAGACCTCTTTGAACTCCGTGGTGACGATGTCGCTGCTCGACAGCTCGTTCTCGTCAATCGAGAGATTGACGACGGCGTTCGTGTACTTCCCTTGATATCCGCTCACGCCCACTTGGAGTTCACCGTGCCCGGTGTAGAGCAGCTTCAGTCGCCCGGTGATCCCCTTGCTGCGGTCGAAGTCGTAGTACATGTCGATGGGACCGCGACCGTTCGAAAGACCTGCTCCGTACTCCAGGGCGACATGGTCGGTGACGTCGTAGCGACCCTCAATGAGGATGCCGGATTGCGACTCGGGCAGGAGCTGTTCGTCGACGACGAAGGGGCGCGTGACCGGAACGATGGTGGGTGAGCCGTGGTCGACGTTCCAAATCCCGTACGGGGTGAGCCAGTGACCCACCTTGACCCGAAACATCTGGTGCGGGCTCCACTGAAGCCATGCACGCTCGATGCGAAGCCCTCCCAGGCGGATGTCGCGTTCGTTGCGTGTGTAATCGGAGCTCTCGTTGGAGCTTCGCGTCGTCGGGGGACCGAGTGAGTCCACCTGCCCGTGGGGGAGGTAGGTGAACCGCACCTCGGCGAAGCTGCGCACGGTCTCGCTCAGCTTCCCATCGAGGTAAAGATTCAGGTTACCGACCCCGAAGTGGCCCTTGTTGTTGTAGAGGATGCGCCAAGGGTCGTCGTTCGGAATGAGGAAGTGGGTGTAATTGAAATCGGCAAACCCCGACAGCTCCAGACTCGGTCGGAATCCAGCGTCGCCGAGCTGTGCTTCCGCGAGGAACTCTTCCACCTCTGCATCGGAGATCTCTTCGGTCTCGTCGGGAGCACTCGGAGGCGGCGGGGCCGGCTGCTCGCTGGGTGAAGTCGCTTGGGTCGCCGCTGGCGTGGGCGCCGTGGGCGGGCCCTCGGGATCGCCAACCGTCGGCGCGTCGCCATCGGCCGGGGCTTCCGGCCCTTCTTCGCTGGTGGCGCTCTCATCGGCCTCCGGAACGACATCATTTTCCTCGTCGCTCTCGGCCTCCGGGGTATCCTGAGCCCAGAGGGGCGAGCTGAACGAAAGTGGAACGAGGGCAAAGAGTGCGCCCGTGAGGCGTCGCAGTCGGTAGGCCATCAGTTTGCCTCCAAGAGCTGACCGCCGAAAGGACATGCGCCATCCTCGAGGTCACTCGATGAGACACAGAGCGCGGCGCCGATGAGCGTCGAATAGTCGCAGCACGCCCAGTCCCCGTGGCAGACCCCGGGGTCGTCCTTGCACTCCACCTTGCATTTGTTCTCCAGCATCGTTTCGCAGTAGTTTGCCTCGAAGGATTCGCATTCGTCCGAGGACGAGCAGGCCTCATCGAGTCCAGTCGGAGCCGGAACACAATAGGGCTCGGTTTCGTCGAGCTGACAGCCGGCGGGGCTCGGGCAATCCAGCGCAGCCTCGCAGTCCAGCGTGCAGAACGAACCCTCATCCGTGGTCACGCAGCGGGACGCTCCATTTTCCGGGCAATCCCCATCGTCGCTGCAAGAGGTGCCGAAACCGTCGAATCCGCGTACGCAATCACCAGCTCCGTTTCGGTCGTACCCGTCCTCGCAATCGCAGCTTCCTTCTCCGGGCACTTCGTTTTCGCCGCAGAGAACGCAGGTCCGATCGATCAGGGCCGCTCCCTCGACGCACTCACAAGCGTCTCCGGACTTGGAAAGCCGTTGGTGCTCCCCGCAGCGGTCGTCGGGATTGTACAGGCATCCTCCGATTGAGGCTGAGGTGCTCGCTGCCAATAAGAGCCAAGCGAAGGGCGCAAAGGGATGTCGGTTCATCGGAGGTCGGCTGGTTCGTGGAGGCAAAGGTGAGCTCCTCAGGAGCGGAAATCGTGGGCGCCCGCCGTCGGTGCACCGACCTGTACAACGGACCGCGGACCCGGAACATTAGTGACGACATGTCGTGGAAGGGCCCACTCGCGCCTCTCTGCGGCACTTCGATGAGTTCGTTCGGCGCCTGCCGTCACCCTTGGGGAGTGTTGTCCTCGGGTGGCGTCGGCCGACAAGCGTCACCGGTAGCCCTGGTTTTGGTTCTTTTAAATGCAATGAAATCAAACATTTGCGAGAAAAATCGCGATGACGGCGACGGAAACTCCCGGTCGCTCCGTTGAACCTTTCGAACAGCAGAAAGGATTTCAAACAGATGACCTGTCGCAGACCAACCGTTTCAGTTCGCATGGAGGTGCTCGAGCGTCTGGCTCGCGCCAACTCCGAACCGGGCGCCCCCGATAGCATGGAGTACGCGCCCGTCAGTTGGAAAGAGCTCGACCGAAATTCGTTCAACGAGGGCCTCTCCGACCTCCTCGCCTACCAGGAAGAGCGGGTGCGTGAGAGCGAGCGCCAGAAGCTCGAGGAGCTCGAGCACAAGGCACGCCGTCGCGCGGAGCAACGAGACTTGGCTCGAAAATGGGAAAAGCAGCAAATGGAGCAGAAGCGGTCCGAAGCCTTCGAACGTCGCCTGCAAGAAGCCAAGGAGCGTGCCGCGGAGCAGGCCCAGGACGAACTCTCGGATCGGCGCGCTCTGTTCGACTCCGAGCTCCGAATCGTCGCTCACGAGAACGCTTGGGAGCGGGAGGTGACCGAGGCCAACGTACAGCGCAAGAAGAAGAAGTACGCGCGAATCGCCCAGGGACTAGCCCTGGCGGCCGCCCTCGTCGGAGTGGTGTGGACCTCGGCGCTCGACCGAGCCAAGACGCAGAGCGCGGCCGAAGTCGCTGAGCTCTGGCAAGCTGCGGAGTCCGAGCAGGCATCTGCCCAGAAGCGGGTCGCCGAACTCGAGTCGGAGATACAGCGGCGAGTGAACCTCACTGAAGAGGAGCGCGCGTGGCTCGATGATGAACTCGCCGAGGCCCGTGCGGACCTCGATGCGACAAACAAGGAGCTCGAGGAAATCGATCGCCGACGTCCGGTCGAGCGCCCTTCGAAGATGGCCCGAGCAATCGAGCCCGTGAAGAGTCCCGCGCCCAAGAGTTCGACCGGCTCGTCCCCAAAGAACGCCGGAACTTCCGACTCCTCGGTTCGGGTGGCGACGGACGAAGCTCCCACCGAAGGCTGTCTAGCCTACGATCCACTGTGCTTCGACCTCTAGAGCTCTCTTTGGCTCTTGGCGCGCGGCGTTCCCTCCAATCGGTCACTTGGGCGGGGCTCCGCGCGCCTCTCTATTTTCGTCTGGTTTCGACGCGATGGTTGGCGGTGACTGGCGCGGTCGCCGAAAGCCGGTGGACCGATCTGCGCCTCAATCTCTACGCCAGGCGTGCGGGGTATCCGGAAGACACGCGCTTGTCGTAAGCTGATGACGGATGTCGTGCGAGTACCAGCCCGCGTGTCCCGGATGCCCGCGCTACGGGGTGCCGGAACTGCCCCCCGAGCGATTGCTTCAGCTCGAACGGATTGCCGAAATCTTCGGCTCGACGCTGCGCCCCGAACTCGTAAAGTTCGAAGGCTTGGGCTCGCGTCATCGCGCGCGTCTGTCCGTCAGGGGACGCACCGGGCACCTCGGCATTGGGATCTTCGAGAGGGGAAGTCACAACCTCGTCTCCATCCCGAACTGCGGAGTGCACCACCCCTCGATCCGGAGTCTGCTCGGACGGCTCTTGGTGCTCTTGAACCGAGCGAAGGTCACGGCCTACGATGAAAGGCTGCATCAGGGTGAGCTCCGTGCCGTGCAACTTGCGGTCGAGCCGTCGACAGAGCGGGTGCAGTTGGTTCTGCTTCTCAATCGAGAGCTGCCGACCGAACGGCCGTCGGAAGAGATCAGGAGCGTTTGTGCGCAGCTCCGGGGCGAAGAAAGCGTCCAGGGGCTGTTCCTGGGGGCCTTGCCGCGCCGCGACAATTCGCTTTTTGCTACCTTTTTCGAGCATGTCGCTGGAGAAAGTGAGCTCGTCGAGGTGTGCGGTGGCGCTCGGGTGTACTATCCGCCCGGTGCGTTCGGGCAAGCCAACCCGGTGCTCCACGCCCGGGTTCTCTCGTGCATCTTGGGGCTGATTCCTGAGCCCACCCGGATCGTCGAATACTATGCTGGGGTCGGAGCGCTCGGGCTCGGGCTCGCCGCTGCTGGGCACGAGCTGACGTTCAACGAGATCGGGGAGGGGTCCATCGCGGGCCTGCGGAAGGGCTGGACGGAGCTCTGCCGAGGCCGATCTCTGCCCCTCCACGAGGGACCAGCCGGCCACCACGCACGGCTCTTCGGGCATGAAGATACGGTCGTCGTGGATCCACCGCGCAAAGGGCTCGATCCGGAGCTCCTGGCACGACTCTGCGAAGAGCCGCCGCGCCGCCTCGTGTATTTGAGCTGTGGGATCGACGCTTTGCTCCGCGAATCGAAACAGCTCGCCCGCGCGGACGGATTCGTTCTGCGCCACGTGTCGGGCTGGGCCTACTTTCCGTTTACGGACCACATCGAGACACTGCTCGTGCTCGATCGAGCGGATTGAAGGCCGCCGGAACGCGCTTTTCGCCGCGACCTTGTTCGACATTGCCCAGCACGCGATAACCCCCAGCAGTGACCCGTGAATCGTAGCCTCGCCAACTTCATCCGCTTCTTCATGGACGAGTGTGTTCCCCCCATCATCAGGGACACGGCATGGTTCATGTATCCGTTCTATTTTTTGGCTTACCGGGGCAAGAACGTGAAACAGGCCATGAACTTCAAGCGCCTCGTGTATTCGTTCACGGACGAGGAGTACAGGAAGTTCTACGAAGGGCTGGATACGATTTCGAGAAACCGAAAGACCGACTTGAACGAGCCCTCCATTCGAGCGCTCCTCGCGCACATCCCGCCTGGGACGAAGAATCTCCTCGATGTGGGCTGTGGCCGTGGCTATTTCTTGGGCAAAGTGCGCGCTGAGCGTCCCGAGATCGATCTGGTCGGGTGTGACGTCGTCGACAAGCTGAAAGTGGACGGCGTATCGCTCGTGCAGGGGAGCGCGGAAAACCTGCCATTTCCCGACAAGAGCTTCGACGTCGTGACCTGCAGCCACACACTCGAGCACATCGTCGATCCGGCCCGCGCGGTCAGCGAGCTCAAGCGAGTTGCCAAACACGTGCTGTTGGTCGTCGTCCCCTGTCAGCGCTACTACTTCTACACGCTTGACGAGCACGTGAACTTCTACCCGGAGCCCGAACTCCTCCTCGCCGAGATGGGTGTCCCCGGCGCCACGTGCGAGAAGCTACACGGCGATTGGGTGTGGACGGGGCGTCTTTCCTAACCGTCTTTCGGCGTAAACGACACGAGCAGCTTCACAACCCAGACGAGGGTGAAGACGGTGTAGCACCCCAAGGCGATCCAGATGGCCGGGCCCGATAGATTCCGTTGCTCCAGGTTCGCCGCGATGACCAGCTCGAGGACGAAGGCGCACAGCACCATCGTTGCGGCACTGAAGGACCACATAGCCGCAGCCATTCGTCTCCTGGCCTCGGGAAGGCGATTGTCGTCGAGCCAATATTCTTTGTGCGGCAGATTGAGGTAACGCGGGGGGATGCGGTGCATCAAGAGCACACTGAGGAGCAGGCTCCCGACAGTGAAGACGACGGTGCCGAAGAAGATGAGGAAGAATTGTTCTTTGCTCGAGAAGGCGTCCGGCACCCCGGCTGCGCCGAAATGCGAGGCCACGACATTCGGGAGGCGTGGATAAACGAAAGCGGCCCGCGTCGCTGAAAAGACGAGGGCCGCCACAGTGATGAGCTGAAAAGGGCGGGCGGTAGAGCTCACCCGCTGATCATAGATCAGACCTTCGCGCTCAGCTCCTGCTGTAGCATTTCCTTGAGAAACGCCACGTCAGGCGCCTCCAGGTGGTGAGCGCTGCACCACCTGCGGGCTCGTTGCCATCGTTGGGGGAGGGGAGTGTGCCCCTGGGGACGGAAACACATTCCTCCCGGTACATGGATCTTTATCGGTTTCATCACCCTCGATGCTGCCGGTCGAATGTGTCCGGAAAGTGACGGAGCCGTAGATGTTCTGAATCGGTTCGGCGTCTTTTTCCGCCCGGGCGGGCGTTCAGTCGGCGTACTTCACGCTGCAACCATACGCCTTGGTTTGTTTGACCGAGACCGGGTCTCCGGCTTCGAGTTCGGAGACGGCTTGCGTGAGGTAGTTCACCAGTTTGCCTCCCACGGGTGACTTCCCCTCGCCGTCTGGTGAGTTGTCCACCGCGCCCGAATAAGCGAGCTTCCCGTCGCGGCCGATCACGAAGATGTGCGGCGTATTGGTGGCGCCATACGCCCTTCCCACGGTCCCTTTCTCGTCGAGCAGTACCGGATGGTTCATGCCGAAGCGCTCCTTGCCTGCTTCGTTCGCCTCCTTACCATACCCCTGCTTGGTCGGGGCTCCGGAGTTGATGGCAAGATAGCTCACCCCGCGCTCTTGCAGCTTCTTGGCGGTGTCGACGAGCGAGCCTTCCGTGTGGGCAGCTCGCACGAAAGGACACTCCGGGTTGAACCATTCCAGCACGACGATCTTGCCGCGATGCTCCTCGAGCGAGACTGAACTGCCGTCCAGATCTGGGAGCGCGAAAGGTGGCGCGAGGTCGCCGACTTTCGCGCTGCGCGGTTCGAGGGCGGGCGCGCTGGCTTTTTCGGCGCCGGGTTCGGGACTCGTTCGAGCCGCTTCGGGAGCCGGGCGCTGTGATTCTTTGCTCGCCGAGAGACCGGCGGCTTCATTGCGGCTGCAGCCTACACACAGAAATACGCAGGCGATGAAATGTGGGTTCATTTTTTTCATGATGTGCCCGGCGAGAGTGCCACATCCGGGCGGAAAGTCCGCATGGACCCAAACGGGGGCGAGCCCCGACACCCTCTGGCCTGCTTTTAGAAACATTGTCCCTGTTAGGCGAAGAGGGTGAAAGAAAGCAGCGGCTTGCGTTACAGCGCGATCTCGGTCAAACCGGCCCCCGTTCCAGTGGGTATTACCGCTGCGGAGCTTCCCATCCCACCGCCACCATCATCTGTGTCCACCCCCTCCACATCACCTGCCGAGAGCGCCCAGGCGTTCGCCGAATCTTTGCCCGCTGCTTACCAAGAGCGTTTTGGCCCAGCCGAGATCGCGGCGCACGCGCACATCTTCTACCGGCGAACGCCAGGCGAGGTTTCGGCGGGACTTTTCCCTTGGTCGGAGCCGGCCGTCACGGGCATTTGCGTAGCGGTGGAAGATCGGCCGGGCCTTCTGGCCCTCATCAGCCGCTCACTGACCGAGTGCGGGTTCGAAGTCGAGGCGGCCGAAGCCTTCTGCAGGGAAGGGAGCCCGAAGATCGCCGTCGACTTCTTCTGGCTCCGCGATCCCCACGAGCGCGTCGCCGAGAAAGACGTCGAGGCCTTTCGGGAAATCCTCACCGAGGTGCTTGCCGGGCGTCGCCCGGACATCCCCGTCGTTTTCGGCGAAGTCCCTCCTGGTCAGCGAGACACCACGGTCCGATTCATCGAGCAAAGCGACGGGGCTCTTTCGGTTCTCGAGGTCGAGACGGTGGATCGCTCTGGTCTACTCTGGGCCATTGCCAGGGCCCTTTATTCCGAGGGCGTTCAAATCGTCGGATCGAAGATCCGCACCGTGGGAAGCCGCGTCCAGGACCAATTCTCAATCGCTGAGCTCGACGGCGGGCCAATCAGTGACGACCGTCGCCTGAAGATCCAGGTCGCCGTGCTCTCCGCCCTCGAACACTGACCTGCGGATCAATAGTTCGTCTCGTAGTACCCGATGTCCGGGGCGTCGCCGTAGCCATTGTCCGGGCCGCCACCATTGCGGTCGATCCCGGGGATGTCGAACCCGGCATCGATGAGGGGGCTGCCGAGCAGAGGGACGAAATTGTCGCCAGCAAAATCGGTGTACAGAGGATCCTGGTCGATCTTGGCGCCCACGCCCGGAGTGCACTGATTGCAGTTCCCGATACCGTTCTGAAAATACAGATTGTAAGATAGCTCGGTCAGGTTGGCTTGGGCTCCGTTGATGCCGTAGGTGCTGCAGTACGAAAACACGTTGTTGCGAATGTCGAGCGCTGTAGCTTGTCCTACGGTGATGCAGTTGCCGCTCACGGAGGCGAACGTGTTGAACAAGATGCGAGCGCCGGTCGTCCCGGATCCGAATTGAACCCCGACGTTTGCGCGCACGATCAGGTTCCCGATGACCGAGCTGTTGTCGGATGTGCTGCTCAAAAAGACCCCGTTTCCTGCCGAATCGAAGATTTCGTTGTCGATGACCAAGTCTCCGGGTGCGTTCGATAAGACCGCGTGGGAACCGGAATTCTCGATGAGGTTGCCGGGGCCGATCACGGTGCCCGTGCTCGTCGAGCTCGTCTCGATGGGGGCGCCATTGTCGTGGATGTAACAGTTCGTGATCCGACTTCCCGAGCCGCTGGAGAAGTAGACCGGATTGCTGGGGCAGCCACTGATCTCCAGTCCGTCCAGAACGAGAGTTCCTCCGGCTACGACGAAGCAGTCGGTGTTGCCCGAGATGGTGGAAAAATCAAGATGCGTGTTGCTTCCGATGATGTGGATTGACGAACTCGTCGTTGGCACCCTCTCGTCCATGAGGATCGTGAGGCCCGGGTCGAATGTGATCGTCTTTGCCGTGCCGTCTGCGATGGCAAGATCGATGGCGGCTCGGAAGCTCCCTGGGCTTGTATCTCCGGCGTCGCTCGTGACGTGATAGTCGCCGATGGTTCCGCCAGTTCCGACGTCTCCACCTGTGCCGGTATCTCCGCCAGTTCCGACGTCTCCCCCGGTAGCGGCATCACCCCCCGTCCCATCGTCTCCCCCGGTAGCGGCATCACCGCCCGTCCCGGCGTCTCCCCCGCTCGAGCTTCCGCCATCCCCGGGGGCGCCTCCTCCCGCGGCAGCGTCCCCGTCCCCGGCGGTTCCGTCCCCATCACCGTCACCAGGGTAAACGTCTCCGTCTCCGTCCCCGTCCCCTTGGCCGGAACCGGCAAGGGACGCGCTCCCATCGCCGTCCCCGAGCGGAGCGTCATCCGCTGGGGTAGCCGATTCGCTCTCCGTGACTTCGTATGAGAAGCGACAAGCAGGGACGTGGAACAACAGTACCCCTCCGAGCAGCCAAAACCAGCGATTGCGCGCCACCATTCAAGAATGACTGGAGAACTCCCGCTGCCAAGGGTGTCGATGTGGGCGCGCGCATCACACGAGCGCTCCGGACCGTCCGAACAAAAGGTTGAGTTTGGGCCATTGTCGGTTTCACCAGCGGTGGCGCGGCGTTACGATTCTCATGCTGTGGAGCCCATCGAAGCACTTCTGCTCGACTTACCCGAAGACGCCGCGACGTTCCGCGCGCGACATCCGCATCATTTTCTCGTTCGTCGCCCCCGAACCATCTTTCAGCAAGAGGTGGACGGCGATGCCGCTGAAATCGAATACCGAACCGTGACCGTCGAGCCCGACGGCGACGGCATCGCTCCTTGGGAATGGTGGATTGCGCCTCTCGTCAAGCGACGGGGAAACCCATTCCCGGATCACCTCTCTGTTGGGCGTGCGACAAACTGTGACATCGTGATGCGATTCAACTTCGTGTCCAAGCTTCATGCCCGTTTCCATTTGCGCGGCGGTGAGCCGTACGCTCTCGAGGATCACGGATCATCCAATGGTACTGGGGTCAACGGGCAGGCCCTACGAAAGGGCAGCCCCATCGAGATTCGTCGAGGTGACAAGCTGAGCTTCGGATCGCTCGTCGTGGTCCTGATGTCGCCGGACGACCTGTATTCCCTGCTCAGGTACCGCCGCAACAGCTCCCAAAGTCCCCCTCATTCCGTAGCCGGGTGAGGGCGGCGGTTTCGAAAATGGCAGTCTGACGCCGCTTACTTCGAAAGGGAGGCCTGAAACGGAATCGAGAAGGCAACCGTTTCTTCTTGGGGGGGGAACTGCGTCGAGCGAGCGACGGAGAGCACACACGACCCGAGCGCAGTAGAAGCGAGGGCCGAGGGTTGGAGCGAGGCGCTCTCGACATGTCCCGAAGTCCCTACCTGAAAGCGGATCGTGACCTGTGGCGAGCCTTCTAGACCGTCGGCATTGTTTGCGAAGCAGCTCTGCAGCGCACCAGATCGCTTGGCAAAAGCTCGATTGAGGGCTGCGACGCCGCCTGCGGCGGGTTTGACTGCTCCCGCGCTGGGACCGGGGGGCGGCGCCTTCGTCGTTTCCTTCTCGGTTTGAGCGTCCGGGGGCGTTGATAAAGTGGGATCCGTCGCGGGAGTCGCCGGCTTGGCCGCCGCCTCTTGCGTTGCCGCGCCGTCACTCGAAGCGGGTCTCGGCGTTTGGCCGGGGCGTTCCACGAGGAGGAAGCGCGGCTCCTTCGGGGCTTCTGGGGGCTGTTTGGTGAGGGTCACGGCCGCGACGGCGATTCCGGCGGCGAGGACGGCGGCCCCGAGCATGCCGGCAATCATCGTTTTGTGACTTTGACCCGTCGCGACGGCTCCCGTTTGGGGCCCTGTGTGGCTGTCGATGATCGTATCGCTCGTCAGAGACGATGGCTCGTGAGGCGTTCTCACGATGGCGGTGGCGTCGCCATCCGGCGGAGGGAGACTCGAGCGTAGCAGTCCTCGAGAGTCGTCGTCCTCACCGATCGCCGATCGCCAGGCCGCGTCGAGCGTGCTGAGCTCCTCGAGCTTGAGGAGACGGGCCATGTCTCCCGTGAAGTCCTCTTGGATGGCGTCGCGGAACTCCATGGCGATTTCTCCCTCGGAACGCTCCAAGAGTGCGTGCAGGGCGTGGGAGAACTCTTGAGCGTTTGCGTAGCGATTCTCCGGGCTCTTGGCCAAACCGCGCGCTACGACTTCGTCGAGCATCGGCGGGATATCGTCGCGAAGCGACGACAGCGGCGCCGGGTCGAGCTCGAGGACCTTGCGGACGATGGAGCTCATGTCCTTGTCCGAGAACGGGTTCGAGCCCGAAAGAAGCTGGTAGAGGACGACGGCGGCCGCGTATACGTCGGAGGAAACGCTGGCGTCCGCCGAGCGATACATCTCGGGCGCGATGTAAGGGAGCTTGCCCTTGACGACGCCGTCCTGCGTCTTGTGCTCGTTGACCTCGTCCTTTTCGACAGCGATTCCGAAGTCGAGCAGTCGAACGTTCCCTTCGAGATCAATCAACACGTTCCCCGGCGAGATGTCCCGGTGGATGATTTCCCGGGGTTTGCCGTCGGGGCCGCGATTCGTGTGTGCGTAGTGCAGCGCGGCGAGGACCTTGATGATGACGTAAACGGCCAGCTCCCATCGCATGTGGCCGCGGGCGCTCTTCACGTACTTGAGCCAATGGCCCAGGTGAAACCCGTGTACGTACTCGAGGATCATCAAGTACGAGTCGCCCTCCTGGGCAAAATCGATCACCCCGACGATATTCGGGTGCTGCAAACTGGATAAAATCCGCGCCTCGCGGATGAACTGAGCCCGAGCAGCCTCTCCTTCGTCCATCTGAGACAGCACGCGCTTGATGACGACCGGTTTCGCGAACCCAGCGGCACCCTCTACGCGCCCGAGGTACACCATCCCCATGCCGCCGCGAGCCAAGGGCTTCACCACCCGGTATCGACCCAGGACGAGGCTCCCCTCCAAGACGCGCAGGCTATCAGTCATCAGTCACTCGACGTTCGACGCAGGTAGACGTGAGTACCGCGCGTCGGGTGGGTGAGTCGAACGCTCACCGGTCGGCCGTTTGAGGGAACCTTGGTTTTCACCGAAAATCGGCTTCCAGCATCCTGGCCAATCGTCCGTCCGTCAACCTGCACGTCCCAACCAGGCAAAGCCATGCCCGCCAGGGTGACCTCGCTACCCGGCTCTGCCCCGGAGATAGCGGGAGTCGAGAGACTCGCCGTCGGTGTCGCGTTGTCGAACAAGATGGTCACCGGGGTCTGGCGCGAGACCATGCCTCCTCCTTCGAAGTACACGGTGTGGGTCCCCTCACCGAGAGAACCGGAACTGAAACTGTAGGCGGCCTTCTTGGCGGAATACGTGCGGGCGCCCCCTGGTCCGCGTACGTGAAGCTTGAAGGATGCCGCGTCAGCAGGCGCCTTCGACCACTTGAAAGTCACCTGAGGGAGAAGATTTTGGTAGAGGACGGTGTAACCTCGTCCGTTCACTTCGACGAACGTAGAAGGCGCTTGCTTGGGAACCGGGCGAGAGCCGGCGTCCTGAAGGACGGTGACTTTGCCTGAGACCTTGGTCGGACTCTCTTTCCCGCTCTCGTCGACGCAATGCAGAGTGTAGTCGGTTTTCCCCGGACCAAGCAGAAGGGCGACCGACCCCGTGCCGCGTGCATAGTTACCCTGGGGAACGGACGTCTTCGTCCCTTTGAGTCGGATGGTTCCGTCCTCGCAGGTCTCCCCGAAGGAGAAACGAACCGCAGTCGGCGGCTTCGGATCATGAATGACGAGGTTTTCCCCGACAGCGGTTTCCACGTCAGCATAGGACAACCCGCGCCCCTCCACGGTAATGTCCCCTTCGAGGCTGATGACCCCTTCTTCACCGCTCGTCAGCGTCTCTTCACCCTTGCCCTTGAGAGTCACTGTGCCCGCTTTCGCTGTGACCTGGGTGCCCTCTTTCCCGAGCGCCTTGATGGTCGACGAGCCCCCGCTCGTGATGATCACACCACCCGGCACTTTGATTTCGACCTTGCCCTCGGAACTGACCTCGACAGAGCCGCTCTGCGCGGCAACGAGCTGATCTCCCGCGCCGACGACGTAGGTCCCTCCAGCAGCCAATAGGGCTTCATCATCGCCCTGGCTCACGGTCACGCTGCTTCGAGCTCCCACCTCGAGAGTGCTACCCGCCTGGAGAGTGGACTGTCCCGCCGTGAGGCTCTTGAACTCGCCGTCGCCCGGCGCCTTGATGCGCACCGCGCTGCCGACCACGGTCGCGAGCAGAGGGCCCGTTGGCTCGTCGACTTCGAGCTCCTCTTCGGGAGGGGCGTCCTCGGAGTTCTTATCCACCACCTCCATCACCGCCCCGCCCAGGGTGATTTCGATGGTTTGTCCCGCTTCGAGTTCCAGCTTCTTCCCGTCGGCCCCTTCCAGGGTCGCGGAACCGACTCTGATGTCGAACCGCATGCCCCCGTCGGAACGCGCCAGCTTCACCTTTGTTCCGGCTTCGAGGGTCGCTTGCCCGAACAACGTCTTGAGTACGGAACCCTTGTCGGAAGCCTCGAGCGATGCGCTGCCCAGTTGAAGGTCCAGGGCCTGCTCGCTCGACCCGGGAGGACGGTCCAAAAAGCGGATCAGGGTCTCTTCTTCGAGCGCGAGTACACTGCCGTCATCTAGAGTCACCTGGGCAAGAGACCCCTTCCCGGTTCGCAGCCCGTCTCCGACTTCGAAGGTCGCACCCACCTCCGCAGTAAGCCAAGCCTCTAGCTTCTCTTTGGTATCCCGATCGACCGTCCCCTGGCGGGACGTCAGCTTTGCCATCGGGGTGTCGACACTACAGCCCTCACAGCCGCTGAGGACCATGAGAAGAGCCACGAGTGCAGCCCAGACGAGGCTGGCCTTTGCGTCAATCCGTGGCTTGTTGGAGGTCGGCATTCAAGACGGTGACTCCCTCTTGTCGCACGCGTAAAGTGCGGCGCTGGGAGCGATATCCTTCGGCCTCGATGATAACTTTGTAGACTCCAGGGGGAAGGTCGAGTTCAAAAGAACCGCTGTCATCGCACATTGTGCTCTTGTCGCCCGGCTCGACTCTTACTGAAGCCGCGATGCCTTCACCCGAGTACGAGCGCACCAACCCTCGCAGCTGGCTTCCTACATTGTCGGCCTTTTCGAGCTTGAACTCGACCTCCGTAGTCTCGCCCTCCCCGAGTTCGATGGTTTGCGTCTGGGTCTTCAGGAGATCCGCCTTGACGGTGATTTCCACCTCTCCCAGAGGCACATCGGAGATTACGTAAACGTTTCGATCATCGAGGGGGATCGACTCCGTTCGAGCCTCGATGCCGTCGGATGCCGGGATCTCGATCATGACGCTTGCATCGCTGATGGGGTGGTCCTTCTCGTCGACGACCGTCACCTGGACAGAAGTCGTGAGGACAGGCGGCGGGCCGACTTCGACGGGTGCATCCTTCTTCTCTTCGGGTTGGTCGGCTTTGTCCCGCGCGGGCGCGACCACGATTTGTGCGGGCGTCCTTTCCTTCGGAGCGAGGAAACGCCACGTCACACCCGCCACAGCTTGGATGCGAGGTTCGATCGGGGCCAGCGGATCGCCTGGGAGGGAAGGGGGCCGCCCGCCGATGCTGCCCTCGAGTGTGCCGTTCAGCCACAAGTGATGGGCCAGCGGATGCCGCACTCCCAGCGCCGCTCGAAGCGGAGACTCGACGAAACCCGGCGCCCCCGAACCCAAGAGCATCTCGCTCGTGACCTCACCCAAGAGTTCGGTTTGCTTGATGGTCTTGATGACACCGAGCCCCATCAGGATGGCGTCGAATTCACTGATGCCGAGTGCCACGCGATCGCCGTCACGCATGTTGGCGGATTCCTCGACGATGGAGCCCCCATGCCCGACCTTGTAGCCGCCGTGTGCGGCAAATACCCAGCTCTGAGCGCCCGAGTACGCGAGGAGCGCGCGGGCGTCTATCTCGGGATCGGGCCCACCGCTTTCACCGACCGTGGCTCCGGCTAACTTTGCTCGGCCCTCGACGCCGAGGTGAACGCCGGGGCCAACCACCGTTCCGAGTCGGAGGTGCGGCGTGAGATCGAGAACGGAACCACTGTCGCTTCCATCGTCGTCCGAGCCGTGAATGTCGTGGCGGGAGTCCGTGCGCAGACCGAGCGCAGCGAATGACCAAGGCGCGATCGCGATTGCCCACGACGCACCGAGGCGCTGATGAGAATCGGACGATTCGTTTTGGGCCTCGGTGAACCCATAGAGAAAATTCAAGGACGTGGACGCACGTGGGCCCTTTGAACCAGAAACGCCGATGCGGTGAACACCAGGGAGCGCGTCTGTCGTGTCACCCACGTTCACGGCGTCGGTGTCGGCTTCGTTCGAGGTCGCGACACTGACGGCCGTTTGAGCGCCGGCGCTGCAGGTGGCAGCGCTCATGGCGATCAGCATCGAAAGCTGGAGAAGCGACTTCCCGGACCCCACTCCGATTGATGGTACCAGCAGTGTGCCGCCGAAAGCCAAACAAATTTCGATAGATCTGAGTGCCGGGAGATGTATGCCCATTGCTCACCCCGGACTCCTGACGCCCCGGACGGTCTCGGCGATTTTGCGACGTCCGCCGCGTGCCCGTGTCCCTCGTTTCCCTGACTACATACTCAAGAGCCCCGTCCTCTTCCGGCCCCGATCCCGAGAAGGGGCTCACTTTTCTTGGCTAGCACCGTTCGGTTGCCCAGCGGAGGCTCACGATCGACACTGTTCGGGTATCGGGGTGTGTAGGATTGGGGAAATGTGGTTCTCCGCGAGTGTGACTTTCAGGCGGTGCGACGGTGAGCGATGACGCTGTCCGACTGCGACGGCTACTCCGCGCATTGCCCGAGGATATCGTCGAGCTCTCAGCGGAAGATTCCGTCGTGGAAGTCTCGCGAGAGAGCTGTCGTTTCCGGGTGGGGGAACACTTCTTCGATGGGCTCCCCGCGGACTTCCACGAAACCGCGAGACGAGTCATCCATCTCGTCCGCCAGGATGGCGTTTCCCGCCACTTCACCTATCGCGACCAGGGACGTGATTTTTCTTGTGCGGTTTCACCTCTCGAACCCGAAAACGCCGAACTTTGCCTTGCCATTTCGGACACCACTGACGCCCAGGTCACCGAGCGTGCTCTGACCGCAGAGCGCCGTCGTCTCGAAATCGCGCTCGAAGCGTCGGGCGTCGGACTCTGGAGCTGGCACCTGCCCACGAATCGGGTGATTTGGAACGAGCGAATGCACGAGATGACTGGGCATGAAACGCCGCTCACGCTCGGCGAGTGGGTGGAGGTGCTCACGCATCCGGACGATCGCGAGTTTCAACGCGAGCGGGCGGCGCGCGCCCGAGCGCCCGGACCCTTCGCGACGGAAGTGTCCCGCATCGTTCGGCCCGACGGGCAGGTGCGCTGGGTGATGGTCGCTGGAACGGTGATCGCCGACGGTGAAGGGCGTCCGGAATGGATCGTCGGTGGGCTGATGGACGTCACGGAGCAGCAGCGCGTCGAAGACGAACTCAAGAATGCTCACCGCATGGAGTCCCTCGCCCAATTGACGGGTGGCGTAGCCCACAACTTCAACAACATGTTGATGGTAATCGCGCCTTGCTTGGAATTCATCAGGGAAACCGCGTCCGGCGAAATCCTCGAAGACGTCGACGACGCCATCAAAGCAACCCGGCGAGCCTCGGACATCGTGGCGCAGCTGATGACGTTTTCAGGACGACAGAACAACCGCGACAAGTCGGTACACCCCGCTCGAGACGTGGTCGAAGAAACGGTGCGGCTTTGCAAACGATCGTTCCCCCGTCACATCTCGGTCCAGGCCGAAGTAACAACGAGTTCGTTCTTGGAAGTCATCCCGGGGGCTATCGAGCAAATCTTGGGGAACGTCCTTTTCAACGCGCGGGACGCTTTGCTGGCCTCGGACACGAAGGATCCCCGGGTGCGCGTCGTTGCTCGTGACGTGACGTTTTTCGGCGAGGACTGGGTCGAGATCACCGTGTCCGACAATGGGCCAGGTGTCCCTGCTGAGGTTGGCGCCAAACTCTTCGAGCCATTCGTTACTTCGAAGAGGGGGTCCGGGACGGGGCTCGGTCTTGCGTCTTCCATGGCGCTCGTGCAGCAACACAGCGGCCAAATGGCCTATAGGCCTTCGAGTTGGGGCGGAGCGGAGTTCTTGATCCTCCTGCCGCAACATCTCGAGGCGAACGATCGCGCGTCCACTGAGAGCCCGGCGAAGAAGGGCTCCCACGGGCAGGGACGAAAGCCGGACGGGGTGCGTCTCCTGATCGTTGACGACGAACCGGCGATTCGAAGGGTCATCCGCTCGGGCCTTCCTCGCTTCGGGTTCGATGTCATCGAGGCCGAAGGGAGACGCGATCTGGAGTCGCTTCTCGAAGAGGACAATCGTTTCGCCGTCGTGCTCCTCGATCGCTCTTTGGGAGATGAGGACGGCACCCATCTCCTCCCTCTCTTGAGACATCGACTGCCCAGCGCCAAAGTCCTCTTCTTCACGGGAGAGTTCATCAGCGATTCGGAAGCCCAACTCGTGGAGGGCGTCGTCCAGAAGCCCGTGACAGTGCGCTCGCTCGCCGGCATGCTGCAGGAACTCCTCGCGTCCTAGCCAAGAGTCGAGTCGAAATCCCAACGTAACAGTCTCATCCTCCGGGGCGCATAGGGTTTGCTTCGGATGGCTTGTTGTTTGGTCGGCATCGACGTATCACGGCCGTAGGAGAACAACATGAGTGCAGAAGAGATTGCCAGGTACCAGAACCTCATCGTGGCCCACCTCGTGGAGTTTGCGCCCAAGCTGCTCGCGGCACTGGTCACACTCATCGTCGGTCTTTGGCTTTCCGGCGTTCTCACGAGGCTCGCTCGGAAGACGATGGAAAGGCGTGGGGTGGACGCAACGCTCATTCCATTTCTTTCGAGCTTGCTCAGCTGGGGGTTCAAGGCGCTCGTTTTCGTTTCGGCGGCTTCGGCTCTGGGTTTGAAGACGACGTCCTTCGTCGCCATCCTCGGTGCCGCCGGTTTGGCAATCGGTTTGGCTCTGCAAGGTAGCCTCGCCAACTTTGCGGGCGGGGTCCTCATCTTGATTTTCCGACCCTATCGGGTTGGTGATGTCATCGAAGCTCAGGGAGAAATCGGCACCGTGCGCGAGATTCAGATCTTCACCACGACGCTCATCAACGGACAGAACCGCCGAATCATCATTCCGAATGGAGCCCTTTCGAACGGAAATATTCGCAATTACACGTCAGAAGAGCACGTGCGCGTCGATATGGTTGTTGGCATCGGATACGAGGCGGACATCGACAAGGCAAAGAGCGTACTCGGGGAAATGATCCGAGCGATACCGGGCGTGCTTTCGGAGCCTGCGCCCGTGATCGCGGTAAGCGAACTCGGGGACAGCTCCGTGAACCTCGTCGTCCGTCCCTATGCCAAGCCAGCTGACTACTGGGACGTTCACTTTGCGGCCACGGAAGGCGCGAAGAAGGCCTTGGACGCGGCGGGCATTTCGATACCCTTCCCGCAGCGCGATGTGCATCTCTACGAGATGAAGCGCTGAGCGGTCCGACCGTCGGTCGCGCACTTTATTTCGCCCTGGTTGCGGCGGCCTCATGCGTGCTAGCTCCTCGGCATGGATCTCCGCCTGGCCCTCGGTTTCGTCTTCTTCTCCGTCCTCTCGGCATGCAAGGGGGACGGCTTCTGCGACGACGGCGATTGCATCTGTGAGAAGGGCCAGAGATGCGAGTTCGAGTGTGATTCCCCTCCTTGTCATGTCGACTGTGAGGGGGAAAACGACGAATGTGTGGGCGAATGTGCCAACGGCGATTGCTCGTGTGGACCAGGCTCGGATTGCGACTTTTCGTGTAAGACCGAGCCGTGCCACGTAGATTGCGAAGACTCGACCTGTAGCGGCGAGTGCGGCAACGGGGACTGTACGTGCGAGCGCGGCTCGGAGTGCAGTTTCTCCTGCAAGAGCGGTCCCTGTCACGTCGTATGCGAAGGCGACAACGAGCGCTGCGACGGACAGTGTGCGAATGGGAGCTGCTCGTGTGGACCCGACTCGACCTGCTATTTCGAGTGCACCGACGCGAACTGTTCCTTCTTGTGCGATGCTGGCTCGTCGTGTTCCGCCACGTGCCCCGGTGGGACTCCCGGCAGCCAAGGGTGTCGGTTCACCCAGTGCGCGGCTGGGGACGCAACCGTCTGCCCGGACGGCGAGACGATCGTGTGCGGCGCGCCCTGTCCTGAATGAAGCAGTCGCGCCCGGCCTCTTCATTTAGCCGCGGGGGCATCCGCTCAGAGGCGGAGTCCGCTCGATCCGCGCTTTCGCCCGCGAGTGAACCAAGCCGCTCCGGCTGCTAGGAGAAACACCCACGGCGCCTCGTTGCGGGAGCCCGGGGACATCGCGCAGGCTGGCTGCGTTTCGGAGTCCTCGTCGGTGGATGCGGGTTCGCCCTGGGGCTGGGCCGATCCCCCCGCCGCCGACGGATCGGTGATGGTTCCACCCGTACCGAAGTCGGTCCCGCCGGTTCCGAATTCCGGCGCGGTTCCGCCGATACCCGTACCGCCACCGGTTGCGGCGCCACCGCCGCTGCCGCCGGACGGAGTCCCACCAACTCCAGTCGGCGGCGGGTCCGTTGGATCGGGATCCACAGGATCGGGATCGTTGGGATCGGCCAAGATGACGATGTCGGCGCACTGGTAGTAGATGTCGTCGCCGCCGTCGGGACCCCACGGTGGCTTGTCGTGCATGACCTGAATGACCTGAAGCGAGCAAAGGTCGCACGGTTCGTTCGGCAGCGTGACCTCTACCGAGTATTGATGACCGTTGCCCCCGTCCGCATCGGGAATGCCGTCGAGGAGTTCCGGAAACACCGTCTCCTGGTCGTCGAAACCCGTGGGATCGACGAAGTCGTCTCCTTCGGAGCTGAAGGCAATGCGATAGTGGGAAGGGTCATGGTCGATGACTTCGGTCCACTCGACGGTGATCGTCTCCCCCGCCATGTACGTCGTGATCTTCGAGGGATCCGTCGTGCGGCTGTCAGCATCGCCAACTCCGCACGGTCCGTACTTCAGATCGCTGTCGGGGTGACGTGCGGGTGGACTCGTGAGGGTCAAATGTGCCCATGCAGTCGAGGTCGAAAAGAGACAGCCAAAAAGCAGTGCGGTTTCGAGTCCACGTCCAATCATGAGAAGACTGAAGCAGAACGACGAAACGCTCTGCAAGGTGATTGTTGCGAGGAGACGCGACTGTGAGGAAAAGGTGACAGGCCTCCCTTGGGGTGTGTCGTACCGAGAGAACGGACTATTCCGGTGTGGTCGCCAAGATTGCGCCGTGTCGTGTCTTCGTCGTTCAGTTTGATCCGCCCTTCATTCAAACATTCACTCCGAGAGTGTTTGGGACGAGATGCCTTTCAATACTCACCCATCGATGAGAAGATCTCGTGTAGCGGTCACGTTGCGGCGCCGTTTCCGCTGTCAGGAGTCACCCCCCAAGATGAACATTCGTCACCTTCAGCATAGGTCTACGTTTTGGAATGTGAGCGTTCGCATGGCCAAGGTTGTCGCGCCGTTTTTCGCGGTGTCACTAGCTCTACTCTTGTCGAGCTGTTCGCTCTTTGGTCCCAAGGACGACAAGGGGGGAGGAGGCGACGGCGGTCCGAGCGAGATGACGTACCAGCCTCCCGGATGTACCGGCGGGACGGTCGACTGCTTGGGCGCCTGCGTCTCGACGCTCTCCGACTCCGCCAACTGCGGAGCGTGTGGCACCGCCTGCGCTCAGGGACAGTACTGTGAAGCGGGCGTGTGCCTTGGCTATTGTCCCAAGGGAGAGAGCGACTGCGCCGGAATTTGTGAGCTCACGGTGAGCGACACCACCAACTGCGGGGCGTGCGGTCTCGCGTGCGCGCCGGGCCAGTTCTGCGATTCGGGGGCGTGCAGCGCGACCTGTTCGGGGACCGTCTGCCTGGACTCGCTCTCCGTGCAGCAGTGCGTGCACCTGGCCACGAACAATGACAACTGTGGGGGCTGCGGTATCGCCTGCGCGGCGGGTCAAGAGTGCCAGGCCGGAGTTTGCGTCGAGGCATGCCCTCCCGGTCGGGCGGCCTGCGGAGCGGGATGCGTCGACATTCGGTCGAACGCACAGAACTGCGGTGGCTGTGGAATCGTCTGCGCCGCTGGACAGGCGTGCGTCGAAGGCCAATGTGCTGGGGCTACACCGGTCTGTGACGGCGGGGCCTGCTCGTGCACGCCGGGCCAGGAGTATTGCAACGGCGCTTGTGTGGATCCCCTCTCGAACGAGTTTCACTGTGGCGGATGTGGGATCGAGTGTCTCGAGGGGCAAGAGTGCACGAGCGGCCTGTGCGCTTGTACTCAGGGGCGCACGCTGTGCGGCACCTCGTGCGCCGACACCCGACTGGACGACGCGAACTGCGGCGCCTGTGGGGTCATTTGCGAAGGGGGCACGACCTGCCAGGGTAGCGTTTGTGAATGTCAGGCGGGGAACGAACTCTGCGACGGCATGTGCACGAACCCGCTGACCGATGCCAACAACTGTGGTGGCTGTGGGATTGCGTGCGAAACCTACGAGCAGTGCTTCGACGGGATCTGTAAGTACGAGGGCGACGAATGTGGCGGCGACGCGCGTGAAATAGCCATCTCCCGAGTGTCCCTTTATCAGGCGGTCGAGCTCGATCTTTTCGCGGAGGGACAGCTCGTGCCCTGGGAGGAGCGCACCGTCGACGTGATTCGAGGCCGTGATGCGATGGCACGCGTGTTCGTCACTCCGACGGAGGGCTTTTTGGCGCACGAGCTGTCGGCACGCGTCTTCGTCGAGAACGAGGGCCAGGAGATCCAGGTCTTCCACCAGAAGCGCAACGTTTCCGGAGCATCTAGCCAGTCGAATCTCGACTCGACCTTCAACATCGAAATCCCCGGTGAGGCGATCGGAGAGTCGACCAAGTACTGGGTTGAACTCGTCGAATGCGCGGCGCTTCCCGAGGGTGAAGTCCGTACCGTTCGGGTTCCAATCACGCCGGGAGAGAACGGTGAATTGAATGCGAGGGAGACGGGTACGATCCAGATCCTGTTCGTTCCCATCACCCACGACGGACGCACGCCAAGCGTGGACGAGGCCACTATCAGCGCCTTCGCACGGCAGGTGGAGATCCAATACCCGACGACTGGCGTGGAATGGTCGGTTCGCGAGCCCATCACCAGCAATCAGTCGGGGACGCAGATCGATCTGACTTCGACTCTCGACTTGGTCACCTACCAAAGAGAGCAGGACGGGGCGCCGGCGGATCTCTACTACTACGGGCTGATTGATCCCGCCTCGAGCTTCAATGCCTATTGCAGCTTCAGCTGCACCACGGGCGTCGGCTGGGTCCCGGACGTGGGGAGCCCCTGGGCTGCGGATCATCGAGCCGCCGTCGGCGTCGGTTTCGGAACGGCCGGAGCCGGGACCTTTGCGCACGAGCTCGGGCACAACCACGGGCGAGATCACGCGCCCTGCAACGTGCAGGGCGACAACAACTACCCGTACGCTGGTGGTAGCATCGGGGTTTGGGGGTACGATCCGGACGAGGGGCGACTCAAGGACCCGGGGCAGTTTGCAGACTTCATGGGCTACTGCAACGACAACTGGGTGAGCGACTATTCGTTCAACGCCTACAGCGATCGGATTGCGGCGGTGAACGGAGTGTCCGCTCAGGTGCAGAGTCTGGTGCTGTTGGGCGAGTCATCCACTTGGTATCGAATGATGGTGACTGAGTCCGACATTCACTGGATGACGCCCGTCGAGCGCTCGAGTAAGCCCCGGCCACGGGGCGAAATCGGATTCGTCTACGACTCGGCGGGGAACGTCATCGATACGGTCGAGACGCACCGCGTCGTCATGTCGCACGGGAACGGATACATGCTTTACGTACCCGAACCCCGTCCAGGGTGGTTCTCCGTCGGTCCCGCTGGCGGCCCGGTGCTGGTCTATTGAGCCCTCTGTGGAGTGCGCTCGGCGCAACGGTTCTCTTACTACTGGGCGATCCAGGCTGCTCGGGCGGGGCTCAGCCTGAGCCTCCGCCCAAGCCGATCTCCTCTGGGTCATCCATGGACAAGGGCTCGAGCCCGCGGCCCAAGACGACGAACGACAAGCCGAGTAAATCGCCGGATCCTGTCGAAGCGAATGAACCGGCCGCCGCCCCCCATCGGGGCGCCCCCCAGCCGGCAAAGCCCTCCAAACAAGCCGGAACGTCGGAGCCGAACGAGGACGAGAGCCCCAAACTCCCGCACACGTTTGCTCCGATCGGCGCGACGAGTGCCGCCGCACGCGCATGTCAAAGTGACGCAGATTGTACGCTGAGCTGTTACCGCGATGGGCGCTGCTGCAAGGAGCTCTGCGGATGTTCCCAGGTCTACAACAACACGCATGCAAAGCTGCTCGCGGATGCAGTAGCGCGCAATTGCTCGCCCGACGTGCGCTGCCCCATGGCTGGATGCCGTGGTACCAAAGGGGGCAAGGCCGTGTGCGAAGCGGGTCAGTGTGTGCTCGAGCAGGCCGTCCCGGCCGAATCGCCCATGCCCTGATTCCCGGATTTCGGCCCCGGCCGCCCCCCCGAAGATGCATTCTGCGCCAGGCGCGCTCTTTTGCTAAGAGTGACAGCGAGCATGGACCTCAAAAATTCGTTTCGGGAGTGGCGCTCTTTCATTTTCGCGCTCGTTTTCCTCGCTGGCGCGGCTGCTCTGACCTACGAGCGCGACCCGCGCGATTGTCGAACGATGTCCGGATGCAAGGCGGCTGGGCTTTGCGAGGGCGATCCCGATCACTGCCATGCGGAGAGCGACGAGGACTGTCGCGCGTCGGTCGCGTGCAAGAATGCCGGCAGATGTCGGGCGGTCGACGGGCGCTGCGTCGTCACTGATTCCTGGTGCCGGAAGCGCGGCGCGTGCCAGACAATGGGCCTTTGCGTGGCGGGCACCGGAGTCGGAAACGACGCGTGCGTCGCGACCGATGCCGATTGCCAAGCTTCGAAGCGGTGCCGAACGGATGGGGAGTGCCGCGCCGCCGAAGGGCGTTGCGCCCCGAGCGAGAAGGGGTGTCAGGAGTCGGAAGCCTGCGAATCGAACGGTTTTTGTTCTCTCGAAGCCGGCGCCTGCCTCGCAAAAACCAGACAAGACTGTGAGCGCTCCGAAAGCTGTCGCGAACGGGGTAATTGTGCCCCCAAAGACGGATTCTGTGTGCGTGATGCGGGCGGATGTGAGTCATCGAACCTTTGCACGAAGTACGGCATGTGCGGGTTCGCCGAGGGACGCTGCATCGCGCGGGACGAGACCGAGTGCGCGGCTTCTGCCGAGTGCAAGCGCACAGGCAGGTGCGGCTTGGATGGGAAGGGCTGCAGCGCGAGCACGGATGCTCACTGTGCGGCTTCGGACAAGTGTCGCGAGGACGGGCGCTGTGCTCTCAGGAACGGTCTGTGCGCACCTACGGAGGACGCTCACTGCCAGAAGAGCGCTCTTTGCAGCTCCCAGGGTAGATGCTCAGCCGACGCGGGACGATGTGTTGCCGGGACGGACGCGGACTGCCGTGCCTCGGAGAGCTGCACGAAGGAGGGCCGCTGCTCGGCGGATCACAACGTCTGCGTGGCGCAGAGCGACGAAGACTGTGAAAACTCGGACAAGTGTCGAGACGAAGGAGCCTGCGTCGCAAGGTTCCGTCGCTGCCTTCCACGGCGGGACGACCGGAAGCCCAGCCAACCGAAATGAAAAACGCCAGCACCTGGGTGCTGGCGTTTTTCATGATGAGGGCTGGAAACCCTCAGTTGACGGTGAGGTTGTCGAGACAGAAGTTGACGGCGGTCTGCGCTGCCGCGCCTCCATTGAGCTGGAGCATGACCTGCGAAATCGGTGAACCAGCGGAGAGGGTTGCGCCGCCGGCCTCCCAACAGTTGACGCTGAAGCCCGCCCAAGGGATCGCAACACCGCTCGTCGCGTCTGCACAATATTCGGACGTGCCCGACTTGACGACCACGCGCACGCTTGCCCCCGCCGGGGCGGTGAAGGTGGCGGTGAGACCCGCTCCTGTGGCAGTCCAGGAACCGTTCGTTCCTCCAGCCGAACCTTGTGCAGCGTTCACACCGATGATCACTCCGGGGTAATAAGCCGGCTCTGCCGTCGATGCCGGGACGGTTGCGGTCGTGCAAAGATCCGCACCGGTGAAGCAGTCGGAACCATCTCCGACCGCGCAGGGAGGATCAATCGTTACAGCCGCATCGGTCTCAGGGAACTTGGCTGTCCACGCGTAACCGCAGATCTGTCCGTTGTCGACGTAGCCTGCCGCCACCGTGAAGGCGGATGCCGAACATGCTGCAGCAGCTGCTCCACCTGTTCCTCCAGCTACACCACCGGAGCCGATTGGCGTTGTTCCGCCCGTGCCCACAGTTCCGCCCGAAGAAGTCACGCCACCGGTCCCGGTCGCGCCGCCCGTTCCCGTGTTGACGACCCCTCCAGTGCCAGTCGTTCCGCCCGTAGTGGCGTACGTGGGACCACCGCCGCTCGAGTCGTCGTCGTCCCCTTCGGTGGGGGCCGCGCACGCGAGTGCGATCAGTGCAGTGAGAGGGAAAAGTGCCGCTTTATTCATGGTGTGCAAAGCTCCAAAAGTAGGGAAGGGCCGCGCCGGCCAGAGACTGAATTTGGTGTGGGGGACTGTAGTCCATAACGACGAAATCGCGCCAACGTCACGAGCGTTTCATCAGACAAAAATTGACCATTCGTGCAGTGTAACTGTAAAGTTGTACCAATGCGCGGGCCGGTCAGCTTCAGGAGCGGGATTCGTCCGGATCGGTGGGTCGGAGTTCCCCGGATCGATGGACGCAGACCCGGTCGCGCCCGCTCGACTTCGCCTCGTACAGTGCTTCGTCCGCTCGTGCGAGGAGCTCGGTCGGGCTTCTGTGTGCATCATCCGCGACGACGAGGCCGATGGAGATCGTCTGCACGCCGTCGAAACCGAGGTGGACTGCATCGAGGGACGCGACCGACTCTCGGATACGCTCGGCGATTTGCACTCCGGCATCTTCATCGGCGCTCGGACAAATCACCACGAACTCCTCACCGCCGTACCTCGCCAGAATGTCCCCTTTTCGCACGTCCTTTTCCACCGTTCGAGCAACAGCAACGAGCGTCTGGTCCCCAATGGAGTGTCCGTAGGTATCGTTGACTCGTTTGAAGTGGTCGAGGTCGAGCATCAGTACGCACAGGGGCTCGCCGCGCCTCTGGGCGTTTGCGAGCAGGGCCGGGAGCTGACCCATGAGGAGCCGCCGGTTGGCCAGCCCCGTGAGCGGATCATGAGTGCTTGCGCTTCTCAGTCGGCTCATCATTCGCCCGGCGAGCACTCCGAAGGCCCCGAAAACGAGCGCCGTGGTACAGGTCGTGTAGAGGTACACGGCGTCGAGGAGCGCGGCCTCCCCTCGCGGCGGGAAAAGGTGCAAAAAGGCCCATAAACCGACGGGCGCGCCTAGGCTCGAGAGCACCCCATAGAGCGCCCAGCGCAGCGGATCCACCAAGCGCGGCGGTGAGGACACGCTCTGCTCTCGGGGACCGGAACTCGTCATGTCGAGAGGTGGCTCCTCACTTCATGCGCTTCAGAATCTGCCAGGCGCTCTGGCCCTCGATCCGGGGGCGCACCTTGAGCTGATCTCCTGCACATTCGAAATCACTGATCGCGCCTGCGTTGCCGCCGAGCCCTTGGAGTAGCTCGGTCGCGGGGAAAGGGAACTCATTACCCGCGAGGCGCGCCGTGACCTTCATCTTCAGGTCCCCGAAGCCTTCGGATGTGAGCTGCAGTGAGCTATTGTCGAGGATCTTGAAATCGGTCGTCGTCTTTCCGGACATCTCGATGCTGATCAAAAGCGGCATGCCGGCCTGCTCGGCGCTCACCTCCACGACGACGGGACCTTTGCCTGACGTAGCGCAATGGATTTTCCCGTGCCCGTCGGTTTGCGACACATCGCAGATCAGCTCGCCCTCTTCTTTCGTGAGCTTTGCGTTGGGCAAATTCCCCATCATCGTCTCCATGGCATCATCCGCGAAGTCGTAGTGCCACTTTCCGGCAAGACAGGATGCGCCAGTATTGCCGCTCGCCGGTGCCTTGGCCGAAGCCTCCTTGGCGCGATCCGCAGGGGGAGGGGGAGCCGCTGCCTCGCCGGATTTCTCGGCGCCCGACTCTCCGGACGACGTTGCGGCGGAATCGGGCGCCCCTCGTTCGGGTTTTTCTTTTTCTTCGTCGCAGCCGAAAACGACAGCACACGAGAGGAGCAGGGGCACAGCGAAGACAGGAGCGTGCGGCTTCATCGCCCCCACCATAGGGTATCTGAAGCGGATGCGTTAGAGTCCCTTCTGGTGCGAGCCCACGGACGCTTGGTTTGGCTGCTTTGCCCATTGGGGCTGACGTCGTCGAGCCCATCTCTATCGCGAAACCCGCGCGCTCCGGTCCGCGTAGCCTCTGATCATGATCTCGAAAAAGACTGCGACAATCTCGGTTCTTCCTCTCGTCGTTCTCTTCGCCTGTGAACGTCCCGAGACGACGCCGCCTCCTGCGCCGCAGGCGTCACAAGTGCCGCTCGGAAGGGCCCAAACCGTCGCTCCGGGCGGGGGAGATACCACCGGCAAAGCAGCTGCCGAGAACAACCGGGAGGTCGCCGTTCTAGCTGGCGGGTGCTTTTGGGGAATGGAGGACATCCTCCGAGAGATCGACGGTGTCCTCGACACCGAGGTGGGCTACGCTGGCGGCGGACTGGCTTCGCCCTCGTACGAGGACGTGAAGAAGGGCGATACGGGTCACGCCGAATCCGTGCGCATCGTATTTGATCCGACCAAGATCAGCTTCGAAGAGTTGCTCGAAAAATGGTTCTTCCGGATGCACGATCCCACGACGAAAGACCGTCAAGGCAACGACGTCGGATCGCAATACCGTTCGGCCATCTTCTTCACGAGCCCGGCGCAAAAAAGGATCGCCGAGCGGGTCATCGAAAAGGTCAGCTCGAGCGGCCAATGGGACGAACCCATCGTCACCGAAGTCACCGCCGCTGGCGAGTTCACGCCCGCGGAAGACTACCATCAAGATTATCTCGAAAAGAATCCGGGGGGGTACACGTGCCACTACCTCCGCGATCCGGTCCACTGACGGCCGAGCCGGCAGTAAATCGGCGTAAAAAGGGCGCCGGGTTTCCCCGACGCCCTTGCGATGGAAAACGAGCCGCGCGAAACTGTTAGTTCGTCGCGCCGCCCATGTTCAGATCGGAACACAGACCGACGAGCTCCCAGGCGTTGCCACCTTCGGGACCCTGGACTTTGCAGTTGTTAGCGTGCGAGTCCACACATTCCCAAAGAGCCGGCTGGCCGACGAGGTCGGACGTGCACTTGGTTTGTGGGATGGTGCACGTGATGACGGCAAGGTCTCCCGTAGCCTCGACCGACATGCGTCCGCCAACCCCCGCGCAATCCCCGCTCAGAAGCTCGCCGCCCGTCCCTGCGCCACCGGTTCCTGTACCGCCAGTGCCCGCACCGCCGAGGTTCATCATGCCACCGGAGCTCGTGCCCCCCGAACTGGACCCACCCGATGAGGCGCCTCCGGTTCCACTCGGTGCACCCCCGGTCGTTCCGATCACCACGCCGCCAGTCGAAGTCGAAAAACCACCGCTAGCCGAGCTGCCCCCGCCGCCATCACCGTCGCCATCACCAGAATCGGTCGAGCCGCCTTCGGCTTTCGCGCAAGCGATGAGAACGAACACAAGACCAAGGGACGCCCAAAGGCGCAGAGAAGAACGCGTCATAATCGAAAGAAATCCTAGTTTAGTGATCCCGAACGATTCTCTGCGGGAGACCCGAGTCGGGAAACGAAGTGTCAAGGCGTCGACGCCGGTGCCGGGGGTCGACCGAGCGAAGTATGCCAGCGCTCGCCCCGCGATCAATGGTGAACTGTCGTTCCGGCGGCCGGGCAGGGACTCCTCGTTCGAGCCACGAACCGATCATTCGGTTCGTGTTTCGTCGCGCACCCGAATGGGCAGAGGGCAAGGTGCACCATGTCGAAACATTGGCGGCGCCGTTGGCCGGGCGCCGAGCGGACGCTCGTCTGAAAGTGACGACCGGAGGGTCCACGCGTTCGTCACTCGGTCGTTTCCACATCTGGGGGGAGCTTGTGGATACGGTATTGTCATCTACCTGGGACCCAGGGGTATCTTCGGTCCGTGAAGGTTTTTCGGTTTGGGGACAAGGGTGCGGAGCGGCCGGGGGTTTTCGATTCCCGGGGGATTCCTCGTGACGTTTCGTCACTCTTTCGTGATTTCGACGAGGAGTTTTTCGGGGCAGGCGGCCTCGATGACCTGTCCCGGAGACTCGAGACCGAGCAGCGGCATCTGCCTACCGTGGACTTACTGCGAGTTCGCCTGGGGCCGCCTGTGGCCCGTCCGAGCAAGATCCTCGGGATCGGGCTCAATTACAAAGACCACGCCGCCGAGACGGGCGCGGCGCTCCCCAAGGAGCCCAAGCTTTTCATGAAGGCGACCTCGGCGCTTGCTGGTGTTCATGACGACGTGATGCTTCCTCGTGGGTCTGTGCAGACCGACTACGAGGTCGAGCTCGCGTTCGTGATCGGCCGACGAGCGAGCTACGTCGAAAAGGAGCGGGCACTGGACTTCGTCGCCGGGTACACGATCTGCAACGACTACTCCGAAAGGGATTACCAGAAGAACCGATCGGGCCAATTCGTCAAAGGGAAGAGCGCGGACACTTTTGCTCCCCTGGGCCCCTACCTCGTGACCTCCGATGAGTTCGACCCGAGCGACGCTCGCCTCTGGTGCGCCGTCAACGGGGACGTGCGTCAAGATTCCACGACGCGCGAGATGGTTTTCGGAGTGGCAGAGCTGGTCGAGAGTATCACCCAATACATGACGCTCCTCCCCGGAGACGTCGTCACGACCGGGACCCCAGCCGGTGTCGGGCTCGGTCGCAATCCGCCCGCATTCCTCCGAGAGGGTGACGTGGTCACATACGGAATCGAGGGCATTGGGGAGGGACGACAGGTGGTCGTAGCTTGGACTCAAGGGGACTGAGGCGCGGTCATCGTGTCGCAATCTACGGGATCTTGGTCGATGGCGACGCTATCCCAGTAGATCGTTCCCGCTCCTTGGTGCGGCCCCGTGCGGGTGACGCCGAAGTTCACTCGGTTGGCGTCGACGGACGCGCGCGTATCCACGGAGGCAAGCTCCGTCACTACTGCCTCCGCGGCCTCGACAGTGATGGATCCGTCCGCATCGTCCGTGCGCAGAGCTGCGCGGAGACAGAACCACTCGTCGAGGGGGTAGCTCCCTTGCTTCGACATCATCGTCGCGTCATCGATCGGCGCGCTGGCGCTGAGGCGCGAACCTGGGTGCGTCTCCACGCGCGCAACTGTCGTATCGTTCGAGAGAAACTCGAGCAGTCCCACGTCGCCCGTGATGGTGTTCGAGGGAACGTAGAGCCAGGCTCGCACGTGGAGCCAACTCCCGAGCCCGGTCTCGATCTCGATCGGAATGTACGCGCTTGCCGGCGAATCCCCGAAGGCAACACCCAGCGAGCGTTCGCCCCAGTTTGAGTAGTCGGAGGAGACGAACAGCTCACCGTTGTCGCTTACGCCAGGCGCAGGAACCTGAGTTTGCTCGAAGAAGAAATGGGTGGAAAACGAAGCGTTGTACTCGAGGCAGAAGGGCTCGCACCCCGTGCGGTTGGGGTCGTCCCAAACCTCGCTCTCGTTGGTCCATTCCCCACCGGTGCCCACGGGCTCGCCACCGAAGCCCACAGGATCTCCCCCGCTCCCGTCCCTGCCGCCCGTTTCGGGAGAGCCGCCCCCGCTGCTCGACCCTCCGCTCGAGTTCGAAGCATCTCCATCTCCCGATTCGCCACCGGATGGTTCTGTGGCCTTACCACCGCTTCCCTCGGACTGGTTCGAATCCGTTCCGAGCTGCCCCTGCTCGAGATCGTCCACGCCCACGTATCCGCATCCGGCCGAGAGCAGGAGAAACCAAGGCCAAGAGTGAGTTCGGAGTTGCATGCTTGGTGGTCCAGCCCAGTGTTCGGCTGGTGGGTCAGATTCCCACGCGCCTAGGGATTCTGCAATGTAAGCAGCTGTCGGATGCGGGGTGTCGAGTTGCCGCGCTCCCGGATTGGGGCGATAACAAATAACTCATGGTCCAGTTCGCTGCAGTCGCCGAATTCTCACCGCGGATGCGCTTTCACGCTCAGTAAGCTCGGGGCTTCACGTAGCCTTCACCGAAGTCTTCCAGCACCCGAATTCGCCGCCCGCGTAACCTCGAAAAAGTCGAGCGACTCGAGTGCGGCGGGGTGAGGGTAGCCCATTTCAGGTAGCGCTGGCGGGCTCGCGCAAGCTCCGCGGTCGGCTAGAGCTCGAAGTTGAAGCCAGCCTTCTTCAAACGCTTGTAGCGCCGTTCGTCGAAGCGATAAAGGCGTGCGGCTCGATGAGCGACGTCCTGCTCGACCTCGTCCGTCTCCACGAGCAGATCCATCGAGAGGACTTTCTTGCGGAAGTTTCTCTTGTCGAGCTCTCGTTCGAGGACCAGCTCGTACAGATGTTGCAGCTGAGACAGGGTGAACTTCCTCGGCAAAAGCTCGAATCCGATGGGCTCGTAACGCAACTTGTTGCGGAGTCGTTCGAGAGCCATGGTGAGGATCTCGGCGTGGTCGAACGCCAAGCTCGGCACGTCGTGTACCCCGAACCAGGCCGCATCTCGGGCGTCGGTCGCGGCCTGAACGCGATGATCGCTCATCTTGACGAGGGCATAATAGGCGACGGAGACCACGCGCTCTCGTGGGTCCCGGTCGACAGCTCCGAACGTGTAGAGTTGTTCGAGAAAGACATTGAACAGTCCCGTTTCTTCTTCGAGCTCCCGCCGGGCTGCTTCTTCGAGCGTCTCGTGCAGGTGCACGAAACCTCCGGGAAGCGCCCACTTCCCCTCGAATGGGGGTAGGTCACGTTGAATGAGCATGACCTTCAGCTCGTCCTCATCGAGCCCAAAGACGACGCAGTCCACGGTTAGGGCGCCGCGTGGATATTCATAGGTATAGGGCATTTTCGCTTTGTGGTGTGTAGCTGACACGAACAATGGTGTGCAAGTGACACTGTTCTTGGTGTACAATTGACACTAACGAGGAGAAGGGCTAGCCTTGAGTATTCCGCGGAGTTCGCGAGGAAGAGACCGGGCTTTTCCCCGGTCTCGCGCAGCGGCCTGTTGGTACCTGGGTGAATATGACTGACGAGAAGATGAAGGCGGTGGTGCGTTACCGGTACGGGGGTCCCGAAGTCCTCTCACTCGCGGAGATAGAAAGGCCAGTGCCGGGGGAGGGCGAAGTGTTGGTTCGCGTCCGCTGCGTTTCGCTCAACCAATCCGACTGGGAATGCCTGACGGGTCGTCCCCTGTACGCCAGACTCTTCGGAGTCTTTCGTCCAAGGTTCCCCGTCTTGGGGACCGATGTCACAGGGACTGTGGAAGCAGTTGGGCGCGGTGTCTCTCGGTTCGCCGTGGGGGACCCTGTCTACGGAGATGCTATCGGCATCAACGGAGCCCTTTCGGAGTTTGCCGTGATCAAGGAAAGGATGCTCCACCCGAAGCCGCCCGGGCTGTCTTTCGACGAGGCGTCGACGGTCCCACAGGCCGGCATCATCGCCATCCAGGGGCTCCGTTGGGGTGGTGAACTACGGCCGGGACAGCGGGTGCTCATCAATGGCGGCGGAGGCGGGTCGGGCATGTTCGCGATTCAACTCGCAAAGAGAAGCGGAGCCATCGTCACGGCGGTCGACAACGCCGGAAAGCTGGAGCACATGCGAAAGCTGGGGGCCGACTTCGTCATCGACTACCGGGAAGTCGACTTCGCGAGGGCGGGGGAGCAGTACGACCACATCTTGGATTTGGTGGCGACACGATCCATCTTCGCAATTGCTCCGGCGCTCCGCCCGGGTGGGTCCTACGTCATGGTGGGAGGCAAGATGACGAGCATGCTGGGCGCGCTCTTCTTTGGGCCGCTCGTCAGACTTGTCACGGGAAAACGTCTCGGAGTGCTCGCGGCGGAGCCGCTCGCTCCGGATTACCGGACCATCGCCACTCTGCTGGAAAGCCGAGAAATCAGACTGGTTGTGGGCCGCACTTACCCACTCGAAGATGCTCCAGCCGCGATTTCGTCCGTCGGTGAAGGTCGAGCGCTGGGAAAGATCATCATTCAAGTCGCCTGAAATCGGCCGAACGATCTCACCGAACTCCTCCCGTGTGGCGAAAAGCCCACCACGCGCACCGGCTGGACGGCGGGCCTATCGACGGCCGTGCTACGATTTTCATTCGCTGACGCGCCAGGCCTTCGAATAGTCAATCCATAAAGCGGGCGCGGCGGGTGGGGGGACAGGGCGCCGAGGGAGGTGGCGCGCAACTCCCGCAAAACGATGCGAAATGAGGCGAGCGCCCAGCGGCGCCGACGGACACCCGTAAGGACAACTGTCCGCCCATACCTTTCAAGAATGAAAGCAGTGCACATTTGAAAGCGCCCTCAGGAACCGACTCGAAACACGTTCGACGATGATTCGACATGGTCATCTCGGAGACTAAATGCCAAATACGCTCCGATATTTTTCAGCAGAGGCTGCTCGCGAGCGGGAGATGCTCGAGGCATCGTCAACCCTCCGCCCGTCGCCTCACAATCGTTTCACGAATCCGAAACCGCCGATGTCAGTTGCTTCCGATGAATCCAGGTTGAGTCTTGCACCCGGTCAGGTGATTGGTGGGCTCTACCGTGTGGTTCGTACGATCCACGAGGGGCGAAACGGCGTTGTCGTCGAAGCGGAGCAAACCAGGTTGGGGCGTCGAGTCGCGATCAAGACGCTCGATGCCCGGCTCACGGGCGATCCTGCCGCCCAGCGCCGTCTGACCAAAGAGGCGGAGCTCATCAGCAAGCTCGAGCATCCGCACATCGTGCAGGTGCTCGATTTCAATCGGACGTTGTCGGGCGTTCCTTATTTGGTGATGGAGCTTCTCGAGGGTGAGCTCCTCGGATCGCTTCTCATCTCGGGCAATCCGCTAGACATCCCAAGGGCGCTTCGTATCGGCTCCCACGTTGCCTCCGCCCTGGCGGCCGCCCACGCAAAGGGGATCGCTCACCGCAAGTTGAACCCCAACCACGTTAGCTTGAGCGAAGCGAATGACGGGACTTTCGCGCGCGTTATTGGATTTGGCGTTTCGGCGCGCGCTTCGGCCGGACAGAGCGGCGAGCATGAGCTGGTTCCGTCGACCCGATACCTCGCGTACATTCCTCCGGAGCAACAAAAGCCCGGCGGCAACGCTAGCGACGAGCTTGGCGATCAGTACGCACTCGGCGTCCTCATCTATCACATGCTCACCGGATTCGTTCCGGAGATCCGCGGCGGAGTCATGTCGATTTTTCGGCGCGGTCACTCCCCGATCGATCGGCCCTCCGCGCATCGCTCGGGGATCCCCCCAGCGCTGGATCGCGTACTACTTCGTGCTTTGAGCCAAGATCCCGCCGGGCGCTATCCGAAAATCAGCGAGTTTGCCTCGGCGCTGCTGGAAGCCGGGCGCGGGTACCTACGTCGTAGTGGGCAGTCGACGGTCCCTCCACCTACGACGTCGAAGTTCCCTCCGGTTTCAGGGGCCCGGGAGTTCGAAAGGGCGAGCACCCCGCCGGCTCGAACGGCCAGCATTCCTCCGGCGTCGGCAATACCGGGTGGCGCGAGGAGAGCGTCCTTGACCCCCAGCTCGCTCAGCTCTGAGCTGGCCGAGGTAGAGGGGTGCATTCGCGACGCACGAGCGGCGCGCAACCTCGAGGATGCGGTGCCGGCGGTACTTCGAGCCCTAGCGCTCGCCGAGAAAACGACCTCTACCCAGGTAGAGCGGCGCATCAGCGACAATCACCGCTTCTTTGAGGAGATCCTGCAGAGCTATCTGGCCGTCCCGGAGTCGATCTTGGCGGCGCGACCGAACGCCGAAAAGGCCCGAGATGCTACCGTGCTGACTCCGAAGCGAGCGTTCTTGCTCAGCCGATTGGACGGCGAGATGACTTCCGGTGAAGTCCTTCAGCTGTCGCCGCTCCCGCGGCTCGAGACGATGACACATCTCGCGGAGCTGATCCGAGCGGAAGTCATCGAAATGATCTCTCGCTGATCGCGTTTTGGGACATCGCTTCAGTGTGATGGGCCCGACGCCGGGATGGTCCGGGCGTCGACGTTCAACGTAACGCGCTCCACGACGTCTCGAGACGACGTCGCCAGTCGGATTTCCACAGGCCCCTTGGCGATCTTCCAGTTCGTCTTCGTGGTGTCCCACGTCGCAAGGAGTCGCGGGTCGATGGTGAGCGTCACCGTCTCGGATTCGTTCGGATCGAGCTCGATCTTCCGAAATCCGGCCAGTCGTTGAGGTGCCTCGAGGCCCGAGCGAGCGACATAGATCTGACCCACGTCCTTGCCCCGCCGTTTACCGGTGTTCTTCACCGTAAAACTGACCTCGATGCCGTTGGCACCGGGTTTGGCGGATAGGCCTTCGTGGGCGAAGATCGTGTACGAAAGGCCGTGCCCAAACTCGAAGAGAGGCTCGAGTTTTCGCGCGTCGAACCA
The DNA here is from genome assembly GCA_965652275.1 of uncultured Polyangiaceae bacterium. Taxonomy (GTDB): domain Bacteria; phylum Myxococcota_A; class Polyangia; order Polyangiales; family Polyangiaceae; genus NIC37A-2. The sequence continues at coordinate 179,909 of CBFGUR010000006.1, read as the reverse complement.
CTTGTATCCGACGGTCGCTCCCTCGTCGTAAATCACATCTCCTGCATGGGGAGGCGCAGGGTGCGCGAGTTGAGCCTTGTCCCGAAAGATCGTGACAGGGAGGTGACCCGAGGGGTTGACCTCGCCCGACAAGAGTCGAGCGATGGCGCTTCCTCCCTCGCTACCCGGGTACCAGGCCTGGAGGATGGCTGCGACGTTCTTTTCCCACGGCATGAGAACGGGTCCCCCCGTTTCGAGCACCACCACCGTGTTCGGGTTCGCCGCGGCCACGGCCTCCACGAGCTGGTCCTGTCCTTCGGGAAGTTCAATCGTCGTGTCGATGGATTCGGTCGCCCACTGGGTCACGAAGACAATGGCGACGTCGCTTTCTTTCGCCAACGTCGCGGCCGCTCTTGCATCCGTCTTGGGGGCGAACTCGAACTGGCTCGCGGGGAACTGCTTGCGCAGTTCTTCGAGCGGAGACGACGGGTAGTAGACGACTGGGCCAGGCCAGCTCGTGGGTGCGATTCCGGGAACTGCGTTTTCTCCCGGTGGGTACACCTGTGACGAGCCGCCGCCCGAGAGAACCCCACGGTCCGCGTAGCCACCGATGACGGCGATTTTCTTCGAGTTGCTCGAGAGCGGGAGCAAGTTATCGCGGTTCTTGAGCAATACCGCGCCTTCCTCGGCGCCCATTCTCGAAATCGCGCCGTGCGCTTTCGGGTTCAGCTTACCGCTAGGCACTGGGTGTTCGAAAAGTCCGTGTTCGAACATGGCCCACAGGACGCGCCCAGCCATTTCGTCCAGGCGAGCTCGGCTCACATCGCCCGATTCGATCGCCTTCTTCAGCGGCTCCCCAAAATAAGGTTGGTCGTCGAAGGGAAACCCCGACATTTGTTCCAGTCCGGCTCGTGCCGCTTTCACTGTCGAATGCACGGCGCCCCAATCGGACATGACGTAGCCCTGAAACCCCCAATCGCGACGCAATACCTGATTCAAGAGATAGTCATTCTCACAGGAAAACTCGCCGTTGAGGCGATTGTAGGCGCACATCACCGCGCCGGGCGCCCCCCTCTCATGAGCGAATTCGAAAGCCAGGAGATCGCTCATGCGGGCGCTCGCATCATCGAGCACTGAGTTGCCCTTATCGCGGTCCGTCTCCTGGTCGTTGACCGCGAAGTGCTTCATGGTGGAGATGACGTGCTGCGATTGAATGCCGGCGATTTGGGCACCTACCATCGTTCCGGCGAGCAGCGGGTCTTCCCCTCCGTACTCGAAGTTGCGACCGTTGTAGGGGTCGCGCACCAGATTGACGCTCCCGGCGAGCATGACGTTGAAGCCCGAGGCGCGCGCTTCGGCACCGATCATTGCTCCCGCCCTTTCCGCGAGCTCTGGATCGAATGTCGCCGCAGTGGAGAGGCCCGAAGCCAGGGCGGTACGCGCGAGCTTGGTCTTTGCCGAACCCTGGGTCGCCACGCCCATCCCTGCGTCCGTCTGCCATTGGGGTGGAATGCCGAGGCGCGGGTTGCCTGGAACATATCCCGCCGATCCAGGCCGTGCCTCGCGTGGAGCCGTGTAACCGCGCCAACCCGCATCAGCGCCGTAGTATCCGACAAGGAGCAGGAGCTTTTCGTCAGTAGTCATTTCTTCCAGGAGACGCTCGACGCGCTCCTGCGGGCGCAGCGTCACGTCCATCCAGGGTCCGTTTTCGATACGCGGAAGACCTGCAGCGTCCGACGCACCGACCGAATCGCTCTGAGTTGGGCTAGCCTCCTGGGCGGGACGCTCGCGAGTGCAACCTCCTACGCCGGAAGCGCCAAGGACGAGGAGCGCAGCGGCGAAACAATTGCGGTGCGGTTGGGGTCGAATGGTGCGACGAAGCATGGTGCGGAGTCCTTAGCCCGAAGTTGGCTGGATTTCCTTCTCATATCGGTTGGTTCGTTGGCACGGCGCGTGAAGCGCGCTCTCGGACGCGCGTCGCGCTCTCTCCAACACGGCTGCGCCAGGAATAATCCGGGATGGTGCTTGCACGAGGCCCGCCGACCATGGATCATGAAAAAGTGGTAACTGATCTCTTCAGCCATCGAAGCGGTGACTTCGGGTCACCGGGCGTGCTCGGGCGGGTGCGGACGTCGACACCTGTCTGCATCGACGCGATCGGCGAAACCTGGGCCGGTTACATCACCGAAGGCACCGAAAAGGGAAGGATGGTGCTCGTTACCGTTTGTAACGCTGGCGTAGCCGACCTCGCCGGCCGCCAGATCTTGGCCTTCTCCGAAAAGGCCGTGCACGTACGTCACCCCAACGTTTTGGCCTTCCTCGATGTCGCGCGTGAGGGGGAAACGTTCGGACTCGTGAGTGAGTACCTCGATGGGGAACCTCTGAGCACGCTCCTCAGTGCCGCGGACGCCCAGTCGGTTCCTCTCCCTCAAGGTGTAGCTTTGTCGATCATCAAGGAGTCGATTGATGCTCTGGTCAGTCTACGGAACAAGAACCCTCGAAGCTTTCCATTCGGCGGCTTGAGCCCGGATGTTATTTTCGTCGCCGCGTTCGGTGAAACGATGCTGCGAAACCCTGGCATCGAGGCCCGCGCCATGACCTTGCCCGAGTGCAGAAAGCATCCCTCCGCGTTGCCCTACCGTGCGCCGGAACAGATGCAGTCCCCCATGCGCCTTCAGGAGACGGTCGACGTGTTTTCGGCTGGGGTGATTCTGTGGGAGCTGCTTTCCGGACGCCCCCTGTTCGGAGGGAAGAGCCACCTGCGCCTGGGGCGACTGAAGGCGCTCCCACCTGATCAAATCAAGGAAATGGAGCACCGGGTGCGAACGCTCCAGGCGCCCAACCTGGCGACGATTCAGAGACCGGGCGGCGCGCTACATCCAGAAGTCATCGCGCTCGTCGATTCGATGTTACGGCCCGAACCGATGGAACGTCCAAGAACTCTCTTGGAGCTCAGCCAAAGGATCGCTGCCCTCCCTCAGGGACTCGTCGCCTCGCCCGTCGAGATTGCCGCAACCGTCGAAAGACTGGCAGGGCGAGCCATCCAGAGGCGACAGCGAGCGCTTCAGGATGGCGCCCACGTTCCGGTGTTTGGGAGCAAGCCGCCTTCGAGCCGGGTCACCTCTGCGCCCGATGAAGGGGATCGAACCACGGTCGAGATTCCTGCGGGGCGAGACGTGGGTCACCTGGGCGCGCTGCTCGAGCCAGCGGAAAATAGCCCCCCCCAACCAATTCCTGCTCCTCGGCGCGACCTTTTGGATCAGCGCCGGAGCACGTCGCCGATGCGCCCGGCGATCGACCACGACCCCTTCGACGTCAAGACGAAGACGCCGCACCACGAGCGCGCACGACCGCCGTCCGCGCGAGGCACACAGCTCACGCCCGCCGAGCTCTCTCCTCTTTCATCGCTCACGCCTCTATCGAGCCCAGAGGCGGATGAAGACCACACGACTCACACTCCTGCTGGTCATCAGCTCCCGGTGACTCGGGATGGGTCCTCTCGCGGGGGTCTCTGGATTGCCGCCGCTCTCGTGGCCCTGATTGCGGGAGGCGGTTTGGGTCTTTCGATCTACTCACAGAAGGGTGCGGCGTCGCGGGCAGGCACGGATGAGGAAGGATCCGGTCGATCGCAGACGGAGGACCCCGCCAATGCCGAGACCGAGAGCGGAGCATTGCCGGGCACCTTGCCGACCGCGCCAACCGCATCACAAGAAGCGAGGGAACGCGAGACGGATGCGGCGGTCGAAGAGGCGGACGAACCACAGGCCGAAGACTCGCCCGCCCCCGGAGTCGTGCCCCCACGCTCCGCTCCGCTGCGGCCACGACCTGCAGGCCCGACCCCGAAGAAAAGGACGGATGATTCCGCGGGAGCATTTCGACCCATGGGGATCTAGAAAGGGCCGTCCTCTGAGGGGGACGTGTTCGCCCAAGAATCTGGAGCGGTGTTGTTTGCTGTCGCCTTTCCGGTGATACATTCCCCCAATGTCGTTTTGCTTGTTCTCTTCTCCGCGAGGGCTGCCTTTCGCGCTATTGGTCCTCGGCTTGCTGGTGACGCCGGCTCACGCCCAGCGTGGAATGGACGAGGCGGACGCAGCCGAAGACGACGAAGAAACCGAGGACGAATCGAAGCCCGTGGCGGGCTTTGCCCCGCCTGGAATCTCGGTGCATCGAGCCACAGACAAGCAAAAGAAGTCCGCTCAGGAGCTTTTCCTCGAGGGTGACAAGGACTTCGACGTGCAGAACTACGAGGAGGCCTTGGGCCATTTCACCGCGTCGTACTCGACCGTCGCCAGCCCGAACTCTCGCTTGATGATTGCTCGTTGTTTGCTCGAAATAGGGCGCCTCGACGAAGCCTACGACGAGTACAGCGGCGTCATCAACGACGCCAAGGGCAATGATGACTACGAGACCACGGCAAGTGCGGCGCGCAAGGAGCGAGAAGCCTTGCGCCACCGCCTTGCGTGGCTCAGCGTGAAAATGGGCGACGTTCCGGCCGGCTCGCGACTGATCATCGGAGGGCGGGAGCGCACCGCAGAGTCGCTCGAGGAGCCGATCGCCGTCACGCCGGGCCAAATGGCAGTGCGCGCAACGACCGAAGACGGCCGAGTGGCGGAGGCCACAGTGCATCTGGCGGCCGGACGTGCCGCTGATGTGAAGCTCCAGCTGGGTCAAACCATCACCGTTGGCGATCCTCCACCCGCCAAAGAAAACGCCAAGGCGCGCTCCGTGCCCGAACGGGCGGAGACCTCTGCACCCCCGCCGCCCCCCGAGCGCGCCAACCTCAAACCCTACGCATATGCGGCGGCTGGTGTCGGGGTGCTCGGACTGTCCGGATTCGCCGCGTTCGGGATCCTCAGTGCGAATCGCTACAAGGCGCTCGAGGACGACTGCACCGACGGGATCTGTCCCCCGGCTTCCCAAGATGACATCGATGCCGGAAAGCAGATGCAGTTGCTTGCGAACATTGGGCTCGGTGTTGGTGTGGTGGGCGCCGCGGCGGCCGTGACCCTCTTCGTGCTGGACGGGAAGAAGCAGCGCCCCGTCGACGTGCGGGTCGGGTACAACAACGTCATGGTCCGAGGTGCCTTCTGATGACCCGCAAGACAGTACTGTTGGCGTTCGTTCTTTTTCCGATCTCTCTGATCCCGAGTTGCGTGCGTGACTTCGACCAATTCGACGCATCCGAAGAGGCCGTTGGCGACGGCGATGGCGATGGCGATGGCGACGGCGACGGCGACGGCGATGGCGACCTGGGTGGCTCATCGGGCGATGGAGATGGTGACGACATCGGCGACGGGGACGGTGACGTCATGGGCGACGGCGACGTCGGTACCGGCGGCTCCGCTGGCGGCGCCCCAAACAGTGACTGTAATCCGGGAGAAAAGCGCTGCGACGAGGGGTGTGTCTCGAACGACGAGCCTGAGACGGGCTGCAACGCTGCGAGCTGTGACGCTTGCCTCAGCATTCCGAACGCCGAAGTGGGATGCAACGCTGGCGCGTGCGCCGTTGGTCAGTGTAGCGACGGCTTCGTGGATTGTGACGAAAGCGCCACGAACGGTTGCGAGCACAGCGCTTCGACTTTCGACGAATTTGCTTGCGGCGGGTGCTCCGCGGACTGCACGCAATTGGGACTGACCAACTGCCAGAGCGCCCTCTGTGGTTGTGCCTCGGACGGCGAATGCGGTGATGACCGCCCCGATGTTTCCTGCAACAATCGCGTTTGCAACTGCGATTCCATCGATTGCAACCCGGGCGAGACCTGCGTCAGGGCGATGGGCAACACGGTGGTCTGTCGATGTGGTACAGGCGGTGCGTGCAGTGATGGGTGGGTCTGCTGTCCTGGGGCCGGTAGCCCTTCGTGCAAACAACTCGACGGCAATGACTCTTCCAACTGCGGCGCATGCGGCTGGCAGTGCCCGACCGGCCAGGTGTGCGTGGACGGCAGCTGTCAGTGAGTCGAGTCGCCACCGGCCCCTGAGCCGACGCTTCCGTCCCGCCAGCTACCGGAAGGCGTAATTTTCCGCCACAGTACGAACCGGCCGTGCGTTCGGATCTCAGGGTGCTTCAATGTGAAGCATGAGCTTTCGCATCCTTCTGGCCGTCGCGGCCGCTTCCATTTGTTCTTTCCCTTCCGTATTGGCGTGTTCCCCCTCAGCGGGAACGACCGGAAGTAGTGGAGACGGGGATTCGAGCGGCGGAGACGGTGATTCCGGCGGAGACGGTGATTCCGGTGGAGACGGCGACTCCGGGGACATCGATCTCGGCAACTCGGGGGGCTCAGTCAATCGTCCACCGGCCGTGATAGAAGAGACGTTGCCGGCTGGCTTCACCGCCAACACCGCGATGCCCCAGACCTGGGAATGCATGGGGCTCCCCGGCGGGATGTGTTTTCCACCAGCTGGTGGCCTTCAGCGCCTCGGGCCGATCGATACCGTTGCTCTGGATGAGGCCAATTCGTGCCGCAACGTCCTTCGTGGGATCGTTCGCGACTTCGAACATTCGCACGTGGACTTCGGGGGTGACGCGGACGGTCAAGACGTGATCAATGCCGGGCTCGTTGCGGCGACGCTCGACGACACGCGAAAGCCGATTCCGACCGGCGCCAGCATCGCGGCTTCTTCGATTGCGGATTGGTTCCAAAACGGTGCGGGGGGCAATGTCCCGTACGTCGTCGACTTCTGGCTCCAGCCGATCGGAGACGTCTACATCTTCGATTCGTCCCGCTTCTTCCCCGTCGACGGGGTGGGGACCCTGTCTGGAGCCGACAACGATGGCGTCCAGAGAAACTTCGGATTCACAACGGAGCTTCACACGGCCTTCGAATACAAAGGCGGCGAGATCTTCACGTTCACCGGGGACGACGACGTGTTCATCTACATCAACAACGTTCTCGCGGTCGATTTGGGAGGCGTTCATAGCCAGTTCAGCCGGAGCGTCGATATCGACACCTTTGCGGCGACGGCAGCGATGACCATCGGCGGCGTGTACAACCTCGACCTGTTTCATGCCGAAAGGAACCCAACCGGATCCAACTTCCGCATCGAGACCTCCCTCGACTTCACCGAATGTGGGGTCTTGGAAGGCGACATCGTCGTTCGCTGAGCAGGGCGCTTCTGTGCACATGGGCAAAAACCGCTAGTCCCGGGGGCCTCTGGCACTGGCTCTTACATTTGCCAAAAAAGTGGTACCCGGGGGCTCATGGAAAAGGTTCAGAATCTCTCTCGATCCGTATCTCGTACCCTTCTCGTTTCGATTGCTCTCTCTGCTGTTGGCTGTGGTGGCTACAGCGAAGAAGAGATGCAGGCACAGCTCGACAAGTACGCCGCGCTGAGCGCCGAACACGAGAAGACCGAGGCGGAGCTCGCTGAGGTCAAGGCCAAGGTCACGAAGCTCGAAAACGAGCTCGAAGACATGGGCTTCAAGCTTCACGCCGAGGGGATGGAGAAGGGTAAGTTGATGGACGCGCTCGCTGAATACAAGCAGCGGGCGGCAGCTCTGGAGCGCATCAAGGCGCGCTTCGAATCGCTTCGCAAGAAGCTCGAAGAGCTGACGAAGCTCGGTCTGAAGATCGACATTCGCAAAAACCGCATGGTGATCTCTCTTCCCGGCGACGTGCTCTTTGCCAGCGGCAAGGACACGCTCGAAAAGGAGGGTGTCGAGATTCTGGGGAAGGTCGCGAAGGTCATTCGCGAGGATCCCGATTTGGCCAAACGCACCTACCAGGTCGCCGGTCACACGGACAACGAGCCGATCTCGTCCTACGCGACGAAGAAGCAGTTCAAGGATAATTGGGGGCTTTCCCTCATGCGGGCACGTGAGGTGCTTCTCTTCTTGGTGGGTGATCCAGAGGACGAGAAGAACCCTGGCGGCGGTCTCGCCGTCTCGAATTGGGCGGCATCGGGATACGGCGATACCGATCCCATTGCCGAGAACGATACCCCCGAAGGTCGTGAGAAGAATCGTCGCGTCGAGCTCATCATGATGCCGAACGTGGAAGAAATGCTCGACTTGAAGTCCTTGGCTTCAGAGCCCGAGGTCGAGCCCAAGAAGGGGAAGAAGAGCAAGAAGGACGCAGGCACGGCGGAGGAAAAGAAGGCTGACGAAGCCAAGGCTGACGAAGCCAAGGCTGACGACAAGAAGGCCGAGAAGAAGACCGACAAGAAGTAGTCTCGTCTCTCGACCGGGTGCGAAACAGCCCTTGGCCCCGGCCAGGGGCTGTTTTCTTTTCGATCACCCGGCGTCCCAGGCTACACCGTTGTCGGTTGGTTCCGGACGTTCGGCTCGGTAATGTCGACGGACCATGACGTCTTCCCCCGCCGAGTCTTCCCCTGCCGCTACGAAGACCGCGCCCGGTAGCGCGCAGCCCGACAAACCTCGCGTCTGGACCGTCTACGGGGCCTTCGCTCTGGCCCTTTTGCTGACCAGTGCTCTCACGGTGACGTTGATCACCGCATCCTTTGCGCGAGCGCACCCGGGAGTCGTCCCGAGTCGCGCACAGCTCATGGAGCATGCACTGGTTCCGTCGACCTTTTCCCTGACGATCCTTCTGAGTGCGGTGGTCCTGAGCGGAGTGAGTCTGCTCGCTGCCGCTTTTTCGCGCGAGCGGCTGGTCGAGAGGTTGAGTTTGGGCAAAGCGCGAGGACGGGTGCTCCCCGCCATCGTGGCGATGGTCGGACTGGTCGCCTTGAGCGTCGTGATAGAAAACATCACGATACTTTTGGGCGTCGAGATCGGCGGCACTCTCGAGTTGATTGCGCGCTCGATAGGAGCGGCGCAGGGCCTGCAGAGTGTGATTGTCGTACTGCTCATCAGTCTCGGCCCGGGGATTGGAGAAGAGCTTTTGTTCCGCGGCTATATCCAGACCAGGCTCCTGGCCAGATACCGTCCCTTTTCCGCGATCGTGGTGACGAGCCTACTCTTCGGCATCATGCACATGGATCCGCTTCAGAGCACCCTCACGGTGTTCCTGGGAGTGTACCTGGGATTCGTCGCCTACCGCTTCGGATCGGTGTGGCCGGCCGTGGGTGCCCACGCCCTCAACAATGGAGTGTCGGCGGTTGCGCTGACGTTCCTGCCCGATGAGCCCGCGTCCCCCGAACCGAGTCTGTTCGGGTTGGCTCTTGGACTCATCGTCTTCTTTGCGTGTGTCCGCTATGTCTCGGGGGCTGTGCCCGATCCAGCCTCGGACGCTTCGATTTCCTAACCCAGCTCCGCGAGAAGCTCGGACCAGGTCTCACCATCGTCGACATCGAGCTCCCTTGCGATTTCCTCGAGCGCTCGTTTCTCGCGGTCGTCGACCGGGGACTCGACGTTGAGCGCGCTCGCGGAAAGGTGTGCCATCTGTTCCGCGTGGCTGATCAGGCCTTGGAGTTCGTCGACCTCGAACCCCCATTCGTCGGGGGCGTGGGCCAGAAGGAGGATGTCGTGCAGGCCTTCTTTGATGTACTCCGTGGTCGGGCGCTCGTTGATCCAAGTGCGCAACAGCTCTTCACCACGGCGACCGATCTCGAAGTGATCGTGTGCGAGCTCGATGATCCGCTCTTCTTGCGCAGCGTCCATGCGACCGTTGGACCAAGCTACATAGACGAGAGGTAGGAGCTTCAGCACTTTGTAGTTCGAGTCATCGAGCTTCAGGTGCTTGAGAGAAGCCCGCAGGCGATCTAGTTCCATTGTTCGTCTCCTGAACTTGGGGCGGAACCCAACCGGCTCCGGATGATACCAGAAGAGCGTAGAGCTCGACTCGCAAATGGGAAATCCTCCGACCCATGGACCGTGAGCGGCAAAAATTGCGGCCTCGCTTTGCGCTGCGCCGGCTTTCCGTGGAAAAGCGGCGATTCGTGTTGACTGGGGGGGCTCGTTCGCGACGATCAGGCGACAAATGATGACGTTTTTCAATATACTCCAGCGCAATCCTCGCCTCTCGGGCCGGAGCATCGGACCGCTCCTGGGGGTGAGCCTCGTTGTGTTCGGCTGCGGACCCACGACTCCCCAACTCCGTGCGACGGCGGCCAACGAGATGAATTGTCCCGTCTCCGAACTGGACCTGGAACACATCGATTCTCGGTCGATGGCCGTCGTCGGTTGCGGGAGAGAAAAGATCTACTCCAAGTACTGCGACAAGACTGCGGACGGGAAGGTTTGCGGCTGGCGTTCGCAGCCGGAACAATCCGAAGAACGATGATCCCGGGCGCGTTCAGAACGTGCCGCCGAACCCAACGTGTAGCCCCCAGATTTGCCCCTCTTCGAACGAAAACCCGTAGGGCTCGTCGAGGTTGAGCGTGAATCTCCCCGTGAGGAAGTAGCTGCTGAAGTCGTAGCGGGCGAACGGCTCGAGAGAAAACTGCGCTATGTCGTCGGTGAGAAACCAGGACAACGGGAGTCGACCCCCGACGATGAGATCGCCCATGATGTATCCGGCCCCGGGTGCGAGGACGGTCCCGACCTCGACGTCGCCGCCCGACGACGTGGGTATGTAGGTCGCCAGACTCACGTCCCCCGTGAGCGCAAGCTCGGGCGTGAAACGGTATTCGATTCGTGCCGGCGCGACCAGCGTCAGCGTCTCGGGAATGTACATGTAGAAGTCCTCGAGACGGGTGAACGCCGAATAAATGTAAGCGACCGTCCGATCCACGTTTGGATCATGGGTCCAGGGGCCGTAGGCGAGACCTCCGCCCACTTTGATCAGAAGCTGCTCCTTTTCAATCATGTAATTGGCTCCGAAGTACAAGTTCGCCGGAGTGAGAGCTCCGGCCGCGTCGTCGCAATCGGCTCCATCCGGGCAGTCGTCCACCTTGACGCTCCGCCGTCCGATGGCGATGCCGAGACGGCCTTCGAGTTCGAGCTCGGGCATCAGCTTGTACCCGCCCCCGAGGAGCAGGGGGAATGCCCACTCCGTTGCTCGGTACTCGGTTCCGAAAGTCTCCCGCTGCCCGGTCCGCACGTAGGCCGTCGTGTCGACGTACGCTCGAGCTTTGGTCGTATCGCCGTTGTCGAGCCCTGCGCCCAGCTGGCCCGCCGGGGCCGTGAACTCTCCCGCCCAGGCCTCGGACGTAAGAAGGGAACCAACAATCAATCCAAAGAAAACTATTTTCATCTCGACATCCCTCACCGGGGACCGTCGAAAGTGCCCCCGTACGACTTGCCTCACCAAGATGTCACAAGTGGTGCATTTCGTGCAGGGCGGCGAAATGACCCGTAAAAATGGCTGCTCATTTCACCTTCATGAGGATTTCGTGCGCGCGGGGAAAGAGGTCGGGGGGTAGAAGCTCCAGCGCGCTCACTTCTGGTTTCTTCTCGAGTTGACGGCAACCTTCGGCAAGGGGGCCCTTTTTCGAGCTGAGTCTTCTTAGCACTCGCTCGGCCGAGTCCCCAGCGCTGGTATCGTCACCCTGTCCACGTGTTTCGAAGTCGGGGAGCACGGCAGTGAGGCGAGCGCGCAGCTCCTCGTTCTTCGCGACGAGGGCGGCTGCGAAGCCAGGGATTTTTGCTCCCTCCTTGGAGCACCTGGCCACCAGCTCGCGCCCGAGCCCGAGTTGGGCTGCGATGATCATCGCGGCGGAAGCCCTCCGCTGCGACTCGGGTCCGTGGATCATGTTCTTGTGCGCAGCCCGAACCTCTTTGCTCCTGAAGATCACTCGCCGGGAAAGCGCGCTCGGCGATTTGGAGCTTGGCTTCATCCTCTGGAGCTTCTTGGAGCCCTTCGGGATCTTGGCCAGAGGTGCCTTCTTGCCACCATCGGGCCGCTTCGCGCCCATGGTCTCCGGTTCGGGCGCACGGGGCGAGGTGTCGTCACCCAGGTAATTCAGCGCGAACAGGAACACGGCGACGAAAGCAAAGAAGGCAACGAGGCGGAGGCGGGTCATGGAAGGCGCGTTCGCATATCATTGGCGCCTATTCGAGGGAACAGGCGCGACTTCCGCGCCACAATCACGAAACAGGAGCGATACGTCGAGTCCGTACCTTGTGAAGGGTGGACGCCCAGACGATACCGCTCTCACTTTTGGCAGGCCGCGCTTCCTACAACAAGCTTTCCGGTCACTGGGAGCTGACTGGGCCGCCGGGCGATGAGACGGATCGGCGTTTCGTTGCCCCGGTTCTCTTCGAACAGTCCTTCGCCGTGGCGCCGGTCGTCCACATCGGTCTCAGCGGTGTGGACATATCCAACGGCGACTACACCAGGATCCGGGTGCGAGTCGAAGAAATCACGACCCGAGGATTCTTGGTCGTGGCCGAGACCTGGTTTGGCACACAGGTACATGGCTTCGACGTGAATTGGCTGGCCATCGGGACGTAGGTGGTCGGAGGGGCCAGACCTCACGGATCGATCTCGTTCCGTTTCGGTACTACGTTTCGCGCCCATGGCCTGGAGTTTTCCTACCGATCAGCGTCTTCCTCATCTCATCTATCCGAAAGCCGCCGAGGTCGCTGACGTCGAGCGGGCCTACGAGGCATTTCGGACCGAAATCGTGACCGCAGAGGGAGCGGGGGGAGGACTCCGCACGGTTCGCCCGGACACACCGGACGGCGAAAAGAACTCGACGGTATCCGAAGGCATTTCCTACGGAATGATGATTTCCGTCATGATGGATGATCAGGAGAGCTTCGATGCGTTCTTTCGCTACGCCGATCGCTGGTCCAACGAAAGGGGACTCATGTGCTGGTACGTCAACGCTGCGGGAACCGCAGCTCTCGGTACGGGTGGGGCCAGTGACGCGGACGAAGACATCGCTTGGGCGCTGTTACTCGCGAGTCGCCGGTGGGGCGGACGGGGCTCGCTGTACGAGTCCTACGAGGCCCTGGCCTGTCGTCAGATTGCACGCATCTACGAGTTCGAAGTGGACCATCGCGAGTGGCCGGGCATGTTTCTCCCAGGTGACGAATGGCGCGGCAAGAACGTCTTCAATCCGTCCTACTTTGCCCCCTACCAATATCGCCTGTTCGGCGAGGCGACGGGCAACATCGCGGGTTGGAACCGGGTGATCGACACTGGCTATGAAATCATCGACAGATGTTTGAACGCCGAGAGCGGAAACGCGGAAAACGGACTCGTGCCCGCCTGGTGCGATTTCGAAGGTCGCCCTGTCGAAGCCTTCCCAGGAGCGGAACAGAACTATCAGACGGACTCGGCGCGCATGCCCTTTCGAATGGCGCTCGACTTTGCCGAGGCCCGGGATCCGCGAGCAAAAAGCTATCTCGACAAGATCTGCGGATTTTTCCTCCCCCTCGGGGCGGACGCAATCATCGATGGCTACGCTCTCGACGGGCAGCCGCTCCCCGACAGGAAGACGGTCGATCACGGCGAAGGTTCAGCCGTTTTCGTCGGGTGCATCGGGGCCGCTGCAATGAGCGACCCAGCGTACGCGCCCTTACTCGAGGGGGCCTACGCTCGGGTTCGCACCGGCCGTCTCCTCGCGCGGAGTCGCTACTACAACCATTGCTGGACGGTGATGTCGCTCTTGATGATGACTGGGAACTTCGGTTCCAGGGTCGTGGAAGAGCGACCCCACGAGTGAAAATCCGTTGGGATGTTCGCGAAAAGTCTGCGGCGGACTTTCGCATCCCGACGCATGTACAAGCGATGTGTGTTAGGAGTCGCTCATGGAATGGACGTCACCGAAGGCGAGCGTTTCCCTCGGAGTTTTGTTGGGTGCCGTGCTCTCGACAGCCTGCGCGAAGACCGAGTACGTGGGAAATGGTACCAAGGGATTTTGGAGCGACACGCCCGCCGAGATCCCTCCCAACGTAGCTTTCGGTAAAGCCCAGTCTCATCTCGAGGCTACTTGGGAGGCCCGTTGCGAAAAGGTCCGCATGCACGACGAGTGGTGTGATAAGCCTCCCCTCGACCACATGGTACGCAAGGGGAAGTACTACTACGTGACGCGGACCAGCTATCCCTACAAATCGTACGATGCGCTGACCCAGTACGCCGTCAAGGTGCACGTCGACACCGGAGAAGTCACTCCGCTCGATTGAACGGGGTAGCGGGGGCGCCGCTCTTTGGCTCAATACAGTTCCGGGTAGAACGTCAGCGCAACCGCGAAGCCGGCGCCCTTGGACACGTGTCCTTCATCTGCTCCGCCGATGCCCTGAGCGAATACGCGGGTGACGAAGTCCACGAAGCTGCGTCCGTAGTTTTGGTGGGTGAACCCCAAAAACACCTCGGGATCGAACCCCGAGTCCCGCGAGTCGACGAAGCCAATCTGCGCGCTGCCTGCCAAGCCCGCGAATGCACTGCGGGAAAGCTGCCAAGATCCCTGCGCCCGGAGTCGCGCGACGAGGGTTTGCTCGTCGCCCAAGCCCACGTGAAACGCGGGAGCGATATCGAGTCGCGCGACTTCGCTCAAGCGCCACAAGAGCGGCACCTCCAGTGCCAAGCTGGGCTCGACGGGTGGTCGAGCAGGAACGAGACCGACGATGCGTGTCCCGAGTTCATAGTCGTCATGATCGATCCACGTTGCTGCCACGTGGGGGCGTGGGTGTAGCGCTGCCCATTCGTTGACGCCGGGATCGTAGTGGAGCGGCGCGTCGACGCCGATTTCGACCGACTCGGTGATCCCTAGGGCGAACTTCGGAGCAAGGGCCGACTCGGGCGTCGTGTCCCAGAGAACGAGCCCTTGGCCGAACTCCATCAAGAACGTCCCCTTGGGCAGCGTCACTGGCCGCGCCACGAAGTCGCCGGGCATCATCTCGGTCCTGGAAGCTGGTCGCCGTGGGGCGTGCGCCTGTTCAGGCTGCAGCACGGGGCGCGGCATGTCGGACACTCCCTTCGGCCCAGAAGTGTCCGCCTTTGGGCTATCGAGCCGCGCCCGGAGGGGGATTTCTTCCGAGCTGGTTTCTTCGCGGGAGAGGGGCGTCGCCCCGGCTGGTGCCGAAGGCTGGTTTGGTGCATCGACAGTGCCGGGCTCGGGCCGAGGAACTAGGCTTTGGGGCGAATCGGGTTCTTCTGCGTCCTGGTTCGGTGAGGGCTCCTCGTCATTTGGCGATGGGGATCGGGCCGCGGAGCTTGGTTCGGCATCGGTCGCTGCCCCGGGCGCTGCCCCCGGGGGGGACTCAGACGCCTCTTCGTCCTTTGTCTCCGTTCCGCTTGGGGAGGGGGCGACGCCGCTCCGGGATTGCTGTGCGAGAGCTGGGCTAGCAAGAAGGATCAGAGCGAGCGCTCCCGCTCGGGCTGACTCGGTGGTGCATCTCATCGAAAAGGGACGCATATTTAGCGGACCTGAGCGCGATGTGGACGTTCAGGCAAGTGCAAATGTAGCGGTAGGTCGGGCTCGTGATGGAGCCGGGGGAAGCAGGCCCGGAGGATTGAGCAAAGCACTCCCTCATTTGCACCGAGGGGCCCGATCCTTCATCGCCGAGGGGCGTTTTCGAAGGGTGCTGGAACTGCGTGGTCGTCCATCTCAAGGGAACGCGCCGGACCATATTTCCGTCATCGAACGAAAATTTCTGGGAACTCGCCAGAGTTCCCGGAATCAACCGAAGAGCCGGGAAAATCTACATGGCGTAGGCAGCGTGTTGCGACGAAGCCTGTGGTGTTTTCTTGGAGCGCTAGGGCACGAGCGCCGAGGTGAGGATCAATGGCACGGAAGATAGAGAAGGCTCTGGTTTTGGGACGCCACCTGGGGGTAGTCCTTTTCGGATTGGGGATCGCTTGTTCGGGGAGCGAGGACTCGAAGAAAAGCGATGGAAGCGACGCATCTGACGGACCCTGCGCGGCCGGTCAAACGGAGTGCTCGCTGGGCTGCAGCGACTTGACGAGTGATCCAGGTAACTGCGGTGCTTGCCAGAATGCCTGCGGAAACGGACTTTTCTGTACCAATGGCGCATGTTCGGTCGGGTGCGCGGCGGGAGAGACGGCCTGTGGAGCTGCCTGCGTCAATCTGATCGACAGTCCCAGTCACTGCGGGGCGTGCGACGCGTCATGTCTCGCCGGACAGAGCTGTCAAAACGGCTCGTGTGTAGGACCTACGGGCAGCGGAGGTTCACCCGGAGGGGGCGGAGCAGCCGGTTCGGGAGGAGTATCCGGAGGCACTGGCGGGGCGGCATCGGGAGGAGACACGGCGACCGGGGGGAGCGAACCGGTCATGGTGGGCCCATGCAACAACACCGTCGGAGCCTGTTCCGCGCCCGAGGTACGCGTCACCGAGATCGACTTCGGCGTGCCGATTGTTTCATACGGATCGGAATGGGACACGGCCCAGCTCCCAGCAGCACTTGCTGCGATCCCGGGCGGCGGCACACGCGTGGCTGCGCAAGGAACGGACGGTCGAATCTACGTCGCCACGCTCGATTGTGACGACAACCTCGTTCAAGAGCCTTTCGCTCTGCCAGCGGAGGATCTTCAAGACATCCATTCCGACGATGACGGTGGCGTCGTTCTCCTCACGCGCGACGCGATGGGCGGCGGGGAGGACAATTGTGGGGCAGGTCCGCTGTGCGGCGGGACGTCAGCTCCCTGCTACGGCAGCTACCTCGTTCGTTTCGACAACGCGGGAAACGAACTGTGGGCGACCCAGGTGACCAACCTCGACGGCGACAGGGAAGGATACGACAGCGGCGCCCGATTCATCTGGCGTCACTATCAACTTCACGGCCGTATTGCTTTCGGGGGTGGTAACTATGCTGCCTATTTCTGCATCGGAATCACGGTCGACAACAACGCCTGCGTCGACATTCACCAAGGCGATCGATTCGAGGTCGTCGCAGCGAGCGGTGAAGACGTCGATCACCCTCAGGAAATGCCCGTTGGGTGCAGTCACAGCTGGACCACGCGCACCGTGTGGGATCCGCGCATTTCCGAATTCATGATGACTTGCGCAACCGACAACCCGGATCCAGCCACAGGCTCTCAGTGTCGGATTCGCCATGCACCGACGAACACGACGATCGCTCCCGTCGACTGCGCCGGCCAATTCTGGCAGGGGGATCTCGTGTTGGCAGAGGGCACAGGGTACTGGACGGCTTACTCCCAAGAGGGGGCGGTCAACCTCGTGCATTTCACGGAAAGCGGGCCCGACGACGAGCTTTCGAACGTCGCCAGCTCGGACCACGCCAAGCTCGTCCGATACTCGACCGGGAAGATGCTCCTAGCTTGGGAGGACGGAGCGCAGATGTCGGGACAGATCCTCGATGCCACCACGGGAGCAGCCATCGGGGCCCAATTTGCGATTCCGGTCGAGGACCACAACTACCATGCATTCAAGGAGTTCCCCGATGGGAGCGTCGCGTATCCGGCCGCGGGCTCCACTCAGACCTCGCTCGCGATCGCTCGCGTGATGCCGTGCAATTGAGTCAGATCGACGGACGCTCGTCAGGGCTCAGAACCGAACGCCCGCCAGGAGCTCGGTATAAGGCCACCAGAGTGTGTCCTCGTCGAAAGCTCGCACCTGCGTGATGTGGTAGCCGAGCTCCACGACGGGATTCACGGTCCTCGACTCGCGGTCGTATCCAATCGCGAGGTTCGTGTCGTGTCCGGTTGCCGTACCGGAACGTCCCTCGAGCACGTTCATCTGCAAGAGAAGCCCATACCTCAGATACAGCCCGCTACCCTTCGAAGTTCCGAGATTCCCCACGTAGTGTTTGAGGCTCAAGCCGTACCCCGATGCAAAGTGAAACGGTGGGGAGGGGAAGATCCGCACTCCGGCCTGAATCCCCATGGCAACTCGCGGCGCGACGAAATAATCTCGCGTGTAGACCAAGCCGCCCCCGAGGTAATTCGACTTCTCCAGGTTGCTCGGAGCCTGATAGGCAACGGAGGCCGCTAGGACATTGGCGATGGGAGCGCGCTCTTCAGCCGGAGCGGGTGAGACCGATGCGACGATTGCCATGAGCACGCAGAGGAGAACGCTTTCTCGTCGAAATGCTGTGCATTGCCCACCGAGGTGGGCAGTCGGCTCGGATTCAGGGCGCCTTGTCAGCGGTTTGGGCAAAGCGCCTTTCCCTGATCCGCCGTCAGGAGGGATCCGCGGGCGAAACGAGGATTTCAATCCGGACGGGAGACTTCTTGGCGAGCTTCGCATCACCGTCGAAATGGCCCGCTCCGACTGCCAACAGGTTCGAGCTTTCGACGCCGCAGTGGCCCAGCTCGAGGGCGACCTCCGAGGCAATCGCACCACTCAGCTGAAAGCTCGTCGGAAGCTGCTTCTTCAAGATCCCGCTCCACGGAGCATCCCCATTGGCGTGAGCCACGACGCGAGTGGGCTGACTCGTGCTGTTGGGGATCGCCTTGGCGATCTCGCACAAGAGTCGCTTGCCCGGGTCGTGCACGAACGTCTTGTGGGGGAACACGAGGTAGTTCGACTGCAGAGCAATCGAGATGCTGTCGTCTTTCTGTTCGACGGCTACCACCTTCGTCTTCACGAACTTCTCCAAGGAGCTCTCGATTTGGCCCTGAAGATCCGCTCGAGCTTTCTCCTTCTTGGATTCAGCCTCGGAAATGGCACCGAGCTTTCCTTTCTGTTCGGCGCGGATTTTTTCGGCGACGAGGAGCTTTTCGTTCGTTTGCTCGTACGCGGTGACCGCCGACTCGTACTGTCCAGACACCTCCTCGAGGTGTTCCGTCAAGACGGCGTTGGCTTCCTCTCCGGGGAGGTAGAAACCGCCCACGAAGGTGATCGCGACCCCGGCGAGGATCCCCCAGAGCCAAACCGGTGTCTTGAGATACGGCGCCGGACGCCGCTGAAACGCCGCAGGGACTCCATTCAATTCTTCCAATTGACTATCTCCTCTAGCGTGCCTCGAGCGAACCTTACCGGTTTCGCCGTCGAAGCGAAACCGGTCTTGGGGGCAGGTTGACTGGTGGGACAAGGAGCACTGACGTACGATGCGGCTTCACGAGAGCGAATCGATGCAGCCGACGAAACCGCTTCAGCCGCCCAAACCCAGTGTGCCTCCTCCCGTGGCAAGGCCGAAGTCGCTACCGCCGCCCGCACCGATACCCGCGCCGCGGCCCGTGGGAGCAACGACTCAGTCGCCCTCGAGCCTGCCGCCGCCTCGTCCGTCTGCGGCCCAGAAGCCTTCCAACCCGCCCCCGCGCCCGAGGACACCCGGGAGCCTGCCGCCGCCAAGCATGCCCCCAGGGGTGCGCTCATCGAAGGCCACCGCTTCGGCGGGAGCAGGGCCGACGAGCGTCCCGCCTGCACCGCGCTTGCCCAACCTCGACAGCGGTCCTTCGAGCACCGCGCCTACGAATCCGCTGCCGACGAATCCGATCCCTCTGATTGCGGAGACCGTCGTCGCGACCTCTTCCGCGACGGCGCCGGCCCAACCTCAGTTTTACATCAAGAACGGGGACGAGGTCAGGACTCTAGGCGCCGAGCAAATCCGCCTCGAAGTGGCGACCAAGGTGATCCACCCCGAGTCTCTCATTTGCAAAGTCGGCGACACCCAATGGCGCACCCTGGCTGACGCGGGTGCGCTCGGTCTCGAGCTTCCGCCCTTCGAGTCGCCGGCCTCGGGTATCGTCAGCAAGCCGGAGACCTTGCGACCCGTAGCGGCAAAGTTCGCTTCAGATCCTTTTGCGCGTCCGAGCCTCAAGGACCGGCTTGCCCGGACGAAGAACAAGGGAACGATCGCGGTCTGGCTGATCTCGCTCGGGATTTCATCGACGATCGTGCTGCAGCGCAACGGAACGTTCCGATCGATGGCCGAAAGTTGGGGCGTGAAGGATGCCTACGTTTCCTTCGAGAAGGATGTGTTCGGCGGGCCCGGGGTGGGCACGCCTGTCCAGGCGGAAGAGCGCTTTCAAGGGCTCTTCGAGCGGGCACCGATGCCGTTCTCCGAGGTCGAGGCGCGCGTTTCGGGCAAGGCCCGGGGAAGCCAACCGTCGTCGGACTGAGTCTCCGTCGCTCAGAACTTCACGATGAGCCGCAGCATGCCACCGTCTGGAGGGCTCCCCCCCAGCGGCTGCGCTCGCAGCTTCCAGCGATCAAAGTCCACGAGCTTGAAACCTTGGCGGTCAACGAGGTGACGTAGCCCTGCCAGGATGTCGACCTCCTTCTCCGATGGGATCGGGCTTTGGGCGACGAACCTCGCGATCTTCTCCGCAGAGCGGGGGAGGTCGACCTCGCATTCGCTGTCCGTCTCGCGGACCACCTCGACACCTTCTTCCTCACAATATCTCCGAAACGACTCCTTCATACGAGGTACCGTACCGCCAACGGCAGCCCAGGGGGAAGCGCGCTGGGCAGCATGGCGCGCCCTGGAAATGAAAACGCGCGTGTCGATTTTTCGTGCGAGGGTTGTGGCCTGAGAGTATATGCTGAGCTGAAATCAGTCCTGTTTGACTGGCCCGGAAGGCAGGTTCGCATGCAGTGTGTTCGTCGGCTATCCACCATGTTTGGTGGGGTAGCGCTGGTGTTGTCTCTAGCCGCATGCGGGTCGAAGAAGGCGCCCGAGACGGCCAAGCCGGCCACCCCTTCCGAGTCGCCCGAGTGCACGGAGAACTGCGCCAAACCGGTGGTTTCGGAGAGGGCGCGCGACAGCTTCCAGGACGCTTTGGATGCCTTCGTCAAGGAGGACCAAGGTGGAACTTGGACGCCCGAATCGTGCACGAAAGTTGCCGGTCTTTTTGCAGCCGCCCTCGAACAGCAGAAAAGAGACAAGGGGGCCCCGATCCCCGAAGCTCACTACAACGCGGGTATTGCCTACCAAAGGTGCACGATGGACGAGCAGGCGAAACAGAGCTTTTCGGCAGCCGAGAAGCTCGACGGGAAGTTCCATCGCGCCAAAGCTCAGCTCGCGCTCTACGAGTTCAAAGAGCATGGCAATGTCGATGAGTCGATTCAGAAGCTCGACCAGATCATCCGTGAGGCGCAGTTTCAGAACGTCAGCGGTCTGGTTGCGCTGGCGTCCCTGCAAATGATGCGTGACTCGAACGCGACGGGCACGAACTGTAGCGACGATCTGTCATGTGCTCATTTGAACCTCCAGCGAGCGCTGGCCATCGACGACGGATTCATGCCCGCCTTCAACCAGCTGGCTTTGTACTACCTCCAGCAGGCCCGCGGTGACGAGTCTCGCGCACATACGGGGCTGGTCGTTGCGTCGGCCAAGAAGGCTCGACTCAACAAGCAGCGGCTCGATCTCGCCTCATTGGTTGCTTCCCAAGCCCTGAAGAAGAACCCGAAATACGCTCCAATCCACAACACCATCGGGCTCATCCAGGTTGAACTGCACAACTACAACAGCGCCGTGAAGTCGTTCGGTCAGGCGCGAGCGATCAACCCCAAGTTGTTCGAAGCGCAGATGAACTACGCCGCAGTGAATCTGTCATTCCGTGGCTTTGGCGAGGCGGAGGCCGCCTACCGCACGGCTCTGTCGCTCCGTCCGGACACTTACGAGGCGCACCTCGGGCTTGCCCTGGCGCTTCGTGGACAGATCAACGACAGCAACTACGAGAAGAAGGTTGCGGAATCTCAAAAGCATCTCGAACAGGCCAAGAAGCTCGAACCCAAGCGCCCTGAGGCCTACTACAACGAGGCCATCCTCACCGAAGAGTTCCGAGCCAAGCGAGCCGGTATCGGCAAGGAGCAGACCGAAATGTGGAAGGAGCAGATTCGGGTGTTCCAGCAGGCTGCTACTCAATATCAGGCGTTCATCGATCGCGCCGGCGGCTCCACCCAGTTCGAGGAGGCCGTCAGAGTTTCCAAGGGACGGATCCAGGATATCAAGGACACCCTCGCCTTCATCGAGGAGAGCGTCGAGCTAGCCAAAAACCCAACGCCGAGCGCTCCACCCCCTGTCACCGCCGACGACTCCGACGACGCAGAAGGCACCTGAACGAGCCGAAACTGCGCGGTTCGTAGACGGACTGCCTCGGTGCAGTGAGACTGGATCGGTGGAATGGTTTCGCCATTTCTGTCCGAGGACGGGGATCTTCCGCGTGCCCTGCCCGTAGAGGATGCATGGCTCTTGGGCGAACCCACTTGGTGCGACTGTCGTTTTTTCTGCCGATGGTCGTCGGGGCGTTGTTCATCACTTGGTCGAGCTTGGAATACTTCGAGCCCGGACACGTCGCCCCCTTCGTCATCGAGAAGCTCCCTCTCGGCTATCCTTCCCTCTGGCGAGCCGCTCTCAAGGTGCACGTGGGAAGCGCTCTGTTTTGCTTTCCCCTGTGCTTGCTGCTCGTCACCCGCTTTCTGCAAAGGCGTCCCGTGTGGCACCGGTGGCTCGGTCGCATCACTGGCCTCTTGGTGGTCATGGCTCTCGTGCCTTCCGGGTTCGTCCTCGCCCTCGAGGCAAAGGGTGGGGCGCCCGTTGCGACGGGATTCATCTTGTCGGGTGCCATCGTTCTGGTGGCGATGGTTTTCGGCGTGTCCGCGGCCCGCCGCGGCCAGCTCAAGGCTCATGCCCGGGCGATGCGGCACGTCGTCGCGCAGATGAGCGTCGCCGTGACCTCCCGGGCTCTGCTCATCGGTCTTGATCTCGGGGGAATGGACCCCGAGCTCGCCTATGTCGTTGCGCTCTGGGGTCCCGTCATTCTCAGCGCTGCTGCCGCCGAATGGCTCTCGGGCGCTCTTCCTGCGTCGCATTCAATCCTCCCTCTTTCCCGCTCCAGGAGTTTCTCATGATTACGTTTCGCAAAATTGCTCTGCTCGCCTTCGTTCTAGCTGCCGTGCCGGCGGCCGCGTCTGCAGAGAAATCAGACAAGCAGTGGGCGCACGAAAGGGTGACCTTTGGTCTGGTGAAACCCCTCGACGGCCACGAGGCCGAGCGGTCGAAGTTCAGCCGCGTGAGGCAGCCGCCCCGCGAGAGGCGGGTTCGCGTTCTGTCACCCAGTGCCGTCTATGACGACAAGGGGCGCGCCTTTTTGACTTACGCCATCGATTCGCGCTTCGGCAAGGACTGGCGCCAGGATTACACCGGCTGTGTGTATCGTAAGACAGGCCAAATCTACGTGGGATTCGACGATGAGTACCTCCCGGCCGAACTACTCTTGGGGAAAGACGTCGAAGCGGTCCCCGGGGTCTGCGTTCCGCGCAGGGATCCCCAGCCGCGCGCTTGACGGTGGCCCCGCTGCCCGCGCTTCCCCATGGCTCTGGCATGCGAGTCGCTCTATGACCGTCGGAAATGATTCGGCTTGAGACACTGAACTTCGAGGCTCTGAACGTTCCTCTCCACGAGCCCTTTGGAATCGCAACCGGGGCTCAACATCTTGCCGAAAACGTATTGGTGCGGCTCGAACTCGAGGACGGCACGATCGGGCTCGGGGAGGCGGCGCCCGTCCCGCACATCAGCGGCGAGTCCCAGGCTCAGGCACTCGAGGCGCTCGGTCGAGTCGAGGCGATCCTCGAGGGGCGAGACTTGGCTGACTACCGCTTGGTTTGCGAAGCGCTGGGCGATGCGATCGGTCATGTGCCCAGCGCATTGGCTGGCGTCGAGATGGCTCTCTTCGATGCCTTGGCTCGCCATCACGGAGTCTCGCTCGTCTCTTTCTTTGGTGGTGCCGAGAGCACTTTGGAGATTGACGTCACCATCACGACCGGTTCGGTCGACCACGCCCGGCGCAGCGCCAGTCGATTTCACAGCGCGGGTTTCGAGGCGCTGAAGGTGAAAATAGGCGGTGTGGACCCTTCGGAGGATGTCGCGCGCCTGCACGCCATCGCCGAGGCGGCCCCGGGAGCGCGGCTCCTTCTCGACGGCAACACCGCCTTTTCGGCGACGAGTGCCCTGCGGCTACTGGATGATCTCGGCGAGACTCGATCTCGGATTGCGCTTTTCGAACAACCAACTCCCGCACGCGATCTCGATGGACTCCGAGAAGTCGAGCAGAAGTCGGGGATCTTAGTGGCGGCGGATGAGAGCCTGCGAAGCAGGGAAGACTTCCGGAGCATCATCAGAACCGGTGGTATCTCGGTGCTGAACATAAAGACGGCCAAACTCGGTGTGTTGGCCGCGTGGGACATATTGGTGGCGGCGCGAACGGCGGGGCTTTCCCTGATGATGGGGGGCATGGTCGAAACCGAAATCTCGATGACGACATCGGCCTGCCTTGCGGCGGGTGTGGGCGGAGTGACGTTCGTCGACCTGGACACGCCACTATTCCTGGGGCCGCGCCCTACGGCGGGGAGGGTGTCGCCCTGGGGTCCGCGCCTCGATTTGAAGCCGATCGAAACGGGACACGGGGTCTCGGTCTCGCTCGACGAAGAGGCCTGAGCCGTTCGTGTCGGAATCGGGCCCGGCGAGAACCCTTTTTCGGCCGTTTGGCTCCTACCAGAAGAAGCCAAACCGGCCCCCTTGGGCCATCGAACAGGAGAGACCAATGAGCGTGATTCAACTCGACGAAAGTGATTTCGAGGCCACCGTTACCGCCCCTGGCATCGTCGTCGTCGACTGGTGGGCCGCCTGGTGCGGGCCGTGTCGAGCCTTTGCACCGGTTTTCGAAAAGGCTGCGGCCCGTCACGAGGGCATGACCTTTGCCAAGATCGACACCGAGGCAAACCCAGGGCTGAGTGGCGCCATGCAGATCAGATCGATCCCGACGCTCATGGTATTCCGAGACGGGATCTTGGTCTTCAACCAGGCTGGGATGCTTCCGGCTAGCGCGCTCGACGAGGTTTTGCGCAAGGTCGCCGAACTCGATATGGACGAGGTGCGCGCGGACATCGACGAGGCCCAAAGCGCCCGGCGCCAGGAAGACCATGCAGCAAGCTAAGGGACGCGATCGACTCGAGGAAGGCGGTGGCTGCGATGAATGATGTCTTATTGGCCGCTGCCTTGGCGCTCTTGCTCACGTGGATTTTGGGACGGTTCCTCTCGAGGCCGAACGCGGAGACCGCCAGCCGGATGGTCCGGGTCTCTGGACGTGAAGCGCGGGAATTGAGAGCAAGAGGCGTACCCTTCGTGGCCGTGTTCTCGGCTGCCGAGTTCAGCCAGGCTCACATTCCCGGATCCGTGAACATTCCCGTTCAAGAGCTTGCGGATCGAATCGACGAGCTCGCAGCGGCGGATGAGGTCCTCGTCTATTGTGCGAGTGGGATGAGGTCGGCCAGGGCGGCACGCCTCTTGGCGGAGGCTGGCAAGAAGGTCTACGACCTGGGCGGTATGGGCGCCTACTGACGCGTCGGCTTACGCTCCACCACGAGCCGCCCACGAGGGCGTCGCGTCTTGGAGGCTGCTCGTCGACCTGGTAATCCTGACGAAGTGGACGAAGCGACGCTGAGTCAGGCCCGGGCCGGGGAGAGAAAAGCCCTCGAGGCATTGCTCGAAGAAGTCCAGCCGCAGATCTACCGTTTCGGCCTGCGCATGTGTCGGCATCCGCAAGACGCCGAGGACATTCTTCAGGAGACGATGCTGACCATCGCGCGAAGCCTCGAAAGCTATCGGGGTGAGGGGCAGTTTTCCACCTGGGCATACTCGATCGCGCGCAGCTACTGCATCAAGAAGAGACGACGGAGGGTGGGGGAGCCCACCCCTTCGGAATTGGCCGCCCTGGATGTCGCGACCACCGAGTCACGACCAGCTGACCAGCTCCAGGCCATCGAGAACCAACAGACGTGGTCTCGGGTCGCAGCGGGCCTCCTGCAGCTTTCGGACGAGAATCGAGAAGTCCTGGTACTTCGAGACGTGGAAGGGCTGAGCGCTCAGGAGGCGGCGGATGTCTTGGGGATCGGCGTTACGGCGCTCAAAAGTCGACTGCATCGGGCCCGAAAGCAGCTTCGGTCAGAGCTTTATCGAACTGAAGCAACGGAAAACTGTCCGGATATCGCGACCGCCTTTTCCCAGCAGCTCGAGGGGGAGCTGAGTCCGGCATCTTGTGCCGAAATGGAGCGCCACATCGAGCACTGTCCCGCCTGCAAAGGGATCTGCGACTCGCTCAAGACGGATCTTCAGCTCTGTCGTTCGGCTCCGCGGCTCCTGGTGCCCCCAGAAGTACAAGAGCGAATCCGACGCGCCGTCGAGCGCATGCCGAGATACAAGCCGCAACTCTGAACGCACCTTGCGGCCCGCTCGGTGAGCACCCGTGCCGGTGTGGAGGCGCCGAAACGCTCGAGTATGGCCGCTCATTTGTAGGGGTTCTCGCCCAGGATGTCCTTCTTGGACGACGAAACGGCTGGAGCGTTCGCGTCGCTAGCTGCCGGAGTTTCGCCCTCAGGCGGGAAAGTCGGCCCGGCGTCGCCCATCTCCTCCGGCGCGTCCAGCGCGTTCTGAGGGGCCGGTGCAACTTCTTCCAAGACGACGGAATTCCCAACCGTTGTGCCTTCGTTCTGGCTTTCTCCAACACCGTCAGCGGGTAAGCCCTGGGCTGCGGCCGGAGCCCCCTCATCGGGAGCTCTCCTCACGGGCTCGGGTGAGGTCTCTGGTCTCGCGGGCTTTTCCTCTTCTAAATCGTCCAGGCCGAAGACTTGCTCGAGCAGTGAACTCGACTTCCTGACGGGAGGTGTCTCGGTTTCAGGTGCATACTCATCGGCGTCGACGACTTGAGGAGGAGCGCTGTGGGGTGTCATCGCCGCTGGCGGGCGCAAGACGCCCAGCAGAATCCCTCCCCCCCATCCGAGCGCAAAAACGGCGAGGCCCCCGAAGACGAGAAGGTTACGTGTCGAGCCGTAGTTCACCACGTTGGAATCTCACTTGCGCTCCGACCATTCGGAAGCGAGCGGTTTCGACGCTCTGCCAAGGAAAGTGAGGTCGGCCTCGAAACCGCGCTGGGATTTTTCTGTCTCCGCACTTTCTCCTCCGATTTGTGCCGCGACCCCTCCGGGGGCAGTGGCTTCACTCAGCGCTGCAAGCGCTCGAATCTATCTCGTCACGGCATTGGCGCAGCCAGCAGCACTTGCATCTTTTAGCGCTATGGGTCTTTCAAATAAAGGTCGGACGACGGCGCTACCCCATATTGATTGTCCCGTGCGAGGAGCCCGAACTGGCCGAATTCCTTGGGCGCCATCGTGGACAATCGCGCGCGAACGGGTGAAAACAAGCAGGTGGGCGCGGGCGCTTCTGGGTCACCGATGTACTACCGACTCGTCGGCGTGGTTCGCTTGCTCCTCGCCCTGTTCTTCCGGCGTATCGAGGTAGCAGGCCAGGACCGCCTACCCCCAAGTGGCGGCGGGATCTTGGTCAGCTGGCACCCGAACGGCGTGATCGATCCGGCCCTGATTCTGACCCAGTGCCCGAGTCCCGTCGTCTTCGGTGCCCGGGAGGGGCTCTTCCGGGTTCCGGGGTTTGGGGCATTGGTGCGGGCTCTGGGCACCGTGCCGATCCATCGAGCCCAGGACGCGACCGGTTCGGACAGCGTGGAGGCGCGGCGCGCTGCCAATGCTCGGAGCTTGGACGCGCTCGCCCGGGCCGTTGCGGAGGGAAAGTTTTCCGCCCTCTTCCCGGAGGGGGTGAGTCACGACGACCCGCGCCTAAAATCGCTCAAGACGGGCGCCGCGCGTCTCTACTACAGAGCCGCTGAGCTCGCCCTCGAGACGGGTAGGCCCGCACCGGCCCTGATCCCGGTGGGGCTTTACTACGACCGCAAGAGCGTTTTCCGGTCGAGCGCCTTCGTGAGATTCTACGAACCGGTGGTGCCGCCGAATGAGCTCGCCCCCGAGAACGTGGCGCAGTTGTCCCCGGATGGAGTGCGGCGGGCTCAACTCGAGCTCACCCAATTGATCGACGATGTTCTCCATCGCTCCGTTCACGCAACGGAAAGCTGGGAGCTTCACGCCCAGATGGAGCGAGCCCGCTCGCTTGTGCGGGCGGAACGGGCCCATCGAGCGCGGGTCAAGCTGACTCGCGCCGAAATCGGGGAACGCGCGCGAGGATTTTCTCGCGTCTGGCATGCGTATGAAGTGCGGGTGAAAACGCACCCCGAGGAGACCCGGTCCCTCATGGCCAGGCTCCGCTCCTACGATGAGAAGCTGCGCGCACTCGACCTCAAGGACGAAGAACTCGATCATCCGCCCAAACTCTGGATTTCTTACGGACCGTTCGTCTTGGGCGTCCAGCTGCTTTGCCTCTACCTCCTGCTGCCCCCCGTTCTCGTGTTCGGTTTCGCGGTGAACGCGCCTCCTTACTTTGCGCTCAAGGGGATCGTTGCGAGGGCGGCACGACTTCGAAAGGACGAAGCCAGCATCAAGCTTCTCGTCGGTGTGGTGCTGTTCTTGTCGACGTGGACACTGGTGGCCGGGCTGTCGACGTGGGGGCTCATCAACTTGAGCGACCATTTCCCCGGGATCCCAACCATGCCTGGGCTCACATTCGCGACGGTTTTCGCGCTCTGCGCAATCGGCGCATTCGGGGCACTCCATCACAAGGTGGTGATGCGGCAAACGATCCGAGCGCTCATGGTAAGGGTCACACGTCGTCGTCAAAGCCTCGTGATTGCCGAGCTTCGCGAGGAGCGCGCGTTTTTGCATGATGGACTTCTGGAACTGGCGAAGGGGGTTGCTCTCCCGTACGAGGCCGAAGCGACTGGCGTCGTCGTGGAGACTGCGCGGACTTGATGCGAAGCGGACCGCACCTCGTCCGCGCGCTCATTGTTCGAGACGACGCATAGCCCAACGGGTGCGACGCGCAGTGTCGCACTAACCAAGAATCAATCATTCGAGATTCATTCACAGCGTCACTTTTTGCTCGCGCCGTGGCGCGCTCGGCGATTTCGGTCTTGCCGTGCAAAATCCATATGGCGCGTCATTGTGGCCTTCTATAGTCCGGGACGCATGCGCACGGTCTTGGCATTCTCATCCCCGCTGTTGTTGATGTCGCTGTCGCTTGCGGCTTGTTCGGGCGAAGGCGGCGATCCTCCCCAGGACAGCTCGAGCTCCACAGGAGGCGCTGCATCAGGAACCGGCGGTGACATCACCGCAGGGACCGGCGGCGCGCCGATGGGAGCCGGTGGAACGCCAGCAACGGGCGGCGTATTCGTCACGGGGGACGGGGGACAACCCGACACGGGAGCCGGTGGCCTCGGTACCGGTGGAGGCACCCTGGGAACGGGCGGGGGAACGACGGGCACTCCGGTGGAAACCTACGGTCGCGGCTTCTCTCCGACGACGATCTCCATCGAAGACGCCGAGGAAGCCTACGAAGATTGGAAGGCCATTCATCTCGAAGACTGTGGCGGAGGCGTGTATCGCGTCCCTTGGGAGAACGCGAAGCTCGACGCAACGGTCTCCGAGGGTATCGGCTACGGGATGCTGCTGACCGTCATTTGGAACGATCGAACCGCTTTCGACGGGCTTTACAACTATTACAAGCTCGGACTCAACGATCAGACGGGACTGATGCATTGGCTTCGCTATGGATGCGACGCGCATCGCGAGGAAACGTACAGCCAGTACCCCGACGGAGCTGCGGCGGATGCGGATCTCGACGTGGCGATGGCGCTCATCATGGCCGACTGCAAATGGGGCGACGGCAACTACTCGAACGAAGCGACGACCGTCATCGAAAATATTCGAGAGCACATGTTCATGCAGTATGGCGAGATGCAGGTGCTCCAGCCCGGCGATTCCAGCTGGTTCGACGACATGGGCGATGGGTGCGTCAATTACTCGTATTTTGCGCCCGCGTACTACCGGGAGTTCGCGCGCTTCGATGCTTCGAACGCTCAATTTTGGAATGACGCCGCGCAGGATTCCTACTCCCTACTCGCCATGGCCTCCAATGGTTCGACTGGTTTGGTTCGCAACTGGGGGTCGGCGAGTGGGAGCGACGCGACGCCCGACTGCCACAACGCGTACAACCGATCCGCTTCCTACGGCGACGACGCGGCACGAACTCCATGGCGCATTGCGACGGATTATCTGTGGAATGGTGCGACCGAGGCCGACCAATGGACCGACAGGGTCACCGCATGGGTAAATACGGTGGGCATCCAGAACACGGTGCAGTGGTACCTCCTCGACGGTAACCCGGATACCGAGATGTCCACCTGGGACGACCACACGGCGATCAATGTCGGGCCGTGGGCGACGGGCGCGATGACCTACGATCAGGCGACTGTCGACGCATTCGCGGCGGAGCTGGTGGCCATCCCCCACGGGCCGGGAGACCACGATGGGGAGTACTTCCCCCGCATGCTCAAGGCGCTCTCACTGGCCACGCTTGCAGGGAAGTTCACCACGTGCGGAGGGTGAGCGAAGCTGCCTGATGAGGCGCCCGCCTCGCCCTCTGCCAGCGACTCCCCTCAGAGGCTCTCGGGAGGAACCGTATCGAAGTAGCGTTTCTTCAGACTCGAGCCGCAAAACCTGCAAAACACAGCGTCTCCCAGATGGCCATGGGATCCGCAGGCCGGACAGGCCGCGGTCGTTTCGTCCTCGGCCGCTTCGGCGCGAGACATGTCGGCGGCGACGATTCCGGTCGGCACAGCGATGACCGCGTAGCCGGTGAGGATCATGAGGGCGGTGATGAAACGTCCCAAGTCGGTGGTGACGTAGATGTCTCCGAAGCCGACGGTGGTCACCGAGGCTACCGAATAATAGATGCTGATGGGGATGCTCGTGAACTTCGTATCGGGTTCGTCGCCCTCGATGAAGTAGAGAAGAGTCCCGGCGACCGTGCAGAGCAAGAGCACGGCGGTGAAGAACACGGTGATCTTGGGTCGGGCCTCCTTCAAGCCGCGGAGAATGACTCGTGCCCCGCGGAGGTGATTCACCATCTTCAAGATGCGGAACATGCGAAGCAGCCGCAGGACTCTCACGACCGCGAAGCCGTGGCCCGATCCATACGCGATGGCGACGTAGGTGGGGGCGCATGAGATCAGGTCGATGATGCCGAAGACGCTCGTCGCATACCGGAGCGGACGTCGGCTGAGCCAAAGTCTGAGGATGTACTCGAGGGTGAAGACGATAGTGAAGAACCACTCCATCGTGAGGAGCTCGGTTCCGAAGCGAGCGCGGATCGGTTCGACGGTTTCGAGCATGACCGCCAAAACACTGAGCGCGATCGCCCAAAGCAGAGCGACATCGAACGCTTTTCCAGCGGGCGTCTCCGCCTCGAAAACGATCTCCCACAGTTTCTCTTTCAAAGAGTGAGCCTGGGAGCCCTCGGGCTTTCGTTCGGAGCTCATCCGTTTCGAAGGATGGGTCAATGGGGTCCGCCGTGGCAAGCTCTAGAGCCGTTGTGACTGGAGTCCGCTCCTTCGGGAATCCGCGGTGAAGCGAGAAGGCCCCTGAGGGGACAGAGTCGCTAGTGTCAGACCGAGTTCCAACACAACTGTCGAGAGGTAGGATAATTTACGACATCGGGGAAGTTTTCCGTCGTCCCCACAGAGAACGTTCGGACGGGCGGCCGAACTGCCAATAAAACCAAGAATTTCCCCCAGAAACGTGCCATCAATGGGGGCGTCGGACGGACGGGAGCAACAGATTTCTCGTTCGGATCTGAGGGATCTGCCCCAACAGGTGTGACCCGAAGAACATGTAGTCCGATGTGCTACTCCTTCTTCCCAACAACCTTAGCAACCCCGTGTTGTCCGTATGATCTACAAATTCCTTCGTGCACGAATGGTGGCGGCGTTCACCGCTACCGCTTCAATCATACCCTTGGCTGCGAGCAGCGGCTGCAGCAGTGAGCCGGCGCCATCAGGAGATGGAGATGGTGATGGATTCGTCTGCAACGCACCCTTCACCCTGTGCGGTGACAACGTCTGCTACGAGCTCGCCTCTCACCCCAACAACTGCGGAACCTGCGGGAACGTTTGCGGCGTAGACGCGCCGTTCTGCTCACAGGGCGCCTGCAGCGCCACTTGCGGCGTGGGCGAAACGGCGTGCGGCAACGCGTGTGCGAACACGATGACGAGCCCCTCGAACTGCGGCGCGTGCGGCGTAGCGTGCGGGGTCGGCGAGATGTGTCAGGCAGGAGCATGCGTCTGCCCGGCTGGCGCGCCTTGTGATGTGCCAGGCGGTACCGGTGGCGTCGGGAACACCGGCGGCGTCGGGAATACCGGCGGCCTCGGAAACACCGGTGGCGGTGGGACCGGGACCGGTGGCGGAAACGGAACTGGCGGGGAGGGCAGCGGCCTGCTCGGCGGTTACCACGAGTACGGAGACTGGGCGGGATTCGCTTTCACGTTTACCGACACAGCCGGCACCGCGACCATCACTCCATCCAACTTCGAAGACATGGTGAACCAGGACGGGCCTTACTGCGTAAGCGGGACGGTCGCGGCGACGGAAGACTATTCTTCGATTGCGGCACTCGGCTTCAACACGAGCC
The DNA here is from genome assembly GCA_965652275.1 of uncultured Polyangiaceae bacterium. Lineage (GTDB taxonomy): Bacteria > Myxococcota_A > Polyangia > Polyangiales > Polyangiaceae > NIC37A-2. The sequence continues at coordinate 147,791 of CBFGUR010000006.1, read as the reverse complement.
AGCCGAGGATGGAGGACGCACCGGTCAACACGATCGTTCCCCAGGGGGACGGCTTGTTCATCGACATCACCGTGGCCCCGGGCTCTGCGCAGCAGCTCCGCGTTCAGCTCGAAGACGGAACCGATCCGAGCGATCCGGACGCTGCGAACCATCGCTGGTGCTCCAACTTCAACGGATCGCAATCGGAGACTCTTCCCTGGGATAGTTTCTCCACCAAGTGCTGGTGCGCCCCCGCGTCTACGGACCCTGAGTGCGCCGACAACACTCCCTTCGACGGTCGCGCTATCGCCAAGGTGATCATCTATACTCCCGATCCCGGAGCGGGAACTCCTGCGCCGAACTTCGACTTCTGCGTCAACGACATCGGGCCCGCCAACGTGACCAGCCGAGGTACGGGCGAAGTCGTCGCTGACTGTGGCAACTCAGCGGTGAACTGGAACAACACCGGCCTCAGCGGTTACCAGCAGGTCAGCGCCGGGGACTATCAGTTTCAGGCGAACGGCTGGAATATGGTCAACGGGAACATGTCCATCGACCTCTTGGCGGGGGCAGGCTTCCGCATGACCACCCAATCGTGCACGACCGATGGCGATTCGCCATGCTCCTTCCCGTCCGTCTATGTGGGGACGGATTTCGATGGCGAAAGGACGACGGGCTTTACGCCGACCCAGATCAGTGCAATCGGAAGTGTGCCGACCTGCTTGGGCTGGTCCTCCGGCGGCTCCTTCGGGCAGGAGTACAACGTGACCTACGACGTGTGGTTCAACAGCAATGCGCAGGCCACCGAAGCCCAAGAGTTTCTCATGGTATGGTTCCACGATCCGCCAAGCTTCCAGCCGGGCGGCATGTTCCCGCGCCAGCAGTCGGTCCTCATCGGGGATCAGTCCTGGGAAGTCTGGCAGGGACCGAACCACCAGCAGCGCTCCGTGGTCAGCTACGTGATTCGCAATCCGCAGGCAGTGGACGGCATGGCGTACTCCTTCAACCTCAAGGACTTCATCGACGATGCAGTGGATCGCGGGTTCTTGAGCCCGGATCTCTACCTCATCTCGGTCATGGGCGGGATGGAAATCTGGGGCGGTGCCCAGGGCGCAAGCATCGACGGGTTCCGCGCTGAAGTGCAGTAAGCGAGCGGCGCATGCCCAAAGAAACGGCCACTCCTCGGAGTGGCCGTTTTCTTTTTGTCTCGGACGCCAGCGCGACTTATCCAAAGAAAGGCAAGCATGGCGCTCGAGGTCGACGTTCTGCGAACCCCTTGCTCTGGCACGAGGCTGGCCAGGCGAGGTCCGTTCGTGGAAGATGACCGCCAATGAAGACGCGCTGGGCAATCTTGGCAGCACTCCTTGGGCTTGTGGGACTCGTTTCCTGCGCCGCGCGGAAGGGAGACGACCGATCGCCGCTGACGGCGCCTCCGCCCCCGCCGGCAGAACAGACGGAGACGGGCGCCTTCGTCGTCTCGGGCGAAGGCGCGACGGTCGAGCTTCCCACCGGCGTCCTGTCGGTCCACGTCTGCCAACCGCACGTCGTCAGGGTGCAGTTCGCTCAAGATTCTTCTTCGTTTTCTCGGGAGACGTTGGCAACCGAGGTTCGACAGTGCTCCTCCCCCAGTTTCTCTGCGAATCAGGACGAAGCCGCGCTCACTCTCCGAACCGACGCCCTACGGGTCCGCATCGAGAAGCACACCGGACGCGTCTCGTTCATGGACCTTCATGGGAAACCAATCCTCGAGGAAAGTCCTCTCGGGCGCACGCTCATGCCGGCGGAGGTGATGGGAGAGACGACCCACCACGTCGGACAAAAATGGGAGCCAGAAAAGGGCGAGGCGCTCTACGGTCTCGGCGAAAACCAGAGCGGCATTTTCGATCTCGTGGGACGTGATCTCGAGCTGTGGCAGCACAACGGTGTCATCGTCGTTCCGTATCTCGTTTCCAGTCGAGGCTGGGGGATCTTGTGGAACAACACCTCGTTTACGAAGTTCGGAGATCGGCGGGATTATTCCCCCATACCTTCAGATCGACTCCTCGATGCGGACGGGCAGGTTGGTGGTCTCACTGGCTCGTACTACCAAGGAGGCAATTTCGAAAGGCTCGTAGGAAAACGAATCGACCGCAACGTTCACATTCAGCTACCTGGACGAGAGAACAAGGCAAACTCGCTCATTTACCCGGGGCTCGCCGAAGGTGCGGCGACGGTTCGTTGGGAGGGGTTCATCGAACCCGAGCTCACCGGCATTCACAGTCTCCAGGTCTACTACAACGGCACGGTTCGCTTGTGGATCGACGACGAGCTGCTGGTGGACCACTACCGGCAATTTTGGCTTCCATGGAAGGACTTCGCTGACGTCGAACTCCAGGCGGGCACTCGACACCGCATTCGCCTCGAATGGGTCAAGGACCAGAGCGAAGAGACGGTGCAGCTGTCCTGGAAGCCCCCCCTCGCCGGAGGGAACGCACTGCCCAAGACCCAGCTTTGGTCCGAGGTCGGCGAGGGGATCGACTACACCTTCGTCTACGGTCCCTCCCTCGATCGCGTGGTATCCGGCTATCGCGAAGTGACGGGACACGCTCCCATGATTCCCCGCTGGGCCCTCGGCCTGTGGCAAAGCCGACAGCGCTACAAGACGGCTAAGGAAAGCCTCGATGTGGTGCGGGAATTTCGTAAACGCAAGATCCCCTTCGACAACATCGTTCAGGATTGGTTCTACTGGAAGGAGGACCAATGGGGCTCGCACGAGTTCGATCCGGAGCGCTTCCCCGACGTCGACGAGTGGCTCAGGGAGCTGCACGCGGCAAACGCGCACGTAATGATTTCCGTGTGGCCGAAGTTCTACCCAGGGACGGACAACTACGAACAAATGCGGGCGCGCGGCTTCCTTTATCATCGGAACATCGCCGAGGGCGTGCGCGATTGGGTGGGGCAGGGATATCCCTACACGTTCTACGACGCCTTCGACGAAGAAGCGGGGAAGCTGTTTTGGTCGCAGATCAAGGAGAGCCTGTACGACAAAGGTTTTGACGCCTTCTGGATGGATGCGTCCGAGCCGGATCTCACGCGTCAACCAACGCTCGCGGGCCAGCGCGCGTACATGCATCCGACCGCTCTCGGTAGCGGCGCTCGGATGCTCAACGCGTACCCGCTCTACAACACCAAGACTGTCTACGAGGGGCAGCGGAAAGCAAACCCGGACGAGCGCGTCTTCATTCTGACGCGGTCGGGTTTCGCGGGACAGCAGCGTTACGGCGCTGCCGTTTGGTCGGGGGACATCACGTCCACGTGGTCTGCCATGCGACAGCAAATCCCCGCGGGGCTGAGTATGTCGCTTTCGGGGATCCCGTATTGGACGATGGATGTTGGCGGATTCTCGGTGCCGGCCCGGTTTTCCAAGTGGCCGCGCGATCCCGCCGACGAGGAGGAGTGGCGCGAGCTCAACACTCGGTGGTTTCAGATCGGGACCTTCGTGCCGCTGCTCCGTGCACACGGCGAGTATCCCAACCGCGAAATGTGGGAGCTTGGCGGAGAAGAGCATCAAGCGTACCAAACGCACCTCAAGTTCGATCGGATCCGTTACCGGCTGCTCCCCTACATCTATTCCCTCGCGGCCGAGGTGACGCACGACGGAAAGACGATGATGCGTCCCCTCGTGATGGACTTTCCGAGCGATCCAAGCGTCCTGTCGATCGACGACCAGTATCTCTTCGGTGAGGCGCTGCTGGTCAGCCCCGTCACGACGCATCTGGCGCGCGAGCGTGCCGTGTATCTTCCCAAGTCCGACGGATGGTACGACTTCTGGACCGGCAAAGGGCACAGCGGGGGGAAAACAATCACGGCCCCGGCTCCCTACGACGCCATCCCGCTTCACGTGCGGGCAGGTTCGATTGTCCCAATGGGTCCCGAGCTCACATACACGGACGAGAAACCAGCCGATCCGATCACTCTTTGGGTCTACGAGGGGGCGGACGGCCGCTTCGTGCTCTACGAGGATGACGGGGTGACCCACGCCTACGAGAGAGGTGAGCTTTCGCGAATCCCGATCGGCTGGAATGACGACCAGAGGGTGCTGATCCTAGGAAAGCGAGAAGGCTCGTTCCCCCAAATGCTTCAAGAACGAAAGTTCGAGATCGTCCTGGTTTCCCATGCCCACCCTGTTGGGTTTTCATTTGCACCCAAGCCCGTGAAAACCGTGGTCTACGACGGCGAGAAACAGGCGCTTCGCTTCTGAGCGTCGAGTGGCCAGTCCCAGGGCCTCGCGTCCACCGCGGCTTTCTTGCGCTAGGCACGAGACTGCACCTTTGATAAATCTACAAAGATGAAGTCTCGTCGTAGCTTACCTTCAGTTCTATTGACTGCCCTCGCCATCACGTTTTCCTGCGCCAAGGCCACGGAGGATGGCGGTTCGTCGGGAGACGGTGACGGGGACGGAAGCGGTGCCACCCCCGGGAGCGGTGGGGTCGTGGTTTCGTCTGGTGGGCTCACTGCCAGCGGGGGGATGGTTTCCACTGGGGGCGCGGGAACGGGAGGCGCCGGTACGGGAGGGGTGGCCACGGTCAGCTGTGATCCAGGTTCGACGCTGGCTTGTGCTGAGGTTCCGGGCAACACGACTCTGCCCGTCGGAACTGCCACGTGCGCGGAGTCGGGTGACGCGTGGGACACGAGCGCCTGTCTGCTTTGCGAAGCGGAGGTCGAAGAGGTGGATTGCGCGTCTCTCGTTGGAGCGACTGAGACATATACGGGCGGCATGGCGACGTGCAATGCGGACGGCGACGGCTGGGACGAGTCGGCTTGCGAGTACTGCGGCGATGGGATCCGGAACGGTGACGAACAGTGCGATGGGGACGACGTGATCCCGAGTAGCTGCTCGGATCTCGGACTTCGCGGGGGCGACGAGGGCGGCATGGGTGGCGCCGGGGGGGCTGGCGGTGCTGGCGGTGCCGGCGGCATGGGGCTGCCATGTGGCGCTTCCTGCTCCTATGACATCAGCGATTGCGAAGTGTGTACCGAGGGATTTTCCGGAGGAAAATGCTTGGAAGGGGACGACACGGACTGCACGGGGGGCGCGTGTGACGGTGCCCAGTGCGGCGGCGCCGGAGAGTGTACGATGGCCTGTGGACAAAACGGCGCCACATGCTTGGGGATGAGCTGCGCTCCAACGGCAATCTGCAACGTCACGAGCGGGAATCAGGGCGTTACGGAAATCGAGTGCATGGGGCTGAGCACTTGCAACGTCGCTTGCGGAGAAAACGGTGGCTCCGCTTGCACCATTTCGTGCCTCGACGGCGCAACCTGCAGCAACTCGGCCGCCAACGAGACCGATGTGACCTACGACTGCGCGGCGGGCTCTGCATGTGACATCGAATGCGGCTCGAACGGTGGCGCCGTGTGTACGATCAACTGCGAGTCGGGCGCTGCCTGTAGTGTTTCGGCAGAAGAGTACGCATCCCGCCCGGTGGGGACGGCCGTGTGCGCAGACGCGACGTGTTCCTACGATTTTGCCGGGCAGGGGACATCCGACCTCGCCATCATTTGTGAGGAGGGCGGCGTTTGCAATGTCACTGTTTCGAACAACGACACGACGCTGTCCACGCCCGTCGAATGCCAGGCTGGATCCACATGCGTGATCGATTGTCAGGTCGGCAATGGGACCAACAACTGCCCCTATGTGTGCGCCGAGGGTGCCGATTGCACGTGTACCGGTCAGAAATGCGTCCAACTGTGAAGCGCCCTGCGCATCCGGGACAGTGGTAGAACAAACGGGCTTCCGCCCGAATCAGGTCACACGAGTAGCCCGCTGATTTCCTTGGGAGTGTAGCGGTAGGTGTTGTGCCGACCGGCGCCCATCCCGGTCGACAGACCGTAGGGCATGAGCATCGTCTCGTACAAATCAATCACGTTGTACACGCTGTCGTTGAACCCTGGTCGAAAATGGCCGTTTCCACCAGCGATGGCGTGAAAGATGCCCGATGGGATGTGTCCCGTTGAGGTCCCGCCTCCACCATAGTCGGTACCGATTACCACCAAAGTGTTGTCGAGGACCGTCTTGCCGTTCGCCTCGAGATACGTCGGGTCGTCCATCGACATGAGGGCGCTAGCCAGAGCCTTCTGACAGTAGTGGGCGTGGAGTCGGCACTTGTCCCAGCGGTTGTTGTGGAAGTACGCGTCGTGTGCGCTCGTGCCCGGGAGATCAGCGGAGAAATTCACGCTGTCTCCGATGGCCGAATAGGTCCCGCGCAGTCCCACGTGGCCGCCGGAGCCGACGAAGAGCATACTGCCGAATCGGAGGATGTCGCACCGGAGCGCCAGAGCCATCAGCTCTCCCTGTACCTCGAATGCCGCCAAAAAGTCCTCGTGATCGATGACGGGAGCGCTCCCGCCCGAGCCCCCTTGATCGAGCTCGTAGGGGATGTCGCCGTCCGCGGGATCAGTGATCGCGGATGCCTCTGGGATGCCGCATTCCTGCGCGATGGCGTCGTCGATCGCGTCCTCGACGGGAGCGAGTCTTTGCTCGACGTTGCGGATGTTATCCAGATGCACTTCCAGTTTCTGCTTCGACGCAGCCCCCAATGGTGATGCGTCGCCGGTGTAGTGCTTGTACTCGTCCACGATGGTGTCGAGCACGCTGCGACGCATGTGGTTTTCCAGAACTGCCTCGGGATCCGGCTGGGCGGTGTCCGGATCCGTCGTCATCACTCCGCCGAAGAGCTGCTCGAAGATGCGTGTGGGTCGGCGTTCCGGACGTTCCCCAGGACTCCCATCGTGATTCCAGTGCCGGGTGTACTGGGAAACCGACCCAGTACGGAACCACATCCCCATCGACTTCGAACCGATGAGCGTCGGGACTCCGTCGGGATGTAGCTCACGCCGGACGAGTTGCTCTAGCGACGGGCCCGATGCTTCGTACTCGCGCTTCTGCGGATCGCCCACGAAGATGACATCTCCGACCTTGAAGTGGGGTTCTCCGGAGCCGAAGTCATGGGCCTGATTCACCTCGAGGTTGGTGAAGAAAGCCATCTTGTCGGCGAGGGGCGCATAGGGCTCCAGGGGTCCGTCGAACTCCGTAATCGCCTCGTTCCGATCCATTCCGAGACCGAAGAACATCGTGATGAGTCGCATGGGCGATTCCCCGTCTTGGGCGCGCACCGCGCGGGGCGTCATCTCTTCGAAGAAGGGGAGGCTGATGGCAACGCCACCTGCTCCACGGAGCAGGGTCCGGCGAGAGAGAATCTTTCTCATGGTTGCGCTCCTTCCGAGGGCAAGATGGTCCCAAATAGGTGGCTCCCGACGACGGCATGGACCATGTCGGTGAGTGTTCCATCCGTTTGGTGGTAGTGCTCCCCGACCAGCTCGGCTTCTGCTTTGCCTGCGGCGTCTCCGATGCGTGAAGTAGCGAAATCGAGGAAGTGCTCAGTCATGCAGGTTTGTACGACGTCGTTGCTGGCGAGAATTTGCATGTAGCTCGCCACATCGTCATAGGACGGTTCCGTCTCTTCGCGCGTTGGAACCCAACCGTCGAGGGGGAGCGGCTTCCCGTCGACGTCCGTCTCGCCCACGTAGCGCCCGGCACCGTCGAAGCGAGCGAACCCGAAAGCAAGGGGCTCGAACTGCGTGTGACAGTTCCAGCACACCGGGCGCGTCATGCGTACTTCTGCGCGCTCTCGCTCGTTCAGTCCCGCTGTCTCGGTGTTGAAGTTGTCGATTTCGGTGGTGATGTTGCCAGGAAACGCCGTGGGGTGTTCGCAGAGCAGACGTTCCATGAGGTACTTGCCGCGATTGACGAAGGATCCGACGAGCAGATCTCCCATGCCCGCGATCATTGCCGGGTGGGACATGAGTCCCGTGCGTTCCGGCAGTTCGCTGACGTCGATGGGTTGAAGTCCAGCTCCGGAAGGCGCGACGCCGAGAAGCTCGGCGACGGTGTCGTTGACGATGAAACGCGTCGTCGTAAAAAGATCCGAGATCCCGCCGCCCTGCTCCCAGAAGTGGTCCTGGAAGGTGGCGACGATCGATTCGTTCAGCGCAGCTCGGTCTGCGTCCGTCGCGCCCTCGTACGAAGAGAAGCGCGCCCTACTGAAGTCGATGGCAAACACCTCAGTCAGGCGGCGTGCCTTGGGATCGGCCAGCATACGATCGAGCTGCGCATCCAGACCATCCGGGGTGAGCAGGTTCCCCGACTCGGCCGCAGCGAGAAGCTCCTCGTCCGGAACGCTGATCCAGAGGAAGGAAGCGAGGCGGGCGGCAAACTCGTAGCCATTCAGGTCTCTAGGCGTGCCTGGCGTTCCCTCGAGCTCGTTTTCCATGCGGAAGAGAAACTGTGGAGCCTGGAGGAGCGCGACCAAAGACCAGCGGGCGGACTCCTCATGATTGAGTCCCGCTTCGATCCCGGCTTGATACACTTTCAGGATGGCTGCACTTTCGCGGTCATCGAGCGGTCGTCGGTACAGACGTCGTCCGAGCGCCTCGACGAAAGCCCCGCCGCACGTGTCACCGGCATCTTCACAAATCCCGTGATCCGAATGAACCCGTTCGAGGTCGACACGCTTCGAGACTGCCTCGGCGACGCGGAAGTAGGATTCGGCGTGTTGCTCGACGCTGGTTTGGTTGTCGGCGAGATGCTTGAAGACGCCGTCACCAGTGTCGTCGGGAAGCCCACCGTCCTCGTCGTTCAGCTCACTTTCCAGGAGTGTGACCCCGAGGACGTCCTGCACGCTGTTTTGATATTCGAACTTGCTCAGCCGCGCGGCGAGCCCGAAACGACTCCCGGCTTCGGCCTCGGCCACGTCCTCGGGGCTCGTCCCGGGGGGCGGACCGCTCGGTCCGGGCCCGGCATCTCCGTCGCCACCTCCGGCCTCCAGACCGTCGGGGTCGGTCGCCCCGACCTCGGACGAGCCACCTGGTGCGCGAAGTTCCGCGGAACACGCGCAGAGGGCGCTTGCGAGAAGCACATATGTCATCGCCGCGGATGGCTTCATGATCGTTGACCTCTATGCGATTCCTTCATCCCCGACATTCCTCGTGTGTACGTGGTGAGCCAGAGCTGACAGAGGTCACGGGAATCCTTCGCTCCGTAACTTTCCCGTCATTCTGGCTTGTACACGTGGAAAAGTTCGACGAACGGGGAACACGCTGGTGGGCTCGGGGCGGCCCTCGCGTGTTAGGCCGCGACAGCGGAGTGCGAACGAGTCGAGACGTCTGTGAGCGAGTTGTGAAGCGGGCGCGCCGGCGCGTCACCTCGAGAGGCGATAGACCAACCGCCGCGAAGCAGGAACGTCGACCGCCTGGGACCGTCGATTGTCAGATCGAGTTTGGGCGCCGAAGGGGCGTGTGGGATATTTTCCGACACGGGGAAAGTTTTCCAATCTATCGGCACCGAACCGTTGAACATTCGGCCAAATAGGCACGAAAGTCGGGAATCCAGTGGAGAAACATGTCATCCATCGGAGCGTTCAGTCTCACTGTGAGGGTACCCTCGCGGGCCGCGGCTTTCCCTCTCGTTTCAGTGCGAGTGTGATGGTCGAAGCATGTAGTCTGATGTAAGAGTTCCTTCCCATTCAACCTTAGCAACTTCGTGTTGTCCGTATGATCTACAAATCCCTTCGTGCACGAATGGCGGCGCTGCTCACCGTCGCCGCTTCAATCATCCCCTTGGCCGCGAGCAGCGGTTGTAGCAGTGAACCGGCGTCATCAGGAGACGGTGACGGTGATGGCTTCGTCTGCGACGCGCCGTTCACCCTGTGCGGTGACAACGTCTGTTACGAGCTGGCCTCTCACCCGAACAACTGCGGAACCTGCGGGAACGTCTGCGGCGTGGAGGCGCCGTTCTGTTCGCAGGGCGCTTGCAGCGCCACCTGCGGCGTGGGCGAAACGGCGTGCGGCAACGCGTGTGCGAACACGATGACGAGCCCCTCGAACTGCGGCGCGTGCGGCGTAGCGTGTGGGGTCGGAGAGGTGTGTCAGGCAGGAGCATGCGTTTGTCCGGCGGGTGCGTCCTGTGATGTGCCAGGCGGTACCGGTGGCGTCGGGAACACCGGCGGTGTGGGGAACACCGGCGGCCTCGGAAACACCGGCGGCTCCGGCACAGGCGGCGGGGGGGGCGGCACCGGCGGTGTCATCAACAACGGCGGCGATCCTCCTGGATTCTGGCGCTATGACGATCTCCGCGGGTGCGCGTGGACGGGCATTGACGCGACCGGCGCCGGGACGACGATCACGCCCTCCGACTTCACCACGAAGCCTCTCGAGGACGCGTACTGCGCCTCGGGTACCGTCGGTCCTGAGCCCGAATACCAGTCTGTGGCGCTGTTGGGTTTCAATATCGGTCAAGATGCCGCCACCGCGGACTGCACCTACGACCCCGCTGCCGCTCAGAGCATGGGGCCGCCCGGCGTGACCATCAACACCTCGGGGGCGGGCATTGCCGCCAACATCGTGAAGCAGGGAGCGGACACGAGCTTCACCTTCCGCGTTCAGATCCAGGGGCCCAATGGCGCTACGGACGAGAATCAACGATGGTGCGCGACTATCACGGAAGACCAGGGTAAGATTTTCGTCCCGTGGACGGATTTCTACACCGAGTGCTGGGGCGAAACTGTCGCAATGAAGGGCACGCAATACGCCGGCGAGCCGATTTCCGCGGTCGTCTTCCTCGTTCCCGGCGAGCCAACCGCGATTCCCTACGACTTCTGCGTGAATGGTTTCGCTGTGGGCGATACCGCTGAAGACGCTCCTGACGGTCCTGCCGAGCAGGGCGATCAGACTGGTACCGTAGGCTCTGCGGGTAACGATGACGGCGACTTCGAGCGCGTTCGAATCACCCACGAAGGCAACCAGTACATCATCCAGAACAACAACTGGGGCAACCCGGCCGGGTCCGACCTGATCCTGAATTACTTCAACAACGGCTTTACAGTCGCTAGCGGTAACGGCAGCACACCCGGCAACGGGATTCCCGCTTCGTTCCCGTCGATCTTCGTTGGGGCGAACGGCAACATTGGCGTCAATGGAACGCTGTCGACCTCGGCAACGGATGGCCTGCCCGCGTTGATCTCGGGAATCGGATCGATTCCCACGAGCTTCGCCTGGAGTGGATCGACCGGTTCGTTCAACACGACCTACGACATCTGGCTTGCGAACAGCCCGCCTGCGCCTGGTTCCTACAACGACGGTCTTGATGGATTCGTCATGCTGTGGGTTCACGATCCCCCGGATGCTCAGCCGATCGGCAGCCCCGGGCCCACAGTCAATCTCGCGGGTGTGGACTGGGTCGTCTGGGAGGGCGTTCGTGGTGACGGGCCAGAAGGCTTCAATGACGCGCGCGTCGTCTCCTTCGTGGCCACAGGGGATGTTCCCACGCTCAGCTTCGACCTGAAGCCCTTCCTGATCGAGGCGGCGAACCACAGTACGATGAACACCGGCAGCATGTATCTCACCGACGTCTTCTTCGGATTCGAGATCTGGAACGGCGGTGGCGGTGGGGGGCTGAGCGTCGATTCGTTCACCATCGACGTACAGTAAGCAGCCTCCCATCAGGCCTCGGTCGAGAGACTGGGGCCAACGAAGAAACGGGAGAGCCTTCGGGCTCTCCCGTTTCTTCGTTGGATCTGGCTCAACGGTTCGACAAGAAAGCGAGGCGCTGGAAAAGCGGCTCGGGCATGTTCCGCACCGCCCACATGATGGGACGCCAATACCCGGGGACGTAGACCTCGCCCTTCCGTTTTTCGATGGCCTGGACGATGCCGCGGGCCGCCTCGGGGCTGGACACGAAGCTCGCGTTCTTTTCGTGGCTGACGGTCATTGGAGTGTCCACGGGACCGAGCTTGAGGGTCGTGACCGGGACCTTGCCATGAAGGCGCGAACGGAGTCCCTGCAGATACAGGGATAGTGCGCCCTTGCTTGCGCCGTAGGTGTAGTTGCGCGGTCGTCCGCGATCGCCGGCGACTGAGGTGATGACGGCCAAGTGTCCTCGTCCGAGCTCATCCATCCGATTCGAGAGCGGGATGAGCCACGCGACCGCTGAGACGAAGTTCGTCGAAATCTGCGCTTCGGCTTCCGAAAACTCACGTTCGCTGAGGAGTTGATCGCCCAAGTAGCCGTGGGCCAGAAGCGCCACGTCGAAGCCAGCAAACTCTCGATGGAGCTCGTCGGCTGCCGCTGCCACGGCGGCCGGATCGGTGAAGTCCAAGCATTTCGTCCCCACCACGCACGGTCCGAGCTCGGAGGCGAGGGCCTCGAGCTTCTCCCGGTTGCGCGCCACCAGGATGAGCTCGTGGTTCGATTGCTTCCACAAGCGCGCGACGTCGGCAGCCACGCTCGACGTGGCGCCGATGATGAGTCGCGGTCCTGATCCATCTCGGTTCGAGGATGCGGCGGGATTCGATGCTTCCGGCATGGGCGCCGCATTATCGACGAAATCGGGGGGCTGTCATGCCGCGCGCAGGACGACGTCGAGTGGCCTCATGTGGAGGGAGTCGAGGCGGCGGATGATTCGAGAGCTCCGCTGGAAAACAGGTGCTGGAGGTACGGGTTCTGTCGAAGGCGGGTGCCCCGATTCGGCGTAGGTTGCCGCAAACTTGAGAAACATCATCGTGCGCACCGTAGAAAACGCGCTCCTTTCCACGGTCGTACTCGGTGAGGAGAGCTCGGTGAGGATCGCCCGATAGCGCTCTTCGTCGACGTTTCCGCTTTCGTCCAGAGAAAACTCGATGCTTGGAAGCACCCAATCGATAGCGCGGTAGGAAACGTGTGCGTCGTCGAAGTCAATGAGCCACAAGTCGCCGGTATCGAGGCCCGCTCCGTCCTCAATCAGGATGTTCCCCGCGTGGATGTCTGCGTGAATCACCCGCGTGGGGATGGCTACCTTGTCCTCCCAAGCTTGGAGCCGTTCGAAGAGGCGAACGAGGGCGGCTCGGCGCGCTGGATCGTCCCCAAACTGCCTCAGCAGGGGCGGTAGTCGACCTTGGAAAACGCGCGTTTCGCGAATCGGACGGAAGGCTGGGGTGAGACGCTCGAGGGCGTGGTCGATCGGAACGAGGAGCGTGACCAGACGGTCGATGGGGAGGAGGCGCCCTTCTGAAAAGCCAAGAGGGCGTGCTGGCAAATGCTGAAGGAGCACGGTGCAACGCTCTCCGACTCGCGGGATGTCAGAATTCGCCTCGGGCCGGATCACGCGGGGCACGCGGCATCCTGAGCTCGTCAGGTGCTCCAAGATGGACACCTCGAATGCTACCTGACGCGCTCGCCGGGTCGGTGGATACACGCGCACGACGAAGTTCCCCCGGGGCGTTTCGACCAACCAGTTGTGGTTGATCACCCCTCCCGAAAGAATCGTTCCCCCCGAGTCGGTAGCGAGACCATGAACGGCCTTGGCCGACTCGAGGAGTTGCGCGAGCTCCTGGGGCACCGGCGTTCAGAGTGCGACGAAGCTTTGCGCGGCCAGAGACTTTCCGAAGTCGTCGTGGACGCTGTTGACCTCTTTCCAAGAGTCGCGCGCGCGCATCTTATCGAGCCAGGCCGCAACCTTGGGGAATTTCGAAAAGTCGAGGCGGATGATCTCACCGAGGCTGAGGAGTTGGGCGCCAAAGATGTCGGCGATGCTCATGTCGGAGCCCGCGACGAATCCGTCTTTCAACATGTGATCATTGAGGATCCCTAGGCTGAACTGCACCTTCTCGGCGCCCCACTTGACCGTGCCCGCGGTCAGGTCGTCACTCGGTCGTTTGTGGTGGGGATAGATCTGCGGGTAGACGAGATTGTACCCGTAGTCTCTGTAGAAGTTCGTGTTGAACCAATCCATCACCTCGTTGACGCGCGCTCGTGCCTTCAGGTCCTTCGGGTAGAGGGGCGAGCCGACTTTGTCCGCAAGATACTTCAAGATGGCGGAGCTTTCGGTGAGAATGAATCCGTCGTCGTCGAGTGTCGGCACGAGACGATTGGGATTGATCTTGATGTAGTCGTCGCCGTGATGCTCCCCGGTCATCAGATCGACGACTTGCACGGTGAGATCGATCCCCATTTCCCTGGCAGCCATCAGGACGGGACGAGAGGTGGTCGATATCGGATGGTAATAGAGCTTCATGGTCCTCCTTCTTCTCGGGCGGATTTGGAGCGGCCCGCCAAGCGCCCAAGGTAGCTCGGGGCGTTTTTGTCCAAAAGGCGCACCCGAAACCGCGCCTTTTGGACCTGACTCGGGCCCCCGTGCGGGCTGGACCTGCGCCCCCGGCGCGCGACCGCCGGGGGTGAAGCGGTGGGGTGAAGCGGTGGGTCCACTAGCCATCCGCCTCATGCTTCGGCGGCTGTCGCTCGTTCGTCGAAAACAGGGGAGTGGCTCGGGTTGGGCGACCCGTCGTGCCACAGAGTTGTGTCGTGGTGGAAACCCGATGATTACGTAGTTGCGCTACTTTGAGCACAGTGGAATTCGAGTCCCTTTTCAGCAGCGGCCAGCGATCCGCGCAGCAGGCGCTTCTTCAGCTCGCGATCATCTCCATCATCGTGTCTGGCGGATTACGTTTGGCGGTTTCTCGATTGCGCCGATCGCATCTCGGTCGGCATCTTTCTCGTCAGGTCGGCTCGGGCGTGATGTTGTTTTCCGCATCTCTGACCAATCGACTGCTCGTGCCAGAGATCCCCGCGTTTCGGCCCGTTTCGCAGGGGACGATCTTGACGCTGCAGCTTGCCTGCATCATCTCATTCGCCTGGCTCCTTCTTCAGGGCATGCGGGGGCTTCGCCGGTTTCTCGATGAACGGTTCGACATTGCCCAGCCGGACAACCTGCGCTCGAGACGCGTGCGCACACAGGTGGCTTTCATCGAGCGAATCTTCGGCTTCGTCGTCGTGGTCGTCACGTCCGCGATCATCATTGGGCACTTCGAGAGCGGGCGAAAACTCTCGACGGGACTTCTCGCTTCGGCGGGTGTGGCCAGCCTAGTGATCGGTCTTGCCGCGCAACGCACACTGGCGAACCTTCTCGCCGGGTTTCAGATTGCATTCACCTCGCCAATCCGCATCGACGACGCCGTGGTCGTCGAGGGTGAGTGGGGATGGATCGAGGAGATCACGCTCACCTACGTCGTCGTGAGGGTGTGGGACCGTCGTCGGTTGATCGTTCCCATCACATACTTCGTCGAGAATCCCTTTCAAAACTGGACGCGGCAATCGGGCCAGATCCTCGGCAGCGTGTTCCTCGAGGTCGCTCACCATACACCGTTCGAGCCTCTCGAAGCCGAGCTGTTTCGCCTCCTCGACGAGCACCCGAAGTGGGATCGAGACGCCCGGGTGCTCCAGGTTGTCGAGATGAAGGAGCGCACGACGCAACTGCGAGCGCTGATGACGGCGAGAAGCTCACCGGAGTGCTGGGACCTGCGCTGCGCGATTCGCCGGGGGCTCATCGAGTTTTTGGCCCAACATCACCCAGACTGTTTGCCTGCCGCGCGGCTGACGTTGGCCGTCGCAGACGGAACTTCCACAGAGAGGGGGCCGGTCGACAGCTGGATCGATGACCTCAGACCAGCAGCACCTAGAGCCCACGATTCTTCACCGCAGGCGGGATGAGCGCTCGTATCCGTGGCCCGAGCCGTGACTCTTGGCGCGGATTTTCCCTCTCAAATCGCAGTCGAGGAATTTCCCGGGACCGGTGCTAGGTCGTCCTTTAGAAGGTGAGCCCTGATGGATCTTGGTGATTATCGACGTTCGGAACAATTCGAAGACCGCGGCGCGGGTCGCGGAGGACCGAGCATGGGAGGAGGCTTCGGCATCCATCTGCTCTTTCTTCTCGTCCGCTACCTCGGGTGGAAGAAGTCCCTCATCCTGGGTGCCATCGTCGGGGTGGGATACTTCATTCTGCCATCCAGCGTACGCAGCAATCTCCTCGGTGCGGGGGGAGGGCAATCAGCCTCGGGAAGCGGCGCGGGAAGTGCTTGTCAGCTGTCCGCGACTCATGCAGAAGCGTGCGATTTTTCGCGTGCCGTGTTGGCGTCGACGGAGGATGTCTGGAGCAAGAAGTTCGCTCAGGGTGCGCTGCCCACGTATGGCCAAGGAGTTCCGTCCACCTATCAGCTCCCGACGCTCGTCGTGTTCAGCCGCGGGGTGAACACGGGCGGGTGCGGCTACGCGACCTCGGACGTCGGGCCATTTTACTGTCCGGCGGACGGACGTCTCTACATCGATCCCAGCTTCTATCAGACCATGGAGAAGAAGCTGCAGGCCCCCGGCGACTTTGCCCAGGCGTACGTCATTGCCCACGAGGTGGGCCACCACATTCAGAATCTCATCGGCTCGTCTCGGCTTAGCGTCTCCGGCGAGACGAAGAACCAGATTTCCGTTCGAGTGGAGCTTCAGGCGGACTGTTTCGCCGGGGTGTGGGGCAACAGCGCCAAGTCCGCGCTCTCGATCGACGAGGAAGATCTGCGCGAGGCTCTGCAAGCCGCGCACGCCATCGGTGATGACGAACTCGGGCACCGCGACCGGGACACCTTCACCCATGGCTCGAGCCAGCAACGGATGAAGTGGTTCCGCCTCGGCTTCGAAAAGGGCGATCCGCGCAGTTGCGACACGTTCAGGGTGAAAAAACACAGCGAACTTTGAATTTCGCGAGCATCCCCGGGCATCGCAGGAGGGCTGACCCTGACGCGGGGAGGGCGGAACCGATTTCGTGATCGGTTCGGGGCCGCCGCGCATTTCAGTCCATCATGTTGGGCACGTCGCGCTGGATCCCTTTGGCTATCTCTTGTTTGTCGTTTGTCGCTTGTTCTTCGGAATCTGACGTTGGTGATTCTTCGGGGGACGGTGGAAGCGCCGCCTACGGCACCGGCGGCCTGGGTACGGGCGGGGCGGCAGGAACGGGCGCCGTGCCTGGAGCAGGCGGCGGTGTCCTGGGTTCCGGTGGCGATTTCGGAGCGACTGGGGGCGACGGCATCTCGACCGGTGGGCTCGGATCGGGCGGCGATGGAGTTGGGTCCGGGGGGGACCTCGGCGCGGGGGGGGGCTCCGTCGGAGTCGGCGGAGCCGTCGTGCTTCCCCCGGTCGACTGTTCGGCGATTGATGCAAGTTGGGATCTGTGCGGTAGCAGCGACGATACGTGTACCGCCGTTTTCACCGACTCCACGGGCTGTAGCGAGGTCTGCGAAAGCGCCGGCCTCGTCTGCGCCGAGGTCTGGGAGAACGTCGATGACCAATGCGCGCCGAATACCGGTCTCGCGCAACTCTCGTGCGATCCCCCGAGCGGGCACCAATCGGACTATTGTGTATGCGCGCGCGATCCCGACGACATGGGGAGCGGGGGCGCATCAGGTTCCGGGGGAGCGTCCGGTGCCGGTGGTGATGTCAGCACGGGTGGCGTCATGAACACGGGCGGCACGATGAATACGGGCGGCACGATGAATACAGGCGGGACGGGGGGGAATGACAACAATGCACCGTGTGACGTTCCTGACTTCATTTTCGATGACCCGACTCCCATCGGATGGGCGAGCCAGAGCGGTGGGACGACCGGCGGTGGAAATGCCACCCCCATTTTGGTGACCTCCTTGTCACAGTTCCAGAGCGAAGTCTCCGGAACGACGCCGAAGGTCATCTACGTTCAGGGTGACTTCTCGCCCGCGGACATCTCCTTCGGTTCGAACAAGACAGTCATTGGGTGCTCGAGCGGAGCGCACATTCGCGGCAGCATCGCGATCGGCTCGGGTGATTCGAACATCATCATCCGTAACGTCACAATCAGTGGGTACGGGGCTGGAAACTGCGCGCTCGACCCGGACTTCGATTCCAGTGAAGGCTGCTCGTCGGGGAACGATGCCGTTGCCGTGAATGGAACGGCTCACCATGTGTGGTTCGATCACTGCGCGATTCAGGACGGGACGGACGGCAACCTGGATATCACCAACAACGCGGACTTCGTCACCGTTTCTTGGACCCGATTCTCCTACACCCCACGCACCGACAACGTTGGAAACGACTCGACTGGTTCTGCGGGGCACCGCTACAGCAATCTCGTCGGCGGAACGGACACTGCGCCCGATGGGTTCCCCGGAACGCGGCCCCTCAACGTCACGTGGCACCACAACTGGTGGGGCGCCAACGTGGTCGAACGAATGCCCCGCATCCGCTACGGGCGCAACCACCTCTTCAACAACTACTTCAACTCGGGCTCCAGCAACTACTGCGTCCGAGCCGGGCGGGAAGCCCGCGTGCTCCTGCAGGCGAACTACTTCGACGGCGTCAAGGATGCGCACGAGTTCAACAACAGTACGGACCAAAATACCGCGTATATCTCCGTCGGAGCCGGGAACCTCGCCAACATCTATGATGGAACGAGCGGCGAGCAAGCAACCGGGGGAGGCGGCGACCAATGGAATAGTCCTCCGTACTCGTTCTCGCCTGATCCTGCAGCGAGCGTGCCCAATCTGGTCATGAATGGGGCCGGCCCCCAATGAAGATTCGGGCGGCGGAGCGCCTCGCGGCGGTTCCGTCACCCGATCGCTTGAAGTCCTCGGAGTCTCAGCTCGCCCGTGAAGTGCGGAGCGATGCCTTCCGCCTGGTCCGCGTCCCCTGGACGCGACGCGGCGCGGGAGGTGTGGCCGGGGCGAGCGCCTCTTCCATGCTTCGAGATGCAGAGATCCTCTTCTTCAGATAGGGGGAAAAGAAGTCCCGATACGAGTCCTGGAGCTCCCATCTCCGCCAGTCTTCACCCGTGACTCGTCTCCGGCAGTTGGGCGCACCGCAGCGGCACTCGAATTCGTCGTAGGGGGAGCCGTCGGTCATGGCGTAGTCGAAGCACACTTCCTCCCCGGCCGAGATGTCTCGAAGCGCCACCAAGGAGATCTGCCCCGACATCCCAGCGTTGGGCGTACAGCAATGATTGATCCAGTCGGCCGGGCCCTCCTTCGAGGAGACGAGGTACAGATCCTCATCGACCTGGAGAGCGAGGCGCTTCTGTTCCGGCGGCATGGCGTGAACTAGCGGCGCTCCCAGGATGTCACCGCCCCAGACCGCGATGAGTTCACCGGAAAAAATCCGCGACTTGGCAAAGACTCCTCGATACCCGTCCTGGACGAGTCGCCCGCGGGCTTTGGTCGTCAAATATCCCGTCGTGCTGGCCTGAATCTTAATCGACATGAATCACCTCAATTGAAATTCGAGATTTCAGATCGAAGAGATCGACTCTTCGATCGGAAAGGGGGCGGACCGATCCATCGCGGCGGTGCCCGGAGAGGGCCGCGAAGTCGAGTTCCGAGATCACCACCGTCTCGACGTTTGGGTCCGCTTCGGCAGCAGTTGCCGCATTCGGGAATCCAAAGTCGCTCGGCGTGAGAATCGCGCTGCGCGCGTAGTTGAGAAGATAGTTGCGCTTCGGCAAGTTTCCGGCGTTTCCTGCCAGGACGACGTAGAGCGAGTTTTCTACCGCGCGAGCTTGAGCGCAGTAGCGAACTCGGTTGTAGGCCGTTCGTTCGTCCGTGCTGAAAGGGACGAAAATGACTTCGGCCCCTGCCAGAGCCAGGAGCCGGGAAAGCTCGGGGAATTCGATGTCGTAACAAACGAGAATCCCAATCCTTGCAAAGGGAGTGTCGAAGACCTTCAAGCCCGAACCAGGCCGGACGTGCCAAAGCTCGCGCTCGGCAGGCGTGATATGAAGCTTGTCCTGCGTGTGGACCGAGCCACCGGGAGTGAACAGGTAGGCGACGTTGTAGACACCATCCTCGCGCTCTTGGGGCATCGTCCCAGCAACGATGAAGAGCCCGTAGTCGCTTGCCAACCTGCGGAAGAGGGCTTCGTACCGCTCGGATTGTTGCGCGACCCATCTGTAAGACGCATGCGGTTCCAGATCGTCGGGCGCGAGGTTGAAGAGCGCGGCGGTGAAGTACTCGGGCAGTACCAGGAAATGGGAGTGGTATTCGTCGGCGACGTCCACGAAGAACCGAACGGACGATTCGAAGTCGTCCCACGTCGAGATGGCCCGCATGTAATACTGGGCGGCGCACACACGAGCCCGATTGGCAGGACGTCCCAGTGGGGAGGCGGCGATGCGCCGTTTCTTCGGATCGTAGTCCTCGTTCTCGAGCTGAAGCAGCGTCGCGTAGTCCAGGCTCGACGTGTCGTGCATGATGTTCATGCTGACACTGAGGACTTGGTAGCCCGCCTTGAGGTGCGCCGAGAGTGCCGAGTCGGAGAGCTCTCCTGCAGTTACCTTGTCCACGTATTCGCGGGCGGTCAGCCGTCCCGCGTAAGCTGGGAACCCCGTGATGCGCCCGTAGGCGACCATACGACGCAGGTTGTAGCGTTTGAGGAGTTTCTTGCGGGCGATGTAGAGGCGCCCCGCCACACCGGCGCCGCGATAGTCTGGATGTACGGCAATGTCGGCACCGTAGAGTGTGTCCCCGCCCGGTGTGTGGGTACTGAAGGTGCCGTTGCCGGTGAGCTCGTCGTATTCGTACGTGTGGGGAGCCTCGTCCAGCTGGACGATGAGGCTCGTCGCGTACCCGACGACCTTGCCGCCGATTTCCGCGAGGAACTGCCCCTCGGGAAACGCCGCAAACTGCATCTCGTAAAGACGGAGATCGTACATGCCCCCATCGGCGTAGTCGGGATACGCGGCCCTTTGGCATTCGACCACCTTCGGAAGGTCTTCCGCAGTCCAGGGCCGAACTCGGACTTTGGCCTTGCTAAGGGTGCTCATCGGCCGTCCCCACGGAATGCAGCGCCCGAAATGAAGGGAGCGCAGCGTTCCCCTCGAGGTACGAGAGCACCTGGGGAAGGTCGAGAAGGTACGGCCAAAGGGGTTGTTCGACCGAGGTAAGCAGCCGGAGGAGCTGCTCGGCCTCTTCGTCCCATCCTTCTGCGTACTTCAGTAGGTCGTCGGCGTGCACGGCGCCCCGGCAGTCTCCTTGGCCGCACCTACACTCGAGCGGCTGCTGGATGTTGCACTCGGCGTAGTCGCACGTGATTTCCTCGCCGGGCGCGATGTCCCGTCGTGCAACTTGAAACCAGGTCCCAACGCCGCGCAGCGAGGGGGTACAGCTGTGGTTGACGAGTTTCCCCGCGTCCCAACAGAGGACGAACTGCCCCTTTTCGTCGATGTGAGCGAAATGATCCAAAAGGGCTAGCACCGGGGGCGAGAGGTGTCGCACGGACTCGCGAGAATAGACCGAGTCGAGGGCGTCCTGGGTCCACACGATGGTTCCGCGTGGAATGGGATGCGTCGCGAAGACCCCATCCCCGATTGTCTCCGAAACCCGCCGGACGGCGGTGAAGGGATGGATCACTTGTCCCCCCCTCCACCGGGAGAAGCCTGACGGAGGGCGAGGTCGGCCGCGCGGGCCAGACTCCCAAAGAACGGCACGCGAAGCGGCCGTGAGAAGGACAGGGGGGAGAGACCCCCTGGAGGCTTGTCTCTTTTCATTTTCCTGGGCGCCGGGGCGCCCCCATTTTCCGATTCTTTGATTCGCTCAGTCTGCCCAATTCGGCAAGTGGGAAAATGAACGGGTCGATCTTTTTGTCGGCCGGGTCAGCCGGTCCGTCTGAACGCCCTGAGCACGGGGTCCCGGTGGCGGGGGGGTTCAAATACGCCCCTTCCGTCGTCGGTGATGCAGCAATAGTCAGATCTCCGTGTTCTCCGTCAGCGCGGTTCGTCGTCCTGCCCGGGCCAGCAAAGCACCCCGGTTGCGATTGTGCGTTTTCGTGATCGCATACCACGCCGAATCCACCCTCGAGCGAGTGCTCGATAGGATCCCCCGGCCGGTATTCGAGGCGTTCGACTGTGAAGTGCTGATCGTCGACGACGCGTCCGTCGACCGCACCTACGAGATCGGACGGGCGTACCGCAGAGCGCATCCCGATCTGCCCATCGTGGTGCTTCGGAATGCCATCAACAGAGGCTACGGTGGCAATCAAAAGGTTGGCTATGCATACGCGATGGAGCGGGGCTTCGACCTCGTAGCGATGCTCCACGGGGACGGCCAATATGCACCGGAGGAACTGCCGCGTCTGCTGCAGCCGCTGGTACGGGGCGAGGCGGACGCGGTCTTCGGCAGCCGAATGATGGAGCGCTTCGGGGCGCTGCGCGGTGGGATGCCTCTCTACAAGTTCATTGGCAACAGGATCCTCACCGTCATCGAAAACGCCCTGCTCGAGACGCACCTTTCGGAGTTCCACAGTGGCTATCGGCTCTACAGCGTGGACGCGCTCAGGGCGCTGCCCCTCGAGCTCAACTCCGATGAGTTCGACTTCGACACCGAGATCATCATTCAGCTCTTGAACGGCGGATACCGGATCGCGGAGCTTCCCATCCCGACCTTTTATGGCGACGAGATCTCGCGAGTGAATGGCCTCAAGTACGCGAAGGACATCGTCCTAGCCGTCATCGCCAACGCTCTTCATCGCAGCGGAATATTACATCAGGAGAGATTTTCGGTGCGCCGCCGCCAGGAAACTTCGTCCAGCACTGCACCCGCGCAGCCCAAGGGAGGAACAAAATCTCCTCCTCTCCCGTCGCGTCGCGCGAGCTAATGTGAGCGTTAACAATGGCGCGTGGGCGGCTGACCGTTCAGCGCATGGTTCGACTTGGGAAGGCTCTGATGCGACTCGGTACTTGGAAACTTTATGCAGCCCTGACGCTAGCAACCTCTGCGGCGGTAGTGGGCACGGGATGTGGCGACTTTGCAGGTGATGGCGACGACGATACCGCAACTGGAGGGCTCGCCGGAGACGGGGACCTCGGATCAGGGGGTGGTTCCCCCGGCGGGACGGGCGGCGTTTCCGGCGGCGGCGGCGTTCCTGGTGGAACGGGCGGTGCGCCCGACATCAACGTGACCTGCACGACGACCGATGTCACCGCGTGCGGCGGTGACCTGACCGGCACGTGGCACGTCGGTGCTTCCTGTCTGGAGCTTTCCGGGGACATGGACGTGTCGCTGACGAGCCTGGGCTGCGCGACAGTGCCAGTCACGGGTATGCTGACGACGACGGGCTCCATCACCCTCAACGCGGACGGCACGTACACCGACAATACGCGCACGACTGGCAGTGCCTCGTTTCCCCTTGATCCTTCCTGCCTCTCCGTCTCGTCCGTGGACGTAGCCTGCTCGGACATCGGCAGCATCTTCGAAGCGGTCGGGTGGTCGACTTCGGTGTGCACCGATACCACGGGTCAGTGCAACTGTGAGCTCACAGTCGACGAGGATGGCAGCCTGGGAGCGGTCGTCCCGTACTTCGACGCGATGGGCAGCTACAGTATCGAAGGGACATCCTTCAAGATCGGTTCGGCTGGCTATGATTACTGCGTCGAAGGAGACCTCCTGACGGTTTCTCCGACGATGTCTGGCGTGACGGGACAGACGGTTCTGGTGCGCGATGGAGCTACTATCGGCACCGGTGGCGGCCCTGGAACCGGTGGGGCACCAAATACGGGCGGCGCCCCGGGCACGGGCGGTGAAGGCATGAGTACGGGGGGCGATTCGATGGGCACGGGAGGGGCGTCGAACGTCCCCGACAAGCCCTGCGACATCTACAACGCGGCGCCCGAGACCGAGTGCATTGCCGCTCACAGCACAGTCCGCGCTCTGTTCAAGGACTACGATGGTCCGCTCTATCAGGTGATTCGTGGCGATGGGATGACTCAGGACATCAACACCCTGAGCCCTGGAGGATACGCGGACGCGGCGGCACAGGATGCGTTCTGCGGCGCTCAGTCGTGCCGCATGTGGCGCATCTACGATCAGTCGGGCAACGACAACTTCCTGCATGCCCAGACCAAAGAAGCGCCCGAGCCGATTCGCATCGATGTGAACCGAAACACGAACATGAGTGCTGCGGATGCCAAAGCCGAGAAGCTCACCGTGGATGGCCACGAGGTCTACGCTCTGTTCACCAACTCCGCTCAGGCGTATTGGAACGACGGCTCCCAGAACGGTATGCCTCTCGGGGACGACCCGCAGGGCGTTTACATGGTAACGAGCGGCACCCATCAGAGCTCGGGCTGCTGCTACGACTACGGTAATGCGCAGCTCGACCGCAATTATCACGGTGGGCCGACGATGGATACCGTTTACTTCGGTAGCAACACGATCTGGGGTACCGGCGAAGGCTCTGGGCCGTGGGTCATGGCGGACATGGAAGACGGCATGCTTGCAAGCGGGACCCCGGGGGCGAAGAACGTGGAAGCCAACAAGAGCCTGCCCTTCGACTTCGTAACCGCGATGGAGAAGAACAACGGCACCGACACCTTCGCGCTGAAGGGAGCCGACGCGACGCAACCGACCCTGACCACGATGTGGGACGGACCTCTCCCGAATTCCAAGCGACCGATGGCGAAAGAGGGCGCGGTCATCCTCGGCGCCGGTGGCGACTGTTGTTACAGCAACGACAACGCGAGCTTCGGTACCTTCTACGAAGGAGCCATCGTCGCGGGTTACCCGTCCGCGGAAACCGACAACGCCATCCATCAGAACGTGGTCGAAGCTCGCTACGGTCAGTGACCCGGAGGCGAGGGGCTCCGCGGGAACACCCCCCCGGAGCCCTGCTCCCCCTCGGTGCTCGGGGAGCGCCCGTGAGCCCCCAAACCACGGCTTGGTTCTGCAGTTCGCATCTCCAAGCTTCTTGGTTAGGTTGAGGGATGAAAGTCTTTGTCCATGAACCGCGCGCGACCCAAAACAGAGCGACAGAAGCTGGAGGGGCACGCGTACTCCGTCAAGAGGCGCTTCCTCGCGATGTACAAGCGCGCCAACGCCGGGCACATCGGTAGCTCGCTTTCGTGCGCAGAGCTCCTGGTCATGGTGGAGCTCGGTTGGATGAGGGAAGAGGACGAACTCGTGCTGTCCAAGGGGCACGCCGCGGCCGCGCTTTACTCGATTCTTGCCGAAAAGGGGAAGTTGACCGAGGAGCAGATCGATTCCTTCTACGCTGAGGGGACCCAGCTTCCTGCGCTGCCACCCTTCGGGAGTTTCGACGACATTCCGTTTGCGACGGGGAGCTTGGGTTACGGCCTTTCGGTGTGTGCGGGGATGGCCCTGGGCGCCCGACTCAAGAACGAGAGGCGTCGCTTCTTCTGCGTGACTTCCGATGGTGAGCTGAACGAAGGAAGCGTCTGGGAAGCGGCTCTCTTCATCAGTCATCACCGCCTCAGCTCGGTGGTGTGGCTCATCGACCGCAATCGAATCCAGGCCACTGGGCGCACGGAGGATGTCTTGGCACTCGAGCCGCTTTCGGAAAAGCTGCGAGCGTTTGGTTACCATGTCGTGGTCACGTCGGGGCACGATTTCCGAGCGCTGCTGCGGGCGCGTGACGAGTGTGAAGAAGTCGTTTCCAGCGGACGGGGCCCCGTCGTGATCATCGCTGATACGGTGAAGGGCCACGGCATCAGTTCGATGGAAGACACGGTCGACTGTCACTATCTCCCTCTTGACGATGATGCGTACGCGCGAGCGCTCGTGGAGCTCGAACGTTCGTTTGCCGAGAGTCAACACGGGGCGAGCGATGCGGACTGAATTCGCTCAGGCGATGATCGAGCTTCGTGAGAGCCGCCCGGAGTTGGTGTTCCTGACGGCTGACCTCGGCTACATGGCTCTCGAGGAAGTCGCCGCGGCACTGGGCGAGAGATTCATCAATACGGGTGTGGCCGAACAGAATGCGATTTCCATTGCGGCAGGGCTGGCAAAGGAAGGACAGCTCCCGTTCTTCTACAGCATGGCGGCGTTTTCGACCCTGCGTCCCTTGGCCCAGATCCGCGACAACATTTGCCTTCACGGTTTGGGGGTCAAACTCGTCGGCAACGGAGGAGGGTACGGATACGGCATCATGGGGGCGACGCACCACGCTCTCGAAGACATTGCGGTCATGCGAGCGCTTCCGAACATGACCGTCTACGTCCCCCTCGTCGCTTCGGACGTCTGGCGGGTCGTCGAACGGATGGCCAGCGATCCAGGACCGAACTACCTCCGACTCAATCATGGTGCCAGGATTGATGGCGTCGCGCCCTTCGCTCCGTACCGTCGACTCCGGGCAGGAAACGGCGCCGTGGTGATTTCGACGGGCCCGATCGTCCAAGGCTTGTTCGATTTACAAGCGCCGAACCTGCTCGACGAGCTCGACGTTTGGACCGTCGGGAAGTTTCCGCTCGACCCTCTGCCTGCGCAGCTCTGCGACAAGATCGCGCGCACGGGGCGCGTCCTGACACTCGAAGAACACCGAGAAGCGGGCGGTTTGGGGGAGGCATTGGGTCATCTCCTTCTCCGGCAGGGCTTGGGACCGCTTCGTTTCTCGTCGCTTTGCGCAGCTGGGTATCCGTCTGGCCGCTACGGGAGCCAGCGGTGGCATCAAGAGGAAAGCGGCCTCCGAGGTGCGACGCTTGCTACCGAACTGGAGGCGATCCTTCGTGACTGAGCTCATGCTGTCGGCCGTCGTCACTTGTTACATGGACGAGCCGGCCATCCCCCAGATGCATGAGAGGCTCAGTCGGGTTTTTACCGAGCTTGGGGTTGCCTACGAGATCATCTTCGTCGACGACGCGAGTCCAGACGACGCTGGCCGTGTCCTCCGGGATCTTTCTGCCAGCGATGAGCGAGTTCTGGTCGTGGAGCACTCCAGGAATTTCGGATCCCAGAGCGCATTTTTGAGCGGCATGCAGGTAGCGCGCGGTCATGCGGTGATCCTCCTTGATGGAGATCTCCAAGACCCCCCGGAGCTCATTTTCGAGTTCTACCGCCGGTGGCGAGCTGGCGATGCCGTTGTTTACGGCCGCCGCGGCAAGCGGGAAGGCTCGGTCGTGCTCCAGATGATGGCGAGAGCATTTTACAAGGCATTTCGACGGCTCTCGGACGTCGAAATGCCGCTGGATGCGGGGGACTTTTCTCTGATGGATCGGAGGGTCGTCGACGCGATCCTCGAGCTTCCAGAAAAGGACCAGTTCCTACGAGGACTCCGTAGTTGGGTGGGGTTTCGTCAATCGGGGGTCGACTATCTGCGTCCCGAGCGTCCTTTCGGTCGTTCCACGCACAGTTTCTTGAAGAACGTTTGGTGGGCGAGGAAGGGGATCTTCTCCTTCGCAACGGTGCCCATCGAGATCCTGACCTACGTCGCCGTCTCGCTGACCTTGACCTCAATTGCAGCAGCGCTCGGGTGTGCGGGGGTGAAAATCGTTCTGCCCGATCGTCCTCTCGGTGTGTGGCCCCTCGTCATTGTCGTTGCGTTCTTCGGGAGCCTGAATTTGTTGGCTGTGGCCCTTCTCGGAGAATACGTGATCAAGATTCTGGAAGAGGCGAAAGGGCGACCGCATTTCGTGCGAAGAGCCATCGTTTTTCGGGGGCGGAGGCTCGAGACGCGGGAAGCGATGGACCGATTCTTGGGAGCAAGGAAGCCGACGGAACCCTTCGTGGCCGGGTACATCGATGGAGAGGGGGAGCATGGCTCAGCTTAGTGTCTTGATCACCGGAACCACGTCCGGTGTCGGTCGCGCCCTCATGGAGCACTACTGTCGCCAAGGCGCTCTCGTGGTGGCAGTGAATCGGCGGCGTGTGCCCGAACTCGAAGAGGCATTCCCCGCAGTGACATTCGAGACCGTTGACGTGCGCAGCGCAGACGCCGTTCGCGCGTTGATGCTTCGACTCGACGCCACGAAAGCTCTTCCCCAGAAGTTTTTTCTCAACGCCGGAATCAATCAAATGGACAACGACGAGGGATTCGACCTTTCGGCATACAGGTCAGTCCTTCGGACGAACCTTTTCGGGGTGCTTCACTTCGTGGAGCCTCTCACTGAGTTTGCTCGAGGCGCGGGCGAGCGCCACGTCATCGCCATTAGCTCTCTTTCGGCTTACGTCGGCAACCCGTACGGTCTCGGATATTCGACGAGCAAGCGCGCTCTCTCGGCCTGCTTCGACGTGTGGGCGAAGATGTACGATGGTACGGATCTGGTCTTCCAACAGGTCTTGCTCGGGCCCGTCCCGACCGCAATCCATACGATGGAGAGTCGCTTTCCGCGCTGGATGGTGAAAACCCGCGACATTTTCTCCGCTGATCTCGAGTCGTGTGTCTCCCGCATCGCCACGTTTGCCCAAACCAAGCGGGCGAGACTCGTGACACCGCGGCGCGCCGTGCCTCTCTATGTCGGGATGAAGCTGGGCACGGCTCTGATTCCAGGCTTCTTTCAGGGTCGGAAAACCCTTGCTGGGAAGTCGCGCCGCGCGATCGTTGGAGACGAGGCATGAGCAGCGAACCGTCTGCCTCGAACCGCCTGGGGCTGTCGAGGGTCGTTTCCGCGGCTCGGCCCGACGAGGTCACCTACAGCCGTTCAGATCTCGTCGCTGTCGCTCTTTTGAGCGCTACCGTGAGCGCGTGGGTCGCGTCGGCTGCTGGAGAGGCGTCTTTGGGTCTAGTCGTCGCTTGCGCATTTTCCTTTTTTTCCTTCTATCTCGTGGGTTCGCTCTTCGCCGGCTTCGCATCGGCATTTCGGGGTGTGCGCTTCGAGCTTCCCCTGCGCCTCTTGCTCGGTTACGCGGTGGTCAACACGCTGCTCATGGCGCTGGCCTGGGTGTCTCCGCTCGGGATGCTTGGGAATTTCGCTGTGATTCAGCTGGTCGCCGTCGCCATCCTCGCCCTTTCGCCGAAGCGGTCTCTCTATCGCCCCAGTCGAGCGAGCCATTGGGCGGTGGCCTTGTGCGCGCTGGCCACGACACTTTGGTGCCAGGACTTTCTCGATCCGATCGAGGTGAAGGGCCCGGTGACCTTCTTCAAGCCATGGGTGGATGGCTTTTACCATGCGGTGCACATTCGCATTTTCGCCGAGAGCCATGGCGCATCGACGATCGAGGACTTTCGCATGACGGGAGTTCCGGCACGCCTGTACCACTACGGCGTGTACATGATGCCGGCCCTCGTCAAGCAGCTCTCCGGGATCCACTCCTACGGACTCTTTGCGGGAATGCTGGCCCCCGTCGGCATCTTCTTCACTGGGCTCGGCGCTTGTGCCTTCTTCGGTTCAATCTTCGGAAAGTGGCCGGGATTTGCTGCCGTCGTGGGCCTGCTCCTCATTCCCGACGCGGCGCAGCAGGGGATGCAAAACCCGTTCTTTTCCTACCATTGGCTGACCCACATCTCGCCGAGTGCAACCTACGGTCTTGCGCTGCTTTCGGTGGCGTGGCTCTTCGTCATCCAGGGAAGCCTACACCAGTCCTCGAGACAGATATTTTGCGGCTGGTGCTTCGCAGCGCTTCTCGTCGCCTACAAGCTGCACTACGTCGTCGCGAGCTCGCTACTCCTCCTCCTCGTCCCCGCGTTCTTTTTCGGCGCCCGTCTCAGCCTGAAGAAGCGTGCTTTCTGGGTCTTTTCAGCGTTGGTATTCTACGTAGCGGCCCTCTATTTCGGTCAGATGGTTCCCGGTGTTCCCGTGATCCGCTTTGACGGGTCGAGCATTGGGGAGATTCTGCACCTCGTCTCGACCTTCGTCTACAAGGGTGACTTCAGGACGCTGGTCCAGGGCCACATGGGGCGTCCATTCTCCGCTCCGGTGAATCTCCTTTACGGCGTGCCGTACGTCGTCCTGTCGTCCTTGGGGATTTTGGCGCCCGTCCTTCTTTGCTTGGCCGTTTGGATCTGGAAGAGGACGAGACCGCTCTACGTTCTCTTCCCGCTGCTGCTGCTCGGCAACTTCTTGTTGATGTTCTTTGGTCTGGCTCTCGATTTTACCAGCAGCACACCGGACGAACTCTCCCATCGCCCTGTGATGATCGTGTACTTCTTCGTTGCGGCGTGGGTGGGGGCGGCTTTGGCGCTTATCGTGATCGAAGTCGAGCGCTTGCGGAAATGGGCGTCGACGATACTCATCGGTGCGGCTACGCTACTTCTGGTCGTTCCTGCCGCTCATGGTGAGGGCGTGCAAGTGATGTGGGTCATGTCCCGCATTTCGCCCACGCGCATTCCCACTCCCATCGTCGAAGTCGCCGAATACATCCGCACCCACGGGGACGAGAGTGACGTGTTTCAGGACGCCGAGTTCGATCGGTACTACGCCATCGCGGCTCTTTCGGAACGTCGGACTTTCGTCTGTCACACCATGACGGCCATGCAGTACCGGAGCGATATGGTTCTGGAGCGCTCGGACGCGGTCAACCGTCTGTTGAATCTCGAGTTCGAGAAGCTAGTCCGCACGACGGCTCGTTTCATGAACATCCGCTGGTTCATTCGATATCAGGGCGCACGGGTCAATTGGCCTCCGCAATTGCGCGATGACCCCGCGTTCAAGTCGGGTCCGTTCTATCTCTACGATCTCGGCTCGAAGTGAACTCAGTCGTCCCCGTCAGCGTGCGGATGGCGGCGTGAAAGGAGCTCTCTCGACTCTTGCGATACGAACCAACACGTTTGCTTCGTTTTGGAATTCGAAGACGGGGACGAGCTCTCGATCGGACCAGAACTCGTACCCGGGCAATGGAGCCCCGGTGGAAAGCTGGACGTGCTGGATCAGATAGACGGCCTGGAAGAGATGACGGTCGAGCGCTGTGAAGAGATATGGGTCATTCTTCGCGGACTCGTAGGTCATTGCCCCGTACTTCATGATCGAGAAATGGATGGGGCGCCTAGAGACGATGAGGATGCGCTCCCGATCCAGCCTTTCGAAGAATCGCCACACCTCGGCGTTTTCTCGCGTCTCGGTCAGCTTGTTCATCCACTCTCCGCGGACCGCCGTTGGGAACTGCGTCAGACTGATGCCGAGGGCAACGACAACCGCGACGAAAGGCCTTTGCGCGCGGAGCGCGCGCACGATGAACCAGGCCGCGACGAGCGAGAAGAAGACGTCGACGGAAAGCACCAGACGTGCGGCGGAGGGATACTGGGCCCGGCCCCAGACATACGAAAAGACGAGGAGAACTTGGGTCGTGACCCACGCGATGGCGAAAATCGCGAAGCGGGTCTCAGGAGTGGTTTTTTCGGCCGAGGAGCTCCGATCAGGACGCAACCACAGCCATCGACCGACCCCGACGAGCCCCAGGAAGATGATGGCGGCCGAGTGCGCGGGATAGTCTCCCAGCGGGTCCAAGACGGGCTGGAGGTACTCTACCGAGTTGTTGAGGAAATTTTGGGCGCTCAGGGGAGTCTGCCCGGGATCGAGTTTTGGGATGTTCCCTCGGAGGAGAGAAAGCCAGATACGAGGGAGCAAGAAAGCCGGGCTCGCAGCGTAGAGCGCGGCGTACGGGCGAAGCAGAGAGGGACGGATGACTCGGAGCCCGGCGAGCAGGCCGATGACGGGAACGGCGAAGAGAGCGGACTCGTAGCGGACGTTGGCCAACAGACACAGGTGGATCCAGACGAGCGCCAGATCGACGGGGCGCCGCTTTCGCAAGAACGCGAGTAGGCTCCTCAGCACGAGTACGGAGAAGAACGCCGCAAAGAAGTCGAAACCACCCGAGCGCACCGAGAGGAGCACGATGGGGTGGGACACGGAAAGCAGCGCTGCGACGATTCCGAGCGTGGGCCCCCCCAGGTCCTTTCC
Organism: uncultured Polyangiaceae bacterium; assembly: GCA_965652275.1. Taxonomy (GTDB): domain Bacteria; phylum Myxococcota_A; class Polyangia; order Polyangiales; family Polyangiaceae; genus NIC37A-2. The sequence continues at coordinate 116,338 of CBFGUR010000006.1, read as the reverse complement.
CAGCCGAAAAACGCTGAAGAGGAAGAAGGGCAGGACCGCCAGGTTCAGATGAAACGCGTTCTCGTGGGAGTACCCGACGAGCATGTGGACTAAGCTGATGAAGAATGGAAAGAGCGTTGGTCGCTGATCAATGGCGACGTCGACGTCCCAGTAGTTGCCGTAGTAGTGCTTGCCGGAGAGAGTGAACGTCGGGCTCTTGGACGCGAACAGGTTCTTCGAGATGCCAACGAGGTTGGCTTCGTCGGAAAGCACGCGCAAGGCCGGCTCAATTGCGAGTGCTGCAAAGAGCGTGACGGTTGCTGCGATGACGATGCCTGGACCGTCCTCGGCGACCAACGAGCGAACGCGTGCGAGAGAAACAGGGCGAGCTTTTCCAACTAGAAGCGCGAGCCAAGTCAGGACGAGCGCAAGGTGGAGATAGTAGGTGCTCCCGAGAAACAGCTTCTGACAACGTTCGAGATCGGCGAGGCTCGCGAGAACGAGGATGAAAGCTCCGAGCGGAAGGAGAGCGAGGGCGATCGTTCTTGGCTTGGGGGGTGATGCGGGCACGAGCTGTAGCGGGCGGCGGCGGTGAGTCGGATAGATTTGTCTGCCGGAAGCGGAAGACTACATCCAGTGAAGGCGCGAAAACCCGATAAAACGGTTCTTCGTACGGATGTCCACCGCTGGTGGATACCAGGGTCGATTGCGCCGGCCGAGGTGGCTCGGACCCAGGTGGTCACGCCAATGTCGTGACTTCGTCGGGCGGCCCTATCACGGCGCTAGCGTCAGAACGGTGGGCGGCGGCCCTTCGCGGAGCGCAAAGCGTCGACGAGGAGCCCGTCGTCTCGGAGGCACGGGTAGCAATCTTCCTGCCCATCCGAACCGCATCCGGTCGTGCGCGCGAAGCGGGCCATATGACTGACTGCGCGATTGTCGGCATCCTCGTAGGCTCGCTCGGCAAGGTGCCGGACCTGCTGACATTCGAAGGACGAGGTGGGAGCCTCAGGCATGGTTTCGGCATCGATCACGACGGTCAGTGCCGGGCTCGCGTACTTGTAGATGGGGTCGGTGAGCAGAAGCGCACGCGCGAACGACACGATATCCTTGTTCGAGCGGTAGGTTCGCATGGCGAGATAGATGAGATCGGGTCCCTGCCACGACTCGTTCTCCGCCATGGCCAGGAGCGCCTCGCGGTACGTTCGGGGGTTCTCTACGTGTCGCAGGAACGTGGCGCGATCCGCCGCCGAGATTCTGCGTTTCTTGGCGATCTGGGAAATGATCCGGGTGGTTTCGTTGCGCGCCAGCGCTTCCTGGCCAATGGCGAGCGCTTCGACTGCTTCGAGGGAGAGGGAGGTGGGAGGGCGCGACTTCAGCTCCGATACCGCTTTGGCTTCTCCGGCTCGCGCGTCGTCGAGGAGCTCGTGCATTTCCTCGGTCTCGTCCCCGTCGTCCGCTTCCGGTTCATCTACATCATCCTTGCTCGCTACATCTGCGGCGTCGCTGACGTCGGGCGTGCCGCCTACTGGCTCGATCTTATCGCCATCGAGGACGATCGGATTGAGTCCGGCTCCCAGCGGCTCTGTAGCGCTGAGCGTTCTTGGCGAAGCCCCCGGATTCTTGATGGCGACCCCGGCCAAGAGAAGAAAAACCGCGCCCAGACCCCATGTCGCCGTATGAGCGTTGAAAACCGCATGAAAGGCTGTCGTTGCGGCTCGCCAAAAGGAGAGCGCAGCTGTCTTCGTCGCCACGAAGGATGCGGGACGTGCCCCTCGTGCTCGATGGTTCGCTTCGACATCTGACCACATTTCTCGAGCCCACTCGACGACTTCGTCGAAGGCCTCGGCGGTGATGGCCAGGGCGTTGTGGAGCTTCTCCTTGGTGGTGCCGCCCCATTCGGAGGTCGTCTGCCACTGGGAAGTCGTGGCTACAGGCGGAGCACTGGGTGGCGCTACGCTCGTCGAGGACGAATACGGTCGGAGCGTGTCGAGGTGAGGGCTTCGGCCCGGGGCGTTCCCCGAGCGCACTGCCGACGCGTGCTGGTTCTTCCATTCATGGTGACCTGGGATCGGCGGCGGGGGCGGGATGCTCACTTCGTGTGGTAGATGCGGCTCCACCGGGGGGCGCGATTCGGGACGAATCGCATCCAGGCTGGGCAGGATATCCATCACGGGGGTGGGCATCTCTGCGCGTGCTGCCGGCGGAGGGAGGCTGCGCTCGAGGCGCGGAAGGGGAGGGGGCGGAGCCGAGGAGCGACGCAGTGGGCTCTCAGCCGCCCGCTGCCGAAAGTATGCTGTCGCGGCGGCTTCGGGGTCTTGGGGCGGGCGTGACAAGATGGGCGCGTCGAGCGTCGGCCGTGAGAAACTCGGAGCGGAGGGCTCGACCGGTTCGAGGACGTCCGAATTGAGAAACTCAACGGCTTGATCGTCCCACTCGGAAGACGAGAAGCGCGCCACTCTCTCGTTGTAGACGAGCGTGTCTATGTCGTCCTCGGATGGGCGCACGTCTTCGAGTAGGTCGTCACCATAGATGACCGTCTCGGAATCGTCCTGCCAGGATTCGGTCTCGGGATTTCGGAAGGGGAACCGCCGCATGTGTGCACCGTTGCTACATTGTGGTTGCCTCAGAGTCTCACGAAGTCTCTTTCTTTTCTAATATATTGCTCGCAAACAGCATTATTCTTGCGCGATTCCACTCCTGTTGCGCGTTCGTACAGTCTCACGGGTTTTCCGTCGTCGAGGATCCCATTGCGAAATGTTTTTGGTCCGGTTCAGATTCTCAGTGCGACATTGGATGTCGCACCTGCCGCTTTCGTCGCGACAGCGCGCGCCGCGATCCATATCATGGGCGAGAACATGAGCTCGCTCGAACTGGACACGCCGCTCATCGGTCAGCTCCGAGATCATCTCTTGCGACTAGCGAAGGCTTCGTTCGTGCCTGTCCACGGCGGACGGCGGGTGAGGCACGATTCACCAGAGGAGCAGGCCGTCCTCGATCGCTTTCGCCCTTTTGCGGAGCTGTTTCTCTTGGTTGCTGCCGCGGACGGCAAGATTGTCGATGCCGAGCGGGCGGTGATCTTGGGGTCTTTTCGAGCGCTCACAGGGGGTCGTGTGTCGGGGACGACGCTCCGGGAACTCGAGAGTGAGATCTCAGAGAAGATGGAAGTGAACGCCGCGGAAGACCTGCTCGAGGAGGTATGCTCTCGCTTGGCCGCGGATCGAAAAGACGCCGAGCTGGCGCTCACGTTGGCGAGTGTGGTTGCCAGCGCGGACGACGATGTTGACCCCTCGGAGCTCGAGCTCATCCAAACGCTCGCATCGTGGCTTTCCATTCCCCGCGATAGGGTCAAGCAGCTCGTATCCGGTACTCGGGATGGTGGCGGGACCTAGAACGTCGCGAACTGCTCGACGACGCGTACGCGGTTCTCGGCTTCGGCCTCGTTCGGAAACACCGAGAGTGCGATGAAATGATGACGCTCGCCCTCTGAATCCGCGACAATTCTAGGTGAGACGGCCGCATTCACGTACGCAGTTTCGTCCTTGAGGACGCAAAGTCGGCGAGGCGTTTCCGCAGTCCGATGCATATGCCCCGCGATCACGAACAACACCTCCTTTCCGTTCTGTTTGGCGTGCCAGATAGCTTGCGATAGGTCCTCGTCACCCCAGTCGAGGGGCGCCACGCCGTCCGCGCCCTCCAATGGAAAGTCACGCGACCACGGATCGCTGGGCTCGCCACCCAGCCCGAACGGTCCGTTGTGCGCGAGGAAGCCGATTGCGTCGGTAGGGGCCTCGTCGATCAGCTGGACCAGACGTGCGACAGAATCCGCCATCGACGACACACCGAAGTTGCGTTCGAGTTGGGCAGGAAACGATAGCTCGCATCCTCCCATCGCGAGGGGACGTCCAGTCACTAGCGTCAGGCTGCCGCCATTGGCATCGAGGACGTGGCTCGTGTAGCCGCACGGTTCCAGGAACGAGGCGGCCTCTTGTCCTGCCAGTCGACGCAAATCGGTCGCCCCCGACTGGTGCGCGAGTTCTGCGCCGAGCTCTGCAAGGAACTGTGCATCGTTGTTGCCCGGAAGGATGAGCCCCGGAATGCGAACGTTCGAGATGGAACGAATGATCGAGAGCTCGTTCTTCAGAGTGCCGCTTCCGAGGTCGCCGCAGAAAAGCGCGAGATCGAAGTCGGATTCTTCCAACAGTCGCAAGTCGCTTTCGTTCCAGTTTCCGTGGAGGTCGCCAAAAACGATGATCTTGTCCGCGCGGCGTTTCAAGGGACCAGGGAGGTTAACCCCCGGAGCCACGCTCTCCTAGGGGATGAAGAAGAGTCGCGGTATCGTCGGCTGGTGATGAACCGACTCAATACCTTCTTGTTGTCCTCGGGCTTTCTCATTGCCGTTTCCTGCGGCCCCCCGGAAGGTCCGACGGGTCCCGAAAAGGCCGCAGCGTATCACGCGCAAGAAGCCGAACGGGAAGACGAGCGACGCAATCCCACGGCGCCTACCGAAGAGGAATCGACCCTTCAGTTTCCTATGTGTGACCGAAAGAAGACGCCACAGTTCCCGGCCGACACCGAGGGCGCTGTCTTTCGGGCGATTGTTTTCATGAGGATCACCGACGAAGGCCGGACGGGCGAACATTGTTACCTCGCCCTCGAGGGGCCGAGGAAGTACGAAGAAAAGGCTCTTGGCGACGTGCAAGGCTGGTCGTACGACCCAGAGTTCGCGGGCCAGCCTCGCGAACGGGTCGTGACGTATCGTCTGAAGTAGCCCGCTCACCCTTCGCCCCTTGGCTGGGAACCCTCGGGGTGATGTGTCTGCATTGCCTACATTTGGTTCTTGCTCGGGTTCGGGCATCATGCCGCGAAGCTGTGCAGAGGTATCCATGGCAGGCCGTGTAAAGAGACTGATCGACGAATTCATCGAGCTTCGGACCGCCGGCCAGAAGGGGCTCGAACATTTCGTTCGAGCCCATCTCGTCCTGAGTGGAGTGAACCCGAACCTGTACTCGGAGAGCACTCCGGATGATCCGATCCTGGAAAAGAAGCTGCAGAAGATGATTGCCGATTTCTCGGCGAAGAAGGGATGAACTGAAGTGGCTGTGAAAATCGTGAGCGCAACCGAGGACGATGCGTCGTCGGCCGTAGAGAAGGTCATCGATGAGGCGCGGGGCATCTCCCCGTCCTTCGTCTTGTGGTTTGCGTCACCGACGTTAGATCCGGGAACGGTCGCTGAGGCGTTGTCTGGAGGGTTTCCGGGAGCGACGACGCTCGGCTGCACTTCGTCGGGGGAACTCGTGAGTGGAAAGATGCTCAAAGGCTCCCTCGTCGCCCTCGTTGCCGACGAGGATACGGTCGTCGGGGCGCACGCCGAGCTCATCGACGACGTGACCCGAGAAGAATCAACGAAAGCAGCTCTCTCGCGGCTTGCGGAAAAGGCCGGGGAGTCCTCTCCTGCGCAGCTGGATCCAGAGAAGTTCGTCGGGCTCGTATTGCAGGACGGGATGAGCGGCGCCGAGGAGCTCGTCATGGCGAACCTCACAGGGGCCAGCAATGTGGCATTCGTCGGAGGAAGCGCTGGCGATGACCTTGCGTTTGAGCAGACGCGCGTTTTCGTTGGGAGCTCGGGTGGGAGCGGGAGTGCTGCCATCGCGCTCATAGAACCCAAGAACGGGTTCAAGATCCTCAAGACCCAGAGCTTCGAGGTGAAGGGAAGTGTCCTCGAGGTGACGGCGTGCGATCCCGATACGCGGACTGTGATCACCTTCAACGGGAAGCCTGCAGCCGAAGAGTACGCGCGGGTGCTCGGGATCTCGATCGAAGCGCTACCATCCGCCTTCGGGCGGAATCCGCTTGGCCTCGTTGTCGATGGGGGCGAACCGTTCGTGCGCAGCCCGCGCGAAATCCAAGGAACGAAAGTTGCCTTCTATTGCCAAGTGCTCGAAGGGATGAAGCTTCATCTTCTGCAGGCCACTGACATCGTGGAGCAAACCAAGCGCGATCTCTCCGAAGCCCTCGCGACCTTCGGAGACTGCTCGGCCATCATCAATTTTCATTGCATCCTTCGCACTCTGGAGCTCGAGAGTGTGGGAGCCTGTGATGCGTACGCCGATCTGTTTCGCTCGATTCCGACCGTTGGGCTGTCGACGTACGGTGAGTCGTACGTGGGACACATCAATCAAACGTCGACGATGGTGCTCCTTTCCTGACGCGGAACCGTCCCTGCGCCCCGCGCGGTGGCCCTACGTGACGGAGCTTCCGCGGCCTGTGCATGCTCACTGAGTCATGGCTCGGACGGGGCCCGGGCGCTAAGTGGTTCATGCGGACCCGGCGACAGCGCCAGCCACGGCGACAGCGCCGGATCGCGGTGAATTTCTGACGGGGCCGGGGCGGAGCCCGAGTGAACTCATCCGCTTCGCTCTGCGTCTTCGACGGGGGTAGCCTATGGAGCGTGAACGAGGAACCAGCGACCGCCCCCATGCCGCGTAGCGATCAGCTCGCTCTCGAACGCACTCTCCTGGCGATCGAGCGAACATTTCTCGCTTACTTCAGAACATCAGCAGTGTTCTTGAGTTCGGGCGTTGCGATCTTGGCGATGAAGTTCTTCGTGGAGATCCGCGATCTCGCTTGGGTCTTGATTGGTCTTGCGCCCATCATTCTGGGTGTGGGCATCATCCGTACCAAACGCAGTCGAGCGCGCGTTCTTTCGAGCGCGAAGAACTGAGAGCGAGAACGTTTCATCCTCGCGTTTGTCGTGATCTCGGCGAAATGCGCGCGCGAGGCGTTAGTTTGGCCAGTTTTTGTCGGATCTTCGCAAGAGACGAAACGAAGAAGTCATCCGCGTGAGAAGTTTTCAGAAACCACATTCCCTCCATGCTGAAGGTATGTTTCATTCTAAGTGAGGGAAAATGAGCAGAGGTTGTCGATCTTCGAAACAACGAGGATCGACGACGCGACCTGATTTTTCCGAAATTCCAACGAAACGTTACACACAGAAGTTGCCTCGCACGAGAAGCACAGAAGGAGAAGCATGGAGACATTCGAGCGCCTCGAGTCGGAGGTTCGCGCTTATTGCCGTTCGTATCCCACAGTTTTCAAGACCGCGAAGAACGCCAAGCAGACGGACGAGTCCGGGAGGACGTTCATCGATTTTTTCGCCGGTGCCGGCGTCCTGAACTTCGGTCACAACGATGAGAGGATAAAAAAGGCTCTCATCGAGTTCATTCAGCAGGACGGGGTCGCCCACAGTCTCGACATGGCCACTACAGCCAAACGAGCCTTCATGGAGAGGTTCGAAGAAATCATCCTCAAACCCCGAGGCATGAATTACAAGATGCAGTTCACTGGCCCGACCGGGGCCAACGCCGTGGAAGCTGCTCTCAAGCTTGCCCGCAAGGTGACGGGCAGGCACGACATCGTCGCCTTCACGAATGGGTTTCACGGGATGACGCTCGGCGCTCTCGCAGCAACAGGCAACGGCGTGCATCGAGCTGCTGCTGGCGTTCCGCTCCATCACACGGTACGTGTACCGTTCGACGGCTACTTGGGGGAGGGCGTGGACTCGCTCAAAGCGTACAAGAAGGCACTGGGCGATGGATCGAGCGGCATCACGAAGCCGGCGGCCTTCATCGTCGAGGTAATTCAGGCGGAAGGCGGCGTCAACGAAGCCACGAAGGAGTGGCTGCACGAGGTCCAGCAGCTCGCACGTGATACCGGAGCCCTATTCATCATCGACGACATCCAAGTCGGCTGCGGCCGCACGGGGAGCTACTTCAGCTTCGACGGAATGGGCCTCGATCCCGACGTCATCGTCTTGGCAAAAGGCATTGGCGGATTCGGTACCCCCATGGCGATGTGTCTCATCAAACCCGAGAGAGACAAATGGGCACCGGGCGAGCATACGGGGACCTTCCGGGGGCCTGGACTCTCGTTCGTCGCCGGGGCCGCGGCGCTCACTTACTTTCAGGAGCCGGCGTTCTTGGAGGGGGTCAAGAAAAAGGGCGAAACGATGAAGAAGCGCCTGGAAGCACTCAATCGCGCCGAGTCACACATCAAAGACGTGCGCGGGCGCGGCATGATTTATGGCGTCGAAATGGGCACGGAGAACTGCAAGAAAGTCACCAAAGAGTGTTTTGACAGTGGGCTCGTGATCTCGCCCTGCGGACCAGCTCTCAACGTCATGAAGTTGATTCCGCCGCTCACGATCGAACCGGAAACTCTCGATCAAGGTCTTACGATCTTCGAAAATGCGGTTCGGACGGTGAGAGCGAATTGATGCGGGAGCGCGACGACATGACCTTTCCTTTCGAGGAATACCAGCGTCGAGTGTCGGAGCTTCGAGCGCGGATGCGAGAGCGTCTTCTCGATGCGGTGATCATCTCCGATCCCGAGAACATCATGTACCTGACGGACTATCAGACGACGGGCTACTCGTGGTTCCAGGCTCTCGTGGTGCCGCTCGAAGGGGAGCCGGTGATGTCGACTCGCGAAATGGAAGAGTCCAACGTCATCGCACGCACCTGGCTGGAAAACACACGTCCCTACTCGGACACCGGAGACGCCATGCAGATGCTCCATCAAATTCTGCGCGATCTGGGCGTCGAGGACGGTGCCGTCGGCTACGAAAGAAACAGCTACTTTTTCCCAGCATACTTTCAGGACCGCATCCGTGGGCTTTTCCGCAAAGGACGTCTCCAGGACTGTTTCGGGATCGTCGAGGAGGGGCGGTCTCGCAAGTCGCGATTCGAGATCGACGTGATGCGCAAGGCTGCTTGGGCCACGGAGGCGGGGATGAAGGCCGGGATCGAGGCGGTGCAGGAAGGCGTGAGTGAGAACGACATCGCGGGGGAGATCTGCAGGGCGATGTTTCGAGCGGGCGGGGAATACCCGGCGGTGCTTCCCTACGTCACGACGGGGCCTCGCTCGATGATTGGGCACGCGACCTGGGAGGGGCGGCAGATTGAGCCTGGAGAACACGCGTTTCTCGAGGTGGGGGGGTGTTACCGTCGCTACCATACGGCGATGATGCGCACGGTGATCCTCGGGGAAATCAGCCCATCCATGCGACGCGCGGAGCAGCTCATGATGAATGCGCTCGACGCGGTTCATGAGCTCGTCCGTCCGGGGGTTACCGTCTCCGAGCTCGACAACTTGGTCCGAAGCATGCTGCTCCACAACGAAATTGGCGCGGATCTCATCACGCGCGCCGGGTATTCCATCGGCATTGCGTTCCCGCCGAGCTGGGACGAAGGGTACATCATCAGCATCAAACAGGGCGATGCCGCTGTGCTCAAAGAGGGCATGACGTTTCACATCATCCCTTGGCTCTGGGGCGTCGACGGAGACAAGACTTGCGGGATCTCCGACACGATCGTCGTCACCGATAGCGGTTGTGAATCGTTTTTTACCCTGGATCGACGGTTCGTCAGCAAACCGGAGAAAAGAGCGCTTGCGTCGGTTCCGTCGGCCGGCGAATGAAAGAAGGGTGACTCAGGAGCCGATCCACACCTGCTGTGCGTTCGTGAACTCTCGGATGCCGTGTGGGCCGAGCTCGCGGCCGTAGCCCGAGCGCTTGATACCTCCGCTAGGCAGGCGAGCGTCGGTCTTGACTACGCCATTGACGACCACCTGACCGGCCTCGATTTCCCGTGCGAGAGACTCTCCTCGCTTGGGGTCGGTCCAGATGCTCGAAGCGAGCCCGTACTCCGTCTGGTTTGCGAGACGGAGTGCTTCGTCGAGGTCCTTTACCTTCGTTACCGCGGCGACGGGGCCGAAGGTCTCCTCTTGGAAGGCCGGCATTTCGGGGGTGACATTCGTGAGCAGAGTCACGGGGTAGAATGATCCAGGACCCTCCGGCAGGGTTCCCCCGAGCTCGACCTTGGCGCCCATCTCGACGGACTGCGCGACTTGGCGGTGAAGCTCGTCTCTCAAGTCGGAGCGGGCGATCGGACCCATGTCTGTTTCCTGAAGCGCCGGATCACCCTGCCGGATTTTGGCGAGCTGCTCGCGGAATAGCTCGACGAATTCGTCATGGACGGACTCTTCGACGAGCACTCGCTTGGCCGCGATACACGATTGTCCTGCGCAGATGGTTCGAGCCAGGCACGTCGTCGCTGCCGCCCTCGCCAGGTCGGCATCTTCGAGTACGATGGCGGGATCAGAGCCGCCGAGCTCCAGCACGGCCGGTTTGATGTGTGCGGCCGCGAGAGCGGCGACTTTGCTTCCAGCAGCGCTCGACCCCGTGAAGGAGACGGCGGCGATGCGCGGATCCGCGATCACCGCTTCCACTCGTGGTGTTTCGATCAGGAGCACGTCGAAGAGCCCCGTTGGTGCGCCCGCTTCTTTGAAAGCATCGGCCAGCGCAGCGCCGCATCCGGGAACGTGGGGATCGGGTTTGATGAGGCATGCGTTTCCGGCCATCATCGCCGGGATCGCGACACGGAACGCGAGCCAGAAGGGAGAGTTCCACGGAAGGATGCCGAGAACCGTTCCGAGGGGAAGATACTGAACGTAGCTTCGTTGTGCGTCCGAAGCGATTGTCTCACGCTGTAGAAACGAGGCGGCGTTTTCAGCAAAGAACTCAGAGGTTTTTGCACACTTTTCGATTTCACCTAGGGCCTCCTTTTGAGGCTTGCCCATCTCTTCGGTCATCAAGGCGGCGAGCTCTCGGGCACGTTTTCGGTGCACCTGGGCGACGGCTCGCATGAATTCACCGCGTTCTTCGAATGAAGCATTGCGCCACGAGGCGTAGGCGCTTTTCGCGGCCTCGAGCTTCCTTTCGATCAGTGCTGCATCATCGGGCTTCATCGTGCGGACGATCTCGCCCGTCGTTGGATTCGTCGCTGTGAGCATGTCACCAGTTTACACACTCGATTCCGTGACTCTACCCCCCATCCTGACCTTGAGCTCGATGACGAGAAGGGTCATGCTGGCGACAATGATTCGAATCGGCTCTCCCACCGCATCAAAAGACCAACCGAAAGGACTTCGCACGATCGTCGAACATGCCACTCGATTGCGTCATGAGCTGCACGAAAACCCGGAACGGACCTGGCAAGAAGAAGACACGGCAATTCGCATCCGTAGAGAGCTGACGCGCCTCGAAATTCCCTGGAGGACATGTGCTGGGACTGGAACTGTGGCCGACCTGGGAAGCGGAAAAGCTCAGCGGATTGCGCTGCGTGCGGACATCGACGCTCTACCGATTGCGGAGAGAACGGGGGCGCCACATGCCTCCAAGAACCAGGGGGTGATGCATGCCTGCGGACACGACGGACACACTGCCAGCCTACTTGCGACCGCCGCCTGGCTGAAGGAGCATGAATCGGAGCTTTTACATCCCGTTCGTCTTCTCTTCCAACCCGCCGAGGAGGGCGGACATGGCGCCAAGAAGATGATTGAGGATGGGTGCCTCGAGGGAGTCGGGGTGATTTTTGGATATCACAACCAACCCACGATGGCGCTCGGCAAGTTCGCGGCTCCAGCCGGGCCAGTCATGGTCTCGAACGGCTATTTTCGCATCGTCGTGAATGGACAAGGCGGTCACGCTTCAACGCCGAGCGATTGCCGCGACCCGATCTTGGCTGGAGCGCAGATCGTGAACCTGGCGCAGCAGATCGTGGCTCAGAACGTTCCGCCGCAGCAGGCAGCCGTGCTCACAGTGACCACGTTTCATGGGGGAACTGCGCGCAACGCGATACCGGATGAGGTCGTGCTCGAGGGAACGGTTCGTGCCGGCGAGACCGCTCTTCGCGATGGTTTGGCAAAGCGCCTAGGAGAGGTGGTCGAGGGTGTGTCGCATGCGCATGGTGTGAGCGCACAGTTCGAGTTTTTGCCGGCCTACCAAGCGACGGTCAATCACGCGGAACCTGCGGAACGTCTCAAACGCGCCTTCTGCGCCGTCTTGGGCGATGGTGCGGAAGAAACGCGCGGGGTGCCTTTCATGGGTGGGGAGGACTTCAGCTACTACCTGAGCGAGATTCCAGGGGCGTATGCTCTCGTAGGGAGCGGCAACGCGGCGGACGCGCCGCCCTTGCACAGTCCCAGGTTCGATTTCAATGACGCGTTGATCGACACGATGGTGCGGGTCTGGTCCGAGCTCGTCGGAGGCTAGGTTGTGCCCTTCGAGTTCCGGGAAAACGACGACGGTGTGTCTGGCGAAGTTCATGGGAGCGGCTAACCTGTACCATCAATGGTGAAGACTACGGGAAGTGACCGGCCCGGAAGACGACTCGGAGGAAGGCCGGTCCGAATCGGATTCGTGGTCGATTGGCTGTCTGACTCTTACCAGAACTCCCTCCTCGCAGGGGCGAGAGAGGTTGCGGAGGAACGTGGGGTCTCGTTGGTCGCGCTACCTGGCGGCGTCGTCGGGGCCGACCATTCTCACGGAGCGGTACGCAACCATCTGTATCGTCTCATCGACGAGAGTCAGTACGATGGGCTCTTGCTCCTTACTGGCACCTTGGGGAACCACCATGGAGGGGATGTTCGTGAGGAGGTTTCTCCCGCGTTCCCGCGGGACAGGATCTGTAGTGTTGCGATTGAGCTGCAGGGTTCGTCTGCGGTGCTCATCGACAATGCGAGCGGCGTTCGGGAGGCGATCCAGCATCTCATCGACGAGCACAAGGCGCGGCGGATCGGTTTCGTTCGCGGCCCGGCATCGAATGCCGAAGCAGAGGCGCGCTTCGAGGCGTACAAGGAGACGCTCGAGGCGAACGGGATCCCACTCCCCGAAGACTTGATCGTTCAAGGCGACTTTCGGCGGGAGGCGGGCATCGAGGCGGTACGAACACTTCTCGACGTGCGCAAGGTGCCGATCGCCGACATTGACGCGCTCATGTCCGCCGATGACTCGATGGCCTTGGCCATGGTAGAAGAACTGAGGCGACGAAAGTTCAAGATCCCAGCGGACATCGCTATCGTGGGGTTCGACGACGTCGAGGAAGCGAAGTACAGCAACCCACCGCTGACCAGTGTTCGCCAACCGCTCCGCGAGCAGGGGCGCCGGGCGATGCAAGCCGTGCTCGACGTGCTGAGCAAGAAGGTCCCCCATCAGACCCACGTTTTGGAGACGACCTGTTCGTTCAGGAGAAGTTGCGGATGTATCCCCGACGACCTGGAGCATCTGTCCGACCGCCCCAAGGGTAAGGCGATGTCCGATCTCGAGGCCGGATTGATCAAGCGGCGCGATCTCGTGCTCGCCGAGATGTCCCGAGCGGCACGCGGCGCGTTCGCGGGGGTGGGACGTGGCTGGGAGGTTCGACTGTTCAACTCGCTCCAGGACGAGTTTCGCGGTCAGGCCCAGAGTTTTCGCGCCGCTTTCGATCAACTGCTCGAACAGGTCCTCGCCAATGACGGCGACGTCTCGGCCGGCAACGCGCTCATCTCTGCACTGCGCAAGCAGCTCAGCATCGCCGCCGCGAATAACCCCGAGCATTTGCGCCGCATCGAAAGCCTACTTCACGACGCTCGCAGTCTCACCAGCCACATCGTCGAGCGCGCCGAGGCGCAGAATCGCATCCTGATCCAGCGCCAAGCTCGTGTGCTCACCGATGCGAGTGCGGAAATGCTCGCGGCTTTCAGCGCCGAAAGGCTTTCTGCGTCCATGGCGGAACAACTCCCCCGTCTCGGGATCCGTTCGGCCGTGCTCTCCGTCTACTCGCCGGAAGAGCCGGCTCGCGCCCGCTTGGTCGCCGGTTTTGGCCCCGGCGGTCCACCATCACACGCACTGCGCGCGGAGACGTACCTCGCCCATCGCCTGATTCCCGCAGAGCTCGATTCCGGACAAAGGCAGCAGCACTTGGTCGTCGAGCCTCTTCAGAACGGCGCTGAGCCGCTCGGCTTCGCGGTGTTCGAGATGGCCGACGTCGATGGCTACGTCTACGAGGTATTGGGAAAGGTGCTTGCCACGGCAGTGCGCGTGGCGCTGCTGCAGGGCTGATGTGGTGCCTCGTTTGAGTCACGGACGTGTCACCGTGGCGGGGTGAGGCTTCCTTTTCTTTTCTGTGCTAACCCACGCCACGATGCGACTTTATAGTCTTTGCCTTTTTTCTGGGTTTCTCGTGGCGCTGTCCGCTTGCAGCGATGGCGCTTCGGAAGGCGTAAACTCCGGCGATGGTACGGGGGGAGATCCCTCGGGCGGCGGCGGAGACGTCGGCTCGGGCGGTCTCGGCTCGGGCGGCGCAGGGTCCGGAGGTCTCGGCACGGGCGGCGTGGGATCGGGCGGCGAGGGGACCGGCGGCGCGGGGTCCGGAGGTCTCGGCACCGGTGGCGTTGCTGCAGGCGTGGGTGGCTCACCTGGCGCTTCCTGCGATCCTGCCACCTCGCAGCCTGATCGCGTCTGCATCAAGGGCAAGCGGTACTACCTCAACGGCATCAACGTCGCTTGGGATCAATGGGGCGCCGACCTTTCGAACTACAACGCAGCAAACTTCGATGCAATGTTCGCGACGATTGCGGCGGCGGGCGGCAACTCGGTGCGCTGGTGGTGGTTCCCGACCGCGGATCAACAGATCTCCTACGCTGGAAACCTCGCCCAACCACTGGCTCAGGCGGTCTTCGACAACCTCGATATCGCGTTCGACGCTGCCCATGCCCACGGCATCTTGATCATGCCGGCCCTACTCTCGTTCGACATCGAAGGGGGGCGTGAGTTTTTGGTGACCGACGCCGCGGCGACGGATGCTTTCGTAGCGAACGTCGTCACACCGCTGGTGCAGCGCTACAACGACCATCCCGGGCTCGGCCTTTGGGAGATCATGAACGAGGGCGATTGGCTGCTCACCGACGAGGGCGGAACCGTTGCACAATCCGACTACGTGCGCTTTCACGCGAAGGTGGCCGCGGGGATCCACGCGGCCGATCCCGACGCTCTCGTTACGACCGGATCAGCGAGTTTCAAGTACCTCGCGACGGGGAGCAACATCTTGTCAGACAGCGCTCTACAGGCGGCCGCGGGGGGCGATCCGCTGGCGCGCCTCGATGTGTATCAGACGCACTACTACCCATGGATGCACGGTGACAATTGGTCATACGAGCCATGGATCCAGACGGCGTCCCAGTGGCAGACGGACGGCAAGCCGGTGCTCGTCGGTGAGTTCCCTTGTCGAGGCGAGGAAGGCCGGTGGACGACGATGCAGATGCACCTCGAGTCGGTGAACCAGGGTTATGCCGGCACGTTTTGCTGGGCCTACTTCGACAACCGCGCCGATATGGAGGGGACCTGGAGCGACGCAGAGGCCGCTGTTTCGGCGATTGCGGCGCAAATCCCTGGTGCCATGACGGGCGAATGAGCCCTTGAATCAACGGGTGAATGAGCCGCACTTCCGATACATGAATGAACTGCACTGAGCGGTTCGAATACATGAATCAGATGCACTTAGCGGCAGTGGTTCATGAACTGTGTGCATGTTGGGCGCGACAGCGTTTCCCTCCTCACGGGCGGGGCGGCCCGCGGCGACCTTTGGCCGGCCTACGAGCCGAGGATTTTTCCGGCTCCAATCGAACTGGTGAAGAGGGCGTCTGGTGGAGACGAAAGTTTCTATTCGGACGGTCGAGCTTTGACGTATTTCGCATGGTTGCTGTCGCTTTGGCGACAAAAGAATCCGAGTGCCGGGCATAAATGACGAGGGATGCGCTCTCGCACGGGGCGCTCGGGGCGATTCAACGGAGCACGTAACGCATGCGTAAATGGAGCTTTTGGACGGCGGCCGTGGCAGCAGCATTTGGCTTTGGTTCGGCATCTTGTTCAGACGAGGGGAAGTCCGGTGACGGGGATGGTGACCCATCGGGGCCCGTCTACGAGTGCTACGAAACTTCGGAGTGCGGGGCGGCAAGCGAATGTAGTGGGGGCTCGTGCGTCCCCGTCACCGCCTGCGTGATGCCGACCGATTGCGGGCCGACCGAACAGTGCAGCGCAGGTGTGTGTCGTGCGAGCTGCACGGACGACGCCGCTTGCCCGGGACGTCGGTGCGATGTCACCTTGGGTCTGTGCGTGGCGCTCGACAATCCGCCGCCGACTGCAGGGACCGGTGGCGCGGGCATCGGAACAGGAGGAGGTTCCGGTGGCGCTCACGCTGCGACGGGCGGCGCGACCTCGGGGAGTGGCGGTGGTGTCGGCACCGGCGGCGACCCGATGGGGACCGGAGGAGACATCTACGTCCCCATGGAATGCGAGGATGGTCCTGCCCCGACCATCGCAGTCGAGCGCATCGACGCGCCCACCATCGCATCGCTCGGGGTGCCATTCGACACCGACGAGGACGACGATGAGGGGCCGGATGGCTGGTCCACCAACTACGGCAAATCGCCCGAAATCATCCCTCACACGGACGGAGTCGTGCTCGAGGTCCTCTTTCAGGACCAGAGTTCGGCTGACAGCGCGTATCTGGTGCGTATCGTCCCGAACGGGGCGGCGTACCAGGTAGAGGCGGCGTTTCGCGTGGCGAGTCTGGGCCGTATCATGGGGTTTACCAAGGATCCGGATGGGAACTACTACGTAGCCACCGGGGTCGACGAGGACGAGATCGTGGACGAGACGTATCCTCCGAACGAGATCCATCGTCCGGGCATCGTGCGCATCGTGAAGTTCGACATCCACGGATGCGTATCGATGGAGTCGGATGTCGACATGGAGCGCGGAGCTTTCAACGAAGGCTCGGAGATTATCGTCAATCCGATGGTGGCCGCGAGTTCGCGCCTGGTTTGGGGCGGAGACCGTCTGCTGCTCACCCATGGCCACAACACCGAACCCGATCCCAACATCGATGGGACCAGGCATCAGAAAGCGATCACGACGATCCTCGACGCAGCTGACGGAAGCGTTACGCGCGCCTCGACCATGTGGGTGAGTCATTCGTTCGATCAGCGAGCTCTCTACGATGGAACTGGCTTCGTGGAGATGCACCTCGGCGACGCGTATCCTCGCTTCGTTGCGCTCAGCCACTACAACGACGGAGGCGGGGAGGGCGCGTATTCTGCCTACACGATCAAGGGAGCCGAGGGCGACAACAACACGTTCACACGACTCGGAAGCCTCGTTCGGACGAGCGATCCGACGTATGGGATCCTGGCGCTCTTCGCCACGGAACGAACGCCGACGGACGAGGGAGAAGGTCGCATCCGGGGAACGAGGGATGTCGCGCTCGTCCGCGTTCGAAACGACTTCTTCGACTACGACACGGACGATGTCGTAGTCGAACAGGCGGGGGCTACGGAGCACACGGTAGTTTCCAAGGGCGCGAGCGTGACGAACTATGTCCGTTGGCTCACCGACCTCGGCGCCGACACACACGCCGAACGACCGCGTATGACACTTCTGGATTCCGGAGAGCTCATCGTCTTGTACGAGCGCTGGATCAACGAGGGCGATGATTTCGATGGCACGTACGCGCTGAGAATCGACGCGACTGGAGCGATTCAAGCGGGGCCGACCGAGGTGCCAGGGGACCATCACATCAGCCGTGGAGACGATATCGTCACGGTGGGGGGGCGCGCCGTTTATGTGACCGGTGGCGGGGGCGCTCTTCACTTGAACTTCGTGGGAAGCGATCTGAGCGCCGAGCGGATTTCGCTGCCCTGAACACCGCGTCCCGTCTGCCCGTCGTTTCGAAGCGGCGGGCGCCCTCGTAGGGCAGTCGACATTTCACATTCGGGCTCCGCGCAGCGCAATCTGCGAGATGCATCCCGAAGGCTTCTCGGCGAATTGGCCAGGCAGGCGGAAGGTGGGCTCGCCCGAGGTTTGCTGCAGTTTGGGCGAGTTCTCAATTGAGGAGTTCTCTTTTCACGGCCACACAAAGCCTGGCCGCGGCACCTCGGACGAAATAACGTCACCGCCATGTTCGGCAGCTGTCGCCCCATCTCCTCTCGTCTCGCCCTCTGGGCTCCCATTCTTGCTCTGGTGGGCGGACCGATCGCCGCCTGCGCTCCGCCTCCCCCCAAGAAGCAGA
Source organism: uncultured Polyangiaceae bacterium (assembly GCA_965652275.1). Taxonomy (GTDB): domain Bacteria; phylum Myxococcota_A; class Polyangia; order Polyangiales; family Polyangiaceae; genus NIC37A-2. The sequence continues at coordinate 98,417 of CBFGUR010000006.1, read as the reverse complement.
ACGTCGCCCAGAACCCGGTGGACGTCGATGGCGTCGGTCCCACGCGCATCGAAGCCGGCAAGACGGGCCTCGGGATGTTTGCCGAAGAGCCCATCCTCCAGTTTCAGGTCAGCGGCGAGACCGAACGAGTGAAAAGGGAGGTCATCGACGTCGAAGAAATGCCCTTCGACAAGGCCCTTCGACTGACGGTCACCGAGTCTGGTCAGGATCCGTGGACGATGCAGGTCTTGACCCCCACACGAACCAACATCGAAGTCGGCGACGTCCTACTCGCGTCGTTCTGGATCCGAACCGAGCGTTCCGAGAACGAGAGCGGTGAAGGGCAGACGGCGTTCGTTCTCGAATTGGCCAAGGATCCGTGGTCGAAGTCCGTCGAACAGGACGTTCGAGCCGGGCGCAAATGGCAGCAAGTGCACATTCCCTTCCAGGCGCGCCAAACGCACTACAAGGGAGAGGCTCAGGTGATCTTCCGCCTGGGCTACGGGCGGCAAACCCTCGAAATTGGTGGGCTCGAGCTCCACAATTTCCGGAGAGAGCTGACGGTGGACCAGCTCCCCAAGACGAAGATCACCTACGACGGCCGCGAGCCCGATGCACCCTGGCGCGAGGCCGCGCAGGAGCGCATCAACAAACATCGAAAGGGGCCGCTCATCATCTCGGTCGTCGACGCCGACGGAAACCCAGTCCCCAACGCAGAAGTCGACTTGCAGCAGCTCACCCATGAATTTTGGTTCGGCACGGCGCTCGTGGCCCCCGCCGTGGTTCATGCCGAGGAAAATCGCACCTATCTCGCGAAGACTCTCCAGCACTTCAACTCGATCGTGCTCGAGAACAACCTCAAGTGGAAGCCTTTAGCAGGCGATTGGGGGCCCACATGGGGGATCGAGTCGGCGACGACTGCCATCGACTGGGCGCGATCGAACGGACTTCGCACGCGTGGACACGTGCTCGTTTGGCCGAGCTGGAGGAACCTGCCGAATGAGTTGAAGAAGCTCGAAAACGACAAGAAGAAGCTCAAAGTAGCCGTCGAGGATCACGTCCGGGATCTTGCTACCAAGATGGCGGGTCGGCTTGAGCACTGGGATGTCCTCAATGAACCGTACGACAACCACGACTTGATGGACATCCTCGGTGACGAGGTGATGGTCGACTGGTTCAAGATTGCCAAGAAGGCCGATCCGAAGGCCAAGCTGTTCATCAACGACTACTCGATCTTGTCGGGTGGTGGCGGGCCGAGCGGCCACCGGGACCACTACGAGAAGACGATTCGCTACTTGGTGGAACAAGGAGCTCCCCTCGACGGGATTGGAATGCAGGGCCACTTCGGCTCTTCTCTCACGTCCCCGGACGACTTGATGGAGATCCTCGACCGGTTTGCCGGGTTCGAGCGACCGATCCTCATTACCGAATACGACATCACCGCCGATGATCCGGAGCTTGCCGCGGACTACACGCGCGATTTCTATACGCTCCTGTTCAGCCATCCCTCGGTCGAGGGCATCTTCATGTGGGGATTTTTCGACGGAAAGCATTGGAAGAGGAGCGGCACGCTCTACGACTCCAACTGGAACCTCAAGAAGAGCGGTCAGGCTTACCAGGACCTGGTGTTCGGCAAGTGGTGGACCTCGGGCCGCGTAAAGACCGATGAGAGCGGACGCGTCTTGGTGCGGGGGTTCCTCGGTGAGTACGACATCAAGCCCGCAAGCGGCGGGGTTTCGAAACGTGTGAAGCTCGGAAAAGAGGGCGCCAACGTCTCCTTGATTCAACGCTGAGGGGGAGCTCTCGCCGCGAAATCTTCCCGAGCGCCAGAACTTTTCGGCCAGAGGGGCGTCGAATCCCGGAGTAGCCGCGCCCAAAGGTGGGTCCGCTCGAGGCCCCACGGGGCCGTGGAGGAGTTCGATGATGAATCTTGGGAAGGCCCCGGGGCGGGTCCAGGTAGAGCTGCGTCTTGGGATCGGCCTCTTGGCGACAGCACTGCTCGCGATCAGCTGTCGGGGGCAGCGGCCTGAAGTCTCCGAGGCGCAGCAGGGGAAAGCCGAGGCGCGCGCCCCAGTAGTCCAGCAGCAAGAGCCTAGCGCCACCTCTGGAGGGCCTCGAGAGCTCGACCCCGGCGATCGCTACGCCGTGCCGATGCAAGCACCTGCGCCGGCTCCTCGAATGGCTCCGAAACCGGCTTCGAGCTCGGCTCCGAAACCGGCTCCCAGCTCGGCTCCCGCTCTGAAGTCCGGCTCGGGACTCGGGTCGGCGAAAATGCGCGCCACCGGGCAAGCAATGGGGCAAGGTTTCGGTGCGGGGCACGGACGACTCGGCGCCTCCCACCGGATGGCTCCCATCGTTCCCATGAACACCGAGTCCTACGCCCATCAGCCAGAGAACGACTTCGTGAGCGCCAGGGACGAGCCTTTGTCGACGTTCTCAGCGGATGTCGACACCGCGAGCTACTCCAACGTCCGCCGCTTCCTTCACGAGGGAACTCTCCCGCCGGCCTCCGCGGTGCGGATCGAAGAAATGCTCAACTACTTCGACTACGAGTACCCTCTGCCGTCTCGGGGGGAGCCGTTCGGTGTTTACACGGAGGTGACCGAGGCTCCCTGGAACGCGGCCCACCGGGTCGTCCACATCGGCGTGAAAACTGCAAAGCTACAACAGGCGGAGGTTCCTTCACGTAATCTCGTTTTCCTTCTCGACGTCAGTGGGAGCATGCGCAGCCCCGACAAGCTGCCGCTTCTACAGCGCTCGATGGAGCTCCTGGTTCGGAATCTCCGCGCACACGACAAGGTGGCGATCGTCGTCTACGCGGGGGCGAGCGGTGTCGTGCTCGAGCCCACGCCTGGTGACCGAAAGAGTGAAATTCTCGCTGCCATCGAACGCCTCCGCCCGGGCGGTGCGACCGACGGGGCGGCAGGGATCGAAAAGGCCTACTCGCTCGCGCACCGGAGCTTCGCCCGGGGGAGCATCAATCGAGTCATCTTGGCCACCGATGGTGATTTCAACGTGGGGACGACGAGTCAAGGCGAGCTCGTGGGCCTCATCGAAAGGGAGCGCAGGGGAGGAGTATTTCTTACCGTGCTCGGGTTCGGAAAAGGGAACCTCAAGGACTGGACGATGGAGCTGCTCGCTGACAAGGGCAACGGGAACTATGCTTACATCGATTCCCTCGCCGAGGCGCGGAAGGTGCTCGTCGAAGAGAGCGGCGCAACCTTGGTGACCGTGGCGAAAGACGTGAAATTTCAGCTCGAATTCAATCCGGAGGTGGTCGAAAGCTATCGACTGGTTGGATACGAAAACCGCATGCTGGCTGCTCGGGACTTCAACGACGACACCAAGGACGCCGGCGAAATGGGCGCCGGACACAGCGTAACGGCCTTGTATGAGATCGTTCCCGTCGGCGTTCGCAGTCCTGCTGGGTCCACTGACCCTCTCAAGTATCAATCCGAGCGAAGCAGCACGAACGACACCAGCGAGCTCGCGACGCTCAAGCTCCGCTACAAAACGCCGCAAGGGACCAAGAGTCGGAAGCTCGAGGCGGTCATCGCGAGCGATACTGCCGCGCTGTCGGCCGCCGACTCCGAGCATCGCTTCGCCACGGCTGTCGCCGAGTTCGGTCTCGTCCTCAGCGGTTCGAAGAATGCCCCAAATGCCGATCTGACGAGGGCGAGACGCCGAGCCGAAAGTGCCCTCGGCTCACCGGCACACCCGACTCGGCGCGATTTTTTGGAGCTGATGGAACGTGCCGAAAGACTCCGGGCCAAGGGTCCTTAGGGGCGAACCGGTAGGCGGCGTTTCAGGCCTCGTGCCAGTGATCGTCGAAGTCACGCACGGTGTCGAAGCCATCCTCGTCGGTTCCCGTTCGAGAAATGCCTCGGGGGGCCGCTCCGGTACCCGCAGTGATGGGGAACGCTCCGGATTTCGCAGGACGACGTCGGCGGCGGCGGTCCCGTTCGAAGGGCGCATCCGCCTCGTGTGCTTCGTCTGGGGCGTCGTTGGGGTCAGCTATTGGCTGCGTCGCGACGCGGAGATCGCACCACAGGTCTCGGATGGATTGGGTCCGATAGCGTGGATCGACGGCGAGGGCTCTCGAGAACGCGCTTTCGACAGCATCACTCACATCGATCCCATGGCTGCGCGGGGTTGGACGGCGGTCCTTGTCCAGGCACCGAACCATGGCCTTTTGAACGTTGCCCGAGCAAAGGTGCTCGCCTTTCATGAGTTCAACCAGGGTGAGCGCCATCCCCCAAACGTCGGTCCAGGGTCCGGTTTGGCCGAGGCTGTCGGGCACCCATTGTTCGGGGGCACCGTAGGCCGGAGAAAATTGAGCCGGACGTCCAGTGTTCGTGGGATCGCCCGCGAGCACGTGCATCATGCGGCCGACTTTCGAGGTGCCGAAGTCCAGCACCTTGACCACCTGGCGCCCGCCAGTGTGCGTGATGAAAAGGTTTTCCGGCTTGATGTCGCGGTGCACGACCGAGTAGAGCCCGCCCTCGCGCTCGAGATTGTGAGAGAGGTGAATGGCTTCGGCGGGACCCCCGAGAAGGTCCAATAGCTCCGGGAGAGAGCGAGGAGTCTGGCCCGTCTCGCGCCGGAGCTTCGATTCCGCGTCCAGATCCATACCCTCGAGCCATTCCAGAGCCATGACAGGCAGCGGTTCGTCGCGTCCCACCTCGACTTCGCCTACATGCAGGGGGCGCACCACATGTTCCGTCAGAGCCGACAGTCTGAACTGAACCTCGGCCTCCCTCCGTAGCTCCTCCCAGAAATGTCTCCGGACTTCCCGAGGCAATCCTCGCGGGACTTTGAGCACTTTGAGCGCGACGGGCGAGCGAAAATACTTGTGGTCGGCCCGATACACGACACCAAATCCGCCCTCGGCGACGCACGTTTCTACTCGAAAGGTCCCGGAGACCGTTCGACCGACGATGCCGAAAGGATCACGCTGCGTCATGATAGAGCTTGCGCAGAATATATTCAGCGCAAGTCTTACTTTGGATCCATGTGTGGGGATAGGGAAGCAAGTTTCTGAACCAGTGACGAAATATATCCTCCCGTTACCCACTCTCGCTCACATTCGCCGCCCTCGCCGAACCCTTTTGGCGTCGCTTGGCTCTCACCTTTTTGAAGAGAAGGAGCGATCAAGAGATGGACGAGACTTCGAGCAGCAGCGACCAAGAACGCCTCGCGAGCGAAGAGAGGGAGCAGGGAAACGCGTACCTCGGCTATGGTTTGGGGATTGGCGCCCTTGGCGTGGTCGCGTCCGTCGTCGGGTTAGCGGTGTGTCCGGTTTGCGTGGTAGCGACGCCAGCGCTGCTCGGTGCCGGGGTCTACAAGCGTCTCAGGGCGCGCCGTCTGGGGCGCCATTGAAGACCTTGCTCTGCTGTCGGTTGCTGCAACACTCGTGCGGCATGAAGACGAAGTCGAGCTGGTTTGGGGCCGTTGCGGCGCTCGTTGTCCTGGCTGTAAGCGTGGGGTGCTCCAAGGACGACAAGGCCAAAGAGGCGAGTTTATCGCCCCCGGACGAGGCCTCGCCAGGCCCGACTCCAACGAAAGCCGCACCCCCGGCCGCCGGCATTCTCTCGCCAGGCATGGAGGCCCCCGACTTTACCGCTGTGGCGCACTCCGGAGAGAAGGTCGAGCTCAACAAGCTCCGTGGGAAGAAAGTCGTGCTTTACTTCTATCCAAAGGACAACACCCCGGGCTGCACGGTCGAAGCCCAAGGGTTCCGCGACGCGCATCAGACGTACCAGAGCCGAGACGTCGTGGTCATCGGTGTCTCGACGCAGGACAACGAGTCGCATCGGGAGTTCGCCGAGGAGCACGGGCTACCGTTCTTGCTCATTCCGGATGAAGAGCGCGCCATCGCGAAGAGCTACGGAGTCGGATCGATGCTCGGGATGTCCAAGCGGGTCACCTTCTTGATCGGTCCAGACGGAAAGGTCAAAAAAGTGTACGAGAGCGTGAGTCCGAAAGAGCACGCCGCGGAGCTGCTCGCGGATCTCGATGACTTGAAGCTCTGAGAGCTGGGGATTTCGAGCCCCAGCTCCGGGCCCTCCCGCGCAATCAGGGGGCTGGCATTTCTGGCTCGCCCGCGTCCATCGTCGTGAGGCTGCTGACCCACGATCTCACACAAGCGAGGTCACTCTGGCTGAGGGCGGTCGCCTCGAAATAGGGAGTAGGTATCCCGTCTCCACATTCTCCGTGGGTGTTGTTCACCTTCTTCCAGAGATAGCTGTCATCGAGACTCTGGGAGTCGACGAGAAGGGCGAAAGCCCCCTCACATTCGGGCGCGCTTGGAAACGTCGCTGGAACGTCCACGAGGCGTTTTGCCACGTCGGGGGCGACGAGGTCGACTCCTCCCAAGGGCGGCGTCCCACTTTCCGCTGTTTCATGACAACCCGCCCCGAGTCCACACCTTTGTTCGAACACCACTGTGGCGTCACACGCTCGACCGTCGGAAAAGTCCGAGGGAAGTGCCTCGAATAGCATGTCTGCGTCATCGAGGTCCGCGCCTGCAGGGCACCCAGTGAGGTAAGGCGCGGCCATGCCGATGACCACTAGGTGGCCGCACTTCACGCGCCATCGAGCCGGGGTTTTGTCTTCGTGTCGTGTCACTTCCGCTTTCTCCGTTCTCGTGCCGAGTGGCATGCCTCCCGCTACCAGTGCCTCGATCGTCCACATTCGGCTCAGCTTTTCACGCGCTCGCCGCGGCGGAAATTGCAGACAGAGAGGACCGGGCGCAGAACGAGCGCCACCTCGGTCAGCTGCTATTCTTTCTGGCATGGGGGGGAAAGCATCTACCGTCCTCAGTCGGCGCGCAGCTCTCGGGCTTTTGGCCTGCGGTGCGTCAGGATGCGTCCCTCACGGTAACACGCTCCGTTCCGCTCGAACGGATGGTCGACCGCAAGTCGTCCTCATCGCCATCGATGGGGTCCGATGGCAGGACGTCTTTTTGGGCGTTGATCGAAAGCGAATCGCCCGACCGAAATACCCGACGCGCAGGGACCTCGTTCCACATCTGATGAAGATGGAAGAGCACGGGGCAGTGCTCGGTGCTCCCGAAATGGGTGGCTTTCATGCCTCGGGTCCGAACTTCGTCTCACTGCCGGGTTACATGGAAATGCTGTCGGGGTCGGACAAGACGGGCTGCTACAACAACGGATGCCAGAGGATGAACCGCCCCAGCTTGCTCGACGACTACGCGGATGACCCGGATGTCCATCCGAGCAATGTTGCAGCCTTTGCCTCCTGGCCCAAGATCCAGTTTGCCGCTTCCACGAGGCGCAGCGGGATCGTGTCCGCCGGACGACAAGGGGGCTACAATCTCGGGAGACTGCGACGTTACCCCAAGACTCACCGGATCCTGCGCGCGGCGAGCAATTCCATCGGCGTAGAGGGCGCAGCGGACGACTTCCGCCGCGACGTCTGGACCGGTGAGCTTTCCTACACGTTCTTGAGAGAGGCCGATCCGGACTTCGTGTTCATCAGCCTGGGTGAGACCGATGAATGGGGCCACAAGAACGACTACTCGCGATACCTCGACGCCCTGTCGGCGGCCGACCGATTCGTCGGCAGAGTGCGCAAACTCCTCAACCGGTCACCACGGCAGACGGCTCTCTTCGTCACCACCGACCACGGTCGAGCCACTGGGTTTCGCGATCATGGGAGCGAGCATCCGGAATCGTCTCGCAGTTTTCTTTTCGCCGAAGGGAGCATGATTCGCGCCACAGGTCCCGTCTCGGTGGAGAGTGAAGCCTACCTGAGAGACATTGCGCCCACGGTGCGCGCCATCGCGGGGCTTCGTGCTCGAAATGGACACCACGACGGACGAGCGCTGACGGAGTTACTCCTGCCCGGCGCCCGCGTCAGCACCGCTTGAGGATCGGGCGCGCGCTATGGCTTGAGCTTGTCCACGACGCGAGTGGGGCGGTCCTCCCAATCCTCGTCCAAGAGGCGCGAACGCGCACTCGGGGGAGCTTTCGATGCGATGACGGTGACGTCCTGAGTTTCGTCGTCCCCGGGGCCGTCGTCAGCAACCTCCAAGATGTCGAAGATCTGTGAGCCGATACGCAGCTTGTCACCATCGTTGAGGCGCTTGAGGCCGTGCACCTTTTGCTCGTTGACGTACACGCCGTTCGCGCTGCCGAGGTCCTCGACCGCAAACGTCCGCTCGCCGACGATGATGCGCGCGTGTTCTCGAGACACTTGGGTGTCGTTGAGCACGTAGTCGCAGCTTGCCTTGCGCCCGAGAGTGATGGTCCCCGAGCCGAGGAGAAGCTCCCGATGACCGTGTCGCATCCGAAACAAACTCGGTCGTTTCGTAGATGGGGTTCCCAGTACGCGTACGCTCGTCGGCCTTGGTAGCATCCGCTTGTCCAACGCTTGAATGATAACCTACTCGAACAATCTTGTCTCAGCCTTGCTGCCGGGACGCCTCACGATGTGCGAGTGCGGGTCGTACATCGTCACACAGGTAGTCGACGCAGCGGTTGCGTCCTCGGATGTGGGACAGCACAATCAATCCGAAGCTCGCCGCCTGGATCGAGGAGCAGAAGATCTTCTCGACGGCGGTGCGCCTTCTTCGTCGAGGGGTAGGGGAGCGCCGGGACGGGCTACGCCGGGCCGGAAAAGCAACCTTCCCGTTCCGCCAATTCAGGCGTGATTTCATGGAGTCACGCTGGAGCTGCGACCTAGCTTGTCCTACCACGCTTGAACGCTTGAGCAGTGTTTGTCAGCATCCGGCACATGAGCCAGCCGCGCTTCCAGCTTTTCCAGTCCGATGCCGTCGAATGGCTCCGCACGCTTCCGAGTGAGGCGGCGGACGTGCTCATCACCGATCCGCCGTACGAATCGCTGGAAAAGCATCGCGCGGTGGGGACCACGACGCGCCTCAAACACAGCAAGTCGTCGAGCAACGACTGGTTTTCGATCTTTCCGAACGAGCGCTTCGAGGAGCTCTTCGTCGAGGTGCACCGAGTGCTGAGGCGCGACGCGCACTTCTATCTCTTCTGCGATCAAGAGACGATGTTCGTCGCCAAGCCGATCGCCGAAGCGTGCGGCTTCAAGTTTTGGAAGCCGCTCGTCTGGGACAAGATGAAGATCGGCATGGGGTACCATTACCGCGCGCGCTACGAGTTCATCCTTTTCTTCGAGAAAGGCAAGCGCAAGCTGAACAACCTCGGCATCCCGGATGTGATCCAGGCGCCACGCGTGCACAAGGGTTACCCGACGGAAAAGCCGGTGGAGGTCTCGCAGGTCCTCATCGAGCAGAGCACCACCGACGGTCAGCTCGTCGTCGATCCCTTCATGGGCTCGGCGTCCACGGGGGGCGCCGCCCTCGAAACGGGGCGGAATTTCCTGGGGAACGACATCTCGCCGGATTCCTTGAAATTGGCACGCGAAAGGCTCCTTTCGGCCGGGGGCGTCGAGCAGGACATTCCCGTTTACGCCAAGGGCGCTGCCCCGCGGCAACTCGATCTGGGTGGAATGGCGTGACCGGCAACGAATATGCCGACCTGGTCGCCGCGTACCTGCTCAGGAACTACGGGCATCGCGGTCTCGTCATTTATCGTGAGGTCTCTCTCGGCAAGAGCATCATCGGCAAAAACCGCAAGATCGACATCCTCGCCGTGCACGAGCCGACGTCCACCGCGCTCGGCGTCGAATGCAAATACCAAGCGACGCCAGGCACCGCTGACGAGAAGATCCCGTACACCCTCGAGGATCTCGAAGCGATGCACCTGCCGGCTTTCGTCTCGTACGCTGGTGAAGGGTTTTCGGTCGGCGTGACCCACATGCTCGAGAGCCACAAGCTCGCCGCCTACTGCGAGCCGGATTGGACGCTTGAGCCCGGCAAGAAAACCGTCGAGCTCGATCACGTCGTGGCGATGGTGTTCGGCTGGTGGGATCAGGTCCTGGCCCGGAAGCTGCCGTTTTCGCTCGAGGGGTGGAAGCCGCCGCTCGCGTGAGCCCCGGGCCGCCGGGCTAATCCTGAGCTCGTTCGACAGTGACCGAGCGCGCGCCCTCGTAGTCGACGGTGATGCGGATGAGCCACGGACGACAGCACACCGAGCAATCCCAGACGAGCTCTCCTTCGAGATCGTCATCGAGAGGAGGCTCGGTCATCTCCCAACAATAGGGGCATTGAAACACGCGCGCTTCGGTCTCGAAGTCGTCCGGCGCTCCCAGCCCGTCTTCATCCTCGTCGATCCACTGCATCCGCGCTCAGCTTGCCACACTTCGAGGGGCATGGGGCATAGCTCGGGTTCGGAGACGTTTTCGCATTTGCGTGGGTGACATCCATTTTCGCGCAGCGGCGGCCGTTCTTGAGAGATTGTGGTTTACTTTGTTAACTAAATGGTTCAATTGAAAACAAAAATATTAATGAAAACAGGTAGATAAGGTGTTTATGCTGTAAACACAGGTTCTATCGGGCGCTCTCGAGGCGCGACGACGTGGCCTCCCTCACGGGCGAGTCGAGGGAGCGCGCCATTTGGCCGACTTCAGACGGAGCGAATCATGGCAACGCGCGGCCAAGTCTTGAGCACGGTAGCGTCCTCTTGCTGACGGATAGCCGCGAGCCAGTCCGGGGCCGGATCGGCGATCGAGAAACCGAGATGCGCGTAGAGGGGCGCGTTGAACGGGATGTCGCGAAATGTCGTCAGGGTGACCGATGACAGAGAGCGCGCTTTTGCTTCGCGACACACGTGCTCGATGAGCGCACGTCCGACGCCGCGACCCATGTGATGGGGATGCACGTCCAGTTCGCGGAGGTGGACGGCCCCCGGTCTCAGAAGGCAAAGTGCGAAGCCGATTGGCTGATCTTCGCCATCGGTCGCCACCCAAAGGAGTCCGCTTCGTTGCGCCTCGTCGATGAGAGCAGGATCGAGTCCTTCGAGATCAGGTGGGAGACCCACTGTGCCGTAGCGGCGCCCCGCGTCGTCTTCGAGGCGCTGGATGAGCTTTCGCTCTTGCGGGCGCGCGAGGCGGATGGGGACGGGAGCTTCCGGCATGCTCGAGTGTACGCGCGCCACCGGTTCGGGTTTCCGGGAAGGGCGGCCAAACGTCGATGCCAGGTGCCTCGCTCGTGAGAGCGGCAACGATGGCGCGCCCTTTCGATCCGGCGAGCCCCCCGGATGGCTCAGTATGGCACAGGCTGTGCCCGAGTGGACTCAGCCGAAAACGGGCAAATGCGACGAGACTTCGCGGCTGGGACCACAGATGTGCCGACTGGGAATTGGCACACCAGTTGCACATATCGTCGCACGGTGTCGCCGAGGTCTGGCTCTTCGGCGAGGCGCTCGATCAGGAGGGCCCGGTGACAGCGCGCGACAGGAACGAGAAAGAGATGAAGTTGATGGGTGTGTTCGAGTTCGAGTGGGTCTGGGTCGTAACGCCGCTCTTCATGTTGGCCTGTGGGGGCGCGAGCGAAAACACCGCTGAAGGCGGGGATGGCGACGGGGACGTCGCGGGTGATGGTGATGGTGATGGCGACGGTGATGGTGACGGAACCGCGCTGCTGGACGGGCCGCCGGGAGGGATTTGCTTCGATTCGGGAGATCTCGGCGTCGACGACTGGGGTGTGATGTGCACGGCGCCCCGGGAGGTCGAGTTCTCTTGTGAGTTCGACGTGGGTTGGGCGCATCCGCAGCTGCCGGGGCGTACGACGCGGCGCCTGGATGCGAACGGGCGGATCAACTGGGAGCCGGGTAAGGCCTTCTATTACGATGTGAATACATTGGGGCACTGGCAATATGTCTTCGACGAAGATGGGAGCGAGTTGCTCAGCGAATTCGTGACCGAGGACGGTTGCGTGGCTTCGCGCGTCGAGATCGTGCCCACCGAGGCGGGAATCGTCCGCGTGATGAGCAATCCCGAGCTCTCTCAATGCACGCGCAGCGACGTCTCATCGAGCGAAGCGACCACCTACTCCAATGTGCTGGGTTGCGAATGCACCGAATCGGCCGTCTACTCGCAAGTGCAATACGACGAGCTCGGCAGGCCCGTTCGGGGCTATGATTCCGATCCCCATCGAGGAGGTTCATGGAACTACGAGTACGGTGAGCACGGCAACGTGGACCGAGTCACCAGCGACGCTGGAATGGAGCTCCAGTCGTTCGAGTACGACGACATGGGGCGGCTCGTCGAAGCGTGCGGTACCAATTTCTATACGCCCCCGGCCAGCGGCATGGACGAGGAACCCACCCCGATACCGCTCGGCTGCATCACCTACAGTCACGGGAGCGACGGAACCATCACGACGACCACCCCGCAGTACGACGGGACGAATCGCACCCGCATCGAGACGTTCGATGATGTCGGACTTCCTCTGACTTCGGTGACCACCGAAGAAAACGGCGAGATCGTCTCCTCGGTGACCTACGTTCGCGACGAACAAGGGCGCATCGTCGAGCATCTCACCATGAATGCGGGCGCAGAAACCCGGACCGTCTATGAATATGACGCGGCGGGGCGCGTCGTCACGCGGGAAACCTATCGCGGAGAAGAGCGAACGCTGGTCGAGACTTGGACCTACGACACGCTGGGACGTGTTTCATCTACGGCTCGTATCGATGAGGGAGAGGGACGAGACAGCTGTTCTTCGGAGATTACGTATCCCGACGAAGACTGTGTTCCGAATCTCGGTGACCCAGATCCGACAGAGGGCGGTGTGACCGAGATGATGCTCCTCCTGCCGTGCTTTTGAACCGCGAGCGGCTCAGAACGTGAGCCGTAGCTGGAGGGCGAAGCTTGGCGTGAGTCCGACGTGAAAGCCGGTCGAGTCGGACTCTTCGTTCGTCTCGCTGATCTCGCCCGTGGCTTCGTCCTCCACCTCCTGATACTCGATGAGCTTCGCCGTCCGATAGCGGAGACCGACGAGCCCCACGCCCATGCGCAGCCAGAGGTGGGGGATGAGGCGGCGTTCGGCAATGAACGAGTTGCTGAGGCCGATGGTCCATTCATCGAGCTCTGCGTCGCCGATGCCCGGAAGATACATGTTCGGAGCTCCCTCCGAGATAGCCTGGTAGTTCGAAATGGAAAGTACGTGGGACATGCCGATCTCGACGGGGCTGCCCGGCTTTGCAACCCAGCGAATTCCACCTTCGAACTGGTAGCCGAGCTCTTCGAACGTGCCGTCGTCGTTCGCGGGTCCAGAAAAATTCATCCGGGACTTCTGGTACGCGACACTCGCCTGAAAAAGAAGGTGGAGGGAATCGCTGAGCCGTCGCTCGAAGAGCAGTGATGGTCGGAGACGGTTCCAGGGAGACGTTCGGTAGCCTTCGTAGCCCGGAGGAGGGGCTTCGGCGGCTAGCCCTCCGCCGACCGACCAGCTGGTTTCCTCGATCGTTTCTGGGGGAGGTGTTTCGGCGGCTGTGACGCTCGTGCTGCCGCCCATGTAGGGGTTCGTTGCTGGAGTCGGCAGCCGGTGCGGGACCGTGCCGTACGGATTCCCCGGGATCGGTCCCGGTGGAGGTGGGGGAGGACCGTAGGGGTTGGGATCCGCCTCCTGCGAATCAGCGGCGGCGGGGGCGGCCGGCGACTCGGGTGTCTCGAGCGCTGGGGCGGGCTCTTGGGGCGCCTCGCTCGTCGCTTCGTCCTGTTCCGCGTCGTCGTCCGTCGTCTCCTCGGGAATGGGAAACGTCGCTTCGGCTTGGGCGAGGGCGTCTGGAGTGCGCGCGACGAGGAGCAGGAACGAGAGGGAAGCAAGGTTGCGCATGAAGGTCTCGACGTAACGGCGTGCGAGCTCGTGGAGCCGGCACTGCTCGGCGATAGTACCTTCATGGCCGGAGTCGTCGAGGGCCGAGCCGATCCCTCGGCGCGGAGTTCGAGCGAACGAAGGTGGACGTGGGCCGAACGAACGTCGAGCGGCCGAACCAAGGTGGCTGTCGACCGATCGACGACGAGTCGCTGGCGGGCCGGTCGAACGACGCTCAGCGGCGCGCGGGAATAGCTGGGTCCGATTTTTCCAGGGCACTTTCACCTTTCGGTGTGAGCGCCTGACGAAGCCGCAAAAGAAGCGTGATCGAAAGTGTAAGAACTACTTGCGCCAGTGTCGAACTCGTCGGAAGTTCATGACAGTCATGCTTCGATCTCTCCGCCTTCCGCTTGTCTTTATAATTCCCACGCTCGCGAGCTTCGCCTGCACTGCTCCAGGTGGCGGTGGCGACGGCGATGGGGACGTGGGGGCCGGAGCAGGCAACGGCTCGGGCGCGGCGCCGGGCTCGGGTTCTTCTCCGGGGGATGGCGACATCACGATCATCCCGATGGGGTGCGGCGATGGGACACTCCAGGAGAACGAGTCCTGCGACGACGGGAACGAAGTCAGCGGTGACGGCTGCACTGCAGCGTGTCAGCTCGAACTCGATTGGAGCTGCCCCACGGTGGGTCAGCCGTGCGTGAGTACCGTGGCGTGCGGTAACTCGATCCTTACGTCGACTGAAGCGTGCGACGACGGCAACACCGTCGGCGGCGACGGTTGCAGCGCCGACTGTGGGACGATCGAGCCGGGGTACCAGTGTCGGGTGCCGGGTGCGCGCTGCGTGCCGCTTTGCGGCGACGGAGTGTTGACGGGTTCGGAGAACTGCGATGACTTGAATGCCGTCAGTGGTGACGGATGTTCGAGTACGTGTCTGACGGAGCCTGGCTATTCGTGCTCGGGGACGACCTGCACGGCGTCGGTTTGCGGGAATGGGATGGTAGAAGCGGGCGAATCCTGCGACGCGGGGGCGAACAACGGTCTCTTTTACGGTGATGGCACCGGGTGTTCGAAGACGTGCACCAATGAGCCCGTGTGCCGCGACGCCTCCGGCAACACCACGGCGTGCAGCACCGCGTGCGGCGATGGCAACATCGATGCGGGGGAGACGTGCGACGACGGGAACGCCGTCGATGGCGACGGGTGTAGCTCGGCTTGCACGGACGAGGGCGGGTTTGTTTGCACCACCGTCGAGAACCGAGACACGACCGACTGTACTGCGGGAGGGGAGTGCCTCGTTCTGCCAATTATCTATCGGGATTTCGACGGGGAGAACGTAGCTGGCGGACACCCGGACTTCTTTTACATGGGGGCCGGTGGGCGACGGTGCGTGCCGAATGCGAGCGGACAGCAGGACAACACGACAACCTATCCGGGCAACGGCGGGTCGATGTGCTGGACGAGCGACTCCACCGATCTCTGCCCCGGCATCGTCTCCAATGCGCTCGGGACCGATGGCAAGCCGGCTTACAACGCGGCTCATCCCGGCTGTGACTGTCGCTTCACCGACTGGGACAACACGGGAATTCACGACAATGACAACACCACTACGACCTGCAACAGCGGCGGTGCTGCTCAGCCGAAGTGGTACCAACAGCTCAACGTCCCGGTCGTAGAAAGCGCGGCGAGCTTCGCCCAGTGGTTCAACGATGACGCCGCGGTGAACACGACCGTGGTCGGGACGCTCGAGCTCGCGGCCATTGGCGGGGGCCTCTACCAATTCAGTAGCAGCAACGGGCTGACCGTCTACGACGACATCGCCGCCGGAGGACCTCTGAGTAGCGGCTTCTTCCCACTCGAAGACCAGGCGGGGGCGAAGCTCTGCAACATCTGGCCGTATTGGGTCACCAACACCGGTTGCACGCGCGACCAGTGGGACCCCTCCGCGAACATGGGCGCTGGGAACTTCGTGACCGGTGTCATGGGAATGCAGCGCAACTTCTACTTCACCACGGAAGTGCGCTACCTCTTCCGCTTCGCCGGCGGCGAGACCCTCTCCTTCTTCGGCGACGACGACGTCTTCGTGTTCATCAATGGTGTCCTGGCTCTCGATCTGGGAGCGCCGCACGAGCGCCTGTCAGGCCAAGTGACCCTTCCCGCTGGTGCCGGTAGCGCGAGCTACGCTATCTCGGCGGTTGACCCAGCAGATGGAACGACCATCCCAGTCACCACTGGTATGTCGCCACCCCTCAACATGACCCCGGGCAACACCTACGAAATCGCCATCTTCCACGCCGACCGGCACCCGCGCGAGTCCAACTACCAGCTCACGCTCCAGGGCTTCTCCACGAACAAGTCCTCGTGCGTTCCCGATTGCGGTGACGGCGTCGCGACGACGGGTGAAGAGTGTGACCTTGGACCTGACAACAACGACGCGACTTACGGTGGCTGCACGACCGAGTGCAAGTTCGGTCCGTTCTGCGGCGACGGCTTCGTTGCCGAGGGGATCGAAGAGTGCGATCTCGGGCGTGACAACAACGCACAGTACGGTCAACAGGGTTGCACCAGCGGTTGTCTCTTGCCGCACTACTGCGGTGACGGGAACGTCGACGGCGCCTTTGGTGAAGAATGCGATGACGGCGCGAACAACGGCGTCGGTGCCTGCCAGGCGGACTGCACGCTCATCGTCCGTTGATCGCTTCGGGGCCTTCGGGCCCCGAAAAGCGCGCGTGTAGCTCGCTACTCACCTGACTCGGGACCATGAGCGGTTGAGTATTCTTCCAAGGGGTCGGCCCTCGGTCATATGACAGGAAGGAATGCGAAAGGCCCCTTTCCTGCGGCGGTTGTGAGGAGTGGGACATTGTCCCACCTCGTCCAAAGGCATACGGCTCACTTCTTGAAGGGAGTGGTGCTCCCACCAGGCCGGCGACTCGACGCCGGGTCTCCCTTAGACTCGACCGCGCATGGACTGTCGATGGGTAGCGCGGGCTCTCTTCCTCACCTTGGCGGGGTCACTCCTGAGTGACATCGCCTTTGCACAAGACGAAGGATTTGCCATCAATCGGTTCGAACCAGCCGAGCGGGGGAGCGACTGGTTCACGCAGGACTCCTTGAACATCAAGGGACACGGTCGATTGGCGCTCGGCGGGACCCTCGAATGGGCCCACAAGCCTTTGGTCCTGTACGACGAAAACGGCGACGAAGTGTCTTCGATTCTGAAGGACCAGGTGTTCCTTCACATGGGCGGTTCGGTCACGCTGAGCGACAGGATTCGGGTCGGACTCAACTTGCCGGTCGCCTTCTATTCCGGTGGCGACGCGGGGAGTCTGGACGGAACGACATTCGACGCCACCGACGGCGCAGCGCTCGGCGACGTGCGTGTCGGTGTCGATGCGCTGCTCCTCGGCGAGTACCGCTCGCCGCTTTCGGTCGCCGCGGGCGCGCAAATCTGGCTGCCGACTGGGTCGCAAGACAGATTTGCCGGTGACGGCAACATCAGGTTTTCTCCCCACGTTCTGGTCGCGGGCGACATCGACATGTTCGTCTACGGTGGGCGGCTTGCGGTCGACTACAGAGCTGCTGATCAATCGTTCGGCGGTTCGGAGATCGGCAGCGACCTTTCTCTCGGGATGAGCGCGGGCGTGCGTCTCTTGGAAGACCACTTACTCCTCGGTCCGGAGCTCAACATGAGGACGAGCATGGCAGCGAAGGACAGCTTCTTCGGTCGCACGACGACTCCGCTCGAGCTCATCTTCGGGGGGCACTACACCTTCCTCGAAGACTTCAAGGCAGGCGCTGGGTTTGGTCCCGGTTTGACCCGAGGCCTCGGGACCCCCGAGTGGCGCGCGATTTTGTCGTTCGATTGGATCCAACCGGTCAAAGAGGCGCCTCACGTCGAAGAGGGGCCGAAGGATCGGGATGGCGACGGGATTTACGATGCAGACGATGCGTGCCCGAACAAGAAGGGTGTCGCCTCGGATGATCCGAACGCCCACGGCTGTCCGCCACCGCCCGATCGCGATGGAGACGGTATCGTGGATCGCAAGGATGCCTGTCCGGACGAGCCCGGTGTCGCTTCGGACGACAAGGAGAAGAACGGTTGTCCGGTCGCGAAGGACGCGGACAGCGATGGCGTTTTGGACGTCGAGGACGCTTGTCCCAATGAGCCTGGGGTACGAACCGACGACCCGAAGACGAATGGATGTCCCGCGCCCAAAGACACGGACCAAGACACCATCGTCGACGATGAGGACGCTTGCCCCGAGATCAAGGGGAAGCCGAACGCCGATCCGAAGAAGAACGGCTGTCCCGAGGCTCGTGTCGAGAAGGGGCAGATCCGCATCATCGAGCGCGTGGAGTTCGAATACAACAGCGCCAAGATCCAGGCGGCGAGCGACCGTGTGCTTCAGGCGGTCCTCGACCTACTCAACGAGCGCTCGGACATCACCAAGCTGAGCGTCGAGGGACACACGGACAACAAGGGCAGCGCCTGGTACAACAAGAGCCTCAGCGGCCGGCGTGCCGAGGCCGTGAAGGCGTGGTTCGTGGCGCGGGGTATCGCACCGAGTCGCCTATCGTCCGCAGGTTTCGGACAAGAGCGCCCCATCGACAGCAACGACACGGAGGAGGGCCGCCAGAACAACCGGCGCGTCGAGTTCCACATCGTTGAAGTCGATGGAAAACCTGTCAAAAAGTAGTTTGACCTTCCTTCACCCGAGACCGCTTGATTCATACGAGGACACCCACGATGACACCGCAACTGCTCGATACGCTACGGAACGCTTTGGGGCGCACCGCTCTCTTTTGCGCCGCCCTCGTGGCGACGCTGGGAGTGACCGAGTCGGCATCAGCACAACCCGCCCTCCGGGTTCAATACGATCAGCGTGGCGACTTCGTGATGATCGGAAACTCCTCGGGGTACGAGTGCGGGAACGATCCGGTGATGCCAATCGTCGGAGACGTCACGTGTCCTGGGGGCGATATCGACGACACATCACCGGACGTCTTTTGGCAGGCGACGGCAAACGGCGCTACTGCGGACGGCACGATCACGCCAGCGCAGGCCCGTTCGACCGCCGTCCTGTCACTCCCCTCAGGTGCGACGGTGACCTACGCTCGGCTCTACTGGGCGGGGTACGTGAACAACATGGGCGCAGACGACGCTGTCCTGCTCGACCGTCCGGGGGGGGACCTAGATGAAACCGTCGCGGCCGACGATTCGTGGACGATGGATGTGCCGGGTGAGGGGAATTCGTCTTGGTACCAATCGACGGCGGACGTCACCCAGCTGGTGACGGAGCATGCGGACGGCGCCTATCGACTGGGGGGGATCAGTTCGTTCGATTTTCGCGGTGAGGATACCGAAAATCCGGTTGTGGGTTGGGTACTCGTCGTCGTGTATCAGCTCGACTCGGATCCTCCGCGCAATTTGACGATCTTCGATGGGTTTGATTTGGTCGAAGATGGTGAATCGGCCCAGGTGACGATTGATGGGTTTTTGGTTCCCGATGCGGGGTTTGATGCCAAGCTCGGCGTCGTGACCTACGAGGGTGAGTTCTCCAATGAAGGGGATGCCCTCGAGTTCAATGGGGTTGCGCTTTCGGACGCAGTCAACCAGGTCGACAACTTTTTCAACAGCTCGCGCAGCTACCTCGGGATGCCGGTGAGCGTCGCGGGCGACCTCCCCCAGACCACCGGGGAAGCCCACAGCATGAGTGGCCTGGATATCGACGTCGTAGACGTCGAGGCGCAGCTTTCCTCGGGCGATACCTCCGCGAGCATTGCTGCGACGAGTGACGGAGATCGCTACATCCTGGGCGCTTTCGTCACGTCGATTTCGACCTTCAAGCCCGATTTCACCGAATCGAATAAGACCTTCGTCGACTTGAACGGCGGCAGCGTGCTCCCCGGTGACGTGCTCGAATACACCATCGACACCCGGAACACGGGCAACGACACTTCTATCAATACGGTGCTCACGGATGCTCTCCCGGCGGGGCTCGTCTACGTGCCCGAGTCCATAACCATCGTGAGCGGGGAAAACGCCGGTCCGATGACGGATGCGGACGGTGACGATCAGGCCGAGTACGACGTGGACACGAACACCATCATCGTTCGGCTTGGGGTCGGGGCGGACGGAACCAATGGTGGCACCGTCGCGCCCGGTGACGAAACGGCGATTGTTTTTCGTGTGACGATTGCCCCCGACGCGCCTGACACCATCGTCAACCAAGCGGTCATCACGGCCGAGGGGGAACAGGGCGCGACGCCTTCCGATTTTCCCACGGATGGCAATGGTGAGGGACCGGGTGTGCCTCCGACCGAAACGCCCATTGACCGTTGTTCTGACGACGACGATTGTGCGCCGCAGGAGCCCATTTGTGACGATTCGGGCGCTTCCAACGTTTGCGTGGAGTGTGTCGAGGACGCGGACTGTACGCTTTCTGCGGAGCCCAACTGTTTGGACGGGGGAGTGTGCGGTTGTGAAGACGGGGCCGGGATGTGCGCTACGGACACCGACGGCGACGGTTTGTCCGATGACGACGAAGAAGAGCTCGGAACCGATCCCGAAGACGCGGATAGTGACGACGATGGGGTTCCCGATGGCGAAGAGCCGCGCCCGACCGAAGACACCGATGGCGATGGTCTGCCGAACGCCCTCGACCCGGACAGCGACAACGACGGCCTCTTCGACGGGACCGAGATGGGCTATGGCTGTGATGGTGCGGACACGGACGAATCGGCCGGAAGCTGCCGCCCGGACGCCGACGATGGGGCGACGACGACCGATCCGCTGGACCCCGACACGGACAGCGGTGGGGTCTCGGATGGCTCCGAGGATTCGAACCTGAACGGCGCTATCGACGCTGGGGAAACCGATCCCAACGACGTGCGCGATGATGATGATGTCGTCGACACGGACGGAGATGGTCTGTCCGATGACGTCGAGGACACTCTCGGTAGCGATCCGGAGGATGCGGACAGCGACGATGATGGTGTCCCCGACGGAGACGAACCGAACCCCAGCCACGATACGGATGGCGACGGGCTCATCAACGTGCTCGATCCGGATAGCGACAACGATGGGCTATTCGATGGCACCGAGATGGGACGTGACTGTCGCGGACGAGGTACGACCGCGAGCGCGGGTCATTGCCGCCCGGATGCAGACGGTGGCGACACGACCACCGATCCGTTGAACCCGGATACCGATGGCGGGGGAGTCAGCGACGGAGCAGAGGATTTCGACCTGGACGGCGAAGTCGATTCTGGCGAAGGCGACCCCAACGATGCGGCGGATGACGACGACATCGCCGACACCGATGGTGACGGGCTCTCCGACGGCACGGAGGACGAGATCGGGAGCGACCCCAACGACGCGGACAGCGACGACGACGGTGTCCCCGACGGGGAGGAGCAGAATCCGACCGATGACACGGACGGTGACGGGCTCATCAACGTGCTCGATCCAGATAGCGACAACGACGGCCTCTTCGACGGGACCGAGATGGGTCGGGATTGCGATGGCGACGATACCAACCGGGGCGCCGGTCGGTGCCGAGCGGACGCAGACGGCGGAGATACCACGACCGATCCTCTCAATTGGGACACGGACGGCGGCGGCGTGAGTGACGGGTCGGAAGACTCGAACCTCAACGGCCAGATCGACGAGGGCGAGGCGGATCCGAACGACGCGAGTGACGACGGCGATGTGGTCGACAGCGACGGTGACGGACTTTCCGACGACTTGGAAGACTTCCTCGAGAGCGATCCCGACGACGCGGACAGCGATGACGACGGCGTACCGGACGGTCGGGAGCCGAACCCCAGCGATGACACGGATGGCGACGGGCTCATCAACGTGCTCGATCCCGACAGCGACGATGACGGTCTCTTCGACGGTACGGAGCTCGGGTATGACTGCGAGGGTGAGGACACCGACGAAGATGCGGACACTTGTATCGCCGACGCAGACGGGGGCGACACGACGACGAGCCCGTTGCTCGACGACACGGACGGGGGCGGCGTCAGTGATGGCGAAGAAGACGCAAATCGCAACGGCCAAATCGATGAGGGCGAGACGGACCCGAATGACCCGAGCGATGACGGCGGGGACATCGGCGCTGGTGGAGCCGGAGGTGCTGGACCAGGTGGCGCAGCCAACAGTGACCTCCCGATCGGTGCCTCCCTCGAGGGTGGTGGCTGCGGTTGTCGCACCGCGACCGGCTCTGGCGGCTCCGGGTGGCCGCTCGCACTTCTGTGCGGCGGACTCGGGCTGATGGCGGCGCGCCGCCGCCGCCGCGCCTGAGATTCGACGAGACTGAAGGAGGCCAAAGGTCGCCTTCAGTCTCCTCGCTCGTGAGAGGTGCCACGGGGGTGCGCCCCAACCCTTCAGGGCTCTTCAATGACCTGTGTCAGACTGTGGCCCTCTCGAAGCCCTCATGGAGTGAGGCTTCGAAGGGCATTCGGCGGCGCTGATCTGTCCTTGGCCCTCCTTTCTCGTTTCAACGCGTTCCACGTCAGTGAAAGCGCGCCGTAGGGCGTAGTCAGGAACGAATGGAGGTGCTTCGCGTTTCGTCGGTGCGTTCGAACCAAGGGTCGACCCTGGGAGGCGTGATCGTGAGGCGTGATCGCAAGAACGGTGGCGCTGACGACCGCGCAGCAGGGCCTGGGTTTACTTTGTCTGACGCTGTGTTCTACGGTGTCAGGATATGATGTCGGGAATTTCTAGAACGAGTGTTGGGGTAGTGTTTTGTGTGTCGGCTTTGGTCGGTGCGACGGGGTGCAAAAAGTTGACGAAAATGCTCGGCGAAGAAGCCGCTCAGCAAGTCGAGCAAATGGCGGGCGCTGCCGTGGGACCCAGTGCGGACGAGCGTGCGATGGGGCTCTACGCAGAAGGCTACAATGTGCTCATCGACGATCCCCAGGAGTGCTTGTCCGAGTACTTCGACGACGTTCCCCAGGAGGGTCCGCAGGAGGGCGAGAAGTATCGGTTCTTCCCGGCTCACACGCGCGGCACCATCGAACTCGGCAAGGTGAAGACGTCGTTCGAGCAGGCGGCGAGCGCGGCTCCGGACGAGCTGAAACACCTGGACCCACTTGCCAAGGACGCTTTGAAGCAGCTCGAGGCTGCGTGCGCGACCTTCGCCGAGGTCCACAAGTACTACGACGCGGAGGACTACAAGGAGGACGAGGGGAAGAAGGGCAAGGAGCTGCACGCGAAGATGCTCGCCGCCGCCACGTCGTCACATGACAGCCTCGAGAAGATCGAGACCGAGCTTTCGAAGATCGAGGAGCAGCACAGCAAGAAGGAGCTGGCCGAGTTCGAAAAGGACAAGGACTACAGCTACTGGTTTCGGGCCTTCAGCTTCGAATCGAAGAAGCTGCTCGGTGTGACGGACTCCGCGAGCTTCGAAAAGAAGTTCAACGAAATGGACAAGGTGTATTCAGGAGTGAAGGCGTTCAGCGACAAGAAGGGCGACGGCCAAAACGCCGCTTTCAAGTCGTTCGTGGGCCAGGCCGACCGCTTCCATTCGACGGCGAAGAAGCTCGGACGAGCTCTCAAAGAAGCGGAGCCCAATCCTCAAGTGCTGCAGAACGAAAGCTCCCAGCTCACCAGCGCCTACAATTCACTCGTGAGTATCGGAAACTCGCTCAGGCAGCTCGAGGCGAACAACCTGCTCAAGTAGCGCTCGGCTTGGCGACGAGCGTCGACGGACGGCGGTCACTGCTCGCGCATCATCGCTTCGAGGGTGTAGCGCGGGCAGACGTTCGAGTGCAGGTATTCGATGAGCGTCGAGGCGACCTTGCGGATGGTGGCCTGTGTCCCCGCGTCCGAGATCACTCCTTGTCCGTCGACCAGCCGGTTGATGCCCGCGATGGAGATGGGACTCGGGAGCACGATCGCGCCGGTATGACTGCAGACGCTACGCACCTGTTCCAGGGTCTTGATCGCGCCGATGCGCCCTGCCGCTACCCCGAGGAGCGCGACCGGTTTGGCGGCGAGGGCGGATGGAAACCCCATGTTTTCGATGATGAGTTTGAGCATGGCGGGCATGCTGCCGTGGTACTCCGGCGTTGCGATGATGACGCCGTCGGCCGTTCGCACCTTTTCTTGAAGTTCTCGCGCCGCCGGGAAGTCGCCCTTGTCGCCGGGGAAGGGCAGACTTTTCCCTTGTGGGTCGAATCGTGCGACTTCCACGTCCGCTGAGCGGAGTTCGTCTTCCGCAACACTTAGGGCCGCGGCGGTGAGGTTTCCAGGCCGACTCGTGCCCAAAATGGTCGTTATCTTCATGAACCGAGGTTAGGGCAAGTCGTCGCGAAATTCACTCCTTGGGCGTCACGATTGACCCCTGCTCGGCGCGTGCCAACGTGACGAGGGGGCGACGACGCGCCGAGGGATGGGAACGCATGAATCAATCAGACACGCCGATTTCCACTGAGCTTTTGCTCTTCGCATATGGATCCCTCATGCAAGGAGAGGTGCATCATCGTGAACTCTCCGAAGCCAGCTTTCTCGGAGCGGTGAAGACGAAGGGGCGCTATCGGCTGGTGGACTTGGGACAATACCCAGCGATGATCGCTTCGGCCGACATGCAGATCGAGGGAGAGCTTTACGCGATCCCGAGAAAGCTCATCATCCGCCTCGATGGGGTGAAGGAACTCGGACGGCTCTTTCACCGAGTGACGATCGAACTCGAATCGGGAGCTCGGGCCGAGACCTATATGATGCACGAAGACCAACTACGGGGACGCCGACGGATCCGAGTCCCGGCCTGGCGCGATCGATTCTCGCGCGAAGCAACGCGAGGCCCCATCGAGCGACTGGGGCGCCGCTAGCCGTTGACCTTGGCACCCGCACCTGAAAGAAGGGGTGTCGAATGATCGGGGACACCGTTGCCATCGAAATCCCGGACGCGGTGTCCGAGCTGGATCGGGGGCGCGCCATCGGGGCGTGTGAGGCCGCGCTGGGGGATGATAGCTGCAGCTTGCGTTCCGAGGGTCTAGACAGCGACTGGACGGCTCGCGTGAATCAGTCGAGCGCCGAAGAGCTGACCATCGAGCTCATTGTCACCGGAACGACAGAGGTCGACACGGTTCGTGTTCTCACATTCTCAGAGGACGAGCTCGAAGCCTTTCGCTGGCAGTCGGTGGGCGTCGTCGTCGCGGCGCTGGTTCTGTCTCGGAACCGCGTGGCGCCCGAACCGACGACGACGCAGGGGGAGTCGGACTCCATCGAACCGTCGGAGGAACCAGCCGCTGAGCCCCGCGAAGAGCCTCCTGCGCGGGTCGACGCACCCGAGGCGACTCCGCGGCTCGAAGCAAGACGTCGCCAGGAGAAGGTAACGCTCGATCTCGCCGGGCTGATGGCAACGAGCGGCACGGGCTCGGCAGCGGGTGGCGCTTGGCTCGGGACCGGCCTCCGCCTCGCCGGGCCACTCCATCTTCTCGTCCAGGGTGACGCGATCTTCAGTAGGACCGACGAGTCGGAGGCCGAGCTTCGGTCGACCGTACTTGGTGGGTCATTGGGGCTAGGTCTTCGAGGCGGTTTCGGGCGTTCGGACTTGGGATGGGAGATGTCAGCGCGGGCTGCCATGCAGAGTCTTCGGGTCCGAGCCTCCACGGAAAGCGAAACGGGCGTGGCTTCTACGGTTCGGATCGGGGCGCGGGGAGGTCTGGCGGCCGTCTGGCGACCTTCCGGCTTCTGGGGGGTTCTCGTGGGAGCGGACGCCGGCGTGCTGTGGCCTCCGGTCGACCTGGAGCTGGGCGCCGCGGAGCCAGCCCGCGTATCCGCCGTGTTCGTCGGCGGGTATTTGGGTCTCAGAATGCGCCTCAACCGCATGTAATTACGCAAGAATATTGCAAGAGCGACGGGAAATTCGACGGAGTTCGTCACAAATGTGCCTGCTCGATGGCGGCGGCCGCGTTATTCCTGGAGGGAGCCCTCATTGCTCCCCGCCATTGATGTCCCTCCGAGTTCCTGATGAACGCACCTTTCAGCGAATTGGCCCCGGTCTTCGGCGGCCTGCGTCCGAACATGGCCCAGGATCCGTCTGAACTCGAAGGGGAGCTCGTCTCCGCGACCCGGGTGCAGGTTGCTCCGGTTCCGGGAGACCGACAGATCACCCGCGGAATTCTCGCTGGAGATCCCGAGGCGGCTACCGCTCTTTACGATAGATGCCACGAGGCGGTCGAGAGGAGCGTGCTTCGAGTGCTTCGCACCAAGGACGCGGAGTTCGATGACCTAGTGCAGGTCGCTTTCGAAAAGATCCTCCGCAGCATTCACAAGGGGCAGTACAAGGGGGACTTCAGCCTCCCGAAATGGGCGTCGTCGATTGCGACCCATGCTGCCATTGATGTTCTTCGTGCGCGCCTCACCGAACGCAAGAGAACTGACGATTCACAGCACGCCGACGGCGTGGTGCCTCTCTTCGGGGGGAGCTTCGAGCGGCGCGTGGAAGCACGCTCCGAAGTCGAACAGCTCCGCCGAGTCCTAGCAAAAATGCCAAAGAAACAAGTAGAAGCCTTTCTCCTTCACGAGGTGTACGGACACGATCTGGATCAGGTTGCCGCCGTGCTGGGGATTAGTGTCGCCGCTGCACAATCGCGCGCCTTGCGCGGCAAGAAGGAGCTCATGCGTCGGATTTCTGCGCCCCAGGTAGGAGGCGAGCGATGAATGCAGACGAATTGAGCCGCGCTCTCGGCGAGCTTGGTGCCGACGTTCGTGTCGAGGAGCCTCAGGCCGCAGCCGATGCGCGTCGACGACGCGTCGTTTCGCAGATGCAGCGGGTGAACGTCGAGCTCGTACGCGAGAATCAGAAGGTACGATGGCTACGGCTCGGTGTCGGTGGCGGTCTCGTGGCTGGAGCTGCGGCAGCCGTTGCTCTCTTCGTGCTCGGCCCGCTCGGGAAGCCGCCCGAGTCCACGGAGGGGGGCGCGACCGCCGCGGCGCCGTTGATGCCCTTTGTGCCTCTGCGCACCGAGATGACGCGAGGGAGCGTGACGCGGGTCACGGGAACGGGCAAAGAGCGCTTGGGCTTGGGGGATTCTCTCGTGCTCGAAGAAGCGCAAGCGCTCGAGACGCAGGAAAACTCCCACGCGCGGGTGCACGGTGGGCGAGGTCTCGATATCGACGTGGGCCCGGGGAGTCGCGTCGTGGTCGGGGCGCTCGAACCCAAGACGGGTGCGGCGCGGCTCGAGTTGCAGCGGGGCCTCGTCAGTTGCTCGGTCGATCCGGCGGGAGTCGGCCCCAAACTCTCAGTGATCACTCCCGACGCCACGGTATCGGTCAAGGGAACGATCTTCAGCGTCGAAGTGATGGACGACGGTGAATCGACGCGCTCATGCGTGCGGGTTCAGCGGGGCCTGGTCGAGGTGGCCCGTGGGGGTCGGGTCGAGAAGGTGAGTGCAGGGCAGTCCTCGGGATGTGCCCAGGCGGAAGTCCCCGCTGAGGACTCCGCGGCTTCGCCGGAAGGCCAGCCTGAAGCGCGCCCAGCGCGCCCAAGCGAGGCCCCACTGTCGAGTCGAACGCAGTCGAAGGGCAGCAATGACGGTGGCCTTCCTTCGCTCGCTCGACAAAACAGTCTGCTCGCGCGCGCACTCGCGGCTGAACGCGAGGGCCGACTCATGCAGGCAGAGAGTCAGCTGACCGAACTCCTCGAGCAGTTCCCGAGCACGCCTCTTCGAGTGGACGCCGAAACGGCTCGCACCCGAATCCGAAAGCGAATGACCGAGACGACGCCATGAGGCGTCGTCTCGCCGCGCTGCTGAAAGGCTGGCTGCCCTGGGCTTCCTTGGCGCTGTGCGGGGTCGGGTGCGAACCGAGCCGCACGCTGCGAGTCCTCGATGGTGAGCTCGAGAGTCTTGGTGGCGCCCCTGGGGTCGAGCCTTCGACAGGGGGAGCGGCGACCGATCCGCCCCCCACGGGGGGGGCGATAGACCGTGTGACGCCCGACTACCTGATCGATGATTTCTACGATTGCAATCAGAGGATCATCTCGACGGCGGGTCGTAGCGGTTACTGGTATCACTTCGCCGAACCCGCGGTGAACCTCGCACGCGTCCAATTCCACTACGGGCCCGCCCCCGATCAGTCCTGGTCGAAGCCGAACTGCGGCATCTATTTCAGCGGGAATTGTGACGACTGTATTTCGGCGGGGGTCGGGTTCGAGCTTGCACCACAGTCCTGGGATCTCAGCGACTATAGGGGGATCCGGATTTGGGTGGAGAGCGAAACGTCCCTTTGGGCGGTCATCGTGACGACGCAGAGTGGGTACAGCGAGTACGTGGAGCTGCTCGCGACGGGCAACGTCAGTGCCGAGCGGGTTCTGTGGTTCGACGACATCCTGCCGGGCAATGGGTTTTTGGGACTCGACCAGGCGAGCGAGGTGCAGTTCACGGTTGGGGAGGGAGATCGCGGGTCGTTCCGGTTCGGAATTTATCGGGTGGAGCTCGTCGAATGACGTGCCCGCACCCTGTCCATGGCCGTCGGATGGGAATATTGTGGCGCGAACGAAACTGCAGGAAAACTGCCTGATCCGAGTTGGGCCAAACGTTCTCGGAGTGTCGCCATGGTCCAAGCACTCCCTACCTCCGTTGCCCCCTTCCTTGCTCCCCCCGCCCACCTCACGGCTCTGCCTCATCTGGTGCTCGAGCCCGAGCTCGCGCCTCGGAACGTAGGGTGGCCCAGCGTCTCCGCTGGGCCCGGCGCGACCCAAGTGACCGCAGTTCGGGGCAGGAAGGTCAACCGCTCGCCAGCCGTGGCCTTGCTCGATGCCATGGATCAGGTGCTGAGCGCGCGGGATCCGCACGTCGTTTTCCGCATCGCCGTGGAGGTGAGCCACCGCCTGTTGGGACTACGACACCCGGCGCTCCTTCTCGTCGATCGATCATCCCAGTCGCTGTGCGGAACATGGCGAGCGAAGCGAGACGGCGAGCTGGAGGACGAGCGGCGTCTGCACGTGAAGCTCTCCGAGCGACATCGGGAGGCCGAAGCCCGGGCACGGGACCACGTGGCGAGTTTCACCGTTTGCGCCGAGGAAGGCATCGTCCGCCCAGCGACGACGCTCTATCCCGACGCGCAGCTTCGGACCGTCCTGACTCCCATCATCGGGAGAGACCGTTTGATTGGCTTTTTGGAGAACGTCGTCGACCACGCTGACGACGCCGTCTGCGAAGCGACCCAGACGCGAGTTGCGATTCTATCCCGGGCCCTCGCCGGCCTGCTCGACGACATCGAGCGTCATGCTCAGAGCCTTCCGTGGGAGCCTCTCCTGACTCGTCGGCCGACCGTTCCCTCGAGCGCCCACGAGTCGCTGGTGGCAGCAGTGCTCCGTGCTCTCGTCGACGACGCTTCGGTTTCTAGTGGAACCCTCGCTCGACAGCTTCGGGTCTCGACGTCACAGCTCTCGACAGTCTTCCGTGATCAAACGGGGATTTCACTGACGCAATATCGTAACCGTCTCCGCATCGAACGGTTCTTCACCGAAGTCGAACCGACCGGGGGCAACCTCTTGCAGGCGGCTTTTCATGCTGGCTTCGGCAGCTACCCGCAGTTTCATCGCGTATTCCGGGAGCTCCTGGATGCCACGCCGCGGGACTACCTCAGTGCCCCCGAAACGTTCATGGCGCGCGCATCGGGGAGAGCCCAGTCGAGCGTTGTCCAGGTGCCCGCCCACGACACGGAAGAGGCCATCGAAGGGCTGCTCGCCACCGGTTGAAGGTTGCGGGTCGACGCGCCGTCGAGTGGCCACCGGCGTCGATGATTCGGGTCGATGCTCAGCCGCCGGGCTCGGTGCCGTACGTTCGCTCTAGGAGCAGTCGGGTTGGGAGACCGAGCAGTGGCTCTGGGCCTTCGTAGAAACGCACGTCCGAAAGCACGGCGCGGGTGGATGCCGACTCGTGGCGGGAGAGCTTGGTCACCCGGGCCTCTTTCTTGACGCGCTCCTGGAAAAGACCTTGGTTGGTGTCGACGAGGAGTGCTTGACGCAAGCTACGAACATCTGCGTTCGCATCGGTCATGGCTTCACCACTGCGGCAGTTGCCCGGAGAACGGAGAGGACGTCGTCGAGGCTTTTTGCCGCCGAGGCGCTGACTGCGGCCACGGTCACGTCGCGGAAGGCTTCGGCCACGATCAGGTACACGCCTCGGCTTTCGTCGTGGGAGCGGACTGAGACCGCCGCCAGTTTGCGGCCAGCCAGGTGGCTGAAAATCGCGGCCAAGAGGCCTTCCATCAGGGCGTGGACGTGGGGGCTTGATTCGGCGCGACCCGTCGCCGTGATTTCGCCCAACAGCGAGCGTTCGAGCTCGGCCACGAGCACCCCGCTGCGCGAAAACTCGGTGCTCACGTGAAGGTTACCCCAGCCAGTCCGTGCGAGTCTCTGGGCGACGAGAGCCATGGTTTGCGAAAACGGAAGATCGGCGAGCGAAGCGGCGTGATCCTGTGCGCTAGTCATCTCAAGACTCACGATCCAGCGCCGCCCCCAGCGCCGACCCCACTCATAGCCCAGGCGCGGCCAATCGAAGGGGTGGGAGGCCTGGGCCGTCTTCACGAGGGTGGCGAGGAAGTCGGAATCGACCATGGCCAGGCGAGCGCCGGAAGTATCGCGGACGACGCCGGAGTTCTCATCAGCAGGGTCGAGCTCCGCCTGGAGGGGGGCAGCCCAACCGTCTGGGAGACCGGATCGTGGGTCGGCGAATCTGCGTCGGGTCACGAATACGTAGTAGCGGCTCGCGCCCTTGGCTTTGATCATCTCGACGTCGCATTCCTGCGCGCCGAATTTGAAGTCGAGCAGGTAGGCAAATCGGGGGACATGGTCCGCGCCGGTCTCCACCATTTTCTCGAATTCTCCACAAAATGCCGGCGTTTTGGTGCAGGGTGCAACCTCGTCGAAGAACATTCTTCCGATCACCGAGTGACGATCCAGACGCGCCAGGTTCGCCTCGGCGAGATTGTAGCGCAGGATGCGTCCTCGGCTGTCGAGGGCGATGACCCCGTGCGTGAGTTCGTCGATCTCCGCGTCGCTGAGCGAATCGATCTCCCACGGATCGAAGGGAAGCTCGGTGACGGGTTCACCGAGCAGAGGGCCGGAGTCCGGCCCGGCGAGGTTGTTGGCTGTGCTCATCATCATGGGGCTCCTCGTTCAGTTGACTCGGGTCGGGGCAAGAGGTGGTTGGGTGACAGAAAGCGAAGGGGTATCGATTCGGGAAGGCGCGTGTGGTTTTGCGAAATAGTGCCGGACGAGGCGGCCGGAGACGTCGTCCACGATCCCCCGCGCCTCTAGCCAATTCGCGAACTGCTCCAGAAGCTCGGACGCCGAGGGACGCTCGGACGCGTTCTTGCGGGTTGCATCGGCAAGGATTCCGAAGAGATCTCCGTCGAAGTCCCGGGCTTCTCTGGGGTAGGGGAGCGGGGCGCTCAGGATTGCGGGAAAAAGCTCTTGGAGCGAATCGCCCTCGAAAGGCATCCGTCCGGTGAGGGCTTCATAAAGTGTCACGCCGATCCCCCAGACGTCGACCGCTGGGGTCAGCTCGGGATCGCCGACGATTTGTTCCGGAGCCATGTACGCTGGGGTTCCCACCAGCGTCCCAGCCACGGTCAGCTTCGGATCGTAGTCCTCGAGCCTAGCCACGCCGAAGTCGACGACCTTGGGCTCTACGATGTTGCGATCGAGGCGGCAAACGAAGATGTTGTCGGGCTTGATGTCTCTGTGAATGATGCCCCGCTCGTGCGCGGCCGCGAGCGCGTCCAGCACGGGCAGTAGGGTGCTGAGGGCGTCTTCCGGGATCAACCGACCGGACCGTTCGAGCAACTGTCGGAGGCTCTGACCGCGGAGGTACTCCATCACGGCGAAGGGAGAGCCCGAGTCGAGGCTTCCCACGTCGTAGATCGAGACAACCGATGGGTGATGTAGCTTCGCGGCAGCACGGGCTTCCTGCTCGACGCGCGCCGCCATCCGATTGCGTTGCCATTCAACATGTAGAATCTTGAGCGCCACCTCACGTCCGAGCCGCTCGTCCTCGGCGCGCCACACTTCACTCGTACCTCCCGCTCCCAGGCGTGAGTGGATGCGGTAGCGGTCTGCCACCAGGAGGCCTGGGGCGATGGCAGTCCGATCAGCTGATGTCATGGGATCAAAGGTACACGGTTTGTATATTGTCTGTACCGATCATCTGCGGAAGGCACTTTTGTGATTCTGCGAACGGCCGAACCTTCCGACGAGGGAAAACCCTGTGCAATCGTGTTCGAGGAGCCTCTTCAAGCTGCTGCGTGGACGAACGGCATCCTTGGGCGGGCTCCCGAGGGGTGACGGGCGCTACGACCCTTTCCGTATTTCCGCGCCTTCTCAGGCGCGTAGTATTCACGGCAGCGGGGAGGTCGAGAGGATCTCGCTCGGGGGCCGTCTGAAGGATGTTTGCTTTGGCGAAGGCGTTTGAGGGGCTAGCGTCGCTTTTTGACCAATGGTCGGAGGGGGTGCAGGTCGCCGACGACGAGATGCGCTACCGGTATCTCAATCCCGCGGCCGCGGCGCATGGGAAGTCCACTGCCGAGCAACTGGTGGGGAGGACGATGGCCGAATGCTATCCGGGCATCGAACGGACCGAGATGTATCGACTCATCGAGTTGGTGCGAGACACCGGCAAGGAGGACTCTCTCGAGAACGCGTTCACGTTTCCCGACGGTACCGATGGGTGGTTCGAGCTGCGCATGTATCGCATTCCGGACGCTGTAGTCATCGTCTCCAAGGACATCACGGCGCAGCGCAACCTCGAACTGCATGCCCGTCACGGTCAGCGGATGGAGGCTGCTGCGAAGCTGGCTGGTGGGTTGGCGCATGGGTTCAACAACGCGCTCACGGTGATCACCACCCTCGCCGAACTGTCCCTCGTCGAGCATGACCTGGCCGACCGACACCGTGAGGACCTCGAGCGCATCCTTCAGGCGACGGACCGAACCGCGTCCCTCACGAGGAAGCTGCTAGCACTGGCTCGCCAGTTCCCAGGAGGCAAAGCCCAGAGCATCGACGTCCGGACGTTCCTTCAACGTCTCCTGCCGGCGCTTCAGGAGGCCGTGGGCGAGGGGACGACGGTGCGGGTCGAGGTGGCGGAGGACGTCGGCGCCATCAGGATGGATCCGAATGCTCTGGAGCAACTCCTCGCGCAGCTCGTGACCAACGCCAGCGCCGCGATGCCTCATGGCGGAGAGGTGCGGATCGAGGCTTCTCGTGCCCCATCAGGCGCCACTTTGCATCGTCCGGGAGCGCCACGTCTCCCGAGCGGGGACCATGTGTCGCTGCGGGTGATCGACGCGGGAGTCGGCATCCCCGCAGAGGTGATCGAACAGATCTTCGATCCGTTCTTCACGACGGGCATCGCCGGGACCGCGGGACTCGGCCTAGCCATGTGTTGGGGGCTCGTGGAACAAGCGGGGGGAACCATCCGGGTGGAGTCGCAAAAGGGACGGGGCACGAAGATGGAAGTTCTGCTCTTGCGGCATGAACCTGCGCCCGACAGTCCCAAGATCATCCAGCCGCCCGTCGGCACACGAACGCACGGCGCGCGCATCTTGGTGGTGGATGACGAGGAGATCATCCTGTCCGTCGTGTCGCGGAGCCTCGAGCGGTTGG
The DNA here is from genome assembly GCA_965652275.1 of uncultured Polyangiaceae bacterium. Taxonomy (GTDB): domain Bacteria; phylum Myxococcota_A; class Polyangia; order Polyangiales; family Polyangiaceae; genus NIC37A-2. The sequence goes on along the minus strand of CBFGUR010000006.1, from coordinate 65,105 downwards.
GGTATGCTGTGCTTTCCGTACCAGGTGGGGGCGAAGCCCTCGATGAGATAAACAGCGGTACGCACATCGATCTGGTGTTGACCGACTTGGCCATGCCGGAAATGTCCGAAATCGAACTCATCGACGCTCTGGGGAAGCGAGGTGTGCGGATCCCCGTCGTGGTCATGACGGGCTATTCCCCCGACCATCATGCTCTGCGAGACATTCCGACCGATCGTCTCGTCACCAAGCCTTTCACCCAGGCTCAGCTTCGTGCGGCGGTCGAGACTGCGCTGCGCGAAGCTCCGGTCACTGTGTGAGGCGACACATCACACCCGCGCCACGCGACTCGAGCACGTCCCTCCTTCTCGAGAGCAGCTCGGTCTCAATCTCGGACTTCTGCCATCCAGAATCTAGAATCGAGACGGCTGCCGCAACGAACTTAGGGTGATGAATTCGGATGCTGCGAGGCTTTCACCGTTGGCTCGACTATTGCAGCGCTGCAGCCGGTGCCCATGAGTTCATCCAGATCGAAGTGCGCTGAGGATTCCACCCCGGAGGGGCTTGTGGACGACCTTCTGAGCAGTGAGTCACCCACGGTGCCCTGTCCCCCTTCCGACAATCATCGGGTTCTGTTTGCTCGCGGTGTGAAGCTCATGGAGGCCGGGGATCTGGAAGGTGCGGTGAAGATCTTCCGGACGGTGCTTGGCGAAGTCGGGGGCCTTGAGCTCGCTGACCAAGTCTCCGTGCGGCTTTCCGGAAAGTTGCACACTCGGGCCCGCCCGAAACGCTGAGTTTGTTCGGTCGGCCGAGCCGAGGGGTGAGTTTGTTCATTCCTCGGGGAGCCATCTGGCGACAGAAAGGGGTATGGTCCGAGGGCCCTTTCGGGTACGCGCGCCATGACTCAACAGAAGCCTCGCCCCCGCACCTTGGCCGATCTCGCGCGAGAGGGTGCCATGTCCCGCCCACCCCAGTCCATTGCGCCAAACGCGCATCGAGTCACGAAGGTTCGGCGCAGCTCGGTGCCGCCACCGGCCGAGCCAGAGGTCATCGAGGCCGTTTCCGACTTGTTGGTTGCTGCTGCCTTGGCCGACGGCGGGGTCGATCGCAAGGAGCGGCAAGCTCTGTACAAGCTCTTGAAGGAGTTCTTGGATGTCGTGACGTTGCCGTCGTGGCTCGAAAAGAGGCTGCACGAGTTCGACGAAAGCGCCTTTCGATTGGAGGATGCGGCGCTGCGTCTTCAGGAGCTCTCGGGCGAGCAGAAGCGGCACGTGATGGAGATGGTTCGCGTGCTCTGTGATTCGAACGATGCGTACGATCTCGAGGAAGAGCGCTTCATGCTTTCGTTGACCGTCGCGCTCGGCTTGAATTCCGAAGAGGTCGAGGACCTCGTGCTTCATGCTTCGCCATCCCTCGACGGAGCAGCAAAACGGGCATTCGACATCGCGTTCTCGGCTAGCTTCCTGGCTGCGGCCTGGCCTCTGCTCATCGCCATCGGTGCCGCAGTTCGTCTGTCCTCCAAAGGTCCCGCGCTTTTTGCTCAGGATCGGTTCGGACGAGACGGTAAACCCATTCGAGTCCTCAAGTTCCGCTCCATGCGCGTCACGGAGAACGGTCAGGAGGTGAAGCAAGCGACGGAAAACGACACGCGCATCACACCGCTCGGAGCGTTTTTGCGGCGCACGTCATTGGACGAACTGCCGCAGTTCATCAACGTGCTCAAGGGCGACATGTCGGTGGTCGGCCCCCGGCCCCACGCGATTTCACACAACGAGTATTATCGCACGCAAATCTTGGAGTACATGCTCCGGCACAAGGTGAAACCGGGGATTACCGGGCTCGCTCAGGTCAATGGGTGGCGTGGTGAAACGAATACACTTCACAAGATGATCCAGCGGGTCACGTACGACTTGAAATACATCCAGACGCAGAGCATCTGGCTCGATCTCGAGATCGTGTGGCGGACGGTTTTCGGTAAGGCCGTTCGTCAAAATGCGCGCTAGGCTCACCGAGCGAGCAGGAGGGAACATGGCGAAAATCGAAAAGCACAACGAGGGCGAACCATGTTGGTTCGACTTGATGACTCCGGACCGACAAGGCATCAAGGGCTTCTATTCGGCGCTCTTTGGGTGGGAGTTCGTCGACCGCGATGAAGCTGGGATGCCCTACACCATGGCCCTGCGACGGGGGGAGCCGGTCGCCGGCATCGGAACTCTCGAGGAGGGCGCTCCCACCCCGTCGGCGTGGACGGTGTATTTTCATTCACCCGACATCCACGCATCCGTTGCCACCGCGAAGGAGGCAGGCGTCGTCGTCGTCGAGCCGACGGAAGTTGGTCCCCAGGGGAGCATGGCCATCTGCACGGACCCGGAGGGAGCCGTATTTGGGCTTTGGCAACCGGGAGAGCACCAAGGTACTGCATTCATCGGAGACCACGGCAGTCTGTGCTGGTGCGAGGGATACCAGCGGGATATCTCACGAGGCCGCTCATTTTACGAAAAGGTACTTCGAGCCAGGAGCGACAAGATGGATGCGCCGGGTATGACGTACTTCACCTTGCAAGGAACGCACCGAGACTCCCCCCAAGCAGGACTTTTGCAGATGACGAAGGAATGGGGGGACATGCCCGCGCATTGGATGGCGTACTTTGCCGTCGACGACGCCGACGCGGCTTGCGCCGAAGTCAAATCGAAGGGGGGAGAGGTGAAGCACGGTCCCTTCGACACGCCCTTCGGGCGCATGGCTGTCGTCTCCGATCCCGCAGGGGCCGTGCTGACCGTCATCAAGCCGCCCGGACAAGGGTGAGCATCCTCGGAGCAGCGTCCTCACCGACAAAACAGCGTGCTGAGTCAGTGTTCGTGGGCCCAGGTGACCAGCGCGTCGCCCTTGTCGTTGGCGGCCACCGAGGGGCTACCAGGGTAACGTCCTCGCGCTTCTTCGGCATCAGCGCCTTTCGTCTTTCCGCAGGTAGGACACCGTCGGAGGGCTTCGCTCACTGTCGGGAGGTCTCCTTCTTTACTTCTATGTAGAGAGGAAAATTACTACCCAACTGGACCTCGACGTGGTTCATTGGAAAGGATGCGACGAACTATTCGTTTTCCGTTTAGGGGGATCTTGGTGTGCGGATTGGCTCTGGTTCCAATGGGGGTCGGGGGGGTCGCCTGGGCCGAACAGAAGAGCGCACCGCCTACCCAAGAAGCGAGCACCGTTGACGAACCGCCCGGCGAATTCGCGCAGCCTCTCTTGGCTCCACTGGTGATCGGCGAGGCAACCCTCCGACCGACGACCAAACAGATCGAGCTCAAGCGCGGCATCTTCCTCTCGAGCTTTGATGGTGCCGTGGCCCGACCGACTCACACATCGCTTCTCCCGGTCGGTCCTCGGGGGCGGAAGATCCCGGTGCAAACGGTCGAAGTCGACAACGGTCGCGTCGCCGTCGAAGTGCCGACGACGGGCATCCTGGGTGTCCTGCTTCGTGGACCGGATGGGCTTTCCGCAATCGTCACCCAGGGGCGAGCCACCCTGGTCGTTGACTCGTCGAAGACCCATCTGGTGACCTTCGGGCACGACGTGCTGCTTGGAAAAGATGGGCGATTTGACACGATCCCGTCGGGAACCGTCGTCCGCAGTGCGCGCCAGACCAGCGCAATCGGCGCCCCCGCCGCCCTTCCGAATGCTCCGCGGTTGCGAGCCACGACGAGTGTGGCGCCCGTCATTGGCGGGCCAGCCGACGTGGTTATCGAAGCTCCCTCCAATACCCGCCCTCTGATTTTTGGAGTCTTCGACGAGCAGGGCCATCAGGTTGGCGAGTCTATGCTCGCTGAGTCGAGTTCGGCATTTACGGCCTCGCTCCCGGGAGCGGGCACGTATCGCGTCGTTGCCCGGGCACTGGATGAGTCAGGAGTGGGGGGGCCCGTCAGCGCTCCCGCAACCGTGCGCGTCTTGGGTCTAGGCGCCGAGCTACAGCGAGAGCGAGGCGCGTTTCTGATGAGGCCGGACCAACGAGTTCCGCTCATCGGGGCTCAGGGTCTCGAGATGTATCACCAAAGCACGCGCGGATTCGTTCCCGCCCCGGCGTCCCTCGCGCTCATCGACGGTGCGAAGACGGACCTCTTGTTCCGCGATCCTGCCTCTCCGGCGAGTACTGTTGCACTGCGCTTGGAGCCGCTCACCGCCCGGGCGCGAGTCAGCCTCAGTCCGGGGCTGGCCGTGTGGCCAGAACATCCGATCGCCATGAGCGTGAAGGCTCACGACGTCCACGGTGAGCCCATCGTCGTCGGGGAGAACTTCCAGGTGAAGGTGCGCGTGAACTTCGACGAAGTCGAAGTCGACTGGGAAACCCGCGATGGATCCGTGCACGCGACGCTCCCCCCGCAAAGCGGACCGGGACCGTGGGTGGTCCGAGTCTCCGTCATCGACGAATACGGCACGGAAGTGGGGCGAAATCATCTGGAGGTCATCCGCGGACGATCCATCGCGCACCACCACGCCTCACGCTGAGAAGTTTGGGGTCGGCGTTAGTTTGATGGCGTTTCGTGGCGTCGGTGCGGCGTGGCAACGACGAGCGGAAACCACGTGCCATTCGCAAAGATCCCGTGCGCGAAGCCACCGACGATGAGCGTTGCGTGCGGGAGCGCGTAGACCGCGATCCCGTGGCGAGCGATGGCAAGCGAATCGAGGTCTACCGTGCGATCGCGGACCATGTTCATGGCGGCCTGAGCGAGTCGTCCCGGTTCCACCCAGCTCGAACGACCGTGAGCAACGGGGCCGTGACCCCAGCGCCCCTCGACTCGGACTAAGGAAGCTCTACCCGCACAGTCCAGCGAATCGCCCTGTGGCCCGTCGCAAATCCATACGAGCTCGGGCGCCCCGTCCTCCCACCGTTCCTCCTGGTGGCAGCTCCGCACGCGTGGCGGATAGCAGTGTTGATCCTGATCGGTGGTGGCTCGAAAGGACGGCGCCGTCCATCGTTCTTCGAGGCGAAGAGTCAACGGACCCGACGTCGTTTCGCCGCCCGCAAGCGGGGGAGGGGGGAGCTCACTCAGGACGAGCTCGCGCGCCGCGCCGTCGTAGTTCTCGGTTCCGCTGAGCCGCTGCATGGCAGGCGTCGGTGAAATCGGACCGAGCGCGGCTTTCTGCCAAATCGTGAGTGCGTCGAGATAGCGCTCCAAGACGAGAGCGTGCTCGGAGGAGCCCGCTCTTCTCGCCGCGCGCTGCTCCTCGAGAAGGTACGAGGATACGAGCCGGGCGCAGTCCGCCGATGACTTGGTTCGGCAGTGTTGATCCTTCAACACATCGTACCGGGGCCGGAGTTCGACGAGGTCGAGTCGTCTGAACTCGGCCGCCGTGGTGTCGATGTCGTAGACCGCGCACGCTGCGTGCACGCATTCCTCTTGAATCGAGCTTTCCGCGATGATCGCGAGTCTGCCGCTCTGAGCTGTCCCGATGAGCGCGGCCGTGAAGCCTCCATCGGTCGTGGCCCGGCTCGCCCCGGCAAAAAGAAGGAGCGCCGCGCCCGTCAGAAGAGACGTGAACCAGGGTTTCATGCTCTCGGTTCTACGTTCGAAAGGGCTTCGGTGTTCCCCGGGCACCTTTTTCCGAAGATTGGGTCGTCTTGGGGCTCCAAGGAGGGTGGTGGCACAGCCTGAACACAGAAAGAGGAGAAGAATGGGAAAGACGAATCGAACACCGAGCCGGATGAGGTCTTTGGTAGGAGCCGCACTTTCCGTGGCAGCGCTCGTTGGTGCTGGGCTAGCGGGGTGCGCTGAGGCGGGCGATGAAAGCATTGGTGTCGCGCGGCAAGCGATCACGTCCGAGACCACGCGGATCGAGCAAATCCTCGAGAACGGGACGGTGGGCGACACCGGGTTCCTCCTCAAGCCAGTGGGCGGCCCTATCCAGGAAGGGTACAACGAAGACGTCGTTCAAGATCCGGCGAGCTCCATCAAGACCCTCGTTGCCGTCGCCTTGCTCCAAGCCATCGAGGATGGGGGCTCATTCGATCTCGATACGACGATTTCCTACCCGAGCGACATGAACGGGTCGTGCCCCCTTTGGACCGGACCTCAGACGACGAACACTCTCCGGGAAGCGATGAGGCTGATGCTCGTTTTCTCGAATAATCTCGAGACTCGTGCCTTGGTCGAGCACCTCGGGGGGCTCGAGGTCATCAATCAGAAGGCCGACGATCTCGGGATGACGCAGACGAACATGGACGGACACATCGGGTGCGCCGCCAGCAGGATCACCCAGGTCGATCTCGCCATCTTGTACGAAGGGATCGCTGACGGCAGCCTGATTTCGGCCGAGCATCGGCAGGAGCTATTTGCGAACATGCCGGCCGAAGGTGGCACCACTGGCACGCTGTTTCGGGCGCGCGCGATCGTCGACGAAGAAGCGACCGCTCTCGGGATGACTTCCGCAGAGGCTGAGCTCTTCAAGAGTCAGATGAAGCTGCACTACAAGACGGGCGGAGGCTGCTGTCCGTCGATTGTCACGATCAGTGGTCTAGCCGAGATCCCGACTTGCGATGGTGAAAACATCGACACGGCGGACTGGGTTTGGGGGCTCTACCTCGGGGGAGCTTCCTACGAGGAGAGCCACACGAACACGTCCGTGTTTTTCGCGAACGACGCTGAGCCTCTACGGACACCCATCCGCGCCGCTTTGGCGAATTTCCCGCAGTGCACCGCGGGATCCATCGGTGGGACCGGATCGCCTTGTACGCACAATGGCGAGTGTGACTCGTACGTGTGTGATGGCGGGGTGTGCCAGTCCGCGGCCTGCGCACCCACGTGCAACCAAGGAGCTCCTTGTGGTTCCGATGCCGACTGTGGGTCGGGGCTCTGTGGCGACGGCCTGTGCCAGCCGTCCGCGTGTGCCCCAAACTGCGGGAGCGGCGAAGCGTGCGCTCACAACGGCGACTGTTCGTCGTTCGTGTGCACCAATAACGCTTGCGCACCCTCCTGGTGCGCCCCGATGTGCGCTGGAGGGTCGCCGTGTGGCTCGAATGCAGAATGTGCTTCGGGCGTCTGCACTCAAGGGCGCTGCGCTCAGTAGGTGTGGCTCTCTTCAGCGCGGCTCTGGTCGGCGCCAAGAGGGAAGAACTCGCGTCGGGTTCGAACGATTCGTCCAACGAGCCCGTAGTCCTTCGCTTCTTCGGCGCTGAGCCAGTAGTTGCGGTCGGTGTCCACCTGGAGCCTTTCGATCGACTGACCCGTCGCCTCCGAGAAGTTCCGGTTGAGACGCTGTCGCATCAGCTGGATCTGGCGCGCTTCTATCTCGACATCGCTGGCGGGGCCACCGACTCCGCCGAGAGGTTGATGCAAGAGAAATCGAGTGTTCGGCAAGGCGAATCGGCGTTGCCTTTCGGCGGCGACGAAGACAAGAGCCCCGGCGCTCGCCACCCACCCCGTTCCGAGTACGTACACCGGCGCTTCGATGAAGCGGATCACGTCGAAGATCGTGTCGCCTGATTCTACGTGACCGCCGGGGGAGTTGATGATGAGTCGGATCGGTGCGTCGCTCACCTCCGCAAGGGCGAGGAGCTGAGCCGCGATGCGCTGGGACAAGCTCATGTCGATTTCGCCGAAGAGAAGCACCATCCTCGATTCGAAGAGGCGCGCATCCAGGGATGGACCCAGGGGCGAGTCCGGGCGCAGCCCGGGGTCGGGCTGCTCTTTTGGTTGGCTTTTTGGCATGAAGCCGGTCTGCGCCCCATCCCGTCTCTCGACCATGCCCGGGACGCTCGGACGGCCAGATTCGCATACCCGAAAAGCTCGGGGTCTGGTCGTCGTCCTGATTCCCCTGCACACTTTGTCGCATGGCAGACCTGCGGACCTCCTCCGACAAGTGTACAAAAGCGCAGCCCTCGTCCCGAGAACGGAACCACTGCGCTGCCCCCAGTGACTTCCTGGTTGCGCGAGCCCTTGAGCTCTTCCGGCGCTCGCCCGAGAAACGTTGGACGGTCGAGACCCTTGCTCGCGATCTCGGCACCTCACGTCCTGCCCTCGGGCGGCGCTTCGCTGCGGCGCTCGGCGTCTCTCCTCTGCGAGCGCTTCGCGACGTCCGTATGAAGCGTGCCGCCGAATTGCTGCGAGAGACCGATGACGGTCTTGCGGCAGTCGGCGACGCGGTGGGATACGATTCGGAGTTCGCCTTTTCGCGGGCGTTTCATCGGCACATGGGTGTTCGTCCGGGGCGATACCGCGCCATCCATCGAGGCGCTCCCGTGTTGATGGCCGCTTGAGGCACGCGTGTGCGCTCAGGAGGGGATTCAATCGCGCACGATCGTGAATTCGTCGGCGAGTCGGCCCTGAACGTCTTTGAAGTAGGCGACAGCCTTTTTCGGGTCGCCGTCCACGTGGAAACGAATGAACAAGGCTCCGTAGCGGGCGCTGCCCGACTGCATGACGCCGTTTTTCATCCAACGATCGCTGGTGTAGTACGAGGACCACCAGGTGTCGCCCGAATGGTAGGTCGTGTGGAAGGCACGGATGCCGACGCCGCCGAGACCCGAGGTAACCACGAAGTTCTTGCCGGGGCCGAGCTCGACGAAGTCGTAGGCGCCGTCAGCGCCGTGGTCGCCGGAGCCCACGTTGGTGAGGGTCAGCGTGCGAGAGTACGAGTGCTCGTGGCCGGTCGACACGATGCCGCCGCCGTTCATGCATTCTCGGTAGGCGCTCCAACCGACTTCGTCCGACTTGCCGCCAACCTGCATCGAGCGTTGGTTCTTGTGCCACGAACAGATTTCCCAGACCGAGTCGTCGGCGGCGAGAGAATCGCGGATGAAGCCTACCTGCTCCGCCGAATCCTTGCCGCAGCTCGAGCGAAGCTCGGACGTGCCCACGCACGACTGGATTAGGTGAAGGCCGCGGAAGGTGCAGTTCGCTTTTACACCTATCTCACCGCTGCAATCCATATCGGCGACCCGCGCCACGCGGGCGGAGATCTTGGCGCCGTACCCGTTCGAGCCCCCCCAAGCGGCTGCGTCGTGGTTGCCGATGACGGCGAAATACGGGTAATCCACGCCAAGGATCGCGTTGATGCGATTCTCGAAAGCCGTCGGGTTGTCGGCGTAGTCGAAGTCGCCATTGTGAACGACGGCGTGGGCGCCCTCGTTCTTGATGAGCTGCAGGACCGCATCGGAGTTACCGTTGTTGCCCTGATCGCCGATGAAGGCGACGAGCAAGTTCGGATCCGTCGAAGGTCCGGTCGCACCGGGGGGGGCCGAGCCACCGGTCGTGTATTCGATTTCGAGGACCGGACGGTAAGCCGCCGTCGTGTGTTCCGAGGACGCAAAGTCGATGCCGTTCGTGTTGGACGGGCTCGAGATCACGATGCCAGGAGCGGATCCCGTGTCGAGCCAGGACTGGATCATGGCGCGTCCCGCGGAGTTCAGAGTGATCGTCGTGTCACCGACAGCACCCGAAACACTCCCAATTCGGGCGCCGCGATCCGCAGTGCCCAGGGCGCCTGGTACGCTCCAGTTGGCGGTAGATGTCGCACGATTCCAGGTCGTCGCGCTCTCGTCGAAAGACTTCTTCAGCTCGTGGACGTCGTAGGGCTGTCCCGATTCGTTGACGATGCGGAGGCGCAGGCGCGCCGCGGTCACCGTTGCGTTCGAAGGAATCGTGCCGACGTTCCAGCGCATGAGACATGACTTGTCGCCTCCGCCGCCGTCATCGCCATCGGCCTCGCAGGTGGTCGCAGTTCCTAGATTCGTGTCGTTGGCATTCTGTTGAATCGTACCGTCATGGGTTGCAACCAGAGAAACTTCCCCTGACACGGGCGGCTCGTCCTGCGGCAAATAGGTGACTTCGAGCTGCGGACGATACGACGCGGTCGAATGCTGGGATGAAGCCAAATCGAGGCCGTTCGTGTTGGACGGGTGAGAGACGATGAGGCCACCGTTCGAACCACCATCCACCCACGACTGCACCAGGGCCACGCCCGCGGCGTTCAGGGTCACGGACCTCGCGCCAACGGCCCCCGAAATGCTGCCCACCTGGGCGCCGCGGTCCCCGGAACCCAGAGCTCCTGGGACACTCCAGTTTGTGCCCGAGTCGGCCTGGTTCCACGTCACCTGACTCTCCGCGAAGACCTTGTTGAGACCATGAATGGCGTACGTGTTGCCCGACTCGTTGACGATGCGAACGTTGAGGCGTGCCGATTGTACGACGCTACCTGACGGTATCGCCGACACATCGAAGGCGAGGACACAGCTCTTGTCGACGCCGCCCCCGTCGTCCCCGTCGATCTCGCACGTGGCGCTAGATCCCGCGTTCATCGTCGGTGCCCCCTCGGAGAGGGTCGCATCTTTGGCCCCGGAGTACGAAAATTCTCCCTGGCGAAAGGTCACCGTCACCGGGGACGCCACCGCTTGATGAACTTGCTCGAGGTTCTCGTCGTCTTCTACCCCCTCGCTGCACGCAAACGTCAGACCCAAGGCTGCCACGGTTGCTGAAATGAACATTATTTTGGCGGGGAACCAGCCGCTCGCCGAAAAGAATCTACTCATGATGATGCTCCTTCGTGGCGGCGAACCTAATCGAAACATCATCGATGGTGCGTGCCGGTTGCGTAACAAGCGCCCCCGCCAGATGTGCGTGGCGTGACTGGTACGTCATGAAAGGGATGAGGACGGGCGCCAGGTCGAGGTTGCCCCGTGAGGTGGGGCCATCGATTCTTGGCGGGGACGGTGCGTTCGCCATTTACGGAGTCGACGTGCTCGATGAGGGGGAGTGCATCCTCGAGGCGCGCGTCGTGATCAGCGGGACCAGGGAAGAGCAGACGAGCGATCTGAGCGGGAGTGTGGCTCTCGAATCCACCAACGTCTCCGGGGTCGGGTGCGATCCGGACGAGCTCGAGTGCCCGGGGACGGGCGCGGAGTTTTCGTATACGGCGAGCCGCTTGGATTGTGAGGCGAACCTGCAAGCGGCCCAGGCCTACGTTCAGAGCGCCGAGGCGCGGGCATGTACGAGTGATATTCACTGCACGACCGAGGCGATCGGCTGCGCGCAGCTGCAAGGGGCGTTCTGTGGGGACATCGCGCTCAACATCGAGGCTCCATATTCCGACGCGTGGAAGGCCGTGGAGCCGGGGCTGCGCGCCTGTGCGGCGAACGAGTGTTCGGTGTGCGACGCGATCTTGGTTCCGACGTGTCAAGACGGGCTCTGCCAGTAGGTGGAGATGCGTGTCCCGAGGAGGAGAGTATCCGTTGCCGATCTAGCGAGTTGCCTCTCGCTGCAGCTTGTCGTTGGATGCGGAAGGGATCAACGCGGTTCGTCGGGTCGGGATCGGTCCCGCCCCGTTTGGTGAGGTCATTGGATCGTGAAGTCGATGACCTTGCCTTCGTTCGAACGCGGCGCGCGGATTTCGGACTGGTTCTGACGAGCTTCGGTTTCGAGCTTCGCGAGCTCTCGTTCGAGCTGCTTCAGTCCGGTGAGCCGTCCTTGCGTCGGGTGGGGGATGAGGTGCGCGGCGCGCTGGGCTGCGCCCCGCGCCTCGGGAAAACGCCCCGAGCTCGCCAGGGCGATTGCGTGCGCCTCCCAGCACTCGGAACAGTTTGGGGCGGTTCGAATCGAGCGGGTGCTGTCGCCCCGCGCTTGTTCCGCGTGGCCGAGTGAGGCTTCGTGGGTGGCAAGAACTGCGAAGTGCTCAGGGGCGCTTGCCACTCGACGGAGACGTCGCGTGCGGTCGACGAGCTTGGGCGCCACAGCCGCCTGATCTCGTTTCGTGAGAGAAAGTGAAAGCCAAAGGGCGAGCAGGTTTGCGTCGTCGGGGGCTCGGGAAAGTCCCGCGTCGAGCCGGTCCGTCGCCGCGTCGACGTCGCCGCCGTAGAGATATGTCAGGGCCAGGACATGCGCGGCTTCGGCTCTGGTGTGCTCGTCTCCCAGCGCTCTCGTCGCGCGATGGCGAGCCTGGGCGCGAAGTTCTTCTTCCCCAAATCCGAAGAGCCAGGCGAGCTGGAGCTCGCGTTGTGCCGGGGTGAGTGAGCGCACGACAGGTGGCGTGTCGTGGTTGGGTGGCTCGTAGTCCCGCACGAGGTAGTCCGTGGCCGAGGTCAGGAGATAGTGTGTCAGCTGCTCGTCGATTCGATCCGTGGAGATCTCTGCTCGCCATACAGCCCTAGGGTCTTTGCCCTCCATGAGACCGCGCAGGTAGCGTTGAAAGGGAGCATGGCGAGCCTCGCTCCCCAGTTGAAGGAAATGGACGAGGCCCCAAGCTGCAGCGTAGTTGCCCCGCCTTTTCTGATCGAGCTCACGCTCGTCGGAGTGCTGTGGCTCGTAGAAATCTTGGGGAGACATGGCGATCAGGGCGCGCGCGCTAGGGAGCACGTCGGCGGGTACCTGCTCGATGACCTGGCCGTGAAACAGAGCTGCGCTCGACATCGTTGCATACTCGGACACGTGATATGCCGGAAACCCGATACTCAGCTTTCGGCCGGAGACCTGGAGCGTCTCGAGAAAGCTCGCCATCCCTTCATTCAGCCAGATGGGCGCCGCAGGAAAACATCTGGCAATCAAACGGTGCGACAGTTCGTGCTGAAACACCTGTCGTGCTTGGTGCCCGAGCTCGTCTCGAAGTACGATTTCATCGGCGCGGCGTCCCATCGTCCCTCGAAAGGCAGGTCGGAAGAAGCCAGCGCGATCGGGGTCAGAGATCCTTTCGAATTGGCCGGGCGAAAGACTCGTGACCTCGACGTGCTCGTGCGGGCCCGCGAAGCCGCAACTCAGCACGCTCGCGTAGACGACGTCGTGCATCGCCTGAAGTCGTTCAGCCATCTTCCGGGCCTGAGCCTGACCGCGGTTCGAGCGGAGGCGAATGTCCTGGGTTTCGACCTGCACCCAGTTTTCGTGCATCGCCGGAGCGCAGCTCATCGTGCCGAACAGAGCTACGGAGGCGACGAGCATGACCAGCCAATCGAGCAGCCGCGAAGCGGAGCCCCCATTGAAGGAGGAGCAGCCAGGTGCGAATCGATGGGTGCCTGATTCCATGATTGGGCCGCGTCTTAGCTCATGGGTTCGGACAACCCAACAGGTGCCGCGCTCATGCGCGCACTTGGCATGGGGCGTCCATGCGCTGACCATCGCACTTGCCGCGACACCATGCTGGGGTGCCCCCAACAACTCACCAACACCGAGGAGAGCTCCGCTCGGACAATTAATAAGAAAAGCTTAATAATAAGACAAAAAGTCTGATGATTGCTAAGTTCAAGTGAACAATAGGGCGCGGGGTGCGCCGCTGGAGTGGCGGGACGCCGGGGCGTTCAGACTCGGTTAGGGACGCGAAAACGTCCGAGCAAAAAGGGCCTGCGAAAGTCGGGCGACGGCGTGATCGAGATGGCGCCGATAGGTGCTGAACCCCATGTCGAGCTGGGCAGCGGCCGCATGTTGTTTGGCTGCTCGCCGTACGAAGGTCTCCATGATGAGGTCCCTCTCGAGCGCATCTCGGCCGGTCGCGCCGAGTTGGTCCGCCTCGAGTTCGATACATCGACGGAGCGCAGCGACTCTATCCGTCTTGCTGCCGGTGAATTCCATCCAGTTGAGAAGCGGGCTTTCGGAAAGACGCGCCCCATGGCGGAAATCATGGAGCGCTTGCTCGACCGCTTGCCGAAAGTCGGCCTCGTTGGGAACGACGATCAGGCGTCGCACTCGCTGGCCTGCACGGCTTCGGATGGCGTTGAGCGGAGAAGGACGTCGGGGACCGTCTGCGTAAATTGCATCGAGAGCGGCCTCTTCGAGGTCGCCGGGGTTCCCTCTGCACATGACATGGAGCTTCGTGGCTTCCGCCGGAGAGAAGCCGAAGCTGAGGAGGAACTCGACCGATTGCTGGAGTGAAAAGGGCTGCAGCGTTCGATGTTGAATGAGCGCCCGCCAACCCGCGTCACCGAGCCACACCGAACCCAACCTATCCCGGAGTGACAGAACGACGCGAACGCTCGAGTGAAGCCTGGGAAACTCATGGTCTCGGAAACGGTCGGTCAACGAAAAGAGCTGATCGAAGTCGTCCACGAACAGCACGCGCGGTCGCGCTCCGGGCTCGTGCAGCGTCTCGGGTAGAGCTCCACCCGACCACTTCCGTCCATCGATGAAGGTGACGCCCCAGTCGCGGTCCCTTGCGAGTTGCACCAAGCGCGCAAGGAGGCTGGATTTGCCCATCCTGGCCGGACCCGAAAAACAAAGAAGGCGATGAGGAGCGGATTCGAACAGTGATAGGAATGCACGTTGTTCGGCTTCTCGCCCCAGGAAACCGTGATTACGAAGCTCCGCGAGTCGGTCTTCCCAGCTTTCTTCCATCGTCGGCCCTCGGGTTGGGTGAGTGCATGCACCCCCGAATATCCGGCGAAGGTATCACTGCTGGGCCGCGGAGACAGCCCTTGGGGCGCCGGCGCGTGTCCGAGGGAATTTAGACATGAATCGTCTGCCCTGAGCTCCGGGCGGGGGTTCGGGCTACCCATGACTAGCGCTCGTAAATCACCTAAGCGAGTCCATCCAGCATCAGGCCATTTCATGAGTCGACCTTCGTTCACATCTCGCGCATTCTCCTGGATCCTTCTCCTTTCGGTGTTGAGTCACGGGTGCGGCAAGTCGGTGGCCGGTCAGGTCAGGGGTGACGGGGACGGCGACGGCGACGAACCCGGTGGTTCCGCGGGTGACGGTGATGGCGACGAGGCGGGGGACGGCGATGGATCCGCGGATGGCGGAAAGACGGGCGATGGAGCGCTTTCTGCGTCGGGAGGGGATGGCTCGGGTGGTGACCTGATCTCCAGCGGTGGCGGGAGTGCACCCGCCGGGGGGGAAGATGGGGCGGGTGGAAACGACGTGGGCGGAACGGGAGGGATGCCTCCGGTTTGGAATCCATCGCAAGTACTCGACGCTACGGAGCCGGACGGCGGATCGGCGGTCGAGAACAACCAGCAGTTTTCGTCCGCCGTTGCGATGGCGCCGGATGGCTCGTGGGCCGCTGTAAGCGCGCCCAATGAAATCGTCGGCACGTCGTCGTACGCGGGCGCTGTCTATCTTCATCAGCGAACTGGGGGTTCCTTTTCGATAGTGCAGAAGATCGTCGCGCCGAACGTAGAGACGGGCGTGAGCTTCGGCGCTTCTGTCGCGATGACCGAGACGCTGCTCGCTGTGGGGGCGCCGGGGGAAACGGACGGCGCGGGTGCCGTGTACGTTTATGCTTTGGCGGGGAACTCTTGGACTCTCCAAGAGCGTCTCGAAAAGCCGCCAGAATCGTCGATTGTGGGTGAAAACCTGGAGTTCGGGTTTTCCGTCGATCTGTTCGGGGACACGCTGATGGTTGGGAGTCCGGCTCGAACCTACGAAAACGCGAGTCCGGGACGCGTGTACGCGTACACGACGGACGGTTCGAGCTGGACGTTCGAGCAGGAGCTTTCCGCAGTGCTGCCGAACGGAACGTCCGTGAGCATTCCTGGAGACGACTTCGGCTGGTCCATTGCTTTGGACGAGGACGCGGTCCTCGTCGGGACGCCCGGAAGTCAGTCGGATCAGGGCATCGTGTACTTCTTTCGTCGCGTCGCCGGGACGTGGGAGGTCCACGAGCGGCTCCCGAGCGCGGACATCGTCGGATCCGTCCCCAGAGACTCGGGCTCGCGTTTCGGGTGGTCGATGGATCTGGTCGATGACATCGCGCTGGTTGCCTCGGGTGACGTTGGGGATGGACCTAGGGTCTACGTTTTTCGATACCTCGACGCGACCTGGGGTTTCGAACGACGCCTCAGCGAGGATGCGTCTCCATCGTTTGGAAGAGTCGCATTCGACGGAGAGGTTGCCGTCATCGGGGCGCCGAACGACAACGTCTCCGGGGTCGCGTCCGAAGCCGGAGCCGCCTACGTGTATCGTCGCGACGACGATTGGGGGCTCGAACAACGGCTCTTGGCCGTCGGGACCGACGGAGAGCCAGAGGGCGCGCTCGGCGCGCGATTCGGCTACACGGTTGCCGTTGCGGGGCCGACCATCTTGGTGGGCAGTCCCGGCACCTATGTCGGAAACGCCGGGGACGCCGGGCTCCTCTACGTGTTCACGAACGAGTGATGAAGACGGCAAATGCCAGCTCCCGAGCGGGAGCCGGCATTTTCATTGCTTCATGGTGCTTGGTCGAGAGAAATGATGCAGAAGTCGTACGCAGTAGGCGAGAGGTTCGACGAAGCGGGCGCCTGCACCATGACTTGGCTGATGGGTTGTCCCACGTAGGTCGCGCCGGTTCCGTCCCAACACATGGTGTTGAAGGAACTCCACGGAATCGTCCCGGTTCCTGTCACGGGGACCGGCGCGCACCAAGAGGTCCCCGAGTTGTCCTGAATCTGTACGCGAAGCTGGGATCCCGCGTAGTTTTGCACCGAGACTCGTACGCCTGTTCCGCCCGGGACGATTTCGTTCGCGTCACCGCCCGCCAGGGTTTCGGGGTCGATCGATTGTGCGATGCTGAAGCCGATGAGGCCGAAGCCGGCCCAGTCCGCAGCGGTGTACCCGTCGGCACAAACAGCTGCGCCCACGAAGGGCTCACCCTCCGCGGGGTTGATGTAACCACCGAGAGCGTCGGCGACCGTGAAGAGATAACCGTACCAGCCCGCCTGCGTTGCGCCCAAACCGTCGTATGCGAAGTCGCTGGCCGGTCCGGTCGTGGTGGGGCTGCCGCCGACGCCGACCAGGGACCCGCCGCTGCCGGCGAAGGTGCCGCCCGTGCCGACGACGATCCCACCGGTGCCGCCGAATACGCTCCCGCCCGTTCCCGCCCCGCCCGTTCCGCCAGGCTCCCCCGTCATGCAACCGAGCCAGGCATTGACGAGTCCGTCACAGGCGGCGGCGCTCGTATCGCAAGGATCGATGCAGCCCAACAGGGCGTCGTACTCGGCACCACAGCCGTAGTTCGAGGACTCCTGGCGAGCCGAATCACATTCTGAAATACAAGTCGCCACGTCGGTCTCGGGCAGGCATTGCCCCTGCTGCTGACACAGCGAGGAACAGCCGACTCCAGAGGCGGGAGTGTCCCCGTCGCCGTCTCCCTTGTTCGGGGAGTTCCCAAATCCGGGACGGCTGCCGCTTCCGGTGCGGTCGCCGTCTCCGTCGCCATCGCCCGAGCTCTGACCGTCCAACAAGGCACAGCCCGAGGAAGCGAGAAGGAAAGCGACAGACAGACTCGAGAGAGTGAGGATTTTCATGAACGTGCTCCAAGTAAGATGCCCAAGCTCTGGACATGGAAAGGGGGAGACGAGCGTCCACGCTCGACCTCGAGAATGTCGTGCCTCCCCTCGAAGTAGAGGCCGTAACGCTACGAGCAATTGCTCATATTCGCAATCTCCCCACGTCGTTCTCGCCCAGGTGGAAATGACCCCCTCGCGGGCGTCCTGCTTCGGGACACTCCTTGTTGTCACCCCTAGGTAGGATCGCGTGTGCAAGGGGCTGAATGTTGGGATGAATTTCGCTCGCGACTCCGACGCGGCGCCTGGCGCCGCGGAACCCTGGGACTCAGGGACAGCTCAGGGCCGTTTGGGAGAGGCCGACGTCGTCGAGGAAGATCTCGATCTCGTTCCTTCCATAGTTGAAGATGCCGACAATGGCGCGGGCGAAGCCTGGCTCGGGGAAGACGTCGCCGCCCGACAGGCTGTGGATGATGGCGCCGTTGATCTCGACTTCGATTGAACCGTCGGTATCGGACACGACCGTGCGAAGCACGGCGCAATTCCACGCGTCTCGGGTGAAGATGCCGCCGGCGGAGATCGAATCGCGGGGGGTGATTCCCGTCGTCGTCTCGAGGTTGACCGCATCATCGATGCCCAAATTGATGGATACCTTGCCGTTGACGCCGACGGTTTCGTCGTGCAGCTCGAGGATGACGATGTCGTCGTCCAGCACCACGCTGCTCGGCAAGTAGAACCAGGCCCGGAGCGAAAGGGGCCCTTCGGTGACCGGGGTGTCGAAGTTGTAGTTCAAGCGAGCGACGTCGCAGCCCGATGGGGTGTAGCTCCGGATGGACGCGCTTTCGCTGAAGACCGGCGAGGCGATCGTCTCGACGATGCAGCTGTCGTTTCGCGCGTCGAAACCGTCCCAATCGCCCAGGACCGGATCGTCGAAACTGCTGCAGAAGAAGGCGCTCGGATCGCAGAGCGTGTCCGAGCCTCCGCCACCGGATCCGCCGACCCCCGTGCCGCCACTCCCATCGGCGCCTCCCGTGGGGACCATCCCGCCAAGGCCTCCCATTGGGGCAGTCCCTCCCGTGTTCGCGCCGCCATCACCGCTGGGTGCCCCACCAGGGGCACCGCCAGTGCTCATGCCACCGCTGCCGTCACCGTCTCCGTTCCCCGCGTCGCCGCCATCGCTGCTTGCTCCGCCGAGTCCTACGGACGGTGCGTCATCCAACACTTCGTATCCGATGCGACAAGCCTGGCTTCCACCGACAAAGGAAAGAAGGGCCAGCCAGCGTACCATCGGTTTGCGGGAGAGCCGTCGCGAGCACGACAATGTCAACACGAGGAAGCAATCCTAGCATTTGCGGTGGTGGAGCTACCACCACGACACCGTCGCCTCATGTAGGCGAGAGGCTTGGGATGGGGCGGTGTGCTGCGCGACGAGGTCGAGGCTCATCGATATCCGTGCGTTCGTTGCGCGCGGTTCATCGCGAGATTCTCGATCGTACGATGAGAGGATAATTGGTCTCCTCTGGGGGCTTCAGCGTAGGGGGGAGCGACTGGCGTGTTGACCGGGTAACGCGGGGCTGATACGGGCGACTGATGATCAAGCGCGCTGTGTTCGTTTCCGTCCTCTCTGGGCTCGCCCTCGTCAACTGCGATACGAGTGTGACTGGCCAGAACAACTCCACCGAAACGGGCGATGGCGATGGCGACGGCGACGGCGATGGCGACGGCGACGGCGACGGCGACGGCGATGGCGATGGCGATGGCGATGGCGATGGCGATGGCGACGGGACCGGGGGTCGGTCAGACGGTGGCGCGCCGGGGTCGGGCGGTGAGGAATCGTCTGGTGGTACCGGCAACACGGGTGGCGACCCGGCCACCGGCGGTGCACCGGCAACTGGGGGCGACGAAGGCTCCGGGGGCAAGGAGGCCACCGGAGGCGATACAGGGACGGGGGGGCAGGTGCTCACGGAGGTCCTCTGCGGAGCCACCTCCTACCAATGTGGCGATACCCTCGACAACGATGGGGACGGCCTCTTCGACATGGACGATCCCGATTGCACCACACCATGCGACAACGACGAAGGCTCCTTGGCACTCGGCCAGACCAACGTGAATTGTAAGCAGGTCGATTGCTTCTGGGATGCGGACACCGGTGGCGGCAACGACGGGTGCGACATGGACTACCGCTGCGATCCCGCGTCCCCTGCGGCTTCGCAAGGATGCACATACAACACAGGGCCTGGGCTCGACTGTGAAAACGACGTGCTGCAGTCGCAGCAATGCGTCGACTCGTGTCTCCCCAAAACGCCCAACGGCTGCGACTGCTTCGGGTGTTGCGAAATCGAAGGTGAATTCCGCTATCTGGGCAATGATGCGTGCAGCCTCGATGATCCGGATAGCTGTCCCTTCTGCACCCCGGTCGATTCGTGTCTCAACCCCTGCGAGGGCGAATGCGAAGTCTGCTTTGGACAGACCGCCGACGATCTACCCGGGACCTGCGCGATGCCTACCTGTGCTCAGGGCGTTACGGCGTGCACGAATCACGCCGAATGCGGAGCCGAAGAGTTCTGCCAGACCGGGTGCTGTACTCCAAATCGGTGAACATCCCCGGTCCACGGCCCGCGCGGAAGGAGAGAAGGATTAGCGCTTCACGCTCTTCGCCCATTCGGCGGCAGTCTTCGGGCGGATGCTCCACTTCGCCTCGAGGGCCGGGACGTCGGCGGAGTAGCCGACTCGCTCGAACCACTCGAGCATGAGGGCGAAGTCCTCGCTGTTTTGCCTCACGGCATCGATGGGGATTTCGACGAAGGTCACCTCCGATCCCTGGATCTCCGAGACGAGGGCGGCGGACTCGGGCATGGTGAGGGCATCGCCAGCGAGATCGACCTCGGCGCCCTTCCATTTGTCCGCGTGGATGAACGCGTCGGCGCCGAAGCGACCGATGTCGTCGACGGCGATCATTTGGAGCTTGGTGCCGGGCTTCATCGCCGTCACGAGCTTGCCGTCGTTGAGAAACCAAGGAGACAGCAAGTTCTCCATGAAGAACACCGGGCGGATGATGGCGTGCGACGGAAACTCTGCGCCTCGGACTGCTTCCTCGACGCGTGCCTTGTTGTCGAAGTGCGGGATCCCCGTTCTCTCATGGGCCGATCCGACGGAGGTGTAGACGTAGTGCTGAACACCCGCTGCCTTGGCTTTCTTCGCCAGGCGAAAGCCTTGTTCCTCCTCCTTTTCCACGCCCGCCTCCCAGGTGTTTTGCACCGCGAACACACCCCACGCGCCGTCGAGCGCGGCGTCGAGGGAAGCTTCGTCGTCGAGATCACCGAACACGACCTCGACCCCCTGCTCGGCGAGCTGCTTGGCGGCGTCGCTCGTGGGTTTGCGCGTCATGGCGCGCAGGTGAAAGCTCCCGTCCTTCAAGAGGTGCCGCAGGGTCGCGCCGCCCTGGTTGCCCGTCGCGCCGGTGATGAGAATCGTTTTCTTGTTGGACATGGGGTTTTTCCTTGGTGAAGGGGTAATTCGTGCTCTCGCAAGCACAATTAGAGGCTAGTTGTGATAATTTTGGGCGGTAGAGAGGAATTTTGAGCAACTGTTGCCCAAAATGATCACGAATGAGCCAACCGTCACCTGTCCCCGCGACTAGCCTCGATCGCCTGGAAGAGTTCCTGATCGTTGCTCAAAGCCTCAATTTTACCGCAGCGGCCCGCCAGCTGGGGCTGCCCCGGGCCACCCTCAGTCGCCGGATCGCGTCCCTCGAGGAGGATCTTGGGCAGCCGCTGTTTTTGCGCAGCACCCGTGGCCTCACCCTGAGCGGCGCAGGTGAGCTCTTGTTCGAAGCCGCCGAGCCGGCCGTCCGAAGCGCAACCCAGGCGTGGGAGGCGGTCAAACAACTCGACGGAACCCCGCGCGGGCGACTTCGCGTCTCGGTCCCCGACACCCAAGCGGCGTCACCTGAACTTTTTGCCCGATTCGCGGCGGACTATCCCGAAGTGAACCTGGAGGTGAGCGTCGACCCGCACCGCGTCGACCTCGTCAAAGAAGGCATCGACGTAGCGGTTCGCTTCGGAGACGTCGGGGACGATCGGCTGGTGGCAAAGCAACTCTGGAAGAGCGCGAAAGTTCTCGTTGCGACGCGTGACTACCTCCGCTGTGCGCCGCCGCTCCGGAGCGCGGAGGACATCGTGCATCATCGGGCGATCACGAGTCTATCCCGGGACGGCTTTGCCGAGCAGTACTGGCCGCTCTTGGGTGGTGGCCGGGTCCCTGTGCGTTCGAGTTTCGCGACCACCGACATTCGTCTCCGCATCGAAGCCGCGGCGTTGCACCTCGGGCTCGCGCTGGTTCCTCGGGCTGCCTGCCTGCGGAGGCTGGAGTCGAGCGAGCTCGTGCCTCTTCTCGAAGACGAAGTCGGGGCCGAATCACCGGTGCACCTCGTTTATGCCCCCAGGCCCCGTCTTCCTTTGGCGATGCGTCTCTTTCTCGAGCGCGCAGCGGAGCATTACGGAAGGTGGAGTCGGTGAAGGTGACGGCTGGCCCGGGCAATCTCTACCACTTCAGATTCGCTTGGTGGGCTCGACGGGTGGAAGCTGAGACAAAGTGAAGTGACGATCCGTTGCGGTCGTGCGGGGGCTGAACAGAGATAGAACTCGCCGCGGTCCAGCTTCCCGACGTTGTCAGCGTGCCCACCCTTTTCTCGGATTAGATCTTGAACGGCGTCGATAGCTGCGGACGACTGACTTCGACCGACGAGAAGAGTGGAACAGTTGGCGACGACGTTGTGATCGATGCTCTTCGGCGCTTGAGAGGCGAACAACAGGCCCAGGCCGTACTTGCGCGCTTGTCCTGCCAGTCGCACGATATTGTCCTTGCCTACAGCCTTCGCGCGCGATGGTACGAAGTCTTTTGCCTCGTCCAAGACGAACAGCCCCATGAGCGAGTCGCGCGAGGCGGGGTGCTTCTTGATGTAGGTGAAGAGCGTAGTCGCCAGGCGGTCGATGAACTGACGTTGGCGATCGATTCCCGCCAAACCGCTGAGGTTGATGACGGACACGCGCGTCTTTCCGCTGTCGCCCTGGAGCAACATGCGGGGATCGAGCCGGGCACCTTCTCCGCTGAGGAGTGGATCGGTCTTCATTGCGGAAAGAAGAAGTTCGGACATGTTTCGAGCCATCTTGTCTCCGTTCGTGAAGTGCTCGATTACGTCGTCCGGTGGTTCGCGCAGAAGATCGACGAAGTGATTCAGCGTTCCCCCCTTCTGACGAGCGAAGTGCTGGAGGGTATCGCGCAATATGGCTTCGCACTTTCTCGCTTTCTCGCCGGCGCCGGATGCGACCACGGGCAGCAGGCTGGAAGTCGCCATCGAAATCGCTTGCGAAAGTTCTGCCCGTCCTTCTTCAGTCGAGACGTCGAAGGCAGAAAAGTCTGGGAGCAAATCGAGTTCGAGGGGATTGCCCAAGGGGTTGCCGGGAGTCCACACCACGACGTCGACTTGGGCATGATACTCCGCGGCCCTTTTCTCATCTGCTTCCGTGAATGCATCCGGACGCTCCGGCCAGGGGCTGCCGAGGCGAGACAGGTCGTTGGCGCCGTCGATGACGATGCTCGGTACGCCGAGGAGAGCCGCTTCCTCGACGATCCGCCGCAGGAACACGCTTTTTCCGCTCCCCGATCCGGCGAAGACGCAGGTGTGGTTGGCGAGAGCGCCGAGCTGGAGCGTCACTAGATCGCCCACACCGGTGCTCGATCTTGCTCGCCCTACCGGCAGGCTGCTCTCACTAGCTGCGGGGAGCGCCCGGTGGGACGAGGCTTGTGGCGGAGCGGTGGGCAGAGGCTGAACCTCCGTCGGACGCTTGGCCTCCGTCGGACGCTCGGCCTTCACCGGACGCTCGGCCTTCACCGGACGTTGAGAGAGCTCGCTCGCGTTCTCGCTGCTCAGGCCCGACAGCAGCTGTTGCACTACTTCGACGAAGCCCGAAAGTTGCGAGATGGGGCGTTCGCGCCGTAGCCATTGTTCGAGCAGTCCGTCGCCTTTTCCTTGCTCCAGGTTCTTGAGCAGCGTTGCCACTGCCCACATGGTTCGGAGATCGTCCTCGCTGGGGCGGACGATGCGGCCGCCACGTTTGGTCAGTTCCTCGACGATCTTTCGAGTGGCGTTTCCCTTGGGGATCGGAGCCAACCGCACGATCGATAGACCTCGGAACGACAAGTCGTGGTCGATGCCAGACGCGGTGATAGCCGCTTTCAGCCGGGCTTGGAACGCTCGGTAATGTGCCTTTTCTAGGAATCGGAAGGCGTGGTGGCGCTCGCGTTCACCATCATCCGTCAAGATCAGTCGAATCCGTGCGTGCAGCGGCGCGTACGTGCCGGTCGCCATGAAATCCTTGTCGACTTGCGCATGGACGGAGTCCGATACCGGGTTCTCGATAATCAGTGCATCGCTCACGAACTCGAGGAGCTCGTCTTGAACGTCTTCGCTCTCGTCGCCTAGGAGCGCCGAAAGATCGGCGCTTTGGCGCAGGTCCCCGAATTCCCGCTCGATGGCGTCCAGGCGCGATGGATCGACGACTGGAGGCGCTTCGATTTCCAGGTACGGTTGTTCTCCGACCTCGATGACCCGTTCGTGGACCTTGCAGAGCTGGACGTGTTGATAGCAGGCCTGAAGGAGCCTTCGCGGAGAGTTTAGCTGGTGCCGAGCGAAAAACTCCAGCCGAAATGGATACCCTTCGTACCGAGGTGTGATGTCGAACTTGGCGAAACTCGCATTCAGCCGATTGACCACCAGCTGACGTAAGTGGTTCGGATCCGAATCCAGTTTCATAAGAAGAGGCGGCTCGAAGCGGTCTTCCATGCTGACCGCTGAGTTGGCGCTCAAGAGTCGCCAGGTTGCTTCGAGAGAAGAAACGACGGCGAATGTCCTCTGCGCGACATCGCGCAGGGACAGGAGTCCGCCCGCCAGGCCCTGGATGATCCCGTTGGATCGAAGCTGTTGTTCGTTGGGCTCTTCCAAGTCCGCTCGCGACGCAGTGTGGTGCTCGGCGACGATGGCGTCGAGCTGATCCAGAGCGAGAACTGTGGGAGCAACGAGCCCCAGCGCCCACGACAGTCCTGCAACGATCTGTGACGGCGTACGCTGGGCCGCCTGGAACCCGTGGTGCTCCTTTTCGTCATCGTCGATCCCAAGCCCTTGGAGCCATTTGTAACCCATGTCGTTGAGTTCGGTGTGGTCGCAGGCGAAAAGCACCAGCGCGCGAATGACGTCCTGATGCTCGGTGGTCGCTGCGCGATGCTCTCGACGGATGGCGTCGATGAGCTCATTGGTGGTCACGATCAGCCCGGGTGGCCGCTGTCGAGGCAGATCCGAGCGTTTGCGGACAGTCTCGCCGTAGGTCGAAAGGAGTCGCTGCAACCAGTCGTCGACCTGACGCGTACCAGCGACGGTCGTCTGTTGAAGGGAGCGGAGGTAGCCGAGGACGACCGTATCCCAGAAGTCCGCGACATCGGTCATGTCGCACAGGACGAAGAAAAGGCCTCGTTCGATGGCGATGCCTCGCACCGCTCCGAGCAGGTGCGTCTTGCCTGAACCGGCCGGTCCCACGAGGGGCACCCCCAAGGGGGACGACTGGTCGATCCGCTCGGCGAGGTCTTCGAGTCGATCCTCTAGCTCCTCGCGGATTTGCTTGTGCAGGTGCACGACGTCCCTGGGGTTGTCTTCCCAGATTTGCGCGACGCGCAGCGTCCAATCGAAGTCGACACGGCGCAGGGCTCTCAGGGCCGGTTCCATTAGCGGTTCTCCAGGTAAACGAGGTGGCGTGGGATCCCCCCCTCGCTGAGCGCCGCCTCGTGGTCGGCTGCGGTCAGGGATGCTCGATCGTCGTCGGGATAAAGAAGGATGAGCCCATCTTTACGCAGAGAGAGAAGTACATCGTCCACACTTTCTCGCGTGAAGCGTGGCAGGGCGGCCCGCAGGGCAACGAGGCGCACCCCGCCAGCGGGAGCCGCTTGGCCCAACGTGCGAATGCACGTCAAGACTTGGTTGCGGACGGGAAGTTCGTTTTCTTCGGAAGTCGGCGCGGATGGATCGCTCATGACGTCCACGAGGCGGATGTTGCGGTGTTCGAGATACGGCAACAAGCGTCGGAGCAGCGACTGCAAAACGATGGCGCCTTCTGCCGATTTCGCGAGCTCGACCTGCGTCGATGCCTGCGCCCACTCCCAGGCCTTTTGGGTCAGAATGAGATGATTCGCTCTTCCGCGCCGCGCCGAGACGACGAGTCCCTCCTGGAGCAGCTCCTTCCGTTCGGCCGGATTGATCTGTGGCCGGAGCTTGGACCACATGGGCTCCCGCGCTTCGTCGGTTTCAGCCGTGAGCATGCGCCAAAGCGCCAGTGCCTGCTTGGGGTTCACTTTCATCGCTCTTCCTCGTTTTCTCGTTCTGGATCAGTCGTACGACCTTGCGGATCTGTTCGATTACCACGGCGACGTCGGCGTTGACGGCGTCGTTGGTGATTCGCAGCGTCGTGTAGCCGTCGAGCAACAGTCGATAGTCTCGAACCCGATCCTGATTGTATTGGGGAGCCGTGAGGTGACTCGGCCCATCAATCTCGATGACCAATCCGCCCGCCTCCCAGAAGAGATCCACTGTTCTTCCGATGCCCAGAACCGGGATCGGGTGATTCCACCGGAACAGCGGAGCGAGCTCCGGATCGGTCGCAAGATGCTTGGCGAGGTGCTTTTCGACCTGGCTTTTCGGATGCGGCTTTCCGAAGACGGGCTCGACGACGACACCGCACTCTGCGTCGTCGGGCTTGGGATGAGGCGAAGCCTGGGCGGGGGGCGAGCGGCTGTCGGAGGCGCTCGCGCCGGGCACTTCTCGGGCGCGCGCACGTCCTTTTCGAGTTGGCGTGCTCTCTTCCAGGTCGCTCCATGTGATGGAGTCGTAGGTCACGGCATCGAGTTCGGGTCGGGCGCGCCATTCCGTGGGTGCGACGAAAACCAAGGGCGTATCCGTTTCCTTTGCCATCCATTCCAGGGCCTTTGTCAGTGCCTGGAGTCGGCCCTTCTTCACCACCGGTTTGTACGCCGCGACAACGATGATGAGATGAAAAGGGTCGATGGCTCGGCTGAGATGCCGTACCTGCTCGGCGTTCGGGAGCCTCTTGGTCTTCGGTAGCTTGTGACGTTCACACCGCTTCCAAACGAGGCGAACCCATGCCTCGGAATGCGCCACGGCTCTTGCCTGGGCGCGCAAGACAACGGCCCGGGCGTTCGGCGTTGGCGCGTCCGAACTCACGAACCGCTCGTCCGCCGAACAGTACCAATGGGGCCAGATCGAAAGGGCCGCTTCTGCCATCGCATCCACGAGGCTGTCGAGTTCGCGCTCGAGTTCGGGCACTTGCTGCCAGCTGATCGTGACTACGGAAGGGCCCTCGCTTCGAGATTTCAGGTTCTCGAGGATCTGTCTCCATGCCAAAGCCACGTCAGCCGCAAAGACCGCCTTCACGCGTCCCGGCCCGCAGATCAGCGGTGGCGAAGCAGTGTCTCGGGGCATGGCATATGCTCGGACCCGATTTCTCGACTCGCAAGGGTCGGACTGCGCGAGGGGATATTTGCAATGACCGGGGCCGGTGTAAGGGGTCGGCGCGGGGCAGAGGCAAGACGCGAACGAGCCGGGCTGTTAGCGTCTTCACCCCGGAGGAGGGGGGCACTCAGGCGGGTCCGTTTCCTCGCCCCAGCAGTCCGCTTGGAGCGGGGTCGGGTGCTGGAGCTACTTGCGGCTCTCTATGGCAGCATCGAGAAGATCGGAGTCTTTCGCGGGGCGCTCTTGGCGCTCCACCGAAGGTGATCCAGAAGGCAACCGGGATGGCGAGGGAGATCTGACCGAGGGCAGAGGTTTCGGCGGGGGCGCGGTGGTGGGAGCTGGCGTAGAATGCGGGGGCTGCGAAGCAGCGTTGGCTTGGGGGGTCGGCTGGTCAGCTGGTGTGGCTGGACTGTCCGCAGCGGAGGCTCGTTCCGGCTCGACGGATGAGGAGGCTCGCATCCCAATAGAGTCGGTCCGCTCGGGCACGATGTCGCGAGGAGTCTCCGAGGTTTCCAAGGAAGCGCTGCTCGATGGCCGTGACGCGATCACCGCCCAGGTGATGGTCGCTCCGAGCAAAGCGGCGAGCGCGAGCCACAACTTCGGCGCCACTTCTGCTCGCGCTGCCTGGGGCCGTGAACTCGACGTACTCCCCGAACTCACCACGCCCTGCGGCGATCCCTCGATGGGAGTTGGATTCGTCGACAGCGGCTTTGCGTCGAGTTGGGTCTCTTCGGACGAGCTGTTTGGTGCAGGTTGGGTGGCTCCCAGCGTGGGCGGTACACGACGCGAGGCCGCGTGCGCGGGCGGGTCGGTGTTGTTGCTCGCTGCGCCGCGGGCGAGGATGCCTTGGATCCGATCGAGCGAGATCTGGGAATCTGCTGGAGCAAATGGGCGCAGCGCCCAAGCAAGCTCTGCGATGTTCGCGTAACGATCCTCCGGAGATTTTTCGAGGCATCGATCGAGCAGAGCCAGAAGCTCCTGCGGCACCTCGCCGACGAAGGTCTGCAAAGAAAGTGGGCGATCGGCTACCACGGCAGCCAGGACTGCGGAGGAGTTTTGGCCTTCGAATGGAGTCGCCCCCGACAGGAGCTCGAAGAGGACCACGCCGAGAGACCAGATGTCAGCCCGCTCATCGACGTCTCGACTCGAACGGACCTGCTCGGGAGCCATGTAGAGCGGCGATCCGACAATGTCCTGGGTGCGCGTGATGCTCGGTTCGCCCCGTTCGGAAACGGCCTTCGCTATACCAAAGTCCATCACTTTGACGAGTCGTGAGCCATCGGCCCGGCGCGTGAGGAAAAGATTGCTGGGTTTCAGATCCCGATGAACGATGCCGAGGCTATGGGCCTCGGCGATAGCCTCGCACGCCTGAAGCAGGATGGCCGCTGCCTCCTCGGGTGGGAATGAGCCGCGGTCTTCGAGCTCCATCGCAAGATCACGTCCATCGAGGAACTCCATCACGATCATCGGTAGACCGCTCTCGAGCGTTTCGACGTCGAGCACCCGCGCTACGTGTTCACTGCGGATCGCAATCGAAGCGCGCGCCTCGCGCTCGAAGCGCTCGACCAAGAGCGGATTGTCCGCGAGCTCCGGCTTCAGCATCTTGAGCGCGACCCGGTTGCCAATGCGAAGATGTGTCGCCGAGAAAACGGATCCCATCCCTCCTTCGCCCAACCGGGAGTCGATGCGGTACTTGCTCAGGATCACATCGCCTGGCTCGTAGTCGGTCAGACTCTCGTCTGCTGCCGAAGTCACCCGCCTTTCTTACCAGTCTCCACCCCAAAGGCCTATTGCCGCTGGCGTGCGGGCTAAGCTATGACCGCGTGATGCGCGCTTCATTGGGCCGTTCAATCTGGCTGTACGCCGGGGCGTTCCGTCTCTTCCTTGCGAGTTTACTGCTATGTGGTTTTGCGGTTGCGCAGTCGACGACGGAGCAACGCGCTGTTTCCGAGGCACTTTTTCAGGACGCAAAAAGGCTACTCGATGCGGGGCATCCGGAGGAGGCCTGTCCGAAGCTCGCTGAGAGTCAGAGGCTGGATCCCGGCGGAGGCACCCAGCTTCTGCTTGGGATCTGCTGGGAACGCGTGGGACGCTTCGCTACCGCCCAGGTGGAACTGGGGGAGGCGTTGGCGTTGGCCAAACGCGATGGGAACGACGCGCGGGAGAAGATCGCGCGCCAGCATCTGGCAGCTATCGAACCAAGGATCTCGCGCATTAGGCTGACGCTCGCGTCGTCCGTGCAGAAGGAAGAGCTCACGTTGACTCTCGACGGGACGGAGCTGCCCCGGGCCGTCTGGGATACGCCACTTCCTCTCGATCGGGGCGAGCACGAAGTCGGGGTCAGCGCTCCGGGCTTCGTCTCAACGAGCCTTCGAATCGACCTGGTCGAGGAGGGAAAGACGGTCAACGTGGCGATCCCAGTGCTCGTTCCGGTCGATGAGGAGACGGAGCCCGACGTTTCGGGTCGAGCTGACCCAGGCGGCCGAGGTGAAGCCACGCCTTTTACCCCGACTCGTCCCGTGGTCGTCGCGTCCCGAGAGCCCTCGAGCCGGGCCACCTGGGGGTGGGTCCTCGGGGGCGTTGGGGCGGCCTCCGCCGGCGTAGGAGCGGCGTTCGGGATCACCGCTTTGAGGCTCAACAACGAAGTGGAAGCGGCGTGTCCCCAAGTGGATTGTCCGGTCCCGAGCATGGAGAGGAAGCAACAGAACGCGAATCGCGCAGCGACGGTCTCGAACGTTGCCTTCAGTGTGGGGCTCGTGAGTCTGGCAGCGGGGGTTTACCTCTTGGTGACGGCTCCGCCTCGACCGCCGGAGTCCGCGTTTGTGGGACGACGGTTTGCCGATGTGGACGTGAACTTGGCCGCTCATGGCGGTCAGCTGCGGTTGCGAAGAGACTTCTGATGGCACTACGTCTGGCGCATGGTGTCCGTAGGTCGGCGCTTCTTTCGTGCCTCATGGTAGCCGGTGGCTGCCAGCTCATCATCGGCCTCGAAGACAAGAATTTCGGTGACCTCTCGAGCGGTGAGTCGCTGGGCGGAGCGAATCACGCCGGCGGAGGTGAGCTCGAAACTGGTGGCACCGGGGGCGACACCCCCGCACGCAGCGGAGGTGATGGTGGCACTTTCGACGGCCCGGACACCGGGGGTGCCGGTGGTGATGCGGAAACCGGAGGCAACGACGGCGCTGGCGGTGAGGTCGGTACAGGTGGGGAGCCCAGCACTGGCGGAGATCCAGGTACAGGTGGAGATCCAGGTACTGGTGGAGCTCCAGGCACCGGTGGAGATCCAGGTACAGGTGGAGATCCAGGCACAGGGGGACAAGGAAGCCTTCCTGGCCCGACGATGGTCGTTGTCGGCGATGTCACCATCGACAGTACGGAAGTGACCAACTCCCAGTATGCGGAGTTCCTCGAGGACAAGGCGGGGGACACGAGCGGCCAGGTCGCCGAATGCTCCTTCAACTCGACCTACGAACCAGCGTCAGGGTGGCCAGCTGTCCACCCCAATCGACCTGTGGTGTACGTGGATTGGTGTGATGCGAAGGCGTATTGCGACTGGGCGGGCAAGCGCCTGTGCGGCGCACGGGAAGGCGGGAGCCTAGCTGCGGCCGACAACCCTTCCATCGGTCAATGGGTGTATGCCTGCGGAGGACCTTCGGGGCAGAACTTCCCGTACGGCGGGACCTACGATCCCGACGCCTGCAACTCGGGCGAAAACGCCCCTGCGTCCTTGGCGGACGTCGCGACGTTTCCTTGCGAGGGATACGCAGCCGGCATCTACGACATGTCGGGCAACGCGACAGAATGGATCGATCACTGTGACGCGCAAAACGGCACGGAGGATCATTGCACCTATGTGGGCGGCTCGTATGTCTCAGCGCAGGCCAGTCTGTACTGCACCTTCGATTATCCAGCTGACCGCGACACCGCAGCTCCGGCTCTCGGGTTCCGCTGTTGTCTTTGATGGGGGACGACGGACCACGCGTCTTCTCGTCGCCGTTTGATCGGCGTCGGATCGAGGGTTGGGCAAGGTGTGGCCCGGCGCCTCAGGGGTGCGCGGTGGTGTGGCATAATGCCACAGATGAGCCCCCGGTCGGGTTGGCTCCGGGCCCGAAATTGCGTGGGAAATGGGGGGTCTGGGGGCGCTGGGATGTGGCACCTCGTTTGCTTTTGGCTCGGGAGTCGAGGATGCAATGAATCTGTTTACCTGCCCGGTTTGCCGGAACCAAATCTACTTCGAGAACTTTCGGTGCAATGAGTGTGACTCGGATCTCGGGTTTCTCTTCGAAGAGCAGTCGCTCGTTGCTCTGGAGAATCAGGGAGACGGCAAATGGGGAGCCATCGGTGGTCCGTCGTCGTGGGGTACGCTGCGGCGCTGCAAGAACTTCGAACGCAATTCGTGCAACTGGATCGTTTCGGTCGACGAGAAGGAGGAGTTTTGCCCGTCCTGCCGGCTGACGACAGACATTCCGGATCTTTCCGTGCCCGAAAACCAAGCGGCTTGGATCGAGCTGGAGCGGGCGAAACGCCGCATGCTCTATAGCTTGCAGAGCCTGGGACTTCCCATCGAGTCATTCGCAGAAAAGGAAAACGGGCTGCGGTTTCGACTGCTGCAGGGGACCCCGGAAGCACCCGTGATGACCGGGCACGACCAGGGCACCATCACCATCAACATCGCCGAAGCCGACGATTCGTATCGCGAAAAGCAGCGCTCGGAGATGGGGGAGCTCTACCGCACACCACTAGGGCACTTCCGGCACGAGATCGGGCATTATTACTTCGATCGGCTCGTCTTCGGTTCTCCACATCTCGAGCCGTTCCGGTCTCTATTCGGAGACGAACGCGCGCCGTATCAGGATGCGCTGAAGCGTCACTACGAGAGCGGCCCGCCCGAGAATTTCGAGGAAAACTACATCAGCGCTTACGCCACCATGCATCCCTGGGAGGACTGGGCGGAGACTTGGGCACACTATCTTCACATGGTGGATACGCTGGAGACCGCGCAAAGCTACGGGATCTCCGTGACGCATCCGGCTGACGGGGAGAAGGTCAAAGTGAACCGCGTCGACCTCAACAACTTCGAGGCTCTATTCGAAGCCTGGATCCCCGTCACTCTCGCCATCAACGGACTGAACAGAAGCATGGGGCTCGCCGATGCGTATCCATTCACGGTTTCTGCCAAGGTGAAGGACAAGCTCGCCTTCGTGCACCACGTGATCCACTCACCGCGTGAGGTGAAGAGCGACGTGCGGGATGAGGGGAGTCAGCTCCACGTCGAAACCAAGGCGCCGGCCGTCCAAAACCCCGGGGCGCCGATTCGACGTCGACGGCGAGTCGTTGCTCGTGGGATAGCCTGAGGGCGCCACCGCTCACTTGACGCCCTTGTAGGCTCTCGCGTTCTCGCTCCGCGTCTCGACGGCGCTCTGCATCGCCTCGATGAGCTGTTTCCTCGTGAATGGCTTGGGAATGAAGTTCACCCCGAGCGAAACTGCTTCTTTCAAGCGCTGGTCCTCGGAGTAGCCCGACATCACGAGGGTGGCGACATTGGGCCAACGAGCGCGAACCGCCTCGAGTAAGTCGTAACCGGACATCTCCGGCATGACCGCATCGGTGATGAGGAGATCGGGCTCCGGTAGTGCGGCGAAGGCACTCAGCAGGTCCTTGCCCGAAGCGAAAGTGCGTTCCTTGAACCCACTTCTCGAAAGAAGTCGAGAAATGGTCGTCCGCAGAGCCTCTTCGTCCTCGACCACGTAGACAGACCAATCGGTCCCCGGCGAAGGTACTCTTGCAGAGTCTGGACCCACTCGCTGAGGCTGCACTTTGGCCAAGGGGAAGTAGAGAGTGAAGCAGGATCCGCGCCCCAGCTCGCTGGAAACCTCGATGCGTCCCCCTTGCTGCTTGAGGGCTCCATACACCATCGAAAGACCGAGGCCGGTCCCGTTGCCAACGGATTTGGTGGTAAAAAACGGTTCGAAGATGTGGGCGAGGTGGGCCGGATCCATGCCAGTGCCCGTGTCGCTCACCTCGAGCTTCACGAAGGACCCGCTTGGATCGGGCGCACAATGGAAGCTGAGCTTCCCTCCGTCGGGCATGGCGTGCTTTGCGTTGACGGCGAGGTTCAAGATGATTTGCTGAAGCTGCGCGGGGTCGAAAAAGATGGCCTCCGTTTCCGTCGACACCGAGCTTTCGATGGTGATGTTTTCCGGGATGATGCGCCTGAGCATGCTGACTTGCTGCTCCAGGTGCTCTTTTACATCCAGAGAACGGGGCATGACGAGGCTCTTTCGGCCGAACGCGAGCAGCTGATACGTGAGAGATGCGGCGCTGTCGATAGCTTGCTCGACCTGGTCGAGAGCTTCGTGGGCGCCGGGATCGGTCGTAGTATCCACTACGATCGACAAGTTCCCCGACATCACGGTGAGAAGGTTGTTGAAGTCGTGGGCTACGCCCCCGGCAAGACGGCCGAGAGACTCCATCTTCTGGGCCTGCTGGAGTTTTTCCTCGGTCTGGCGAAGATCGGTGATGTCTCGCCCCTCGGCGATCAACATCGTCACTTCGCCGTCGTCCGAGAGCAGCGGCTTGAGGCTGAAATCGACCTGTCTGAGGCCTCCTCGCGCATCCGGGTGCGTTGCTTCGAAGCGCACGGTCTCACCACGTCGCGCTCGGCCGACGGCCCGCTCGATCTCCCTCTGAAGGTCGGAGGAGTGGCTCCACCACTTGGTGTGCCAAAATGGCTGCCCGACCACCTCATCCACGCTCGTGTCTACGAGCTCTAGCGCGGCGCGGTTGGCCTCGAGGACCCGTCCTTCCGTGTCGAGGACGCCCGTCAGCTGCACCGTGTTTTCGAACACGGCCCGGAATTTTCTCTGTAACGTTTCCTGATTCTCCTCGAGCAGTCGACGCGCGCGTTCGCGCTCCGTCACGTCCCTCACCACCAGCAAGGTCACGTTCAAGTCCTCGACGACCTGCTTGAGAACCTCGCGGTAGCGACCCTCGGCATCGGGGCCGAACACTCCCGAGCCCGACGCAGCCTGGACGATGGCAGTCCCGCATTCGACTTCGCCCAGCTGAGCTCCGATCGCCTGATTTGGCCGTGGGAAGCCCAGGAGCTTCGCCGCAGCCGCGTTGAGCTCGATGATGCTACCCGAATCGCTCACAGCGATGGCCGCGTCCGGGAAGCTGTCGAAGATCCGATCGCGAGCTACCGGAATGGTCACGATGGCGCGACGATGGCGAGTGCCCCACAGCACTCCGAGCCCGCCAATCCCAAAGAAAACGAACGACAAGTCGCGCTGGCCGAGCACGCGCAGCTCGGTGAGCGAGAAGGCGTAAGACAAGAGGATGGGCGCCGTCAGACCAACCGCGACCGGGATGCTGCTCGTTGCGTGCAGCGGATCGACCCGGGAGATGTATCCAATGATGAGCCCGAGCGCATAAAGAGCGGCGACCAAGCTGACCACGATCAAGAGGTTGTCGCCAAGCTGAAAGTCGTAATGCAGTGCATTGAACGGCTCATCGACGATGATGTGAGCGTCCGTCCGGACGAGTTCGTGCAGAGGCGCGGTGAGGAAGAGCAAACACAGCGGTCCGCACACCGCGAGAAAGCTCAAGCGCAGCCCGGCAGGCATCCTGCGGCCCGAATAGCCGTGGGCAAATTCGAGTTGCAGGAGCGCCGTCATGCACATGGGCAAGTACTGGAACCCATCTGCAAACAGCTTGGCCTCTCTGGATGACAGCGAGACCTCCGCCGCCTGCCCGAAAATCCACGCGCACTCGGCCAGGAGCATCCACCCGAAACTGCGTTCCGCCTTCGAAGTGGGATTGTTGAGAATGCGGACGGCTAGCCCGAGCGGCACCAAGAGCGCGAGGCCGAACCACCAGACTTCATGCCTGTAGTCGAAAATACTCACAGGCCAGGCCTCGGTTCACCGGTAGCAAAGGCGTAGGTCAATCGAAAGATCCCCCAGCTCTGCGTGCATAGGTCATAGTCATCCGGGGTGAAAGCGGGCACGGATGCTAGCGCACTCAGTGACAGGTGGGGGGTGAATTGCCAAATGAAGCTGGCACCGATCCGCACCAGCGCGGGACGCGTCGGACTCAGCACCACGTCCGCGGCCGGACCCACCAAGATCCGCTCACCATGAAGCTTGATCCAGATGGTCGCGCGGGGCATGAGCGAGAGCTGCTCGTTCAGGGTGAAGCGATGGTATTCACTGAATATCGCGTGTTCCGAGAAATCACCGAACACCCAGATCCCCGAAACCTCCCAGTAACCCAGCACGGCGCCGAGCGGTACGTAGCCCCAAAGCCAGGTGTCCAGACTCGAGTAGTGATTGCGCGGATCGGAGGAATCGCCGAACGCGGAATAGGAGCTCGAGCGTCTCGGTCGCCGGCGCTCGTATGCCCAGGTGCGTCGAACGCCGAGCTGTGCGTTCAACAAGATCCCGTCGAATCGCAGGTTCGTGAGAAGCGCGCCGAATTCCGTGGTCGAAGCTCCCTGGAGCTGAAGAGCGCCCCAGATCCACTGTGGTCGACCGTATCCCAACTGCAGCGAAGCCTGATTGAATGCGCCGACCGCGACGTTGCCACCCAAGAACACGCGGGGACGTTGTTCTTCCCAATAGCGATACCAGGGCTCGTCCCCCCCGCCTTCGCTCTCTCTGCTCGACTCGGGAGCCGGAGCTCCGCCCTCGTTCGCGTCAATAACCGGTGGGGCGGAGGTCGAGAGCGCCAACGCCGACGAAGCTCCGGACGCGAGCAGGAGCGCCAGTCGCGTGGCGCACCACTCTGCTCGTCGTCGCATGCACCGCACAGTCTACCCTCGTGCATGAAACCATCTCCGGAGGACCGTGACTACTCCTCGTTTTGGGAGGGCTCGCCTGCCGGATCCACGACTTACGGGCGCATGCCCTCGGGTTATCGTGGCTGGCTGGGGGACGAGGCTCGAAAAGGGACGTTTTGGGGGATGCGGACGGTTTTGGTGCGGGCTCTCTCCCCCTTTGTGGAGTGGGTCGGGTGTCCTTCGAGCCAGCCAGAAGGCGGGCGCTCGAGTGATGTCGATTGCAAGATCTCGGCCCGAGCTGATGCGGGCTGTCCCGGCGGATTAGCGCTCGTCCATCATGAATTCGTGGATCAGGTAACCGTGGCCTTTGAGATCGTCTGCTCCCCATCCGCCGTCCAGGGAAGCGCTGGGGACGAGGAATGCCGAGGCGTCCACGTCTGAAGTCATCTTCCAGGCGGCCCAGCTGATGTCGTTTTCCTCCATCCAGTCGTGCCACTCGCGTGCGCTGCTTTCGCAGACTCCGGGGTTGTTCGGGGTTCCTCCGTCGGCGTGCGTCGCCCCCCACTCGGTGACCATGAGCGGAAGCCCCGCCTCGAGGGCTGCGGTGCCGTTTGCGCGGATGCCGTCGGTGTGTGTGCACGCATAAAAGTGGAGCGTGTAAACGACATTGGGGTCGTCGAGCGGATCGCCGATTGCGGCGTCGGGCCTCTGGTCCCACTGTGGAGTGCCGGCGACGATCAGGTTGTCTGGATCGTGCGCGCGGATCTCGGCGATGACCTCTTCGTGGTACGGCTTGAGCTCGGTGGACCAGTCGAGCTGAAGAGGCTCGTTGAAGATCTCGTAGATGATGTTGGGCTCGTCACCGTAGGTGCTCGCGATGTGGGCAAAGAACGCCTTCGCCTCGTCTACGTGTTC
This sequence comes from uncultured Polyangiaceae bacterium, assembly GCA_965652275.1. GTDB lineage: Bacteria > Myxococcota_A > Polyangia > Polyangiales > Polyangiaceae > NIC37A-2. The sequence goes on along the minus strand of CBFGUR010000006.1, from coordinate 28,691 downwards.
CGGCTCGTGTGTGTGCCAATCGACGATCACGTAGACCTCGTTTTCGATGGCGTTTTCGATGATCTGCTCGACCATCTCGAGGCGCTCGGCTGGTACCTCGAGGTAGCCACCATTGTTTTCCACTCCGTTGGCGAGACGGAACAAGCTCAGGGCCCAGTTGTCGCGCATCCACAGCATAGCGCTCTTGCTCGTGGAATAAGCCTGCTCCCAGTTCAGCCATTGGGTGCTGACGCCCTTGAGCTGAGTAACCTCGCCGTTCTCGTCGACGATCTTGTTGCCGCTGACCGACAGCTGCCCATGGCGAGCGATCGGGGTGACGCTGCCGTCCCAACACGCGCCCGTGGGCGTACAGACCAGCTGTCCCTCGCACGTTCCACAGGAAGTGCCACAGGCGTTCTGGCCGCACAGCTTTTCGCCGCACGTCGCTAGGCATTCTCCCGGGTCGAGACATTGGAAGTCCTCGGTGCAGGTTTCGTCGCCTGCGCAGGAACCACACGAGTTGCCGCATTGATCCATCCCGCACTCTTGCTCGCTGCAACTGCTGATGCAGTCGCCCGCATCAAGGATCGTGAAGCGATCGAAATTCGCTGCGCCGGAGGCGATCGTGATGCGCAGCCGGTGCTCTCCCTGGGTGAGATTGATGCCTGCGAGCGGCACCTCGACGTACTCCGTCCACGAGGTGAGCGGTACGACGACCGAACCGCGGAGCTCTTCGTCGACGCTCACGTCGAGCGTAGCCGACATTCCCGTCCCGACGAGCAGCGACAGATCGTAGCTCCCGGTTTGGGGGACGTAGATGTCGTATTCGAGGTACTCGCCTTGCTGCGTGTAGCCGATCACGCACCCACCGTCCTCCGCTTCTAGGATGTCGGTGCCGGGGGATGCGGGATTCGTGCAGGTCTCGTCCTGCTCATCCCAGGACCGGTCGAGCTCGTTTGCGGCGACGAAGGCCTCCGCCTCGATGGTCGCTGGGATGACCACGGCCGACCCCATGTACTCCTCCTGCGCGTCGTCGCCGTCGCCGTCGCCGCTTTGTTCTTGAGCTGGCTCGGCCTCGGGCAGGGGGCGCTGATCCTTTCCGCAAGCGGTCGTCGTAGCGAGGGCGAGAACTAGGGTGGAGGCGAAGGGAAAGAGGGGAAGTTGCGGCCGGGTGGTCATGTCCGTTTGACTATAGACAGCGTTTGGCCGGTTTTCTTTTGCAGAACGCGAGGAGCGCTCTCATTTGCTCAGCTTGCGGGCAACGTCGCGAGTAGCTCGTCCAGCTGTCCGAAAGTCTCGGGGAGCGCCTCTTCCATTCCATGCTCCGCCTCGAAGGCCTCCTTCGAGGGGTAGAGTTCGTGGAGGGTCAGCAGGGTCTTGCCGTCCTTTTCCTCGAAGGTGACCGTGGTGATGGCCCCTTGCTCGCCCTCGTCGTTGGTCCAGACGATGCGACGAGGCGGGATCACCTCGAGATACTTGCCGTAGAACTTCGCAGGTTCCGAGCCATCGACGGCGTAGGCGAGGCAGTACCTGCCCCCAGTCCGAACGTCCATCTCGCAGGACACGAGGGACATGCCCATCGATCTCGGGGCCCACCATCTCTGGAAGAGCTCGGGCGTCGTCCAAGCCTCGAACACGATCCGAGCCGGGGCATCGAAGACGCGCGTGACGACGACCTCACGCTCGGATGTCCGCTCGACCGTCGTCGCGTTCTTCTCGGGGGGGGATTCACTGTCGGCTTCGACCATCTGTCTTCTCCTTGCGTTTCAGCTGTCCAACAATCCTGTCCAGTTCGTCGAAGCGGGCGTCCCAGAGACGGCGGTACCTATCGATCCACGCCGTCTCGTCGTCGAGCCGAAGCGGCCCGAGCTTGCACTTCCGCACGCGACCGACCTTCTCCGTGGTGACGAGCCCAGCCTGCTCCAAGACGCCGACGTGCTTCTTCATGCCCGTCAGGGTCATGTGAAACTCGTCGGCCAGCTCGGTGATCGAGGCCTCTCTCCGCCCGAGCTGCTCCAAAACGCCTCGCCGCGTCGCATCCGAAAGAGCGGAAAAAGAGGCGTCCAAGCGAGTTTGCTCAAACTGAACCATATGGTTCAGTGTTATCGGGTGGACGACGAGAAGGCAAGGGGAGAAGTGCGACCCGGGCGGCGGCGACGTCCGGTGCCTTGCTGTCGCTTTGGCCCCGTAGCATGTTGACCGCCATGCTTCGTCAAGTTGTGCCCTCTCGAGTAGCTCTCGTGCTCGTGGTTCCTGCAATGCTGCTCTCCGCCTGCTCCGAGTCCGATGAGTCGGCTTCCGGCGATGGTGACGGTGACTCTGCAGGGGATGGAGACGGAGATGGTGATGCGAGTGGCGGCGCTGGAGCCGGTGGAGCCGGTGGAGCCGGTGGAATGTCGCCCAGTGGCGGGGGCGGCACTTTAGCTTCCGGTAGCGGAGGGGACGGTTCGGGTGGTACCGCAGGCAGCGGAGGAGGGCCCAGCGACATGAAGAAGACGTACGTTTACGTAGGAAGTGGAGACTGGGGGGATGCCGAACCCGGCATGATCACCGTGTTCGAGATGGACCGTGCAAGTCGAGTCCTGTCCTTCGTCAGCTCCATTGACGCCGGTGGTCTGGCGTCATTTTTGGCGATCGACGTCGAGAACGAGAGGCTGTTTTCTGGAGATGAGAAGAACGGAGGAGTGCTCAGTTTCTCCATCAATCCAGAAACGGGAGAACTCACCAGCCAGGGGATGCCGGTCGGAAGCAGTCAGCCGGTGTATCTAGAGCTGACCCCGGAGGGAGACTACCTGTTTGCGGCGAACTACAACCAAGGTTCGGTGCAGGTTTATCCCATCGATAGCGGCGTTGCCCTGGCGCCCGTACAAACGGAGCTCACCGGGAGCGAGACCCATTGCATCACCATGGACTCACAAGGGCGCGTGCTGGTGGCGAACAAGGGCAGCGACACTCTTTCGAGCTTTACCTATGCCGCCGGACTCTTGACCCCGCGAACGCCCGCGACCACGGCGCTGGTCTCGCCGCGGCACATCGTTTACGACTCCCTGGATCGGCCCTACGTCGTGAGCGAAACGGCGGAGTGGCTCACCCGCTACGACGTCCAGCCAGGTGGGCAGCTGTTGGTCAACTTCTCGGAGAGTCGACTCCCCATGAACGCCAATCCTGCGGTCGATACGGGCGCTGACGTCGTGGTGACGCAGGATGATAGTTTCGTGTACGTCAGCAACCGGGGTGGCGAAAACTCGGTCGCCGCGTTCGATCTGCGCAGTGGAACGGCGGTACTCATCGGCCACGTAGACAGCGGAGGCACGACGCCGCGGAAGATTTCGCTGGATCCTCAAGGGGAATTTCTGGTCGTTGGTAACCGTGAGAGTCAAAATATCACCGTCTTCGACATTCAGGCTAACGGCTCGCTCACCGTCGCCAACACTCAAGACATCACCCCCTCACCGTTCTTCGTGCAGGTGGTGGAGTTTTGACGACAGGAGGGCGGGAACAGCGAACGCTCCTCCTTGGTGTGCCGTTCCTCGTGATCGCGTCTCTCCTCTCGAGCGGCTGCCCCGAGGCGTCCACACCACCGACGCAAGAGTGCACCAAGCGTTTCGAGCGCTGCCAGCTCCCTGGTGGGCCTCTCGGTGTCTGTGCGGATGCTCCCTGCAAGGATCCGACGCAGACGGACTGTCTTACGTGTCAGCCGCAACATTGAGGAAGTAGGAACGGACCCCCCGTCTATTCGCAGTCGCGCGCGCAAGCTGCGATTTGTTCGGCACACGAGGCGCGGCAATCGGTGAAGTCTTGGGAAGAGTAGGCGAGCTGTTCGCACATCGAGGTGCACTGGAACGCGGTGAGCTGACAGTCCGTGGTGAAACAGTAGTACGGCGAGTCCTCACCCGCGCAGTCGGTGTAGTCCTCCTCGCAGCCCGATGCGCAGTTCGTGAACTCGGTCAAACAGTCGTTTTGGCACGCGGTATCGTCCTCGGCACATGCATCTTCGCACGCGCCGTAGTCGGGGCAGCTTCGCGCGCAGCTGGCGACGTCCTTGGCGCAAGGGCAGCGACTGGCGCAGATGGTGAGCTTGAACATGCATTCGTCCTGGAGATCCTCACAGTCCCAGGTACAGGGGATGTCGTCCGGTCCCGAGCAGCCTGCCAAGCATTCCGTCGCGTCCTCGGTGCACGATTCGATGCCATCGGCATAGTCGCCGACGCACTCGGACTCGCATTTCTGGTTGTCTTCCTCTTCGTCCTTCTTGCAGCCCGTGCCCAGGCCGACCAGGAGAATGAGGGCGAAGGCACCCATGGCTCGGTTCATCGTGTCGCGTCCCTGCATGATCTCAGGATACGCTTCACGACGACGATGACTACCTGATAAAATGCCGGGGCTTTGCTCATGGGGCGGCAGAGGGAACCGCAGAACCGAAGCCGTACTCAACGCCAGGGCCTACGCGCGACGCTTGGTCGCCCGACGGTGCTGCCCAACAGGCGTTGCCGGCGGAACCTTCTCCATCGTCGACGCGATTGCCTCGCCGGTGCGAGGACCGCCGGAGCGCTTTTCGAAGCCGCAGAGGCCAAGAAGGTTCTCGTCGGTGATCGCGCTGCGGAGGACTTGGCTCCACACGAGGTAGAACGAAGCGTCGTTCTTCAGGCGCCTCTTCCGCGAAGAGGACGCGGGCGACGCTGGGGTGTGTGACCCGTGACCGTCATTCCCACGGCTTCACCAGGATTAGGATCTGCATGAAAAGCCCGAGAATAACGAGCGTGGCGATTTCTATCTTCGAGTGAAGCTGTGTGGAGTCGAGGGACAGCTGGGCGTCGCGGGTGAGGCGCCGACTCTCGTCGACTTGTAGCTTTGCGAGCTTGTTCAGGTCTTCGATTGCGGCGGCAAGGGCGGTGTCGAGCTCCTGCGCCGTTGTCTCGGAGGGGGCGCTCGCTTCCAGACGTGAGACCTTCGCGACGTTGGTCTTCAGGCGCTGGAACAGTTCGTGCTCCTCTCTCGTCAGCTTGGTTGCTTCGTAGCGTCCGAGGAGCGTTTCGATCCGCTGGTCTTCCGGGGCAGGCCACTCTTCCGAGTCGGTCGCGAGCCTCAGCTCCTTGGTGTGGAACTCGCGACTCAAATCGAGGATCAAGTCTTGGGCCACGACCCGGTCCTTGAAGATGCTCGTCAGGGTTCCTTGGACGCGTTCGAAGTGTCGGTTGTCCAATCGGTTCGTGGCGAAGATCAGGAGACAGACCATCGCGAGGCCCAGGGCAGCTTGGATACGCTCAGTCCACGTGAGTCGGGAGAACATATGGCAAGTCTAACGGGCTTTTGGTGGTCTGCCACCGACCCCGCGTCTCAGTGGGTCTCAGTCGGCCCGCCGCAGAATGACTCGATGAGCATCAGTGCCGGACCGGGTGTAGCTGCCCTCGAGTTCTTCCCCATCGATGGAGCGCGTCAGGTCGAATGCGAGCTCTCCGAGATCTCCGAGTTCGCCGATGGTGGCCCTGCAGCCATCGACGTTGCAGGTACACGTGGCGCCTGCTGCCAGGTGGAGCCATCCGCAATCGACAGGGTGACATTCGGTCCCATCGGGTCCCAGATAGGCGCAGTTCTGATAGTCAACGGTTTGCCTGTGGTCCACGAGCCCAAACGCGCAGTCGTCATCGAAAGGATCCCACACGGGCACTTGTAAACTACACCATTCGTCCCAAGGTTGTCGTTCTTGGAGCGCAAAACGCACGCGCGTTGGACCGATGTCGGCTAGACCGGCGCGATAGAGCAGTCCCTCTCGCAGTCCGTTCGTACAGCCGCGGCCGTCGGGAAGCGCAGGGTCGCAGGCCCATCCCAAGTTCGGATCGGTTGGTGGGGCGAACAACTCGGCTTCGCCGAAACGAGCGTTGGTGGTTCCGTCGGCGCCGAAAACCAGCAGCATCGTAGGCCCCCCCTCGACGTGACCTTCCCACTGGGTGCCAACGAGATCGCCCCAGTCGTTTTCGGCAGTGTTCCACTCGCGCTCGAGTTCGGAGACGAAAGAGTCGTCGGCCGTGCATCCACCCGGATACTCGGGTGTTTCGCCCGGGATCGTCGGCGTAGCGCCGGTTCCCGACTGCTCGCGGTGGCAGCCAAGCCCTGCAGCTCCGCCGGAGCCCGTAGGGTCTTGTTCATTGTTCGTCATCTGGTCGGCTGGATCGTCTGGTGCTTCCTCACCGACGGTGAGGGATTCACCGCCGCAACCCCCCGAAGGCAGCCAGATCGGCGTCAAGAGCGCAGCGAGAGGGAGCGCGCGAGTTGCCCTGGTCATGGTGTGTTTTCCGTGAGTCATTGATTCGTTCCGTTCGTCGAAGTCGAAAGGGGGAGCGACTCGGGCGAGAAGCGTCTCTCCGAGTGCAACCACAGGCTTGTCTATTCGTGTTTCGATCCCGACGGATCCGTCTGTCTTCTCTCTAGTCCGTCGACTCCAGTCTCGTCGCTGACGACGGCGCAACTCCCCTCGAGGCGTTGTTTGTAGGGGGCGCTGCCCGGCGTTTTCAATAGCCCGCGAGCCAGGCGCGCGGCTTCGTCGCGACGCTGAAGGCCGCACAAGGCCAGGATTTCCGTGACCCGCCGCTCGACCAGAAGCGCGCCACTCGGGTGCGACTCCTCCAAGGTCTTCATCAGACCATAAGCGAGTTCTGGCGAGCCCGCACCGAGAGCGTCTTGGGCTCGCTTCAGGTACGAGAGCTCCTCGTAGAGAGACACTTCTGTTGGAGTGTCATCTGCACGGACCGCTTTCGGTTTCGAGCCGCCCGGACGCAGTGCTGCATCGTCCTTTGTCGGGCTCGTCCGTTGCTTCGTCTCGCGGGCGGTGTGCGTCTTCGTGAGCCGAGTCAGCTCTTGCGTCGCGGGCCCCACTGCGACTTTCGCGGGGGCTGCCTCGACGAGAACTGCCTGCGCGCGCGTAGGGCCCGTGCCCCCAGTCGTCGGACCACGCCCCAAGTGCGCGCCTAGGACGTAGCCTCCAGTGCCTCCCACGAGCAAACCGATCGCCAGCATTTTCCACGCGCCCAGACCCGAAGGTCCCAACGGGGGCGAGCCTGCGACGTAGTCTGCTAGCTCTTCCCCGCCGGGGCTCTGGTCGAGTGTCGGGAGGTCGCCCGCGAGCCGTCGAGATTCAATCGCTGCCCACTGTGCCTCTCGCCGAGCCGTCGGCAAGACGCGCTCGGAGCGAGCTCTCTCCAGGATGGATCGTTCGAACTCGTCGATGTTCATGGTTCACTTTCCCCTTCTTCGGCGCGAAGACGCATCAGCTCGGCGCGAAAGCGCGCGCGGGTGTTCCGAATTCTCGAGTAGACCGTGTTGAGCGGGACACCGAGGAGAGCCGCAGCCTGAGGAGCCGTGTGTTCTTCCAGTACGCAGAGAACGAACACGTCCCGTTGGCTCGCTTCGAGGCTACGGCAAAACTGGTCCACGAAGCGGGTTGCTTGGCTTTGACTGACTTGCTCCAGGGGATCGAGCGTCGAGCTCCGCACGTTGGAGTCGACTTCATCGTGGCGGTGCCTGTTGCTCTTGCGGCGATGGTTTTGGGCGACACGGTACGTGATCGAGTAGATCCAAGTGCTGAGGAGGGAGCGTCCCTCGAAGGTGGCGAGCTCTTGGTGGACGATGAGGAAGACGTCTTGAAGCGCATCGTCGACCGACTCTTCGCTCACGCCCAGACTGATGAGGGTGCGCCAAACGCGGTCGGCGTTTTCGTCGAAGATCGCGCGAAATCGGCCCTCCGTGTCATCAGAGGAGGCCGAATGAGGGCCCTCGAGCGTCCGCTCGAGGAGGGGGGCCCCATTGGGAGAAAGATCGGTCACCGGTCCATCTTGAGTGTCAGCTCCGCTGCGAATCCGTCAGTAGCTCACGAGAAATCCGGCGGCTGCATGTAGTCCGGGACCCGGAACGTACAAAATCGGCTCGTTTTCCCCTGATAGAACGAAAGTAGGACTGTTGACCGGGATGAGAAAATCGGGGGCCAGGTAAAACCAACTGACTCGGCCGAGCGGAACGCGAAGCTGTCCGCCCAGAGAGGCGGCCGTCCACAGCGAGGAACCGCCCAGTCCCGCACCCGGCGTGCGCTCTCTCCCCTGGATGGACCCCAGCTGCGCCCCTGCGCAGAGCGCCAGCCCGACTGCTCCGGGCAAAAAGTCGCGACACGCGTGGAGTTGGGTGTACCAAAGGGAAAAGCGAACGGGATGCAGGGCCGCGTCCGATTGGTACTCGAACGGCGGCAAGCCCGCGAACCCGATCTGCGCGAGCCACCCTCGAGCACTCAGGCCCCCCCACACGTGAAAGCCCCAGCGCGCGCGAGGGAACGGGGGCGCGCTGAGCAGCGTGGCGGCCCCGATTTCGCCGCGCAGGCTGCGCGTTCGGGAGGAGGCCGGCGGAGCGCCTTCGGCGGGGGATCCCGTCGTCTCGCTCGTCGGGTCGGATCCGTTGGGTTCCTCCCCTTCGGTTTCCTCGGGCGCGCTTGCGTCGGTAGTGGCGTCGCCCACCACGGAATCACGATCGGGCGGGGAAAAGCTGGGCTCGATGGCGAGAGCGACGCTCACGGCGACGAAATCCGCGGCCTCCGAGCAAGTATTCACTGCCACCCGCCGAGAACCGCCCTTTTCATTGTAGGTCAGCGCGACCACCACCTCCCAGCGGCCGTCTTGGAAGGTGGCTCGCGCCGCAACATCGAGGGCGTGCTCAGGTACGAAAGGATCGCCCAACCATCCGGCGACCTTCGCCTCGATGTCCGATTTGGTGGGACACTCCGGGGCAGCCGTCCATTCGAGCCAATCGACCGACTCGCCGCCTGGGACGACTTCGTCTCCAGCTCGGGCCTGCGAGACATCACCGAGGTAAGCGAGCAAAAGACCGCAGATCCATTGACTCAACCGCCCTCGCTCCACGAGAAGAAACGAGTAGTCGAGTTTGGGAGTCGAAGAAAGGGGGAGCAGGCGGGCGACGCGAAGACCGGGAGCGGGCTCACCCAACGCTCCCCGGTCGTGCAATCGGTCGGGCTCAGCGCGAGGCGAAATGCGGAGCGCGGGCTAGATCGGCCAAGAATTCGACGATGGTCGATTCGCCGCTCATGACCTTGCTCTGCGCATCTGGAGCGCGACAGGTTCCGCCGCTGCCGTAGACGTATCGGGTCATCGTCTCGGATACGCAGCCCAGGACCTGCTCGTCCTCGACCAAGCCCATCATGAGCTCGTCTTGGCCGTCGATCGCAAGTCCCCCGAGCGTGGCCACGGTGGCCGTCGCGTCGATGGGGAAGCTCCCGGCGGGCGTGACCTCTTCGGTCCGGTAACGGCCCACGTGATCGAAGTGCTCGAAAGCGAAACCTAGCGGATCGAAGATTTGGTGGCACGTCGCGCAGCCGGGATCGAGGTGTGAGGACTCGAGCCGCTCGCGCGTCGTGTTCCCCTCGACCTCGTCGGAGGTCAAGTCGAAGTTGATGGCCTGCGGCAAACCGGGCACTCGGCAGTAGAGGCGCCTGAGCAGAAGAAGTCCACGGCGCGTCGGCGAGGTGACGGTGATCGACGACATTGTCGCAGTGACCGACCCCTGAGCGAAGACCCCGAGCCCGAAGTCTCGTGGTACCTCGGCCGCAGTGCCCGCGGCGAAGTCACCTGCGCCGCCCGTGAAGCCATAGTAGGCAGCGAGCTCTGCATCGGCGAACGTGTAGTTTGCCGTGAGCAAGTCGGCGAGACCGCCGGACTTTTCGAAGAGCAGCTTGTCGAGGAACGCCTCGGTTTCGAGCACCATCTTGGGTCGGGCAGCCTCGAAGTCGGCCGTCGTTTCGGCGCGCGAGACGGTCAACACATCACGGTACTGCAGCCACTCGATGAAGAAGCGCCGGATGACCTCCTTACCCCGAGGAGTGTTGAGCAGTGCCAACGCTTCTTGATAGCGCACTTCTGGATCATCGAGGTCGCCGGCCAGCGCCTTGGCCATGAGCTCTGGGCTCGGCGGGCTTGCAGCGTAGTCGTACGAAAGTGCCGACGCGATCTCGTGCGGGAGGAGCTGCCCTCCGCCTTCACCCAGCTCGGACCGATAGACGGTGTAGGGAGACTGAATGAGGCTCACGAGCACCCACTTGATGGCGGTGGGGAAATCGGACGCAGCGGAAATGCTGTTGTACATGCCCAGGTAGCGATCCGTATCGGCCTGCGTCAGGGCGCGGCGGAAGAGCCGCTGGCCATAATCCTGAATGAAGGTCGTGGCGCAGGCAGCGTCCGGGCTCGACGCGGCGCAGGGCAACGTTTGGGCCAGGGCCGTCGGTTCGGTCGCCGCTGTGGCGATTTCCTCGGCGCGGTCGAGCAACGCCTGCGCCCCGTCCTGATTCATGGTCAAGATCGAGGCGTCGTTGGAGAGTAGAAGCCGAGCGACGGAGTCTCCAGGCATGTCCGTAGTCGCCGCGCTCGCCGCCGCGCCGAACACGTCTTGGTGGGTGTTGAGCAGCTCCATGCGCGTGAGTCGACGAAGCAGACGCGATCCGAGCGCCGAGCCGTCGCACTCGCTGGGTAGAACCACATCGATCTCATCCGGATCGCGATCGCCGCCACCGGTTCCGCCACCGTTGCTGCCGCCAGAGCCAGGTCCCGCTCCGGTGCCGCCGGTCGACGTGCCCGGATTATCCTCCGTCGCTGGTGCGACGCACGCAGCAAGTCCCGTTGCGACCAGCGCCGCGAGCGCGGCTTGCGGAAGCTTCATATCGAAACGCCTCATGCCAAGAGCTCCGGGATGGGGCCTGTGGAAAGACCGCTGAAGGAATTCGTCGATGAACCCATCGCCCGCGCAAGGGTGAGCAGAAGGTCCGCGATCGGGCGGTTGTCCACCGTGATCAGGCGACCCGGGGCCAGCGAGCCACCGCCGCCGCCCAGAATGACCGCAGGGTAGTAGGCGAAGATGTCTTGTTCTCCGCCTCGCCACTGGCGAGCGAGGGCCTTGGTGTGGAGGTCTCCATCACCGATTTCGCTGAAGGCGTAGATGATGCTGTTCTCGAGGGCCGTGTGATCTGGATCGAAGGGATCGGGCTGATTGAGGATCTCACACATCCGCGCGACGCGCGCCAAGAACCATTGCTGCACAGTGGCGTAATCCATGCGCGGGGCCGAGGTGAGATCGCCGGTGAAGCTCTGATGAGAGACCTGCACGTGGTAGGAGTCCGACGGTCGGTGCGGGAGGAGTTGGGGCAGGGGGTAGTCCGCGCTCGCCCAGCCGTTCTGGATGCATACGACCTGGGCGTGACCGCACAAGGCGGCGTAAGCAGCGAGCTCAGCCTGCGCCTCGGCGATCTTGGTGAAGTTCGTCTTCGCTGCCTCGTCCGACTGCTTCCAGACCAGGCTGCCGTCTTGCCACCATTCGGTGCCGTCGTTGGCCATGTAGGCGGCCTTGTCGGCGCGAAATTCGTCGAGGTAGGGGATAGCCGGGGCTGCGAGGCAGGATTCGCTATCGCCCTGTCCGAGACCCTGCCCCTGCGCCTTGATGTTCTCGAGCGCAGCCAAGTGACCCGAAAGCTTGGTCTCCTCTTGGGTGAGACCGGCTACGGCTTGGCGCATTTCGGTGATTTCCGCCATCGTCAGGTCGAGCGCCTGACTCCGGAACGCCGCTTCGTCTGTGACCTCGTTGCCCGGATCGGGCGCCTGAATGTTCGAGAACAGCTCGTCGTAGGTCGCGACGATGTCGTTCTTCGGGTTGCGCCACCCGGCCTCATTGCGGGATAGGACGCCGTTCGTGGTGTCGAGCTCAGCGTTGACCCGCGTGACCGAACCGAGGAACAGGCTCTTCATCGCCTGCTCCTGGGCGACGAACTGGTCGAGGGACGGATGCACGGCGTCGCCGGTGAGGACGTTGCCGATGCTGTCGTGCGTGCCGAATTCGCCGGATTGATACAGGCCGCGCACCACCGACATCTGGCTCCGGTAGGGCGCCAAGGGGTCCAAGATGTTGAACCCGCTGCGGGTCGTCAGCGTGTAGTCCGGCGCAACGTGCGTTCCACCGACTGGTGCATTGGGATCGGCTCCGTAACTTGCAAACAATTCGTTGTTTGGCATCAAGTACGGCTCCATATCCATGTGCTCGTTCGGAACACCGTGTGGGAAATAGAAGAGAATGAGGCGCTTCGGGCGCGTGGGCTGCGCCAGGGCCATGTTCGAAAACCGAAGGGCCATCGGCACGGTCAGTCCGATACCGAGCGCCTTCAAGAAAACGCGTCGCTTGAGCTTGGCTTCACTATTCATGCTTGAACTCATTTTCGCCGCCACCGGGTGCCACGCGGACGGTCATCGATGCGAGGCGCAGCGGCAGATATTCCCCGCCGGGGAGCAGGGGGGTCGACCTCAACCAAGGCTGAGAGCCGAAAAAAGAATTGTAGTGCCAATACATTAGCTCGCCCTGCTGCGGGCGGTAGTCAGAGTGAACGTTCGTTCTTTATAAGATGAGGAGCGCTTCGGTTGGGGTGAAAAAATCCTCCCAGGGCACAGCGCTCGCTTGGTTGCGGGAACCGCCTTCTTGTCGTGGGACTCGTCGGCAGCTTTGACGACCAGGAAAGTCCGAGTAGATCGCGCGCGATGCGCGATCAGGACGAAGTCGACGAGAGACCGATCAGGGAGCGCTCCCCGATCGTCCACGTCGACGGCTTATCGAAGACGTATGATTCCGGGTTCGTTGCGCTTTCCGACGTGAACCTCACGATCTTCGAGGGCGAGATCTTCGCTCTGCTCGGACCGAACGGCGCGGGCAAGACGACGCTCATCGGTGTGACGTGTGGCTTGGTCAACCCGACGACAGGCCGCGTTCTAGTCGATGGCCACGACGTGGTGCGCGATTTTCGCGCGGCACGATCCCTCGTGGGCCTCGTCCCGCAAGAACTATCGACAGACATGTTCGAGACCGTGTGGGACACGGTGGCCTTCAGTCGCGGGCTGTTCGGTAAACCGAAGAACGATGCGATCCTCGAAAGGGTGCTCCGCGAGCTCTCTCTTTGGGATAAACGCGCGTCGAAGATCATGACTCTCTCCGGTGGGATGAAGCGTCGGGTTCTGATTGCGAAAGCTCTCGTGCATGAACCGCGCATTCTCTTCCTCGACGAACCGACAGCAGGCGTCGACGTGGAACTGCGCCGAGAGATGTGGGCGCTCGTGTCGAAGCTCCGCGAAACCGGGGTGACCATCATCCTGACGACGCACTACATCGAGGAAGCCGAGCAGATGGCGGACCGGATCGGAGTCATCAATCACGGGCGCATCATCTTGGTGCAGGAAAAGGCGGAGCTGATGAAATCGCTCGGCAAGAAGGAGCTCATTTTGCACCTGCAAGAGCCGCTCAGACAGCTCCCGGCCGAGCTTTCCCACAGGAATCTCGAGCTCTCGTCGGATGGCCATTGTCTGACGTACACATTCGACACCCACGCCGAGAGCACGGGGATCGCTGGCCTCTTGCAGCAGCTGAACTCCGCCGGCATCACGTGCCGCGACTTGAACACGAGAGAGAGCTCGCTCGAGGATATCTTCGTCAGCTTGGTCCACGAGGAGAAGCGCGCTCCCGCCAAAATGGAGGGCGGCCGGTGAACCTCTTCGCTGTTCGCGCGATCTACAAGTTCGAGATGGCGCGCTGGTTTCGTACCTTGATGCAGAGCGTGGCCACGCCGGTGATCACGACTTCTCTCTATTTCATCGTGTTCGGATCGGCGATCGGGAGCCGAATGCAGGAGATCGACGGAGTCAGCTACGCTGCGTTCATCATCCCCGGCCTCGTCATGCTGTCGATCCTCACCGAGAGCATCCAAAACGCCTCGTTCGGGATCTACATGCCGAAGTTCGCGGGAACTATCTACGAGATCTTGTCGGCGCCCATTTCGGCTGCGGAAATCCTCCTCGGTTACGTGGGGGCGGCGGCGACGAAATCGGTACTCCTCGGTCTGCTCATCCTGGCCACGGCGCGGATCTTCGTCGCCTACGAAGTGCTTCACCCCGTCTGGATGGTGGCCTTCCTGGTGCTGACCGCGGTGACTTTCAGCTTGTTCGGCTTCATCATCGGCGTTTGGGCCGATGGCTGGGAAAAGCTTCAGATCGTGCCTGTCCTGGTGGTCACGCCGCTTACCTTCTTGGGCGGCAGCTTTTACTCCATCAACATGCTCCCCCCGGTGTGGCAGAAGATCACTCTGTTCAATCCCGTCGTGTACCTCGTCAGCGGGTTCCGCTGGGCCTTCTATGGGGTGTCCGACGTCGACGTAGGCATCAGCTTAGGCATGACGTGCTTGTTCTGCGTCGCCTGCCTCACGGGCATCTTCGTGATTTTCCGCACCGGCTATCGAATCAAACCGTAGGGGCTTGGGGGTTCACGTGCGCATGCTGCACGACGGAGCTAATCTCGGGCTCAGTCGGACGCTAGCCGCACCCATGGAAGAAAGACTCTTCGTCGACCCACAAGCAGCTGAACGGGCCGCCCTCACGGCGTCGGCCGGCAAGACGGAGCTTCTCACGGTTCCCCATGCCCTCCGCGGTGCGGTGAGAAGCATGCTCTACTACGAGGAGCGCTTCGAACCGGGACAGACTGCTGTCGAGCGCGTCGTCCCCGAAGCAAGCATTCGACTGGTGTTCAACTTCGGGAACCCAGCGACGCTAGCGTTTCCTCGTCAGCCCGGAGACGTGGTGCAAGTCATCGGAGCCTGGGCGCGACCTGCTCTCGTGGTTTTGGGTGGACGCATGGAGGGAATTTCGCTCTCTCTTCGGCCGAGCGCGACTCGTCGTTTGCTCGGGGTATCCGCCAGCGAAATTGCGGGAAGAGTTCTTCACCTCGACGAGTTATGGGGCGGAACCGGTCTGGGCCTGTGGCGTAGTCTGGTCGCGGTGACTGACCGTGGGGCTCGAATACGCCTCATTGAAAGAGCGCTCTCGGTGGACCACGGTGATGCCACTTCCGCCGCCCACGTAATGGATCATGCCGCGCAGCTCATCGAGGAGTCAGCAGGAAAACAGAGCATCGCAGACGTTGCCCAAACGGTTGGAGTTGGAGAGAGAAGGCTCCAGCAGCTCTTTAGGGAACATGTCGGCATTACGCCCCGGACCTATCGTCGAATCGCACGGCTCCGGCACTGCGTCCGTACGCTTCAGGGGAGATCGGGTGCGAATTGGGCCGAGTTCGCGCAAGAGGCGGGCTTTTTCGACCAAGCCCATTTAAGCAACGAATTCCGAGATTTGACCGGCCTCACCCCGCAGCGGTACCTCGAACTTCCGATTGCGGGTTCTTCCAAGACGGGCGGGCGAGGCGGCGATACATCCGCTGCGTGACACGAATCCCCCAGAGTAACCACCCATCGCGCCCGCATTCCTCGGTGTTTCTTGCCTCGAGCCTCGATGGCTACATCGCCCGAGTGGACGGCGGCATCGACTGGCTCGCCGCAGTGGAGCGACAAGACCAAGACTACGGGATCCGGGAGTTCTACGATTCAGTCGATACCCTCGTCATGGGGCGTAAGACCTACGATGTGGCGCTCAGCTTCGATGAATGGCCGTACGCGAGCTTCCGCACCGTCGTCGTCACGAGCGACACCGATCGATCCGGTCGGCATGGTGAGACGTTCTTTTCGGGGGATTTGACGAAACTGTGGGAGCGCCTGAGTGACGAGGGGGCGCGGCGTATCTACGTCGATGGCGGAACGGTCATCGCCCAGGCACTCAAGGCCAATCTCGTCGACGAACTAACCGTGTCCGTCATTCCCGTGGTCCTGGGTGAGGGGACACCGCTCGCCCCCAATGTCGGTCGCGACATCTCGCTCCAGCTGGTCCATCATCAAGCCTTCGAGAGCGGGCTCGTGCAGTTGCGGTATCGCGTCGCTCGTCGTTGAGCCGACGACGCGGCCCAGCGCCGCAGCGTGTTCTTGTGTGGCGAGTGTGACGATTGCGCACAGGTGAGGCGTTTCGCCACAGCCTGACGCACTCACCCGAGCGACGACGTTTCGTCGCTCGCACTCGATATCGGTGAACCCGATCTGCTCGATTCGTCGCGAGGCTCGCATGACCTCGCTTCCACTCCTCATGACATCAATGCCTCTATCGCATGACGAGCAGCCGTGTCCTCGGCACGCGCATTGCACGCACTTGGAGCATGAAACCATCGCGTACCAGCATTTCGTTCGGGACCACTTTCCTACTGGCCGGTCTCACCGCCGGCTGCGATCGCCCAGACCCCGTCCCCGATCCCGTGGAGACGGTGGACAACGTCGCCGACCAACCTTACGAGTTCTTCGGTAAGAAGGTTACGCTGTACGGAGAAGTCGACGACATCCGAGGCAAGCGTGTCTTCGAACTGGAAGACGAGATGGATCTCATCTTCGAGGACAGTGTTCTCGTTCTGACACGCTCCCCAGTGGTGTTCGGGGGCTCTCCCCTCGCTGACGATGACGAAGTCGTGGTGCAGGGCACCGTGCGCAAGTTCGTGAGCGCTGAAATCGAGAGCGAACTCGAATGGGACCTCGATCTGGAGATCGAGGTGGAGGACTACGAGAGCAAGCCGGTCTTGGTGGCTGATTCCGTTCGACGTGTCATGCAAGACGGACGTTGGTCCGAGAAGGATCCCAAGGGGGTCCGGGTCGGTCTGGCCACGATCACGCTCGAGCCAGAGCCCGAACGTCTCGCCGGAACACCCCTCACCATCGAGCGCGTCAAAGTGCGCCGAGTGCAAAACAATACCGCATGGGTGGGGACGGCACTGGCTCCGGTGTTCGTCGTCGCGCCGGAGAGCATCGAAAACCTGGATGGGAAGTGGGTGGACATTCTCGGCACAGTGCAGCCCGCGCCCACTCCTTCAAAAGCGGTAACTCAGTGGAAGATCGACCCGGAGATGACGGAAGGCCTCTCGGACGTCAGCTTCTATCTCGACGCGAGTCTCGTGGAAAAGTCGCTCGACCCGCCCGAGCAGGATCCACTCGTGACAAACCTCATCGACTACGAGAAGTTTACGGGCGACCGGGCGAAGCACGTGGGCAAGGAAGTCAAAGGAACGGCGCGCGTCACGCGCGTGATTTCGGATAGGGCTTTTTATCTCGCGAGTCCGGCCGGTCCCGAAGTGCTGGCCCTCGTGCGCGAAGACGTCCCCCAAAAGGAAATGATCGACATCGACGCTGGCCAGGAGCTCGAGTTCCAGGCACGTGTGCTTTCGACCAAAGACGCTCTTGCGGGCAAGCTCGAAGGCGACGCAAAAGAAGCCGTTTCCAAGGAGCCCGCCTTCCTCGACATGCACTGGCGCAACGTCGAAATCCTATCCCGGAACGACGCGGACCAGCCCGTGAACTAGCGCGCTTCGTCGCTCAGTTGAGGGGGCTTGTCCCGAGGTGAGTTTGGGCGAGGAACGTCCCAAGCAATTCGGTGATGGCGCAAAGGCGCGCGACGGGGTCGCGTTGTTCCAGCCACTGTTGTTGGACGAGCGGATCGGTCTGGATCACTGCCGCGATCGCGTCCGCGATCGCCCCGACTTCCTCCTGGCTCGCCATCGCCTTGAAGAAAGCTGAAGCGGCCTCGGGTTGTTCGGTTTGCAGGCTGAAGAGCACGCCTTTCAACGTACTGAGGACGCGCGACGCAGCCTTCGGATCACAGGGGGCGTCCTCCAAACGTTCCGCACGGACCACGCGGTAAGGGAGGGAGGTTTCCTTCTCCGCCAGGATGCGCACTCGGGAGACGCCGACGAGCTCGATCAGGGAGCGTCCATCGGGCAACATTTGTTGCTTTTCGATGAACCCGGCTCCCGCGATCGCGTAGACCGCCGGTGTGTCGTGGTTTTTCTTTCCCGGCTCGATCATCCCGATGGCAATCGGGATGTGACCGCTGCGCGCTTGCTGCACCATCGCGCGGTAGCGCGGCTCGAAAATATGCAGAGGCATCGTCATCCGGGGGAAGAGTGTGGCGCCAGGTAAAGGGAAGAGCGGGAGGTGGTCGAGGTGGGGTGAGAGTGCAGTGTCATCCGTCATCGCGCGTCTCCTTTTCGAGGTAGGATCATTTGGATGTGTGGGGGGCGCAGGTGAACTTGCCACGAACCCACGAGGCGGCACGGGGGGATTTTTTGGGGGGCCCTCCACCACTGCCCGCTTGACCGCCCCCTTCAGCCGTGGCGTCCCGGAGGGGCGTTTTCTCACTGTATCGTTAACGAGAGGTTAATAATATGGGTGAAAGTGTCCTTATTATCAAGATTATCTAAACAATTGAGCATCGGGGACCGCCCCAGCTGCTCGGGGGGATGGCTCAACGGTAGGTGGCCCCGAGCGTCGAGTTCGCACGTTCAGTCGACGAATACCGCCCGGCCGGGTTCGACGAGCGCAGCGCGATGACGTTTGAGGCGCGGAGCGCTGAACCGAGTGAGTGCTTCGACGCTTGCCGGGCAGAGCGCTGAATCAACTTCAGTCGCTGAACTGGCTCGTGCAGCTCCAGGGACTTCGTCCCCTCCGCTTTGCACTCGTGGGTCGGGGATTCGATGAACACACGGCTTCGGTGGGGCCCGCGCTTCGTGCTCGGCCACACTTCCGAAAGCGAAAGGGGGGCTTGGAAAGCCCCCCTGAAAACCGAGTGCCCAGAGACAGAATCGAACTGCCGACACGGGGATTTTCAATCCCCTGCTCTACCGACTGAGCTATCTGGGCTCCCGAGGGCCTATTTGACCTTCGGGACCTTCGACGGGGGCGCCCTCGAGGGGCCTCCCTCGCGGAGGGGCCGGGTACTTAGCAACGTGGCGCGACCGGACGCAAGCTCTAGCGCACAAATTCTGAACGGATGAGGGGCAGGGCTCCCGGCCGTGGGCCGCCTCACCCCGCCCTGAAGCGGAAAACGGCTAGCGGGAAGCGGGACGACCACGCTTCGTCCTCAGCGAGACTGCTTGATGAAGCGCAGCGCAGGTCTGCGGACGGAGGGCGTTTCGGGGTATGCTCGGCTCGATGGGTGACAACCCGTACAAATCCGAAGGGTACTTTCACCAGCTTCTAAAAAAATCGATTGCTGCGGGCGCGCGCGACATCCACATGAAAGTGGGCCAGCCGCCCGGCGCGAGGGTGCGCGGGGATCTCGTGTTTTTTCGCCTCGACGAGCTTCAGCCCGAGCACACCCAGGCGATTGCCGAACACGTCATTTACGACGAGGAGATGCTGCACGACATTCACGGGCTGCGAGAATACGACGCGGCTTACGAGGTGGTGGGGCTCGGGCGCTTTCGCGTGAACATCTACCGGCAGCGGGCGAGTCTCGCGATTGTGATGCGCGTCATTCCCGAGAACGTGCCGAGTTTGGATGCACTCGGTGCGCCTCCGGTGTGCAAGCAGTTGACGGAGAAAGAGCGCGGCCTCGTGCTCTGTGTAGGTGCGGCCGGGAACGGCAAGAGCAGCACGCTCGCCGCAATGGTGAGCCACATGAACAAGAACATGCCGCGCCACATCGTCACGATCGAGGATCCGATCGAGTTCGTACATCGGGACGAAAAGTCGTCGGTGAGTCAGCGGGAGATCGGCCACGACACGCAGAGTTTCGCCCACGCGCTGCGGGCCGCGCTCCGCCAGGATCCGGACGTCATCTACGTGGGCGAAATCCGCGATCAGGAGACGATGCGCATTGCTCTCGAGGCGGCCGAGACGGGGCACCTCGTGCTCTCGACTTTGCACACGCCGGATGTGAGTCGCACGATGAACAGGGTGATGGCGCTGATGGGGGACGACAGCGCGGATGTGCGTGACCGGCTCGGGGATGCGATTCAGGGGATCATGGCCCAGCGCCTCTTTCCGCGCGCGGACGGGCAGGGGATGGCGCTCGCCGCGGAGGTCCTCGTCGGGACTGGCTCGGTCAGGGAGAGCATCAAGCGCCCGGTGGGCAATCCGTCGCTCAAGGAGCTGATGACCCAGGGCGCGGACATGTACGGCATGCAGACGTTCGAGATGTCGATTCGGCGGCTGGCACAGGCTGGGACGATCAGCGTCGACGTTGCTAAGGCAGCGCTCAAGTCCTAGAGGCCGAGGCCCAGCTCGTTCGCGGGAAGTGAATTTTCGCTCGTCACTCCTCGCGCTCTGCGCTCGCGTGCCTCGGGTTTGGTTGAACCACGCAATATCTCCGAAAAACTCGACAAACGCGGGCCGGGGCCGGCGCAAACGCGGAAGTTTCCTTGGCCTGAACTTTAGGCTAGACCGGCCCCCCATGAATCTGCCCGTGACGACCGATGCCAAGGCTTCCGCCCCCGCTCCTTCCGAAGACGGTCGGGTCCGTTTCGATTGGACGCTCGAGCAGGCGCGATCTCTTCACGATCTACCGCTCTTCGAGCTCATCGATCGGGCGCGCGCGGTGCACGTCGTCGAGCATCCGAAGGACGAAGTGCAGCTCTGTACTTTGCTCAGTGTCAAGACGGGTGGCTGTCCAGAGAATTGTTCGTATTGTCCTCAGTCGTCGCACCACCAAGCCGTGAAGGGCGAGAAGATGCTCAAGGTCGACGAGGTGCTCGAAGCCGCACGTCGATCGAAGGAAGCGGGCGCGACTCGGTTTTGCATGGGCGCGGCTTGGCGCGAGGTGAAGGACGGGTCGGCGTTCGATCGGGTGATCGAGATGGTCCGTGGCGTCAAGGGCATGGGCCTGGAAGCGTGCGTGACTCTCGGGATGCTGAACGAAGACCAAGCTCGACGCCTCAAGGAGGCCGGGCTCGACGCGTACAATCACAACCTCGACACTTCGAGGGATTTTTACAAGCAGATCATTAGCACGCGTCAGTTCGACGATCGTCTGAATACGCTCAAGAACGTGCGCAGCGCCGGCATCACCGTGTGCTCGGGCGGCATCATCGGGATGGGGGAGAGCATCGACGACAGGTGCACGATGCTGGTGGAGCTGGCCAAGCTCGATCCACATCCGGAGAGCGTTCCCGTCAATGCGCTCGTGCGCGTGAAGGGCACCCCGCTCGAAGACTTGCCGCCGATCGAAGCGGATGAGCTCGTGCGGATGATTGCTCTGGCAAGGCTGATGATGCCGAAAGCCAAGGTGCGGCTTTCTGCTGGGCGCACCGAGCTCACGAAAGAAGCGCAGCTTCTGTGCATGTACACGGGCGCGAACAGCATTTTTTACGGAGATCAGCTTCTCACCACGCCGAACCCCGAAGAAAACCACGATCGGGATCTCATCGCCAGTGCGGGGCTGAAAGCCCAAGCGCCGGCGGTGTCTCCTGCTGAGTGAACTGCCGCGAGAGTTGAACCATGACGCAAGGTGCCTCGGTTGGCGCAGGGCGATGGGGGAGCGAGATTTGGGGGAAGATCGCCAAAATATTCCCAAAACACGGTGGGAGCACCCCCTGCAACCCAGCCGATACCTGCTATACCGATGGCCAGTCCATGCAGCTGATTGAGTCGTCTCCCCCGTCGCGTCCGCCCGTCGTTCTCGATTCGCCGACCCTCGGGAAGGAGATCAAGGTCTTCGTCGAGCGCCATCAGGCGGCCGTCGCCGAGATGATTCAGTCCGGGGACGATCGGGCCGGCTCGGAGGCCAGTGCACGCTGGTCGCGCGCGTTCGATGGACTTCTGAGTTCGATGTTTTGCGCGCTCCGCGGCACGGTGGGCAACGACCGCACGTGGAAGACGCTGTCTTTGGCCGCGGTCGGGAGCTACGGGCGCTCGAATCTCGGGTACCGCAGCGACCTCGATGTGAGATTGCTCTGCGACAATCCGAAGAGAGCGTCGGAGATTGCCGAAGCGCTGCTGTACCCGCTGTGGGACGCGGGACTTCAGATCGGGCACCAGGTGGTGACCGTGAGCGACACGCTGTCCCTCGCCAAGAAGGATCTCGCCACCGCCACCACGCTCTTGGATTGGCGTCAGCTGGCCGGCGATTCGGGCCCGGTCGACAAGCTGCAGGACAAGGCTTTCGATTCGATCTTCTCGCCGCGCAACCTTCCCAGGTTCCTCCACGATTTACGCCAGCAGGCGATCGAGCGCTGGGACCGGTTCGGCGACTCTGTGTATCTGCTCGAACCCGACGTGAAGAACGGCCAAGGAGGCCTTCGGGATCTGGACATCGTCCACTGGACCGCCCGAGCCAGGTGGCGGGTGAAGTCGCTCCATGAGTTGGTGGAGCTCGGGGTGCTCGTTCCCGAGGAGCTCGCGAACATCAAAGCGGCGGCGCTGTTTTTGGCCCGCGTTCGCAATATCTTGCACTTCAACAGCCCGCGCCGCACCGAGCGCCTCGGGTTCGAGGTCCAGGAAATCGTGGCCGGGAAAATGGGGTACGGCAAGGGCGGGGCCGCCTGTGAGGCGATGATGAGCGACTACTATCGTCACGCGCGCATCGTCTCCAATACGCGCGAATCGCTCATCCTCCGCGCGCAGCCACCGCCCAAGAAAAAGCCCAAGGAGACGGATCTCGGTGGCGGGATCCTCAAGCTCGGCGATGCGGTTGCGGTGGCGGAGCCTGAGAAAATCGTCGATCAGCCGGTGCTCGCCTTGCGCGCGTATTGGGAGGCCGTACACCGCGATTTGCCGATCGATCGGATGACTCGCGAGGAAATCGTGCAGGCGCTGAACGACGAGTCCGTGTGTGAGCGGTTGCGCGCCGATCCGGAGGCGGCCACGCTTTTTCGGAGGCTCGTCCGGCAGCCCCGCGTCGTCAAATTCAAGCGCAATTCGACGCTCTCGGAGTTCCACGATGTGGGCCTCCTGCTCGCGATGATTCCGGAGTTTCGTCCGGTCGTCGGGCGTGTGCACCACGACATTTACCACGTGTACACCGTGGACGTGCACTCGATCGCGGCGGTCGATCGGCTGCGGAAGTTTCGGCGTGGGGAGCTCTCGAACGAACACCGGATCGCCTCGCGGCTCGCAGCGGACATGGCCAGGCCCCAGGTGCTGTACATGGCGACGCTCCTGCACGACATCGGTAAGGATACCGGCGGGCGCGACCACGGCGAACGGGGGGCAGTGCTGGCGCGCGGGATCCTCGAGCGTCTCGGGGTGCAGGAGCACGACATCGTCGAGATCCAACATCTCATTCGCAAGCACCTCCGGATGTATCATGTTGCTTCACGCCGAGACATCGACGACCCGCTCACGATCGAGGATTTTCGCGGCGAGGTGCACGGCCCCGAAGGTCTGAAAGAGCTCTATTTGCTGACGCTCTGCGACGTGGCGACGACGAGCCCGAGTGCTCTCACCGATTGGAAGTCGCGGATGCTCGAGGAGCTCTACGTGAGCACGCGACGTTCCTTCGAGGGGCTGCCAAATTACACCGAGGAGCGCGCCGCCACCCTGAGGAAGGCGACCCTCCGGCTCGCGGCTAGTGAATCGGAGCGGAAGTTCCTGCACCATTACTTGTCGACGGTTCCCAACCGCTACATGTACGCCAACGAGCCGAGCGAGATCGTTCAGCACTCGCGCGCGGCCGAAAAGTCGGAGGGCAACGTTGCGTACGTCGACATCATCGGAGAGCGCAGCCCGTACGTGGAACTTGCTTTCTTTGTCGACGACAAGCCCGGCGCGCTCAAGCTCGTTACCGCCGCGATTGCCGCCAACAAGCTGCGTGTGGTCGGAGCGCAGCTCTACTCGTGGGTCGACCGCAACCAGCGGCAGCGCGTCATCGACATCTTTTGGGTGCGCGGCGGGCGCGACGTGCAGGGGGTGAGACGAGTCCTCTCTCGGTTGCGTGCCGACTTGGAGAAGCTGGTCGCCGAAGAGGTGGATCCGGACGAGCTCATCGAGAGCCGCAAGGGGACTAGGCTCAAGGACCGCCCGTCTCCGGATGTGCCGGTTTTCGTCAATTTCGACAACCGTTCCTCCAGCCGATACACGGTCATCGAGGTGCTTTCCGAGGACCAGCACGCGCTCCTCTACCGGCTGTCCAAGGCCCTCCGCGACGAGGGGCTCAGCGTTGCGGTTGCAAAAATCAACACGGAGGGGAACGCGGTGGCGGACGTCTTTTATGTTTGCGACCGAGACGGTAAGAAGCTGGAGGACGCGGATCGCCTGGAGTCTCTCGAGAGTCGCCTGCGCCGGGCCGTGACCAAAGAAGAAGAATAACCGTCCCCGCTTTTGGGGACCTCAGGAGATCCCCAAAATGACGATGCGATTCGGCGCGGCCTCTGTGCTCTCATTCCTTGTTCTTGCGTGCGGTGGCGGCCAAACCACGACGAACGAACCGGATGACATCGCCATTCTCGAGCAGCCGGAAGAAGAAGGGCAGGCGCCGTCGAATGCCCAGGTCGCCGACGGTAAAAAGGCGATTGAAGCTGGGGAGTTCGAAAAAGCGGTCGAGATTCTGACGAAAGCTTCGGAACAATCTCCCGACGACGCGCAGGCTTTCTTCTATCTGGCGGTCGCTCAGGAGCAGGTGGACAACGTAGACGCCGCCGTCCCCGCCTACGAGAAGGCGATCGAACTCGATCCCAAGTTGATCGACGCGCGCGTGAATCTGAGCGCTCTCTTGACCGACCTTCAGCGTGACGAAGAAGCGCTCGAGGTGGCGGAAAAAGGCCTCGAACTCGTTCCTCAGGACATGCCTCTCAAGGCGAACCGGGCGCTGATTCTCCTGAACATGGGTAAGCCCGAGGCGGTGACTGCCTACGCGGAGCTCGTGAAGGCGGAGCCGGAAAACGTCGATTTCAAGTTCAATCACGCCACAGCGCTCCTCGTCGCAGGGAAAGAGGCCGAGGGTAAGGCTGCTTTGAAATCGATTCAGACCGACGACGTGAAGCTGCTTGGCGACATGGGGTCGCTCTTCTTGAAGATGCAAGATCCCGACGGGTGCATCGAGATGTGGAACGCCGCGCTCAGCCGTAAGGAATCGGTCGAAGGCCTGGTGCATCGTGCTCGCTGCAAGTTCACCAAGAAGGACGTACCCGGCGCGACGAAGGACTTGAAGGCCGCCCTCGCGAAGGATTCCGGCTCGTCGATGGCCAACCTGTACATGGGAATGGTCCTCGAAAAGTCGGGCAAGGGCGCCGAGGCCAAGAAGCATTTCGAGGCCGCTGCCCAAAAGGACGACGAATTCGGAGCCGCCGCGAAAAAGCAGCTCGGGCAATAAGGGCATCGAGCGAAGGGGTTCGAGTGCGCAGCCGAGAGTGCCGGACAAGCGACGTCCTTCGAGGCGCCATTTTCCTCGGTGCGAGCTTGTTTGGGGTCGCGTGCAAATCGCAGGGAATGCAGCTCCCGCCGCGCCTCGTCGCCGACGACGCGAAGAGTTACGAGGTGCGCACGAAGGGGCGCGCCTTCTCTCAGCGTTTTGTGACGACTGCCGGACCGTACTCGCTGCGGGCCAAGGTGAAGCAGAGCGAGGACACGACGAGTACGACGCGCGGCGAGAACACCGTGGAGCTTCGGGAGATCGATGCGGTGCTGTCGGAGGGCGGGAAAGACGCCGTCCAGATCCAGTGCGAGGACCGCTACGAGTACATCAACAAGGAGGGCTCGATTTTCTCCTCCGGAGTCGTCGACCAGTTCAAGTGTGAGGGGAGCTCGGCGGGGGCGCCATTCGAAGTACTCATCAAAAGCGGTGCGGAAGGTGGGTACGAGGGGCAGGTGAGCGGGGTCACCGAAGGCTATTTGCGCTCCCTTCACGAGCGATTCGGTGGGATGCTGGGGCCTTTGAGAGGGTACGCGCTCGGTACGCCGGGCGAGGAGCGCGGCGGAGTACGGAAGGTGTACTCGAACCAACCCGGGGAGCTTTGGCTCGCACCGAGTGCGACGTCGACCGACGTTGCGGTGCTGCTGACGGTCATTCTTTTCGACGACACGAGGTAACCGCGCCGCGACGAGCCCGCCTCGCGATTCACAAGATCAAATCGAGTACGCGATCGAGCTCATCGAGGCTTCCGTAGCGGATCTTGATTTCACCCTTGCCGTCCCGGTCGATGACTTCACAGCGCGCTCCGAGTTTGCGCTCGAGGCGCTTTTCGAGATCGCGAATGCTGGCGGACTTCTTCTTGCCTCCGCCGCTCGACTTTCCTCCAGCGGCCTCCTTTGCTTGGCGGACGAGTTGCTCCGTCTGGCGGACAGAGAGACGACCGTTGATCACCTTTTGGGCAATTTCGGCCATTTTCTTCTCGTTTTCTACGCCGAGAAGCGTGCGACCGTGGCCTTCACTGAGCTCACCCGTCACCACCTTCGTGCGGATGGATTCGGGGAGTTTGAGCAAGCGGAGCGAGTTGGCAATCGTCGAGCGGTCCTTTCCGATCCGTTCGGCGAGCTTTTCCTGGGTGTAGCCGTGTTCGGAAACGAGGCGGCCGAGCGCTTCGGCCATCTCGATCGGATCG
This sequence comes from uncultured Polyangiaceae bacterium, assembly GCA_965652275.1. Taxonomy (GTDB): domain Bacteria; phylum Myxococcota_A; class Polyangia; order Polyangiales; family Polyangiaceae; genus NIC37A-2. The sequence continues at coordinate 2,468 of CBFGUR010000006.1, read as the reverse complement.
AGATCTTCGCGCTGGACGTTCTCGATGATTGCGAGTTCGAAGGCTTTGACCGGCGTGACCTCGTGGACCACCACCAGCGCTTCGTGAAGGCCCGCTCGTTGGCAGGCGCGCCAGCGCCGCTCACCCGCGATCAATTCGAACTGGTCGTTGCCCTTTCGACGGACGACGAGCGGCTCGAGTAGACCGTGTTCCTTGATCGATTGAGCGAGCTCCTCCAGGCGCGCTTCGTCGAAGTGCTGGCGGGGCTGTCCCTTTTGCGGAACGATGCGTTCGAGTGGGCAGGTGAAGACGCTGTCGTTTCCGTACGTCTTCTGGCGCTCTTCGGCCTCAGCGGGCGTTGCTTGTCGCTTGGGGGCGGATGCTGGAAGTAGAGCGTCGAGTCCGCGCCCCAATCCTCGTGACCTCTTCATGCGCTTTCAGCCTGAAGGTGAGAGGAGGGTCGGGCGCCGGAGTTCGCCGACGCACGCTTAACTTTTGGGCCACCCTCCAGCACCTCCCGCGCTAGGGTGAGATAACCTTGCGCGCCCTTGCTCTGAACATCGTAGAGAAGGGCCGGGATGCCGTGGGAGGGCGCTTCGCTCAGGCGCACGTTGCGCGGGATGATCGACTCGAACACCCGGAAGTGCTTACGGACCTGGTCGGCGACCTCGTGCGCTAGCTTGTTTCGACCGTCCCACATCGTAAGTACGATGCCCTCGACTTTGAGATCCGGGTTGAGCGCCGCGCGGACGCGGTCGACCGTGGCCATCAGGTAGGTGATGCCTTCCAGGGCATAATACTCGGGCTGAAGCGGGATGATCAGCTTGTCAGCGGCGCCGAGTACATTGAGCGTGAGCACGCCGAGAGAGGGTGGGGAGTCGATGACGATGTACTCGTACTTCTGGCCGAACTCGGAGCGGAGCACCGAACGGAGGTGGGTGCCGCGTTCGTCGTCGAACAGCTCGTATTCGACGGCTGTCAAATCCTGACTCGCCGGAGCTACGTCCAACGTTTCGATATCCGTCGTGCAGATGACTTGGTCGAGCGTCGCCTCACCGATGAGCGCATCGTAAATCGTTCGGTCGGCAGTTCCGGGAGCAACCCCGACACCTGAGGACGCGTTCGCCTGAGGATCGAGATCCACGAGCAGAGTCTTCTTCTCCGCCGCTGCCAAACTCGCAGCGAGGTTCACGGCAGTCGTCGTCTTTCCGACGCCGCCCTTCTGATTTGCAACCGCGTAGATCGTTGGTCCGTGAGCCATTTTGGGGAGCCAACCCTAAACGACTTCACCGCCCTTCGTCGAGGCCGCGCTTCCTGTGGACAACGCTGTGGAAAAACAGCTGGGAAGTGACTCCTGAAGGGAAAGGGATGGGGTCCGGGCGGCCCCTGATGTGCCTATCGAAATGCACAACATCCCAGTCAAAAGTTTGGGCTCCGAACCACACGCACCTACTATGTACGCAGATGTAGGTGCGACACGTACAGAGGACGACACCAGTCGTCCCCACGGCGTGGGCGGGCCCTCTTTCTTCAAAATTCCCCCCATTTCCCAGGAGATACGACCCGATATGGCCAACCCCCGTGGTTATCGAACCTTTGCAGAGTTTCACCGTGAGGCCCTGCGCCCCGGCATGCGCGCCGGATGGAGCATCGACGAACTCGACGCGGAGGATGACCGAAAGGAACTCGACTTCGACCTCGATCCCTTCGAGCAGGCGCTCCTCGACGCCGAGAAGGACGAAGACGACTACGACGATTAGTAGAGGGGGCGCGACCACGTTGCCCCTCTCACGAGCGAGTCGAATGCCAACGAAGTTTGGCCAAACGGGCCGCTTCGCAAGCGTAGTTTCCCGGACCCGAGCGTCCGCACTTTCTTGAAGACCTAACTTATTCCTAACGAACGCTTCCTCCCGGAAGCCCTGGACCCCGAGCGAAACTGCCTCTCGCTCGGGGTCACTGCTTTTGTGGCAATGGGATCCGGGAGGAAGCAGCCGCAGGACCGCAGGTCCGAGGACCCCAACAAGCAGGATGCAGCGAAGCAAATCAAGTCAAAGGAGCGGAGGAGATTCGGCCCTCACTTCGTGAAAGGGCCGCAATCTCCGAAGCGGTCCGCATGGCGAGGGGAATGGCGCCTCCCGGAAGCCCTGGACCCCGAGCGAAACTGCCTCTCGCTCGGGGTCACTGCTTTTGTGGCAATGGGATCCGGGAGGAAGCAGCCGCAGGACCGCAGGTCCGAGGACCCCAACAAGCAGGATGCAGCGAAGCAAATCAAGTCAAAGGAGCGGAGGAGATTCGGCCCTCACTTCGTGAAAGGGCCGCAATCTCCGAAGCGGTCCGCATGGCGAGGGGAATGGCGCCTCCCGGAAGCCCTGGACCCCGAGCGAAACTGCCTCTCGCTCGGGGTCGCTGCTTTTGTTTGCAGGGGGGCAGGGGCCCTCATCATTAGCCATAAGTCTGTCGGAGCACGGCAGCAGCGGGAGTAACGAGGT
>CBFGUR010000005.1:0-291653 GCA_965652275.1 uncultured Polyangiaceae bacterium | reverse complement strand
TGCAGAAAATTCCTGGAACTTCCGAACATGGAAACAATCCTCAGAGCGTGCTGGATGGAGTGCACGGAGGTCGACGAGCCCGCGCAGCGGGCAGCGTAGCTGCGCGAGTCAGCCTCCCCCTCAAACCGCGTGCGCTCCGGCGGGTCGCAATGGGGCTTGCTACCCGGCGGTGCTGAGCGCGGTCGTTTCGCAATGCGAAACTGCGTGCCGCCCGCCCCTGCCGCAGGCGCGAAGCGCCGAGGACCCCAAAAGACACAAGGAGCGAAGCAGTCGTCACCAAAGGAGCGGAGGAGATTCGGCCCTCATGATCAGGGGCCGCAATCTCCGAAGCGGAGACGCAGCGAGTGAAGTCTCGGGCGAGGGCGGTCGGCTCCGCGACACGACACCGGGCCGCCCGGCCCTACGAAAAACGCCCACGCACCTCTACGAGGTGGGCGTTTTTCTCTGGGCGAGCATCATTGTGCCCAGCTCCATCCTTCTTGCTGGCGCTGGGGCCCGGTGCCCCAGCGCTCTCCCACCGGCATGTCAGCTCCGGACCTTTCTTGTCGCGTTTGGGGCCCCGGCGCCCCAAACGTCTCGAGGCGGGATTCGTGGCCGAGGAAGGAGCGCCCCGTCGCGACTGACGAGCCCCGGCGAGCACAGCGAGCTCACCGGGGGTTCTGCTGAACCAAACGCGCCCCCCGAGCACACTTCGACGCGGGTGGACTCGCTGCGCTCGTCGACCTCCACGGACTCCGTCCGTTCCGGTTCGTGGCCGCCGAGGGAGCACCGACGGTGCAACCGACCGGGTCCCATCGAACGAAGTGAGAATCATCCCGCCTCCTCCGCTGAGCCTTTGGGGTGGCTTTTCAAAGCCCCCCCCTCACTTCGCTCGTCGACCTCCACGGACTGCGTCCACTCCTGAACTCCGTCCGCTCCGGTTCCGGCGTCCCTTCTCTATGGGTCGCCGGCGGTCCTAAGCACGCTCGTTTCGCGAAGCGAAACTAGGTGCCGACCGCCCCTGCCGCAGGCGCGAAGCGCCGAGGACCCCAAAAGACACAAGGCGCGAAGCAGTCGTCACCAAAGAAGTGAAGGAGATTCGGCCCCCTGTTGCGACGAGTGCACCGCGAAGCGGACGGAGTCAGCGGAGCGGCACGCGAAGACTCCGCGACACAACATGTTCGGCAATCTCCGAAGCGAGCGGCTAGCAAGCAAAACCGCGGGCGAGGGCGGTCGGCTCCGCTACTGGGCGCGCCCCCTCGAAAAGCGATCCCTCCGAGGGATCGCGAACTTCGGCGCGCCTTTGGAATCGACGGACGAAAAACTGCTAAAGTTGGACGTTCTCTCTTTCTTTCACACCACATGCGCACGACAGCTCTCCTCCTCATTCCTTTTTTGCTTCTTGCTTGCGGCGGGCGCTCGGAAACGCTCAGCCCGGACGGCGGCTGGACCATCACCGGCGACGGAGAGGACACGCAAAACAGCGGAGGCTCCGATGGGGGTGCGCTGGGCGGAGGGAGCCACGACGGTGGAGCAACGTCGACTGGTGGTGGGTTCGTCGGGACCGGAGGAACGATGCTCGAACCCACCGGTGGTGCAACGAGCACCCGTGGCGCAGGCCTGAGCGAAGCTGAGACGTTCTGCACGGAGACCTGCGAAGCCGTCGTCCCTCAGGTGGAGAGCGGCTGTGCGGGTGCAATGGTCTGCGGCGAGGCCGGTGAATGCCTCGCGCGGGCCGATCGATGGAACACGGTGGCGCGTGAAGCCTTCGAATACTGTCTGGAGTTTGACCACCTGTGCTTCATCACAGCCGAGGGCTGCATGCTCGACTACCTGTTCGAGGAGGTCCCCTATGAAGTCCTCGTCCATGGTCGAGACTTCGACTTTCCCGAAGGGACGATCGTGGGTCTTTCCGCGACTCAACGGTCGCAAATCGGTCAACTCTCCGGCGGATCTTTCTCACTCTCTGGACGAAGCGACGGTTCCGCCGACCATCCCCACCCGGTACTCGTCTGGATCGATGTGAGTCAGGATGGCGCCTGTGGTGAGGGCGATCTCACGGCCTTCGTTAGTCCCATGTTCAATGGTGATTTCAGTGAGCCGCTGTTCATTGAAGAGCTCGAGTTCGAACAATTCGTCGAGAACCCAAGCCTCTGTAGCAGCTTCCCGTGACCTTCCCCGCGCCCTAGCCTGCGTGACTGCGGCGGAGTAGCCCGTGCGCTTCATAGAGTAGCCCGTGCGCTTCACAGAGTAGCCCGTGCGCTTCACAGAGTAGCCCGTGCGCTTCAAACGTATGGCCATGCGCTTCACCGAGTGACCCGTGCGCTTCGCAGAGTAGCCCGTGCGCTTCAAACGTATGGCCATGCGCTTCACCGAGTGACCCGTGCGCTTCAAACATATGGCCGTGCGCTTCAAACATATGGCCATGCGCTTCACCGAGTGACCCGTGCGCGTGATGCGCACCGGTTCATTGTTGATGCACATGACAAGAATGTTGATGCGCACGGTTCAATCCATGTCGCGCACGCAAGAATGTTGATGCGCACGCCGATGTCTCCGAAGCGCAAGGCAGGACCTCAGACGCGCGCGGAAGGTCCGGTGATGCGCAGCGCACTTGAACGCGGAAGTCCTCGGCCCCGCTACGTGCATCCTCCGTCTCGTCGCACCCACGACGAACGGCGACGACGGATTAGGAGACGTCCTCGAATCGGGTTCGTCGACGCCACCGAGTAGAGAGGCGGTCGAAAGGAGTGGCGGCCGAACGATGCGCTCTCACGACTCGCCCGTGAGGAGTGCATCGGAGGTGCGCCACCAAGACCTACGTCGAACACGAACGACTGCCGTTGATGACATGGCGGCGAGTGCAACATTCGGAGCGGCTAGAGTAGGACGGCAGCGCAACTCGATGAGCATCTCATTTCGAGGGCACCCCACCTGGACCCACCATCTGGCCTCTGGAATTCGGGGCAAGTTCGATGTCTCACGCGCGATCCGATCGGGTCGCATGTGTCCGGATCGGGGTCTCCCCGACCGGATCAGATCCGTGCCGGTCCGGATCGCGTCAGGCCTGCTTGGTCAAACGTGATAGTTCGGCGCTTCTTCGGTGATGATCACATCGTGGACGTGGCTCTCGCGCAGGCCCGCGCCCGTCATGCGGATGAACTGAGCGTTCTTGCGCAGGTGCTCGATGTCCTTGGACCCCGTGTACCCCATCGATGCGCGCAGTCCGCCGACGTTCTGGGCGAGGATGCGCTCGAGCTTGCCACGATGGGGAACGCGCCCTTCGATGCCCTCTGGGACGAGCTTCTCGTCGGCGGTGCCGGCCTGACCGTAGCGGTCCTTGCTGCCCTTCTTCATGGCGCCGATGCTGCCCATGCCGCGGTACACCTTGTAGCTCCGGCCCTGGTAAAGGACGAGATCACCCGGCGCCTCGTCGGTACCCGCAAACATCGATCCCATCATCACGGAGGAGGCGCCAGCGGCGATCGCCTTGGCGATCTCGCCAGAGAACTTGATACCGCCGTCGCCGATGACGGGGATGTCGGCTTTGTCCGCTGCGGTGGCACAGTCGTTGATCGCGGTGATTTGGGGCACGCCGACGCCAGCGACGACGCGCGTCGTACAAATGCTCCCAGGCCCAATGCCCACCTTGACGGCGTCGACGCCAGCATCGATGAGCGCTTTGGTAGCGTCCGCCGTCGCCACGTTACCGGCCACGATCTGTAGATTCGGGTAATCCTTCCGCAGCTTGCGGACGGCGTTCGGAACGTCGACGTGGTGGCCGTGGGCGGTGTCGATGCAGATCACATCCACCCCCGCTTCGACGAGCGCTGCAGCTCGGGCATCGCGATCCCTGCCGGGTCCAATCGCGGCGCCCACGAGCAGTCGACCGCGCGCGTCCTTGACGGCAAGAGGGTTGCGTTCGGCGGCCATCAAGTCCTTGATGGTGATGAGACCGACGAGCCGCCCGTCCTCGACGACGAGGAGCTTTTCGATGCGATGCTGATGGAGAAGAGCGCGAGCCTCGGCCGTCGGCACGCCCTCGCGCACCGTGACCAGGTCCTTCGTCATCAGTGCCGAGACGGGCTGATCGAGGTTCTCCTCGAAGCGAATGTCGCGCGAAGTGAGAATACCGACGGGTCGATTGCCCTTCACGACGGGCACGCCCGAGACGTTGTGGGAACGCATGGCGTCCAGAGCCTCGCGAAGGCTCTTCTCGGGCTCGATGGTGACCGGATCGGTGATGACGCCCGTCTCCGCACGTTTGACCGCATGCACCTCCCGCGCCTGCGCGTCGATCGGGAGGTTCTTGTGGATGAACCCGATCCCTCCCTGACGCGCCATACAGATCGCGAGCCGCGCCTCGGTCACGCTGTCCATCGCAGCGCTCACGAGCGGGATGTTCAGGCGGATCCCGCGCGTCAAGCGGGTGCTGACGTCCACGTCCACGGGGAGCACGCTGCTCTCGGCCGGGACCAGCAGGACATCGTCAAAAGTCAAACACTCACGGAGGCCTTGCTGAAGCATGAGGGGGAATACCAGAGAGCCGGAGCCGGTCAACAGCGGCCGAAAACCGGCGGAAGCTGCGCTCGGAACGCGGGATTATGGCGCGACTGCAGCCACTTGGGCTCGTCCCGGGGCCAGGCGGTCGCGCGGCTCGAAATACCCCGAAGGATCGCCTACCCTTGCGGCCCCTACGGCACTGGCACACACGAGAAGAAGTCACACGATGCTCTCCAACAACCCACTCTCCCGTACGCTCTTCGTTACTCCCCTCGCCCTTGCGGCAGCTCTTTTTTCAGGCTCCGCGGCGGCATCCGATTACCTGGCCGCTGAACCCATGAGCGGTACGAAGGTCCGCATCGATGGAATGCTGCGCGAGTGGCCCGGCGGGTTCGCCAAGATGAAGACGAGCAGCGGGTCGGCGACGCAGAACTCCGCGCTCGTCGGCTATGACGACACGTACATCTATTTGGCCGGCAAGGTGTCCGACAAGAACCTCGTCCGCACGTCGCGCGCAAACAAGGGTGAGGACCGACTCGTCCTCGAGATGTACTTCCCGTCGCCCCGCGGCGGCTCGGGCAAAGCCCACCGCATCGACGTCTACCCCGGTGTTCCGGGCAAGAGCGCCGCGGTGGTGAAGGTCGATGGAAACGAAGCCACGGGTGCCAAGGCCATCGAGGCCCCGACTTCGACGGGACTGACCATCGAGGCCCAAATTCCGTGGTCTGCGCTGTCGGCCGCTCGCACGATCCGCGTCGGGATGCGCGGGAAGGTCAGCTACGAAGACGCTAGCGCTGTCGGCCGAATTCAAAGCATCACGGCCACGAGCTCGGGAAGTGGTAGCGGAATGCAGCCGCTCACCACCGAGCCCGAAACCGGCTTGGCCCAGGCGCTCCTCGAACCCAAACGCCTCGGGTTCCGCCCGGCGCGGGAGGCGTACGGAGATCTGACTGGGAAAGGCGGACCGGAGAAGGTCGCCCTCTACGGGCATTTCTTGAGCATCGTCGGGCCGGGCTACAAGGGCGGGAAGCAGTTCTACTTCAACGAGCTCGACGTGGAGAAATCCGATCAAGTCACGCGACTCGAGCTCCTCGACTTCAACGGGGACGGCAAGGACGAAATCGTCATCCAGAAGAAGCTAGGTAAACCGGACAAGTATCGCGAAGTGATCCAGGTCCTTCAAATCGGGAAGGACGGCGCGCCGCTTCAGGTCTTCATGCACGAACTCGCCATCGTGACCCCCGACGGACGCATCGACAACGAGATCAAGATCTCGGGTGCTGGGAAGACGGCGAAGATCGTCATCGCCCAGGGCTCGTCGAAGGGCTTCGATCCTGGCAACTTCCAGGAGCCCACCATCGGAAAGGACATCCCTTCTGCATTGCTCCCGTGGCAATCGGTCAAATCGCGCACCTTTGCCTGGAAGGGCAACGGTCTTGCGGCAGTCGACGAAGAATCCTGGGAGCCGAAGATGAGCGCGAGCTCTGGCTCTTCTCCCTCGGTTCCTCGGGCGGACGCACCTCCACCCCCGCGCCCGCCGAGCGCCGACGAAATGCTCGAGCGCGTGTACGGCCTCTACAAGCAGGACCGCGGGGTCTCGCGCGGCAAGAAGCCCTCTTTCGACTTCGTGACGGACGTTGTCGAAGACAAGCAGATGGAACGCGTGCTGGTCCACGAGCGCGATCTGGTCGTTTTCGGCAAAGGATTCAAGAAGGGACTGAGCTATACCTACCTCACGATCGGCGTGAAGGAGCCCGAGCACATTCTGTCGGTGACGTCGCGGGATCTGATCGGCGATGGCAAAGCCGAGATCATCGTGCACGCGGTGCTGGACGCCCAGGCAAGCAAGTCGCTCGGGGGTGACATCGTGCGCCGTCAAGCACTTTTCGTTTACAAAGTGATCGGCGAAAACCTGACCAGGATCTTTGCAGCAGAGACGGCACGCTCCCTGAAGGACAATCGAATCATGTCGTCCGTTGCCTTCATCCCGAGTGGCACAGGTACCGAGCTCGAGCTACGCCCCTTGCGAGCGGTCGGATGGACCCAGAAAACCTATCCGTTTCCGGAAGATCGACACCCGGCTGGGGGTCTCGAGCCCCTGCTTCTCCCCTGGTCGACCGTGGGCACGAGGCGCTACGCGTTCAACGGATCCGCATACGAGCTGAAGTGAGGAGCGCTCTCGGTTTTCGGGAGGATGATCCGAGGAAATCGAGCCCTCGGTCGATGGGGCCGCCTCAAACGAATGCCATGGATTGCACGCGATCGATCGCGTGATAGACTGAAACTATCGCTGGGGACATTTCGCTCCTGGTGACGAACACAGATGCCGACTCTTCCAGTCACTGTGCTGTCGGGGTTTCTCGGGGCCGGGAAAACCACGATCATCAATCATCTTCTCAACCATGCCGACGGACGAAAGTTCGCGGTTCTCGTCAACGACATGGCTGAGCTCAACATGGACGCCATCGCGCTGAGCCCGGGTCGTACCGCGATTTCGGCGCCCGCTTCGGGGTTCGTCGAGCTCCACAACGGATGCATCTGTTGTACGTTGCGCGACGACTTCGTTCGAGAGGTCTCGCGCCTGGCTCGGATGGGGCGCTTCGACCAACTCATCGTCGAAGCGACTGGCGTAGCCGAACCGCTTCCCGTCGCGATGGCGTTCGATCAAGAGGACCCGCAGGGCGACATGCTGAGCAGCGTCGCACACATCGACTCGATGGTGACCGTGGTGGATGCCCGCAATTTCCTGGACGATTGGGAGAAAGCGCAGGACCTCAAGGATCTGGGGCTGGCCATGGATGAGCTGGACAATCGCACCCTGGCTGATCTTTTGGCGGAGCAGATCGAGTTTGCCAATCGGGTGATCATCAACAAGGCCGACCTCGTTTCGGCTGATGAACTCGCGCAGCTCACTCGGATCGTCTCCTGTCTCAACCCCGAGGCGGAAATCAGCTCGACTATGTTCGGTATGGTGGACGTACGCGACTTCGTGGACACGGGCCTCTACGAAACGAGTCAGGCGGAGCCCTTCGAGAGTCTCGAGCCGCCTTCCCACGACGTCCTGGGGATCACGAGCTTCATCTATCGCGCGCGCCGCCCGTTTCACCCTGAACGCTTGTGGACGTGCCTCCATGAACCGTGGGAAGGGGTCATGCGGAGCAAGGGCCTGTTTTGGCTAGCAAGCCGCATGAACGATTCGGGTCTCTGGTCTCAGGCGGGGCGCTCGTGCAGCCATCAAAGCGCCGGACGCTGGTGGAGCACGGTGCCGGAAGACATGTGGCCGGAGGACGACGCGATTCGCGAAGCGATCCGCGGCGAATTTCGGGGACCCTATGGCGACCGTCGTCAGGAGCTCGTCATCATCGGTCGCGATCTCGATCGCCAAGCGATCCGGGACCGCCTCGATGCTTGTCTTCTCGATGACACCGAGATGCAAATCGGGCCCGTCGGCTGGCACCAGCTGCCCGACCCGTTTCCTGCGTGGGAGCCGGAGCAGGCCGACGAAACCGATATCGCCGTTTTCGTTCAGCCGCGCGAAATCCCTCGGGCTTAGCTTTCAGGGGGTCTTGGGGCCCCTCTTCGCTCCCTCCGCGGTCCGGGTTGGCTCGTGCTTCAGGGGACGGGGTGACTTCGCAGCAGCACCTCGGGTCCCGGCAACGTCACACCGGCGACGGAGGGGTCCCTGACCCCTCGAAAAGAGGTAAAGTCCGCGACCATGCGAGCGGGATCTCTCATTTTATACGGCGCGGGTCAGCTTGGCATCATGCTCTTGATGCGCTTCTTCGTTCAATGGGTCGTCTTCTTCGGGGAATCGGGGAAGGACACGGACCTAGGACCACTCTTCGTCGCGGGAAGCGTCGGGGCGGTGGTGTTTGGATTCCGTATCTTCGACGGGATCACCGATCCGATGGCTGGCACGCTTGCCGATCGTTGGGTCGGTTCGGGGAAACAGCGCCGCTCACTGATTTGGGTCTCGTTCCTCATCCCGGCCATCGGTCTCTTCATGATCTTCTCGCCCAGCCACGAGATGAGCACGGCTCTCAGGTGGATCCTCATGGGCGGAGGGATGTTCGTCTTCTTCGTCGGCTACACTCTTTACGCGGTTCCCTACTGGTCGCTCGTCGACGACTACTCGAAGGGCGATCCGAGAACGCGCACGTCGCTCTCGAACATCCTCGGGATCGGAATCTTGCTGGCAACCGGTATCGGATTCGTCGGAAGCCCTCTCTTGGTGGACAAGTTGGGGTACCTCGGGAGCGTTACGCTGTTTTGCGTCATCGGAACGGTCTTGATGGCGCTTCCGTACTTCGCCGCGCCCAAGGATCTGACGAACGCGAAACTAGAGCAAATGCCTGGGATCTGGGAAGCGCTACGCGCCACACTCACGCACAAGCGATTCGCAGCGGTAATCGTACTTTTCGCTGGCGCGCAGATGTCCCTCACGGTCATGTCGACAGCCGCCGCGTTCATCGCAACGGATCTCCTCCTCGGAACGAAGAAGGACGTCGCGCTCCTTCTCGGGCCGTTCCTGGTCGCGGCCGTTCCGACGTTCGTCTTCGTGCCGCGCATGGCGCGCAAGTTCGGTTGGGAAAAGGCCACGCTCATCGGCACGCTCGCGCTGAGCGCCGCGTACATGGGAGCAGGTTTGCTCGGCAAAGGGATCATCGGCTCCCCAATGACGACGGCGATGATCGTCTTCGCCTGCGCCGGCCCAGGATGCGCCTTCGTTCTCGGTCTCGAAGGGGAAGCGATCACGCGCTGCGCTGATGTCGGCACACACAAGTCGGTCGGCGTGTATTTCGGCGTCTACAACTTCGTCGTCAAAGCGCTCAACGGGCTGGCGGTGTTCCTGACCGGACTGTTGGCTGCGGTGAACACCACCTGGGCCGTGCGGGCGATGCCTATCACGGCGGGGTTTCTCTGCCTCCTAGGCGTCGGGATCTACTGGCTCATGCGCGATAAGCCCGAACCTGCGTTTGAAATGGGCTGAGGCACGAGAGCTTCCGAATTAGTGGCTTATCGCTCACTCATTCCCGGTCTTCAGTGACGGTGAGTGACGCCGCCCAACGCTCCCCCTCCGCGGGCCGATCGATGACGACGTGGTCGTAGAGCCACTCCGTATTCGGGCGAATGCGGTGCCTGATGCTGCGCTTCGGTGCGCGGATCATCTCGCTATCCCAGGTCACGATACGGGGCTTTCCTGAGTTCCCCGCGAGCAACATGGGCATGCCGGTAACCGGATCGGCCTCGTAGATGAAGAACGTGTGGGTGTGGATCTCCTCGTACCGATCCCACGCCGCCCGGCCTCGAATGATGACGATATCGCCTGGGCGCATGTCATCCTTGTGCTCTTGGACGAAATCGAAAAACTGATCGATCTTCTCGTACCGCACCCAGTCGCTCATCCGAAAGTCGATCAAGGACAGCTTGTCCGGGTTTGCTCGAGCAAAGTTCCGGATTGCCAGCTCCTGACGACGTGTCGACCCGAGGATTTGATCGAAGTCGAGGTCACCGAGCACCTTTCTGGGAGCATCACCCTCCGGAGTGAAGTGCATCCCGCTCGCCCGCTCGAGGGTCTCCGTCACGAAGTCGATGCACACTTGGGGCGTCATGGGTGCGCCGGTCGGACTGTAGACGTGGTACAGATCGCCGTTGAATCGGTAGGCTTTTTGGCCATTGAAATAGGCGTGTTCCCAGCGCTCCCTGAGCTTTCCGTCCTGCTGTCCGCGCTCCGTCCGCGGCTCGTCGAAGGGAAGTCCGAGCTCCACCTGTTGGGCGATGGCGGAGCGCAGGGTTTTCACCACGAGATTGCGACGGTACGCGCGATCCCGCACGGCCCCGATTTCGCTCGCACGAGCCGGATCTATTTCCAGACACCCGAGCTTCAGACGAACGTCTTCACGCTTGATGAAAGCGGGAACCCAGGTGTTCTCGAAACGCACATCGGCGACGATTCCGGTCTCCGTGAGCCGCTCCACCCTGATCCCATCGATCCCCTCGCGTCGGGCGAACTCGCGCACATCCACATGCACCGGGGGCCCCAGCTTCTGACCTGGTAGCCAGACTCGATCGAATAGGAGAAGTCGCGCGCGCTTCCCCTCGTCGGGTCCCGAAGTCGCGTAAAAGAGTCCGTCCTCGCCCTTCTCGGCGCTGAAGGTGAGAGCGCCGCGCTGCACCATGACCTTGTCCTCATGAAAGAGAAGGTCGAGCTTGAGATCGCGGATCAGGACCTTCGCGGCGCGCGGATCGTCGGTGTAGATGTAGCCGTCACGGAGAACGAGATCCCGCAACCGCTGGGGAAAGTCTCGGAAAGTCGCGATCGTTTTCAAGTAAAGATCACGGGGATACTTCGTCGTAAGAAGCGATTGCCGCCGCGCCTGGGTTCCGGGGCTGACTTCACCCGTGTACTTCGGGACATCCAAGAAAAGTACCGGTTCGGCTTTTGCGCGGGCCAAGAGCAGGGCGCGGTTCCTCTCGAGTTCGGGTGCTCCAGGGAGCGCGGGCTCCGCCCTTGCGTGCTCAATCGTAGCGCGACAGGCCCGCGCGTCTGCAACCAACGCCGCCTGGTGAAGCTGGTCGGGCGATGGCTGCCCCGCCGCCGACCTACCTTCAGCCGCGGCGATGGTACCGGTGGAAACTCCCCAAGGTTCGGTCAGGCTGAGCTTCTTGTTTCGCCACTTTCCGATACCGAGCGCTGCGGCCCCGATCAAGACGAGCGGCAACCCATACCGAAACGATTTGGTTCGGACGCGTTCCAAGATGCGATCACGCGTCCCCCAATATCTGGGAGGCGCGATGCTATCGGGGGCGGGACGGCCTGAACTCACTCTTGGTCTTTCTCGACGGTTGGAGGGGGACCGGACCGCTCGACGCAGACCGACGCCAACCTAGATTTGAGCGTGAGCCATCGCGCCGGATCGCGCAACTTTGTGAAGGCTTCGTTGGAAGCGCTATCAGTTGTTTTCAGCTGGATACGGTCGAAAATCGTCACGAACCTGTTTCGTTTTCCGAGACAGAATCACAAATCCTTCCCTCTCGACGCGGGTGACGAAACAGGCCAAACGAAGAAGGGCGCGACTTTCGTCACGCCCCGAGGTCCGCTGTCGCGTCCGTCAAGACTCGGACTCGACGGGAGTCCAGCGCAGCCGCGGTTTGCGAGCGGCCCTAGCTTCGTCCAAGCGCTTTACCCGCGGCAAATGGGGCGCGCCGCGCACGAGATCCGGGTTCTCCTCTGCTTCGCGCGCGATGTTCTCGAGTGCGTCGATGAACGCATCGATCGTCTGTCGGGTCTCGGTCTCGGTCGGCTCAATCATGAGTGCACCACGCACGACCAGGGGGAAGTAGACGGTTGGTGGGTGGAAACCGTAGTCGATGAGGCGTTTCGCGACGTCGAGCGTCTTGATGCCCGTCTTCTGCTCGAGCTTCTTGTCCGTGAAAACCGCCTCATGCAGCGATTGTGTCTCGAAACCGAGGGGAAAGATGTCGCGCACGCGAGCCGCAAGATAATTCGCGTTGAGGACCGCTCTTTCGCTCACCTCCGTGAGACCTCGCGCGCCGAGTTCACGAATGTAGGTGTAGGCGCGGACCATCATCCCGAAGTTTCCCTGGAACGACCGCACGCGGCCCACGGAGTCCGGACGGTCACTATCGAGGATATAGCCATCCCCCTCTCGGCGTGCGACCGGGCCAGGCTGAAACGGGGCGAGCTTCTCGACGAAAGCCACGGGACCCGAGCCAGGCCCTCCGCCGCCGTGGGGAGTGGTGAAGGTCTTGTGCAGGTTGAATTGCATCACATCCACGCCTGCATCTCCGGGGCGCGCCTTGCCCAGGATGGCGTTCATGTTGGCGCCATCGCCGTACACGAGGCCACCCTTCTCGTGAATGATCTTGGAAAGGAGCGGCATGGCCGCTTCGTACATTCCGAGGGTATTGGGATTCGTCAGCATCAGCCCAGCGACGTCATCCCCGGCGCCGGCGACCACTCGCGCAAACATTTCGGGGTCAACGAGCCCGTTTTCGCCTGTGGCGAAGGGAACGGCGTCGAAACCGTTCAGGGCACACGACGCTGGATTCGTACCGTGAGCGCTATCGGGGATGAGGATCTTGCGCGGACTGCGCCCCGACTTCATGTGATAGGCGCGCATCATCATGAGTCCGGTGAACTCGCCTTGTGCGCCCGCTGCGGGCTGCAAGCTCACGCCGTGAAGTCCCACGATCTCAGCGAGGAGCTCCTGGAGGCTCACCATGATCTGAAGCGCGCCCTGCGCGAGATGGTCAGGCGTGAGCGGATGGAGATTCGCAAATCCAGGGAGACGCGCGGCCCATTCGTTTACTTTCGGGTTGTGCTTCATCGTGCACGACCCCAGCGGGAAGAATTGCGTGTCGATGGAGAAGTTCCACTGACTGAGGCGGACGTAATGTCGGAACACCTCCGGCTCGCTCACCTCGGGAAAGCCTGCGGGCTCGGTTCGCGCCAGGTTGCCGAGAAGCGCCGCCGGATCCACGTCCGGGACGTCGAGGGGGTCGAGCGACATCGCGCTCCGACCAGGTGCGCCGCGCTCGAAAATGGGCGGCTCTTCGAATTGCAAACCAGATGTAGCGACTCCGGGCACGGTATCTCCAAAAGGGAATGAGACGAGGGCCGACGTCGGCCCAGGCCCAAGCATGGTCGGTGCCCATGGACTGTCAACGCGCCGAAGGCCAGGCCGAGAAGACCGGCCCCTGACGCGGAAAAGCCCGCGAAACTCGTCGTCTCGCGGGCTTAGTTGGAGCATCCACGCTCGTTCAGCTCATAGCGGATCGGGGGCGCCGTCTTCCTGGCCACCACTCTCGCCTTCGCCCTGGGGTCCCTCTTCGCCCTCGGCTCCGTCTTCGCCCTCCTTCGACCCGATGTCGGAATCACCAGTAGCGCCATCGAAGCCCGCTGCTCCGACCCGGCTTTCCATTTCGTTCGGGCGAACGCTCTTGGGGTCGGGCTCCATGTTCATTTGCTTGAGGGCTTCCCACGAATGACCGGCTTCGTTTTCGCCAAGACCCCACTCACCCTTGATCACGTGGGGCTCACCGGGCTTCGGAATCGTGTACTTGAAGTAGCCCTTTCCCTCGCTCTTCGCGGCGGGACCGACGACACCGATTTTTCGCTCCGTCCACGTGTACTTGAGAACGTCCCCATCGGCCTCACCGAACAATTCGCCCCATTTGTCGCCGGCCGTGTTGCGCCAGGCGCCCTGGATCGCGTTGCCACTGGTGGTGATGTGCAAGAACCCGAACACCTGATCGTAATAAACGCCTTCCCACTCCCCGCCTTCCGGCATCGTTCCGCCCTTGATATGGTCAGCAGTTTTGACCTCGGGCTGCTTCGGACCGCAGCCCACAGAGGCCAAAGAGGCGAGGGAGAGTCCTACGACGATTGCGAATTGGTACATCTTGCGGGTCAGCATGGCGCGGACTGTATCACGCACTTTGTCCCTTCCGAACCCACTGTCGGGCCGGATCTTGCGCCAAAAGTTATCGATGTGGGAGGAAATTTTCAGGACCGCTTGAGACGTTCGCCGAGCTCGCGGCCCACCTCGAACGCCGCGGCCTGGTCGACGGGAAAGCGAA
Source organism: uncultured Polyangiaceae bacterium (assembly GCA_965652275.1). GTDB lineage: Bacteria > Myxococcota_A > Polyangia > Polyangiales > Polyangiaceae > NIC37A-2. The sequence goes on along the minus strand of CBFGUR010000005.1, from coordinate 277,568 downwards.
CGCGGAGTTCATCCTTACGGAAGCGAGTGCCATCCGGCTCAGCCAACACGGCGCGCAGTCGGAGCTCGTTCCCCTCGCTCTCACCGAACGAGGCGACGGGGGTCTTACAATCTCCCTCCACCGCCGCCATCACTCCTCGCTCCGCAGACGTGATCACTGCCGTATCGTGATGCTGCATCGTTTGGAAAAGCTCGAGGAGGTCTGGGGAGGTTCTCCTGATTTCGATCACGAGCGCGCCCTGACCAACCGCTGGAAGGCAAACGTCGGTGCTCAGCGTCTCAGTCACCTCGTGCTGCAGGCCGAGTCGATTGATTCCGGCCTGGGCGAGGATCGTCGCGCTCACTTCACCCTCGCGACACTTGCGGATTCTCGTTTCCACGTTCCCCCGAATCGGAACGACCCTCAGATCTGGACGCACGAGCTTGAGCTGTACCCCTCGGCGCAGCGATGAAGTCCCCAGGATTGCTCCGTGGGGCAGTTCAGAGAACTTCTCTCCGTTGGTCGTCACGAGCACGTCCCGCGGGTCCTCTCTCTCGGGGACGCACGCCAATTGAAGGTCGGGATGGACCTCCGGGGGGACATCCTTCATCGAATGGACGGCGATGTCGGCGGCTCCTTCGAGAAGCTTCTCCTCGATTTCCTTCAGAAAAAGGCCCTTGCCTCCGATTTCGGCAAGCGGGCGATCGACTATTTTGTCGCCGGTCGTCACCACGTGGAGCTCCTCGATTTCAACGTGGGGGTGGCGCTCGACCAGCTTCGCCAAGAACTGTCGGCATTGGGCGAGCGCAAGCGCGCTTCTGCGCGTAGCAACTACGATGCGTCGTTTTTCCATTTCGCTTTCGATTCGATAAGTGAGTCGCGCTCCGACTCGGAAAGATAAGACACCTTGGATTTGTCGTCGGGTACCCGAATGGAGGGCACATCGAGTTCTTCCACCGGCACCTCGGAAAGCTCGAAGAGATCGGACAGCAGCTCCGCCAGTTCGTCTGCCGAAAGGCCGTCGGCTCGCGTCACTTCCGCGCGCAAGCGTGTGACCGGTTCGTGCAAGATTCGGTTCAACCCTGCGTCGAGCATTTTGGCTAGAGCACCTCGCTGCTCTTCGTCGAGGCCACGGAGTCTTCCCCGAAGGCTTCTCGCTAGCTCTTCTTCGAGCCCTCGGCGCATCTTCGCACGAAGCGCCTTGATGGTGGGCGTGATGGCCTGAGCGTTCGTTCGTCTCTGCCATTCGGCGACGCATTCGGTGACGATCTTCTCTGCCTGTTCTGCGGCCTTCTTGCGGCTCCCCGCCGATTCGGCCGCCACTTGAGCCAGATCGTCCACGTCGTAGAGAAAGACCCCCTCGAGCTTGCCCACCTCTGGTGCGACGTCTCGGGGCACGGCGAGATCAATCAGAAACAAGTTGCCGCCGTGCCGCACCTTGTTGCGCCGAAGGAGATGAGCGGCGGTCACGACAGGCTGCATCGCGCTCGTACTCGACACCACGACGTCAGCATGAGTGAGCACGTCCTCCAGATCGCTCATGAGTCGCGCTTCGCCGCCCATTTTCTGCGCCAGAGCGCCGACGTTTTCTGGCGTACGGCCCACGACCGTGAGCTCTGCACCCGCATCCCGAAGGAGCCGTGCCACGGTTTGCCCCATGTCGCCCGACCCAATCAACGCGGCGCGGCGCCCCTTCAGATCTCCGAAGATTTGGCTTGCCAAATCGATGGCGATCGACGGAACGGACACCTGCCCGGCACCGATGGTGGTCTCGGTGCGCACTCGTTTGGCCGTCCGGGCCGCACGCGAGAACAGCTGGTTGAGGGTTCCTCCGATGGTCGCGGCTTGCCGCCCCGACTCGAACCCCTGTTTGATTTGGCCCAGAATTTGGGCTTCTCCGACGACAAGGGAATCAAGCGACGAAGCCACGCGAAACAAGTGCCGAACGGCACCTTCACCCGAGTGAGCATAAAGCGAAGGCCCGGAGCGGGGAGCGCGCTTGAGTATGGCAGCGCGACAAGCTTCCCTGCAGCCGAGGGCAGATTGTTCGTCATCACTCGCGCTCGAGGCGATGATCTCGACGCGATTGCAGGTCGTGACGACGAACACTTCCGCGACGTGTTCGGTCTTGCAGAGCTCCTCCGACAGCTCCCGAACGCCCTCCTCCGTGAGCGCCGCTTGCTCGCGAATCTCGATGCTGGCGGTATGGTGAGAAAGCCCAACGACGACGATCACACCGCGCCTCCGAAGACTGGGCGAAGGAGGTACACGACAAGGACCAACGAGACACAAACGACTCCAGCCAAAGTGCCGTAGGCGGTGCGTCTCCCGCCCCAACCGAAGAGCGATCGCAGCACGAGCACTGCGGCAACGGAAAACCAAGCCGCATACCCCAAAACGGCGCGAGCAAGTGAGGGGAACGAGTTCACATCGAGCTGCGAGAAAAAGATCCCGCCGGTCACCACTCCCACCGTGAGCAGAGGAAAGCCGACGAGCAAGAGTCTGTGGCCCAAGCGATCGAGCTGATCCAGCGAGGGCAAGCGCCCCACCACAGCAAGCTTCTTCTCCTTGAGCCGGCGTTCTACCAAGACGTAGAAGAGCGAAGCACCGCCAGCCAGGAGCACGAACCCGAGCCCGATGATGTTCATGGTGATGTGTATCGCGAGCATCGCGGTGGAGAGTTCGGACGGCGCTGGGCTCGAACCGACGAACTGTGCCCCGATGAGAAAGGTCAGCGCGAGAGGGCCGACGAAGCTCCCCATGGCGTCGATCTTTCGCCCGCGGCGAAAAACGAGGAAAGCCACGACGGCAACCCAGGCAGCGAGACTGAGCGCAAAATGCATGCTCGCGACGGGGCAAATGTTGGTGAACAGGGACGCGGTGACGATATGAGCCGCATGTAGAACCGCACCTGCGAGCACGATGCGCGCGGGCCCCTCACCCGAAGGGTGAGCTCGCTTTCGCGCCAGCTCCAAGAAGAACTGCGTGCTCGCCACCGAATAGGCGATCACGGCAAGCGAGAAGCTGATGGTGGCGAGAGCTTCCATGGGTCCCTCGAGTTCTAATCTGCCCGCCCGTGATGGCAAAGGGCTAGGCAGGTTTCAGCCGGTTCCCAGCCCTAAGGACTCAGAAGGCCGCTGAACACAGGCGGGACAGTCTCTCAGTAGCCTTTGACCGCGACGACGCGCTCACCAACCTGGAGGCCCTTGTTCGTCGAGGTGACGAGGCAAATCGAGCTGTATTCTTCGGTCCGAAGGACGATGATCTCGCCGACGACCTCGTCGGGGAATTTGTCGTCGTCCTCTTCGATGGGGGTGACCTCGGGCTCGGGCGTATCTGGTGAGCCCATCTCGAGGCGGATCCGGACGTGATGGCTAGCCTTCTCTATGTTCTTGCTCCATACGTCCCCGCGACGCAGCGCGCGCAGACGGTTCCCACTCACGAGGCCATCTTCGCTCCCCTTGTCGATGAAGACGAGCGTCTCGTTTCCGAAGAACACGTGGGGATAAATGCTGGTCAGAATGCGCGCCTCAATGTCCTCCGTGGCGGGTTTGGGGGGGACGACGTCGAAGCGACGCCCGACAGGACCTACCTTGTAGCCACGTTCGACGACATCGATGGATTCGATGAGGGTGCCACGAGCTATGCGGTTTTCCTGGTCCCAACCGTCCACGCGGACAGTGCCATAGATCTTCACGATTTCCCCGGGTGGTTTACGAGCGTCTTCGACATCCGGCGGATCGGCGACGCCGTCGAAAATGGTCAAGCGCTGGCCGAGCCGCAGATCCACACCCTCGTTCATCTCGAGATAGATCGTGTTGCCATCGCTGAGCATCATCTGATCCTCACCTGATCCGACGACCTTGCCCCAAACGTCGCGTTCGGGATCGCCGAGGTATCCCTGATCTCGGACGAAGACAGTGCCTTCGGGAACGGTACGGGAACGCCCCACGAAACCACGACCCGAGGCGGAGTTGTCCTCGTTCAGCCCCGACTCGTCGTCGGAAGACTGAAGCTGCCTAGCTGTGCGAAGCTGATCCCCAGGGTAAATCCAGTGGGGATTTTCGATTTGAGGGTTGAGGCTCCACACCTGAGGCCAGGCCCAAGGCGATCCGTAGTAATGGGCCGAGAGGTCCCAGAGCGTGTCCCCCTTCTTGACCACGTGGTACGGAGGCACTTTCCGATTCGGACGGCCCACCTGATTCCCGTGAACACCGGCAGCCCCAGAGACTCCACCGTACATCCTGTCGAGACCAAACTGGGTCTGCCCGGATCCCTGCCCGGAACCTTGTCCGGCGATTGTTACACCACCGTACATCATATCCAGTCCGCTCGGTCTCTGATCAACCGTGCCCTCTTCGTTGGGTAGATTCGAATCGAGCTCGTCACGTGATCCCGGCTGTTGGGCATGCACTGGGATGGTGGAAAGTCCCACCGAAAGCGCCGCGCTGAGAGCAAGCAGGGAAACCCAAGGGCCCCTGCGGAGAACGAGCTGATTGGCTTGGTTCGTTGTCATGTTCGCCTACGATTTCGTTCGAAAAAACTGGGCCTGATCGAGGTGGCCTCGGATCACTCCATGGGGGTGGGATCGGTCTTGGCTTTCCGGTCCTCGGCGGTGACGGGTCGATGGTAGACCCAGGCTTCGTGTTGACCGCGAACCTTGAGGACCGGGCGGGTGTCTTCGTCTACCGGTTCCTCTTCTTCAATGGGCTTGGCGGGTCGGACAATGGCGTCCCCAGACTCGAGTTCGTCCGCCCCGATAGCGGGCTCGAGCTGAACGACGGGCAGGTCCTTTGGAGCGGCGTCTTGTTCACGATCCCCCATCGCACCTTCGGATTGGGCCGAACAGTCGGCTTTGCGGACGGAGCGAAGCTTCTCCTCCCTCAAACGGGTCACTTCGGCTTCAAGTCGCGCGTTTTGCTCCTCCAGCTCGAGGAGCAGGTCGCGGTCCAGGACCGTGCCCCGGCTGGAGGCGCAGCCGAACAGAACGGCGGCCAGCGAACAAAAGCTTAGCATTTTCCAGAGTTTGCAAGCACCGCCCCCACGGAAGGGCTCCCGCCGACGGGCAGGAAGACGTGTGGAACATGAGGAGATCGAGGCCATACGGTCCTGATCCTACGTTCTGAGGTCCGTGCGGGCCAAAATTGACGACCCCCGCAGGGCCGATTACCGTCGATTTGTGCCCCTGGACGAGCCATCTGTTGGCCGCGGATCTCACCGCCCCGGCCCTCGTGGGGGGCGCTTCCCCCTGCGACGACGCACGCGGCGTTTTCGCCGCGTGGATCTCAGCAAGACTCTTTTCATCCTCCCCAACGCCATCACACTCGCAGCGGTCTTTTGTGGCTTCAATGCGATCCGCATCGTCGCCTCGGCTGAGCGAGGCGGCGATCCTGACGATTTCTACCGGGCTGCCGTACTCCTCATCTTCTCGATGTTCTTCGATCTGATGGATGGCCGGGTTGCGCGACTCACCAAGACACAGAGTGCTTTCGGTCTGCAGCTCGATTCCCTGGCGGACATCGTCTCGTTCGGGGTGGCACCCGCGCTCTTGGTGCACCAATGGGTTCTTTATAGAATCCCAGTCGTTGGCGTCCTCGCCTCCTTCGCATTCGTTTCATGTGCCGCAATTCGTCTCGCGCGCTTCAACGTCTTGAGCTCGGACGATGACGGTGCCCCCTCCGTGCCGGGCAAATACATATTGGGGCTTCCGTCGCCCCCCGCGAGCGGTGTGCTGATTTCCTTGGTCGTAGCCAATCATGCGATGGACGGCGAGCTGGGAGATCCGAGATACACGAGCGCCATCTTGATCATGACGGTCGTCATCGCGCTCTTGATGGTATCGAGCGTTCGCTTTCGTTCGTTCAAGGACTTGCGACTCAATACGGGAACAATCGTACTCGTCCTTTTCGCCATCCTCTCTAGCGCTTTCATTTGGCGTATCTTCAAGCCTCAGTTCGTCCTGATCTGGTTGCTCACGGTGTACGTCTCGATCGGTGTCGTCGAGACGATCCGCGAACTCGTATCCAAGCTGGGTGGCAAGCACACGACTGTTTGAGCTATGACACGTCTCATCCGCATCCCGATACTTCTAATCGTCGTTGGCTGGGCGCCTGCCTGCGAGAAAGAGACTGGGGAACCGACCACGGAGAAGGCATCTGCCCCTCCCAGCGATCTCCCGGGTCCCGATTTCTCGGTGAAGCCGAAGATGGACAATGCCCTCTTCACGTGGGTGGACGACGACGGATCATTTCAGCTCACGGACAAACCGGAGGAAGTCCCAGAAAAGTCCCGAACGACCGTGCGCGTCGTCGTAGAGGGGCACTCACCGGGCGGACCGGAACACGTGTACGTCGTCGATCTGACGAAACTCGACCAGGGTGGCCCGCTCCCCGTCAGGAGCATCCCGAGAAAGGACTGGGAGGCGATGGGCCAGGCCGCTCGCCAGAAAACGATCGACAAGCTGGTCCCGGCGAACGAGCCAAACGCTCCCTCCCCTGCAGATCTCGGTGTAGACGCGATCGTATACGGAGCCGACTGGTGCAAGCCCTGCCACATGGCCGAGGACTATCTCAAGAAGAAAGGTGCGAGGGTCGTGAAGAAGGACATCGAGGAAGACCCTTCCGCCGCCGCCGAAATGCGCGCCAAGCTCAAGCGCGCCGGGCTCGGGGGGAGTTCGATACCGATCCTCGATGTCGGTGGTACGATCCTCAAGGGGTTCAGCGAAGGCGCGATTGACGCCGCGCTGAAGCACGCAAAGAAGTGACGGGTTCCGCTTCGAGCTTGCCGCTTCCGACGGCTTCCGCTTCGAGCTTGCCGAGTTCGACGGCTTCCGTTTCAGGCTGACGCGGTTTTCGCTATGTAGCGGTCCATGAGGCTTCGACATTGCGTCCTAGGGGTGACCGCAGCAATCGCTGCGTTGTCCTCCTGTAAGGGTTCCGACGACGATCACGATGGCTCCGGATCTGGAGGCGCGGGCGGCGAGGTCACGGCGAGCGGCGGCGCAGGCCGAGGGCCGGGGGGCAATGCTGGGGAAGGTGGCGAACCAACGTCGGACCCCGGTAAGAAACCGACCGAGCTGGCCCGCTTGAGTACAGCCGATTACTTCGACTGCAGCCCACCCGATGGAGAAATCCCCGTGCTCTCGTGGAGACTCATTGTGGATTCCATGAGCCTCCCCATGGATGTCGTGCCCTTGCCAGGCGACGATTCCAAGCTCTGGATCATCGAACAAGGCGGACGCGTTCGTTCCCTCGATTTGGAGACGACGACCTTGACGACGGTTCTGGACATTCGAAGCCTGGTGGGTCGAGCCTCGAGTGAAGAAGGACTCTTGGGCATCGCGCCCCATCCGAAGTTCGAGGAAAACGGACTTTTTTACGTGCACTACTCGGCCGACGTAGAGCATCCGTCGGCCACGCCGGGCGATACGGTCATCGACGAGTATCGGATGTCCGAGGACGACCCTGAGCAGGCGGATCCCGACTCACGGCGCCTGGTTCTGGTGGCTGACCGCGAACAAAGAGATGGAGCCGATCACAATGGCGGCTCGATGTTCTTCGGTGCCGGAGACTACCTCTATGTCACCTTGGGGGACGGAGGCGGTGGCGGACGTATGAGTGAAGCCCAAAACTTTCAGAACTACCTGGGAACGATCTTACGCTTTGATCCCAGTGGCGGTGAGGACGGCGAACGCTCCGCACCACCGGAGAACTACTTCGACGACGAAGCACCTGAAGAGGTATGGGGGTACGGCCTACGCAACCCGTTCCGAGCTAGCGCGGACGGCTGCACCGGACATGTCTACATCGGCGACGTGGGACTCGACAGTTTTGAGGAGGTCAACGTTCTCCGCCCGGATCTGCCTCCCTCCAACTTTGGCTGGCCCATCCTCGAGGGCAACCAATGCTGGGACTCACCTTGCGACGGAGATTTCGTCGGTCCGGTCCATCAGTACCCGACGTCGACGAGCGGGAGCGCGATCATCGGCGGGTCGGTGTACCGAGGGAGCGAACTCCCCGGGCTCCGCGGACGATACTTCTTTGCGGATGCTGCTTCAGGAAGAGTATGGTCGTCAGTGTTTGACGATGTGACCGAGGAGCTGATTGACGTCAGGGACCACACGCTCGAGCTGACAATCCCCGTGATCACGTCCCTCAAGAACGATAATCACGGCGAGATCTACGCCACAGCTCGACAGGACGGGGCCCTCTATCGGCTCGAGGCTCGAGAGTGAATAGCGGGCGCCGCCCAGCCGGACAGGCTTCAAGCAAACACGACCGTCTTGTTCGCGTAGCGTAGCACCCGGTCATCCAAGTGAGAGCGCACGGCGCGGGCAAGCACGAGCTTTTCCAAGTCACGCCCCTTGCGGATGAGGTCTTCGACCTCGTCGCGATGAGAAACTCGCACGACATCCTGTTCGATGATCGGGCCTTCATCCAGGTCGGCCGTCGCGTAGTGGGCAGTGGCCCCAATCAGCTTCACTCCGCGCTGGTGCGCTTGATGATACGGCTTTCCGCCGATAAATGCCGGCAGGAACGAATGGTGAATGTTGATGATATCGCCGTCGAACGTTTTCACGAAGCGGTCGCTCAAGATCTGCATGTAGCGCGCCAGCACGACGAGATCGATGTCGTGCTCCGCCAACAAGGCTAGCTCTCGATCCTCGACCTCGGATTTCGTATCTCCGGTCTTGGCGAGCGTCTCGAAACGGATCCCGAACTGAGCCGCCACTCGAGCCAAGTCCGGATGATTGCTCACAATCAGCGGGATCTCGCAATCGAGTTCTCCCGCCTGATGCCGCAAGAGGAGATCATAGAGGCAGTGTTCGTACTTGGAGACGAACACTGCCATCCGCTTCTTTTTCGCGCTTTGCTCGACGAGGCGATAGGTCATCGAAAACCGCCGCGCGACCTCATCGATCGCCTGCCGGAGTGTGTGACCGTCGGTCGTCAGCTCGCTCGTATCGAAGACGATCCGTTGAAAGAACTGACCGATGTTTCGGTCGGTGTGCTGGTCCGAATCCAAGATGTTGGCCCCGTGTCCCGAGAGTACCTGCGCGAGCGCCGCCACGAGTCCTCGACGATCGGGGCAGGAGATGAGCAGGGTCGATAGGTTCACGGTCTCGGATCTCACGGGGCCGCGTCTCTCAGTTTACGGGAAGGCCGGGAGCGGGGAACGAGTCGCACATCTCCTTGACCTCTTTCTCGACGCGCTGGATGACCTTCTCGTCGTCTGGAGCGCTGACGACTTCGTCACACCAGGCAGCGAGTCGCTTCATTTCGTCAGGACCCATGCCGCGGCTGGTCACGGAAGAGGTACCGATGCGAATCCCGGACGGATCGAAGGGCTTTCTCGGATCGAACGGAATCGAGTTGTAGTTGCAGACGATACCAGCGCGATCGAGCGCCTGAGCGGCGACCTTGCCGGGAACGTTCTTGGGCGTGAGGTCCACGAGCACGAGGTGATTGTCCGTCCCCCCAGTCACCAAGTTGAAGCCCTTTTGAGCCAAGCCCTCCGCAAGCGTCTTGGCGTTCTCGACGATCTGCGCGGCGTACTTCTTGAATTCTGGGGTGAGCGCTTCCTTGGCAGCGACGGCGATGCCCGCGGTGGTGTGGTTGTGAGGCCCGCCTTGGAGGCCGGGAAACACAGCGCGATCGATGGCGCTCGCATGCTCGGCCTTGCACATGACGACGCCACCACGGGGGCCGCGGAGAGTCTTGTGGGTGGTCGAAGTCACGACATCCGCAATCCCGATGGGCGAAGGATGTACGCCACCCGCCACCAAACCGGAAATGTGGGCGATGTCGGCAACGAGAATGGCTCCGACCTCATCGGCGATCTCGCGGAATTTCGCGAAATCCAGGGTTCGAGGATAGGCGGTCGTGCCCGCCCAAAGCAGCTTCGGCTTGTGTTCCCGCGCCAGACGAGCCACCTCATCGAAGTTGATCCGGTGATCATCCTCGTTGACGCCGTAGCCAACACTGTTGAAGTACTTGCCCGTGATGCTGACCTTCCACCCGTGTGTCAGGTGACCACCCGCCGGCAGAGCGAGACCCAAGACGGGATCGCCGGGTTGGCAGAACGCCAAGTAAACGCTCAGGTTCGCTGGGCTTCCACTGTAGGGCTGCACATTGACGTGCTCCGCACCGAACAGCTCCTTCATGCGGCTGATGGCAAGGTTCTCGACTTGGTCGATGACCTGTTGGCCTTCGTAGTAACGCTTGTTGGCGTAGCCTTCGGAGTACTTGTTTGTCAGAACCGATCCGGTGGCTTCGAGCACGGCTCGGGACGCGTAGTTTTCACTCGCGATCAGTCGGATCTTGTCCGCTTCACGACGCTCTTCTTGCTTGATGAGCTGAAAGATTTCGGGGTCGCGTTCGGAGAGAGTGGGGTCATAGAGGCTGGACATGGGGCGGGGAATGTAGCCGATCTTCGCCGCAGCTAAAGGCCTGGTCCTCCGCAGGAGCGTTCCACTCACGGTTGAATTCAGGGGGCTCGACGGACCGCCCCAGGCCAGTATGCTCCATCCAGGTACTGGCCGGACATGGCCCGAAGTTCACCTTGAACATGGCAAAGGGCCAAAAGCCAAAATCTAAGACCACCGGCACGCTCGTCGGCAAGACGGAATCCGACGGCGTCGTCGTGGCTCCTGAACCGGACTTGCACGCAGAGGTCCCGGAGTCCGAAACCAAGGAAAGCGAGCCTCCCATCTCGTCGGTCCCGCCGTCCACCGCGGCGCTGACGGCCGCGCTGAACTCGGAACTTCCCCCCGAAGTGGACTCAGGCCCGCGAGGAGCCGTCATCCCGACCGTCCCTCCCGTGCCAGAACTCGATCGTCTGTCCGACTTCCCGGAGGAAGAAGGTCCAAGCATCACGGACGAAGTGTACCAGGGCGGGTCTCCACCCGCGCCCGCCTACGAGGAACTACCGGGCCCCGGCTACTTGGCGCCTGAGCCTTCCTCGTCGGTAACGCTCCCCCTGTCCCATCCCGAGCCCGTCCCTCCAACGGTCTCGACCACGAGCAACGCGCGTGCGGCTTCGGAGAGTCCGCCCGAGGAGCTCGACAGTCGACCGCCGACTATCCCGAGCGCGGCGGCGGTTGCCGGTCCAGCTGGAGTTCCCACGGCGCTCAGCCAGGTCGGATCGGAGGCCTACGAGGGCGATATCATCGCCGGCCGCTATCGTGTGGACGGAGTGTTGGGCGAAGGCGGTATGGGAATCGTGTACCGCTGCACCGACCTCACTTCGGGCGAGACAGTCGCCCTCAAGCGGGTGATCGTTCCCGAAACGGATCACGCCGAAGAATACATCATGTGGTTTTACAAGGAGGCCCGTGCGCTGGCTGCCTTGGACCACCCCGGCATCGTGGGCGCCCGCGATTTCGGGCGTTTGCGCGATGGTTCCCCGTTTCTGACCATGGACATGGCTCCCGGAGCGAGCCTGCACGACTTGGCCCACGCCGGACTCAAGTGGCCCGTGGTGTGGCATATCGTCGATCAGATCCTGGGAGCTCTGGCCCACGCACATGCCCGCGGCATCATCCATGGTGACCTCAAGCCGTCGAACGTCTTGGTCGAAGAGGTCGACGGCCAACCCCCGCTCGTGCACATGCTCGACTTCGGTCTCGCTTGGCTCAAGGCCGACACGCACGACGAGCGCCTCGACGGCGAAAAATCTCCCGAATACAAGCCGCACGCCGGGGCGGGCACGCCGGGCTACATGGCACCGGAGCAGATTCAACACGAGCAGCACCACGTGTGCGGCGCTACCGACCTCTACTCGCTGGGCTGCATTCTGTACCGCCTCATCGGTCGTGGGCCTCCCTTCGGTGGAACACCGAAAGAACTACTCCGGCAGCATGCGTTCAACGAGGTTCCACTGTTGGTTCCTGCGATCGACGCACCAGACGAATCAGTGCCCATCGTCATGCGCATGTTGGCAAAGGATCCGTGGGATCGCTGGGATTTCGCTGCGGAAGCTCATCGACAGTGGGCGGAGCTCAGGCCGACGAACGTGCACCCCCGCGACTATGCCCTTCCGCGGATTCGCCCTGCCTCCACTCGCCCACTCCCGAAGGGAGCGGGGTTCGCGGGACGCAATCCCAACCTCGACGCGAGTACGGATCGGACGACGGGACTGCTCAGCATTCGTCAGAGTCCGCTCGTAGGGCGCCAGAAAATCCGCCAAACGCTGCGCGAAATCTGTGACGAAGTCATCGATGGCCACGGACCGAATCACCGCCTCGTGATCCTGGTAGGCCCCGCGGGTTCTGGGAAGAGCCGCATCGCCGAGTGGCTGTGCCAGTCCGTGCACGAAGAGGGAACGATGATCCCCCTTTGGGCGCGGTATCGCGCCGTCCGCGGCCCACTCGACGGCGTCGTCGGCGCCGTAACGCGCTACTACAATTTCGAGCGTGCCAACAGGAACACGATCGAGCACTCCCTCATGCGCCGCTGGCGCATTCAAGACTCCGATAAGAACGGGCGCACGTGGGTAGCTGGAGCGGCCGAATGGTTTCGCCCGCGAGCGCCGGGTGAAGCGACTCCGGTGGGTCCGAGCGGCGTGCGGTTCACCCTAGATACGTTGGCAACTCGGCGAACGGTATCGCGTCACGTCGTCCGCCGGGTGGGACAAGGACGGAAGCTCCTTTTTTGGCTGGATGACCTCCACAACGCTTCGGAATCAACTTTCGAAGGGTTCCGACGCATGCACGTGGAGGACTCGGACCAGCCCTACGTGATCGTGGCGACCGTGCGCGCCGAGGAGGTCCACCTTGGCACCCCTGCCGCCGAACGACTCCGGCGCCTCCGCGAGCTGATGAACGGCATCGCCATCGACGTGACGCCTCTCGAACCCGAGACGACCCGCGAGCTGCTGCGTAAATCGCTTCAGCTGGAGTCGGATGCGGTCGAGGAGGCAAGCCGCCGCAGCCGGGGGAACCCGCTCTTCGCCCTCCAGCAGCTCCACGCGTGGGCTCTCCAGGGCAGCATGCAGCTGAAGAACGGGTACTATCACGTTCCGCCAGAGGTCCTCGCCGTACGCCCCAAGACCACGGCAGAGCTCTGGAAGAGTCGCCTGCTCGCCGTGCCGGAAGTTCGTCGGAAGGCGGCCTTCGCCGTCGCCGCCATCTCGAGCGACCTCCGGAGAGAGGTCCTCGCTGCTCTCCTGCGCGAAATCGGCCTACCCGCGGACGAATGCATTCGCGATCTTCAGCTCGCCGAGATTCTCATCCCGCGTGGACCCGAGCGCTACAGCTGGCCGCATGCACTCCTCCAAGAGTATCTCTCTGCGGAGCTCGCCAAGCGAAGCGACCGTACGCTCATCTACAAGGCAGCGGCCGAAGCGCTCAAGCGACACCCCCTTGCGGCAACCCGGCGTGTAGTCCGCCAGCGAGTCATGAACTTGATCCTCGCCGGCACGCCCGACGCGGCAGCCAACTTGCTCTTCAGTTTCCTCCAAGACTCCTGGAACGGCGCCCGCGAGCCGCTCTCGACGTTGAGCGACCTCGATCTCTTGCGCGGCAAGCTCAGCGGCACGGCGCGCGCACACCAAGATCGGTGGCGAGCGGAAGCTCTGCGGCACGTCGGCCGCGCAGCCGAAGCCCGCGAATACATCGACCGCAGCCTCAAAGCCTTCACGAAGCTCGGCGACAAAAACAACATTGCCCACTGCAAGCGCATGTTGGGTCACATCGGTGCGGACCTCGGCAACTCGATCGAAGGAAAACGTTCGGCGGAAGAGGCGCTCGAGCTGTTCCGAGAGACGAACGACGCTCTCGGCCAGGCTCAGACCGAGGCGGTGCTAGCGGAGATCGGCTATCTTCTAGGCGACTTCGAGACGGCACGTACCTACGTGGACGCAGGGGAGCGACACTTCGCTTCGCTAGACCAGCCTCTGGGTCGCGGCCAATGCCTACTGCTTTCGAGTTGGGTCGAGCACTCCGAGGGAGCGGTGGAGCGTTCTCGTCGGCTGGCTCTAGAGGCGCGCGCCGAGTTCGAACGGGTGGGTTACCGACTCGGAACCGCTCAAGCCAATGCTTCACTTGCGCACGTAGAACATCGAATGTTCAACTACCACGCTGCGCAAGTAGGAGCAGAGGAGGCGCTCGTTGCATTTGAAGCGCTCCGGACCCCGCGCGGTCAAGCCGCCTGTCGTCGACTTCTGGCGATGGTGGGAATCGACATCGACGACGCGACCATGGCTGCGCACAATACGGAATGGTGCTCACAACTCTCCGCGGACCTGGACGATCCCTGGGGAGTGGTGGAAGCGAAAGTCCTCGCCGCCCAGGAGGCGCTACTCCGACACGATCTGGAGAAAGCGCGAAAACTTCTCGAGGAAAGCGCGGAGTTTTCCGTGGAAGAACCCGAACCTCACCAGCACCGACTCTTGACCTTGGCTTGGCTCGAGCGGCAAAAAGATCAGCTCGATAGCGCCAAGCAGCATATCTTGGCGGCCATGGAGACGTTCCCCAACCGCCATCGAGTAGGCGACCATACGGTACACCTGCTCGCGCGTCTGAGCCGCTTCACCTGGCCCACCGAGACAGCTGACCTGATTAGAAGCTGGCGAAGCGCTCTCGGCCGGTCCGCCTGAGTCCAGGAGGGAGCTCGTTTTCTAGAGCTGTTGAAGACTTGACCGAAGGGCGCGCCCAGGTGCCAGGCTCGGTGCAATCGGGTTTACTGCAAGCGGGTTACCTGGTGTAACCGTGCCATGAATCTCGGTGACATTCGAAAGCGAGCGGAGCGGGTCCTTCCTGGCGGAGTGAACAGTCCCGTCCGTGCATTCCGCGCGGTCGGAGGACACGGACCCTTCATCCAGTCGGCTCGCGGCGCCACCCTCGTGGACACGGAAGGCAACGAATACGTCGACTTCATTGGTTCGTGGGGTCCGATGATCTTGGGGCATGGGCACCCCGACGTGATCAGTGCGGTCAAGACAGCCGCCGACTCCGGACTTTCGTTCGGTGCAGCAACGGTGGCGGAGGTCGAACTGGCTGAGATGATCGTCGAGCGCTTCGAATCCATCGAGATGCTTCGATGCGTGAGCAGCGGGACCGAGGCCACCATGAGCGCCCTGCGCGCCGCACGGGGCCACACGAATCGCCCTCTGATCGTGAAGTTCGATGGAAACTATCACGGTCATTCCGACTGTCTCCTGGTTCAAGCCGGAAGCGGCGCAGCTACTTTTGGCTCACCCGACTCTGCAGGAGTTCCGGCCGACATCGTGAAGAACACGAGGACCGCGCGCTACAACGACCTCGATGGACTGACCAAGCTCTTCGAACGAGAGGGGGAAGCAATCGCCGCCGTCATCGTCGAACCCGTTGCTGGGAACATGGGTTGCGTCGCCCCCAAGGTGGGCTTTCTCGAGGGGATCATCGATCTTTGCAAACGATACGGCGCGGTCAGCATCTTCGACGAAGTCATGACCGGCTGTCGTCTCTCGCCCTCGGGAGCCCAGGGCCGCTTCGGTCTCAACCCGGACATGACGTGCTTGGGCAAGATTGTCGGCGGCGGCATGCCGCTCGCGGTGTATGGCGGCAAGAGAGCCATCATGGAGAAGGTGGCTCCGCTCGGTCCAGTTTACCAGGCCGGAACGCTGAGCGGGAATCCGCTCTCTGTGGCCGCTGCAAAAGCAACGCTCGCCCACCTGGATTCTGGACTTTATGACGAAATCGAATCTCTGGGCGCCGCCCTCGAGGCTGGCCTCGTCGATGCGGTCTCCCAGACGGGAGTCTCGGCTTGTGTGCAGCGTGTCGGTTCGATGATCACGCTCTTCTTCCATCCTGGTCCCATCGAGTCATGGGATGACGCCAAGCGCTGTAATACCGAAGCCTTCGGTCGGTTTCACCAAGGACTCATGAAGCGGGGCGTCTATTGGCCTCCGGCTCAGTTCGAAGCGGCATTCGTTTCGGCGGCACACACGACGGAAGACATCCGCAAATCGGTCGAAGCGACCCGCGCTGCCCTGGCCGACTTATCCGCGTGACGCCCGCGACACGTGCCGGCCATGAGATCTAAACCATTATTTTTACTCATCTTTCCTCATGTGGGAAGCTCCCTAGACGAGTTCACGTACTTCCATCGCCCCCTTCGTTTGGAGAATCAACGACCATGATCCGACCTTCAATCCTACGATTCTGGAACGCCGCTCCGGTGGTCCCTGTCGTTTCGCTTCTGGCTGGCTTCATCATCCTGAGTGGATGCTCGATCAGCGCGAGCTCGAGCTCGAATACGGCTGCGAACGCCAGCGCAGACGGACGCAGTTCGAGCCGCTCGAGTAGCAGCGCCAGCGTCGACGCACGCGGAAGCACCAAGGCGAACGCCCGCGCGACCGGCAAGGGTTCGTCCAACGCCGACATCGATGCTTCGAGCAGCGCCAGCGGTAAGGCGTCGGGCAAGAGCTCGAGCAAGATCGTCTTCAAGAGCAAGAAGCGCGTGAGCGGGGTCGCGAAGGCCAAAGGCGGTGACCATTTCAAAGCAATCGCCCTCGTAGGAGGCGTAAAAGGGAAGCTGAAGGTCAGCGGCAACCTATCTGGCTCTGCCAGTGGCAAGGCAGGAGGGGCCGCACAAGGAAAGTCCAACGCTTCTGGCGAGTCCCACGGCTCGACCGACGGCAAGGGATCGATCAAGGTTTCTACCAGTGGATCCGCCAAGGGCGGTGGCTCGATCAAGACAGGCGGCTCGGCGAAAGCCGAGGGTAAGGGCAACGTTCGAGTCGATTCAAAGGGGGCAAGCAACGCCGAGAAGGCCGCCAGTCTCGAGGACGAAAAGACGAAGGCGACGAAGGACGGGAAGTCCAAGGGCGACAAGAACCCCAAGGGCGACAAGACCACCGCCGACAAACCCAAGGGGGACAAGTCCACCGACAAGAAGCCCAAGGGGGACAAGTCCACCGACAAGAAGCCCAAGGGGGACAAGAAGCCCAAGGGGGACAAAACCAAAGAGGATCAGAAGCCAGACGTCGAGATTCCCGATGTTCCAGTAGTGATCGACCCACCGGAAGAAGCACCGGACAACGATTTCGGGTACGAAACACCGGTACGGGGATGTTTTGAAGGGATCGTGTACCCCCTGGCCCCGCAGACCAGCAAGCTTCCGACGACGTGGGATCCCGCCGACGGAATCAGCGTCGTGTATGCGTGCGAATGGGACATCCCCACGCGCAAGTGGGAAGTCGGATTCCCTGGTGTCGAGGAGCGTTTCGAATGGTTTGCCATCCAATACACGGGCTCCTTCGCGGTCGAAAAGGCTGGAAAATGGAAGTTTCGGATCTCGAGCGACGATGGCTCCAAGCTCTACATCGACGGGAAGCTAGTTCTGGACAACGATGGCGAGCACCCCCCCAAAGAGGTTGAAGTCGAGGTCGATCTCACCGCGGGAGACCACGACATGGTACTCGAGTATTTCCAGGGCCCGCGCTACCTCATCAACCTGCAGCTTTTCGCGACCCCTCCTGGTGGTGAGGAAGGCATCTTCTCGGTCCGCTGATACGAGAAGCCCCGAGTAGCGAAGGCCCTGCACGAAGTGTGGGGCCTTCACCTTTTGTGGCCACGCGCTGGACTCGCCCCGATCTTCCCGGTGTGATAGAGGACCGACCCCGCTCCTGCCGCGGAAACAAGTCAGAACATGCCCAAGAAAATCGTCGACAGCAGCGTCCGCGCCATGACGGACGACGGAGCTTTCCGAGTCATCGTTGCTCGCTCGACCGACACGGTCCGGGGCATTTGTGAAGCTCAGGGCGCGTCGGGTGTGACGGCGAAGACCTTTGGCAATCTCATCACGGCCACCGCGCTCTTCCGGGAAACCATGGCACCCAACCTGCGTGTCCAGGGAATCCTCCGCGATGCCGATGGGCACGGGACCTTGGTTGCCGACTCCGCGCCAGAGGGAAAAACCCGTGGATTGATCCAGACACCGGCCGATCACGGGAAGGGGTCCCGTCCGGACGGGGCACTTTTGCAAATGATGCGCACGTTGAAAAACGGGAGCGTCAACCAGGGTGTCGTTCGCGTGCCCGACGGCGGTACGGTCAGCGACGCCATGATGGCTTACATGCGAGAAAGCGAGCAAGTCGACACGATGCTCTCGGTTGCCACCGTCCTCGATGAGGAGGGTCGAGTTGTCGCGGCCGGCGGCTACATGGTCCAGCTGCTTCCGGAGGTGGGACGCGGTCCACTGGCGATCATGGCCGAGCGTTTGGAGGACTTCCGCACCATCGAGCATCTCTTGAACCAGGATTTCACGCCCGAATGGCTCCGTGACGAATTGCTCTACGGAATGCCCTTTACCTCTCTCGACACCACGGAACTGAGTTTCTCTTGCTGGTGCTCGGAGAACCGGCTTCTCGGCGCTCTAGCCACCCTCGGAAAACACGAGATTCAATCGATGCTCGACGACGGAACACCCCTCGAGATCACGTGCGACTATTGCCTCAAGGAGTACAGCATTCAACCCGTGCGGCTCCGCGGGCTTCTTGGAGAAAACTGAGATGAGGATCCGCTGCCCAATCTGCAAGAGCGAGCTCGAGGTAGCCGAGGACTTTCCAACTCGTCCCTTCTGCTCTCCACGGTGCAAGCGAATCGATTTGGCCAATTGGCTCGAGGGTAACTACCGTCTCCCACGCGAACTCCTGCCAGAAGAACTCGAGCAACTCCCACCGGAACAACGCGACGAAATTGTCGCGGCCGCCTTAGGCGAGGCGCCTCCCAAGAAACTTCACTGAACGGGGCACCTCCGCCGCAGGCCCGCTGCGCCGAGGACCACTAAGGACATATGGCGGGAAGCGGACTCCTCCAAGGGGCTCGGAGTGTTCCGCCCTCACCCAGGGACGCGCGGAACGCCAAACCCTCAACCACGGCAACCACCCTCCTCCGCCGCAGGCCCGCTGCGCCGAGGACCACTAAGGACATATGGCGGGAAGCGGACTCCTCCAAGGGGCTCGGAGTGTTCCGCCCTCACCCAGGGACGCGCGGAACGCCAAACCCTCAACCACGGCAACCACCCTCCTCCGCCGCAGGCCCGCTGCGCCGAGGACCACTAAGGACATATGGCGGGAAGCGGACTCCTCCAAGGGGCTCGGAGTGTTCCGCCCTCACCCAGGGGAGGGGCGGAACTCGGAGAGCCCAAGAGAGGCGACTAGAATTTCACGAGAATGCCGGCATTGGCCCCGATGACGACGTCCGCATAGTTGTCGGAAAACGGAACATCGATGGCGGGACCGAATTCGATAGCGAAGAAATCCTTGATGTTTGCAAGAAACATCCCTTCGAACCCGAGCACAGCGGAGTCGGCCGCTGCATCTCCCGCAACCAAGCCAATGCCGCCGCGCGGCCAGAAATCGATGCTGCGGCTGAGCGAGAACGCATAGCCGACTCGCGGCAACAGAGCGACGTATGCTCCGTCGTTGTTGTCAGCTCCGTAATAACCGAGACCAAAATGCCCCCCAATCGAGAGGCCGTCGATGACGAAGTAGTCGACGCCGAGTCGGGGTGTGTCGAACGGTGTCCAACCGGGGGCGCCAAAGAATTGATTGTGCCAAAGCGTGAAGCCATTGGCGACGTGAAAATTACTCGCAGCCAACCGCTCTGCAGCGACCGTAAAGGTCCCTTGAGGCATCGGAGCAGCCTCGGCTTCTCGAGAGTGGAACAGAGCGAGCGTCAGAGCGCCCAAACCAACGGATGCTTGTATCAACCTTCCCATGGCACGAGTTCTATTCTGGAAACCTGCGCGAGACAATTATTCGGCGGCCGGCGCTTTCGAGCGGAGCTGAACTAGACGCTCCTGTTGAATTCCGCGCGCGGCGTCCGCGTCCACGTAGTCAGAGTGACAAGACGCGCGGTTATCTGCCGCCCCCACTGCCTTGCGCGTCTTGTTGGCGAGCTTGTGGATCTCCTCGGGTGAAAGCACCCCGCGCTTCTCCAAGATTCGACGTTGCTCAGGAGTGAGGGCCGCGCTCTTCACGACAGCCTCTCGCTCGAACCCTTCTGCCTTACCGCTTTGGAATTCTTGGATCTCCTTGGAGATGCGCACCGAGCACCAATCATGGCCGCACATGGCGCAAAAATCCGTATCTACGTCCAGGTCCTCGTCATGGAACGCTCGCGCGGTGTCCGGATCGAACGAAAGCTCGAAATGCTTCTCCCAGTTGAGCGCCGCTCGTGCCTTGGTGAGCTCGTCGTCGCGATCGCGCGAGCCGGGGATGCCTAGGGCGACGTCGGCGGCGTGAGCAGCGATCTTGTAGGCGATGCAGCCCTGCTTGACGTCGTCCTTCTTGGGAAGCCCGAGATGTTCCTTGGGGGTCACGTAGCAGAGCATGCTCGCCCCGTGATACCCGGCGGCCGTCGCGCCGATACAACTCGTGATGTGGTCGTAGCCTGGGAATATGTCGGTCACGAGTGGCCCCAGCACGTAAAACGGCGCACCGTGACACAAGGTCCGTTGGAGTTTCATGTTGTACTCGATTTGATCGAACGGAACGTGACCAGGCCCCTCGACCATCACCTGGCAGCCGTTCCGCCATGCTCGCTCGGTCAATTCCCCGAGCGCCTGGAGCTCGCCGAGCTGGGCCGCATCGCTGGCGTCAGCGAGTCCACCCGGCCTGAGCCCATCACCTAGAGAAAAGGATACGTCGTACTTTCGCATGACAGCGCAGATCTCGTCGAAGTACGAATACATCGGGTTTTCAGCGTCGTGGACGATCATCCACTTGGCGAGCAACGAGCCTCCTCGGCTGACGATCCCGATGAGTCGCTCCTTCACGAGCGGCAGGTGCTGGCGCAATACGCCCGCGTGAATCGTAAAGTAATCGACACCCTGCGCCGCCTGGTGCTCCAATGTGTCGAGGATGAGAGTCTTGTCGAGCTCTTCGATCTTTTTTCCGATGATCATCGAATAGATGGGGACGGTACCGATGGGCACTCGTGAATTCTGAATGATGGCGGAGCGAGTGGCGTCGAGATCCCCACCCGTCGAAAGATCCATCACCGTGTCCGCACCCCAACGCTCCGCCCAGTGCAGCTTCTCGACCTCTTCTTGAGTGCCTGAAGAAACGGGCGATGCGCCCATGTTGGCGTTGACCTTGGTCTTGCCGGCACGACCGATACACATCGGCTCGAGTCGGTGCCGCAGATGTACCTTGTTGGCGGGGATGATCATGCGTCCTGCCGCAACTTCGTCACGGACGTCCTCCGCGGTGAGATGGGGCTCGCGTTCAGCCACCCGCTGCATTTCGGGAGTGATGTGTCCCAGCCGCGCGTGCTCGAGCTGCGTCACTGGGACGAAACCCTCGGGGGCCGTTGCAAACGCTCCGTCTCGTGACCAACCGTCGGGAAGAAAATCCCAGGCGGTTTTCTCACTGGGAGCCGGCATACCGGGAGTGTCTGGGGACGAGAAGGTGCGTGCGCCGCCGACATCGGCTCGCTCGGCAAAGGAACCGGGATTCGTACCGGCTTTTCGTGAGGATGGGTTGTGAGCGCCGCGGAGAGGAAGTGAGTAGGTCATGGTGTTGGTCCGGCTTTCGTGCATCGTCTGAAGGACGCGCTACCATGAGTTGAGTCAGGAGGGGAACCCATCGTGGGAAAACGTCCCGCTCGGCCGGTCGTGTTGCTAACGGGAGCAAGCCGTGGGCTTGGTCTGGCTCTTGCACGCCATCTTCTGAGACTGGATCGCTACCGCCTCGTTCTGACGGCGAAGGAGAGCTCGGTCGGACGCCTCATCCGAGCCGGCTTCGACAGAATCCGAGACGTCAAGCTCCTGCCGCTGGATGTGACTCGCGCCACGGATCGGAGCGCGGCCGTCGAACGCGTGGTGGAAACGTGGGGCGGCGTCGACGTGCTCGTCAACAACGCTGGGATCATGACTCGTGCAGTGATGGAACACGCCTCGGAGTCCGATCATCATGTGCAGTTCGACGTCAACTTCCACGCGCCGATGGAGCTGGCTCGCGAAGTTCTCCCGGGAATGCGCTCCAGGGGTTGGGGACGCATCATCAACATCTCCTCGGTGGGCGGCATGATGGCCATGCCCACGATGGGGATTTACAGCGCTTCGAAGTTCGCCCTGGAAGGCGCGAGTGAAGCCCTGAGCTATGAGGTAAGACCGTGGAATGTCTACGTGACTCTAGTGCAGCCCGGCTTCATCAATTCCGACGGATTCGAACAGGTCCGCTACACCGACCGAAGTCGCCTTTCGCTCGAGAGTGATACGTCACCGTACCAGGCTCACTACGAGATGATGTCTTCGTTCATCGCACGCATCATGAGATCCGTGCCGGCGACTCCAGAAAAGGTGGCAACGAAGGTCGCTCGGGTGATCGAAGCGCGACGACCGAGTGTCCGAGTGGCGGGGACGTTCGATGCGTTTTTGTTCTCGGCGATGCGACGGTTCCTGCCACGCGACTTCTATCACGAGGTACTCTACCGGAGTCTTCCCGGCGTATCCCATTGGGGACCGAACGAGGACGCGCTGCCGCACTCCCAACGTTCGGGGCGTCAGCCCGTCGACACCGAGATCCTCCCGCGCTAGTTCCGGCGCATGACCAGCAGCCCCCCATCTCTTGTGGCCATCAGCAGGAGACTCTCGCGCGCCGTCGATCGACTCGACACGGCGAAAGCAGCGGCATTTACTTACAATCCGTTATCGTACGCGCGCGCTCCGCACGAGGACTACCTCACCAAGTACGGCGGCGGTACGAAGGAGGTCATCCTCGTCGGTATGAATCCGGGCCCCTTCGGTATGGCTCAAACGGGCGTCCCTTTTGGTGATGTGGCGATGGTGCGAGACTTCTTGGGCGTCAGCGGGAAGGTCGGTCGTCCTCCCACCGAACACCCGAAGCGCCAGATCACCGGATTCGATTGTCGGCGAAGCGAAGTGAGTGGCACTCGACTCTGGGGTTTTGCCAAGGAGCGCTTCGGAACACCCCAAAGGTTCATGAAGCGATTCTTCGTCGTCAATTACTGCCCATTGGTATTCATGGAAGAAGGCGGGAAAAACCTCACCCCTGACAAACTGCCGAAATCCCTGAGGAACGAACTCGAGGAAGTCTGCGACGCTGCACTCGAGAGTCTCGTGGACGTCCTCAAACCGAAGTGGGTTCTAGGTGTCGGTGCCTTCGCTCAAAAGCAAGCGGAGCGCGCTCTCGCACGCAGAGATGTCCGAATCGGAACGATTCTCCATCCGAGCCCAGCGTCACCTCGGGCAAACCGAGGATGGGCAAAAGAGGTCAGCCAGCAGCTCAACGAGCTGGGAATCCGTATCCCGACCGCGCCCCCAGAGTGAGCTAGCTACCTGTACTTACAAAGGAATCCTCTCCAATCTCGCTCACACGACACTCGGGAAACGGGGCCTATCCCGGTACGGATGCCCGTGTTAAGGGTCCGCCGTGCCGAATTTTGAATGGGATTTAGGCCCGATCGCTGTCGAACTGCCCAAGGGACCGCTGCTCATGGTCGTGGGCGCCATTGCCGTTTTGATGCTGGTCGTCGGCTTGGCGAAAAAGCAAACGGACCTCGCAGTCTTCGGGCTCTTCATGGGAGCCATCCTCCTCTTCGCTTCTGACTATCTGCCCGACCCCATTGGTCTGAGATACTACAGCCTGCTGTTCGTCGGAGTGTTTCTCGGAGGTTACGCTCTGCTGCATTGGCAGATCACGCGCGCGGGCGGCGACGAAGAGGCGGCCGGGGACTTCATCGTCTACGGCGTCCTGGGCGTTCTAGTTGGTTCACGTCTCGGGCATGTGCTGTTCTACGATCTGGAACACGCCCTCGAGGACCCGCTCTGGGTGTTTCAAATCTGGACGGGCGGACTCGCGAGTCACGGCGCTGTGGTCGGACTCATCATTGCCATGTGGCTGTTCACCAAGAATCGCGGCGTTCCCTTCCTCGAGGGGGCGGACCGGTTCTCGTTTTCTGCAGCGCTGGGCGCGACCCTGGTCCGCTTGGGGAACTTCTTCAACTCGGAGATCGTCGGTCGGCGCGTGCCAGATCAAAGCTGGGGCGTGCGTTTCCCGCGTTATGATCACACCCTGGCGGAGCCCCCGCTGCGCTACCCCACGCAGCTCTTCGAGGTCGCCCTCGGATTGTTCGTTCTCGCGTGCCTATACGGTGTCGATCGAGCGATGGGTCGTGAGAAACGCCCGAGAGGCCTCCTCATCTCGGTGTTCTTCCTCGTTTATTTCACGGGGCGGTTCTTGGTCGAATTCTACAAGGAGTTCCAGACTCTTTCGGAGGCGAACAGCACACTGACGATGGGCCAGTACCTATCGATTCCCGGATTCTTCTTGGGGGTCGTGGGCGTGATCGCCACGTTGAAGAATCGTACGCCAGCGGGCTGGCCGGAAAAGGAATCGGCGGGTTCGAAGGCAGAGGAAAACGACGAAGAGGACTCCGAAGACGAGGAAGGCGGCGAGGACGAAGACGAGGACGAAGGGCCGAAAGGGAAGCTCTACGATCCGGATGTCGATGCGGAGCTCGCAGGAGAAGACTCCCCAGGAGAAGACTCCGAAGACGAAGAGGACGAGGACCACAAGGACGACGAGAAGAAGTCCTGAGGTCGCCCTCCCCGCCTCTAACCAAAAGGCATCGGCATGAACGCCGGTGCCTTTTTCATTTGGTGGCCGGTGAAAGGGCTGCTGCTGGGAGAGACTTGACCAAAGCCCGAATCAGACAAATCGTGGTCGGCTAGATCCCATGCAAGAGACATTGAAAAAGGTCGCTGAGTCGGCATTCTTCCAGAACTTCATCACCGGCGTCATCCTATTCGCAGCGGTGCTCGTCGGTTTGGAAACCTACCCTTCGATGGAGGAACGGTTTGGACCCACGCTCCACGCGTTCCACGAGATCGTTCTGTGGATTTTCGTGGCTGAGGTCGTGGTCAAGATGGGGGCAGAGGGCTCGCGGCCCCATCGGTACTTCTTGGACGGCTGGAACGTCTTCGACTTCATCATCGTCGCTGCCTGTTTCCTCCCTTTCAGCGGACAGGCTGTGACCGTACTTCGTCTCCTGCGTCTGTTGCGCGTACTCAAGCTCGTTCGAGCGTTGCCCAAGCTCCAGATCCTCGTAAGCGCACTTCTGAAGAGCATCCCCTCGATGGGCTATGTGTCGATGCTCTTGCTTTTGCTCTTCTACGTCTACGCGGTCGCAGCGGTATTTCTCTTCAGGCAAAATGACCCACTGCACTTCGGCGACCTGCAAACGGCGATGCTTTCGTTGTTTCGCGTCGTGACGCTCGAGGACTGGACGGACGTCATGTACATCAACATGTTCGGCTGCGATCGCTACGGATACAGTCCCGAAAGCGTCGTACCGTGTACCCGGCCCGAAGCTAATCCGGTCCTCGCCGCGCTCTTCTTCGTGTCGTTCGTGCTCGTCGGAACGATGATCATCCTCAACCTCTTCATAGGCGTCATCATGAACGGCATGGACGAAGCCCAACAGGACGCACAGCGCCGAGACGACGAAATCCGCTCGAAAGCGGGCACACTTCCTTTGGTGACCGATGAACTCGAGGACATCGAACGTCACCTTCTCGAGCTACAGGATGCTTTGAAGCACGTTCACCGGCGCCTGTGTGACCACCGGCGAAACGTTCCCGGAGGCCAAAGCAGCTAAGAGTGGCCGAAAAAGGGGAAGGCTCCCCTCGCACCCGACAATCTAGTAAATGTTTCGACCAGTCGGATGAGTGGGACGGGGAAACGGCATGAGTAGCGAAGACGCATTCTCGACACCGGGTACCGACCCGCTCGTCGGAACGGTCATCGCCGACCGCTATCGAGTGGAGAAAAAACTCGGGCAGGGCGGAATGGGCGCCGTCTATCTGGCCGAGCACACGCTGATCAAGAAGAAGGTCGCCATCAAGTGCCTTCATGCAGGCCTCGCATCCAATGCCGACGTCGTGCGCCGATTCCACAATGAGGCGGTAGCGGCCACGGCCATCGGGCATCCGAACATCGTCGACGTCACGGACATGGGACGCTTCGACGATGGTACGTTCTTCATGGCCCTCGAGTTCCTTTCCGGACACGATTGGCAGGATGATCTCGATGCAACTGGAGCACAGCCCTTGGAAAAGGTGGCCCACATCGGGATGCAGATCTGTGACGCTCTCGACGCGGCAGCCGCGAAGGGAATCGTCCATCGAGACCTGAAACCCGAGAACATCTTTCTCATCGAGCGCCACGGCGATCCGAACTTCGTCAAGGTGCTCGATTTCGGAATCTCGAAGTTCCACGATGGCATTGGGGGCAGCACTCGCACGGGCGAGCTCATGGGTACCCCGTACTACATGGCCCCCGAGCAGGTGCGGGGCGAGCGCGACATCACCCATGTGGCAGATATCTACGCCCTCGGCGTGATTTTCTATCAAGCGCTCACGGGGGAAGTCCCGTTCGACGGGAACACGCTCCCCGAGCTCATCCTCAAGATAGCCCAAGACAAGCCGAAGCGCCTCTCGGAACGAATCGAAGGGATCCCCGTCGGGATGTCGGATCTCGTAAACGACATGCTGTCGAAAGATCCCAACGATCGCCCACAGAAATTCACGGACGTTGCGAACGTCCTGGCCAACTACGTGAGTGAGACGTCCAGGCTCTCGCGCGGGCCCACGGGAAGCGAAGGCTTCATGGCCACGGCGGTCGGAGGCTCACCCGACGTACAAGGGACCGGAGAGCCCGTCCCCGACAGACCCAAGCAACCGACCCCGGTTGCAAACCGCGGCCCAGATACCAACGCTGGTGGAACGCCTGGGATGTTTGGGCAGACAGAGCTCCCCACCAAGGATCCCTCCCCCGCCCGCAAGAGCGCGAAGGCGGAAACGGGCGAACACGGGATCACGACGAGTCCCCACTCCATCACGAATTCAGGCTCCGCCATCCCGATGCGGCGGGCATCTTCGTCGAGCAAGCTACCAGTCGTTGCCGCGGCGGCGATCGTGCTACTTGGCGGCGGATTGTTCGTCTTCCAGTCAGCCTCGAGTGGTAAAGATGCTCAAGACACCTTAGCCCCACCGCTCGACGAAGCCAGCAGCGACAAGGTCGTGCGGGTCCAAATCTCCACGCTACCGCCCGACGCAGAATTGTTCCTCGACGGCGACCCCATTTCCAATCCTTTCGATGGCGAGCTCGAGAAAGACAAGAAGAGTCACGAGCTCGTGGCGAAGCGCGAGGGCTTTCAGGATTCGACTCGCAAGCTCGTGCTGACCGCTGGACAGCGGGTGTTCCTTCAGCTTCAAGCGAACGAACCCGACAAGCAGCCGGAGCAAGAGGAACAGGAACAGCCGAAGGCGCAGCGTCCTGTGCCGCGCCCAGTGCCCATCAAGGCGCCGGTGCCAGCTCCCGATCCAGCGCCTATCGCCGCTCCCGCGCCAGCGCCGCCGCCTGCCCCCGCCCCTCCCCCAGCTCCCGCACCGCGGGAACTGAAAAAGATCTTCTGAAAGGCAACCACATGAGAGTGAGCCCAGGTGGACGCGTTCATGTCCTGAACATCGTTATTCTTGCATTTTGCGGGGGCCTCGAACCGGCTTTCGCACAGACCGACCCGACGGCACCGTCCGGCCGGGCCGCTGCCGCACCCTCTAACCAATCTGAAGGAGAATCCGTTTCGGAAACATCCGAGACGTCCGACTCCCCTGATGGAGAGATGACGGAGGAGGCCAGCGATGGACCCGCCGAATCGGAGGAACCTTCGACCGCCGAAGTCGAGGTCGATCCTTATGCCGAAGCCAGGGAACGAGTGCAGCGCGCGGAACAGCTCTACGAAGACGGGAACTACGACGCCGCCCTGACCGAGTTTCAGCGCGCGTACGAAACGATGACTGGCCATCCTGCAAGGAATTACGTGCTCTTCAATATCGGAAAGTGCCAGGAGAAGCTCTACAGGTACGACGCCGCCATCAACTCGTATCGCACCTACCTTGAGAATTCCTCCGACGGGGCCGAGGACAAGGGCGCCGTCGAGGCAAAGATCGAGCTGCTCGAAGGCCTTCTGGGCACCTTGGAGATCCGCGTCACCGCCAAGAAGGGCGCCGCTCCAACCAACTACGAGGTGTGGGTCGACGGGCGCTTGCTCGAAGGCTCTCCCCGGAGCTTCATGATTCCCGGGGGCAACCATCAGATCGAGGTGCGGGCGGAGGGGTTCGAAACCGCCAACCAAGAGGTACAGGTCCCGTCACGCTCGGAGAAATCCCTGACGTTCGAGCTCACACCCCTGGCTAAGGAATACCGAGGGCTCCCGAAGACGTATTTTTGGACCGCCGCGGGACTCGCAGGCGCTGCGGGCATCGCTGGCGGAACCTTCGGGATGCTCACCATCAGCAAGAAGAACAGCCTGAACCAGCAAGCAAGTGAAACGATCACCCAAGACGACGCGGACTCTTTGAAGAACCAAGCGCTGATGGCGGACGTATTCTTCGTGGGCGCTGGCGTGTTCGCGACGACAGCGGTCATCTTGGCGTTCATGACCGATTGGTCCGACGGCGACAAGGAAAAGTCCCCCATCGAGGTGAAGGAGGTCGGTTTTGCGCCCACCCAAGGTGGCGGATTCGTCGGACTGCGGGGGGCATTCTAATGCGCTCGAAGCCTTTCAACAGAATCGTGAGCGGGGCGTTGTTGTCCGCCAGCGTAACGACCCTCGGCCATCTTTTCGTGGGTTGCAGTCTGACGAACATCCCCTTCGTCCGAGTGGGCGAGTGCACTGACGACGAGAGCTGCAACGAAGCACTTGGGGCGCGATGCGCCGAGTATGAATGCGTCGCCACCACCGACAAGAGAGGCGAGACTTTCGACCAATGCCGAAAGATCGACGGCGAACGTCTGGACGGCTTCGACAATGACTGCGACGGCGTCATCGACAACGGGCAGGACGGTTCCTCGCTCATCGAGGTACAGGGCGAAGAAGTAGCCGTTGGTCTGGGTAACATCGAGACCATCTCTACGGTCGCCTCAGAAGCCCTCACTCAGATCTACATCCAGGAAGACCTGAGCCGAGCCTCCGTCCTCGCGCCAACCGGAGGAGACCCAGTAAAAGTCGAAATGATGGCCAATCCCTCCGACGGACGGCTGGATAAGTCGCTGGAGGAAGGCTGTTATTCTGCTGGAGCGACGGAAGTGCGCTCCTGCGATATCAACCACCTCGCCGTGGCCGCAGGCGAGACGATTGGATTCTTTGCTCAGGTCAAAACCGAAGGCTGTCGCCAGGGAGAATTGCGGGTTGGCGCCATCGATCCGTCGGATCCGACAGAGCTCATCGACAGGGGCCCGACTTTCCGAAATCCCGCGTATCAAGGCGTGGCCACCTACGGAAGCCGCTGCTCTCAGAACACATTCGAGGAATGCGTCACCGCCAAAGAGCTCTACGCCGAGCTCGTGGCCGAAAACGCCCCCATGAGTGAACTGGACGACGCTCGCGACGCGATCACGACGCATTGTGGCGTCTCTCGACCATCGATTGCGGCTCAGGGAGATCAGGCGCTCGTGTCGTTCCTGAGCGCACGGCTGGAAGACGATGTTTGCGAGCTGGGTGAGGTCGACATCCTCGGGCTTCTCCTGCACGAGCGAACTGGCCCCCGGGGCGGGGAGTTCGTATGGGCAGATCCGTCCGGTGACGGGGCTCCCGACATTTTGGGTTCGACCATTTCCGCCCAACCACCGGCGCTCCAAGCGATCGAAGGGCTCGGGTTCTTGATGGCGCACCCGGAGCGAAGTGGGGAAATCACATTGACTTTCGTTCCCCATCAGCCTGCGCCACCCGGAAACGTGGGGACGAACTGTCCAGATGACGGTTGCGACTCGCGATCGGGATTCGAAACCGCCCCGATCGCAGGGGCGCAGGAGTTCGCCAAGTTGACCACCTCGGGCGCAGCCGACGGGATTCGAATGCAGTGGCTCCCGACTGAAGGAACGGAGGGCGTGCTCCTCTTGACATGGGTCCGCGGTTGCTCTCCGAATGACCATCAACTCGAGGATGCAACGGCCTACGCCAAAGCATTGCGACTCGACATCTCGGGTGAGCCGGGCGACATGCCGGAACTCCTTTGGGAGGGTGATGTGGTCGACCTGGGTCGAACGCGCTCATTCCCCTTGGCGGTCCCCTCGCAGACGGACTTCGTCGTGGAGGGATTCGAGCGAAATGGGAGAACGGCGTCCGAGACGGATCGCGGGGGGTACTATGTCCTTACTCGCCCACTGGGGCTTCAGGCCGTGAGAATCGCAGCTTTCGACGGCGCGCGGGTATCGACGGACGAAGTCATCGCGGTCGATCCACTCTCCGATGACCCGGATTCGCGCCCCAACACCTATCGCTATCTTGGTGCGATGGGACACACCGCGCCAAACGAGTTCTTCTTCAAGACGACTGGCGGGGAAGCGGCGCTTTTTCGCGCCACCTTCGAGACTGGCAACTGAGGGGGGAGAAAGGCTCGGCGCGCTCAAGCGCCGAGCACGTCAGCGATCGTGTAGCGCCCCGGCTTCGCCTGGGCCGCAAATCGGGCGGCGGCTACCGCGCCGCGGGCAAACAGGTCACGGTTCGTCGCGCGATGGGTGAGCTCGAGACGTTCTCCCTCTCCCAACAAATGGACGGTGTGGTCACCAATCACGTCCCCTCCTCGCACACCAAAAACGGCCATTTCTTCGTCGGTGCGAGCGCCCACCTCACCATCACGTCCGCGAAGCTCCTTCAATTCCTCCCGGACCTCGCGCGCGGCATCTGCGAGACGCACCGCTGTTCCACTAGGTGAGTCGACCTTGCGACGATGATGAACCTCGACAATCTCGACATCGAACTCAGCTCCGAGACGTCGCATCGCGTGTTGAACGACCTCGGCGAGCACCTGAACCCCACGACTCATGTTAGGGGCCCATACGACTGGCACCTTTTCTTGGAGGCTCTGGAGCGCTCGGAAGCATTTTTCGTCGAAGTTGGTCGTACCGGAGACTACCGCGACGCCCGCTTTTTCGGACGCTGCGAATAGAGCTGGTACAGCCGCGGTCGTCGAAAACTCGATCACGGCATCGGCGCCGAGCAACCCCGCGCCGAGATCGGACGAGACCTCGACGCCAATCGATCCAATCCCAGCAACCTCGCCCACGTCCCGACCGAGTTCAGGGTCGCCGTCCGCAGAAATCGCACCCACGATCTGAATGTCACTTGCGCCATGCGCGATACGCGTGACTGCCTTCCCCATGCGCCCCGTGGCTCCGTAGATTGCCAACTTCATCGCTCCGAATACTCCTCGAATACTTTGCGTAGATTGTCTTTGGTGGTCTGACTTGCCTCGACCATGGGCGGTCGGGCAGCAGCCCTCATCCAGCCGCGCAACTCCGCGGCGGCCTTCACAGGCTGCGGATTGGGTTCTTGAAACATCGACTCATGCACGGGAAGCAAACGCAGGTGCTCCCTTTGCGCGATGGGTAGATCTCCGTTTTCCATCGCCTCGACCACCCTCAGGACTTCTCGAGGCAAGATGTTGCTCGTGACACTCACCACCCCTCGCACTCCAACGCTCATCATTGGAACCACGAGTCCGTCGTCCCCACACAGCACGGAGACGCGGTCAGCCGCCCGACGAAGGAGCTCCTGACAGTAGGACATCCCCCCTGTCGCGTCTTTGACGGCAATGACGTTGTCACATTTGTCCAGGATACGAAGGGTCGTCTCCACCGAAAGCATGACCCCCGTACGCCCAGGTATGTTGTAGATCATGATGGGAACATCGACCGCGCCAGCGATGAGCTCGACATGCCGCAACATGCCCTCCTGTGAGGGCTTGTTGTAGTACGGCATCACAATCATGAGCGCGTCCGCCCCCGCCTTCACGGCGCCAGCACAAAGCTCGATGGTGTCCCAAGTGTCGTTGTTGCACGTGCCCGCCACCACGGGTGCCCGACCGGCGGCAACTCTGGCGGCAACGCGGATCAAATCCTGCATCTCGCTGGCCAGAAGCGTCGGCGTCTCACCGGTAGTACCGCAAGGAAGGAGGCCGCTGATGCCTGCATCCATTTGCCGTTCGACGAGTGCCTCGAAGGCCTCCAAGTCGAGCGTGCGCGCGTCCTCACTCATGGGCGTGACGAGAGCCGTAAAGACTCCGCGCATGCGCTCCTTCATCGAACCGTCGGTCATCGCCCCGGGGGTGTGGCAAGAGGGTGTCTATTTTTCAAGCCACGCAATGAAATAGCCGTCCGTTTCGCTGCGCCCTGGAGACAGGCGAAGAGACGCACCATCGGCGCCGAAAGACCCGGCGATATCCGGGAGCGAAGCGGGAGGGGCGGGGGTCAAACCGCTCTGCTCGAGCTGGCGAACCACCCCCGGGCCCTCTTCCTCGAAAACACTGCATGTCGACAACACCAAGGTCCCCCCGGGCCTCAGGCAACGCGCCGCATTCGCCGTGATTTGTGCCTGAAGGCGGGCCATCCGGGCCGGGTCTTCGGGCCTCAAACGACGCGCGATTTCGGGCCTTCGAGCCAAGGTTCCAACACCTGTACAGGGGGCGTCGACCAGCACTCGATCGAATACGCCCTCCAATCGTTCGGGCGGAGGCACGGTCCAATCCCACTGGTAGCCTTCCACTTTCAGACCCAAGCGACTCATCTCCACCCCAAGTTCCCGAACCTTGTGCTCATGGAGGTCCGTAGCAACGACTCGCCCGCTCGCTCCCACTGCCTCGGCGAGAAATGACGTCTTTTGACCACGGCCGGCACAAACGTCGAGAACGGACTCACCTTCGTTCGCTCCCACGAGGTGACCAATCAACTGGGCGCCCAGCTCCTGCACGACGAAGGCCCCTTCTCGATAGAAGTCGCTCGTGCGCGGATCGCCTCCAGCGACGTAACGGTAAGCCCGCGGCACGCTCGAGACGGGCTCTGCGGAAGCAGAGAGCCAATCGACGAACGGCCCGCTGGGACTGCCTACAAGCCTCAAGTGCGGAGCGCGCCCGAAGTCGTGGGTCAGAAGCCCCTTCGCGGGATCCTCCCCCAGCTGTCGGACCAGCCGCTTGCGGAGCCAACTCGGCACAGAGGTGAAGACCGCGTCGCGCAAAGGGATACGTCCTTGGCCATCTTCCGACAGTCGGCGCAGCACTGCGTTGGCGAACCCAGTCACCCTCCGATCGTGGTGAGGGGATATGAGAGCTAGCGCTTCGCTAACAGCCGCGCGAGCAGGTATCCGATCGAGGAACTCGAGCTGATATGCACACACCAGGAGATGCGAGAGGAGCGCCGTCTGGTTTCGCTTGATACGTCCAAACTTTTCGAGGCGCGCCCGTAGGTACGTTTGAGTGCGAAGGACGCCGTAGGTCAGTTCGGTGGCCAGCGCCCGGTCTCTTGGATCGAGGCCTGTCCGTTCGAGTTCACTCGAAAGTGCGGCGGAGGCGAAAGCTTCGTCCTTCCAAACACGAACGAGCACCCGCGCCGCGACGCTCCTCGCGCTCATCCACGCTCCGCGGAGGTCACCTGTCCTCCTAGTCGGAGTACGTCCCACCGCTTCTGAATGTCGTTTTTGAACGCAATGCCCATGAGAAACAAAAGAAGCCCCATTCCCAAGATGTGAGCGACTTCTCGGACCCGCATCGGCAACGTTCGTCGAGTGACCCCCTCGACCAAGAAGAACAGAAAGTGGCCGCCGTCGAGCACCGGTATCGGCAGAAGGTTCAAGAGCCCGAGGTTGATGCTGATCATTGCCATCACCCAAATGAAGTACTCCGTTCCCTTGCGACGCTCTTGTCCCGCTATCTCGTAGATGGCTATTGGACCGCTGATCTCTTCCAAGCTGAGACGCCCCTGCGCCAAGCGAACGAAGGCGACGGAGATGAACTTCGTCGCCGCAATAGTGCGATCGACAGACTTTTCGAAGGCGTAACGGATCGGATTCGGGTGTTCGACACGCTCCTCCAATGAAAGCGGAAGCCACTGGCGCACGGATGCCGCGTCACACGCCGACTCTCCTCTCTCGACCATGTTGGCCCAGCTCCCGCAGGGGAGAATGTACCTCGAGTACCGTTGCCATCCGTCACTCACGAAGTCCTCTCGACGGATCCGGAAGTTCCCCGAGCGTTTCCGATCGTCGCGCGCAGCAATGAAGTCCAGGCGATGATCTTGGTCCGGCGATTCGGCAAGGCGATCGACGAACGTCGACCAGGCGGGAATCTTCTGACCGTCGAGAGCGACGATACGATCCCCCGGTCGAAGCCCGGCCTGATACAAGTAGCTTCCTTTTGGTACGACTGCAGCGTACCTGTCGGCGAGCTCGATGCCCGTCCGCTCAGTGAACGTCTCCCCCTGGGCGTTGGGCGTGAGCGAAACGACGCCAGCCTCGTAGATTGCCATGTCACCAAGCCCCCCGAGAACGCCGGGGACTCTTTGGGGCCTCATGTAGGTCACGGGAACGGTGACCCCGCGATTGTTTTGAAGCTCGCGCTCGAGATCCATGTAGCGGCTGATCGGACGACCCGCGACGAAGGTGACGACGTCGAAGGTGCGTAGGCCCGCTCGGTACGCAGGCGATTCTCCAGACACGATTCCGACGACCGCCGCCGGTGCATTCGGCTGAATCCCGATTGCGCCGTAACGCTGGACGATGTCGAGCTCCAGATGACGGCGTCGCTCCTGAGCGACGACCTCCAAGTCGACGTGCTTGTTGTCCCGAAACACCTTGAAGACGAGGGTTTCTCCAGGACTTCGCTCGACGATGCGCTTGACCTCTTCGAACGTCCCGACCTCCTGTCCTCCCACGGCCATGATGCGGTCGCCCGGCTCGAGAACGCCGCTCGCAGGATGCTCCGGAAGCACGACACCCACCGTCGGCGGCGCAAACGGGCCTTCGGTGATGAACACCGAGAAGTAGAGAAGGACCGGGAAGATGAGGTTCATCATGGGTCCGGCCAGCACGACAATCACGCGCTTGTAAATAGGGAGACTCTCGAACGTGCGATTTCGGTCCTCGGGCATCACGAGATCGCTCTTGGACTCTTCGAGCATCTTCACGTAACCCCCGAGGGGCAGAAGCGAGATGCAGTATTCGGTTTCACGGCCGCTGAACCGGAGGACCTTGGGCCCGAAGCCAACGCTGAAGGTGATCACCTTTACGCCAAACGCCTTGGCGAAAAGAAAGTGCCCCATCTCATGCACGAAGATCAGAGAGCTGATCAGTAGAATGAAATAGAGGAGGTCCATGGACTTCTTGAGAAGGCGGTGGCTTGGGGCGCCCGTGGCCGCGAAAGCTATCACGAGGTCGCCGAACCGGGGGCGCAAATGGTGAATCTTCTCACCGAAATTGCAGAAAACCGAACGTATCGAGGCTCGTTTCGGGTGTACGATGTGGCGGAGATGCCCCCTCCGACCAAGAAGAGCCCTTCGGAAAGTCAGATTGTCCTCAACACACTGATGATGCCGGAACATGCCAACCACTTCGGAAACGTGCACGGCGGAATCATCATGAAGCTCGCTGACGAGGCAGCCGCGATCGCGGCCATGAGACACGCACAGAAGCCCGCGGTCACCGTCGCCGTCGACTCGATGACGTTCCAGCATCCAGTACACATCGGTGAGATCGTTCGCTGCACGGCGACGCTCACCTATGCCCACCACAGTTCGATGGAAGTGACCGTCGAGGTGTGTGCCGAGGAGCCCATCAGCGGTCGACTGACTCACACCAACTCCGCGCATCTCGTGTTCGTGGCCTTGGGAGACGACGGACGTCCATCACCCGTCCCCGAACTGGTACTCGAGACAGAGGAGGAGAAGGCCAACTTTGCGGAGGCGGAGAGACGCCAACAAGAGCGTCTCGCCCGGCGTCGACGCAAAGCATGACGACCGAAAGACAGGAAGTGATTGGGCCCCGCGCGGCACGCGGCTCGGCGCGACGCAACCGGCCCCGTTGTCGCGCCGAGGTGCCACGAGGTCCGAAATTGCCCGTTTGTTGCGGCGCCGAGTCACCGCCACCATTCCTTTTCTCGGGGCCCTGACGGATTACGCTTTTATTTCAAGCACTTACGTGGTTTTCGGTTTTTCGCGAGCGGCGATGAATTGCAGGAGTCGATGTACTAGGTTCCCCCGGCCATGCTGACTTGGGCCGCTAGGAAGTTATTCGGAACCTCGGACGAACGCGCGATCAAACGGATGCAGCCCCTCGTGGAGCGCATCAATCGCATGGAGTCCGACCTCAAGAAGCTCTCGGACGACGAGCTCAAAGCTAAGACTCCGGAGTTCAAAGAGCGCATCGACAATGGAGAAACGCTCGACACGATCCTGCCCGAGGCGTTTGCAGTTTGTCGCGAAGCATCGATGCGCGT
Source organism: uncultured Polyangiaceae bacterium (assembly GCA_965652275.1). Lineage (GTDB taxonomy): Bacteria > Myxococcota_A > Polyangia > Polyangiales > Polyangiaceae > NIC37A-2. Next base: position 241,314 of record CBFGUR010000005.1, on the reverse strand, counting down.
GCTGGGGATGCGCCACTACGACGTCCAGCTGATGGGCGGGATGGTGCTCCATCAAGGAAAGATCGCCGAGATGCGCACTGGCGAGGGTAAGACCCTCGTCGCAACCCTTGCGTGCTACCTGAACGCTCTCGAGGGTCGTGGAGTTCACGTCATCACCGTGAACGACTACCTCGCCCGGCGTGACTCCGAATGGATGGGCAAGCTCTACAATTGGCTTGGACTCACGACCGGCGTCATCGTGAGCCAGCAGCGCACTGCCGAGAAAATCCGCGCCTACAAGGCCGACATCACGTACGGACAGAACAACGAGTTCGGGTTCGACTATCTGCGCGACAACATGAAGGACAGCGCTCTCGAGCACGTCCAACGGAACCTTCACTTCGCCATCGTGGACGAAGTCGACTCCATCCTAATCGACGAAGCACGAACCCCTCTCATCATCAGCGGTCCGGCAGAAGCCGCGAGCGAGAAGTACAAGACGCTGAACGAGGTAGTCGCTCGCCTGGTGAAGGATGAACATTACAACGTCGACGAGAAGGGTTTTTCCGCAACTTTCACGGATGAGGGCATCGAACTCGTTCAGCAACTGACCGGCATCCGCAATCTGTACGATCCGATCAACGTACAGAGTCTCCACATCCTCAATCAGCTTCTCAAGGCGCATGCGCTCTACAAGCGCGACCAACAGTACATGGTCAGCCCTCAAGGCAAGGTGATGATCATCGACGACTTCACCGGTCGCGTCCTCCCCGGACGCCGCTGGAGCGACGGGCTCCACCAGGCGGTCGAGGCGAAGGAGAACGTCAAGATTCAGGAAGAAAGTCGCACCATGGCGACGATCACGTTTCAGAACCTCTTCCGGCTCTACAAGAAACTCTCGGGAATGACCGGTACCGCGCAAACAGAAGCCGCCGAGTTCATGTCGACTTACTCCCTGGACGTCGTCACGGTCCCGACCAACAAGCCCATCGCACGCGAGGATTATCACGACATCGTCTACAAGACCGAGCGAGAGAAGTTCACCGCTGTCGTCAAGGAAATCCTCGACATGCACGAGAAGGGACGCCCCGTTCTCGTCGGCACCACGTCGGTCGAGAAAAGCGCCGCCGTGAGCCGCATCCTCGAGCGCAAGGGCATCAACCACAACGTGCTGAACGCGAAGCACCACGAAAACGAAGCCTTCGTCGTGGCTCAAGCCGGGCGGAAGGGGGCCATTACGGTATCGACCAACATGGCCGGTCGTGGCACCGATATCATGCTGGGCGGCAACGCCGAGATGTTGGCGCGCTGGAAGTTCATGCAGGAAGGACGCGATCCGGATCTCGAGCCAGAGGCGTACGCCGAGGCCGTCAAGGAGTCGGAAGCAGACTGCAAACGTGAGCAGAAGGAGGTCCTGGAGCTGGGCGGACTGCATATCTTGGGAACGGAACGGCACGAGTCTCGACGTATCGACAACCAGCTACGAGGACGAGCAGGCCGTCAGGGAGACGTAGGCTCGAGCCGATTCTATCTGTCCCTCGAAGACGACCTCATGCGGATCTTCGCCGGTGACCGGGTCAAGAACCTGATGGATCGCATGGGAATGCCCGATGACGAGCCGATCGAGCATCCTTGGGTCACGAAGAGTGTCGAAAACGCTCAGCGCAAAGTCGAGGAGCGCAACTTCGACATCCGAAAGAACACGCTGGAATACGACGACGTGATGAATGCACAGCGTCGGACGATGTATAGTCTGCGCCAGCAGCTGGGCGTGGGAAGATACACTCCCGAGGAACTCGACGAGCTGGGCAAGCCGACCGGTCGAACTCGCGAGATCCCCATCAAGGAAGACATCCAGAACCAAACGACCCCGCTCGTTGCTCAGCTGATTGGGATGTTTTGCGAATCCCCCCCGAACAAGACGGACGAAAACGGTCGCCCTCGCCCCCCCACGAAGGAAGAGCTTGCCGAGGCAGGCGGCATTCAAGATCTCGAACAACTCCAGCACGAGGCGTACCACCTCTGGGGGGTCAAACTCGATCTCGAAACACGTAAGCAGCGCACGCCCGATTCGCTCTTCGACGAGCTTTCCGAGCTCGTGGCGCGCGGACTCAGTGAACAAGAGGAGCGCTTGCTCGATCTAATGGATCGAGTCGTGAGTGCTGTTACCGAGGAGTGCTGTCCCCCGGCAAAGCTTCCAGAGGACTGGGACTGGAAGGGGATCGCTACGGCTTATCGAGAGATCTTCGGAACAGCCTTGAATCGAGACATCGATCACTTGGGCGAAGCAGAACTCGTCGTTCGAGAGCTCTACGATGCCGCGGAGGAAATCTACCTCGAAAAGCGCAAAGACATGGGCGTGGACCTCATTTTGCGAGTGTTCCGTCACATCTACACCCAGGCTATCGATCAAGCTTGGGTGGACCACCTCCAGAACATGGAGCACCTTCGCGATGGCATCGGCCTGCGCGGGTACGGCCAACGCGATCCGAAGAACGAATACAAGAAGGAGGGCTACACGCTGTTTTTGAACATGATGGCGAACGTGTCCAACAAGGTTCTAGAACGCACTTTCGAGATCGAAATCGAAAGACCGGAACAAATCGCGGCTATGGAGAAGGAAGCCGAGGAAAAGCATCACGCCGACCTCGATCAAGCGGTCGCGCGACACGTGGGCGAGTCCGCGCCACCCCCGGATGCCGCCAAGGAGCTTCAGGCGGCGCGTGAAGCCGCTGCGCAGAAGGTCCAGAAGAAGGCTGAACCGAAGATTGGGCGCAACGACCTTTGCCCGTGCGGCTCGGGGAAGAAGTTCAAGCAGTGCCATGGAGCCGCAGCTCTGGCCGAGGACTGAAGCCATCTGCTCAAGCTCCATGTATCCTTGATCCCGATCTCCCTCGGATGCCAAACTCATTCCCATGAGCCTCGGGGGATCGATGGCGATGATTGAAGCAGTCGAGCTCGAGAAGTCGTTCGGCACGATCCGCGCCGTGCGCGGCGTTAGCTTCTCGGTCGCCCGCGGCGAAGCTCTGGGCTTTCTGGGCCCGAATGGGGCTGGAAAGACCACGACGTTCCGTATGCTGGCGGGGACGATCGGGCCCACGTCCGGAGTGGTTCGGCTCGGCGGCAAAGAGCTCCAGGAAGATCCCGTTTCGGCGAAGCGGTTGCTCGGCTACATGCCGGAAAATCCCCCACTGTATCCGGAGCTCACAGCTCAAGAGTATTTGCTATATCGAGCGCAGCTCAAGGGGATCGAGGCAAAGGAACGCCGACGCTCGGTCGAGAAAGCCGCAACGTTGGCTCACGCCGACTCGATGTTGAAGACGCGCATTGTCCATTTGTCCAAGGGCTACAGACAGCGAACCGCCCTTGCCGACGCGCTCCTGGGTGATCCACCCATCCTCCTCTTGGATGAGCCAACCAGTGGCCTCGACCCCAACCAGGTCCAGGAGGTACGCAAGCTGATCGTCGACTTGGCGAAGGACCATGCAGTCGTACTCTCGACTCATGTGCTCTCCGAGGTTGCCGCTACGTGTACGCGCGCCCTGGTGATTCACCATGGCCGAGTCGTTGGCGCGGGCACTCTTGAAGAGCTCGAGGCGCGTCGAACCGAAGACCAGTTCCAAATCGTCCTTTCCGGGGAAAGGGGACGTCTGGACGGCGTCCTCAGCGAGGTGTTTGCGGAGCTGTCGCCTTCCATCACGCGGGCCGACGAACGGATCACGGTTCGATTTCGACTCTCGGCGCCACGAACGCTCTCGAGTCTGCTCGAGCGCTGCATCAACGCTGGCGTCTTCGTCCTGGAAGCAGCGCCGGTCCGAGCCGCTCTGGACGAGGTGTTTGCGGCTCTGACTCGAGACGAGGGGCAGAGATGAACGCGTTTTCCGCCATCTTCAAGCGCGAACTCCTGGGGCTCTGGGTGACACCCTTGGCCTGGGTGCTTCTCGTGACGTTTTTGCTTCTCCAGGGCGGAATCTTCTACTCGATTACGGTCCATCTCTCGCGCATGGACCAGGCCGCGCTCGAGACAGGCCCGATTCAAGCCTACTTCGGGCAGCAATCTCTCCTGATGACGTTTTCTCTTCTGCTCCTTTGCCCCGGTCTCACCATGCGCAGCTTGGCCGAAGAACGCCGGACGGGAAATATCGAAGCTCTGCTCTCGGCGCCCGTGCGCTCGGTCGCCATCGTGCTCGGCAAGTACAGCGCGATCTTCGCCACGTATGTGCTGATCTGGGTACCCACGCTCCTCTATGTGGTCCTGTTGCGAGAGACCGGGGCGATCGCGCCGCGCACTTTGCTCGTAGGCTACGGCGGGGTGTTTCTCCTCGGGGCAAGCTATTTGGCAATTGGCGTATTCATGAGCGCAATCGCGCGTTCGCAACTGATCGCGCTATTGCTGAGCACCTTTGCTCTCTTTGGATTCTTCATCCTAGGAATTGGCCAATACACCTTCGACGAGGGACTCCTGCGAACCCTCAGCGAGTATCTCTCGCCCGTCACCATGTTGGAGGAGACGGCAAAGGGGCTCGTCGATTCTCGACGCGTGGTCCTGCACTCCAGCATCGCGATTTGGGCGCTTTTCGTATCCACACGGATCGTCGACTCCTGGAGGACCGCTTGAAGCGTCTAGTTTCCAGCTGGAGGGAGACGCTGCAGGTACAACATCTGCGCGCCCTGGGAGTGCTTTCGGCAGGTCTTCTGCTGGCGGAATGCAACGTTCTCTCGTCGCGCCACTACGTTCGCTTCGATGCTTCCGCTGGACAGCTCTACACCCTCTCAGATGCAACGCTGAGCGTGCTTTCCGACTTGGAGACACCCACCGAAGTCACGGTTCTTCTCGGGAGCGAGGACCCACTGCTGGTCGACCTGAGACACATTCTCGCAGCATACCAAGCCGAGACGCGCCATCTTCGAGTCCGATACCTCGATCCCGATCGAGACGTCGTCGAGTTCCACGCTTTGGAGCAGAAGCACGACATCGGGGGAGAGACGAACGAGCAAGGCGCAACGATCGCTGACACGGCCGTCGTTGTCAGCAACGAGCAGCGCTCCTGGTACATTCGCTCCCCAAGCCTCGCCGAGTTCGATGAAGAAGGGCGACTGCGACTGCGCCTCGAAGCAAAGCTGACGGAGGGCCTCGCACATCTTCGCGACTCCGAGGTTGTCTCCGTCTGCTTCACGACGGGCCACGGAGAACTCAGCATCGACGACACGGCACCGGAAGGACTCGTCGAGCTTCGGGGCCGATTGAGCCGCAGCAACATCGAAGTACGGCGAGTGCCCCTCGACGTTCCCGATCCCGCAGCGGCGCTCGCGGCATGCGACGCCATTTTCGTCGTGGCTCCCGACCGTCCCTGGCCGGCCTCGCACGCACAGGCACTTCAGAAGAGGTTCCGCGCAGGTTCGCACTTGGCCCTTTTTCTCGACCCGATTGTCGATTCTGAAGGGACGATCTCGGAGAGCGGACTCGGAGCATTGCTCGAGACGCTCGGCCTGAAGGAAACGCCTAGCTTCATCCTCGAGCGCTCCCCGGAGCATCGACTCCCCACGGGCATGGGCGAGGTCTTCTTCGCAGAAGCAAAGACGCACCCCGCGACCAGAGGCCTGACTACCGACAGCTCCCGGACGGACGCTCGGGTGATCGCAGCCTTCGCCCAGCCCTTCGAAAAGCTTGCATCGAGTACCGTCTCGCCGATTTTGCAAACGAGCTCCGAAGCGATCCTCCTAGGGTCTCTATCGTCGACCGAGGAAACATCCGAGAGTGGGACCCACACTCTCGCCTTCGCCGGAAGCTCGGCGCGCCCCGACGGTTCTCCGCAGAGGTGGATCGTAGTCGGGACCTCGAACATCCTCGAGAACACCAGCTACCGGGATCCCATCTTCTTCGGGAACCAGCAATTTTCAGAGAGCACGTTTTCTTGGCTGCTCGAAAGACCAGAGCTCGTCAGCGTCCCCGAACGCCCACCGCTGGATGCTGGTCTCCAGCTCACCGAAGAATCGCTCGGTGAACTGCTCCGCTACGTCCTCATCTACATGCCGCTGAGCGCAGCCTGTACTGGTGCGCTCGTCCTATATCGCCGTCGAAAGAACGAAGACGAGTCCCATCCGGGCGGAGAGGCAAGAAGCGTATGAAATGGGGTCACCTCGTCGACCCCCTGCTCATGGTAAGCGCGCTCTCACTCGGCGTTTATCTTGCGACGAGCGCCGATGCACCGACACAGAGTGAGCTCGACGCGCGAGTCGACAACGTGCTCCCGGCTTTTTCCCCAGAGGACATCATCGAAATCCGATGGTCGCACCCTCACGCATTTTCCATCCACAAGGCTTCGGAGGCTGATTCCGCGATGGCCTACGTCATGGGAAATGAAAACGGTCTCGAGACCGACGAGGAGGCTGTCCGCTCGCTCTTGCGCACATTGGATCTCGCGAGCTTCAAGCGAGTCCTGGGCAGCGGGGCTCACGTCGATGCGGACGGGCTAGGATTCCGGAGCCCTCGCCTAGAGCTGGCCATTGTCGCAGGACCGAGAAGCTATCGAATCGTGGCTGGCAACGAGGCGCCCACCCCCAAAGGGACTCGATATCTCAAGGTCGAGGGGACGAATGTCGACGCGCGTGTCGGAGTCGTCGAGGAATCCCTCGTCCTCGAGCTGGAAAAGAGTGAGCAGGAATTCCTCGGAGGTCTGGTTTTCCCGCTAGCGCGGAGTGAAACCGCAAAGCTCTCGATTGCCCATGCTGGAAATACGGTGCGACTGGCACCCGACGAAGACGCCTTTTACGTGACCGCACGGGCCGGAGACCGTGTGCTCGCGGATCGCGAGCTCGTGGATCTGCTGTTTTTTCAATTAGCGCGAACTAAAATCGAGACATATCTGCCGAACGTTCCCGAGGCGCCCATGCTGGCGACGGTGCGCCAAACGGGCACTGACGGTGTCACGTACACCGCGAAACTGGGGGCGCCATGCCCGGACCAACCACTGTCGATAACAGTGCATCGCACCGAGCCAAGCGAGCTCGTCGGTTGCGCGCCTCGCTCTGTCCTCGCTGCCTACTTGGTGAGCCAAGATGAACTGTACTCGCTCACCGCAACCGAAATGAACCCCGACGAGATCGATCACGTGACGGTTCAGTACGAAGATCGCACCCTGGATCTGCTGCGAGACGGGCACGGATACGCGCTCCTCGGCGAGGACAAGAAAGGCGTACCCAGCGAAGCCGGCGACGAGTTCCTCGAAGCGCTCGCAACGAGTCGACATTCACTCGAGGACGCGCGTCCAGAAGGGGCGGAGCGCGTAGGGAGACTAACCTTGAAAGGCCAAGTCCGAAACACGGCCGTTTCGGCCGAGAGGGATCGCTCGGACCATGTTTACGAAGGGCGGCTGGAAATCTATTCCAAGGGTGAGGCGCTCTTTTTGCACCGACTTGCCGACGATAGTTGGCTCGAGGTCTCGGAGGAAAATGAGTGGCCGTACCTTGCGTATTCGGGTTGGGCTCGAGACAGGCTACTAGCGCACTTCTCGGCATCCGAACTCGAAGAGGTGACGGTCGTGCTTCCGACAGGGGCTTCATGGACCGTTCGTCGGGAAGAAGGGGGGTTCCTCCTCGAGGATACCGAAAAGAACGTCGCTGATCCGTCGCTCTCCCGAGACCTCTTCGAACAAATTGCGAGCCTCGAGGCCCTACGGTTCATCACTCCACCAATCCCTCGACCCAACGAACCACTCCTTCATCTTCGCCTTGACGTGGTAAGCTCCGGTACACGGAAGGAGCACAATCTCTGGGTGGGAGGAAGAGTTCGGGGCGGGTACCTCGGATGGAGCGATCTTGCGGAGGGAACTTTCGTGCTGCCGTACGGCCTTCGCTCGCTTCTCGAAAGGCCGCTCATCGACCGACGCACGCTGCGCATCGATCTCAATGACCAGGATCGCGTAGAGATCGAAACCGACGGGCGGAGATTCGTCTTCCAGCGGGAGGGAGGCCTACTGCGAGCTACGGGCGGAGATGCGACGGAGGACATGCTGGAACCGCTAACGGCTGCGCTCTCCAGTTTGAGGGTCATTTCAGCCGCCGGTGACCACCCCTCAGCGAAGAACATCGAGAGAGGCGAACCGGTCATCACGATCCGAACGAAGGGAAAGGGCGAAGAACGCGCGCTGGAACTTCACCTCGGAAAGGCAGTGGTTTGGCAGGGGTTGAGCAGCAGGACCGCCTGGCTGCGTGGCAGCGACGAGACGTTCTTCGTCGAGCAGTCGAGCATGGAGGAGCTGCTCGAGCTCCTCTAATGCGACACAGTTCAATTCAGCTCGGAGCTGCCTTTGCCTAGCGGGGCCTTGGCCCAGATCGCGTCCCAGTTCTCGCGGTAGGCTTGAGAAGCGACTCGGGCGGGGCCGGGATGAGCGAGGGAGGCCTGCTGTCGGACTTCGCTTCCGCGTTCGCGAAGCGACTGCGTACTCTCAGCGGAAGCCACAGGACGACAAGCATAGGTCGTCTCCACGTCATACACGAACGGCGCACCCTCCCGAGGATGTAGACGGACAACGTCATTCGTAATCGGTTGTCCCTCCTTGAGGGGCCTGACTTCTCCAGCCTCGATCGACTGCTCCCGGGCACGAAGCACCCGAAGTCCCTTCCGATCCTCCGTCAGTCCATGCACCAGCACCACGTCACGAGGCTTCTCTCGTGCTTCGGTGTTGTCATTCGCCCCAGGTGTCTTGTTCGGCTTTTTCACAAGAAGTTGAATCCAGACCCAGCGCCGGGGGTCTGCTTTGGATTTGGCATATCCGCGGCGAGGATCAAGGACGCGCCAGCTACTTCAGGCCTAGGGCCGCCCCGTGAATCCAGCCTTCGCGCCCCTTGGCGTCGTACTTCACCCGGAACCATTCCCCCTGTCGCCCGGTGACGACCACGCGGGCACCCGCGAGAAGACGGGCCTGCACGTCAGCCTCTCTTTCAGGATCCTTTCGGATCTGCGCACTACGCCATTGGACCGTGGCGGTTCCGCTTGCTGGCGTGACCGAGGTCTTTGCCTCGGCGGCAGCCTCAGGAGTTTTGAAGTCGAGAGCGTAGAAGACTTGGTATTCCGCATATTCGTGCGGCAGCGCCGGAACCTGGGCAGCGGCGAGCTCCTTTTCGGCGCAAAGGAGAAGTTCCTTCGTGGTGGACTCCGGAAGGTCGGTGCTCCTGCCGCTTTCTGGATCAGTGATCTTCTTTTCCTCGAGGTTGACCTTGAAGCCGAGGGAAAGCGTCCCGAAAACGCCGGTAGCGGCGGGGCAACCCAATAGTGAGATGAGATGCGGATGTACCACCTCATCCATGTCCGGTTTGTCGCAGCTCGTGGTCTTCTTACCCGACGAATCGACACAGCTGGTGATCTGGGCGGGCCCGATGCCGAGACGATCTTCAGGGGTCAGCTCGATCACTTCGGGCTCCGTAATGGCCTGTTCCTCGGACTCCGGATCCTCATCAGAAAGAGCAGTTTCTTCCTCGACCGGTGCCTCGGGGACGAGACTCACGCCGGCCAAACGGGGCCAAACGATGCCAATCGTGAACCCCACCAACGCAATGACGCCGACCCGACCGAGCGATCGCTCATCGTGGGTCTGAATCACCGGCCCTTCGTTCTTCTTCGCCTGGGATGTCATCAGTCCTGACCAACGGCGCGTGCTGAAATCTTGGCACCCCCGTAGACCAAGATCTCACTCGTTGCGCCGCGCCCCCCGGGAGCCGAGTTGATGCTGCGACGAGCCGACACGAACTCGTGAACGTACGGAGCGTAGAGGCCGCGAGTCTTGGGGGTATCGGAATTGGACAAGACGGCATGCACGCCACGGTTCCAGAGCCGCCCGAAAAGATCGGCAAGACGCTGATGCTCTTCGTCCCCGAAGGCGGTGTGGTGGTACTCGGCGAAACGAGCCGTGGACGAAACCGGAACGTAGGGCGGATCGAAATAGACCACGTCGCCTTCCTTGGCTCGTCGCACCGTCTGCTCGAAGTCCGAGACAATCAGTCGTACCCCGGACAGAGCCCGGGATACGGCATGGAGTCTCTCCTCGTCACAGATGTTGGGTCTGACGTAGCGCCCATACGGGACATTGAACTTCCCCGAACGATTAACTCGATAAAGGCCGTTGTACCCGGTCCTGTTCAAGTAGATCATCCGGGCCGCGCGGCGCGCGGGAGTGCGGGGCTGTGTCGCACGGATTCGGTAGTAGTCGTCTTCGGAATGGCGAAACTTGCGAAGCTCGCGGATGACGCCTTGCACGTCGTCCCGTACCGCCGAGTAGGTCTCGATCAGCTCCACGTTTTGATCGGACAGAACTGCGCGCCGGAACCGACCTTCCTCCGCCAAGGAAAAGAAGACCGCCCCACCGCCGACAAATGGCTCGTAATAAGTATCGATCTCGTCGGGAAGCCTTTGCCTGATGGCGTCGAGGAGCTGGCGCTTGCCCCCCGCCCACTTGAGGAGCGGCCGAGCCAGGACCCTCGCGCCGCTGGCGATCGTACCACCCGGAGAAGAAGCCGACTTCGACGCTGCACTCATTGCTTTTCGTCTAACCCGCGATCCATGATCCGTCCAGCTTTTGTGGAGTTCTTCGGCAGAGAGATCTGGAGCCGCTGGATCATCTTTTGGAGCCCAAAACGGCTGAGTCCGAGCGCCGCTGCGGCGCGCGTGCGGTTTCCTCGAGCCTCTTCCAGGGCTTCCTGAACCAATCGTCGCTCGAGGACATCCACCTTCTCCTTCAAAGTTCTCGCCTCTGGGACGTCGCTGGACTCACTCAGGACCTCGGGACTCAAATCCGCAACGGTGAGCTCCTTTCCCCCCAACACTACCATCCTACGGATCTCGTTTTCGAGCTGGCGGACGTTGCCTGGCCAAGAGAACTGGCTGAGCCTGTGAAGGGCCGCCGAGGAGATCGACCGCGGCTCGTCACCCGAGTACTTCGCGAGAAAGTGGTCCACTAGCAGAACGATGTCCTGTCGCCGCTCCCGAAGGGGTGGCAGGCGAAGGGTGACTACGTCGAGTCGATAGTAGAGATCCTCACGAAAGGTTCCGAGCTCCACCATTTCCCTCAGGTCCTTGTGCGTCGCGACGATGATTCGCACATCCACCTCACGGGAGCGTCCCGCACCGAGTGAACGGATCTCTCCGTCCTGCAATACACGCAGGAGCTTTGCCTGCATGCTGAGCGGCATGTCACCGATCTCGTCGAGGAAGAGAGTTCCCCGGTGGGCGAGCTCGAACAACCCAAGCTGATCGCGCGTCGCCCCCGTGAAGGCGCCCTTCCTATGGCCAAACAGAGTCGACTCCAAGAGAGCCTCGGGGACGGCCGAACAGTTTTCAGCAATGAAGACCTCGTCCTTCCGAGGGCCAGCCGAGGCAATGGCCCTTGCGATGAGTTCCTTGCCGGTGCCGGACTCGCCCACGACGAGTGCGGGAATATCACTCTGCGAGACCCGATCTACCAGCTGCAAGAGCTCGCGGAGCGCGGAGCTCTTCCCGATGATGTGACTGTAGTCGCCTCGGAGCTTGCTCTCACCGGAAATCTGGGAGATCTCGCGCTCAGCTCGTTGTAGCTCCACCTCTCGATCGGTCAGCTTCTCGCTGAGCCGCTTCTCGGCTCGTCTCGCTCGACGCGCCGCGCGTTCGAGCTTCAACCGATCTCGCTCGTCAGAAATCGCAAGAGCCGCGATCGTGCTGATGAGCGCCACCCACGAAAGCTCCCTTTCTCCGAACGCCCCCCTTCGAACTCGATCGTCGAGATAAGCGACACCGAGAACTTCACCGCGGGCCGTGAGCGGGACGGCCAGTACGCTGCGCAGATGCAGGGCATGAACGCTGCGATGAATTTCGGAGATGTCGTTTAGCGCATCGACGGCGACGACCGGTCGTCCCTCCTGCAGCGCACGCTTGGCCATCGAGAGGCTCAAGTTCCGCTGTTCGTCCGTCAGATCATCGCGCTTCAAATTACGAGCAGCCCTCACGACCAGCTTTTCGCCAGGAGCCCGGAGGAGCAATAGCCCTCTTTCCACACCCGTCCACAGCAGTAGCAGATCGAGCGTCTGATCCAGCAGCGGACGAAACCCCCTTCGCTGACTGAGGGCCCGCAACAGCGACTCCACGTCTGCGAGTTGCGCCTTCCCGGTTTCGCGCGCCGCTCGACTTCCCCGTGCCTGCTGGACCCAAGTCAGGGCCTCGGCCGCGGCCAGGTGCGGGCCCGACACGTGACGCAGTAGCTCGTCGGAAATGGCGCGGGCCCCCTCGAGTAGATTGCGGGCCTCGTCAGCAAAGCCCAGCCGGAGTGCCAAATGCGCTCCCGCGACCAGAGCTGGTCCGAGCGAAAAAAATCCTGGCCCCGAGCCGAGGATGCGCATGAGCCCCGCGATGATCTCTCGACCGGCTTCTCGAGTGTCGTCGGTGGTACCATGAGAAGAGAGCCTCTCGAGAGCCCGAGCCCGAGCCCCATACCAATCGCACAGAGCTTCGCGGCTCGTCGAATCGGCAGCCCACGTCATCGCTAGCGCCTCCGGCTTTTCACCACATGAAATCAAGCGAGCGTTGGCGCGCAGACGGTCATCGATGGAGCCGTCGGAGACGAGCCGCATCGCACGTTGAGCAAATGCCAGGCGCGTCTCCGGCTCCACCAGCACGTCACATAAGCAAAAGCAAAGGTACGCTTCGCAAAGGCGGTCGCGCGTCTGGCGGGCGATCCCGAGGCCACGATGAGCGATGGGGATTAGCTCTCGTACCCTACCGAGGTTCGCAAGGACCGCCACCCGCGCCAAGAGGGCCCGCCCTGCCTGGGAGCGCAGGGAAAGCGATTCGAAAAGCACTTCAGCCCTTTCGCTGGCGCGCAGAGCTTCTTCGAGATGGCCGCAGTCCGTTGCCGCAGCGGCCCACCCGGTGGCAAACGTTGCCTCTTCGAGCGCGGAGCTAGCACGGGCAGAAAGTTCGCATGCGCGAGCGAAGTGACGGGACGACTCCTCCGGCCGCGCGAGGAAGTGCAGACACATACCTTGCACCCCCAAAAGCCGAGCCAACGCCTCGTCTGTCGGCGCAGCGAGCGCAGCCTCCTGAGCCACTCGAAGAGCCTCTTCGCCTTCACCCCTGCTGAGGTGGATGAGAGCCCTCACCTCCTCGACCGACGCTTCCCGCGGAAGACCGACGAGCGTCGCTGATGCTGCGTCCAGGTCTCCACGATCGAGTAGCGATCGCGCTTGCGCCGCAAGCGCGTTGGCGCGGTCCGCCAAATCCCCGGCGCTCTCGACGGCTCTCTGCCGCATCGTGTCCGCCTGTGCGGCATTCCCACGCCGGCTCAAAATGACCGACCGCTCCAATGATGCCGGGGACGAGTCGTCGTCGGCGAGCAACCTTTCCGCAAGATCGAGGTCCCCCCGTTGGCGGGCGGCCTTAGCCGCCTCGAGACGGATCCGAGGGTGAAGAGGATGCTCCGCAGCAGTCAGCAAGAGGGCGCGAGAGACGGGTCGGCGAACGACCTGCATGGCAACGGTCACCGGGTCGGGGGGCTGACTGGGACGTGCCGGCTCAGCATCTCTCCGATCGTCTCGGAGATCGGAGTAGAGAAGGGATCGAAAAGATTTGACACGCCCGATACGCGTCAACGACCGAACCAGTGCATCATCGTCGAGGTGGCTGAGCTGCCACGTCGTCGCGGTCGGGCCGATGAGGCGGCCTAGAAATCTCCCCCTATCGTGGGGGGTCAGATTCTTCGCACCTTCTTCGCCACCGGTAGGGAGGCTCGGACTCAGCGCCCGTTCACCACCTTCTCGTCGAATCGCCTCTAGACGGATTGCGACTTCTCGAACCCAGCGCCCGGGAATGCCCGGTACGCCCCCCCACGCCGCGGTCGGTGTCGATTCGATCTCGGCTAGGCGGGTGGCGAGGTAGCTCCGACGGATCTCTTCGATTATCCATTGGTCACGATCGATTGGGCCGTCGCCGCGATCGACGCGCTCGCAGAGCCAGGGCAAAGACGGCGTCGGTCCGAGTGGATGCAGAATCGAGCCGAGCCACTCGTCGAAGCCGTCAGGCAGTTCGCTCGTCAGCTGCTCAGGTCCAGCTCCAGCGTTCCAGGACTCGGGGAGAAGGACCTCGGTCACGGTCATGGCCAAGGCAAACACGTCCGCCGCCTGAGGATTCACGCTCTTGCCCTCAAGGACAGCCGGCGGGAGGTATCGGGGCGTGCCACCTTCGACTTTTTCCCCGCTGCTTGCGAGCCCGAGATCAATCAAGGTGACACGCTGGGCGTCTACATCCACATGGATGTTGTCGGGTTTGAGATCTCCGTGCGAAACGCCCCAGCCGTGAAGCTGCAAAAGGGCCCGCGCGCCCTGTACGAGCACGAGATATCCCAGGGCCGCGCGCGCAGACGCATCCAGCTCAGAGCTCTGCAGCAGCGTTCGGAGCGACACGCCCGTTGCATGCTCCATGGCAAGTGCGAGATGCCCGTCTGGGCGCCGACCGACCCCCAGCAGTTTCGGCGCATACGCGCCACCCACCAACGTGAGAACCCGTGCCTCGGAGAGGAGGCTCCCTTCGTGCTCGGGATCTCGGGCAACCTTCAGAACCACGGGCGTCGCGGTAGACCGACTTCGCGCAGAAAAAACGCGCGCGGCACTCCCTTCACCCAGCAATTCTCCGAGCTGGCAGGTCGCGATTTCAGACGCCGCAACCGGCAGCGACTCCTCATGTGACAACGAAGTTGTCGTACCGCCTAAGTCCCGCACCCTGTAAAAATTGCTATATGGGCCACGAAAGTCAACCTAGGTGCGCTCCACAGGCTGACGTGGAGCATCTCGAAAACCGGAAAACCCCGGCCCCGGGGAGCGGGACAGGGGTCGTTCGAATCGGCGCCCTGCGGGCCCTCTGGCGGTCAGACTAGCGACCCAGAGCTTCTGCCCGATTGACGATGCGAGGAGTGATGAAGATCACGAGTTCGCCGCGGGTGTCGCTTGCTCTCCGGCGCTGAAACAAGAGTCCCAGGATCGGAATGTCCCCAAAGAAGGGCACCTGATCCACGTTGCGACCGGTATTGCGTACGAAGATGCCGCCAATTACCGCAGTATGCCCGTCCATGACGAGGAGTTGGGTCTCGGCATTGCGCTTGAGGATCGTTGGGTCGCCCCGCGCCGAGGTCTGGTTGAAGTCCGGCTCGTCTCGACTGATCTTCACAGCCATCTGGACCGAACCATCCGCTGTCACGTGCGGCGTGACCTCGAGTTCGAGCGTGGCTTCCTGGAATACGGTCTGGACGCCTTGAGCCGAAACCTGAGAAAACGGAATCAGGGTCCCCTGGCTGATAGTGGCGGCCTGATTGTCCATCGTCAAAATACGGGGGCTTGAGAGGATTCGCAGCATACCGCTCGATTCCGCTGCCGATAGCCGAAGTGCCAAGTTGACGTTGTTGTCGATAGATCCAAAGGTGAGACCGATCGCACCACCTTGGCCCGTACCAACGACCGCTGGCATGTTTACGGCGAAGTTGGGATTGGCAACCGTGGGGGCAAAGGGGCTCAAGCCCTGCGTTGGCGTTTGCCCATCGGACGCGCCGCCCGCGACCCCGATCGAGCTTGGAAACGCAAGGCCGGTGGGGTTACCCGTGGTCGACGAGACCGTTCCCGCCCCGCCCCACTGGATACCGACATCACGACTGTAGCTACTCGTGGCTTCGATGATACGCGCCTCGACGAGGACCTGTGGTGTTTGGGTATCGAGCGCTCGAGCTAGCTCCTCGACTTGGTTGAGCGCGGCGCTCACGTCACGGGCGATCAGGGTATTCGTCCGCGCATCGATGGAGATAGATCCGCGATCCGAAAGCAACGGCTGTAGGCGTTGCTCGAGATCGGACGCAGAGGCGTAGCTGACCGGGATCAAGCGCGTCTCGATGGGAGCGAGCTCGACCTCCATCTTGCGCCGCGCGATCTCTTCTTCACGCTCTTTCTGAAGTACGTCGAGCGGTGCGATACGGAGCAAATTGCCCTGTTCCACCATGCCCAATTTTTTGGACTGAAGAATGACGGCCAGCGCTTGGTCCCAGGGGACGTTGCGCAGCCGAATCGTCACCGTACCGGAAACGTCGTCCGCAACCACGATATTGCGCCGTGAGACGTCACCGATGAGACGCAATACGTTGTGGATGTCCGCGTCCTTGAGGTCCAGGTCAATGCGTCGCCCCGTGTAGCCGCGGGCCTGACCGAGAACCGTCGGTCCGAACGCCCCAGCTTCGTCCGAGTCCTCGGTCGTGGCATTGATGAGTCCGTCCGCTCCAGAATGGATCGCCGGGAGTTCTCCGAAGGATTCCTCGGTGCCGACCGTCTTTGATTGTCGCGCCGGAAGCCCGTCGCGACCTAGGCCTGTCAGACTCGAGTGAAGAGAGCCCGGCTCATAGAAATTCCACATCAGGACGTTGCCCCGACGCTCGACGGAGCTGGTCAGTCCGGGCTCTCGCGTCACCTCGAGCACGATGTCCTCTCCCTGGGTGAACGAGGCGACCGAGTGCACGTCCCCCCCAAACCCAGCAACATCCATCTTCCGAACGAGAGGAGCAGGGATTCTCACATCTCTCAGGATCAGGCGGCTTCTGTTCCCCGCACCGTTTTCAACGACGAATCGTGCACGAGAGTTCAGTTCAACTTCGACGATATCGCGACTTGCTTTGTGCTCGAATCGGATATCGGAAACGGATGCCTCTGCGCGTGCGCTGCTCGATGTTGGGAGTGCGGCAAGTCTGGGGCTCGAGATCGCTCCGAAAGGGCCCTTCTCGAATCGGACACGAAGGGAATTCCCCTCTACCGCCACTCCGTAGCGCGCTTCGTGCAGGAGCGAAACCGTCACGCGCGTGATGACGCCGTCATCCTGTCGAAAAGTCTGTGTCATGACGCCACCAACCACACCCGTAGGCTGATCGAGAACGGGCGCCTTCCCCTGAATGCCAACCCCGCTGAGGTCGATGACGAGGCGACGTGCCTCCTGGTCCAGCCTAGCACTATAGGAGGGGACACCGGTGAGCGCGACAACGACGGAACCCATCTCGTTGTCGCCTGGACTGAGGGTCACGTCAGTGACTTGGGGTGCCTGCGACTCAGCCCGCGCGAGTGGCGCGAATAGAAGCGCGGACGCCAACAATAGGCTGGATATGGGTCGGGGGGGGGTCATGAAAATGGGGCGCATCCGGTCTCTCCGTCGTGCGTTCCGAGGCAAAACCTCAGCAATTTGGACGACTGTACTTCGCCGTCAATCAAACAGACAAATTCTTAGGGTTCCGCGTTCTCGGCTTCACGCTTGCGGGCAGCTTCCGATGCCGCCATCGCTGCCAGACGCTCCTGCATCTTTCGGAGCTCGCTCTCCAGCCCGGCGTCTTCTTCCTTTTCCTTCGACGAAGACGATGCCGTCACATCCTCTGTCCGCAAGGGCAACACGCGCGTGGCGCTCGGCACGTCGGGGTTCGACGGGTCATCGCGCACGAGAACGAGATCCCCGTCGCGAATACGATCCACTCTCCAGTTGACCTCGTAGGCTGCGCCGACGCCACCCGTCGGCTGAACCACCGACGCTCGGCCGACGAACTGACCTCGCTGAACTACGTGGCCCACGCCTGTCGGATCGACAAGCATGGCACGCGCGGGCTGGATGCGTTGAATCAAGGCCACTAGCCGAAGTTCATCGATGGCGTACTGCTCGAGGACGACTTCACGTTGAGATCGAACATCCCCCCGAGCTTCATCAACGAAGACCTTCGCGAAATTGCGAAATGGATCCCGACTTCGCTCCGACTCGACGAAGGCGGTCTCCTGAAAATCCACTGGCGGAGGGAGCTCCTTCTGCTCCTCTTCCTTCTCCCCGGCCTGGACAGGCCTACGTCGCTCGGCACCTCCAGGACTGGGTGATGAGCCCAGGACTTCGACGGGCGGGTCCTCGCCGCAGCCAAGCGCAAGGAAAACGAATACGAGTACTGCTATCGACTTCATCATTTGCGCGTCTTCTTCGGATCCGCAGAGGCTTCCTCGGCGGAAATGGCCCGAAACGCCGTCGCAAGGCCTTCGACCTTGAGGTAGATGTCCTGGTCGACGACTTCGGGGCTCGAAAGGCTGATGTTCTCCATGTTCATGATGCGGTCGTTTTGTCCGATCCCGTAAAAGAACTTGGCGATCTGATGAAAACGTCCCGTCAGCTCGACCGTCATGGGCACCCGTGCGTAGTAGTCCTCGCGAACCTCAGGCTGGGGGGTCCATGCGGTGAGGTCGACGCCGGACATGTTGGCGACAGACTGAACTGACGAGAGAAACGCCGGATATTCGGTAGTTGCTGGTAGGATCTTGTTGAGTTCGCGCTCGCGTTCACGCCTTTTCGCTAGTTCCTCCAGATCCTTCTGGTACGCAGCTTCGGCCTTCTTGGCGTCAGCAAGCTCCGTCTGGAGGCCCGCCCGCTCGGCCTTGGTCCGTTCGATGTGGGTCGACACGTCGCTGTAGAACACGACGTAATAGGCGAGCGCGCCAAGGACGAGCAGCCCAACGGATACCGCAATGCGCGCCGGAAGCGGCATTTTTGCTAATGCACTCTCAGCCATTAGTAGTTCACCTCTGCCTCGAGCGCGAAGCTCACCAGCTCCAACTTGGTCTCATCGTCGATGCTCCGCTTCGCTGGGAGGAGACGAACCTTGTCGAAGTAATCGGAGAGATTCATCCGCTTCGCGAACTCGCTGACGTCTTCGGCATCGCGAGCAACCCCGGTGATTCTCAGAAGCCGTTTCTCCTCTTCGAAGGAATTTATCCAGAGGCGACGCGTGTCCCAGGTGGGGTTGTACGCGGCCAAGGGGTTCTCCTTACGAATCTGGGCAAGCTTTTCCGGATCAATGCTCGGACCACGTCCAGGCGTCAGAATTCTCGCGGTCTCCAAGAGCACCGCCGTGGGGCCGGTACGGGCACTCTGGAGTTTGGCGATAGCGTCTTCGCGAGCCCGCATCGCCTCGAGCTGCGTCAAGATGCTCTTGTGATCCTTTACTGCGTTCTTGGATGCGTCGATCTGTGCCCTGATCTGTGAGTTCTGCTTCTGCTCTGCCTGCAGATCGCTTTCCAAGGACGAGTGGTAGAAGAAGAGTCCGACGATCTCCAAGGCGAGGAGTAGCACGGCACCCAACACCCACAGCTCCCCACCGGCTGACGCCTCGACGCGCCGCTTCTTCTGCGGAAGCAGGTTAATGCGAATCATGCGCGCACCTCTCGCTCCTTACGCAACCCCAGGCCGAGTGAGACCGAAAGCTGCAGCCCGTGACGAACCAGTAGATCTTGGTTCACGTCCTTTCCGACGGATGCCAGAGCTTCGGTCGGGACCCAGGTCTCCACTGGAATCCTCGAGCGTTGCTCGACGGCCTGCGCGAGTGGGGCAAGGTTGGCGCAGCCCCCTGTCAGGTAGAGCCGACTGATGCCCACATCGCCACTGGTAGCCATGAAGAAGTCCAAACTGCGCTGCACCTCAGCCGCGATGGAATCGCAGCTTCCCTCGACAATCTGAACGACCTGGTCCGGCACGATCCCGTCCTGACCATCGCCGCACTTGTAGGCCTCTGCCTGATCGTATGGGATACCCATCGTACGCTGGATTTCCTCCGAAACGGCGTTTCCGCCGTTGGCGATCTCGCGGCTGAATGCGCTCACCCCGCGCGCCACTACGTTGAGGCTCGTGAGGGTGGCGCCTACGTTGATGAGGGCGAAGGTCTGTTCGGGATCGAGCCCACGCGTCGACTCGAACAGGTTCTGAATCGAAAACGCGTCGATGTCGCAGACGATTGGTCGGAGCTTAGCGGCACGAACTATTTGGGCGTAGTCCTCGATCTGATCTCGTTTCGCCGCAACGAGAAGGACCTCCATTTGCCCTTCGTCGGGGTTCCGACTGAGCACCTGGTGATCCACCTGGACGTCCTTGATGTCGAAGGGAATGTGCTGCTCCGCCTCCCACTGAATCTGCTCGTTGAGCTCAGCGTCAGTCATCAAAGGAACGGATATCTTCCGGATGATCGCAGCCTGACCGGAGACGCTCACTGCGACGTCCTTCTGACGGATCTTCCCCTCCTTGTAGATTTTCTGCAGAAGCTCGGTCACGACGTTCGCGTCCATGATCTGCCCATCCACCACGACCTGAGAGGCAAGGGGCTCGAATCCAAATTTCTGCAACTCAAGGCCCTTTCTGCCTTGCTTGACCTGGCAGACCTTGATGGACGTGGTTCCGATATCCACTCCGACGAGGTTTTTTCCTTCGCGCATCTCTCTGTACCCCCGGAGGGAATGATCCAGCAGTTTTCCGAGTCTTTCGGACGGATCTTCCGGGAGCTTGTGGGGATCCTCGCATCCTGGCGGCAAAGCAGCCAAGAAAACGCCTTTTTCGGTTCCTCCGACGACGCTGCCACGCGTTGTCGAAAGCCGATCCACATGACCCGGACTCTGGCGGAAAGCCGCCAGGGTTATCTGTGACCTCAATCGCCGAAGTCCTATGATCCGAGCTCTCTGAGCCCGCGAAACTGGGCTATTTCTGGGCTAGGTCGCAGAGGAGGTGTCATACGAGACCCCCGGGTCACGCGAGCCCAACTCAAGGGACAACCATGTAGGCATAGCTCAATTCTGCTGAAAATCGGACTATCCCGGCGAGGCTCACTCAGAAAGGCTAGGTCTCATGTGACCCCAACATATCGCTCCCAGACCATGGCGAGAGGGGAATTCAGCTGAAATCGGCGCTTGGCACGAGTCCTGCTCTTAAGTGTTTCGAACCACGAAGGGGACAGGAAATGGATCAACTCAACTCTCAGCTTGCTGGACTCAGGAGCGCCCAAGACATTCTCAGCTCTTTCCTCCCGCCCAGCTTCACGACCCTACCGGGGGGAAGCCAGGCGGAGGACGAAGCAGCAGTAGATGCTTACGTAGAAGATCGGACCGAGGCTCAGCTCATCAGCGAGTACACTCCGGTCGTTCGACAGATTGTGGGCGGGTTTCAGCGCAAGCTCCCTCGCAACGTTCTGCGGGACGATCTGCTTGCCGCCGGCATGAGCGGCCTCTGGGACGCCGTGCGACGCCAGCTCGAAAAGCCGAGTGAGCGCTTCGACTGCTACGTCCGCGTCCGCATCCGCGGCTCGATCTTGGACGAGCTGCGGGCGCAAGATTGGCTCCCTCGACGGGCCCGCGCAGCAGCTGCGCGCGCGGAAGAGAACGGAGAGCACGGTCGAAGCCTCGCTCCCGCGGTCGTGCGGTTCGAGGACGTCACTGAATGGGAACAAGGGCGATGCCTTGCCACGAGCGATTCGAGCAACAGCGAGTCCAAACTGGTCGCCAAGTACGAGAAACGCGCTCTCGCCGCAGCCGTAGATCGGCTGCCGAACCGAGAGAGGCACATCGTCGCCGCCCACTATTTCCGCGGTGTGAAGTTCAAGGACCTCGGCCTAGAACTCGGCGTTAGCGAACCGCGCATTTCGCAGCTGCATTCGCGAGCGATGAAGCGCCTGCGCGAATACATGCACGACGCAGCCTGATCCCCTCCCTTCGTGCTTCGATAAACGGACCAGGGCCTCGGCCCTGGTCTCTTTTTTTGTGAAAACCCGCTGAGACCGGCAGCTCGGAGGACTTGGGCGCAAACGATCTGTAAGCTGGTCTCATGGGACAACATGCCGCGGCTGAGAAGATCTTCTGCACGACTTGCGGTGCAAAGCTTCCGGCTTCGTCAGCATTCTGTTCCGACTGTGGAAAGCCGGTAGTCAAGGCGGACGAGAAACGCACTGAACCCAAGCGCTCGATGGTTCCGCGCCCCGAGCCACCGGCCCACCCAACGGCGGATCCACTCATTGGCGCCACCGTCGCCGACCGCTACGTCATCGAGAGCATGATCGGCCGCGGCGGGATGGGGGTCGTTTACAAGGTCCAGCACGCCAAGATCGGCAAGGTGATGGCTTTGAAGCTCCTCACCGGTGCCCTCGCGAGGAACCGCGAAACCGTGCGCCGCTTCAAACGAGAAGCAATGATGGTGAGCAAGCTGTCCCATCCGAACACGGTCCAGGTTTTCGACTATGGCAGCGCGGGTGGCCTCACCTACCTCGCGATGGAATACCTAAGCGGCTACGATCTCGCGGATCTCATCGACCAGAAAGGCCCCCAGCCGTTCCCCCAGATGGCAAAAGTGCTGCTCCAAGCATGCGGCGCGCTCAAAGAGGCACATGGATACGGGATGGTCCATCGTGACATCAAGCCCGAGAACCTCTTTCTGACGCGAACTCCGTCGGGGGACGAAATCATCAAGGTCCTAGACTTCGGTCTCGCCAAACTCCGCGAAGCACCCGAATTAGGACAAATCACAACCTCGGGGAACATCGTCGGCACCCCGTACTACATGTCCCCCGAGCAGGTGCGAGGGGAAGACGTCGATCCTCGCGGAGACATCTATTCTCTCTGCGCGCTCCTCTATACGTGCCTGACGGGGACCTACGTCTTCGACGCTCCAACCCCGCTGGGAGTTCTCACTGCCCAGTTGCAAGATGACCCCGAACCGCCGCATCTGCGCGCACCGTCGATGAACATCGCTCCGGAGGTGAGCGCGCTCATTCTCAAGGGGCTCCAGAAGAACCCGCGAGATCGGTATCAAAACGTCGACGAGTTCGAAGACGCTCTGAGGGCCGAACTCAAGGGTCAGAGTCAAGTCAGCCTCCATCTGGAGTCCGGGGCCTTCAGGAAGCCCGCAGAGGAAGAGACCGTCACTCGCGACGACGTCGAGCGCTATGAGCGACGACTGAAACGTCGAGAGCAATTCGCGCGCTTGGGCGGATTCGTGGCACTCGCCCTCGTCGCCCTGATCGCATACGAGTTCTACCGGGAGTCGACCAAACCACCTGAATTCGATGGGAAAGAGCGTGAACCCAACCATGAGGTGGTCAGCGCGAACCTCGTTCCGTTCGGTGAGACCGTGGAAGGATGGCTGGGCAAACGCATCTCGAAGGAACGTGGCGACCAGGACAACTTCCTCATCGAAATCCCAGAGACGCCGGACAGGCAGCGCACGCCAGTACGAGTCAGCCTCAGCGCACTCCCC
Organism: uncultured Polyangiaceae bacterium; assembly: GCA_965652275.1. Taxonomy (GTDB): domain Bacteria; phylum Myxococcota_A; class Polyangia; order Polyangiales; family Polyangiaceae; genus NIC37A-2. The sequence continues at coordinate 218,261 of CBFGUR010000005.1, read as the reverse complement.
AACATGGGAGTTTGCGTTTTCGTCTTCAAGAAGGGCGTCGAGACCCCGCAGGAGCAGCTCTGCAGTGGAACTCACGATCGGGGAATCGAGATCCCGACTCTGGAGCTCAGACCGGGACCGTACCTCTTCGCGGTGAGGCAGGATCTCAACCAGTATTCGGCCGATGAGAAACCCCTCATGCACGAGAACGTATCCGACGCATACAAGTTGTTGGTGACCCGGAGTACATCGCGGGACGATTTCGAACGAGAACCCAATCAAGCCGAATCGAGCGCAGACCAGGTGAGCCTGCCTGGTGCGCCCGAGATGCACGGTCGCCTGAGTACGATGAAAGATCGAGACATGGTGTGTGCGAAGGGGAACGGTTTCGGCACTTTCGTGCTGACCGATGCCGAAGATGGCAAACGCCCCATCGATTCAGCCCTACGCGTCACCCCCATCGGGGGCCCGAACGACAAGATCCCAGTCCGCATTCATGCGGGTCGTCCGGGGATCGAGACCACAGAAAGAGACCAACCCTCCCCTTGGACGAGCCCACCGGTCGATCTCTCGACAAGTCCTTGCGTTCTTCTCGAACTCGTACCCAACCCGTGGGCGCCACGACCGCATCCGATCACCCCGCCGGCGAGCGATCATGAATGGCAAGTCGAATTGGTCGCGACCGATGCCCCTCCAGACAAGACAGGTGAGCCCCGAAACTGAGCACTCATCGAAGAATCCTCACGGGAAAATCCCGCGCTGTTCGTAAACGGTTCTCAGCCTTTCGAGCGCTGCGGCGTAGCACGCCAATCGATACGTCGACCCGTAGCGATGGGCGAGATCATACATGTGCCGACATCCGAGTCGCATCGCTTTTTCGAGACGCCGATCGACCTCGGCCAGGGGCCACGTCTCGCTGCGTCGGTTCTGAACCCACTCGTAGTAACTGACGGTCACACCACCAGCGTTGGCCAAGATGTCTGGCAGCACCTCGATGCCTCTGTCCAGGAGCACTCTTTCCCCCGCCGGGTTGCAGGGCCCGTTGGCTCCCTCCGCGATGAGGCGGACCTTGAGAGCTTGGGCTTCCTCGGGTCCGATTTGATTTTCGAGGGCGGCCGGTACGAAGATATCCGCGGTAACTCCGAAAAACTCAGCTCGATCGATCGCTTCGCCATTGGGGTAGCCGAAAATCGAACCGTTCGCTTTGACGTAATCCTGGAGGCGGTACGCGTTGAAGCCTTCGGGATTGTAGAGGTAGCCGGTGTGGTCCCCCACCGCGACGACCGAAACACCGAGCTGGCTCAAGAGCACGGCCGCATGGCTGCCGACATTCCCGAACCCCTGCACAATCAGCTTCTTCCCCTCGAGATCGAAGGCGTTCCGTTCGGCCCAGTCCAGGATGCAATGGACAACCCCCTGGCCCGTGGCTTTCGTTCGGCCCAAGGTGCCGCCCGTGGCGACCGGTTTCCCGGTCACTACTCCACGGTTGGATTGATTGCCGTTGCGCCCCTGGGTATTCACGTAGGTATCCATGGCCCAAGCCATCGCGCGTTCTCCGGTGCCAACATCGGGTGCCGGAATGTCGTGATCAGGTCCGATGTTGGAACCGAGCGAGTGGATGAACCGACGAGTGATGCGCTCGTTCTCCGACGCCGAATAGCGATTGGGATCGTACTTGATTCCCCCCTTGGCTCCGCCGAACGGAACTCCGATGAGGGAACACTTCCACGTCATCAACGACGCGAGCGCCTTGAAGTCGTCGAGTCCCGCCGTCGGATGAAAGCGTAGTCCGCCCTTGTACGGGCCAAGGATGTCATTGTGTTGGATCCGGTACCCCTTGAAAATCTCGACCGTCCCGTCGTCGAGCTTCACCGGGAAATGCACGATGATCTCGTTTTTGGGCTGCGGGAGAATCGTGCGAAGGTACTGGGGGAGTTGAATCAAGTCGGACGCCTGGTTGACGTACTGTTGAACCACCTCGAAAAACCTGAATTCGCCCGGCGGTGTTCCTGCCGCGCTCTGCAAAGCTGGCCCTCCCCTCTTGGAAGCTGGGGGCTGACTCGAACTCGACTCGTTGTGTTCCGACAAAGTTCGCCTTTCCTCGGGACGTCTGCCACGCCGCCGATAGTCAAAAGATAGCGCAGCCCGGGGCGGCCTGGCAAAATCGGTGGAGGCGGCTCTCTACAGCATCCAGAGAGCGTACAGATAGACCATCGGACCGACGATCAGGAGTGCATCCACGCGATCGAAGAGCCCACCATGCCCTGGAAGCAATGCGCCGGAGTCCTTTACGCCCGTCGAGCGCTTCAGCAGTGACTCGACGAGATCACCCATCATTCCCAAGATGGCACCGAGGAACCCCAAGAGAGCCGCATGCGCGACCGGAACTTCAGGGAGGTAGGTGAAGCTTGCGACCACCGAAGCTCCGACGGAAAACACGATCGAACCGAGCAGACCTTCCCGCGTTTTCTTCGGACTCACCGCCTCGTACAGCTTCGTGCGACCCATCATTCGGCCGAAAACGTAGCCGCCGGTATCCGCCATCCACGCGATCAACAGGGCAAACAGGACGAGCCCCGGGCCACTCTCTCCGAACCCGGTCCGCAGGAGTGTGAGAGCCGAAAGGAGAATCCCAACGTAGAGGGGCGCGGAAGTCGAACCCAAGAGCCGCAGGGCTGCGGTAGGGATCTCCCCCAATCGAACCAGGGGCAACATCGCACCGACTGCTAGCGAAGCCATGACAGCGGTGAGCACAATCCTCGGCTCCTCTGCACCCAGAAACAGCGCCCCAGACACGAAAACAGCAAAAAGTGCCCCCACACTCCGCGAAAGTTTGTCCCGCGGATGGGTCATGGACAGCATCTCCCAAGTGACCTGCCCCGACGAGGCGGCAATCAAGAGCGCCCATCCCCACCCCGGCCCTTGGAACAGCAAGAACAGAACGAGGGGCGCCAAGACGGCTGCCGTCGCAACCCTTATCAACAGGTTGCTGCGCGGCTTCTCTGGCGCGTTCGCACCTGGCTCCGCTCGTCCGCTGGCCGTCCTCTCCTTCACGCGAGGAGCGTTATCAGCGGAAGGAGCCCCCCACAAGCGCCAGGAAGCCGCCGAAGAGCCAAAACATCGACTTGCAACCCCTGAAAGTCGGTTCTAACCCCAAAAACCCGTGCCAGACATTCGTAGCTACTTCCGGTCCCGCGCCGCCTTCATCGCGCTCGCCGCCCTCTTGGGTGTTGCGTCGGGGGTTGGACTGAGCCCGGCACGCTCGCACGACCTTCAGGGCCTGCAGGAAGTACTCGGGGGAAAAGAGCTGCTCGTCACGGGGGTCGCGTGGGAACCGAGCCGAGGACGCGTGCATGACCTTCTGATTGGACGCCCGGTACTTTTCGAGGCAGCGAGGATCGACGGACCGAATCAGCGCCGCGATATCCACCGTGCCTTCGTCAGGCTATCGCCCGAGGGCAGGGTCATCGACGTTCGCAAGCGCCGAAACCTCACCCAAACTCGCAGCGCAGACGAGTATGGATTGGGTTCGAAGGGCAGTCTCGCCTGGTTCGGCACCGGTGGAGATCAAGCGCCGGGGAGTGTGACGTTCTTGAATCTCGAGGGGGAAGTCGTGCAGAAGGCACAGCACGGCATCCTAGGCCGCATTCAACTCGGCCTTTCCCGATTCCTGGAGACGGGTACTTGGTCGGGGATCGGAAAAACGGACCTCCTGTCGGAGCGCGGCGAACTGACCATCACCTTCGGGGATGAGGTCGAGATCGCTGGTGACGGATGGCACGAAACCTTCGATGAAGAGGAGCTCTTCCGGGGCCCCAGCGAATCACCGCACCTGGCGCACCTTCGATTCCTGCCGCGAGCCCGTAAACCCAGCAACTGGCTCCATTGGGCGGCGGACGTGGGGAGACATTTTTTCGGCGTAGGTGCGATTGCTTGGGCCGAAGGCCGCGCTTTCTCACTGTGGGACAACCTCCACAAGGTCAGTCACTCGGTTACCTCATCGAACAAGACGACCACTCCCCAGAAACGCGCTACGCCACCGAAGAACGCATCGACGCAGATTTGGCCCCCCGAAAACATCCCTGTCGATGGTTCTACCGAAGACGGCAAGTGGGTCCCTGTCGACCGAGAAATCCTTCCGAAGACGAGCACTCCACTCTTCTACCGAACGGTCCTCCACCCGGATCCCGAAAGGCCGTACGCGGAGATTCATCTGGTAGCTTTCGACATGCGCCGTCTCGAGCTCGGCATCGGCGCGGGTTACGAGGATCCTCGACCAGATACGGGCCCCGCTGGGAGCGGACAGGTACCGGAGCAGGTGGGTCCTCAGGTGGTCGCGACGTTCAACGGAGCGTTCAAATCGGAACACGGCCAATATGGCATGAAAGCAGAGGGTCGACTCCTGGTTGAACCCGTAGTGGGAGCAGCCACCGTGCGCATCGACAAGTCGGGAAGCGCGGGACTCGGAACGTGGCAACCCGGCGACGAGAGCTCGGCTCTCGTCGCGTTCCGTCAAAATTTGGATCCGCTCGTCGCTGACGGGAAGCCGAACCCAACCGGGCGAAAGGTGTGGGGGGACCAGCTCTATGGGGCCGGCATCGCGGTCGAGCGAAGCGCCCTTTGCTATCACACGTCAGGACAGCTGCTCTATGCGTGGGGGACCGAAGCGACGGCTCAAAGTCTCGCCGAAGGGCTGGCGGCCGCCGGCTGTGTGTACGCGATTCACCTCGACATGAACCCGGGACACTGTTCGTTCCTCTTCAATCGAGTAAAATCGATCGATCCGCTCGTGGCGCGCGGTGAGCCGCTGGACGCAAGGATGCGGGTCAACCCGACACGCTTTTTACGTTGGTCCCCCAAGGACTTCTTTTACCTGAAGCTTCGCGGTCACGTGCCCGATGGCGGTGAGATTGCTTGGTCGCGGGCACCCGGTCAGCAACCCTCGCCCGACGCGATTCCCGCGATCTTGCTCGGCAAGAAGACCGTGGGGGACTTGGCCATCGAGTTCGATCGAGTGGACACCCATCGCTTCGCCTTCTCGCTGTCCCCCGGGTCAGCGGAATCACAGAAAGACCTGGAAGATCTGGAGGGCGAAGGGGAGGCGCTGATTGGATGGGGTCTCGGGCATCGGACACGGGGGCATCGTCCAGGTCTGGCACTCGGAGACTCCGTCATCGTCCCTCTTCACAGAAACTACGCAAGCCTCGTCATCGAGGAAGGAAACCTTGCTCTTCTCCCCCCCGCGGAGCCTCAAACCGAAAGGGCTGGGCTGGAGATCGCGCAGCTTCCAGCGTTGGCCCGAGACGGGCAGCTTCTCCCCGCGGCTCGTGAACTCGGAGGCAAACGCGTGCGCTCGGTGATGTGCATCGATGAAGTCGGAACGCTTCTGGTCGCGCGAATGGAGCACGACACCCCCGCTCCGCTAGCGCAGGCACTCCTCGATCTCGGGTGCCGGCTGGTGGTCGAGCTCGATCGCGGGTCGCACCCGCCGCCGCACGTCGAGCGGGCTGGGCACAGCCCGGGATCTGGCGGAGAAAATGAGCAAACCCTGCTCGAGGCGCGCGGTATTCCCATGCGCCCTCTCACCCACCTGTTCTGAGTCTCAGGCCTTCGTGCGGCGACGTCGGTACGTCTGTTCCGGATCGATTCGAACGATCTGCCCATTCGAGCGATCTCGATGGCGAACCTGAATGACCAGTTTGGTCGTGTCACCTGACGACGAGTCGGCGGGAAGATATCGACGCTCGACGACTGTCGCGTCGCTACTCTCGTCTTCGTCCTCGAGCCACACTCCTAGCTCGCCGGGTAATTCCTCCAACGTCCCAAAGCGTTCGTCAGTCGCTCCCGGCACGTGGGAGAAGAACAAGAGAAGATAAGCCACGGCCCCGATCGCTCCGACGATGAGCAAGAAAACGTATAGGGTGACCACGGGCGGAGTGTGTCTTTGCAATGGGCCGCGATCAACTGCCTGGCAAAAGACCGCGCCGGAACCTATGCTTTTTTGATGGCGAAGGGAGACGAACCAGACAAGGCGGAGGACGATCTCGAGGCTCGTTTGGGCACGGAGATCGCAGAGGCTCTGTTGGCCCTCGACGAGCTCTCGCTCGATGATCCAGAGGAGGCTCTTGCCACCTTCGACACGCTCCCCGAACCCGTACAAGCGCTCGTCGACTTTCAGCTACTGAATGCTCGTGCCCATCAGGCGCTCGGTCAACTCGAAGCGGCCCGAGACATTCTATTTTCGCTACTGCCAGCACACGAGGACAACGCTGACGTTCACCATCAGCTGGGAGACGTCCTGGAGGATCTGGGTGAGGTGCGGCGGGCCAACGAGCACTTCGAGTCGGTCCTACGTCTCGATGGGTCCGCGTTCTCGGAGCTTGCCGATGAGGAGCAAAACCTAGCTCGCGATCTCGCAACGACTGCCCTCGCCCGGCTCGAAAGCGCGACCACCTCGCGCTCACTGAAAACCGCGGTAGAGGTTCTCCCAAAACCGGAGGACGTGAGAGCAGGCGTGGACCCCCGCGCCCTGAGTCACGCGAGCGAGGATTCGACTTGGACCGTGTACTCGGCCAATCTCGCCTTCGAGTACGGAGACATCGAAGACGAAGAGGAGCGTCTGCTCGCCGTCATCGAGGGGCTGCTCGAGTCCGCGCCCGAAACGTTACACCTCTCCGAGGCGGAACTCGCGGACCTGGGTCTGTTCCCGAGCTAGCCGACAGGGCGCCCGGCGGCCTCGAAGTCCTCCGGTCGCGTCAGCGCGTCGCTGACGAGCTCCGGAACACTATTGGCATCCACTCCGCGCCAGTAGACGATCCAACGTCCAGAACGGTGCATCCCGTCGCACACACTCCGGTACCAACTGTTGATCGGGTTGTCCGCCCGAGCACGAAGGTAAAGGCTCGGCGCCACTTTGGTGAGGCTCCACCACAAGTCCTGTCCTAGTCCCTCGCCTCGCGCCACCGGCAGCACCGCAAACTTCGACAAAAATGCGGCATACCTCCCGGGCTCGACGAGAGCCATCCCTCTGTATTCAGCCTCGAGGTGAATCCGGAGAGGAACCCGCCGGAAGAATTCTTCCCTCACCGTCCGACCAAATCCAATCTCCAGCAGCTGCCGCACCCGGCCGACGTCGACACCCTCCCAGCCTTCGTGAGTGTCGATTGCCGCACCCCGCTTGATGAGCGTGCCCTCACCGGAAACGGTAAACAGCTCTCGCAGGATCGACAGTGGTGAAGCCACCGAGACCGTCGCGCGAGCTCGCTCGCCCGCAGGCCCTTCCAGGATTTCACGCGCCAGTTCGAAAACGGGACCGTCGCCGTGACCAAGCAACCCAGATTGGAGCAAATCTTCCGCATCACTCCTGAGGTTGATGGTTGCGATGCCGCTTTGATTCACTTGAAAGACGTGTCCGGGCGACACCTCGACCGATTGCGCTACATGGGGCCCGAGCCCCCCTGCATCACGGAGAAAAAGCGTCTTGTATGGAAGGAGCACTGATGCGAGCTCCGTCAAACGGCGCCCTTCCCCGCGCGCCAGCCGAACGACGAGGACTTGGTTTTCTCCGAGGGGCACCCGAAAGATTTGCTTCTCGATGACGGTCCCGCCCTCGATTCGCAATTCAACCGCCTCGAGCCCCACCTCGATCAACGCCGAATAAAAATGGGCGGCAGCGCCATCGTTGGGCGCATCCAGAGCATCGAGTACCACGGTCGGACTCAGTTCGAGATCTCGAAGGAACCGAATCTGCTCCGCGAGAGTTCCGGCGCGCTCACGCAAGACGGTCGCGGCGGGCACCAGCAGCGCGAATTCCTCAGCAGGAAGTTCGCGGAAGATGCGAAGATAGAGCTCCGCCTCCGAGCGCTGCCCCAGGCTTCCCAAGAACCTGAGGACGCCCTGTCCCAACTTCGGGACACGTCCGTCGTTTACGTCACGCGTGGTCATCACGCCAAGAGCGCCACCTGTTGGTCCGCGAAGGCTCTAAGCCCTGCGCGGTCATTCCTCTCGATCTCGCCGGGGAGCGCTACGACCGCGGTCCGGACGACGAAGGAGCTCTTCTTCCCGGGTTCGATGGAAGCGTATGAGCTCTGCACCTCGATCTCGACGTACTTTCCGTCGTCGTTCGCGAAAATCTCGCACTGCCCCTCGCCGGGTGCCTGCTCCTCTGGAAGACTGTCCTCGAAGACCTTCAGAAGCAGGTGGCTGCCCGCGAGATGAGCGAGGTAGCCCCCGTCTCCATCAGCATGGATCTTGCGACATTTCCCGGCCACGAAGTCCCCGTGATCGAAAAAGCTCGTTCCCGCGAACTTCTCCATGACGATTTCGGCGTGAGGCTGGATGGGAGTCAGCTCGAAGGCCCCCGTGGGGTAGAACGTGAGCCCCCCGGCCGGAACCCGGGATATTTCCCAACTAGCCATCCGAAAAGCGGCTTCTCCGACATTTTCGATCGAATATTCGGTGTCGATGCTTCCGAGAGGTCCGAGCCGAAAGTGCTTCTCGATGACGATGCGCCTCCCGCCAAACTCCGCCACCCGGCTACGCAGGCGGATTCCTGCTTCGTCCTCCTGCACCTGATACGGTGCCGAATCGATCTCGACGACAGGCGGCCAGCCCCAGGCGGACTGCGGGCTCGTCCAATACGTCGCGCCCCAATTGTCGGCGTGCGCTTCGGCCGTCGACAGCAGCTCCGCTCCTGCAAATCGCAACGAACGCACGCGGCCGCCGAAATTGGGCAAGATTTCCATTTCGAGGGAACCGGAACCGATGAGGCGGACGTCTGTCATCACGAGGAAAGTTAGTGATTATTCGTTCAAAAAGCACCTTTCTTGGGCCCCGGCGGCGGTTTGTGGCAGAAGCGAACACCATGAGGCTCACTGTCATGCTTCTAGCCCTCGGCTTCGTCCTCCCGACAGCTGCGCTGGCCACGGGAGACAAGGCCTCTCGCTATCCCTTCGACCCGGTGTGTCCGTGGGGCCGCCTTTCCAACGGGAAAGGCATGATTCATCGCTGCATTAGCGAGCAAGAAGCGCGGTCGCTGGCGGAAGGGACGAATCCTGGAAACCCCGAGCCAGCCCGACCAGAAGAATCTCCCCCCAAGTCGCCTCTGCCAAAGGGGTACGAGCTGACGGTCGGCCCCATCAGCGCGGACCAGGGCGAGATCACGGTCGGTCGATTGGATCTTCCGCTCGACAGATATCGGCAGTGTATCGACGAAAACGGCGGCCTCCGAAAGCCGTCGGGTCAGGTCGTGGTCAAGTTCCTGGTGCGAGCAGAGCGCGTGCGCGCGGAAGGCGCCAGCGTGGAATCATTCGAAAGCGTTTCAGAGAAGGCTGCCGAATGCATCGCTGCTGTCGTCGACCGCCGCAAGGTCGGGACCCCAAGCGTCCCGATGACGGGCGCCAAGCTCACGTTCTCGCTGAAAGAAAAGAACTGAGCTCTCGGCCTCGCCTCTGAACCGAGCGGAGCCTATACCGCTCGTGTGACTGAGAAAGCGAGCGACAGCCCTTCGCCTGCGACCGCGGCAGAGCACCTCTCTCTGGCCGAGAAATCCTACCAAGAGCGCCACAAGCGCTTCTCCGAAGAAGCTGACGCGCTAGAGAGCAAGAGCGCCAAGATCGGCAACTTTCGGGGGCTGACGTTTGCAATCTTCGCTGTCTCCTTTGGAGTCTTTCTTTCGAAAGGAACCCTGGCGGCAGGGCTCATCTCTCTGGCTGCACTTTCGGCGTTCGCTTGGCTCGTGCAACACCACGGCCGAGTCCTCGAACAAGAGGCTCACCGCCGTCGCTACGCCATCGTCAACGAACATGCGCTTTTGCGGATCACGGGCAAGTGGCACAATCTCCCCCGGGCCGGTGTGTCCTTCGCGCCAAAGGAACACGGTTACAGCGAAGACCTCGATTTGTTTGGGCTCGGGTCGCTCTACCAGCGAATCAGCGTGGCGCACACTCGCTATGGGCAGGCCACTTTGGCGAGCTGGCTGACCGAGCCTGCAAGCCTCGAAGAGATCACTGCGCGCCAGGCAGCCGCCGTCGAACTGAGTCCCCTCCTGGAGTTCCGTCAGGACCTCGAGGCCGAAGGGATGGCGCTCGTGGAGAAGAAGCGCGGACGAGTCGGACAGCTCACGGACGGCCCCAACCCCCACCGTCTTCTGACTTGGGTGACGTCCGCCCCCAAGATCGCTGGACGGCTCGTACTCACGATCATTTCTTTTCTCCTCCCTGTTGCGACAATCGCCGGCATTTTCGCCCATTCTCTATCGTTGGCGTCCCCCCTCGCGTGGATCGTTCCGGTCGCGCTGAGCTTCCTGCTCCTGACGGTCACCAAAGAAGCATCGTCGGAAACGTTCGGCGCCGTCTCGACGACGGAGGGTGCTTTTCTTCGCTACGGAGCACTCCTCTCGCTCTTGGAGTCGCTGCATGCCGAAGCGCCCTGGCTCAAAGAGAGAGCGGCTCGCCTGCTCTCTCGAGGAGGGACGCGACCCAGCGAGATCATGCGGAAGTTCCGCACGCTCGTAGGCTGGTACGACCTTCGCTACAATGGCATGGCGTACCCGTTCATCAACGTCATCTTGCTCTGGGATCTACATTGCACGAGGGCTCTCGAGAACTGGAAGAAGAACGTCGGTGGCGACTTGTCACGGTGGTTCGAGGTGATCGGCGACGTCGAAGCGCTGTCCTCGTTGGCGGCCCTTCACGCTGACGACCCCGGAGCCAGCATGCCCCGAGTTGTCGCACCCGGGGAACCAGGGGGTCTCGCTGCAGCGGCTCTCGGACACCCGCTGCTGCCGGCGCGCGGGCGCGTGACCAACGACGTAGATGAGGTGAGGCCGGGACAAGGTCTTCTGGTCACCGGCTCGAACATGTCCGGAAAAAGCACGTTCCTACGAGCCTTGGGCGTCAACGCCGTGCTTGCTTTTGCTGGCGGGCCGGTCATCGCTCAGTCGCTGCAAATCCCACTGTGCCGGCTCGGCACGAGCATTCGGGTGGCCGATTCACTCAAAAGCGGGGTCAGCCATTTCTACGCCGAAGTGCAGAAGCTCGCTCACGTCGTGCGCACGGCGGAGCGAGACGACCTGCCGGTACTTTTTCTCCTCGACGAGGTTTTGCATGGGACCAATTCACGCGAACGGCAGATCGGCGCACGCTGGGTTCTCGCAGAGTTACTCAAGCGAGGCGCGTTCGGTGTGATCACAACCCATGACATGGAGCTGTGCCGACTGCCTGATGAGCTGATGAGCCGGGTCCGTCAACACCACTTTAGAGAGAGCGTGCGAGACGGCGAGATGACGTTCGATTACACGCTGCGACAGGGACCGGTCACATCGGGCAATGCCCTACGTTTGATGCAGAAGGTCGGACTCGATGTGCCCCTCGAATCGGATTGAGCGAGCCACGTGCACTGACTGGTCACACCGGCAATTCGCGTGACAACGGATCGGAAGCAGGGAGCGAGCGCTCGGATTTCACCAAGAATTTCGGAGCAAAGCGCCGCCAAGCCCGGTTCCCCCCGAACCTTGACCGGTCCAATTCTGACACCCCGCCGGTGGAGGTCGCCGTGGGGAACACGATGGATGCGCTTCCATCATTTTTCTCCCACTTCTTTAAATATGCGAGATTCCTCAATCTTTTGGGATCCGGCCGCTTGACTGGTCTCCCCAAGGAGCGCAGGGTTTTTTAGGATAAGCTCATCTGGCAAAGTGCGCCCGGAAATCACCGGTCACCACCGGGATTGATGGTGGGAAATTCTTGAACGACAGCGACGAAAAAACACGGGTCACTGAGGTAGTTCAGCCGACCGCGCCCCAAAAGGGGACAGGCACGGACTGCCTCGTCGTGATCTACACGACCGAAAAGGCGCTGCTCGGAAAAAGGTTCGTACTGGAACAACCCGTACTTCGCGTGGGGCGCGGACCGGACAATGACATCGTCCTGGAGGGCGACAGCGTCAGTCGTCGACACACGCACCTCGAACGACGAGGCAACGATTGGTGGGCAGTCGACGACCGCAGCACCAACGGCACGTATGTGAACGAAGACCAGATCCCGGGAGAGGTACGCCTCGACAACGGAGACCGGATCAAGGTTGGTCCGACAATCCTGAAATTCCTGTCGGGTGCAGACGCCGAGGCGAAGTACCACGAGGAGATTTATCGAATGACCATCATTGATGGTCTGACCCAGATCCACAACAAGAGGTATCTGGTGGAAGCCCTCGAGCGTGACGTCATGCGCGCACGACGTCACGAGCGTGATCTGTGCGCGGTGATCTTCGACATCGATCACTTCAAAGGGATCAATGATCGCTATGGTCATCTCGCGGGCGACTATGTGCTCCGGGAGCTTGCCAGAATCATTCAGGATCGCATCCGACGAGACGAGGTATTCGCTCGCTACGGTGGCGAGGAATTCGTCATCATCCTCCCCGAAACCAGCCTCGACGGAGCCATCAAGCTCTCCGAGACCCTCCGCGAGAGGGTGGAAACGCACGACTTTGTCTTTCAGGGCGAGAAAATCCCCGTCACGATCTCGATGGGCACCGCCCTCCTGACGGAAAGCATGACCGGGACGGACCTGATTACCGCGGCAGACGCGAAGTTGTACGAAGCCAAGAACGGCGGCAGAAACCGTGTCTGTCACTGATAATTCGGAGGATCTCTCGAAACGATGGGTCTAAGCGAGATCCCCCCCCCACCGGAGGTGACGCCCGGCTTCGATCTGCCGGAGCTGCGCGTGAAACCGCCGGGGCCGCAGTCGCGTACCTGGCTCACTCGTTTCGCGCGTCACGCCGCTCCAATGGGGCCTCGAGGTGCCGCACGACCGACCCCAGTGAAGGCCGATGTCCCCGACGGAGCAATCGTCTTCGCTCAGGCGAAGGGCTGCAACGTAATCGACGTAGATTCGAATCGATACGTGGACCTCGCCGCCGGATTCGGATCGCTTCTCTTGGGTCACAACCACGAGGCGATCTTGCGCGCTCTGGAGATGCAATCTGCCAGGCTCCTCCAAAGCATGGGAGACGTCTATCCGAGCGACGCCAAGATTGGTCTATTGCAAAGACTCGCGCGTCTGCACCCAGATCCGGAGGCGAAGGTGATCCTCGGCCAAAGTGGCGCGGACGCCGTGACCGCCGCAATCAAGTCAGCTGTCCTCCATACGGGGAAGACGGGACTCGTCGCATTCGGCAGCGCATATCACGGCCTCTCGTACGGAGCGCTTTCGATCACGGATCTGCGCCCGAGCTATCGGGCCCCCTTCGCGGACCACTTGGCTCGCGACGTGACCTTCATTCCCTATCCGAAGACAACCGACGAGGCATCGAAGAGCCTCTCCGCTCTCGGGGAACGACTCGCGAGAGGCGACGTCGCCGCGGTCGTCATCGAACCCATCCTGGGACGCGGGGGAATCATCGTGCCCCCGGATGGATTTCTCGCCGCCGTCGACGAACGAACTCACGAATCTGGAGCCGTGCTCGTCGCCGATGAGATTTGGACAGGCCTGGGCCGCGCCGGAGCCTGGCTCGTTAGTGATAGTGTCCCTTCGTTTTGTCCCGACCTAGTCTGCATCGGCAAAGGATTGGGCGGCGGTGTTCCGATCAGCGCCTGCATCGGGAAAAATGATATCATGAGCGCGTGGAGCCAAGAGCAAGAGGTCGTCCACACCTCGACTTTCGCTGGCGCGCCGCTCGCCTGCACGGCAGCCTTGTCGACGTTGGACGTTCTGGGACGGAAAAAGTGGGTAGAGACCGCACGAGTATCCGGTAACGCTTGGATCGAAGAACTGCGTAATTTGACCCGAGACACGGCGATCCAAGAGGTCCGCGGGCAGGGCTACATGATAGGGCTCGACTGCAGCAACATCGTGGGCGGCGCGTCGGCTCTCCAGCGCGCACTTCTGATGAGGGGATTTCTGACCAGCACAGGAGGCGGCAAACGAGATGTCTTGGTTCTCACGCCGCCCCTGAACATCACGAGCGATCTCCTCATGGCCTTCGAGGATTCACTGCGCGTGTGCGTCATGATGCTCACGGGTCGCGCGGGCGCAAGCTGAGGGCTCGGCAGATCGTTCGAACCGAGGTTCGAAGTTTGGGATCGCGTCGTTCCAGCCCCATCTCGCGTTCCTCGTGCGAAATTGGACGCGAGCCCGATGCGCTCTACCATGGAGCTCCATGACCGATCTCTCCGTCACGAGTGCCTACGACGAATCCCACCTCGGACATCTGCACATTTGTAGCGAGGACGAAGCCTTTCAGGCGCTGGCAAAGGCGCAGACGGCGTTCTCGGACCGCAAGAAGTGGCTCTCGGGAGAGCTTCGTATCTCGGTACTGCGGCGACTGGCGGAACTCGTTTCCCAACGGGTCGACGAGCTGGCGCTCCAGGCAGCCCGTGAGGGTGGGAAGCCTTTTTGCGACTCGGTAGTAGAGCTACGCCGCGCGGTCAGCGGGATCCAGGTTGCCCAAGAAACCATCAGCCGACTCACGGGCAAAGAGATCCCGATGGATCTCAACGCCGCGTCGAAGAACCGCTTTGCAGTCACCTACCGGGAACCCCGAGGCGTGGTTCTAGCGGTCAGTGCCTTCAACCACCCGTTCAACCTACTGGTCCATCAAGCAGTGACCGCGTTTGCGGCGGGGTGCCCCGTCCTCGTGAAGCCCGCCGCCGCCACCCCGCTTTCCGCTGTTTCCCTCGTCGAACTGATGCACGAGGCCGGCGCGCCCCTACAATTCGTGCAGCTCCTGATCTGCAAAAGAGAAACCACCGTGAAGTTGGTCGAGGATCCGCGCGTAACGTTCTTGAACTTCATCGGATCGAGCAAGGTTGGCACGAAGTTGCGTTCGCATCTGTCGCCGGGTGCGATGTGTGTCCTCGAACACGGAGGCGTGGCGCCGGTGATCATCGACGAAACTGCAGACATAGACGACGCTGTCCCCCTCATCGCCAAGGCCGGATTTTACCACGCCGGTCAAGTCTGCGTGTCGGCACAGCGGGTCTTCGTTCACCGCTCGATCTGTGAAACGGTCACCGAGAAGCTGGTGCAGGCGGCTCAGGCTCTCCGCGTGGGCGATCCGACGCTTCCAGACACGGAGGTCGGTCCCCTCATTCGACCATCCGAAGTCACGCGAATCCACGAATGGGTCGAGGGGGCTCGAGAATCGGGCGGGAAAGTGCTCTGTGGTGGCAAATCCTTGGGGAAAACGACCTACGCTCCCACCATCGTCTTCGATCCTCCGCAGGATGCATTGCTTTCACAGCAGGAAGCATTCGGCCCGGTCGTGTGTATCTATCCGTACGACGATATCGAGGACGCAATCTCGCGTGCGAACCTTCCGCACGTATATTTCCAGGCGTCGCTGTTCACCAACCGGCTCGATCGTGCGCTGGACGTGGGTAGACGACTTCACGGAACGGCCGTCACGATCAACGATCATCCCGCCTTTCGTGTCGATTGGATGCCCTTCGGGGGACATCTGGAATCGGGAGCGGGTATCGGAGGCATCGAAAACACGATGCGCGACATGACTCTCGAGCGCATGATTGTTTTTCGACAGAAGCCTTAGATTCTCAGTATCCGAGTTCCTGGAGAACCCAGTCGGTCATCTTGCGGCTGTAGCCGTGGATCTTGTAGTGCTCCGGCGCCCACCCGACCAAGAACCGGACGAAGTCGGCCCAAGCGTATCGGTAGAGCCGCCGCCAGTCGGCAACGATCTCCAAGGCGGGGAGCTCCGGCCGCATCTCGCCGAGAGCGTCGCTCAGGAATGAGAAGTATTCCTCCACCCATCGGTCCGCATCGCGGAGACATTCCCATTCGTCGAGACAGCTGCTCAAGAAGTAGGCGACATCCTTCACGCCAACTCCACCCCCGACGTATTGAAAGTCGACGACGGCGACCTCACCCGATTTCGAAAAGCAGAAGTTCGCGACCTTGGCGTCACCATGAACCCAGGTTCGAAAGGGGCTCTTTTCTAGCTCCTCGTCGATGGCTCCGGCCGCCCTTCGGAGCCGGGGTTCTTCCATGCTTTCTAGCTCATCGGGACGGGTCGCCAGGTGCCAGTAAGTCCCTTGCTCCCACAACCCTCGTGGAGAGAGGCCCAGATGTTGCACATGAAAGGAGGCGAGCCACTTCAAGCAGCCTCGGGCCTCGTCCTGAGACAAGGTCGCTCGTCTTCCAGAGAAGCCAGCGTGATCGAGGTCTTCCAGCACGAATAGCCAGCCCTCGTCGTTTCTCTCCAGGTGACATGCGTCGGCGATGCGGATGTGCTCGTCGCAATGCCGCGAGGCGGATTCGTACCAATGCAGTTCGACATCGTAGGAACGCAGCTTCCGTTCGTGTCCCTTGTCCCCCACCCATCCTCTCGGATGACGCCGCTCCGTCGGTGGAGTCACGGATTTGACGATGAGTGGCGGCCGTCCGCCGCCTGGATGATAGCGATAGATGGCACCGTAACCGCTCCAGAGCGACTGAACGCGCTCGCCCAAACGGCCGCTTTCACTCCCTGTCACCGTCTGGAGCCGCAAAAGAAGGTCGTTTTCCCGGCGCCCGGTCAACTGCCACCGTCTCCTATGCTAGGTTGCCACGCCATGACAGCGAGCGCGGTTAGCCTGGAGAAGCCCGCGAGCGCGGGCCCACTTCGTGGTCCTGTTCGAGCGCGATCCATCGGGGAATTCCTCATCACGGGGGGGGCCACACTCTTACTCATTCCCTTGGCGGTTTGGTACCGCAAATCCGCAGGGCTCGAACACTCGGAATACCTCGTGAGTATGGTTGCGTTCTACGCTGCCTACGTCATCAACGATCCGCACTTCGCGGTCTCCTATTTGCTCTTTTACAAGAACGTGGGATCTCGCCTGCGCGGGGAGGAATTCCAGGGAGCCCAACGGGTTCGCTACTTGGTGGCGGGCTTCATCGTCCCGGTCGTCATGGCGGTGTGGATTGGGGTTGCCCTGATTCAGATGTCAGCGGCGATCCTAGGAGGACTCATCCAGCTCATGTTTTTTCTGGTGGGCTGGCACTACGTCAAGCAGGGCTTCGGAGTGCTCACCGTTCTCTCGGGTCGCTACAACGTGAGATTCAACGCCCGTGAGCGGACCGTCGCCCTCGCCCACTGTTTCTCGGCTTGGGCCTACGCTTGGTCGAGCCCTCGGGAGATGGGTGGACAATACGAGGAGTCAGGAGTCGTTTATACCGCCTTGCAACATCCCCACGGGCTCGAACAGGTCACTTTGGCGGCCCTAGTTCTTTCGTCCGCCGCCCTCGTTTGGGTGGTGATGGAACGAATCCGGAGAAAGGATCCTCTTCCACCACCAGCCGCTACGACCGGCTTCTTCATGTCTCTGTGGCTTTGGACGATCTACTCCAATTTCGATCCGCTGATTGCTTACGTCATTCCGGGGCTGCACTCTCTGCAATATTGGTACTTCGTCTATCTGCTGAAGAAGAACGAAGCACATCACGACGACGCGGCGGGCAAGCCAGCGAAGAGCGGTCTCGAGCGTCTAGCGGTGATGTTTGGACCAGTCTGGGGGCGAATGGGGCTCTTCTTCGTCACCTCGGTCGCTCTGGCGTGGCTCGGCTTCGCGGGAATCCCCGAGTTCTTGGACGACAACTTCGCCGCCACGACGGCAAAGCTGGGCGAGGATCCCGAAGTATCCGCGGTGACCATCGGAGCTACACCGTTCGTCGCCGCCTTCGCCACTTTCATCAACATCCACCACTACTTCATGGATCACGTGATTTGGAGACGCGAAAATCCGGATACTCAGTTCCTCCGGCGTTGACGCCCCTTGGCGCGTGAAGCGCGAATGACGAAGCGGGAAGCTCGAACGAGCTTCCCGCTTCTTTCAACGAGTCGACGCGAAGGAAATCACCCGCCGACCGCGATCTTCTTCATAGCGGTCATGTAGCCACGAAGTTCGCGCCCGATTTGCTCGACGGGATGCGCCATCATCGCCTGATTGAACTCGAGCAGCTCCACGTTGTCGACACCGTTGTCTCCCTTGTTGAACTTCGTCCCAATCACGTCGATGTCCACCTTGCTCATGAAGTCCTTGAGTAGAGGAACCGCCGCATGACTGAACAGGTAGCAGCCGTATTCTGCAGTGTCCGAAATCACCTTGTTCATCTCGTACAGCTTCTTGCGGCTGATGAGGTTGGCGATCAAAGGGACTTCGTGGAGTGATTCGTAGTAGGCGCTTTCGGGTTTCATACCCACGTTCACCATCGCTTCGAAAGCGAGCTCCACGCCAGCCTTGACCATGGCGACCATGAGCACACCGTGGTCGAAATATTCTTGCTCGGAAATATCCATGTTACCGGCAGGGGTTTGTTCGAAAGCGGTGTCTGCGGTAGCAGCGCGCCAGCCGAGGAGATTCTTGTCGTCGTTGTCCCAGTCCTCCATCATCGTCTTCGAGAAGTGACCTGTGATGATGTCGTCCTGATGCTTGTTGTAGAGATCACGCATGATCTGCTTGAGCTCGGCGGCGAGAGCTCCCGCCTTGAGCTTCGAAGGGTTGTCGAGGCGGTTCATCATGCCCGTGATGCCGCCGTGTTTGAGAGCCTCGGTGACGGTCTCCCAGCCGTATTGAACGAGTTTCGAAGCGTAGCCCTTGTCGACGCCCTTTTCGACCATCTTGTCAAAGCAAAGAATCGAGCCCGTCTGGAGCATGCCGCAGAGAATCGTCTGCTCGCCCATGAGATCCGACTTCACCTCGGCGACGAAGGAGCTTTCGAGCACGCCAGCGCGGTCACCGCCGGTCGCAGCAGCGTATGCCTTGGCGATTTCGAGGCCATCCCCGTTTGGGTCGTTTTCGGGATGCACGGCGATGAGGGTCGGCACGCCGAATCCACGCTTGTACTCTTCGCGCACCTCCGTCCCAGGACACTTGGGTGCTACCATGATGACGGTCAGGTCGTCGCGAATCTGCATGCCCTCTTCGACGATGTTGAAGCCGTGAGAGTACGCGAGAGTCGCTCCCTTCTTCATCAGCGGCATCACGGCCGACACGACAGCGGAGTGTTGCTTGTCGGGGGTGAGGTTGAGCACGAGATCGGCCGTGGGGATGAGCTCCTGATAGGTACCCACCTTGAAACCATTGTCCGTCGCATTCTTCCAAGATTGGCGCTTTTCGGCGATGGCCGTCTCACGCAGAGCGTACGAAACGTCGCAGCCGGAATCTCGCATGTTGAGGCCCTGATTGAGCCCTTGAGCGCCACACCCGACGATGACGACCTTCTTGCCGTCGATCTTCTTGATGCCGTCCGCGAACTCATCGCGCGCCATGAAACGGCAGCGGCCGAGCTGATCGAGCTTCCCAGCCATGTTGAGAGTATTGAAGTAGTTGTTTCTAGCCATGCGAGAGGCCTACGACCGGCCACACCTTGCGTAAATTGAAACTTTCGCCGCTCCATGTTGCAAAACACGCAAGCCCTAAGCGCTCAAAATAGTTCGCATTTTCACTGCTGAGCTCGGCCTCCGATTCGATACAGCTCAGGGCGGTCCGCGACCGACGCGACGCGCCCGGGCGCGAGCGATTTCGACAAAACGAAAAGTCCCGGCCGCGGGGACCCGACTATGGAGTGAACAACCCATGCGACACTCGGAACATTCTTCACCTCGTACAATGCTCTCGCGCCGCGCGTCCCTGGGCGCTCTCTCGACCGTCTTCTTGTCCAGCTGCATTCGAGAGGCGGGTCACCGACCCGATCCTGTCCCGGCCTCCACTCGAGAGGTTCCACCGAAGTATCCCTTTGGCTGCAGGCCCCATTCTTTCGCTCCCCAAGTCATCTTTCCTTCGGCCAGCAAGATCGAGCGCGACGCGGCTGTCGTCGACTTCTATGGGCGTTGGAAAGAGAAGTTCATTCGGCCGGGATGCAATCCGGGTGAGCTCGTCGTGTTGACGAAGAACAAACCATCGCAACTGACGGTCAGCGAAGCTCACGGATACGGAATGATCATCCTGGCCTACATGGCTGGCGTCGATCCGGAGGCAAAGCGAAACTTTGATGCGTTCGTGCGCTACCACCGTGCGCATCCTTCAGGAATCACCAAGGGAATCATGGCGTGGAACCAAAACACGGCCTGCGTCGACGTGGGAGGACGCAATGGCGCAACGGACGGCGACCTGTACATCGCATATGGTCTGCTCTTGGCTCACAGCCAGTGGGGAAGTTGCCACGAGATCGATTACCTGAGGGTCGCCCAATGGGTCATCGCTGGGATCAGCCGCGCGGGAGTCGACCAAGAGGGCCGGTATCCGGTGCTCGGTGATTGGGTGAACAAGCAATGGTCGCTGAGCCACTACAACGGCGCACGGGTGTCGGACTTCATGGGCAGCCATTTTCGCGCATTCTCTACCGTATCGAGCGACCCCGTGTGGCACGGCATCATCGAGAACACCTATTTTATCGCCGAAGAAGTACAGACCAACCATTCGCCTTCGGGACTC
This sequence comes from uncultured Polyangiaceae bacterium, assembly GCA_965652275.1. GTDB lineage: Bacteria > Myxococcota_A > Polyangia > Polyangiales > Polyangiaceae > NIC37A-2. Next base: position 197,845 of record CBFGUR010000005.1, on the reverse strand, counting down.
TTACCGGATTTCGTCGAAGGTCTCGGTTCCGGACAACCCGTACCCGCCAAGATGGGCTACCTCGAGGGAGCTCGAGACGGCGCTTATGCTTACAACGCCTGCAGGATCCCCATGCGCTTCGCGACGGATTACATGCTGAGCGGCGACGAGCGACCCCGACGCATGGCACTGCGAATCAACGCCTTCGCCAAGAAGGCGTGCGGTGGTGATCCGACGAAGCTCCGGGGCGGATACCATCTGGATGGGACTGCGATGGTCGACTACGAAACGATGGCTTTCACGGCACCCTTCGCCGTGGGCGCGATGCTAGACACGGAAGACCAGGGCTGGCTCGATGCGCTCTACCGCCACACAGTCGAGCGAGAAATGGAAAACTACTACGAAGACACCCTCCGACTCATGTCGCTGATCGTCCTGAGCGGCAACTGGTGGGGGCCGGAGAAAGTCGACGCTCCGTGCGTTGCCCCAAAGTAACCTCGTTCGAAAGACGCCTCGGGAAGCCCGGCACCCCCTTGCGCCACCCTTGATCCCGCGCCAGAAGGGATCCGCGTGAACCAGGACTATTCGGTACCCAAGGCGATTCGACGTAGCGAAGGGCTCCATGTTCGAGTCAAGCGGTTCGCGGAAAACAGCCTCGCGGCCAAGAAGAGCTTTCTCGAAGACGACACGTTCGAGAGCCTGGCTATCGATATCGCGAAGTTTCAGTTCGACTATAGCCCGGGCTTCGCCCGTCTGATCGGCTCCGGTTCTTTCGGTCTTACCGAACTCGAGCAAATTCCAGCGCTCCCTACGGATGCTTTTCGCTACGCGCGAGTGGCCGTGCACCCGCCTGAACTCGACGCCGTGGTGTATCGAACGAGTGGGACGACTGCATCGCCGGGGAGGCATCCGGTACGCGACCTCTCGACCAAAGAGCGGCTTGCCCTGCTTCAAGCGCGGGAATCTCTCTTCGTTGGGCAAACTCGCGGCGTCGTGGTAGCGTTCGCCGAGGTCCCGAACGATCCCATCACTTCATCGCTGTCTCACATGATGAGCCTGTTCATGAGAGAGTTCGATGGCCGTCGCCTCACCCCAGATCCAACTGGTGCCGCATTCGATCCGCGCTCGGAAACCCGCTGGCTCCTCGGGCGCACGGGGGTACGTCTGGAGGACCTTCATCGAGCTGCGAAGATCGCCGTCGTGAGGAGCGAGCCGCTGTTCATCCTCTCGACCTCGTTCGCGCTTCTCTCGGTCTTGGAGGAACTGGATGGGGCGAAGGTCCGCACCCCCTCACGAACGACCCTCATGATCACAGGAGGATTCAAGGGTCGAACCACCAGTGTGGACGAAAAGGGACTCCGTCAGATGGCCTGCGATGCGCTATCCATCGAACCGTCACGAATCATTGGTGAGTACGGAATGACGGAGCTCGGGAGTCAGCTCTTCGAGAACCCACAATCAGGACGTTACGTCGCGCCACCGTGGTTGAGAGTGCGTGCCGTCGACCCGGTGAGTCACCAGCCGGTTCCCGCAGGCGCGTCAGGTCTCGCCCACTTTCTGGACCTCTGCAACATCGACTCCTGCATTTCCGTCCTGACGCAAGATCTCATCGTGATGCACGACGACGAGATCGAATTGCTCGGGCGCGCCCCCCGTTCCATCCCGCGCGGATGCAGTCTGCCATACGAAGGATTGCTCGCTGGAGATCCTTCATGAGTGACGAGCGGACAACACGCCTCTATGCGTTGAAGAGGGCCGCAGAGGATCTGGCCAACCCGAACAGCCGCTGGGGAATGGTAGCTCGCGACGAGCTTCCCGGCTCCACGGGGCTCTCACGAGAAGGCGTCGATTATGCCCTACGGCATTGTTTGGAGCACGAAGTGGCGCGGGGGACTCTTTCGAGTCTGGCCCGCCGCGCTCCGCAATCGAAACGCGCTCACGTACTTCTCTCTTCGAACGTTTTCACCGCCGCCTTTCGTGCCATCGTGCTGGCTCTCTGTCAGTCGGACAAGGTCTTCGTCCGCCCGTCGCGGCGCGACCCCATCATGACCTACCTGCTACAAGAGGCCTCGGACGGAGCTTTCGAGATCGTCGACGAGCTCCAGCCCAGTTCGGGAGACCACTACTGGGCGTACGGCGGGGATGAGACTCTCCGGGCTGTCGCGTCAGCGCTCCCATCAGGTGTTCACTTCCATGGACACGGCTACGGCCTGGGGCTGGCGATCTTCCGAGAGGATGCCGCGCCTCGGCACGCTGACATTGTTCAAGCTACGCGAGCTCTGTCGCTCGATATTTGTGCCTTCGACCAACGGGGCTGTCTGAGCCCTCGATTGCTCATCATCGACGGAGGACGCTCGTTCGCAGAGACGGTGTGCGATCTCTTGGTCGAAGCGCTCGAGGAGCGCGAAAAGCAGATCCCCCTAGGCTCGCTCACCGAAGAGGAGAAGGCAGATGTCCGCTGGCATCGTGACACCCTTCGCTTCGTCGGGAGTTCGGCCCCGGCTGGCAAGGGGCTCGTATTTCTCGATCCCGTCGCCGAACGAATGATTCTGCCACCGGTGGGTCGCCACTTGAGCGTCACGGTGACCGCCAACGTCGTTCCGTTGGTCAAGGAGCTAGGACCGCGCATCACGACCGTCGGGTTCTTTCAGCCGGGGCACCTTCCGGGAGTTCTGTTCGAGTCGATCGGCCCTCGACGCTTCGTCGATGTGGGCAAGATGCAGACTCCTCCGCTGGACGGGCCTGTCGATCTACGCGCTGGATGGAGCGCGACGGTCACCTGAACGTGGCTGCTCCAGCGGGAGCGAGTCAACCGTCCACGAGAGGAAGGCGACGGCGTTCTCGTGAGACCACCGAGAGCGGACCGTCAGGTAAGTTCAAGTTCTGGTTCTTGGCATAGACCGGATGACGACCATGTTCCTTGAACCATTCCGACACGCTCGCCGTACGGTGCATCTTTTCGACGATCTGGCGAAATCCGACCCCCGTGTTGTAGGCACAGAAGCTGATCTCACCCATCTGAGTCCCGTAGGGAATGATGCACATCTCCGTGCGTCGAAAATCGTAGTTGAAGAGATCTTGAAACCACATCCCCGCGACGAAGAGGAAGCGCCACTCGAACTTGTCCGCGTCCCCCTCCGTGTCACCGACTCTTTCCCCGCTAGCGCCCATTTGGCTGATGGCCTGACGAATGAGCTCGGCTAGCCCGTAGCCGCGCGGCGCTTTGTCTGGTCTGAAGTTGCGCAGGAACGAGAGCGCTACGCGCGTCATCATCGCGTTCTTGCTCAAGTCAGCATCCGCAATCGCCTGGATGTCCTTGAGGACTTGCTCGACGTCCAGAAAGTCACAAAGGGCAGCCGTTTGCTTCGTCTTCTTGTTGACGAGGAGGATCGTGCCGATGCCGCAATTCGGGTGACAGCCACAGTTGAGCGCGCCAAACTCCGCCTCTGGTCCCTGAAGCTGATCGACCATGTTACTCATCGGGTTCATGGAGCTGAGCGGGAACCAATCTCTGAGCGGTTCCGTAATCCCCAGCTGATCGTGAACGTCATGGGCCAAGTGGCTCAGCGTGTACCGTTGCGCTCGGCGAGCTTCGTCCGAAATGTCCTCGTCACGACCCGTGAAGCTGACCGGTTGAAACGACACGACGGTGATCTTGTCGGCGTTGTCGATGGCAAACTGCACGATTGGACCCACTTGGTCGTTGTTCACCCCGTTGACCACCGTCACCACGAGGACAACGTCGATTCCTGCCGCCGCGAGATTCTCGATCGCACGCAATTTGACGTCGAAGAGGTTCCCGACTTTGCGATGAGAGTTCGCAGCGTTCGTGACGCCGTCGAATTGCAGGTAGCAGAGCCGGAGGCCCGCCTCCTTGGCTCGTCTTGCAAACGCCGGATCTTCGGCGAAGGCGATCCCGTTGGACGCACACTGAACGCAAAAATAGCCGAGGTCGCGCGCATAACGAATGGCACGAAAGAAATGGGGGCTGAGCGTGGGTTCTCCCCCAGAAAACTGCACCGAGAGCTGACGACGGGGCTTGACCCGAAGACTGTCGTCGAGGATCTGCTGCACCTCGTCCCAACCGAGCTCGTGTACGTAGCCGACCTGGTTGGCGTCCATGAAACACGGATCGCACATCATGTTGCAACGATTGGTGAGATCGACCGTCAACACCGAACCGCGCCCGTATTTGATCGACGAGGAACCGTGGTTTCGAAGCTTCTGACCTGGCACATGGAAATCGCGCCCCGGGAAGAGCTCCTCGATACGCCGCAGGAATGCCGGGTCCATGGAGATCACGTCCTCGAAGGTCCCGTGGCGCGGACATTCCTTCACCATGAGTATCTTTCCCTCCCGTTCGAGGATATCCGCCTTCACTTCTCCGGGATGCTCGTAGATGAACGTATCTAGATGCATTCGGTCGCTGAGGACCGCGCTCCGCGCCTCCTTGACACAAACTGGGCAAAGAGAGTCCGTTTGGCGCGGCCAACCGAGGGGAGGTTTCGTGCGCTCGGTCGCCGAAGGCAAGACATCCGGCGCCCACTTGGGTCGGAATCGAGCGACACGGGGGAGCTGCCCTTCGCCAGTGCCCTCCAAGAATGGCCAAGCCTTCCTCGCAATGGTCGTCACCGCCACTTCTGCGGCTCGGGTGGCACTGGAAAGAAGTTTCGACATGAACCGGCTCGGAGAGCGTAGCGCGGCAGGAGCGCTTTTCCATGACGAAACATGGTTTTCATGGCCGGACCCCAAGAAGAGTTTGCAAAGCGGCCCGGACTGCCGGCCTCAACCTAGTTCCCGCGATGATGAGCACCGCGCTTCGCACCTTCTCCTGGGCATCATGCTTCATCTGTTGCAAGCTCCGAGAAGAATGGAGCGGCCGCTCTTGATCCTCAGTGATGCCCACCTTTCCAAGGAATACGGGAGTGCTATCAGCAACGGCCTCGCTGAGGTTCTGCACCAATACGAGGACTGTGAGCTCGTACTGGCGGGAGACATCTTCGATCTCTCGCTGGACGCCGCAGAGATCGAACCGACTTTGAGCTTGCGCGCGGCCGTCGCGCCACACGAAGCGGCCGTGGCAGCGATTAGGCGTCACGTCCAAAAGGGCGGTAAGATCACCCTCATACCTGGAAACCACGATGCAGCCGTCGCAGATTCATCGGTCCAACATGAGCTCAAGCGTTTGCTCGGGATTCAAAACGAACGGTCCCTGGAAGTAGCCCCCTGGTTCCTCCGGCGCGACGGCGTCCACATCGAACATGGCCACTTGTACGACCCGGATTGCGCGCCCAATCATCCTCTGGCGCCACCGAATCCTCGCTCGGAGGGTCTGGGCACTGCATTGATGCGCCGATTCGTTGCGCCGCATGACGCTCTTTTCTTCGCTCATGCGAATCAGACGACCCCGATTTCCGGACTCAAGAAGGCTTTCGAGCGCTGGGGCGTGGCTGCCCCAGCAGTCGTTCTCGACTACTTCAAGACGGCCACGAACCTCTGCTACGAAACAGTCCTCCATCGAAGCGCAATCGAGGCCGAACGGACTGCTGGGAATCGCGCGCTTCCGGCATGCGCGGACCAGAGCGGCGTGCCGACCCCAGTACTGGAAGCCTTGTTGAGGCTCGCTCCCGCCCCCACACATCACAGCCTGCGCTCGACCTTCTTTCGACTGTACTTCGATCGAGTACTGGCAGCCGGAGCGCTTGGCACGGGGCTCTCGCTGCTCGGCGCAGCCGGGCTCGGGCTTGCAACTGGCGCCGCTCTCGTGAGCCCGCTCGGTGCCCTCACCACGACCGGCGCCCTTCTTTCTGCAGTCGGGGGCGGTTACTTGGCTGCCAGCACGACAATCCAGAAGAACCGGTACGGAGACCAAGTCATCGGACAGCTGCATGAGGCGGCACAGCTCGTCCAGCACGTGACGGACTCGAGCCTCGTCGTATTTGGCCACACGCACGTCGAAGTCAACGAACCGAACTACGTGAATCTCGGGTCGTTCGGATTCGCCCGAAAGCGGCGGCCATTCCTGATGGTCACGCGAGACGGTCGCCCGGAACGGGTCTACCACCCCGTCCGCTGAACGCGCCGGCGCACATTATCTTCGAGCGGATTTCCAGTGAGTCTCTTCGCTCACCAAGAAGCACGAGGCGTGCCTTGGACCGCATCGAAACGCACCCCCTCACGATCCAACAACCAAATCTTCTTGTCGACGCCGCCCGTGTAGTTCCCGACCCCTCGGTGAGCCGGAAGAACGCGATGGCAGGGAACGATGATGGGGATGGGGTTGCGGCGCATAGCGCCACCAACAGCGCGTGCGGCTCCGGGACTTTCGACGAGTGCTGCGAGCTCGCCGTAGGTCACGGTCGCGCCGGGCGGGATCTTCATGAGCCTCCCCAGGACGATTCGATCGAAGTGCCCACGAACCAAAGACCAGTCGACCGGGACTCGCAGACGCGAAGAGCGGCCCTTCATGTACAGCCGGAGCGCCGCAGCGCTCGGACCGGATCCGTCTTCGCGGACCTCGTCCAGCCCCCAAAGCTCCGGATGTTCCCGCTTCAAGCCGGCCATTCCGCGGAAGCCGACGGCGATCACTTTTCGTCGACGCTCGGCAACGGCAATCCTCCCTAGGGGCGACTCGAACTGACAGATCTGGATCACCGCCAGAGCATGCATCAGTCGGGGCGAACTACAAATCCCATCTCATTTGCCAGGTGTCGCTATGGAAGGCGGCGGCGGCTTTTCCTTTTTCTGCCAGAAGGCTACATCCCGAAGATGCCTACGCGCTGGGATCGATTCAGGACGACCTTCGCCCTCGACCTGCGTTCACTGGCACTCCTGCGGATCCTCCTCGGCTTCATGTTGCTCCTCGATCTCGCGCTCCGGGCGCAGGATCTGACCGCCCACTACACGGACGCGGGCCTCGTCCCCCGGTCTCTCGAGCACGATCTCGACCTGCGCCACCACCCCTTCCGCTTCAGCCTGCATATGCTCGGTGGTGGGCTCCCGTTTCAGGTCGCGCTCTTCATCATCGCCGCAGCGTTCGCCGTCGCGCTCGCCCTCGGCTATCGCACGCGACTGGCCTTATTCGGAAGCCTCGGACTCTTCCTGTCACTTTTGAACCGCAATGGACAGATCACCACGGGCATCGACGCCATCGTGCGTCTGGTGTGCCTGTGGAGCCTGTTTCTACCACTTGGTGCTCGGTTTTCCCTCGATCGTCGGGCGGGGCGAATCAGGGAGCCGAGCGGAGTGTTCGGGCCCCATGGTCAGCAGCATTTCTCGATGGCGAGCGTCGCTCTGATCGCGCAGATGTTTACCATCTACTTCTTCAGCGCACTTCACAAGGACCACCCGGTTTGGCGCAAGGACTTCACCGCGGTCCACTACGCTCTTCACATCGACTCGTACGACACGTTCTTGGGAACGTGGCTGCGGCAGTTTCCGGCGATCACCGGGGTGATGACGCGGGGCACGATGATCGTCGAGTTCATGCTCCCGTGGCTGCTCTTCGGAGCCGGGATCATCAGCCTGATCCCGCGCCTCGACAAGGCGTTCAACGAGCAGGCGCCTCTCAGAACCGCGGCCGCGGTCGGCTTCATGCTCTTTCACATCGGCCTGGGACTGACGATCGCGCTGGGGACCTTTCCTTGGTTCGTGGTGCTCGTTTGGTTTGGTCTGTTGCCGAGTCTGGTCTGGGACAAGCTGAATGACTTCATCGAACGAGGAGCTTCCCTGAGCGGCCGTTCAAACGTCCTCGAACAACTGGCAGAAACGCTCAGCCGGGCGCGACGATTCATCGTCCAGAGTGAAGCACCGTACCGCCCCGTCGACTCGAGAGATGCCGAGACTCCCTCTCGAGCCACGGCCTGGGCGACGAACTCAGCCGCCGGACTCTTGGCGCTCCTCGTACTCGCCATCAACCTGGAGACTCTCGACCGGAGCTCCACGCGCTGGCTCTTCGAGCCCACACGAGCCGTCGTGATACCAGTAATCGACGCGCTCCGACTGGACCAGCACTGGGGGCTCTTCGCCCCCAAACCGAGAACCGTGGACGGCTTCTACGTTCTGGTCGGTGAGCGAACCGACGGGAGCAGGGTCGATCTCTTGCGCGACGAACTCACGCTCACCTGGCAAAAGCCGAGCGACGTTTCCGACAGCTACGGAACCATCCGCGGCACCAAGCTCCACCACAATCTCAAACGGTCCGGACACGAAAAGCTCCGCCAGCGCTATCTCGCGGTCGCGTGCCAGCGCTACCACGAGGCCCACCCAATGGCTCCCCCCGTACACACCGCCACGCTCTACTTCATGAGCCACAAGACCCTGAAAAAAGGCGGCTACGGTCCCACCCACAAGGAACGACTCTCCTCCGCCCGCTGCTTTGACCCGAGCCACCCCTAACGCCCCATCGGCACTCCCCAACAGCCGGCAACGAGCCCCCAACATCCGCACCAATCGCGCAAGACGAGCGAACGCGAGGCGAGTCGTCCCGACTCAAGTTGCTCCCAGCATCCAACCAACGGCCAGGCATCCAACCAACAGCCCGGCATTTAACCGACAGCCAAGATAGAACAAACGCGCAAGACGAGCGAACGCGAGGCGAGACGTCCCGACGCCATCCAAATCCAACGCGCGAGACGAGCGAACGCGAGGCGAGTCGTCCCGACGCCATCCAAATCCAACACGCAAGACGAGCGCAGCGAGGCGAGTCGTCCCGATTCAAATCGCTCCCCGGCATCCAACCAACAGCCCGGCATCCACCCAACAGCCAAGACAAACCAATCGCGCAAGACGAGCGCAGCGAGGCGAGTCGTCCCGACGCCATCCAAATCCAACGCGCAAGACGAGCGCAGCGAGGCGAGTCGTCCCGGTACCCAGAGCGCGCTCGCGGAGCGTAGCGAGCGGCCCGGCTCTAGGAAGGAGGCCACAGCCGTACGCACGTACGGCGAGGACCGACGACCGACGAGCCGGGCCGCGCAGCAGCTCCGCGAGTGCGCGTTACGGTTTGATGACGCGCGTTCCGACCGGCGGGTGAAAGATGAATTCGTTCGGGTCGACGGGCTTGTTCACCACCGGAGCCACGAAGTCGAATCGGTTGCGATTCTGCTGGGCGTCAATCATGAGGACGCGACGCACCTGGTACGTGCCGGCGTCGACGTAGAGAAGGAGGCTCTGATAGGCCGGGGTCGTCTCCTTGGGGATCGCGAGAAGAACGTAGCCGCCTTCGTACTTGAGCTTGCGCGCGTCGAGCTTCTTGAGATGAAACTCCTTCTTGAGCTTCGCACCGCCGAGAAGGAACGAAAGAGCCGCCGGGTACTGGCTCTTTTCGATGTCCTGCTCGTACATCTGCTTGTTGTCCTTCTCGAAGACCTTGATGCGCTTTCCGTCGGACACGACTCGGTTGCCGTTGTTCGTGTAACGCCACGACATCTTGCCGGGCTTCTGAAAGATGACGTCGCCGTGCGAGTCTTTGGTCTTCCCATAGGCGGCGATGTAATAGCGCTGCTTGAACTTGGCGCGGAACGTCTGGCTCTTGTCATAAAAGCCCTGGACGCGGTCGGCGAGTTCGGAGGCAGAAACCTCCGTCGCCTCGCCCTTTGGGCCTGCTTCCCCCTCGGCCAGAGCGAAGGGAGATGCGGAAGCGAAGCCGACGAGGATCGCGGCGGAAAGTGCTGTCGAAAATGTGCGACGTGAAATCATGATCATTCGAAAAATTTGGGGGAGAACTCCTCCCACGAAACGCGCCCCTTTGGGGCTCCCTCTAACATACGGTGGCCCGGGCGCGAGTATTCCCCCCACCCCCTGGCCCTTAGACGAATCAAATCGGCCATTTGGCTCAAATTCGGGGGAAGATTTCCCGGGCATCGCACAAAACGAGCCTGGGGCACCCGCGATTCAGAGCGCCCGGGCCGCCTTCGCCCGGGCGATGGCCTCTGCCAGATGCGGGGGCATGCGTTTTCGCTGCATTTTCAGCTTCTGTTCCTGGAGTAGGTGGGCCCGCGGGTCGAGGCGCAGCTCCGTAATCGCGATGGCCAGAGCGTCCGAGGCATCCGCCGGAGGCAAGGCCTCGAGCCGTAGGATGGCTCGCACCATCTGCGCGACCTGGGATTTTTCAGCCCGCCCGTTTCCGGTGAGCGTTTGTTTCACTCGGGCCGGCGCGTGCTCGCGCACTTTGACCCGGGCGCGTTCGAGGCAAAGTAGCGACACGCCCCTGGCGTGGCCGAGCTTGGCAGCCGACTGAGCATTCTTGTCGAAGAAGATCCCTTCGACGGAACCTACCTCCGGCTTGTACAAGTCGAGGAGGTGATCGAGGGCATCGCCAATCTGACGGAGGCGAGCCGAAAGCGGATCGTCGCCCCGCACTCGGACCACCCCGTGGGCGACATGCATCAGTCGATTCCCCTCGGAAGCGACGACGCCCCAACCGAGATTGCGCGTGCCCGGGTCGATGCCGATGGCAATCATGGGCCTCACTTTGCCACGTTTCCATCCATCGTTGAAAGAACTTCGTCGACCCGGGAAGAGAAAACGCCAAACGTGCCGCGGCAGAATGATGGCCAAACCGCGGGGTCAGACGGGGTGCCTCCGAAAATCGTGGATTTGGAGTCAGCCGGCTGCCACCGTCGACCCGACATGGCCTCCCACCGTTTTTCGGTTTCTGACGACGACGAAGGTCTCCGCCTCGACCAAGTCATTGCGAAAAACGTGGCCGAAATTTCGCGCACGCTCGCAAAGAAGGTGATCGCTGAAGGAGGCGTGTTCCTGGAACGCAAGCGAGTGAAGGTCGCGGGACGTATCGTGCATTCGGGCCAGCGCGTCGAAGTGAACATCGGTTCGCGTTCGCCCTCGGCCGACGAAGAGGACCGACTGATCGACGTTTCGATCGTGGATCTGACCAAGAACTACGTCGTCGTGAACAAACCTAGTGGTGTGTTCAGCGCGCCCACGCGCGAGAGTGACCGAAACCATTTGCTTGCTTTCGTTGGCGCGCAGTTGAAGGACGGCGGGCAACAAACCGATCTGTTCTTGGTGCATCGCCTCGACCGACCGACGAGTGGCCTGATGCTGATCGCGCGCACGAAAGCAGCGGCCGCATCGCTGTCGGCGCAGCTTGCAGAAAAGAGCGCTGGGCGACACTACTTGGCCATCCTCGTGGGAACGCTTTCGAAGCCGACGACGGTACGCCATCCCATCGACGGGAAAGATGCCGTGACTGATTTCACCCCCATCGAGCAGCGAAGCGGCGGCACCCTCGTTCACGCGACGTTGCACACGGGTCGCACCCATCAAGTCAGGGTGCACGCCGAACACCTCGGGCACCCGGTGTTCGGCGATTCGAAGTATGGGCGGCGAGCGCAACGCGGCCAGGCCTCCCGCCCGGCGCGCATGGCGCTCCACGCAACCGAGCTCCGGTTCACCGACCCGGAGTCCGGAAAGGAGCGAGTGTTTTCGAGCCCGCTGCCCCAGGAACTCGTCGATTGGTTCAATTCGCTACCCGACCTTACGCCGGGCTGCTAGACCGCCGCCCTCATGCCCGCCCCCGCAAAACTCCCCGGCAAGCAGCTCAGGTACCTGCGTAGTCTGGCTCACGCGCTCAAACCCACGGTGCAGATCGGAAAGCACGGGTTCACCGACGCCGTGTCGTCGCAGATTGGTCAGGCTCTGGTCGACCACGAGCTCATCAAAGTGAAAATAGGGAGCGAATGTCCCGAGGACATCGAGGAAATCGGGCAGAAGGCAGCGGAGGCCTTGTCCGCCCATGTCGCGCAGACGATTGGAGCGACGCTCGTCCTCTACAAGCGCCATCCCCAGAAACCAAAGATCCAGCTGCCCAAAGCGTAACTCTCTGCGCCTGACTTGCGTTCGTTCGCACCCACGATGGTGCGATCGCTCAGCGACGCCTTGTCGGGACGGTCGCCATCCTCCCGCAGCGGGATGCGATGCCGTCCATTCGCGCGAGCCTCCAGTGAGCTAAGAAGGAGCTGCGGCCTATATTGTGGCATATGAGCACAACTGCCGTTTCACTGTGGTGATATGCCACAATGCTTTGGTGGAGGATCACGCAACTCGACGAGCGCGAGGCGTCGTTGAGAAAAGCGCTTTCCGCATGAAGTCGGGGCGCGCGCCTTGACCCGGTGACGACCGGAGGCGTCGCCGCGAAGATCCTCCACGGGGCCGGGCCGCGGCGTTTGGCATGGTCGTTGCCCTAATTTTCAGGCATGAGAAAGTCGCCGACACCCCGTGCCTCGCGCAGTCTGAAGGAGCAAGGGCAGGCTCATGCAGGACCGGTCCGTGTCGCCTCCAACGCCCCTTCCTCTTCGAAAGTCGCCGTTTTGGGGTGGAGCCTCTTCTCGATCGAGGCCCTGCGCGCCATGGGCAAGGACTACGTCATCGTGGGGGATCCGAGCTTCGAGGACTACGCGCGGTTTCACCACGTGCCGTTCATTCCTTGCGCTCTCGAGACCTTCGACCCACTTTGCGCTCAACAACTCGCAGGACAACTCGAGGAGCTCGGCGTGACGTATACGGTTCCTCTCTATGAGCCCTCAGTCGAATGGTGCGGAGCCCTGAACTCGGCGCTGCTCGGTGAGCCGCAACTGCTCGAATGGTCACGGCTCTTCCGGGACAAGGCAATGATGAAACGTCGCGCCCAGCTTTCGGACATCCCCGTCGGCGTTTTCAGCGAGGCGGAGAGTGCCGAAGACGTCGTCCAATTTCTCGACCACGTCAACACCGCACTACTCGCTCATGAACCCGTCAAGCCTGTGCACATCAAGGCCTTCGATGAGGCCGGTTGCAAGGGCCACTATCTGATCAAGAGTCGAAAGGACGTCGACGACGTCCCAGCCTCTGCGTTTCCTTGCCTGGTCGAGAGCGACCTCGAAGGGCAGGAAATTGCCTGCGAAGTCTTTGTGCACGATGGGCAGATCGTGTTCATGAATATCTCGGAGTACGTGCATCTGGGGCACTCGGTATTCGTTCCGCCTTCGTCGAAGCTCGAGGCGCGACGAGAAGAAATTCGGGCTGCAAACCAGAGGTTGGTAGACGCATTCGAGGTAAAAAACGGACTCCTTCATCCCGAATGGTTCCTGGCCGACGACGGCTCAATCCACTTTGGTGAAGTCGCTTACCGCGTCCCCGGAGGCAATGCCTTCGAGCTCATCGAGCGCGCCTATGGGTTCAGTCCTTATCAGGCCCAGGTCCTCGTCATGGATCCGAACGTCAGCCATGAGGAAGTCCGGGCGTTCTTCCCGGCCGAAGACGACTCGCTGGGACATGCGGGGGTCCTTCTTGTGTATCCCGAAACGACGAACGAGACGGTCAGCGACGTGACCGTTCCGGAGGGCCTGGCGATCGATCCCGCGTACGAGGGCCACGACATGGTTCGCCCCGGTTTCCGCGAGGTCGAAAAACGGGATCAGTTCGTCAACGGTACGCATTGGGGCGCCGTCTATCTCTTCTCGGATGACCCAGAACGCATTAGGCGACTGTGTCAGAAGTACGAAAGCTTCCCGTTTTACCGATGAGCTTCCTGGAAGAACATCTAGACGAGCTGCTCGAGCAACTCCGATGTACCGCAGACCTGGATCAGAAAAGCGCTCTTCAACAAAGGATCTATTCCGCAGCCGCAGAATCCTTGGCAAACGGCGGCAGTCTTCGACAAATCCACGCGCTCGCCCCGCGCTTCGAAGAATCGGGACTTTTTCTGGGGAGCGACTGGGACAGACCCGAACTCCTTCAACCGGGTCTGGTCGAGGGCTCTCTGACCGACAGGGTAGGCATCGGTATCGAATGCTGCAGCCAGCTGCGGTTTCTTACGATCGCAGAGGGACGGCTCGTCCACGAGAAGGTCACAGCCGATGCGGCACGCTCATTTCTCGAGCAAGTCTTGGCTTTGAATCTTGCGGGACTGGTCCCCGTCGAAATCTACGAGCGTGATGCCCAACCCGAAGCCCTGCGGCCCTTGGTACGGCGACTCTTCGAATACATCGTCGATGCGCTGGGAGCAGACGGGATCCTCCTGCGCCTCGTCACGTCCGCCAAGCGCGTGCTCTTGACGCGACCCATCAAGGTGGAGCCAGTCCGACGCATGATCGAGACGGCCGGGCGGGGCCTGGATCTATGCAGCGATTCCAATCTGAGACGCGAGGCGCTTTTTCTGGTCGACGCTCTCGGAGGACCCACCCCGCTATCACGCCAGCTGCCGGAAGCCGAGGCTTACGCAGACGCCCTGAGCAAACTGGATGATGCAGCGCTGCTCTTGGAAGCCGACACGATGGCCAACTCGATGCGGCGCTCCGGCCTCGTCTCTCCGCAACATGCAGTTTTGGTTCGTGTTGCAAATGAGCGCGATTTCCGCCTCCTCGCTCGCTCTCTTGGCATCGAGGATGTCGGACGTTGTTGCCTGGAAACTTTCCCTGTCTTGGCTCGAAACCTCATCGAACGAGCCATTCATCCTGCGACGGCGCAGGCGGTCTACGGCCTCGCGCAACTACTGGACAGAGGTGTCTTGTTTCAACCATCGGTAGTCCGCGGTCTGAATGCCATCGAAAGCGCCGAGATCCTTCCCGAAGTTGCGGAGAATCTCGTCGCGGGCATTCAGCGCGGTGAGCCTCCCGAACCAGGTAGCATTCTCTTGGCCGGTGCTCTGGAGGTATTGGGACTGCCCCGGGGTGTCGACCAAGGGCACAACCCCACATGTCAATCAGCCCGCGCGATCAGTCTCTGGGCACAGAACGATCCCGGGTTTTTACTCAAGCTCATCCTGCACGCAGCGCGCGATGGCAACGTTTGCATGTACTTCGAGGGAACCCCGATCAGCTCCAGAGAGGTGGAGCGCGGCGTCGCGGACGAGCTGCACGCCGAGCTCGACAGTGTGTCTCTCTTGCTCACACCCCACATTGATCGCATCTATTGGAAGATGAGCCATCTGGCGCTGGACCGGCCGGAGGACGAGCACAAATGGGTCAATCCAGAACTCCACGGTTGGTGGGTTCATCGAGGTTTTGCCGCAGTATTGGAGGAGGAAACGCAGACGATCGTGAACGCTGACGTTTTCCTGCGCCAGTTCTTCGCCAGCTATCATCCCACGTTCGGCGGCGAGCAGGCTCTCATGACGCCTCAACCGGCAGGCGTGGCGATTACCAACTCCGAGGGCGTCTTCCTCGACTGGCATGCCGTGTCCCTCCAGCGCGTCGGTCTCGATCCACATGGTGTCACCCGCGTCTATTTCTTCAATCCAAATCACGACAAAGGGCAGGACTGGGGCCAGGGGATCTTCACGTCGACGAGTGACCACGGCGAATTGATGGGCGAGTCGTCGCTCCCCTTCGAGCAGTTCGCATCCCGACTCTACGTGTTTCACTACGACGAGAGTGAGTCGGGGGACAGTCGCGACGTCCCGGTCGAGGCCGTCCAAGGTGCACTCGAACTTTTGACCGAAAGCTGGGGACGCACGTTTGCCCCTCCACACCCAGACACTGGAGAGACTCCATGACCGAAGTGACCGTAATCTACGGAGAAGAAATGTTGCAGCACGCTCCCAGCGGCTTCGACCCCAAACGCCCCGACTGGACGGAAATCGTGAAACGCCGGTTGGGCGACGCCGATGAAGGAGGAATGAACTTCACTCATCCCGAAAGACCCGAAAGGCTCGAGGTGATCATCGAGTCCCTACGGAGCGACCCTATCGCCGACGTGTACTGGACTACGGGAATCCGGGCCCCCATCGAGACTCTGTCGCTGGCTCACTCCCGCGAGCACGTGGAGCTCATTCAGTCCTATCGAGGCAGGTCCGCGTGGCTGAGTCCCGACACGACTGCGGTCAGCGAAGGGAGCGTCTTGGCGGCAGAAACCGCCGCAGGAAGCGCCTGCGCCGCCGTGGACGCGAGCGTGATGACTCGTTCGGGGCGCTCATTTGCTTTGGTTCGCCCCCCCGGTCACCACGCGCACAGGAGTAAATCGGAAGGCTTCTGCATCTTCAACAACGTTGCCATTGCAGTCGAGCACGCTCGCGCCCACCATGGGTTCGAGCGCGTGCTCGTCGTGGACTTCGATGCTCACCACGGCAACGGCACGCAGTCGTTTTTCGCGGAGGATTCGAACGTCATGCACTTCGACATCCATGCAGAAGCACCCATCTACCCAGGATCCGGCGCCTTGTTCGAGACAGGCAGCGGGGAAGGGTTTGGAACCCTCGTGAACGTCCCCGTCCCAGCCAAGACCGGAAACGCCGTCATGATCGAGGCGCTGGAAGCGATCCTCGTTCCCGCGGCGATCCGGTTCGGCCCCGAGCTCATCGTGGTCTCTGCAGGATTCGACGGCCATCGGAGCGATCTGCTTCTCGATCAAACCGAGGAAGGATTTGCCGTTGTCACGTCTCGACTTCTCGAGCTGGCCGATCTCTTGACCGACGGGAAAATCGCTTTCGTGTTGGAGGGCGGCTACCGCGACGCCCTTTCGGTGAGCGTCCGGGCCTGTCTGGAAGTCATGGCCGGTGGACGAGTCCCGGCCGTCCCGCTCGGGGGCGAAGATCCGGGTCGAGGTCATCTGCAGCTCGCCAGCAGCTTTCACAATCGCCCGATCTACCGCGCTCGCAGAAATCGAGTCGCCGTTCCGGCGAACGGTGCGCTCAGATAGCCCGGGAAGACCGAGACCCAACGCCAAGGCGCGTGCTCGAGCGATGCTAAGACAGCGATCCTTCGCCTGAAACGTAAGGGAGCAATGCGCGACTCGGGGCTCGCGCCTTCCTCCGCTATAAGCCGTTCATGGCCGACTTCACGGAGCGCAAACAGCACCCCGACAATCTCGTCTGGATCGATCTCGAAATGACGGGTCTCGATCCTACAACCGAGGTGATCCTCCAGGCCGCGCTCATCATCACAGACTCCGAGCTCCGCCCCCTGGAGTCCTATTGCGTCGATATCTGGCAACCCAAGTCCGCGCTGAAGAAGATGGTTCCATTCGTGCGACAGATGCACGAAGAAAACGGCCTCATTGAGCGGGTGCGCAGGTCGAAAGTCGAGTTAGGGCGCGCCGAGCAGGAACTCCTCGAAAGGATCACTGGTTGGTGTCCGTACCGGCCCGTGCTCTGCGGCAACACGATTCACTCAGACCGCAAATTCATAGCGAAATACATGCCCGGCCTCGACGCTTACCTGCACTACCGTATGGTCGACGTCAGTAGCCTCAAGGTCCTGGCGGGACTGTGGTACCCGAACGCGACATACAAGAAGCCGCGAGATGCGCAGCACGACGCACTCTTCGACATCCAGCAGTCGATTTCCGAACTATCTCACTACCGCCAGAACATGTTCCGCGGAAAGCTCACAGGGCTGGCCATTTGACGTGACCGACTCTTCCGCCCCTTTCGACGAGAAAGCCACCGATCGCGCCCTTCGTCTCCTCCACGCCAAACTCGGCAGCAAGATGCTGACGAGCGAAGAAGAGACGAGGGAGTACGCAACGGACGACACTGGGATCCTCGGCGAACCACTTTCGGCCGTCGTCCGTGTGGAGAGCATGGATGACATCGAAATCGCGATCTCAATATCACACGAGACGGGGGTGCCGATTACGCCGCGCGCGGGTGGCTCGGGACGGACGGGGGGAGCGGTTCCCATTTTCGGAGGGATTGTGCTGTCTACGCGCTCCCTGTCGAAGATTGTCGACATCGATCGGAAAGAGGGCATCGCCGTCGTACAGCCCGGGGTCATTTTACAAGACTTGCACGATGCTGTTGAAGCGGAGGGTTGGTTTTACCCGCCCGATCCGAACTCGGCTTCAATGTGCTGCCTGGCTGGGAATGTCGCCGAGAATGCCGCAGGCCCACGGGCCTTCAAGTACGGTGCCACCCGAGACTACGTTCTAGGTCTGGAAGCGATCGGACCCACAGGGCGCTTCTTCTCCGGACGCCGAACGAAGAAAGGTGTCACCGGATACGACACCACGGGCTTGCTCGTCGGAAGTGAGGGCACCCTGGCGGCGTTCGGTGACGTGACTCTCCGTCTGATCCCAAAGCCCGAATGCGTGATGACGATTCTGGGCCTGTTCTCGAGCATGAAGGACGCATCTGACGCGGTGGGGCGCATCGTCTCTGGGCGACTCGTGCCCCGTTGCATCGAATTTCTGGATGAAAAGACTTTGTCCGTAATCCGCGAAGCGGGAAACCCCCTCGACAAGACCGCGCGCGCTCTTCTCTTGATCGAGCTCGACGGGAGCGAAAGAGACGTCGAAAGGCAGGCAGAACTCGTCGGCGGGCACTTGGACGACGCGGGCGCGACCTCCGTACTCGTTGCGCAAAGCGCCTCGCAACGTGAATCACTCTGGAGGGCTCGAAAATCGATGAGCAGCGCCGTGCGCAAGCGAGCTCGCTTCAAGTTGAGTGAGGACGTGGCCGTTCCGCGCAGGCACCTCGCAGGGTTGCTCGACTACGTCGATCAGGTCGAAGAGCGATTTCGCGTCGACGCGCTCGCGTATGGGCATGCTGGGGATGGGAATCTCCACGTCAATTTCCTTTGGAACGACGACGACGAGAAGCAGCGAGTCGATCAAGCAATCGAAGGTCTGTTCAAACGGACCATCGAGCTCGGCGGCACCCTCAGCGGGGAACACGGCATCGGTCTCTCCAAGGCACCGTTCCTTCCGCTGGAACAATCGACCGAGCTCATCGAGCTCCAGAAGCGGCTCAAGGCATCATTCGATCCACGCGGCGTGATGAATCCGGGAAAGATCTTCCCCACTCGCGGGCACGGAAGCTGCTGAAGACCCAAACCATGGCGTAATAACCATCGACCCAAGGATGGTCAGTATCTCGGGGAGTTTCAGAGTTTGATTTCTGAGCGCGCTCCCGCCGGGCTGCCAGTCCGATTTCAGGTTGTCGAGGGGCTCGCTATGCGCCATAGACGGAAAACCATGATCGAGGAGCTCCGCCGACTCACGCGCCTGGGTCTGCCCGTGGTGGGTGGACAGCTAGGGATGATGTTGCTGCATACGGTCGACACGTTGATGCTCGGTCGCCACAGCGTCGAGGCTCTGGCAGCAGCAGCGCTCGGGACTCAATGGATCTTCTTCACGTTGACGATGGGGATGGGTCTCGTCATGGGGATCGATCCCTTGGTGGCTCAGTATCATGGCGCCGGCGACGCGCGCGGCGCTTCCCGCTCGCTCATCCAGGGAGTGGTACTGGCCGGGATTGCGACCATCTTCATCAGCTTCGCATGGTGGTTCACCGAACCCGTGCTGCTGCTGCTCCGTCAGAAGCCCCATCTCGCTCGACTTGCTCACGAGTATGTGATTCTACAAATCCCGAGCGTCTTCTTTTTCCTCGGCTGGGTCGCTCTGAAGTCGTACTTGCAGGGCCGGGAGATCGTTCTCCCGTCGATGTGGGTGATGGTTCCCGTGAACCTACTCAACGTGCTCCTCAACTGGCTCTTCATCTTCGGACCGGGACCATTCCCCGAGTGGGGCCTCGCGGGTGCTGCCCAGGCGACCAACCTCTCGCGTATTCTCACGGGTCTTCTACTCCTCGCCTGGACGGTGTGGGGACGACTTTACGAAGGCGGGTGGGAGCGCCCTTCTATTGGTCGCACGCTGAGCTGGAGTGAGCTCAAGAAGCCCCTCCTTCTCGGCCTCCCGATCTCGCTCCAGATGGGTTTCGAGGTGATGGCGTTTGCGGCCACGGCATTGGTCGTGGGGACCCTGGGAGAAGTCTCGCTCGGAGCGCACTCGATTGTACTGAGCTTTGCCGCGCTCCTCTTCATGATCCCCTTGGGCGTCTCGTTTGGAGCCACGACACGGGTCGGGAACCTCATTGGAGCTGGCAAGGCCGCCGACCTCGGACGTACCTTTCGCGCCGTCTTCGTCCTGTGCTTGGGCGCCATCGCCATCAACGTCACGACCCTCGTCGCAGGACGGAGTGTCATCGCACAGGCTTATTCAAAAGACAGTCTCGTCGTGGCCGCCGCCACGCAGACGTTCGTGGTAGCGGCAGCTTTTCAAGTGTCGGACTGCATTCAGGTCGTCGCCTCGGGGATCTTGCGCGGTATGGGGCGCACCCAGGCCGCTGCCGTTGC
The DNA here is from genome assembly GCA_965652275.1 of uncultured Polyangiaceae bacterium. Taxonomy (GTDB): domain Bacteria; phylum Myxococcota_A; class Polyangia; order Polyangiales; family Polyangiaceae; genus NIC37A-2. The sequence continues at coordinate 177,797 of CBFGUR010000005.1, read as the reverse complement.
AACGTTCCTCGGGTACTACGTGTTTGGGATCCCTTGGGGGTACTATCTCGGCATCGTCCGGGGTCGGGGGCTCACCGGTCTCTGGTGGGGCCTCGCGCTCGGACTGACCATGATGGCAACGTTTTTGGTGTTGTGGTTGTTCCATCTGAGCCGATCGGGCTTCGCGAAGCCGCATGCGGCCGCACGCCCAGCAGAGTGATCTCGGAAACTACGAAACGTCCGGTCGCGGGGCCTGTATGACGTTTCCAGCGTGACTTCGAGGCGAAGGGCGAGTCACAATCGCGAGGCGCCGATGGTCAGGGTCGAGTTCACCAAGCACCTCTTCACGTTCTTTCCTGTGCTGGAAGGACGGGAAATCTCCATCGAGGCGAAGACCGCGAGAGACCTCGTATCACGGCTGGAAGAACTAGCCCCCGGGCTCGAATTCTACCTCTGCGATGAACGAGGCAGCCTCCGTCCGCACGTGAACCTATTCATCGACGGAGAGCGTATCGTCGATCGGACTAAGCTGCGCGATCGCGTCCCAGATGGTTGCCGGGTGCACATCATGCAGGCCCTGAGCGGCGGTTAGGCGCTCGGGAACGATACCAACACGGAGAAACATCGAGTGGCAGATCGAATCATCGTCGGAACCAGAAAGGGAACGTTCTTGGCCAAACGGAAGAACGGCGCATTTACGGTCGACCTAGCGGGACATCCCGGAGTGGGAGTCAACTACGCGGCGCGCGATCCGGAGTCGGGGACCCTCTGGGCTGCCCTCGGGCACGGACATTGGGGCGCGAAACTATCGCGATCGAACGACGACGGGAAAACCTGGAGCGACGCGACGCAGATCAAGTATCCCGAAGGCGCACGCTACCTCGATGGGTTCGATCCGGAGACGGGGGAGGAGGCAGCGACACCCAAATACAAGGACGCGCGCCTGTTGAAGCTTTGGGTGATCGCCTTCGGGCCCGGCGGCAAGATGTGGGTCGGAACGATTCCTGGTGGACTCTTCGAAAGCAACGATGGTGGGGAGTCGTTCGAGCTGAACCGTCCCTTGTGGAATCATCCGTCGCGTGGAGGAAACCTGTTCGATGGTCCCGGCGACCAGGGCGGCAAGACGCACTGGTTCGGAACACCCGCTTCGGAGGGTGGTGAATTCGCCCCTGGGATTCATTCCATCGTCCCCGACCCGACGAATCCCGAGCGACTCCTCATCGCCATTTCCACGGCCGGAGTACTCGAAACCCTCGATGGTGGCCGAACCTGGCGCGGCCGAAACAAGGGCCTTTTGAACGACTACTTGCCCGAGAAGGAAGCGGAGTGGGGACATGACCCACACTTCGTCACTCTGTGTCCGTCAGCTCCAAACCACGTGTGGCAGCAAAACCACTGCGGAGTCTTTCATAGCTCTGACGGTGCGGCGACCTGGTCGCGGGTGAGTCAGCCCGAAGTTGGCGTGCACTTCGGATTTCCCATTGTCGCCGACTCGCGTGACGGGCAGACCGCTTGGGTCGTACCGGGCAAGTCCGATCAAGAGCGGACGACCATCGATGGGAAGCTCTTTGTTGCGCGCACCGAAGACGGCGGTAAGACTTGGACGCGGCTCACGCGCGGACTGCCCGAACAGGCCTACGACGTGGTCTATCGGCACGCGTTCGACGGCGCGGGAGATGCGCTCGCCTTCGGAAGCACGACGGGGAACCTCTTCATGAGCCTGGACCGAGGCGAAAGCTGGGAAAAGATCAGCTCCACGCTTCCTCCGATATACAGCGTTCGGTTCGGGTAAAGGTGCTGGGCTGGGGGCCCGCGCTCACGCCCGCTTCACGCGCAACGTCGTGACGCCGTAGCGCTCTGGTACAGCGGCGACTTTCAAGGCCTGCTGGGGATCCATGCGTCCGGCGAGGAGCTCACGGTAGGCCTGAAGGGTCCGGACCACCTCCTCGCCCCGTTCCCAAACGAACTCCACTCGAAATCGTCTGACGCCCAGATCGAGGAGCCGGGGCACGAGGGGCGCGGAACTCTGAGCCATCGCGTTGAACATCGTGTTACGACAACTAACGTCGACCACCATCGGGTGTTCGTGCCCCGCGTAGTCTCTCAGCGCCACACGATGTCTTTCGCAGGGGCGGCCGCAGTCTCGAAAATCCTTTCCGTCGCTCAAGATGTGCGCGTACACACAGTGAGAATTGTGAAAGGTGGGGATGTGGTGATGGAGTACGATGGCAACGCGACCTCGCGGTACGTGAGGCAGGAGTTCGAGAAGCTGGGTACGATTGAGATCATGGGAAGCCGTCACGCTAGATAGGCCGAGATCGAGAAGGTGACGCGCCGTGAGCGAATTGGTGACGTTCAGAGAGAAATCACCGTGAAGGCCGGCACCGAAGACCTCGCTGCTCCCTCGCTTCTTGGAGAAGTGCATCAAAGCCCCAAAGTGGCGCACCAGGACTCCATCTGGATTCAGTCCCGAAATCCGGCGATCGAAGGCCTCCTCACCTGGCTTCTGAACACGAACCGTGGCGAGCGTGACTCGTAGGCCCGCTTCTTTCGCAAGTCTCACGGCGCGCGAAAGGCCCACCATCTCCATCCAGTCGAGTTCGACCTCTGTCCCTGCGCCGGGAGATGAATCGATGAATGCGCGAAGTTGTTCCTCCGTCCGGAACAGAGGGACGAGCTGGGGCGCACCCCCGTCCTCGGAAACTTCCCTGCCAAGCTCGGCTCTCAGCCGAGAAACGAACGGGCCCACTCCCAACGTGAAATAACGCGGGCGGTCGAGCTGGGATTCGAGCTCGTGCACGAACTTCCGCCTCACGGCCTTGAGCTCAGACACGGGCAGGTGCAGCTGACTCTCGAGACTTGCGATATCGAGCTCTTCCAGGCGAAACGGCGTACCACCGAGGCTCCCCAGCTTGTCCCGAAGGAGCCGCTCGTCGAGTCCGCTCCCCGATCGAGCCACGACAAGGGGCGTCTCTCCCCGGACTCGAACCGAAACGTCGCCGCGTGGGGTTGTCGCATGCGCATGAATCTCGAGGGCGGTTCCCTGCTCTCCCCGAACGGAGATTCTGAGTGGTAGGCGGCCGAGGGCGGGCTGAGTCAGACGTTTCTCCGCTTCACGGGCCACGCTCGGATCGCCGGTCACGCGGACGTCATCACCAGGACGCACGCGCCCGATGTCGGGCCCCGGTCTCCCAAACACGAGCTCGACCCGGCCGGCTCCCGATGATCGGATCTCGAAGAGGGGTCCGCCAGGCGCGTTCTCGGGGTCATGCTCCTCGTCGCGGCGGCCGACGAGTTCGAACTTCACGCCCATTCCGGGCCGCAGGCGCCCGACGTCAATAGCTCCCTCCGAGACGCGGACGATGACGCTCTTGGTGCGTACGCGCTCGACCGTGCCAAGCTCGATTCCGCGGTGCTTTGGGGTCGTTCCCACCACGAGGCGTTGATGGTCGTCCCCTTTCAGGAAGCCGACCGATGCGCCGCGGGTGTAGGTGAGCTGAGTGCGCTCACGATCGATTGCCAGCCTTTGGCGGTCCTCGTCCGTCGGGCCGCGAAGATGCGCGTCTCTCCAGTTTCGCCACGAATCGACGGCGCTCGTGACGTAGGCGGCGCCCTTGTAGCGTCCCTCGATCTTCAGACTCACGACCCCGCAGTCGAGAAGCTCGGGCAGCACGTCGTGTGCAGCCAGGTCTTGCGGACTGAGCAGGTAGCGCTGGTCACCGAGCTTTCGTACCTGACCGTCGACGACGGCGTCGTAAGGCATGCGGCACGCCTGAGAGCATTGTCCCCGGTTCGCCGAGCGATCAGAGAACGCCTCGCTCGTGAGGCACTGGCCGCTCCACGCCATGCAGAGAGCGCCGTGCACGAACACTTCAGCCTCGAGCTCACTTTCCTTTGTAAAACGCGCGATTTCTTGCACGCTGAGTTCCCGGGGTAGGACGACGCGGCTCATTCCGAGCGTTCGGGCGAACTCTGCCCCTTCGGCGCTCGAAATCGTCATCTGCGTGCTTGCATGTAGGCGGAGTTCGGGCGCGACTCGACGGGCGATGAATGCCGTCGCCGGGTCCTGGACGATGAGAGCATCCACCCCAGCCTGGGCAACGCTGAAAAGCAAAGACTCCAGGTCAGCGAGCTCCGACTCGAAGACGAGGGTGTTGAGGGTGAGGTAAAGCTTGGTGCCAGCTCGGTGAGCCCTTCGAACCAGATTCGGAAGCGTCTCCAGAGAGAAGGCCGTGGAGCGGCGTCTGGCGTTGAACCCCTCCGAGAGCCCCAGATAGACCGCATCTGCTCCGCTCGAGATGGCCGCCGCAAAGGATTCCTCGGTCCCGACCGGCGCCAAGATCTCGGCTGTCGGCGCTCTCCCGATGCGCTCTTTTACTGAACTCGTCATGGTTGTGGGATGGCGGTCCCTTATCACGTATTTTACGCGGTACCGATGAAGCTCCTCTTCGCGACCACGAACCCCCACAAGTTCGAGGAAATCCAAGCGCTCTTATCGCCGCTGGAAGTCACCCTTTTGAGTCTCGCCGACGTGAAGGTCGACATTCCTGAACCAGAAGAAGACGGCACGACGCTCGTTGAGAACGCCCGCATCAAGGCGTGCGCGTACGCAAGGGCCAGCGGAGTTGCTTGTCTTTCGGACGATAGCGGTCTCGAGGTCGATGCCCTGAGCGGCGCGCCCGGGGTGCGTTCCGCGAGGTACGCAGGCGCGCCAGGCTCCCGTGAGCTGCGCGATCGCAAGAACCGCGAGAAGCTCGTCGCCGAACTTGCCGCGCTGGGGAACGTCGGACGCAGCGCTCGGCTGGTGTGCACGCTGTGTCTCGCAGACCCCGACGGAAGGATCCTCTTCGAAAGTCAAGGCGCAGTCGAAGCCGAAGTCCTCGACGCCCCGCGAGGCGAGCACGGTTTCGGCTACGACTCGCTCCTCCTCTTGCGGGACGTCGACAAGACCGCAGCCGAGCTCCTGCCCGAAGAGTGGAATCGAATCTCCCATAGGGCAAAGGCTGCCCAGGAGTTCATCGTATGGTTCATAGGGCGCTAATCAACGCGCACGGTCAAAAGCAGAAGGCGTCGGGCGCCACTTCCAGGTCGCAGCAGTAGCGAATCGAACCAGTCGGGAGACTCTCGCAGCCTTCGGCATCGAATGCCTGCGGATCGAACCCTTGACCGTCACAGATCCACTGACGCTCGCGCGAATCGCACGCATTGCCGTCGACGACTTGGCAACCGCAGCCGGCGCAGGGACACGCACCTTCGCACTCAATCTCGACCGGAACGCAGTCGGTGCCGCATGCAGCGTCGTAGGTGTTTCCATCGACTCCACAAGCGGGGAGGTAAGCAGCTTCGCAAAGGCAATGGTTGGGCAAACCTCCCGAACCGCTCAGCGTCCCGCCCGTCGACGGGTCTCCCCCCGACGCGGTGCCACCCGATCCCCGCCACCGTCACCGCCTACGGAGCCCCCGGTGGAGGCATCTCCATCGCCGGATGCGCCGCCGTCCGACGGGCTGTCACCGTCTCCCTGTGAATCCCCGTCGCCCGGAAGATCCCCGTCGCCCGCTGCGTCCCCATCGCCCGCGTCACCATCTCCAGAACTGTCGCCGTCACCTTCACCTGCGATGTCACCGTCACCGGAGCCGTCACCATCACCCGACCCGTCCCCATCTCCAGAGGAGGCGTCACCCTCACCACCACCACAAGCGCTGGTTAGGGCGAGGAGCAGGATGAACTTCAGAATGGGAATCGGCTTCGTCACGGGTCGCGGAGATGTTCCAGACCTACAGGACCTCCGGGCCATCGCGCTAGCGGAAAGAGTCGTCCATGTTCCGCTCTTCGTAACCCTTGGGGATACAATGGGCTGTTTCGCGCGATCCGCAGTCCACTGAGTGGAAGCGCACGGCGCTCAGCTCGGAAATATTCACGGCTCCCCCAGAGCGGACGTTTCTCGGACGTAACGCGGAGTAACGTCTGGCCTGGGCTCCAGTCGCGATGAGCTGCGGAAACGGACCCGAAACTCCGGGCGCCGTTGAATCTCGACAGAAGCCAAGACCCGAACGTCGGCGCGTCGCAGGTCTTGGACCCCTGAACGGATCTAGAGGATTTTAAACGATGGATGCCAAATTGAGGCTCGAAAAGAAGTCCGAAGGCTTGGCGGTGTTGCACGAACGTTCTTCGCGCCCCCAGGAAGCCCGCATCAGACCATCGGAAAACTTCCTCTACTTCGACGCAGTCGCTCGCCACGGTTCGATTCGGAGAGCGGCCGAGACGCTCCACATCGCGTCATCCGCGCTCAACCGCAGAATCCTCGACCTCGAAGAAGAGGTGGGGAGCGCTTTGTTCGAGCGGCTTCCCCGCGGCGTACGACTCTCGGCAGCAGGTGAGATGCTGCTCACCTACGTGCGATCTTCCCTCAGGGAATTACGCAAGGTGGAAACTCAAATCGACCAGCTGCAAGGTCAAATGCGTGGGATCGTGCGCATTGCCGTCGCCGAGTCGGTCACACCGAGTCTTCTGCCCGAGGCGATTGCTGCCTATCAGCAAGAACACCCCGGTGTCGGGTTTCATGCCATCGTCGACGGACCCGAGCTGCTCCTCACGGCTCTCGTTCGCGATAACGTGGACCTGATCCTCACTCATCAGCCACCGCGCAAGACGGCAGTGAGCGTGCTTTCGGTAGCGGTTCATCCCCTCTGTGTTCTCGTTTCACCAAGTCATCCGCTAGCGAATCGGAAGTCCCTGCTCCTGAGCGACTGTATTGGATATCCTCTCGCATTTCCCGATCACACCTTGGCCGTACGAAACGTACTCGATCGGGCGATCGAAGAAGCGGCTCTCAATCTCGAACCCGCCTTCGAATCAGACTCCATCGAGACACTGAAGGCGTTTGCTCGTTTGGGGCACGCGCTGTGCTTCTGCTTTCATTTGGGAAGCAAGGCAGAGACCCACGGTCTGGTCGCCGTTCCACTACGTGATCCGCACTGTGCGGAGGCACGTCTGTACCTCGCGGCACGCCGCGGTCGGGTGCTTCCGGTCGCCGCGGCATCGTTCGCCGAAGAGCTTCAAAACACGTTAAATTCCCGCGTTTCGAGCAGGAGCATCTCGGTCGCATAACCCGCTCAAGTCTTCAACCACGCACCGCTCCTCGAACAGGGAGAACGGAGCGCATCGCGTTTCAACGACCCGACGCACCGGTGTCTTTCATCGACCACACGACGACGCGCTTCGCGACGGGGTGCGTGTTGCTGTGCGAGTCGATCTTCAAATTGTCTCATCACAAAACGAGCGCGCGAAATTCGGCAGCACGGCGTCCGCGAATGAACGCTAGTCACGTTCGCTCACAAAGACGCATAAGGGAACACACAGCACGTCAGCAAACCTCGGCATCACGCCATCGAGCTGGCGTGAGCCTTCCAAGGGAGTCTTATGTTGCACATCGACAGTGAGCCCTACCGTTATCCCTACAACGGTGATCTAAGACGCGAGAACACGGCTCTCATCATCATCGACATGCAAACGGACTTCTGTGGGAAGGGCGGCTACGTCGATCAAATGGGATACGACATCTCGCTCACTCGAGCTTGCATCGACCCCATCTCTGCAGTCCTCACGAAGATGCGTGAGCTCGGCTTCTTGATCATACACACCCGAGAAGGTCACCGACCTGATCTGAGCGATCTCCCTGCGAACAAGCGTTGGCGCTCCCGTCAGATCGGAGCAGGCATCGGTGACGACGGCCCGTGCGGCAAAGTGCTGGTACGCGGAGAGCCCGGCTGGGACATCATAGAGGAACTCTATCCGAAGCCTGGGGAACCCATCATCGACAAGCCGGGAAAGGGTTCGTTTTACGCCACGGACCTCGAGCTACTCCTCCACAAGAACGGAATCTCGAACATCATCCTGACCGGCATCACGACCGACGTCTGTGTTCATACGACCATGCGTGAAGCAAACGACCGGGGCTTCGAGTGCGTGATCCTCTCCGATTGCTGCGCTGCGACCGACCCCCGAAATCATGCGGCGGCACTACACATGGTGAAGATGCAGGGCGGGGTCTTTGGGGCTGTCAGCGATTCACGGGCCCTCATCTCGGCACTCGCTACGGGATTGGAGTCATGAACAAGACACCGAGGATCGTCCTTCGTGACTTGATGTCGGGCATCAGTCCCGAGGACTACGGAGAGTTTCAAGAGCTCTACCCAGGGGTGGATATACTTCCTCTCTACGGGCGCGATGCCGAACCGGACGGGGACCACTCGGCGAAGCCTTCCGCGGCGCTGATCCGATACCAACCCGGCGCCAAGGTGCCCACCCACGAGCACCGCGGTTACGAGCACATCATCGTGCTCGTAGGATCTCAATCCGACGACTTCGGTGAGTACACGAAAGGGACCTGTGTGATGAGTCCGCCTGGAACGAGCCACGCGGTGACGAGCGCTGAAGGCTGCCTGGTCCTTGCGATTTGGCATCGGCCCATCGAAGTGCACGCGGCGAAAGGAACGGAGTCATGAGCGCCGTCACGATTCAATCCGAGCCGACGCCAATCTCCATCGATCCCAAGAAGGCCGCCGCGGTGATCATCGACATGCAGCGCGACTTTCTCGAACCGGGTGGCTTCGGCGAGTCGCTCGGCAACGACGTCTCCCGGCTGCGCGTGGCGATTGAACCTTGCAAGAACCTGCTCAAAGGACTGCGGAAGGCGGGCGTTCTCGTCATCCACACGAGGGAAGGGCATCGCCCGGATCTGAGCGACGCACCACCGGCAAAGGTTCACCGCGGTGATCCGAAAGTGCGCATCGGACAGCTCGGTCCCATGGGGCGGATCCTCGTTCGCGGCGAAGCGGGGCACGACATCATCGAGGAACTGTATCCGATCGACGGCGAGCCAGTCATCGACAAGCCAGGAAAAGGCGCGTTCTATGCCACGGATCTCGGAACGATCCTCAGTGGGCGGGGCATCGACACTCTTCTCGTGTGCGGAGTGACGACCGAAGTCTGCGTGCACACCACGGTACGGGAAGCGAACGATCGCGGCTTCCGCTGCGTCGTGCTGTCGGATTGCACCGCTTCTTACTTCCCCGAGTTCCATGAAGTGGGCCTACGGATGGTCGCTGCTCAGGGCGGCATCTTTGGTTGGGTGAGCGACTCCACTTCCGTTCTTTCTGCGCTTACCGACTGACCCACGCCCAAAAGACAAGTGAGGACAACGTGACCGAATACAAACCGAAAATCTGGACCCCTGGTGATTGGAACGCGTTCTTCGGATTTGGAACGAACATCCTCGTCAACATCCTGGTGCTGACGGGACTTCTCCGGTTCGTCCTCGAAATGCCAGACGACCTCGTCTTCGGACGAGTGTTGCCTGCCGTAGGTCTGATGCTGCTGTTGAGCACGACCTATTACGCCTGGCTGGCCTACAAGCTCGCGAAGGAGACAGGTCGGAGCGACGTGTGCGCACTGCCGTCGGGCGTGAGCGTGCCGCACATGTTCGTGGTGGTCTTCGTCATCATGCTTCCCATCAAGATCCAAACCGGGAGCGCGGAGAAGGCCTGGGAAGCGGGTTTGGCATGGGTCTTCATCCAGGGCTTCCTCCTGATGCTCGGAGGCTTCATCGCCCCGTTCATCCGTAAATTGACGCCCCGCGCTGCTCTGCTCGGCACCCTGGCCGGGGTTTCCGTTGCCTTCATCTCGATGCGGCCGGCGCTCGAGATCTTCATGACCCCCCTCATCGGATTGACCTGCTTCGGGATCATCCTCGCCAGCTGGTTCGGAAACGTTCGCTACTTCAAGGGCATTCCGGCGGGGCTTGTCGCCATAGCCGTCGGGACGTCAATCGCATGGGGCTCCACCGCACTCGGTTTCAACATCGGGGGCATGACCGTCGACGCGCTCGCCAACTCCGTCGCCGGGTTCGGCTTCAGTGTCCCGATTCCGGCTTTCAATCATACGTTCTCGGGCTTCGAGTTTCTCGGCGTCATCCTGGTCACGGCCATCCCCTTCGGCATCTACGACCTCGTCGAAGCGATGGACAACGTGGAAAGCGCCGCAGCAGCCGGTGACAACTTTCCGACGACACGCGTTCTCACCGCAGACGGGGTCATCAGCACCATCGGATGCCTCATGGGCAATCCGTTCAACTTGGCAGTCTATATCGGGCACCCTGGGTGGAAGTCCATGGGAGGGCGCATCGGATACTCGGCGGCAACGGGGCTCATGGTGGTCGTCCTCGCCTGGACCGGGATCATCCCCGTCATCGTCTCCCTCGTGCCCGTCGTCGCGATCTCCCCCATTCTACTTTACATCGGCATGTTGATCGGCGCCCAGGCGTTTCAAGAAACGCCGCGGAGCCATGCACCAGCTATTGTCCTGGCACTGGTTCCCCACGTGGCAGCTTGGGGGAAGGTTCAAATCGACAGCGTCCTCGGAGCCGCCGGCACGAACGCGGCGGCGGTCGGGATGGACAAGCTGGCGCAGGTCGGCGTGCTCTACGAAGGTCTCGTCGTACTCGGTGGTGGCGCGATCCTCGGGGGACTCGTGCTTGGCGCGATGGGGGCGTTCATTCTCGACAAGAAATTCGAGAAGGCGGCCGCGTTCGCGTTGGCGGGCGCAGTTCTCACGTTCCTCGGCTTCATGCACGGTGAGGCGATCGGGTTCGCCGTCTCACCGTGGGTGGCCGGAAGCTACGCAGCAGTTGCTCTTTGGCTCTTCGGTTGCTCGAAGTTCGGCTCCATCGCAGAGCCCGCCGACGCCGAGAAGGAAACGCACGCTCCTCCCGAGCTTTCGTCCTCTCCATCCCAAGCCGAGGCCGCACCCGCCCCCGCCGAATAGCGCCAGCGCGCTCGGGTCACGGCCCAACTCCATCCAAGGACTCCCTCGAGTCTGCTTGCACCCCCAAAACCATAGAAAGGACCCCTTCATGTCAATGAATCGCCATTTTCCGCTCATCCCCCACCTCCGGGTCGCGCCTGCGGCACTCGCCCTTGCAATGATCTCCTGGGCTACGGTGTCGACCGCCCAGGATGTCGAGACCGAGGAAGCCGAAGAGCCCGAAGAGCCCGCTCCAGAGGCCGAAGCGGAAGCCGACGGAGATGCTCCTGCGGAGGAGCCAGCCGAGGAAGAGGAGGCACCAGAACCACAGCCTGCCACCGAAACGGCTCCGGAACCCGACGAACCCGATGAGGAGGCGCCCGTCGACGAGGCCGCGGCCGAAGATGCCGAACCAGAAGCCGACGGGGGCGAGTTCAAGCCGAGCTTCACAGTGGGTGCTGGACTTCGTTCTGGCCTCAACCTCAACCTCAGTGGCGACGCGGCAGGTGAGCTCAGCCTGAACGACGGGTTGGTCGACCAGGTCCACATCCGTCCCTACATGGGCGGCACCTTGACGCCGAACGTCGGATTCTTCGTTCAGTTCGAAGTAGGAACCCCGACGGGGCTCGGCAACTTCGCAATCTTGGACGGCATGGCTCAAATCAAGGTCATCGACGAACTGCAAGTGTGGGTCGGGCAGCACATCCCAGCCAACGACCGCAATAACATGAACGGACCATTTTTCGGCAACACATGGAACTTCGCCATCGCCGTGGAAGAGTACCCGTTCGACGTCGGTGCTCGCGATCGCGGCGCCACGGTGTGGGGTCTCATCGCGGATGGACACGTGAAGTACCACCTCTCGATGGTCGATCTACAACCTGGACAGGAGGTCGGCGAGGCCCGCGGTGCAGGCCGCGTCACGCTACACTTCTGGGAGCCGGAAAACTTCTACTACAACTCCGGAACCTACTGGGGCAAGCAAGACATTCTGACGATTGGCGCGGTGATGCAGGGCCAAAAAGGCCCGGAAGAAGACAGCGATCTTCTCGGATTCTCGGTCGACGGCATGATGGAGAAGAACTTCGGCAAGGGCGGAACGCTCACCTTGGAAGCGGGGTACTGGAACTTCGAAGGGACTGGCGAAAACTACATCGTCAATCAGAGCACGGTGAACGAAGGGATGGGCATCCCCTTCCCGCTCACCTACCCTGGCAGCGCCTACATGGGCGTGGTCTCTTGGCTCACGCCAGACAAGATCGGCCCCGGACAGATCCAGCCCAACGCCCGCGTGCAATACGCTGACTGGGCCACCCAAACTCGGATGGTCGTCGACGTCGGCCTGGCGTACGTGATCGACGGGTTCAATCACAAGTATCACCTCAACTACCGACATTCGGAAACGGATCCGGATGGTCTCGATACGATCTCTGCCGACTCGATTCAGGTCGGATTCCAGTACTTGATGGGGATGTAGTCTCGGGGCGGGCCAACCTCTCGGGGGTACGGAGGTTGGCTCGCCCCAAGATTCTTTTCGTCACGCTGTCGAGGCGGCTGCTAGATAGGCGGAAAACCCGCCGAAGGAGCTGATCTCCTGGGCACCCTCCAGGGCGTAGGGTTCACAGATGAACCCCTTGACCCACGTCGAATCAACAAGCTCCACGCTACCGATGCCGAGAGGGGGCGGCACCTCCGCCGTAAACTCTCCGAATGCGTGATGCGACATTTCCCAGACCTCGACGACGATCGATACGCCGTGTGCTACGCGTAAGAGCCCCGGCTTGAGAGGCTTGCTGCCCGGAAGGAGAAACAGCCGATACCTTGATGCAGTCGTCGTCGAGCTCACCAGGTGAGCTCCTCGATCGGTCAACTGGTGATTGAGTGGCATGTTCGAAAGGTGAGCTCCCACGACGGCAACCTTCACCCGCGTGGTCTTCGAATCGGATGAAGTAGGCGATCGGCCAGAGACTTCGTTCGGCGGCAGCGGACGCTTCGTGGCTCCCATCGGTACGTCCATGAGACGATGTGCACGATCGGCCAGCGGCAAGAGAAGCTGGTCCGACATAGCTGGTCCGAGGAAGGTCAAACCCGTGGGAAGCCCATCCCTCCGAAAGCGTGCCGGCACGGCGACCGCGCACAAATCGGCGAGATTGGTGAAGTTGGTGTAGGTACCCAGGCGGGCGTTCGTCTCGATCGGCTCCCGACGCACGTCTTCTAGTGTGTAAGTCGTTGGTGTCGTCGGGACGATAGTCGCATCCAAACCCCGAAACGATTGTTGGATAGAAGATGCGAGCTCGGCACGACGGTACTCGTACCTGAACGCGTCTTCCGCACTGAGCTTGCCTGCGGGACGCAAAATGCCGAGGACAACTGGATCCATTTTCGAGGGCAACTGCTCGACAAGCGATCCAGCCGTAAGCGCTCGCTCGGCGACCCAAGGCCCCGCATAGAGTAACTCAGCCAGCTCGAAGAAGGGCCGCGAATCAACGGGCCGCAGCTCGAACCCATCCGTTTCGAGCCGCTCCAGGCTTTCACGATAGGCGCGCTCCGCCTCCGCGTCGCCGAAAAACTCGAGCGGTTCGAGAACGCCAACGCGCGGAAGAGACGATGGCGTCCGATGGTGCTCGATTCGAGAGCGGCTGTACGGATCCTTCGGATCGAAGTGGCTCAGGACTTCTGCGACTCGCGCGGCATCTGATACGGTGTGGGCGAAAATCGAAACGCAGTCGAGAGTGCGACAGGCTGGCACGACGCCGCGCGTACTGAAAAGGCCCCGCGTTGGCTTGAGTCCGACGATATTGCCGAAAGCTGCCGGCACCCTTCCGGAGCCGGCGGTGTCCGTGCCGAGAGTAAAGGGAACGACGCCCCGCGTCACGAGCGACGCCGATCCGGAGCTCGAACCGCCGGCGAGGTAGTTCTCGCGGAACGCGCTGGTGACGACTCCGTAGGGCGTCCTCGTTCCCACGAGTCCCGTGGCAAACTGATCGAGGTTCGTCTTCCCGATGACAATCGCGCCCGCCTTCTTCAGCTGTGCGACGACCGTGGCGTCGCGCTCAGCCACGTAGCTGAACGCGGGACAAGCGGCTGTCGTAGGCCACCCGCCGACATCGATGTTGTCCTTCACGGCAAACGGAACGCCGCAAAGCGGAAGCGTCGACGCAGACTCTCCTCCTGAACGAATCAGCTCGAGCAACGCCTGCAACCTTGCAGCGACCTCGTCCCAGGGAGCAAGGTGGATCCAAGCCGGATCCGCCGCATCGATGCGCCGATGCCATTCTTGAAAGCTGTGAAGGGAGAGGGCGCCGGAAATGAAAGCATCACGCCACTCGTCGATGGTCCAGCCCGACTCGGGGTCCAAGTTAGTCATGCGAAACTCGAGGAGGGGCGACCTCGCCCCTTGCTCCGATCGACCCTAGAGCAGCTCGGTTTTCGCGATCGTTTCCGAGGAAGTGGACGATGGCCCTACCAATCAGAAGTCCAAGCGTAGCTTGGAAGGCGTCCCCTTGGGCTGAGGTAGTCCCGATAACGGTCGTCGTTGCCCGCAGCCCCCGGCCGTCGAGGGCTTCTGATAAATCCCACGCACCGCAAACTCCGGCCGAGGATCCAAGCCATCACATCCCACCTTGTCGCCGTCTTCGCGCATCTCGATCGGGGTGCGCTCGAGGTCGGTCGTGTAGACCCCGTCGTCACACTGTAGCCAGGCATGTCCTCGCCAGAACCGCGTGTAAGGCGCCTCGCAACCCTCGGGGAACCACAGAGGCTCCCCCACGCCCGAGGCCGGCCACATCGCGCGCGCACCAGAGAACCAAAGTTGACGTGCCGCAGCGCGCACCAGGTCCTCTTCGATCGACGCCTGCGGCGCATCGGCTCGAGCGACATTCCCCTCGCCAAAGGGACCGGCGACCAGCCTTTCGACGTCACCGAGGTCCAGGGGGATCTCGGTGACCGCCGCACCATCGAACGAAAGTAGGGCGAGTCTGTAAGGAGCGTGCTCTTCCCAGCTCTCCTTGATCTTTCCGAGTATGAAGAGATTCTCTGAATCACCTTCTATTGATGAAACAATTTCGTCAATCGGAAGACTGAAGATCTGCGACTTGTAGCTCCCTTTGGCAAAGCTCTCGATCGCGGGTCGCCCCCGCTCTTTTTCTTCTTCGGTCGAGATCGCCTCGTCCTCGCTCATGGGGAGATCGCATCGGTAGGCGCCGAGAACCATGAGAGCACCCGAGGGGAACGAATGCAGACTACGTGGCTCCTGAAGCTCCGTGTAGCATTTTCGCTCGGGTTCGGTGGGATGCGACGGGCCGCGCATGGGTCGCGGCGGGTTCGCTCCCCCTGCGACCCTGACTAGTTCGTAACCGAAGGGTGGCCCGAGGCGATACGGCACGACCGCGGCGATCGTCGTGTTTGCAACCCACCTTTCGATGTGAAGGTCATGGGCATCGATGAAACGCCGTAGCTCCCACTTCTTCCCCACGTGCTCGAGGAGGAACGGCTCGTCAGGACAGGCGCTATACGGGCTGAGGCGCGCGGCCAAGTAGAGACTCTTTCCGCTCATGAGCATGCCGCGAATTTCGTCGCAGCGCGCAAGGGTTGCCCCCGTGGCGAGGCTGAGAAGGACCCGTTCCCCGACGTACAGGAGTTCCTGGTCATGCTCGAAGAGCGATCCACCGGAGGCTGAGATCACACGACGAAAGGGCGATGGTGGTTGGGGCGGCGCGACTGCGTCCGACTCGTCGACCTCTTCGCGAGGAAGCTCTCCATCCTTGTCGCTACTCTTCTCTTCTTCCTCTGGTGGCTTGACGGGCGAGTGCGACCCCGGCGCCTGCGACACGGCCGAGAACGAGCCTTCACGTTGAGTCGGCAGCTTCGCGCAGGACGAGACGAACACCACGAGACCAACGGCAGAAGTGGCAAAACGACCCCGACTCATCCGTGGCAGGTAGAACGGTACCCTTCAAGAAGGAAGCTCGGGCGGCGCGACGCCGATTCACCCCTCACGGGCGAGTCGACCACCTCCGCCGTTCGAGCCCCGCGCGCTGAGGTCGGCCTACAATCCGTGCCCCAGCACCTAGATTCCATCCAACTCGGCATTTTCCAGTATCAAGGGGCTGACAAAAACACCCCCCCCGGTGGAACTTCGTTGCGCCATCTGGGTTGGCTCGAACCACTGAAGTGTGGATTTGGGGCACATCAGCCCTGACGGATAGGTCCGCGCTCCTTCCGAGTCCGCTGTGCACGACAGCTTTCCCCAATCGACGTGGAAATAGGCACTCCACCCGATTCCGACTCAAAGGACCAACACCATGAAACTCAGGACGAGCTACGTCACTGCACTCCTTTCTACGATTTTCCTCCCCACAATCGCCTGCAACCTCAACGTCGACTCGGGTGGTGACGGTGATGGGGACTCAGCATCCGGGGGGGCCGGTACCGGGGGCGACGTTGGCTCAGGCGGACTTGGCTCAGGCGGACTCGGCTCAGGCGGTCTCGGTTCTGGCGGTCTCGGTTCTGGCGGTGCGCCTGGCACAGGTGGAGTTCCTGCGGCGGGCGGCCTGCCCGGGGCGGGCGGCCTGCCCGGGACCGGCGGCGATGGCACCGGCGGTGACGGTTCTGGCGGAGGCCCGGTCGTCTCCGGCGACCCCGTCGAAGATTCAGGTCTGGACTGCGAAGTCGGATCACCCAACGGATCGAACGGTGGCGACGCGGACACTTTACCGGATCCGTTCACGAAGTGGGACGGATCGCAAGTGGCTTCGATGGCCGATTGGCGCTGCCGAAGGCGCGAACTCGTCACAGAGATCGAGGACAAGATCCTGGGCCGGAAAGCGCCACCACCGCACACCATTGGCGGTACCGTCAGCGGCAGTGTCACCAACTCCAGCTACGAGGTGCAGGTCGACAACCCCGATGGCAGCACTTCGTTCAGTGGAACCATCTCCCTTCCGGCCGGCGGCTCCGCTCCCTACCCAGCCGTCATCATCGTCGGTGGATTCAACAGCCTGAACTCGGACGTTCTCAGCAGCGAAGGGGTCGCAACGATCAGCTACGACAACAACTCGATCGCCTCGGAGGCGTCAGGAAACTTCACTTCCGGCAAGTACTACGACGCAAATCCGGACTTCGAAGGCAATACCAGCGCTTTGGTGGCCTGGGCTTGGGGCGTGAGCCGCATGATCGATCTCTTCGAACAACACCCAGACGTCATCGACCCCTACGCTGTCGCGGTGCATGGGTGCTCACGGCTCGGCAAGGCAGCCTTCGTGATTGGCGCGTTCGACGAGCGCATCGCCCTCGGTCTTCCCCTCGAGCCTGGCACCGGCGGTCCCGCTCCGTTGCGAGCTTTGCCCGTCCTCGGTGGGCAGTCTCTGAGCGGCGCCAACGGCGAAGCGAGCTGGTTCGGACCCATGTCGGGGAGCTATTCGTCGAGTATGGCCGTCGACATGAGTGACGTCGCCGCGATGTACGCGCCGCGCGGCCTCTTGATGATGGACAACCCTCACATCGCTCATCTCTCTTACAAGGCCAACTACCTTGGAGTCGCGGCTGCATCGAAGATCTTCGACGCAATGGGAGCAAGTGACGCCGCCTGGTACAAGGGCGATAGCGGTAACGGCAGCCATTGCGCCGTCCGCTCCGAATACGGACCGGCTCTACGAGCAATGATTCAGAAGTTCCTCAAGGGGGATTCTTCCGCGACAACCGGTGGTTTGGACGACCATTCCAATCACGGAAACATCGACGTCGATGGCTGGACGAGTAGCTGGAATGAAGGAACCTTCACTCCCTAGTCTGGTATTTTAGGAAAAAGAAAAGGCGCGGCCCTCGGGGTCGGCGCCTTTTCTTTTTGGGTTCGTGATTTCGCCGGTGCCAGCGCACCGGAACGGTGAGCGTGTGCAGGAGGCTCAGCGAGGGACGGCGATCGGATCGGCGTAGTATTTGAGCAGACGTTCTTCCAGTTTGTCGAGAGAGTTGTAGGCCGGATGGTCCGCTGGAGGTGATGAGCTGAAACCGTGCCACGGTTGGCTGTGAGGCGGCCCTTCGAGCTTGTAGATGTCGAGAAGGTTCCCGATCGAACCCGCCTCGACGAGATCGGTGATGCGCTCGACCGTCGGATAGTCCGGCATCAGGCCGTAGTCGGCAGGTCCGAGAGTCGTCTGCCAATGAATGTAGCGCAGGCCCGTGGCGTCGGTGACCGTCTTGATCCACGTGAGGAATCGCTCTTGGGCGATATCGTCGTAGTCGTCCCACCATCCCTCGTTGCGATTCGAATACTTCACGATGTGATGGGTGAAGAGCACATCCGGTGACGTCCCGAGAGATTCCATGAACGTAACGGTGTCCTGCGGATTGAAGCCGTTCTCGTTGTCGAAAATGCAAAGCCCGATGTAAACGTTGTCCGGCGCGTAGAGATCTCTCAGGCGCACGATGGCCTGCACGTATCCGGCGATCGTGTTGGGGAGATCCGCGAGATCGGGATGCCCCGATGCGGCAACGGAGACCGCGCCCTGGGTCGCATCGAACGTTCCCGCCGTATGGTACTGGCGCAAGAAGGTCGTCGTATCGGGCTCGGTCTGGAAAATCGCGTAACCATCGAACGTGCCCATTCCCTCCATGAGCTGCTGCACGTCGTCGTAGTAGGCAAGCATCAGATCGTCGTCCTGAACGGCCTGGATGACGATGTCCCACTCGCGCTCCCCGGTGTATCCCGCGTTCTCTCCTCGAGAGAGCAGCTGGTAATGGGTGAGCACGGGCATGACTCCCTGGGTCTTTGCCTCCTGGAGTCGGGCGGGCAGGACCGTCTCGTCAGCAGCGGTCGTCTGGTACCAATACATGTAATCCCAGGCGACTCCACGCTCGCGCACCTCCGGCGGCCATGCATGAGTGTCCCAGTAGTAGGAGTAACCGAATGCAAAATGAGGCGGAGCAACCTCCATGAAGTCGGGGCGATCCCCGTCGCTCGGAGTGGGTATGCTTCGCCCTCCGGTCCCGGCTACACCTCCGGCCGCGCCCGTGCTCCCGACGGAGCCGGTCCCATCATGGGAACCTCCCGAGTTCCCAGAGTTACCGGTAGCGCCGGTTGCATCCTCGGATCCTCCCGTGCTCCCCGTGTTGTCTGCACCAGACCCCCCACCATCGGAACTCTGACAGGCCGCGGCTACCGCAGCACAAAGACCCATCGCGACCAGCGGCGTGATCCACTTCATAGCTTGCTAAGTTACCCCCATGAGGCGCCGCCCCTTAGTCTATTTCGCCCTGGGACACGAAACCGGACGCACGGCCGGACAAAAATCCACTCTCGCCAAACCGACGCGCGGCCGCCGGGGCATCCGTCGTCGGTCGCGCCGCTCAATCTAGGTGCCCGCGGCGCGCCGCGAGGAGCAGCGCTGCGACATGCACCCCATGGACCATTTCATCGAGCACCGCGTCCAGCTCGGCAATCGGCCGGGTGACGACTCGAATGTCTTCGGTGGTGTCGAGCTGTTGAGGCTGCGCGCGGCGAGCGTTCTTCGCGACGGCGAAGTAGGCCCATTGATCATGGCGCGCTGGTTCGGGACGCACTTTCCAAAGCGGTGCGATCTCGTCGCTCACGTACCCCGTCTCTTCCCTGAGCTCGCGGGCGGCTCCGACGAGGTCCTCTTCACCGGCGTCGATGATCCCAGCGGGCAGCTCGAGGGACGTTCCTTGATGTCCGTGACGGTACTGCTGAACGAGCACCAACTCCCTGTCCTGGGTCACGCACACGATCCCAGCCCACGAGGGGGATTCGATCACGTGGTAGTCGGGAATGATGGCTCCGCTCCCAACACGTACCTTCTCCATGCGAACTTTCAGGTAGCGGCTTTCGAAAGAGACCTCCGTCTCGAGGACCTCCCAAGGTTGACAGTTCATGCGCGCACCCTAAATGACCGAGCGTGATTGTCGAGCAGGCGTTGGGTCCCCGCCAAACGTCGGTGGCGGCTGGTCGTCTCCATCGGTGAGAGACCGACTCCCTGCTCGCTCCTCTAGCGAAAAGAAACACGATCGCGCAGCGCCTCTTCCGCGCGCTCTGCGATGTGCTTCCCAATCATCAGGGAAGCCGTAGCCGCGGGTGAGGGTGCATTGATCACGCTGAGGACGTAGGGGGATTCGTGAATCGCGAAGTCGTCCAATAGCTTTCCGTCTCGCGACACGGCCTGAGCACGGATCCCTGCCGGTGCCGGGATGAGATGTCGGTCCTGTACCTTGGGAATGAGCGCTTGGACCGCCTTGAGGAACGCTTTCTTCGAGAGCGAGCGGACCATTTCCTCGGCGCCCGCTTGATAGTACTTCGCGGCAAGACGCAAAAATCCCGGGAAGGTCAGGGTCTCGGCCAGATCCGTGAGATTGATTGCACCCTTTTCGTATTCTTCGCGGCCCCCGTTGAGCACAGCGTTGGGGCCACACTCGACATCACCGTGAATCCCTCTCGTGAAATGAACCCCGAGGAAGGGGAACTCGGGCCGAGGAACGGGATAAATGAGATTCCGCACCAAGCCGCGCGCGTCTTCCGTCAGCTCGTAGTACTCGCCACGAAAGGGCACGATTTGGACGCCGTGATCCGCGCCTCCCAATGCCGCCAGGCGGTCCGACTGCAGCCCTCCGCAGTTGATCACGAAACGACAGGTGACGCGCCCTGCCGTGGTTTCGACGAACACGTCCTGGCCACGCTGACTCAAACCCACGACCTGGGTGCCGAGGAGGACATGGACCCCCGCTTCGACGAGGCGCTCCTTGAGGCGAGAGGAAACCTCCTTGTAGTCGACGATTCCGGCGTCGGGCACATGGAGACCCGCTATCCCCACGGCCTCGGGTTCGAGTTCCGCGAGCTGCTTCTGATCGATGCGCTCGGCAGTAACACCGTTTTCGCCCGCCCGACGAGCGAGTTCGGCAAGCGGGTCCAGCTCCGCCTCTCTCGTCGCGACGATCACCTTCCCGCAGATCTCGTGGGCAATGCCCTCCTCCTGGCAAAAAGCGACCATCTCAGCGCGCCCCTGAGTACAGTTGCGCGCCTTCAACGAACCCGGCTTGTAGTAAATTCCCGTATGGAGCACGCCCGAGTTATGTCCGGTTTGGTGACGGGCAACTCCGTCCTCCTTCTCGATGACGCAAAGAGAGAGAGTAGGGGCAGCGCGGTGAATCGCTCGCGCAGTCGCGAGTCCGACGATGCCAGCGCCCACGATGACCAGATCGAATGAGTGATTTCCGTCCATCAACGAACCTCGAACAACACTGACGCCATGACTCAGCGCGGGTTTTTAACGGGAGTGTCCCTCCCGCGCACCTCAAATCGGTTTCCGCTCCATGGCAGCTCCGGAGGCTGCCTGTTCGCCGGTCGAGCCGAACCGGCCCATGGGCCTGGCTCGTCCCCCTGGGGTACCGAGCCCGAACTGACGCGGTCGGGGCCACAAGCACCCCTGGGCCCAGCGCATGCACGACCGCCCACGCCATCGCAACATTCCCCGCTTTCGTGATAATGCCCTCCCGATGCTCTCCGCCACGCAGAAGATTCGAACTCTTGGCTGCGAAGTCGATCCGATCACGCTGCGTGAGGCGGTCGCCATCGTGAAACAATGGCTCGATGAGCTCGCCCTCTCCCGGGGCGCCCAGGCCAAGCCCCCCTGTCGTTTCGTCGTCACCCCCAATCTCGATCACGCGGTACTCTTGGGGAAATCGGCACCACTGAAGGAAGCCTACGACGATGCAGCCCTCGTCTTGGCCGACGGCATGCCGTTGGTCTGGGCCTCCAAGATCCTGAGACGACCATTGCCTGAGCGTGTTACAGGTAGCGATCTAACTCCGGCTGTTCTCGCGGCGGCGAATCGCGGAACGAAAGTATTCTTCCTCGGGGCAAGTGACGATTCCTCTCGGAAAGCGGTGGAGAACGTCAACGCGCAGTACCCAAACGTCGACGTCGTCGGACGGCTGAGCCCTCCATTTGGATTCGAGCATTCCGAGGAGTGGTCGAACACCATCGTCGACAAGATCACCGAGTCCGGGGCAACCCTCGTTCTCGTCGGCTTTGGCGCACCGAAGCAGGAGCTGTGGGTCCATCGCCATGCACCGCGCCTCCCTGGAACCGTCGTCCTTTGTGTCGGGGCAACGATTGATTTCCTCGGGGGAACCGTCGAAAGGGCACCTGCGTGGACTCAGAAGATAGGCGCCGAATGGATCCACCGTTTGGTTTCCGATCCACGACGGCTTGCGCGTCGCTACGCCAAGGACGCGGCGTACCTCCCGCTCCTGCTCCTCAAGGATCTATTGGGCCCGCGACCCTAGATTCGACTCAGCGTAGCCAAGCGCCCTGAGAGTTGTCCGTTCCGACATTGAGACGAAGTCCTACGAATCCCAAGATCTCCGGTTGTAGCGTCAAGTCATCCTCGGCCCGTAGGTGAGGACCACGGAGCGCACTCCGAACTCCGAACCGGAGACTTGCGTATCGTGAGATTACGTAGGTGTTCTGTTGGGCAACGCCAGCGGTCGACTCGTACTGACTCGGCACCAACGGATCCTGAGATAGGGAGGTCGAACCGAACACGGAGGTACCGAGAAACCACCTGCGGCCGATCTGCCCGTTGAGGTCCCAAACGACAAACCCTTGGGCGCGATAAGTGCCGCTGGCGCGGTCGAGAAACCCACGGGCACCACCGCTCAGCTCGGAGTTCCATATTTGCCGGCCAAATTGCCACGCCTTTACGTAGCTCACGACCCCAGTCGGAAAGTAGTCGAAACGATCCTCGCGCGGAAAATACGTGATCGTCCAGCCACCCAAGGTGCCCAGCGTCGACGTGGGAGAAATTGGACGAGACCATCCCGCGACGACTGCTCCAATCATGACTTCGTTCAGCTCATCCCCGGAAAGTCCGCCAGAAGCCTTGCTACGCAGGTATCCTCCACGAACGCCGACCGTCACCTGATCGATAGGAGTCACCGCGTAGGTGTCGGAAACCGCCGCTGAGGTGTTCACCGACGTGGGGATCCCCGACGCAGCGGCACCTTCTTCTTCGTCGTCCTCGAGTCCTGCAAACTCGTCGAACGGCGCTTGGTATCCGACGCCCAGCCCAAAATCGAGACGGTTCCGACGTCCCGTTCGATACCTCATGGAGGTATTCGCATCCGAAAAGACGAGCGGAATGATCCGCGCCCTGCTCGTCGACGAACCGGGTTCGAAAACCTGAACCAGGTTGGCGTAGGAGACTTCACCGACCCCGCTTCTTACACTCGCGTCGAAGGTGGTGCGGCGATCGAGGACGGTGGAGTAGTTCGAACCGAGCGTATGGAGTACCAGCGGACGTCCCAAGTCGGCAGTATTCGGGAGCTGCACGTAGAGTCGAGGTCCATAGCTGACGACGAAGGTCGTCCTCTTGGACATGACGCGCGTACCGACGAGCGGCGTCAGAGTGAGATCGACCTGAAGGCTAGACGGAGCATTGTATGCCGTTGCAGAAAGTCCGCTTGCCGCTTCGGACTCCGCCGCTGCGGCCACGTCGGTCCTCGTTCCACTGGCAAGCAGCGGAACGATGAGGGCTAGCGCGCTCGATGTAATCAACCGCGACCCTACTCGATGACGAGGAGATCACCGTCACGCAGTGCAAAGGAGCGAGCGCTATCGCCGCCACGCAATAGGTCCTTGAGCCGGAAACGAATGCGCAAAGGCTCCGTCGAGCGAACTAGATAAATCCCGTTCTTGTTCCCGAACTCGTTGATTCCCCCAGCCAATGCCAATGCACTGGCGACTCCGTCACCTGACTTGAGGAGCACCTTGCCCGGGGACCCGACCTCACCCAAGATCGTCACCTCGATGCTCCGCGTAATCACTACGAGCGAAACCGTGGGTCTCTCCAAGATCCTCGAGATCTCCTTGACGAGATTCTTCTCGGCGACGGAAACGGAGCTCCCGGCGACCGGTACCGCCCCGACGTTGGGGATCGCCACGGTGCCGTCCGCGCCAACCACGTGTTGACCGGACAATTGGATCTGACCGACCACGGTTACCTGAACGACGTCGCCCGGCTGAATGTCCTTGCGATCCTCTGCCGGCTTGGCGCGCTCGGCGGGGATGTTCTCAGCCCAAACGAATGGAGCCTTCGCGCAGGCAGAAAGACAGGAGGCCAGCCAAAGAACGACCAACAAGGAGACGCTCGTCCGTAAAAAAGCAGAAACGGTTCGGTTCATGTGTGGATGCTCAAAGCGAGAATTGACGCGAACATACGTCCCGAGAGAGCCAATGTCGACGCAAGTCAGAGCGGAGAAACGATGGCTCAGTCCGCTCGGCCGAGCGTCGGGAAACGGTCTAGCGAGTCAGTTCCAGAGGGCGCGCGACGTGTCACCGGGCGAGGAGTTCCTCTTGGGTGAGCTCGCCCCGGTTGATCTGCTGCCGCCAGGTGTTGATACGAGCGAGGACCCCGGTCAGAACCAAGAAAATGAGCAATTCCGGTGTGTTGGCTATGATCCTCTCCAAGTACCAGTGCACGTAGAGCACGGGCAAGATCACGCTCATCCCAACCACGCCTGCGCCCAGTTCAGTCCCCCGAAACTTCAGGAGCGACCCCCAAGCCATGTGTAGGAGTCGGAGCTGAAACAAGACAAACGCGATGAACGCGAGGTAGCCCGTCTCGCCCAAGATCATCCAATAGAGGTTCTCGATCAAAGCGTTGTTGTAAATGCTGACCCTGTAGCCATGCACGGCGTACATGTAGTTCTCCATGATCGCCGCGTAGTCACCACGAGGCCTGGAGCTAGCGAGGCTGAAATTGTTCCAGCCGATGCCCAATGGATGATCGGCTAGCATCGCCTTCGCCTGATTCTCGAGTGCATTGCGGAAGGTCCCTAGCTCATCGACCTTCGTGTTGCCCCGTGAGCCTTCCACGCGAGCGAGCACCTGATCGGCCGCCTTGGCTGCACCCACTGCAACGGGCAAAATGAGCGTCGAAGCGAGAGCCATCTTCTTGAAGCGCGGTTGCACGAAGATGCTGAGCGCCATAATCCCGCCGGAGCCGACGATGGCAGCAGCAAAGCAGGCTCGCGAGATCGTCATGAATGCCATCGCCATGCCGCTGACGTACCCACCGGCGATCAAGATGAGGCGCTTCGTCGGCATCTTCACCTGTTGCACGACGGCGAGCAAGTAGAGACCCGTCATGTAGGAGTACATGCCGAGGTTGTTCGAGTGCGGAAAGTTCCCTCGGGCGCGGTAGATGCCGTTTAGGTACTTCAACTTGAGTACGATGAGTAACTGCCAAATGAGGGCAGCAGCGATGGTGTTCTGCAAGATTCGCAGATCGGATGCGCCTCGCACGGAGTTGTAGGCGGCTACGAAGACGATGAGAGCCGCGGAAAACTTCACGATCGACATGAAGACGTGCGCCGGCTCGAGGGCGTTCACCACCGAGAGAGAACTGGCAAAGATCCAGAAGGCGAAGAGGAGACTCGCGGGCGCGAGCACCCGCTTTTCGATTCGATGCGGTCCGCGCAGCATCGCTATGACGGAACTAAGTGCGATGACCGCGAGCAGATTCACCTCGAAGCCGCGCGTATGGCCATGGTACCTTTCGATCGATTGGATCTGAAATGACCACCATGTGTGAGGCATTGTCGTCGCCACGACGATGATCACCAGATTCACGATGAGCATCTTGGGGCGATTCGCGATGGCGAGGCCGTATGTCGGAGCAACGACGAAGAAGAAGAAAAAGCCGAGGAGAGTCTTGATGGCGTCAATCACTCTTCTTGCCCTTGTTTTGCTCGAGTAGCTCCGTGTAAAGGTCGCCCAGTTTCCTTGCGCGGACTTCCCAGGTGAATTCCCCGCGAACGCGCCTTTTCCCGGCTTCTACGAGAGTGCGGCGCTGCCCCTCGTCCGTCAACAGGCCGTCGAGGACACGCCCGAGCGCCCGTTCGTCGCCCACCGGGAAGAGTCGTCCCTCGCGCTCCCCTTCGAGCAGCCATTTGGGGCCGCCCACTGCTGCTCCGACGAGCGCGCTCCCTGCCGCCCAACTCTCGAGGCAGGTCAACCCAAACGGTTCATGACGACTGGGGAGGACGGAGACGTCCGCCGCCGCATAGACGTGCGAGACGTCTTCGGGAGCGACCCCACCGGGTAGCAGCAGCTTGCCCCTGGCGCCACGGGCAAGCCCTTCGAGCTCGGCGAGGTAACCAGGGCTCGTCTCCGGTCCCACGAGCGCGAGATCGCAATCGGTGGACAAATGCCGCGCCCATGCTTTGACGAGAGTCGCCTGATCCTTTTGTCGATCGATGCGCGCAACGCACACCAGAAGGGGCCGGTTTGGATCGGCATCTATCAACTGGCGCCCGCGAGCTCCATCAGCCCTCGCGAACTCCTCGACGTCTACGCCCCCGGGCAAGAATACGAACTTCTGCTCCGGAAGCGCCTTTTGGGCGGCCTCGAACTCCTCGACGCCGACGCAAACGACTGCGTCGACTCGAGAGATCAAGGATCGAGACCCTAGGGCCAAGGAGAGGAAGCGACCGAATCGGAGTCCGCCCCGGGGAGAGTCCTCCTCCTTGTAGGCGAGGCTGCTAAGCTCGGCTGTCGGTATCGCGAAGTGTCCACCGTGAAGGGTGAGCACCGTCGGTACACCGCGCGCGCGCGCTTGCCGGAGGCACTGGGCTCCGAGAATGTTGCCCGTGTGGCAATGTACGAGAGCCAGATCCTTGGCCTCGCCGATGGACTTCGCCAGAGCGGGGCTCACGGTGTTTCCCCCCTTGTTGTCATACAAGAGCTTGCGCTCGGGGCTGAGGGGCCACTCCGGGTAGAAGTAAGAAAACCGCGTGATAGGCACGCCGGCTACCTCGCCTACCGCTCGTTCATCGAGCCCTTGGCTCGTGTAGATGGCTGCCTGAAAGCCACGCTCGGAAAGGAGTGGAAGCGTCTTTTCGAGTACGCGCTCGGTTCCTCCCCAAGAGCGATGCGTGAAGCGCCGGGGGACGTGGACGACCAGTCGACGACTCCACTTCATCATGCGTAGCTCTCCCAAAGCCGGATGTAGTCCGCTGGCGAGCCGACGAGACGACGACGTTCGAAACTATCTCCGCGGAGCTCGTGGGCCAGAGCGCGGCTGAGGCGCTCTCGCGGATAGCGCCACGGTCGACTGAGCGGCCACAAGAGGGGGCTCAGCTTTCGCGCAGTGGCGTACACCCCAACGAGGGGCCGGCTCTCGGCCGCGGGATGACGGCTCAGTTCCTCGCCATATAGGGCGCAGAGTTGCGCCAACTCCTCGATGACCTCCTCGTGCGGCCGCTCCATCGTCGGAGACAGCTTGAACTCAATGGCTCGTAGATACGCGTCGGACCAATCGGGCACCTTTCGTCCCAGGCTCAGCCACGCTTGACGGCGTTTCTGAACACTGGCGTCGTACTTTCCACGACCGACGAGAAATACATCTCCCAAGGAGAGCCATGCCTTTTGGACCTGACGTGTTGCGAAAGCGTCGAACGCCTCCCCGCCCAACACCGAGGTGTCACGGCCAGAAAGCGCCCAGAGACAGAAGAGCAGCCCGCTCCCACGGTTGAAGAGCAACCGCCCCCACTCGCTCGCCGCGACGTCTTCGAGCCGTCTTTGGCCCATCCGCTCGAGAACGTCGGACGGACCGAACAACACCCGGTGCCCTTTCTGAAGCTCGTACCAAGTGAGAGTGTGCGGGAGCCTGGACAGCGAATCGAGCGCGAGCGGTGTGATGTCTACGTGAATCCCGCAGCGCGCGCCCTGCTCCTCGTTGACCCGACGCAGATCGGCGGCAAGTCGCGCCCGATCGGTACGGCGATGAATCAGCACCAAGTCGTAGTCGTTGTAGGGTCGCAGCCCATCCTCCGTTCGAAGTGCACCTCCCTCACCGCGCCCATAGCCACCGCCGAGGACCAGCGCCTCTACTTCGCGAGCGGGAACCGTAGCCCTCACGGCCTCCGCGATACCATCGAGTTGTGCCTCAATCAGCAAGTCGAGGGCAGCGTCTCCAGCTACTGTGAATTCGGACATCGCGGAACCTGTTGGATGACGAGAGGTTGACTTCGGTCAGCTTCGAGAGGCAGACGTCGACGCCCTCCGCCCGCTGTAGTAGCCGAGCGCCTGCCGCCAGCGCGTGAGGAGGCTCTTCTTGGAAAGGACTCCACCACGTGCATCCCGGAGGATGCTGCCCACGAGCGGTCGAGCAAACTCGCGAATGGGATCAGGTGAGCCAAGCCCGAAGATGGCGGTGTCCGCGGCACCTTCCCCGAAATGCCGCTTGTGTGTCCCAGCAGGATCGTAGTCGTGAGAGTGTTCGAAGCGTGCGGCTGGTACGTATAGGACCTCGAAATTCTGACGAGACATCCGGTAAGTCCAGTCGACGTCCTCGGAGTAACGGAGGTTCTCGTCGAAAGGATACGCTTCCCAGATACTTCGCGAAATCGCCGAAGCGGCCATCGAGAAAAAGGATCCACGCGCCGTACGAACAGGCGCGGTGTCGCCGAACGCACGCTCCATGTCCCGCACCGTGATTGTCTCGGCATTCGGCCGCGCGACCTGGCGCCCGAACGTGGCGGCCATTTGCGGATTGGCCTCGAACGGGTCGACGAGATCCTGCACAGCTTCGTCGTGAAGTGGTACCGCGTCGGCGTTGACGAAGGCCACGACTGGCGAACTAGTCGCCCGCATTCCCATGTTGATCACGCGGCCCGGAACGTAGTCAGAGGGCGCGATGTCGATGATGGTGCAGCCGTGCTCGACAGCGCACTCGCGGGAGCCGTCCTTGGAGCCACTATCGATGAAGACGATTCGACCGAGACGAGGCCGCTGCTGCTCGAGAGCTGCCAATGTTCTTTTCGTGAACGGCATCTCGTCCTTGCAACGTACGACGACGTCGACGGGAGGTGGTAGCAGGGGAGACTCCAAAACATCAGCCCCGTACCAGGCCCTCGACGTCATGGTCAACGCACTTCCTGTGTTTTCCAGTGGTTTTGGCCGACGGGTCCCATCCTCGAAGTGCCTTTCAATCTGATGCGAACCACCACCTTGCATTTGACGTAGCGGTGGCGTCGAGGAAAATGACCGTCCTCTCATGCGCATCGGCATCACGACCCCAAACAGCGGCTTCGCCGGTGGACTCGAACGTTACGCGTGGATGGTCGCTGCCGGCCTCAAGGCCCGCGGTCACGAGGTCCGTCATCTCTACGAACAAACAGGTGGACGAGACCCGGATAGCTTCGCAGGTGCGTTTAGTGAACCGAGCCGCGCGCTGTCGAGCGAGAGCGTAACGGGTCTCGATGTGGTGTTCGCCCAGCGCATCGATCACGTTCACGAGCTCGCGCCGTTTGGTTCGACGCCACTCCTCATCGCGTCTCACGATCACGCTCATACTTGCGTTCGCACGTATCGATATCTTCCGCTTGGTCGCACTCCTTGCCATCGCGCGCCCGGCCCCATGTGCATCATGGCTGGCTGCGCCCTGAGCCGCGTGCGAAAGGCAGACAAGCCCCCCCACCTCGAGCTTCGCAACCCCTACCTTCTCAAGTCTCGAGTGCAACAACTCGCCGAGCGAGCGCCGCTCGTGGCGTGCAGCCGCTACGTCGCCGACAATCTGGTGAGAGCGGGTGTTCCTCGCGAGCGCACCCACGTGATTCACCCCATTCCCACGACAGAGCCCGCGCCTCGTGTCCCGCGGCCCAAGGACCACCGCCTCGTCGTCGTAGCTCAGCTCGTTCGCGGCAAGGGGATCGATATCGCCATCGAGGCAATGCGGCACCTTCCGGCGCGGGTGTCACTTCGGGTGGTTGGGGACGGCCCCTCTCGCATGGATCTACAGAGGCTAGCGGACCGCGTCGCGCCGGGAAGAGTCGAATTCACCGGCTATGTAGCTCCCGAAGAGGTCTACCATCATTACGATGCCGCACGGGTGGTGCTCGTTCCCTCCCGGTGGCCCGAGCCTTTCGGCATGGTGGGGATTGAGGCGATGCGAAGAGCGAGGCCCGTCGTTGCGGCGCGACACGGCGGTATCCCCGAGTGGGCCGCCGACGGTCGGGGGGGACGTCTCTTCGAGCCGGGATCATCGCTCGACTTAGCTCACTGTGCGCGAGAAATGCTGCTTTCCGAAGAGGCGGGGGATCGGGCCCTCGAGTTCACCACGGAACGGCACAAGCACGAGAATCTCCTGACTGAGCTGGAGAACTTGCTTCTCGCACAGCTCAAAAGCCGCCCGGCACACTGAACGTGTCGAGCGAAGTGGCGCAGTTCGCTCAGGCCAAACCGAGCTTTTGGCGAACGACTCCAGCAATGGAGTCGATACCAGTGACTGCCTCGGAGATGGGCACGTCCGAAGCGAGCCCGGCCTTGGCGCAAGAGCTGTCCACGTCGTACCCATGCATCCCGGCGATCTTTCCTCCGAGGAAGCTCGGTGCAAAAATCGCCCCTTGAGGCAGCACGTACATGGCCCTACCGAAGAGGTCATTCTTCGGCACCTTACGCGAGTGAAGCTCCTGTCCCACCAGCCAGCGACCGCCCCAAGCTTCCTTTTCGATTTCGTTCCGGAGCTGACTCAATTCGGAATCCGAACCCCATGCGCGGATCATCGTGCTGTCGACGAAAAGACGGGTGGTCGAGACCCGCGACAACATCTTTCTGGGGTCGGCGAACGTATGGACCTGCGCCATTCCATGGTCTCCGACGACCAAAGTCGTCAAGGAGGACCCGTCGCTACCCAGAATGTCTCGAGCCTTCTGGATGTTTTGCGCGATTCGATCGAGCGCTTCCCACGCCTGGGGCCCGTTTGGCCCTTCGCGATGCATGATCCCGTCGAGCTCGGTGGCATAGAGGAACGCAAGGTCGGGGTTTTGGGCGCGGAGTGCCTGGTGGGAGTGCTCCCACCGTTCGGCCTCCGGGAGCTGCCACGGGGCAGAATAGACGCCGAGCCCCGCGTCGCGCGCGTCGGCCAAGAACGTCCGCGCGCCTCCGATATCCCGAGCCTGGAACATGTCGTCCCGTTCAGGCATGTCGAGCCACTCGAACAGCTCGGGCGGAACTCGGTGGAGGGCGACGTACCCCTCGAGCTTGGCGGCTCTCTTGAGAACCTTCTCAGCCACCCGCCTAACCCGGCCACGTTCGTGGACGAGGCGCGGAAGCAGTCCTAGCCATTTGAGTGGCCTGAGGATGCTCGTCTGACCGGCCGGGCGTTCCGAGAACAGACACATTCTTCCGTGCTCTTCCGGGGCTGCACCGGTCAGAATGGTCGGCAGAGCACCGGACGAGTATCCCAAAATCCCGTCGAGTGTCTTTGTGTGGGGCAGGAAGTCGAATCGCTTCCCGAATCGAATGAGTTGATTCGGGCCGAGAGCGTCGACGAATACGACGAGAACCTTGTTCGACGGACTAGACATCGGCCCCCCAGTGTTAGTCCGATTGGGGCAGCCTGGCCATCAACAAGGCAAGAGACCCGATCAACTGCCGGGAGTCGGCGGGACTCTGGGTCTCACGTGCCGCTCGATGATAGCCACCGCATCCAACAGATGTTAGGCGGAAAAGTGCGCGTTGCTTTACCACTGGGCGGTACCGACTGGGGAAAATCCGGCATCGGTACGTATGTTCGGTCGATCATCGTTCACCTCCATCGGGCTCTCGAGCAAGAGGGCGCGGATCTGCTCGTGTTCGGCAACTCCAAAGAGTTGTCCGCATACGCAGATGCTCTGGACGGTGTGACGACGGCGACGACTCCAAGTTGGGCGAACGCGCCGGCACAAAGTGCGCTCTGGTACCTTGCCCAGGCAAGCCAGTTTGCGCTGAGCTGTGGAGCTGACGTCGTGCTCTATCCTGCGGCCCAGCGCCGCTGCTCAATTCGACAGCCGATTCCGAGTGTCGCCGTCGTTCACGACTTGGGACAGCTCAAGGTCGCAGACAAATACGACCCGCTGAGAATGTTTTATTTCAAGCAGGTGGCTCTCCGACTGATCAAGAACGCCGCGCGACCGGTCGCCATCAGTGCGAGTACCAAGCAAGACATGGTGGAAGCCCTTGGTCTGTCTCCCGACTCCATCACGGTAGTGCCCAATGGTGTCGACTACACCAAGTTCGAACCCCTCTCCGCCGACCACCCGAAGATCCACGCAGCCCGCGCGGCCACCGGTCTCCAGGGTCCATACCTCCTGTACCCGGCTCGCCTAGAACATCCCGCAAAGAATCATCTCCGGCTCATCGAGGCCTTTTCCCAAAGCGGGCTCAAGGACACCCATACGCTAGCTCTCTCCGGTGGAGACTGGGGGGGCAAGGAACTCATCGAAAGGAAGATTGCCGAGTGCGGGCTGTCGGGGAAAGTACGACTACTCGGCTTCGTCGAGAGCAAGCACCTCGCGCCACTCATCGCTGGTGCCGACAGCATCATCATGGTCGGATTGACGGAAGGTTTCGGGCTCCCGGCACTCGAAGCGCTCGCTTCGGGTCGTCCGGTCTGTGCGGCAAGCGCCGGGGCCCTCCCAGAGGTGGTGGGAAGTCTCGCGGCGATGTGCGATCCCTTCGATCCGAGCTCCATCGCGTCCGCCCTGGAGCAATCGGTCTTCGACCTGGCCTTTCGAAGAAGGTGCCTCGAAGAGGGCCCGACATGGGCGAAACGGTGGGGCTGGGACGCGACGGGAGCCTCACTAGCGCGTGTGTGCCTCGAGGCGGCCCAGGATCGGCGCTAAACGTCCTCGGGTCTCCATCGTGGGCGGCCGCGAGTCTCGCGAGCGTTCCGACTCAGTCCTGGCGCAGTGGCGGTGGTCGATCCGACCTGGGCCCGATACCGATGACGCTCTTGAGCTTCGTGAGGACCATGTCGAGGGCGATCTCGTTGTCGCCCCCTTCGGGAATGATCACGTCCGCGAAACGCTTCGACGGTTCGACGAATTGGAGGTGCATGGGCCGCACGGTCGCATAGTACTGGTCTCGGACCTGCTCGAAAGTGCGCCCTCGCGCGTCCATGTCCCTTCGCACCCGGCGGAGCACACGAATGTCGGCATCGGTGTCCACGAATATCTTCAGCTCGAGTCGCGCTCGAATGCGTGGATCGGCGAGTAGAAGGATCCCCTCGACCACGACCAGGGGACGAGGTTCAACGTGAACCATCTCCGATTTCCTCAAATGGGTGACGAAGTCGTACTGAGGCTGCTCAATCGCTTTCCCATCCTTGAGACGATCGAGGTGCTCGACGAGCAACTCGTTCTCGAGCGACTCAGGATGGTCGAAGTTGATGTTCTCGCGCTCAGCCTCCGAAAGATCGGGTCGATGACGGTAGTAGGAATCATGCTGCAATGACGCCGCAGCACCGGGAGGAAGGCGCTCGACGAGCTTCCGCGCCACGGTCGTCTTGCCAGATCCCGTTCCTCCAGCAATGCCAATCAAGTACGGATGAGAGCTCTCGAGCATGGGGTCCAACTACCTGCAGCCGAGGTCATCCAGCCTTGAGGCTCTTGCGACGCTCGCCGACGAACGACACGACGAAGTGGAGCACTGCTGCGACGAAACCCAGAACGAGACCAAGCACTCCGCCCGCCCCGGCGCGCATCGCTGCCGACCGCTTCCGATCGACTGGGAACGCCTCCGGTGCGCTCATCACCTCATAACGAGCTTCCACGCTCGCGCGCTCGAACTGCAGTTCGAGCTCCTTCGCCTTGAGCTGCTCGTAGAGGCGATCGTGGAGGCTCTTGCTGTTTTCGACTTGGCGCACCTTGGCAGCAAGCTCGGCCTCTACTGCGGGCATGGCGCCCGATACTTCGTCCACCTCGGAAAGCCGCTCGTTGATCTGGCCCAACTCTTGGCTCGCCGCCTCGATGGCGATCTTCAGTTCGGCAACCTGGAGCTGTAGGCGCTTGTGCTCGGGATTCGTGCGACGGTCCGTTTCGGTCGTCTCGGAACTGACAGTGCTGTCACGGAGGCGCACGAGCGACTTTTCCTCCTCGAGGAGGCCCTTGAGTTCTGGGTGTTCGTCCGTGTAACCCTTGGCACGTGCCGCAGCGATGTTCCGACGAATCTCGGCAATGCCAGACTCGTAAACCGCGGACTTTCCAACGTTGCTCGCCAAGAACGCGTCTTCCGACTGCAGGCGACTACGGGCGAGCTCGTACTCCTTGGTGTAGCGTGACACGGAGGCTTGGAGTTCGTCCCGACGGGCCACCAGACCAAGACGCGATCTCATTTGATCCGTGGCGTTGGCGGGCAGTGCAGCAAGATGTTCGCTCTTGAAGTCGCGCAGCGCGGCCTCGTGCTCTTTCAAGAGGGCGCCGTTGTCGTCGTACTGCGTTTGCACGAGGGCCACTTCGCTCGCCAAGACCCGAATGGACTTCGTGATCTCCGTCTCCAGATAGTTCTTGATGTGGCGAGAGAGAAACTTCTCAGCGAAGATCGGATTTTGATGGGTGAAGCTACCCTTGAAAACTCCGCCACCGAGACTCTCGAAGTCCAGGCCATCGGCGGCATTGCGCACTTCGGTGCCACTCTCGGGTAGACCCATGTCTTTGACGGTCTGTGCGACGAGATCGACGTGCACGAAGTTCTTCTCGGCAAATGCAAAGTAATCCACGGTGCGCGAAGCAAAGGGTGTGGCCGTATTGGCGATGCTTTCCTGTCGAAGCATGATTTCCGCCGAAGCCGTCGCCTTGGGCGGCCAAATCCACATCGTCCCGACGCCAGCAAGGGCGCACAGCGCGGCTCCGACGATCAGATACCACTTGTATCGTTTGAGAAGACCGAGGGCGATGTCGAAGTATTCGAGCGCGAGGTCGACGCCGTTTTGCTGGGGAACGGCAGCACCGCCATCGCCGACGATGACCTGCTGGGCGGGGACATGGGCAAGCGCCCCTGGCGGCGGTATGGATGGGCTTTTTACTGGCGACGTGATAGCGCCGATGGTGGGCTGGTTCACCCGGGCTAGGGCCCGCGTGTGTTGTTCCTCGTCCTCGGCATCGGTCAGGTAGCCGAGTCGAGAGTTGCCGAAACGCATGACGTCGCCAGCCACCAATTCGTGAGGTTCGCTGAGGCGCTCATCGTTCACGTAAGTGCCATTGGTACTACCGAGGTCGGTGACCACACACCGACCAGGGGTGAACGTCAGGCTCGCGTGTTTGTAGGACACACCCTTTTCGTCGAGCACAACGAGTGCCTTCGACGTGCGACCGATGATCGATTCTCCAGGACGAATGCGAAACAGCTTTCCCGCATGCTTTCCGCTCAATCCAACCAAAAAAGCAACCGCCGCCTCTTGTCCTGCGTCGACCGTCTCGCCAAACGCTTGGTCGAGTTCGCTGGATAGAGAGGGCATCGGCCCACGCTTTCCTGTCGGTTGCGACCCCGTCACGGCGTCTCCTTCGCAGGCTCGATTTCGGGAATCACGATGCGGTCCTGGTCTTCGGGGACTGCGCCCACGTCGGGCTCCGCGGTTTGCGGCAAGGTGGGCGACAGGTCCACCTGGTCATTCGGCGTCTTGGCCGCATTCTCCGGAGTAGTTGCCTGAGCCGATCCGCCACCGAGAATCGAATTGACCAAGCCTGGCTGCAGCAAGACCCACACGAGTCCCGACATTGCAAGCGCCAGGAGAATATAGAGACCCAAAGGTCTTCGCGCCTCAGCTGCGGCCCGTGCTGCTTCGCTCACGTCCGAGGAGAGGATCTCCGTTTGTTCGTCAAAACTGCGACTGCTGAGCGGAGCATCGAGCGGCTCCGTGTTTTCGGCAGCAGAAGGCGCGTCGGGCGGGGCGGACGACCCGACCGATGCGTAGTCGGCCGGCGGTGGGGCAGTGCTGTATCGCGCTTCGGGGCTCATGGTGCCACGGAGGGACGCGGTGCGCCGCGCTGCGAGCGTCGGAGCGATGGCTTCCTGTACCCAGTCCGCAACGTCGCTCGATGACCCGAGTAAGTTCTCGCGCTCGGCGATGCGCCTCAGCTCGTCTGCCATTTCTTCCGCCGATTGGTAGCGAGCCGCCGGATCTTTTGCGAGCGCGCGCATGCAGACCCAGTCGAGTGCCGGCGGCGGGCGGAGGCCGACGCTGCTCGGTGGAGCAGGAGTGGCGCGGAGGATGTTCTTCATCGTTGCCTCGGCGCTCTCGGCCGCGAAGGGCTCGACGCCCGTGAGCCCCGAATACAGGACCACACCGAGAGAGAAGAGGTCGGAGCGACGATCGCACCCCTGGCGAGTCAATCGCTCGGGCGCGATGTACCCGGGCTTGCCGCGGGTTACTTCTCGAACGGGATCGAAGTCGCCCGTTCGAGCGATGCCGAAATCAGTCAGACGGCACGTGCCGTCGATCCCGACGAGGAGATTGTGAGGCGTCACGTCACAATGAACCAGTCCCAGCGGGCTCCCGCCTTCGGACTCGGCATCATGAGCAGCTTTGAGAGCGCTCAGCGCATCGAGCACGATACGAAGAATGACGCCCGGATCGCGCTTGTTGGGGGACGCACGGTAGAGCTCGGAAAGGTTCCCTCCTTCGACGTAATCGAGAACGATGTAAGGCTCAGTGGGACTACCGACGTCGGCTATCCCCACGATGTTGCGATGGTGGAGGCCCCCGAGCACTCTCGCTTCGTGGAAAAAAGCCTCGAGGGCTTCGCTTTGGGCGGCAAGGTGCCCGTGAAGCACCTTCATCGCAAATAGGCGCCGAAACCCAGCGTTGCCGGAAAGACGACACATGTAGACGCTTCCCATGCCACCGCGTCGAAGACGGGCCAGGATCTCATAACGACCGACGACTGGCAGTCCCCTCTCGGCCTCCCGAGGTTCTCCTGGGAGGTTCTCGGGCAGCGGCACCGAGCCTGGAGAGTTCGTGAAGGTTTGAGACATCTCCTGGTCATCGAGCTTGGGTAACTTGGGATGTCTCGAGCTCGCCACCGCCTGGTTCAGCTCGTCGAGTTGAGAAATCGCGCCCCGTCCTAGGCGCGAGCTGGGCAGCGGCATCTCGCTATCCGTCAGCTGACCAGCGGCTGCGCGCACCACGGCCGGATCGGGTCCCAGATCGGAGTCGCGTCGTTCGCGTTCCAGAGGCTGAAGATCCAGACCCCCATCCGCGGCATCGAGGTCCCCTACTCCGGGGCTGGGCTTGCCGAACATGCGCCCGACCTCGTGTTGGCCGAATGATTCTTCGCCTGCTCTTTCCTCCGGGTACGCCAACGGAAGAGGACTCTTGAATCCAGTCGGGTGCGAGATCTTCTCCTCGGCGAGGGAGGGCGGGGGCACGGACGAATACCCAGTATCGACCGGCGCCGCCCGGAGCCGACCCGCGAGGCGAGCGGGCACCGGTTCGCGCGGCGGCACACTCGGAGAATGCGCGTCACCTTCGGCGCCTTCCGGACCATCGCCGTCCGTCTCCGTTTCATGCCTAGGCCGGCGATTCATCCCGGGCAGAGTACCACCGTGATCGAGGAGGATCCGAGTCCCAAGAGCCAAAGTACCGGCGCGAACCGCCCGAACCAACCCGGCGTCGGCCAAAAACCGCACCGTAGCAAGGGTTTCCGCTGGGGAGCTCTTCAGACCTGCAGCGACATCGAGCGCAGTCAATCTTCCGTTGATCATGGCGAGCGCCCTCAGGGCTAGGGGCGTCAAATCCTTGGGCAGGGACTGACTGGTCCGCTCGAGGGGAGCCGTAACGGACAGGTCGGAGCCGGAGCGCAATTGCGCTGCGAGATCCGTGCTCTTGAGCTGCTCGTGTACGATCTGGCTGAGACTGACCGGAACGGCCCCAGGTCGATCGGCTCCGTTTTCCTTCAGCCGGTATTCTCCATCGCGGAGCGCAAGCATGCTGTACACCGCGTCCGATCCAGACTTGTCACCAAATTCTGCGTCGACGAGCTTCCCGCCTCGCACCGAAATCCGGGCCCGGCCCGCAGAGCTCTCCAGGGCCACATCGAACGAACCTCCAGCTGCCTCGAGGGCAAGAAGAAGATCGCTGAGCGGCTCCTCGGGGATCTGGTGCTTGCTAGCGTTTTCCATGAGAGGTTGTGGGGAAGAATCGGCGAGGAAGTCCGCCTTACCGGACGGAGCGTCCTGCCGCGAGGCAGCGTACCATCAAAAGCCGATATTTTTCGTGAAACGACGGCTCGTATTTAGACGGCGTTGGCTCGAACCTTTCGCCCGAACACCGTCAAGAACACGATCTTAAGATCCAAGAAGAAGCTCCAGTTGTCGATATAGAAGAGATCGTGTTCGATCCGTTGCTCCATCTTTTCGACGACTTCCGTTTCCCCACGCCAGCCATTGACTTGTGCCCAGCCGGTAATCCCCGGCTTCACCTTGTGGCGAAGCATGTAGCCTCGAATTTGCGGCCGATAGAGTTCATTGTGCGCGACCGCGTGGGGGCGCGGCCCGACCACGGACATGTCCCCCATGAGGACGTTCCAGAATTGCGGGAGTTCGTCCAAGGACGTGCGCCGGAGGAAGGCCCCAAGTGGCGTGATTCTAGCGTCGTTTTTCTTGGCCTGCACAACGACCGGCCCGTTGTCGCAAGTGGTCATCGAGCGGAACTTGAGGACCTGAATCGGCCGTCCGTTCAAACCGTACCGTGTCTGACGAAAGAAGACAGGCCCCGGGGAGCTGAGTTTCACCAGAGCCGCAATCACAGCCATCGGAAGCGCGATGATGAAAAGGATGATGGTGGAGAGGACGATATCTTCAGCTCGTTTCACCCAGCCCCCGAGCCCGTGGAAAGGTGTGTCGAACACGCTGACAATCGGCATGTCAGCCACGGTGCCCCAGCGCGCGTTCATGAGGTCGAACATGAAAAGATCGGTCACCACGTAGACGGTAGCTGTCGTATCGGCGAGCCGCGAAACGAGATCGCGGATGCGACGTTCTGCACGAAGTGGAAGCGCGATGTACACCACATCGATTTTCCCCTCGCGCGCCTCCTGAACGAGCGCGTCCATCGTCCCGAGGAGCTTCCCCTTTTTCACCGCTGACTTGCTGAGGCGTTCCGGCGTGCGATCATCATAGATCCCAAGCACGCGTACGCCGGTGTTTTTCATCACCTTGAGGCGCCCAGCAAGGGTCAGCCCCGCATCCGTCGCGCCAGCGATGACGACGCGACGCGAGTTGTGGCCTCTCCCTCGAACCATTCCAAGTAGCGCACGTGCGGCGAGACGGACGAGAACGATACTGAGCGGGGCGGAGAGCAGCCAGCCCGTCATAACGACGCGCGAAAAACGATCGGTGGTCTTCGTCAAGAATGCAGCCAACAGCAGCATGGGCACGGCTGCCAGCCACGTACCCAGAACCGCCGCCGCCTCGTCCGAATAGCGAGTCCCGCGCCAAGATCGGTACAGCCCGCTGATGGGTGAAGCGATCTGAAAGCACGCCACCGCCAGGCACGCCGCAACCGTCAAGTCCTCCGTCCACTCGAGGTCGTAGAGCATCGCCCCTGCGAAGAGGCTCCCCGCCACGAGCAAAGAGTCGACCGCGCGCTGGACCAAGGAGATCAAAAAGCCGTGCGGCCTGACGAGACCATCTGGACGTAGGTGATTCTTCGGACCCTTCATGGCAGCAAATTCTTCCGACCCCTATAGTTAAAACTGTGATGTTGGCTACGTAAACCCCAATTCACTACATGTAAGTCGATCGGGGGGAGCATCGTCCGCCTCCCCTGGAATGATCCCTGACACTGATGGGTCGAACAATGAAAATGAGGCTGCATTTTCCAAGAGTTAGGGTTTCCCTCACGCGTCGGGCGAATGACAGCCACGTAACACATGTGCGGTATCGGTTACTCCGATAGCCCCTCACGCCGATCGCGAAGGCTTGAAATGCTGCGGCGCGGGGGGCCGCACCTCTTGCTAATTTACCATGCGTTGAGTGCATGCCGGGGACGTTTGGGCGTCGATGCCATCATGCGAGGGGGCCGAACAGTGGTTGGGCGCGGTCCCAACGAGATCGGCCGATTGGGCACGGCCACCGCAAATGAGCCACCTGACACGAGATGTCTTCGGGGGTGGTGGGGACCTATCTGAGCTCAACCAGGCGCGCCTCTTCGTCCCGCCAGCGCCGGGCTAAGTCGCCCCGGCCCTGGCGCTCGAAGACGACTGCAAGAAGGCGCGCTGCAAGCGCGGAGTTCGCATCGAAGGACCGTGCGCGTCTCAATGCCCGCTCCGCCCGGGGCAGATCTCCACCCGAGAGCGAGTGTTCAGCGTGCGCTACCCAACGCCGCGCCACCGCCGTCCTTTTCGCCTTCTCGTCCACCTTCATCGAGAGCGCCCGGAGCCAAACCCCGAGCGCCTGCTCGGTTTGCCCCGATTGATGCAAGACGTCGCCCCAAAGCTCTTGCACTTCGAGGTCATCGGGGCGCACTTCACGGACCTGCTTCATCCAGTGAAGCGCCTGGTCGTAATCGCGCCGCGCGAGAACGTACTGCACGAGCAGAAGTGTCCCCGGACCGGAAGGGTGAAGGAGCGCCGCGCGACACATGTCGAGATGTGCCTTATCGTTGTAGCCACCGACGAGGGCCTTTTGGGCGGCACGAAAGTATTGGTTGGAGAGTCGAGCAACCTGCGCTTCGGAAGTAACCGAATGGGGCGCGGAAAACTCCCCCACGAGGTCGGGGCACGAGGTGAGGCGCTCCGCCGGCACGGAGAGAAGCCCGACGTCGGCTGCATCCTTCCCCGAGGAATCGCTTTCGACCGTAGTCGATCCCGCCGACGTAGGTTCCTTGGGACCCCCATCGACTCCTTGCTCCGGACGCTCGGACAGCCCGTTGTTCTCCTCGGGCCGCGATGCAGGTCGTCGTGCGCTTGGAGCGTCCGCGTCGACCATTGCCACCGAACTTGGCCGAGCTCCGGACGGCGCCGGAGGTTCACCCAAGCGGAAGACACCCGACTTCCCGAGGGCAATCGCAACGAGAGCCCCAAGGCCGACGGCTGCCGGAAGTTTCCACCAAGGTACCGCATTCCACCTGCTGGACGAGCTGCGGCGGGGGTCACGCACGGGCGAAGTTCTCCGATTCGTCCGCCCCAAAGCGAAGGGAGAGAGAGAGTCAGCCGGCGACGCGGCAGGGGTCCGCTTGCGATTCGGCATCGCCCAAAGCCCCGACTCCTGACGCTCGACCATAGGAATCACCTCACGTCCGGTCTTTTCGTCGAACTCGGTGGGTTGCGTCAGCACGACGTGGCAGTTTTGATGACCAAGGAGCCAATCGAACGCCTCATCGGCGCTCAACCGCTCCGGCTCGTCCACGCCGAGGCGGTACAGCTGTGCATGGCCCGTACGCCCTCGCACGACATTCAGGCGCAGCATTTCCTTTTCGCGGGTGCACTGAATCGTCGTTGGCGCGGCGCGGGTGGCCAACATCTTGAGCAGACGGTGCGGCGGGAACTGATCGAGCTCGAACTCGACTTCGACATGCGGTCCGAGCCTCGCCAAGAGTTCGTTTTCCGCCCGTCCGAGAGGCTCGAGAAACTCACGCACCGTCTCGATTGAGGCGACCCCCACGCGTGTTCTGTACATTCGGTCGAAGCGCAGTGCGAACAGCTGCGTGTGGCTGAGGAACGGGTCCTTGCGCAGCTTTGCCACGAAGTCACGACCGGCCGACGAGAGTACTTCCTCGTCAATCAAGACTGCGTGAGGCGAAAACTTCCGGAGAAGCCGCATGTGCACGCGCTCGGCCTCGAGACTGCTGACATGCACCTCGGCCTGACGCGCTCGCAAGGCAACCGCTAGCGCATCGGTTCGCGTGGGATCGACATCGACGAGAGCAACGCGTACTCCGCGGAGATTGCGCCCACTTCCGGTGAGAGACATGCGCACACTTCCGGCCGAAGACGGGGGGAGCGGACCGACCTGCTCGGGGAGTAGAACCGGTTTGGACGCTGGTGTGTCGTCCTCGAAATCCTCGGCAAGATTCAGCCCTTCCGCGAACGAGCTCGGTCGGACCCGGCCCGATTCCAGATTGCCCCGAGATGACACCTGCGGTGGGCGAGGTGGAGCAGCAGCATGAAAGAGATCGGGGCTTGGTCCCACACGCCTGCGTTGACCACCAGACACCATCGTCGAGAGATCGTCCCGACTCGGGGGGTGAGTCGCATCCTCGGCAGGAGTTCCCGCCTTCGTCCCATGCCTGGGCGCATCGTCTTGTGGCATCCCGTTTTCTCGAAAAGCTCGCCATCTAAGACTCGTCAGAAGTCCCCTATGGCTTGGGCTCAATCTATGAGACCGGCAGAACACGACCAAGGAAGAGCCCCAAATTGGGTGGAATTGCCGGGCAACCGGGAGTTCGGTCGCGGAGTCGGAGACGCTGGCACGGCTCGGAGGAGCGAAGGACCACTTCGGAGATGTGGACGAATGCACGCGCCGGCTCGAGACAAGTGCGGTCAACGGGTCGTAAGTCTCGCGCCAAATGGGCTGAAGAGCTTCACGAATATTTTTCGGTCGCGGTGACGTGGACCGCAATCGCTGCACGTTTGACCGAAAGGAAAGGAGATTTCGCGCACGTTTCGCGCACCGCGAGGAAAAATCAACGCGCGTATTCCTGCTGAGAATTGACCGACACCCAAGCGACACAACCCTCGTGTTTCAGATAGATTTCGGGATTTTCCCACAACTTCGGATGGAACACAGTTTGCTCAACTCGGGAACAAGGAGCTCGTCATGACTCTCATCTACCACTCACTGTCACATTTTCGCCGGGACCCGCTCATCACTGTGCAAAGCGCAGCGCATGTCTCACTCGCTCGGGAAACAGCGCGGCTGCACGGGCTACATCATCTGCCCGTCGTTGACGAGGAGCGCTTGGTTGGGGTCGTCTGCACCTGCGACATGCTCCACGAGCCGCCGGACGTCGTCATCTCCAGATTGATGCACGACCCCGTCAGCCTCGCGATCGACGATCCAGTAGACGATGCGCTCGAGATGATGACTCAACACACGGTAGGTTCCGTCGTCCTGGTCGAAGACGATCGTCCCGTCGGCATCGTAACCCGTTCCGATCTTGGTACACGCTTTTCCGTCGTAGCTCACGACCCCATTCCTCGGTGCGAAAAGTGCGGAATTCGGTCCCACTTGAGGCGGGACGAAACTGGCGCCGTCTTCTGCCTCGACTGTGCCTCGAACGAGGATTTTCAGCGCCCGGGAGCCCTGCTTTCCGTCTGAAGGAGATCCACCATGCAACTCATCGGCTACGATTCACGCCCGAGCTACGACGAACTCATGGAGTGGGATGGACGGCCGCGCGCCGACTCACAGAAAATGAGCGAATTCATCCTCGGCCTCGGCGAACCCGAACTACGACGTCGACAGCTCCATGCTGAAACGGACATTCGTTCGCATGGGATCACTTTCGCCGTTTACGAGAAGAACGCAAATGTCGACCGTCAATGGCCCATGGACGTCATTCCGCGCGTCATTCCGGCGAAGCAGTGGTCGCGCATCTCGGAGGGGCTCGAGCAACGCCTACAGACCCTCAACCTGTTCATCGACGATCTCTACCACGATCAACGCGTGATCAAGGACGGGGTGTTTCCTCGTGAACTGCTCCAAAGCTCCAAGCACTACCTTCCAGAGTGTCACGGCGTGCGCCCCAAATTCGGTGTTTGGGCGCACATTGCTGGTACCGATCTCGTGCGGGACGTGGACGGCACCGTCTACGTCTTGGAGGACAATCTCCGTATCCCGTCCGGCGTGTCGTACATGATGGAGAACCGGCTAGTCACCAAACGAGTCTTCCCCGAGCTCTTTTCGTTCGCGCAAATTCAGCCCGTGTCAGGCTACATCAGCCGCCTGTACGACCTACTCACCAGCTTGAGCCCCGCGGACGCTCCCTACGATCCTACCATCGTCGTTCTTACGCCGGGCATTTACAATTCCGCCTACTACGAGCATTGCTTCCTCGCTCAACAGCTGGGCGTGGAACTCGTCGAAGGTCAGGATCTTCTCGTCGACTCAGATGACTGCGTCTACATGAAGACCGTGCGGGGTCTAGTTCGCGTCCACGTGATCTACCGCCGCGTAGGAGACGACTATCTGGATCCCGAAACGGGCAACCCCGACTCGGCCCTCGGCTGTCGCGGGCTATTCCGCGCATGGCGCAACGGGAAAGTTGCTCTGGTCAACGCCCCGGGAGCCGGAGTCGCCGACGACAAACTCATCTATTCGTACGTCCCCGCACTGGTTCGCTATTACCTCGACCAGGACGCCATCATTCCCAATGTTCCCACGTATCGTCTCTTCGACGAAAAGGCGCGAACCCACGTGCTCTCCGATCTTTCGAAGTTCGTCGTGAAACCCGTCAACGAGTCCGGCGGCTACGGAATCGTCGTTGGCAACGCAGCAACTGATTCCGAGCTGAAGGCGTGTGCGTCCAACATCATGCTGGATCCGCGCAACTACGTCGCCCAGCCGATCATCAGTCTCTCGACGGCACCCACCCTCTGCGAAAAGGGGATCGAACCACGGCACTTGGACTTGCGCCCGTTCATCCTGAGTGGGCAGGCAAGCTACGTCACCCGAGGCGGTCTCACTCGTGTTGCCCTTCGCTCGGGCTCTCTTGTGGTCAACTCGTCCCAAGGGGGCGGCAGCAAAGACACCTGGATCGTCGAGAACTGAACCTCGAGAAGGAAGATGGCCATGTTACTTTCGAGACTTGCGGAAAACATGTTTTGGCTTGGACGCTATCTGGAACGAACCGAGGACCTGACGCGCGCAATTCTGACACACGGTAGAATGTGTTTGGATCTGCCGGAGAGTCGCTCACCGGGATTCACTCCCCTTCTCGAGCTCTGCGGTCATGATCCGGATGAAGCAAAGGAGCTCGATCGAGAGAGCGCGTTCGCAGCACTCCTCGTCGGTAAATCGGGCTGTGTCTCCGTCTTGGACTGCGTGGCGCGGGCACGAGATAACCTGCGAAGATGTCGAGCAGTCCTTCCGAGGGAGGCTTGGGACGCACTCAACCCGATTTTCCTCGAGCTTTCCGGCGGCGGCCGAAGGTGGCCCATCGCAGATTCTCTCCGCACGCTGGAGAGCGTCATGGCAAGCTGCGAACGAGTTGGAGCAATCCTACATGGCAGCCTGACTCGAGACGACGCGTTCTCGT
This sequence comes from uncultured Polyangiaceae bacterium, assembly GCA_965652275.1. Classification (GTDB taxonomy): domain Bacteria; phylum Myxococcota_A; class Polyangia; order Polyangiales; family Polyangiaceae; genus NIC37A-2. Next base: position 132,990 of record CBFGUR010000005.1, on the reverse strand, counting down.
TCCTCAGCTTGGGACAGCACATCGAACGGGCCGACATGTTGCTCCGTTTCGTCGAAGTCGTATCCGGTTCCGAAGAATCACCGCATTCGTTCCAGGACGTCCGCTTCATGGGGCTTCTCGAATCGCTCGGTGCCTATCAGATGTTTCGTCGCTCCTATCACGGCCCGGCCGACCCGGGGCAGACTCTGCGCTTCCTTTTGAAAAACGAACGATTCCCCCGCAGCTTAGCCTACTCGCTCGGACAAGTGCGAACGGCTCTCGCGCCACTGCCCGCATGTGAGGACTTGCTCGCTTCGTGCGCGTCCATCGAGACCTTCGACCTACCCGTGAGACCAGAGAGTCCCAGATTCTACGCACATCACCTCATGGACCGGGTCTCGGACCTGTCGTTGGGAGTCGAGAAAAACTACTTCCATTGAGACGACGCCGGGAGCCATGGCGCGGAGCCGACTGCCGTCGCTCCTGCGGCGGGCGGCAACCCAGTTTCGCTATGCGAAACCACCGCGCTCAGCACCGCCGGCGACTAGGTAGGAGCCGCCGGCGCGCACGCGGTTTGTGGGGGAGGCTCACGCAGCGCTTGGCGCGGAGTGAGGGGGGGCTTTGAAAAGCCCCCCAGCAGAACTAGCGGAGAGGGCGGGATGACTCTCGCTTCGCTCGGTGGGGCGGCTCGGTCGCACTCTCGTGCTCCCTCACAGACCACGAACCCGCATCGCCGTGTGTTGGTGGTCCAAAGTCGAGCCCGGGGGAACCTCAGGGTCGAATCCCGCCCAAAACGCTTGGGGCTACGGGGCCCCAAGCGCGACAAGACAGCTCGAAGCCGACAGACCTGGGGAAGAGCGCGGAGCCGACCGCCCTCGCTCCTGCGGCGGGCGGCAACCCAGTTTCGCTATGCGAAACCACCGCGCTCAGCACCGCCGGCGACTAGGTAGGAGCCGCCGGCGCGCACGCGGTTTGTGGGGGAGGCTCACGCAGCGCTTGGCGCGGAGTGAGGGGGGGCTTTGAAAAGCCCCCCAGCAGAACTAGCGGAGAGGGCGGGATGACTCTCGCTTCGCTCGGTGGGGCGGCTCGGTCGCACTCTCGTGCTCCCTCACAGACCACGAACCCGCATCGCCGTGTGTTGGTGGTCCAAAGTCGAGCCCGGGGGAACCTCAGGGTCGAATCCCGCCCAAAACGCTTGGGGCTACGGGGCCCCAAGCGCGACAAGACAGCTCGAAGCCGACAGACCTGGGGAAGAGCGCGGAGCCGACCGCCCTCGCTCCTGCGGCGGGCGGCAACCCAGTTTCGCTATGCGAAACCACCGCGCTCAGCACCGCCGGCGACTAGGTAGGAGCCGCCGGCGCGCACGCGGTTTGTGGGGGAGGCTCACGCAGCGCTTGGCGCGGAGTGAGGGGGGGCTTTGAAAAGCCCCCCAGCAGAACTAGCGGAGAGGGCGGGATTCGAACCCGCGGTAGGGGTAAACCTACGCTCGCTTAGCAAGCGAGTACCATCGGCCTCTCGGTCACCTCTCCGGAGGGATGCGGAAGGTACCTAGCCCAAGCCGGAATGCAAGACCAAGCGGGGGCGAAATAGACCATTTTTTATGCGATTCCTGCCGGGGGGCGGCCGAGACCCGAGCCTGGACAGCGACCCTCAAGGCCGCTCTCATCGAGCACCGGGAAATGGAAAAATGCAGGGCTCTAGGACTTTGGGCGCTCACGCTCGCTGTGGGAACCTCAAGCTGCGTGACGAGTTCCGAAAAGCCCCCCCTCCTCTCTACTCCCCCTCTGGCAACGACGAACCACGGCTCTTCCGAAGCCACGTTCGTCGACTTCTCGCCGAAGTCTGGCCCTCGACCCATTGGACGCGCGGCAAGGACCGAAACACACGGCGTCCGCATTGCGTGGCCGGGTACCGGCGCAAAGCTTCGGTTCGCGGGAAGTTCGCTCAGCGTGGATCTCACGGACGACGGCGACAACCACTTCTCGGTCGTCGTCGATGGTACTGTGCTCGAAGACAAGATACGTCCCGGTCGAGGTCGACACACTCTCGAACTGGTCAAAGGACTTGGCGAAGGCGAGCACATCGTCACCCTCTACAAGCTCACGGAAGCGCTCGTCGGAACGACGACCGTCCACGGCTTCCTTCTCCCTCCGGGAGGGCGCGCGCTTCCCCTCGAGCCTGACAACAGGATGCGCATCGAGCTCCTCGGCGATTCGATATCGGCCGGATACGGCAACGAGGGCGAAGACGAGACGTGCGGGTTTTCCCCCGAGACGGAAAACCACTACCTCACCTACGGTGCGATCGCTGCGCGTGAGCTCAACGCGGAGCTCACCACCATCGCTTGGTCGGGCAAGGGGGTGTTCACCAACCGCGGCTCCCGAACGGACGAGGACACTCTCCCCGTCATTTGGGACCAGACACTGCCCACGGAAAGGGTGCCCTACGAGTTCGACGCTCCCCCTCCAGACGCTGTGATCATCAACCTGGGCACGAACGACTTCGCCCCGGAAGTCGCCGACTTCTCGCCATTCGGTCCCGCCTACGAGGAGTTCGTGGCGACGGTGCGAACGAAGTATCCAAACGCACATCTCTTCGTCATGATGGGGCCTCTCCTCACGGATGGATACCCGCCGGGCCGGAAGGCGTACACGACAGCACGCTCAGCTCTGACGGGGATCGTAAAGCGTCGCACGAACGCTGGCGACGACAAGATTCACTTCTTCGAAGTGAGTCGCGCGACGCCCGAGGAGGGCTTCGGTTGCGACTACCATCCATCGACCCGCACGCACGCGCGGATGGCGGAAGATACCGTCCGGATGCTTCGCGAAAGAGCGGGCTTTAGGTAGTTGGATTACCCACACGCCCGCTCCTCCCACCGACTGCAGTGTTCTCCACGCTGTTCTTGGGTGAATCGATGCTTTCCTTCAGATGAATCCGATCGACGGTTGAGCATCGGGGGCCGTCGCCGTACGCTTCCACAAGCGAATTTTCTTACGGGGAAGCCGCCCGATGGCGGCTTCGATCGAATCTTGGAGGTATGGGATGAGACTCACGAAAGTACTCTTGGCCGCAGCGCTACCGCTTGCTCTCAGCATCGCGTGTGGTGGGAGCGCGAGCGACTCTGGAAACGGGGATGGGGACGGCGACGGGGATTCCGGGACTAACGGCGACGGCGACGGCGACGGCGACGGCGACGGCGACGGCGACGGCGACGGCGACTCTCCTTCCTCTTCCGACGGAAAGGACGACGTGTGCGCAGAATTCTGTGACGCACTCTCGACCTGTGATGCAATAGAGATTGAAGAGTGCGTGGACTCTTGCACTGGGGACGAGACGACAAGCGTCGCTGGTCAAGAGGCGATCAACGAGTGCTTCGACGACTCACTTTGTGAAGAGGTTTCCGAAGACGCGCTCGGCCTCGGGCTGATCTGCCTCCTGGGCGAGGCCGGCGACATCGACATCAGCGACGAGGCGCAGACCTATTGCGACGAGTCGGTCGACACCATCAACGCGTGCCTGGGAGGCGCGCCAGGTCAAGCTGACGCTATCGGATCGTGCGAAACACTCATCGGTATTGCATCCGATGAGCTCCTGGCCGATCTCAACGAGTGCGCCGAGCTGCCATGCGATGAGGTAGAGAGCTGCGTGGAGATCACGGCTCTGACGTCTCTCCCCATCGAGGCCATCTTGGACCTGGAGGACGGCGGCGAGCCGAGTCCGGCGCTCATCGCGCAACTCCTTCCGGTCTTGGTCGTGTTCTCTCAACTCGGTCTCGACGAGGACGCGGGAGCTGACATCTTCGACGACCTCATGCCCCCCGAGGCTATGGGCGGCGCCACCGGGCGCTGAGGGCTGGGGACCACTGAAGTCGGGCGGCCCGGATCTTGGATCTTGGGCCGCTTTTTCATGTCTGGGACTCGAAGGGGAGCAAACGATTTTTGAGGGTCTCAGGCTGTGCTAGACGACGCCCCACGATGTCGACCCCCGAAAAAGAGCCTGAACTGATGCAGAAAATCGTGTCGCTGTGCAAGCGACGCGGCTTCGTTTTCCAGAGCTCGGAGATCTACGGTGGTCTGAAGTCCGCCTACGATTATGGCCCCATGGGCGTCGAGCTGAAGCGCAACCTCATGAACGAGTGGTGGACCTTCATGGTCACGAGTCGTGAGGACGTCGTGGGCCTGGAGTCGAGCATCATCATGCATCCCGATGTCTGGCGCAGCAGCGGTCACGTCGGAAACTTCAACGACCCGTTGGTGGACTGCTTGGTGTGTCAGGAACGCTTTCGAGCGGACAAGGCACCCAAGGTCGAACTCGGCAAGAAAACCCCCATCGAACTCGCGGACAAGGGACGCGCCAAGGTCGCCTTCGACAAGGTGAAGGCCCTCCTGGAAGATGCCAATGCGACGGGGGAAGCAGATGGTGAACTGACGCGCGACGGGAAAACCATCCTCGGCACCAAGGCCAGAACTCGGGGGTACGTCTGTCCCAATTGCGGAAGCCCGTTTCTGAGCCAGGAGAGGAACTTCAACGGGATGTTTCGCTCGAGCCTCGGACCAACCGATCCAATGCGGGACGTGATTGAAGCTCTCAAACGGGGAGTCGCCGAAGGAAAGTCCGACGAGGAGCTGCGGGAAGCGGCCGACCAAGTTCTCGCCAAGAGCTCCGTCTACCTGCGCCCCGAAACGGCTCAAGGAATGTTCGTACAATTTCAGAATGTACAGCAGAGCCAGAGCATCAAGGTTCCGTTCGGGATCGCTCAAATGGGCAAGAGCTTTCGCAACGAGATCACCGTGGAACACTTCATTTTCCGCTCGTGTGAGTTCGAGCAAATGGAAATGGAGTTCTTCTGCGAACCTGGCACCGGTCCCAAGTGGCTCGAGTATTGGAAAGATCAGCGCCTCAGCTGGTGGAAGAGCATCGGTCTCTCCGAGGAGAAACTGACCTTTCGTGAGCACGACCAAGCGGAGCTCGCTCACTACTCGGACGGCACCTTCGACGTAGAGTACGAGTTCCCGTGGGGCTGGGACGAGCTCGAAGGGATCGCGAGCCGAACCGACTATGACTTGAATGCGCACATGGCGGGGAGCAAAAAGAAGCTCCACTATTTCGATCCGGAGGCCGACGACCCGACCACGGGCAAGAAGGGCTGGAGATACATCCCCCACGTGGTCGAACCAGCCGCGGGCGCCACCCGCGGCGTCCTCGCGGTGCTCTGCAACGCTTACTCCGAAGAACTGGACGCGGAAGGCAACGTCGCGCGCACCGTTCTGAAGCTCCACCCCCGCCTTGCTCCTTACAAGGTGGCTATCCTCCCCGTCGTGAAGAAAGACGACAAGCTCGTCGAACGCGGCCGAGCCATCACCGAAACATTCCTCAAAGCAGGAATGGCAGCCAAATACGACGAGCAGCACACGATTGGAAAGCGCTACGCCCGCCACGACGAGATTGGTACGCCCTACTGCCTCACCCTCGACGAACAGACCCTTGAGGACGGGACCGTCACGATTCGGTATCGTGACGACAAACGCCAAGAGCGTATCGCGGTCGACAAAGCCGTGGACATCGTCCAAGAAGCCCTCCGTTCGGGCAAGCTCTAGTTTCCGCACGGGAGCGGCGAGCGTCGAGCAGCGCCGGGGATCGGGTCGAGGCGCGCCCACCGGCGGTCAGAAAGGCCGCCCCTTCGCGAGAACGACCTAACGCAATTCGAGCGAATAGGGCAGTGCGGCGACTACCTGCTCGCCGTCGAGCAGCGGCGCAATGGCCGCTGAAAGCGGCCTGAGGGTGGCAACGTGTGGACCTAGAGCCCACTCGCCGAGGCGCTCCAATTGACGTCGTTCGTAAGCTCTGAGAGCGGCTTCCACGTCGGTTTCTGTAGGATCGGGACCGAGGAGCAGCGCCTCGAGCAAGGTCTCCTGAGTGCCCTCGAGCGTGACGGGAATATCATCCGGCAGCTTCGCCTCCTTTCGGGCAATGGCAAGAGCTTGGGAAATGCCTCCTAGCTCGTCGATGAGTCCCCGTTCCTTTCCCACCGTAGCGAGGAAGATCTCACCCTCAGCCGTCTTGTAGACCCTGTCCTTGGGAAGCCCTCGTCCCTCCGCCACGCGCTCGACGAAGAGGTCATAGATCCGACGCATGGTCGCACGCACCCGCTCCCGCGTCGGTTCGTCCCATTCGGTGAGAGGCGACATGTGTGCTGCGCGAGCTGCCGCTCCCTCCTCGGGGCTCGCGGCGACCGGAAGGTGAGTTACTCCGAGCTTCTCGAGCGTACCGCCAATCACAATCTTGCCACCAAAAACACCAATGGACCCAACGATCGCAACAGGCGAGGCGACGATCTTCGTCGCCCCGGAGGCAATGTAGTAGCCGCCGCTCGCGGACATTCCAGCGATGGAGACGATCACGGGCTTCTCCTTGCGCGTGAGCATCATTTCCCGCCAAATCAGGTCACTCGCAAGCGGGGACCCTCCGGGAGAATCCATGCGGATGACAACAGCCCGCACCGCGTCGTCCTCTCGGAGACGTCTGAGGGTCGTCGTCATCGCCGCTGCCGTAATCCCGCTGCTCCCGCCAAATGGCCCTGAGGACGCCATCGTGATGCCCCCGATGGCCGGGACGACCGCAATATGGTCGCGCGAGCGCTGACGCTTTCCGTCACCGGAAAGAAGACGAATGATCTCGGCCGCTGGCGAGTCTGCTTCCCTCGCCATCCCCGCTCCGAAGACAACCTCCTTCTCCTCGGTCCCGGCAGCCTTTTCGAGAGCCTTCAGTGCTTGATCCTCGAAGCCGACGAACTTCACGAGTCCGAGTTGCTTGGCTTTCAGGGGGGACCAAGGACCATCCTCGATGAGGTTCCGGGTTTCCTTTGGATCGTCGTCGCCGGCGCTGACCTCATCGAGCCACTGCGCGCGTAGGTCAGAAAGAGTGTTCTTGAGATTCCCGAGAGATGCTTCCGTGGGACCCCGACGGGTGAGTGCCTCACCGCCGCTCTTGTACTTGCCCATCGCAAGCATGTCGGCCTTGATACCCGCCTTGTCGAAGGCGCCCTTCAGGTAAGTCAGTTCGGCGCCAATACCGACGGTGTCGACAGATCCGGCATCGCTCACCCAGATCTCGGAACACCCCTTCGCCAATAGCCACATGCTCGCATTGTCGATTTGATGGGTGTGGCAGACGACCCTCTCATGCTTCTCGCGCACCTTCGCCAAAGCAAGCCCGGCTTCTCTCGCACGAGCAAACTCGAGAGTCTGGCTGCGGAGCTTGACGAATACGCCGGCGACACGTTCGTCTTTCTCGAGTCGCTCGAGCGCGCGAATCAAGCCGACGAAGCTCTGGCCGGAAGGGGCGGGGAACAAGCCTGAGCCGAGCGGATTTTCTGGCGCTCCCCCTGAGAGGTTGACGACCGCGATGTGGCCGCTCCCCGAGAGTCCGCGCTCCTCCCCCTTGGAAGTCCGCGAACGCCCATGACATCCCGAAGCGGCGACTGCAAAAAGAACGACCGCGGCTAGCCGTCGCGACCATGAACGTGTCCGTGACGTCATCACGGTTTGGCGGCTTTCTCGCGCTCGGCTTGAGCGATTCGGGCCGCAGAACGCTGGCCCAGGAAATGATCGGTACCGACCTCGGCCACCACCTTGCGATAGATCGCCAACGCTCCCTCCTGATTGCCTCCTCGCCACATGGCGTCGGCTTGCGTCACCTGCGACTTGATGGCGTCCGACACCTTGGGAGGCTTGGGCCGCTCAGTCGCTGTCGTCTCCTCCTGCGCTGGTTCGTCGCGCTGGTCGGACGTAGGCTCATCATCGACCGCATCGGTATCAATCGCTTTCACGTCCTCTTCGCCGTCCACCGCGCCACCTTCGACCTCATCCTCCGACGGGTTTTGGCCCTCGAGATACACGCCGAGCTCCTCGAAAAGAGGTGCCTGACGCGCACCTGCCAGACGACCCAACGCCTCGAAATCCGCTCTTGCACGAGACACCGCCCCCGAGGCGGCAAGAGCATAAATATAGGCAGATCGTGCCAGAAAATGCTCGCGCTCGCCTGCAGCAGCTTCCTTCAATCGCTCGATGACGACCGGCCACGGGGGATCGTCCGTTTCTTCGGCGAGGTCGAGAAGCGCAAGGGAGTAAGACTGCTCCGGACCCTTCTCGAGCGCCCCGGCGAGTGTGCGAGCTTCCTGCAGACGCCCTTGCATGCGAAAGAGATTCACGCGCTCCCAAGACTGGTCTGCGCCAGCCTGCTTGAGCTCTTCTTCGAGATTCTGGAGTCTTTCGCTGCTGGGGGCGCTGAACTTCGTCTCGGCATTCTTCAAAAGGGTAGCAGCCTGCCAGGCGGCGTCGGCCAGCTGAATTCGAAGGGCGAGCTCGGCAGAAATCTCTACAGGCGCCTCGATGCTCTGCTCCGCAGCGGGACGAGGCGCGGGGACGGCGCCCGAAAGTCGGTCGCGATTGGCGAACAAGAGAAAGCCAGCTCCTCCAAGGAGTACCGCAAGCACGATGCCCCCCGTGCGCGCCCCCTGCTTGACGTGCACCCCAGGCAGAGAGCTTGCTGGAGGCGCGTCGGGTGCGCCGTAAGCACGCATTCCGGTTGGCGTCGGTGTCATCTGCCGCGCAAACTCCCCGGAGTCCGAAATCACCGGGTCGACTGGCTGCGTTACGCCCCGAGTGGCAGGAGCGGACTTCTTGGGAGGCGGCTCCAAGTCGGGTTTCGCTTCCGCCGGCGGTGGGGAGACGCGACTCGAGCTCGCCGAGGAAGGTTCCGCCCCCCCCAGGCGGGAGCTGTCTGGAGTCGGCCTCGAGGACGGGGGTGTGCTGGACAAAGTCGAGCGAAGCGAGTGACGCGGAGGAGGAATCGACTGGCGACTGTCCGAGCTCTCGAGTTCGACCTCCGCGGCCAGCGGTTGCGCTAGCGTTGGGGTCGTGGGTGACATGGAGAGAGCTGAACGGATCCTCGGCTTGCTCTCGCCTTCGGCCACTCCGAGCGCCGGGATCCGTGGTTCAGAGCCTTCTCCCGGCACGACCGCCAACTCGTCCGACGACGAGTCCTCCCCGTCATCATGGGATTCGAGCTCATCACGAGACGCGAGGACGGCTGGATCTGGTCTTTGCTGGATACCGAGGACGGTCCTCGTCCCCGGCTGGGCCGGAGGCTGAGCTGCCTCGACGTCTGCTTCTGGTGGTGGCGGTGGCTCCGACCGAGGCTGCTGAAGAAGAGGTTGGAGCTCGAGAATGTTCTTGAGTCGGCGAGGCTGCTCATCGCCTCGCGCGAGGAGATGTTCGGCTGTCACGTCTCCTCGGGCGATCGCCTTCTGCATGTCGCGCAGGCTGTCGTACCGCACAGGTTCTACCCGCTGGTCCTTAGGATCGAAGACCAACCACATCTCGGGAGCGCGCTGACCCACGGGGGGGAATACCTTGAACTGCAGGCCACAGTTCGTGCAGCGCACGGTAGTTCCGCGCTCCGAGATCAGAGCGTCATCGAATTCGTATTCTGCACGACAGCGACCGCAAACAACGTCCATTGAATCTCACCGTCCCGCTAGAACGGGCGCCGACGTAGACCTTACAATAGGATCAGCTCGAGGGTGAGCCTCCTTTCCCCGCTTTGCCACCGCTCCTATTTAAGAGCAAGCGTGCAGGTGGCGTGAGCGCGGCTGTGGCACGGCAACCGCGGGCCCGCTACTTCACGACGCGAAGATAGGGCGGGAGGTTCCGCTTCTTCTCCGGCGGCTTTTCAGCCGTCACGCCGGACGTCGCGTCGGGTTTGAGGTCGCCAAGGGGAGAACCGCCCGCCGCTTCCGTAGCCACTTCGCTACGACGTTCCGATGCCTCCGCCTCCTTGGCGACCCGGAGTTTGGGACGCCGAGGCTTTTCGGTTTGGGGCACCTTGGACCTTCCCGGCGCCGAAGCCGCAACTTCGGAAGGGACCGATTCGGGCCAGATCATCCCGCGACCGTCCTCGCCGACGAGACCGAAAATCGCCGAGTACGGGATCTTGCAGAACTCGGGAGAGCGGTTGAAGCTGAGCGTGCAACTGATCCCAACGTCGCTCACGTCGAGATCAGGAATCTGCACAGCCATATTCAGGCCAATCTGGAGCACGAGCTGCGGCTGCTTCTTGAACCAAGTGGGCACGACGACGTCATCAGGTCGCGGATCCAGGTGGACATAAACCGAAGAAGCGGTCTGAAGCAGGGCCAGGGCGACTTCTTGCTTGGGGGGAAGCGGAGGCGGGTTTTGCGCCATGCGTATGCTTTAGCTCGGTAGCGTCCTTCCTCCAAACCCGAGGGGCGTCTATTTTGGTGGGCCGCCAGGAGGTGGGCGATAAAACCCGACGAGACGTCCGGGCGTCGCCCCCGAGATGTCGGCGATTTCCGCCGCTTGACAATCGATTCGAGCAACGCCTGCCGTGCACATCTCTACGGAGGTCCTCCCCATCATTTCTGCGAGATCCGCGATCCCGGGATTGTGCGCGATGATCAGCACTCGCTTGATCCCCCTGGGCACTTCCGAAAGAACGTCGAAGTACGCAGGCGGTTCGGCGAGATACAGACGCTTGGTCGAAAGGACTTCTCCGCGATACCCGCATTCCTGGATAACCGCATCCGCCGTCTCTTTGGCGCGAAGGGCTGTGGACACACAGACGAAGTCGGGAATCAGGTCGAGGTCCACGAGCTCTCTTCCCATGAGGGGCGCGGCCCAACGCCCGCGCTTGTTGAGCGGGCGATCGTGATCCGGAAGCTCAGGCGTCCCCCAGGACGATTTCGCATGACGCATCAAGAGCAATGACACCCAATTCATGCCCGCATCTTGTCCAATTGCGGCTGACCTTTCAATTGATTGTGGCCCGCAGCGCCATAAGCTTGCCTCGTGACCCGCATTCTCGTCATCGAAGATGAACCAGCCATCGCGGAGTCCGTTGCATATGCCCTTGGCAGGGCGGGCCACGAGACGACCGTCGCCGGTTCACTCAAGGAAGCCCGAGCTCGACTCGACGAGTCAATCGACCTCGTAGTCCTCGACCTAATGCTTCCAGACGGGTCTGGCTTCGACTTCATCCTGGAGCTGCAGGGACAGCGCGAGAGCGGACTGGCGGTGATCGTGCTGTCCAGTCGCGACGGGGAGACCGACCGTATCCGCGCGCTCGAGACAGGCGCGGACGACTACGTGACCAAGCCGTTCTCTCCGCGCGAGGTCGTGGCTCGGGTGACGGCGGTCACTCGCCGTCTGGGTCAATCCAACCATCGAGAGGACACGACCGAACGCCACGAAAGCGCCCCACGTCTACGCGTGGACTTGGAAACCCGCCGGGCGCAGGTCGATAACCACGTGATCGAACTGACCCGCGTCGAATTCGATCTCCTCGCACTCCTCCTGTCTAAGCCCGGCCACGTTTTCTCACGTCCGACCATCATCGACGAAGTTTGGGGAGAGGGGTTTGCGCTCAGCGACCGAACCATCGACTCCCACGTCAAGGGACTCCGGAAAAAGATCGTCGAGGGTGGTGGGGTCAGTGACTGGATCGAAACGGTGCGTGGTGTCGGGTACCGCTCCCGAGAGGAGCTCGCGAGGTGATTCGACTCCTTATCGCGGGGGCGGCCTGCGTCGGTCTGATCGCCCTGTTGACTCTCGTCGTGACGAGGTTGATTCGATCGGGAAGTCGAGGCTTCTCCATCAGAATGCAGGTTTTTCTCGCCCTTGCGGGGATCGTGGGAGCATTCGCTCTAGGGCTGGGTCTGCTCGTCGTCGATCGCATCGATGCACGAGCGGAGCGCTTGGCACGCGCAGCAGCAAACAACGAGGCGCACGCGATCGCCGCGCTCCTTCAAAGCGAGATCAAACGCACGGGGGTCACCTTCACCGGGCTGGCGGAACAGCTTCACGAAGGCTCCCGTTCTCCTCCGAATCTGTCGACACTCGCACAGTCTGCAGAGGGCAGCGAAATGACGAGCTTGGGAGTCGAGTTGCTCGACCCCCAGGGACGAGTGCTCTTTCCGAGCGGCGCTGCCAGCCGGTCGACGGAACAGGGTGCCGTTTTCAGAGACAAGCTGGTCGAGGACCAGGGGCAGGTCCTCGGCATCGTGCGAGTCGTCAAGGGAACCATCGTCATCCAGGCGATGCTCGCGGACTTCGCCCCGACGGTCCTCGTCATCAGCCTCGTGCTCGGGGCAGCTGCAGCAGGCGCTGCGGCATTCATCGGTAGGACAATCGCCGCGCCGATCGAGGCTCTCAGCGTCTACTCGGAAAGGGTCAGCCTCGGGGAGCGCCCGAAACTTCCGACCGAGGTGGCTGGCCGTGAAGTTGCGCGTTTGGTGAAATCAATCGACACGATGAGAGAGCGGCTCGAGGGGCGACCGTTCGTGGAGACCTTCGCCGCTGATCTATCTCACGAATTGAAGAACCCAGTAGCTGCAATCCGGGCAAGCGCAGAAGTGCTGATGGAGGGAGCCCTCGACGAAAAGAACCAGGCAACACGCTTCGTAGGTCGGATTCACGAGGCCACGGTCCGAATCGAGCGCCTTCTCGCCGAGCTCCTGAGCCTTGCGGCTGTGGAAACCCGCGGGCCCGAACACCTCGACGTCGTCTCTCTTGAGCACCTGCTCGAAGAGATCGTCGAAGCCCATGGCGACGATGGAAAGCGCATCGTCTCCGAAGTAGATCCTGACGCCGCCGCGCGCGGCGACAAGATTTGGCTCACGCGCGCGCTTTCGAATCTGGTAGACAACGCCCTCTTCCATTCTCCACCAGACTCACCGGTCCACGTTCGAATCGAAAAGGACCGAGGGGAGCTACTGGTCACCACCACGAACGACGGCACCCTGGACGAGCACATAGAAAAATCGCTCTTCCGAAGGTTCGTGACGACGAGGAGGGACGAGGGTGGGACTGGCCTCGGTCTTTCCATAGTCCGCGCCGTTGCCGAAGCTCATGGTGGGCATGTGAAGCTATCCGACACTCCGCCCGGACGAGTGGCCTTCCAAATGCGTCTTCCGGCAGCAGAAATTGCAGCATCAGGGTCCAAATAGTCCCATCTCCACACAAGCTCCACAGTTCGAGTGCAGACGATCGCCCGCAAATCTGCCACCTTGTTCAATGCTTTGACCCACTTCGATAATGATGTGTCCTCCGCCGAATCCGGGCTCCTCCCGCCCCCGCGGCACGTTGCGATCATCATGGACGGCAATGGTCGCTGGGCACGACGGCGGGGGAAAGTGCGCTGGGACGGCCATTCAGCGGGCGCCGACGCCGTGCGGTCGACGCTCGAAAAGGCAGCCGAAATCGGACTAGAGCATCTGACGCTCTATGCGTTCAGCGTGAACAACTGGAGCCGGCCCCGCCTGGAGATCGAGGCTCTGATGCACCTTCTGACTCGTTTCGCCCGAAAAGAGCAGGCCGAGTTGATCCGGCAGAACATCCGCGTGCGCGTCGTCGGCGATCTGGAGCGTCTCCCCAAGACACCGCGCGCGGCGATGCATCAGCTCGTCGATGCGACAGCCCATTGTACGGGGACGACGTTGAGTCTGGCACTGTCCTATGGGGGGCGTGCCGACATGATCAGGGCCGCTCAGGCGCTCGTCGAAAAGGCTCGGGCCGGACAGCTCAGCCCCGAGGACATCAACGAAGTCACCTTTCAGGAGCACATGTCCACCTCGTTTCTACCGAACGTGGACCTCCTGATCCGCACGGGGGGCGAGTCCCGCATCAGCGACTTTCTGCTCTACGAGGCTGCGTACGCAGAGCTATGCTTCCTTCCGATGATGTGGCCGGAGTTTCGTGGCGACGATCTCGTGCGCGCCATTGAGGAATATCGCGGAGTCCAGCGACGATTTGGGCTGACGGGGGAACAGATCGAAGACGGCGAACTCGCTGTCGTCGGCGGTTGACTCAGCGTCACGGAAAAGAGGCAAGCGCGCCAGTAAGCACCGAGGGTGACCCCGTCTCAAGGGCAGGGACCCATGTCGATCATCTTTGCATGCCACTTGCAATTGTCGCCCGCGGAGTCGTCAGGCGGGCAATTCGGGTCCGCGTACTGCAGCGTCGACCCCGCATTGTCCGGGGAGTACTCGTAGAGATTTCCCATGTAGCCCATGCATTCACCCTCCATGAGTTCGGGGGTGATGTTCGTCATGGAACTCCATGTTCTGGAACAATCGCAGCCCGGAATCATGACAGATCCCCCGCTGCTGGTGTCGCCGCCGCTGCCCGAGTCCCCGCCGCTACCCGAGCCCCCTCCGCTACCGACGAGATCTCCGTCACCATCACCGACAAGATCTCCGTCGCCGTCTCCGACGAGGTCGCCATCACCATCACCGACCAGATCTCCGTCGCCGTCGCCCGGGCTGCCGCCCGACGGGGAACCACCGGACCCGACCACGAGACCACCGCTCGAAGTGTCCCCGTCCCCATCGCCGACGACTACACCACCAGTCCCGGCGCCGTCCTCCTCCTCGGGATCAGGAGCAGTAACCGTCGCGCATCCGAGAGCGCAAAAGAGAAACCACGTCGGGAGAGTCCTGCTTGTCAGCGTCATTTTCTTCGTTCAAGGAGGGGGTGCGACTCGCAATGCCGCACCTGTTTTCAGCCCGACGCTTCCGGGATCTCCGTGGTCAGTTTCATGACCTCCCGCCAAGCTCTGCTTCGTAAGCGCGCGCCGAGGACGGAGAACAGAGTTTCTCAAAGCGAGAGCAGGCGTGAGCTATAGCGCGGACTGACTACGCACGCAGCAAAAAGCAAACCGGGTCCCGGATGAACCCGAACGATTCCATCGCCGAGCAATTTTTACAGCACACCGCCACATCTCTGCGCCGGGTGCACCCCGCCCGACTTCACGAACTAGGCTCTTTCGAGTCGGACCACACCGAAGCCCGATCATCACCCGAAACTGAGTCGACCACTCACTCGAGACCCGAAGGGCCGAGAATCGGGCTTGCGAAAATCCGTCGCGCCTTCTCCGTCTTCAGGAGCTTCTTGCGAGCCGAAATGAAGGAACGTTTCTGCGCTTCCGTAAAGTACGATCCGAGGCTCTCTCGCGTTCCGGTGAGGTACTGTCCCCAATGACATCCGAACGGGATCCCAGATCGATGAAGCGCTTTACCGCACGCCTCGTAGATTCTCGAAATCTCGTTGGTACGGACCGTCGGCAGCTCGATGAAACAGGTCGGTGCCTTGGTGTTGGGAGCGAGCGTCGCTCGGCTTTGTCCGACGAACCGGATCCCGACGCCTCCGAGAAGTTGTCGCCCTTTGCGTAGTTGTGTTTCGAGCTCGGAGAACAGTGTTTCCGCGGCATGAAGTGCCAGCCCCCCCTCCACGGCAAACTCGATACTCTGCCCTTGACCCTTGGGCAGCGTCGTGGGCCCAAACATGACTCCGGGCAACGCTCGGCGGACAGTCTTCCCGCTACCATACCGCTGCACCATCTGCTTGGTGATGACGGAACGAAATGCAGCGCTCGACATTCCACAATCCAACAGGTGCGCTGCGTCCGCTACGAGACCAATCAAGTCGGGATTGGGGCGTCTCGGATGGCTCGGATCGATCTCCACATCGGGTTGATCCTGGTAAGGTGACTTGATCATCGACTTGACCCATGCCCGGGGCGCGCTCTTCGGTCTCTGCTCGTAAGGTGTCGCCAGGACCTCCAGATGCCATGGATGGGACGGATGCCCCGAGATGCCCGCCGTGCTTCTGGTTGCAAGCACGTCCCACCACTTGTCGTCGCGGTGAGCCGTCGTCACGCTGGTGAGAAAGTACAAGGGTTCCACTTCGACGATGACATTCAAGACGAGGCCCATCGAACCCAGTCCGACGAGAGCCGCCTCGAAAATTGCATCGTCGCCTACGAGCTCCGTCGGGAAGCCGAGCCAAGACGTCAGAGAGGCCGCCGAAGCTTTCAAGAGCGGCTTACTGGACGGTTGAATGAGAACGGCGCGTTTGGGACCAACCATCAAATGGATCGCTGAAAAACAGTCGTGGAGCGCGCCGAAGCCAATCGCCGCGCCGTGGGTCCCGGTCGAAGCACATCCGGCCAACGTCTGGCCGTCACTGGCTCCCGATGTGGAAAGCGCCATGTCTCGAAGTGCGAGAAACCGATTGATACGCCCTATCTTCATCGAGCCCGAAATGAGCATGGGCATGCGATCACGAGTCGCGAGCTCTGCCTGGTAGGCAGCGGATAGCCAACTCGGTGGGACCTGCTCGAGAACGTCGTGTGCCGCCAGAGACAGCGCCCAATTTTGAGGCACCCCTATTTGGTTGAGCGACCATCGAGAGCCATCGGCGCGCAGGGGCTCGTTGAACTGAAAGGCACGCCCCACCACGTCGCAGAGCACGTCCCCTACCCGACGCCAGCGCGCATACGCGTCCCCGGCGGCCGCGATGGGGAGGATGCGCGTCACGTTCGCCCTCCTATGTGTACCGTGCTCGTTCTCCCAAGAGATGCGCTGGGTGCGAGTATGGGTGAAGGAGAGCTTCACTGTCCCGCCTCCGGTCCCGGGCCTCCGGGCGACGTCTCCATGGGTTCGTCCCGAATGGGCGACTCCTCGACGCCGGAAACCTCGTCTGTGCGCGGAAAAGGAGCAGCTTCCGGGAGGCCCGTCGGGGCATCGGCCACTCCAGGAGCATGCGCGACTTGGACGTGGTTGCCAGCCCCGGGCACTTTGGTGGGCGCGGCAGGTTGCGCGCACTCGTAGCCGATTTGAACGACCTGATTTCCCTTGATCAAGATTTCGATCCGGGCCGCGTCATGATCACACTCTGCTGGAGGCGACAGAGTATCGAGACCCGGTTTATACAGCGTCGGTTCGAGATCACCCTCGCCACGCCCATGACACGAACGGGCATCTCGATCGCACACCCAGTACTCGGAGCTCCCGTCCTTCTGGGGAAATGTAATCGTGACGATCTTTTCCCGAGCACATGCGCTCAAACCGAAGCTCCATGTCAGAAGGAGGCCAAACACCGCTTTCGTCTTCATCGCGTTCTCCGAGGACCACTGTCGTCAAAACGACGGATGCGTGGGGGCGGAGTGTCACAAGAAACTCCCACCAGAACAATCTCTGTTTGTGAGCCGTTTGTGATCCTCCGCCGACCCGACGAAACCAGCAGCGGGAGCCGCCTGGGGCAGCTCCATCAATCGGACGGTCGGGATTACCGCCCCCCGTTCAAAGCCGCGACGCGACCCAAACCAGGGCATGACAACCCGTTACAAGTCGGTCGCCTTCTTTGTTGAAGAACGATACCGTTCGCTTTGATTCTGTCGCCGCTCTAGCAACATCCGGCAGCTGCGGCGTCGCGGCCGGCGCAACAGCCGCTCTTGCGCTCGATCTTCAGCTCGGTGTCTTCCAGCAGGACATAAAACTCCCACTTGTAGCCATCCGGATCCGTAACCCAGAACTTGTCTTGATTCGCATAACAGCAAATGCCCGTCTCCCGCTCCTCGTCCGTCAACCCGGCCGCTCGAAGGCGCTCGTAGAGGACATCCAACTCACCGGGACTCTGCACTTCGAAGCCGAGGTGAAGCTCGTCGCCGTGAGGGCGCGAGGACTCGTGGAAGGAGATATTGAGAGCCAGGTCCGGTGGGAGAAACTTGACGTAGTCCGTCTTCAGTTTGACGGGCTTGGCATCGAATAGTGTCGAGTAAAATTGGGTCGTCTTCTGGATGTCGCGTACCGGTAGGTTCGTGTGAAATTTCATGAGTTTCCTTTCGCTGTCGGCTTTCTGCCTTCGAAAGGGAAGACGCGGGAGCGGGCCCGAAGACACAAAATTCTGGCCGGCTGTTCTTGGTCGTTTTCTTGCGTCTTCTCGTCCCGAGCGACGTCTTCTCGGTTGTCATGAGTCAACCTCCCTTCCAAACTCACAGGGTGCACCACTCGGATTCGAGCGCCACGGATGCGCCACTGACCTTGACTCAGTTTTGGGGCGACTTTCACGCAGACCTGTGGAAGTTCATTCGTCCGCGGGTCGGCTCGGACGCTGCGTGTGACGACCTGCTTCAGAGCGCGTTCCTGCGCGCGACGCGGGCGATAACCGCCGGCACGGTTCCTGAACAGCCTCGGGCGTGGCTTCACCAGATCGCGAGAAACCTGATCGTCGACTCCTACCGGAACGAAGGCCGCAAAGAGGCGCTACAAATCTCGCTTGCGCGCGAGGGCGACGTTCATGAAACGAGCCCGGCACCAGTCGAGGATGCGAGAGCGGCAGACATCATAGCCCGCATGCTGCCCAGGTTCGTCGAGCTGCTCGCAGAACCCTATAGGACCGCAGTCCAGCTCATCGATCTTCGCGGCCTGAGTCACGCCCAGGCGGCGGAGAGCGAGAAGGTCAGCCTCACCTGCATGAAGGCTCGTGTGCGACGCGGTCGGAAGCAACTCCTCGACGCCCTTCTGAAGTGTTGCTCCTTCGAAATGGACGGTCGAGGTCTACCTATCTCCTGCGCCCCCCGGACGGCCACCCCGTGCGACGGCTGTAGCTGAAGCCGCTCTAGGGATTTCTCAACCAAGGGATGTGCGCTAGTGATGGGCGTTCATGCCCAGGGGACTGACGATACTGTGTGCGGCCAAGCTCCACGCGAACCAGCTGGAGCGTCATCTCGAGCTCTTCGAATACATAGACGAAATAGAGCGCGTGCTGGTCGTTCGACACGGCAAGGTCCCAGAGCGATTGTCCAAGATCGAAAATCACACGTTCGACCCCGGCTCACGCCCAACCGAAGCATTGAGGATGGTTCGCAACGTCGGACGCCTCATTGAGTCGCAAAACGTCGACTGGGTCATCGGATTCAACCCCGTTCCGTGGGGAACGTTGGCCCTCACTGCTGCACGGAGGACCAAGACTCCTACGTGCCTGAGCCTCATCGGCATGGACTTCATTCAGGTGCAGAAGTGGTGGGGGAGACCCTTCCTCGAGGCCGTGAGACGAGCAGATGCGGTCACGGTAACAGGGGAAAAGATGGTTCGGGGGCTCGTCAACCTCGGTGTTGCGGAGGATAAGATACGAATCTTGCCCCACTCGGTGGACCTCGACCGATTCAATCCGTCGGGCGACACAAAGCCATACGACATCGTCTGCGTCGGACAGCTCATCGAACGTAAGCGGATGGACGTCTTGATCGACGCGGTCGCCATTCAAAAGGAGCGCGGCATGGCTCTGAGGGTAGCCATCTTGGGTACGGGGCCCCTGGAGAATCGGCTCGCCGATCAGGTCTCACGCCTGGGCATCGACGACTTGGTGGATTTTCTCGGGTACCGGGACGACGTCGAGAGAGTTCTCGCACGAGGACGGGTCTTCTGTCTCCCATCGGAATGGGAGGGCGTCCCTTTCGCCATGATGGAAGCCATGGCAAGCGGGCTCGTTCCGGTGGTGACCGACGTGGGAACCATCGCAGACTGGATTCGACCTGGAATCAATGGGCACATCGTGCCTGTCGGCGATCCAGCCGCACTGGCGAAGGCCCTGGCGCGGCTCTTCGAAAACGGCTCCGCCGAGCTAGAAGCGATCCGCCGTCGCATCATCGCCGAACGCCAGCGCCTGGGATTCTTGGCCGGAGCGGACGTGTGGCGCGAGATCTTCGGCTTACGCGACCGACCCTGAGCGGTGGGAGCCCCGAAAGACTCCATCGACGTAGTCGATGAGCCACGTCGTCGCATCGACTTTGTCCCGAAGGAGCTGTCCGTGCGCCGCTTTCGCCCGAACGAAGAAGTCGGGATCGTCTAGGAGTGACTCCACCTTTGCGAAAGCCTCTTGGGCCTGAGACCGAGTGAAATTGAATACCATCCCGTAGCGCTTCTCCTGCTCATCGGTGTAACCCCTACCGGTATCTGCGATGTAAAACGCGGGGACTCCCAACACCGCCGCTTCGCTTGCCATCGTCGCGCTTTCGCCAATCAGCATCCGACTGCAAGCGATGAAGTGGTGGATCTGCTCGGGCGGCGCCGCGAATCGGTACGATTCGAGGTCCGAGGGAAGTTGGCTCTCACTGCTGATGAGCACCCGTCCGCGTGCCGCGAGTGACTTGACCAGCTCCCTCTTCATCGAAAGCGAGAAGCCATGTTCTCCGACGTCGTGCGAGGCTTGCCAAGAAACGAAACGCAGGAGGAAGTATGGGTCGTCAGGCTCCACCCCAGCGGCCCGAACTACCTCGGGATTGGGAGTGAACCGACTTGGATGGAGGTACGCGAGTTCGTGATAGCTGGGATAGGTCACGTGATTCCCGTTCACGCGATCCGCGTAACAGTCGGGAGTGCAGACCGAATGAGAGAGAGGGTACACCACACGATTGGTCACCTTCGCGTTTTCGGTGTCGTAGAACACGATAGCTGGCTTCCGAATCAGCGCGCCCACCTGAGAGATCGTCACGCCCATGATCCCGACCAGAACGTCGGGACCAAACTCGAGTGCCCGACGAAGCATCTTCACGTCACGGACGAGCATCTCAGACAAAAGGCTCAGCTTCGAGTTTCCGAGACGACTGATCGATTCGAACGGGATTCCGTAGGCACGGAGGAGTTCGTTTGCAACGTCCTTCTCCCTACTGAGGACCAGCACTTCGTCACCGCGTGATGCCCACTCCGAGATCGCATTGCGAAAGAAATGGACGTGCGCGGGGTGAAGGATCTCCACCAGAACTCGCATGAGGGCCTGTGCCTAACACACTCTCGGAAAAAGGTCGCCGCTAGACGTCAAGCCACTGCCGGCGGCGGGGCCGTGCTGTTCCGCTGCTCGGCTGCGGGAGTTTTCACAATGGCAACTGCCCGCACGTCGCTCGGTTCGTCCGCTTGGAAGTCGTGGTGGTCGAGGCTGCCCAAGGTCGCAAAAGTCTCACCGCTGTCCGGATCGACGAGGGTGTCCGGTGCGCCGTAGACCCTGGGCGTGGTGAAGAGCAGTCGAAGGGCGTCAGCTAGAGGCATCTCTTGATAGCGCCGGGGTGCGAGCCGTCTCAGCTCTGCTTGAACCCGCGGCGCATGGCGATTGCTCATCGCTGGGAACAAATGGTGCTCCACGTGGTACCCAAACCCTAGAGAGTAAAACTCGAACCACTTGGGTACGCTCACGGTGAGACTACTCGCCAGCGCGTCGTTGGCGTCGCAGAGCGGGCTCAGACTGTGATTGGTGATGATGTGAGCCATCACGATCGCGTTGGCGATCATGAGGGGCACGACGTAAACGACGAGGAAGCTTGCAGGGCCGACCCACGCGAAGATAGCTCCCCAGAAGCCAAAGGCGAGGAGCGTTTCGAGCCACGCGAGCACATAGCTCGATCGGGAAAGGTATCGCCGCTTCCTCGCGAAAACGAGAACCTGCAGACTTTGGAGTGAGAACCCGAAAGCCAAGGTAACCCAACCCCGCCACTTGCGGCTTCTCGGAGCACCCCACTTGACCGCGAGACGCGCGGGACGCGATCGGAGGTATTCTTCGAGATCAGGATAAGCGTCCGGGTCCCGGCCGGATACGTTCGTGTTGCCGTGGTGAACCCGGTTGTGCCACGCGATCCAAAGACGGGGGGAGACGCAAAACGGCGCGAAGCCGATGAATCCGATGATCCGCCGCACCCAGCGTCGCCGTGAAAGCGCCCCGTGAAGGGTCTCGTGGGCGACAAATGCGAGCCCCGCGTAGCTCATCCCGATGAGAACCGATAGCGGCAGAAGCGCGAAAGGCGAATGGCCCTGGGCCGTCCACCACGAAGTCGCCATCACACCGAGAGAGAAAACGAAAAGGTGGACGGGGACCCAGAGGAGTCTCGTGGTCGCAGGGGCAAAGATGCCGCGACCCAGGGCCGAACGCACGATGCGGGCGACCGTTCTGGTATCAGAGGCCGTCACCCTATTACTCTGACTCACCTACTTCGGTGTGCCGTCACAGTTTGGTCAGAGTCGCACCGGACAAGCCACCGACGAGATCGAAGAAGCGCTTTCAGCTGGCATGGCTGTTGCTGGATGCGGCAAAATGCCGAAGCGGTCCATCCTCACCCTCCTCGCACTCGCCCCGCTGATAGCGCTCCATTTCTTCCTCGAGGCACCTGCCTTCCAAACCGAGCTGAATCTTTCCGCTCCGAGTAGCCCCCGGAACGATCTCGGAGCTGACGCGCACTCCGCCAGTTTCGAACCCTCACTCGAAAGACCGCTCCGAACGAGTGAGAGTGCGACGGAAGCCGAGGAAAATGCTCCGGTCCGAGTGCGGAGAGCCCAGACCCCGGCACTTTCGAGAACGCTCAACGTTCTACTGATAGGAATTGATCGTCGCCCTGGTGAGAAGTACGGCGGTCGTCCTGACACCATCGTCGTCGCCGCCCTCAGCGAAAAGGATGGTCACTTGGGTCTCATCAGCGTTCCGCGCGACCTCTACGTCGAAATCCCCCACCATGGCATGGACCGAATCAATGCCACGTTCGCCGCGGCCGCAAGACGCAAGGACGATCCCTTGGAGCTCTTGAAGCGTGTACTCGAAGACACACTCGCGTTGCCCATTTCCCACACATTTTCAATCGACTTGGCGGGGTTCGAACAGGTGATCGACTCCATCGGAGGCGTTGACGTGGACGTGCCTTGTCCCATCCGCGACAACTTCGTCGACGCTCGTACTCCAAGCGGGCGACGACTCCTCGACGTCGAGGCTGGACGTACGCATCTCGACGGAGTTACAGCTTCGCTCTACGTGAGGTCACGACACGGACGTTCGGACTTTAGCCGATCGCGTCGTCAACAGGCTGTTCTCTTCGCAACCCTGCGTCGGCTCAGCTCCGTCGAAGGGATAGCCCGTTTGCCCGACTTTCTCGACAAACTCGGACCACTCATCACCTCCGACGCGAGTCGGGCGGATGTCCTCCGTCTCGCCCATGCGGCGTCGAGGATCTCGCCCGGCCAAGTCCACGGCCTCGTGCTTGGTGCGAAGGAAGCGTCCCCCCACCTCACGGCGGAAGGCAAGGCCGTGCTTCTCCCGCATTTCGACAACATCGACCGCCGTCTCCACACCCTCTTTTCCGCAGCGACACCAGGAGAGCTGCCGAGCGCCTCCCCTTGCATACCTCGGGATGCGGCCCTCACCCGACGCGCCAAGAGGAATGGGCGCTAATCAGGCGCTCTTCTGGCTGCTACGATTGACCCTTCGGGGCTCGGCAGCGCGCGCCTTTGCCTGCATCCTTTCCCTGAACATGATGGCAATGCGCGATCCGCAGTCACGTATTTTCGGTACGGCGTGCTCGTAGTCTCTTTGGCAGGCGCCCCCCATCACGAGGAGATCGCCTCCGCCAAACTGAAAGCTGAGCGGGTACGAGAGCGCAGCGCGTTCGCCCTGACGCTGCACCGCCGCGTTCGGGCGCAGGAGGAAGCGACGACGTTCCCCAATTGAAACGATGGCGATGACCGTATTGCCCCGAAGTGGTCCCATCTTGTCTCCGTGAAACGCAACGCTGTCGCTACCGCTTCGGTAGTGAGCAAGCGTGACGCTTTCGAGCACCCTACGGTAACGGACGCTCAGCAGGGACGCCATATGGACCAGCCAAGCGTTGGCCTCGTCTATCTTCTGGCGGGGGGCACGGCTCGGAAGGCAGTTCACCTCACCCTCGTAGAAGTCCAGGCGCTCGCCAGAACCCGGCAACCCCGCGACGAGGCGTGGCACGTCGACGATTCGGTCGTACATGTTCCGGCGGTGCTGTTCCCAGTCGGCAGTCTCGAGCAAGAGTTGGAGCATGCGGTGATGCCCGCTCAGCCAGTCGGGAACGTGCTCCACCCACGACGTTTCATCGAGATCAATGCGCCGAGCGGTGGAAAACGCCTCATCCGTTCGGGGAGCCATTTGGTCGAGAAGGGAAAACTGCACTCGGTCCGTATACTATACTTCCGTTCAGTGTTCCACGGAGACCTGCTGTTCCGCCCAGCGGATGGCCGCGGCGAGCGATCCGAAGGATTTTGCCGGGTAGTTGGGGGGAGCGAAGAAATGGATGGTCGCGAGGGCGCCCCGGACGAGAGGAGAGGCAACCACGGTGGCTTGACCGAGGAGCGACTTCCGAAGAAGGGGCTCCATTACTTTCAGACGGCGACCCGCTGCATCACGCACCGAAATCGGAGCCGACCGAACGAGTTCGGCGTCGATGACCATAGCTAACGGTCGGCGCAACAGAAGCTCCTCCATCTC
The DNA here is from genome assembly GCA_965652275.1 of uncultured Polyangiaceae bacterium. Taxonomy (GTDB): domain Bacteria; phylum Myxococcota_A; class Polyangia; order Polyangiales; family Polyangiaceae; genus NIC37A-2. Next base: position 108,883 of record CBFGUR010000005.1, on the reverse strand, counting down.
GTCGAAGAACTGGTGGACCGCTTCAGGGCTCGGATGCGGTGGGAAACGCGCGATGACCACGCTTCCCCTCCGCTCTATCGAGATCGCTTCCATCTGATGCTCTCCACTACGGCGACTTCGATCCGGATTTGAAGTCCGATGTGGTCGGTTCCCCAAAAAACTACTCCGCTCCGCCTGCGCACGCCCCGCGCTTGCTTGCTCCGCCGTCCCAGTTGCGCGACCCTGCGCGCCCCACGATGACTCGTCTCTCGTCACTTCTCTACGCGTTTTGGTCCCTGTGTTGGGGTCTGGTGTGGGTGACGATCCTCCATTTTCTCTGGAGACGAAAAGCAGAGCAGCCGCTTTGGGTCATCGGCGGCCATCGAGGCCGACATCATGGCGACAACAGCGCCGCGGTAGAGGCCGAGGCACGACGGCAGGGAAAGACGGTCATCTGGGTCGCGAATGGGCCCCTGATCGAGCGACTCCGCGCGGAGGGACTCACGGTGGTGAGACGCCAAAGTTGGGGCGCGCGTTTGGCGATCTCCCGAGCGTCGGCTCTCATTTACAGCCATGGCGAAGACGACCTCGATCTTCAGTTGATCTTGTTGCGCGGTCGAACCGCGCCCAGGATTTACTTGGGCCACAGCCTGAGCCTGATGAAAGCGGGAGGGGTGACGGAGCCCGCGTTAGCGCGCGCCGTCGCACCAGTTCGGGCATTTCGCACGTGGCTGGTCACTCGTTGGGACTTCGTCCTGTGCGCGTCGGAGGAAGAGCGCGAAAATTTCAGGCTCTGTTATCCAATGAACCCGGTAGGGCACGGACACTCGGGGCTGGGAGGGGGTGCCCATCTCGACGAGTGGCAGATAGGCGCGCGCAGCTCCCCAAAGAAGCAGATCTACTGGTTTCCGACCTTTCGTGAGTCGAAGTCGGCCAACGAGCTCCTCGCCACGACGCTGAAGGAGGTCGTGAGCTCAGAGGGGCTCAAGAGCTGGCTTGTGGACCGCGGCTACACCTTTTTGATTGGGACGCACATCAACGCAAAGAGCCCAATCAGAGAAATCTCGCCGCCCTTCGAGATCGCCTCCCTCTCGCGCCTCGTCAGCGACGTACGTTCGAGCGAGCTTCTCATCTCGGATTACTCAGGGGTGCTCTACGACTATCTTCTACTCGAGCGACCTCAGATCTTGTTCGCCTTCGATTTCGATACCTATACCAAAAGGCGCGTCCTGTACGGTGACTACGAAGCCCGGGACTTTGCGCTTCATCCCCGCACGACTTCCGAGCTCATCCACGATATCGTCACCGAGCGCTGGCGCGACGAAGCCCTGCAGCGCGCCGCAAGGCGCCACAGGCTCGCGAGCCTGCCTCCACCTGCTGAGAGTTATGCCCGGATCTCGGTCGAGGAGATCGCCAAGCTCACCGCCGGCTCATGAACGTCGACTTCATTTGGTGGCGGGCTGGATGTCTGGAATGACGACTTCCGGTTCGTCCTTTTGATCGGCACCGGACGGCGGGGTCGGCTCCGTCTTGGGAGGCGGAGCATCCTCGAGCGTCTGAGCTGGTGGCTCGCCTTCCGAGAAGAGCCGCCTGACGACATCTGGTGCAAAAATCAGAGCGCCGAGGATCACGAGCACAAAAGAGATCGCGACGTAGAGCACCACGGGAGGCGCGCCCTCGGCAGGGGGCTGAAAGGGCTCGCCCGGCTCCGAACTTCGGTCAGCCGGGGGCGGTGGTGCCGGTGCTGCAGCGGGCTGAGAAGGCAGCGCCTCCGTCTTCTCGTTCTCGGCGTAGCTGCTCGGCGGGCTCGAAAAGGGCCGCGACGTGACGGGGGCGACCTCGAACCCGGACGGGGGCGGAGCTTCCGGAGCTTCTTCGAGAGCGGGTGGGTACGTGGTCGGGCGGAGCACCTTGCGCCTTTGTTCCAAGCGTTCGCCCAGGGTGTCGGTCACCCAGCTTGCGACCTGGGACGGTGACGCAATCAGATCTTCTCGGGCCGCGATGCGACGCAACTGGACCATCATCTCCTCGGCGCTCTGAAAGCGATCCTTGGGACTTAGCGAGAGCGCCTTGTGGATCACCCAGTCGAAACACGGAGGTGGGCCCAGTCCGACGGAGCTTGCTGAGGGAACCTTGCCCATCAGCACACTCTGCCGGATTTCCCCAGCGCTCTCGCCGAAAAAAGGCGTCCGCCCAGTCAGTGCCGTATACAGCACCACGCCTAGAGAAAAGAGGTCGGAGCGGTGATCGCCCGCGCCGCCCAGGTACCTTTCGGGGGCGACATAGGCGGGCTTCCCGTATTGTTTTTCGTCTGCTTTGGAATCACTCGTTCGCGCAACTCCGAAATCGGCCACACGACAAGCGCCATCGATACCGACGAGAAGATTGTGCGGAGTGAGGTCGTGATGAACGATCTTCAAGGGATTGCCGGCATCGTCCGTAGCCGTGTGGGCCGCGGCGATACCCGCAAGCGCATCGAGAACGATCGTCACGATCACCGCCGGATCTCGAGAGTTGGGCGACGCCTGACACAGCTCGAAAAGGCTTCCACCCTCGACGTAGTCGAGAACGAGGTAGGGCTCGGTCTCCGAGCCAACATCGACTATCCCGATGATGTTCGGATGGTGCAAAGACCCGAGTACTTGGGCCTCACGGAAAAATTCGCGAATCATCGCGGGGTCGTGTGACGAGCTATCGCGAAGCACCTTCATCGCAAAAAGCCGCTGAAATCCAGACGAGCTACTCGTCCGACAAAGATAGACGCTCCCCACTCCGCCGCTCTTGATACGCGCCAGAACCTCGTAGCGTCCGACTACCACAACCGGCTGGCTGGGATCGGATGATGTCGACGGGAACTGCTGCGGCTTTTCCGCCTGCCCCGGTCTTCGCGAACTATGCAGCGCCTTGTTCAGGCCCCCCAGCTCCTCGAGAGTCTCGGGTTCGAAACGACCGCTAGGAACTGGAACCTCTTCCGCCGTCGAGGAGGAGGCGAAGAGCATCGTCGCAAGCGCCCGCGCCTGGCTGACTGCCTCTGGCGGAGCTTGGTCTCTCAAGGTGCGGGGCTGAGCGAGCTCAGGCGAAGCGAAAGACCCCGCCATGTGGGTACTGCTGAGGGAGTTGCGCCTCCCGCGCGAGGGGGGTTTGGAGGGCTGCCGTCGCTCGGTAACGTTGGGGAACGGTGTCGACCCGCCCATCAGAGTGCGCGCTCCAAGCGGAGGCGATGGCGGCTGACTCCCGTCTGGTTCGACCCGACTGCCGAAAACGCCTCGGCGCGTGGGAGACTCGACCGTGCGGAACGTGTCTGCGAATTTCTTGGAGGGAGGGAGACTACTCCGGGCTGACTTGAGCGTTGAGCCAAAGGGCTTTTCGGAGGGTCGAGGCGGGGGAGCGCCCAGCGATTGCTCGGATTGGAGCGTCGAAGCGAACGGCTTGGAGGTGGGGACAGGAGCCGCTCCCGACGAGACGATTCCGCGATCGACCAATCCGCGCAGAGCGGAGAGGAACTCCTCGGGGGGCGCCTTGAGCTCCGACAGTAAATCGAACGGGCGACCGCCGGCTTCGAGCCGCTCCGCCACACGAACTTCCAACTCGGAGAGATCCGAAGGAAGCGGCGTCTCCGTACGCGCGAGGCGCGATCGCATGAAGAAGCCAGAGCGATCCTGGGAATCGATCTGCCTCGAGGCGAGGAGATCGGAAAGCCGCGGTCCCTGATCGACTTCCTTCCCGTCCAAGCCCACCATAGGCGGTGGCTCGGTGACCGGATGCACTTGATAGGAACTCGCTCCTACCTCGAGCACGCGATCGAGGGCCATGGCTCCCGACGCTTCACCGAACGCTCCCCCTCGGAGCACCCCGCGGGCAATCGAAAACTGACCCGTGCCCTCGTCGGTCTCGACGTGCAAGACAACGGACGAGCGAGCGGCGTCGAGCGCCAAGAGCAGATCCTCTAAGCTTTCGGTGGGCATGGCAGATGCTGGCGGGGAAGCCATAGGATGCGTTTTTCCAGAGTCTGAGGGGTGCGGCAACCGACAAACCGCGATTGGCTTTCGGCTGCAGGGCCGAAACCGAAGCACCGACGGTGATGTTTGTCACGTGGAGGCCGAGATCTTGGGCCATTATATGCCAGGTTCCGCTTTTCTTCCGTGCCAGCGGGGTATTTCTGGGAGGTATCGAGGGCGTCGTCGGCTGCGCCAACTGGGCGACCGCCGTATGGGATCACCGAATGCCGGCGCCTGGCCCTCATCTGGAACGAGTCAAAGACTGGCCACGTGCTCGGGCAGCTCCAGAAGCGAGTCGAGGAGCACGTCGGGCTTTGCCTCGCTGAGCTTCGAAAGAGCCAAAAATCCGCCCTTGACGCCCACGGTATACGCGGAAACAGCCTTGCCTGCGCCCACGTCCTGAGGGCCGTCTCCGACCATGATGAGCCGCTCTGGTGCCACGCGTAGCTCCCGGGCCACCGAAAGCAGAGGGCCGGGATCGGGCTTGAGCATGTCGCCCTGCCGAGGACCAAAGACGCAGTCGAAACGCTCGGTCCAGCCGAGAGAAGCGAGAACGGCCTGGGTCAAGTGGTACGGCTTGTTCGTGCAGAGCGCGATCTTTCGCTCGCCTCGAAGGCGGAGGCACTCTTCCACGCCGGGCATCAGTCGATTGTGCTCGGTCGGATGGCGTAGATAGTACTCCTGAAAATGGAGCAGTAGCTGGGAAACGTCCACGCTCTCGGAGTCATCACCGAGAACGCCACGGAGGAGCGCACGCGCGCCGTTGCCTACGTGACGCGTAATGGCTTCACGGGGGAGCGGCTCTCTGCCTATGGAAAGGAGCGCGTGGTTGCACGCCGCAGCGATGTCGTCACGCGAATCGATCAGAGTCCCGTCGAGATCGAAGACCAACGGCCGCTTGTCATTCATTACTCGTGGTTTGGTACGAGTCGTCGCCAAACTCAAGAATCGAATGCCCGGACTTTGGATCTCGATGCCAATTAGCGATAGTCCGCGTCACTCCAGCGCCCCCATGAGATGCCCCACCACGAGGTCGGTGACCTCATCGGTGAGGGCCTCGTCGGTAACGCCGGCAGGTTCCTCCAAGATTGCGGCAAGAAGGGTAGCCCGCACCGACTGATAGAGAACGAAAGCCGCAGCGTGCTTGTTGTCTCGCTTGACCCCAAACGGTGTGAGCTCGAAAAACCCACGCAGAGAGTCGATCACCTTTCGATCGAACGCGAGCACACGCTCCTGCGGTGCCACTCGCATCCCATCGATGGCCAGGACGCGATGTAGTCCGGGTGAATCCCTGTAGAGCCGAAGAAGCCCTGCCACTACGGCACGAGCTTGCTGGCGACTCGTGGAAAAATCCGCCCGTCCGAGGGTCTCCTTCAGCATCTCTGTCGCGCGTTCGAACTCGCGATCCTGAAGCGCGTCCAGAATTGCATCTCGATCAGCGAAATATTGATAGAGCGTTCCAACACTCACTCCGGCCACCTCGGCGACGCGCGTCGTCGTCATGGCATCCGGTCCTTCCTGATCCAAAACCCGAATGGCTCCGTCCAAAATGACCCGCACCGTTGCCTGCGAACGGGCCTGTTTCGGCCGTTTTCTGGGAACTTTGGATACCTTCCGTGTGGGCATGGAAAACCTGAGCGAAGCGCGAATGTTCGAATGCGAAAGCGTGAGAGAGAATGGTTCACACGAGAGCGCGAAGCCGCAGACCGTACTTCGAGGCCACAGTGACTCAAATCACCGCGCCTTGTCGAGAGACCCGGAGACAAAATGACAGCAACTTCTACACACGTCGATGCCAGCAATATCAAGTCCAGCGCCGACTCTCGCGCTCGGGGGATCTTATCGAGTCCGCGGGACCGACGTACACTCGTTTGGTCGTTCGGACTCTTCCCCCTGCCGACGTTGGTGGTGCTCTACGCACCAAACTGGTGGTTGGTGGCGCTCCCGATCGCCCTGTACTTGGGATTCTGTGCGGGGGTTCTCGCCCACTACCACAATCATCGCCCGGTTTTTCGTTCCCGTTTCTCAAACGCCGTCTACTCGAACTACCTCGGGATCTTCTACGGCTTTCCGCTCTTCGGATGGATCCCGACCCACAATCAAAACCACCACAAGTTCGTCAACGGACCAGGGGATGCGACCCGCACGACCAAGATGGGCAAGGACAGTCTCCTTCACGCGATCCTGTATCCACTACGCTCCTCGAGTTGGCAGCTTCCCGCACTCCGTCGTCACATCGAAAAGGGTCGGAAGAAGAACGGCTACCGCTCGGTCGAGCCTCTGGTCCAAACGGCAACACTCGTCGCGGCTCACGTCATCATCGCGACGCTAGCCGTCGCTCGCTCGGGTGCTCGAGTAGGTGGATTGACCTATTTCGCGCTGGTCCTCTCTCCGGCGCTCTTTTCTTCATGGGCCATGATGTTCACGAACTACCTCCAACACGTTGGTTGTGAACCGAAATCACCCGACAATCACAGCCGTAACTTCGTTGGAGGCTGGGAAAACTGGCTGGTCTTCGACGCAGGTCTTCACACGGTGCACCACGAACATCCCGGCGTCCATTTCAGTGAGTACCGGCGGCTCCACGAAGCGCGGGTTCACCGCATCAACCCGGAGCTCAACGAGCGCAACATGCTCACGTTCCTCGTGAAACGATACGTGCTCGGGCGATCGAGAGCCGCCGGCCGGGCAGCGCGAAAGAGTTGACCCACCGTCTCAGTGGGACTTCGGCCGCTCGTCTTGGGCCGCCTTTTGCCTATCGAGCTCCCTCGCAACGCGGCGCCGCAAAGAGCGGACCAGCTTGGTCTTTTTATCCGCGAGGTTCTTACGTTCGAGTCGATCTTTCGACAAATCGAACAGCGAGGTGCTCCGGCCCTTCGCGAGATACTTGTACTCCTTGTACACTCCGCCCACGTCGCCACCTGCATTCAGTACGATGAGTCTTTCGGCAAACGCGTCGGCGCCTACCCGGCCCTGGAGGACTGGCACGAGGGAGACTCCATCGTAGACCAAAGGTGGCGAGATTCCGGCGAGATCCAGCAGAGTTGCGCTGACGTCGACCGCCGAGTCGACCAGCATGTCGTAGCTGCCCGGAATAACTCCAGGACCTTTGATGATGAGCGGTACGTGTACCTGATCTTCATAGAGAGTCTTGCCAGTCTCACGTCCAGAGCTACGCGTCATCCCTGCACCGTGGTCCGACTGAATGAACCAGTAGACCTCGCGGCCGTCGTCATTCAGATGTTTTTCGACGAGCGCTTCGAGGTGCGCCAACCACTCTTCGGTTTCGCGGATGGTGGCGTCATAGCGATCGCTCAGGGAGCCTCCGAATTCATGCTTCCGACTGCCGACGAAGCCCCCTCGGAATCGATGCGGGCCCAGGAGATGGATCCAAACGAAAGCGGGAAGCTCCGCCTTTCTGGCCTCGGCAAGATGTCGATCGATTTTTTCGAACCGCTGCTCGAGAGGAATGTGTGGGATTGTACCGCTCTCCTTGATTTCTTTGGGAGTCGCACGACGGAGGTTCGTGTCGATGGCGTAGTCCTGCGGATTGAAGTCCTGGTACGCGGTCAGCTCGAACACACCCTTGACGAGCACGTGGTAGTCTCTCGCTTTCAGCATTCGAGGAAGCGACGCGCTTTTGAATGGCTCTGAGAGGTCGTGTCGACCAATGTTGAAGATGCGCCGCCCGGTAAGCATGCTCGACATGAAGACCCTGGTTCCGGGAAACAAGGTATAGGCACGGCGAAAAACGGCGCCGTCCGCCGCGATCCGATCGATGTTGGGGGTCGTCGGATTGCCGTCGTAACCGTAGGCGCCGACTCGATCCGCCTGAAGGTTGTCAATCGAGAAGACGACCAGGTGTGGAGCTCGAGCAGCGCGTCGCGCCTTTCTTGCGTCGGCTTCGATCCGTGGATCACCGACAGCCGGTTTCTCGAGCTTCACGTCCGACGGTAGCTCGACTCCGCCTCCCTCTTCCTCGTCCGCGCCCCAGCGATGAGTGAGATACCTGCTGCCAGGCGTCTCACTCCACACGGGCCAGGCCAAGACCTCACTGGTTGCGAGCGTCCATGTCCCGAGCGCGGCTGCGAGAACCAGCGCAGGAACCATTGCGACCTTCCAGCCTTTTGAGCGTGAAACGAATCTTGCCCTCTTGGCGAGCTCGAGACTGCCGATAGCAACGAGCACGAGCGCCACCCAAGATACGAAACGATGAAGGTCTTCGTATTCGTTCGGCAGGAGGAGTCGATTGAGCAGGAGCAGCCCGCTTGCCAGGCCCCAGGCAACCAGCCCGGGCCAAAGGCGTCCTCTTCCACTCATCGCGCTCGCCAATCGCGTGAAGGCGAACGCACCCAGTTCGAGAGAACCGAATGCGGCGATCACGAAAAGCCCCCTTTGGGGAGATGCCGAGATGCGCGGCCCGCTGAACGCATAATCAGCCACCGACCACAAGTAGGGGCCCAATGCGAGACAGACGAGGAGACTAACGAGAGACGCCGAGCGGGTGCGCCTGGGAAGACGCCCGGGCAACAACCTCGTCCCCTCGAGAACTCCTACGACGACTGCGGCATAGGGAACCAGGTGTCCCGCAAGACTCGGAGCAAGCTGCACCCAGACTCGAAAGAAACCAAGCCCCCCGACGACCGGTGAGGGCAAGAGCAGGATGTCGAGGAGTGCAAAAAACAGAGCCGTCAGAGAGGTCCCGAGGATCATCGTCAGGGCGGCCCCACTCTCCCCTTTCCGCTCAGCCATATCGGCACTCCGAACACGAGAATCCTGCAAACAAACCTGGCGGACGGTAATCGACTTGCAGCCCGAGTCCAGTGGCACGGGCCTGGCACGGGCCAGGCCCAACCAAGGGGCGCCCCCCGTGAGGGTACGTCGAAGTCCAATGGAATCGCCACGATGTGGCTCGGGTGAAAGGAGGCTCACCTTGGCATGTGCCTTGCTCAATGTTCCTCCACGCGGACGAATCGTCCGAACCTTGGAGGAATCACATGACTTTGAAAGCAAACCCGGCAGCAACCATTCTCACCCTCTGTCTCGGCTTCGCCCTTCCCATGGCATGCGGCGGTGGTGACGACTCGAGCTCGGGAGACGGTGACGGGGCAACGGCGGGTGATGGCGATGGTGACGGTGACGGCGACGGTGACGGCGACGGTGACGGCGACGGCGATGGCGACGGTGACGGTGACGGCGACGGCGACGGTGACACGAGTCTGGGCGGCATGGGTGGCCTGGGCGCTGGCGGCATGTCGATGATGGACGAAGAGGACGAGGTAGAGCCTCCCCCGGCGGAATGCACGAAGTGGAGCCTCGAGTGCGAGGCGGACGACGAATGCTGTAGCGAAAAATGCGAAAGTGGCCTCTGCACCGCTCCGGCCGGGATCTGCTTTCAGGTTACCGCGGCGTGCAGCGCTGATTGGCAGTGCTGTACTGGAAGCTGCGCGAGTGGGCTCTGCACCCAACCAGTCGGCGCCTGCCAGGACGAGGCCGAGTTCTGTGAAGACGACCAAACTTGCTGTACCGGAAACTGCGTCGAAAACAGCTGTGGCGAGGCCGTCGAACCCGAGACGAAGATCGCCGGCGAAGAATGCGTCTTCCACACCGATTGTGAAGGCGGCTGGTGTGGCAGCGGCACCTGCATCGAGTCAGTCGGCACTTGCGAGGATCAAGCCGGCTCGTGCGAAGTCGACGCCGAGTGCTGCAGTGGTAACTGTAGCAGCAACGGCATCTGCCTCGCTGACACTTCCGTGTGTCTGGAAAATCAGTCCGAGTGTGAGGATCCGACGGATTGTTGCAGCGGATCGTGCGTCGAAGGTGCTTGCGCGCCCGTTCTCAACATCATCAATTTCTGAGCACTCCCCTAAGTTTCTTCATTCTTCTTCCTCCTCCTCGCCGGGGCACTCCATGTGAGTGCCCCGGCATTTTCGCAGTTCTGCAGCCCTAGACGCAATGCTCGAACGCCACGTTGACTCGTGTCGGTGGCTTACTCACGATTTGCCAATGAGGTACGTACACAATTGGGCAAACGCCCTGGCCCCGGCATTCCTATTGACACTCATCGTCGCATCCTGCGGCGGTGACGACACCGAGGACGCTCCTGGAGACGGCGATGGGGATACGCGCCCGGACGATGGCGACACCGGAGCCGTGTGCGAAGCTCCCGACGATTGCTTCCCGGACGTCGCGGAGGGAGATCTGGCAGGCGAAGCCATCTGTCTCGATCGGGTCGACGAGGGCTACTGTACGCATGAATGCGAAACGGATGCTGACTGCTGCGCCGCAGAAGGAGAGTGCGAGGAGGACGTGAACCAAGTCTGTGGCCCCTTCGAATCCACCGGAATGATGATGTGTTTCCTCAGCTGCGAGAACGAAGACGTCGAAGGCGATCCCGACACGAACGACGCCAACGAATTCTGCCAGCTCAACGTGGGAACGGATTTCATCTGCCGCTCCACGGGTGGCGGCTCCGCAAATCGTAAGGTCTGCGTCCCGGGCGATTGTGGTCTCGGAAAGGATTGCGACATCGATGGGGACTGCGGTGGCGATCTCGTTTGCAATACCAGCTACGATGGTGGCTACTGCACCGTCGCCGACTGCGAAGCGGACGCGGACTGTCCCGAGGACTCGGTGTGTGTGAATGACGGGGGAGGCACCCTGTGTATGAAGACCTGCGCATCGAACGTCGATTGCTCCGCGTGTCGAGCCGAAGGCGACGCCGGGACGTGCGTCGATGACGCTGACCTGGTCGAAAGCGAGGGCGTGTCGGTCTGCGTGCCCGATTGATCGTTGCCCCGAAAGTTGGCGGCCACGCAAGGCTCATGCCCTGCGCAGCCGCCATGTGGGAACCGTCGGTCAGAGAGAGGGGTCGGTCCGGTCAATTCCGGAGTTCATATTGCCCCCGCGGATGTGACCTGAAGCACGTTGGGCAGGTTAGAGCGGCGGGGGCCTAGGCTCATCCTGCAGATGCATTACTGGTGGCTGCTCCGGCGAACGCCACTTACTTCCCGCGCTTCGCTTTCTGCACGACATAATGCAGACGCTCTACATCGCTTTCACCGACGGAGCTCGAAGCGCTGCCGAGAGAGAGGAGGAGTCGTATGAGATGCGTTTGTCTACTGCACGCGGTCTTGCTCAAGATACGCTGGACGTGCACACGCGCCGTGTTGTTCGAAATGGAGAACCGCTCGGCCAAGTCCTTGGCGTTTGCGCCCTCGGCGATCGCTAGAGCAACCCTCGCCTCCGTGATGGTCAGGTCGTAGAGATCGCGCAGAAGGGTGGCCGGCGGCAAGGCAAACTCGTCGTCACGAACCTCCAAGTCATAGCACTCCGGCTCGCTCGAGGGGCGCACGATGAGCACGTGCTTGTCGCGAATCCCTGCAATTCCAGCCGTCTTCGCTCTCTGCACAGCCGCCAAGAGACGTTCGCGCGACACGTCGACGATCTCGTCGACACGCCTGATTCGACGCGATTGAGTCGACCGGAGCGGATCCTGCCCGGGAGAGACTTCGTCGATCAATCTCCCTTCTTCGTCGATTCGATAACGCGCGTTGACGCTCACAACCCGGGGCCTTCGTAGAAAATGACCGATGTCCAAGAGGCCGGGAGGCTAGTGCCCACAGCGACGTCGACTGAGGCGCTTAAACCATGGGGTGACTCCCGGGGCAAACCCAGGACGACGCCGTTCGGCCCCGTCATGACCTCCTGTCGGTGACGGATTTCGACGAACTCGATTACCCCGAAGGGGGTAGCTGGTCCACGAACACCGAATGTTGAAAGCTTGACTAGAATCGGCGCGGTCGAACTCGAAGGAATCGCCGGGCCGGTACGAAAAACGGCGCTTTCGCGATGGACTTCGGCCATCGTGCGGCGCACGGCTGTGGGCTCCCAGGCATCCCGACGCGCGTTGCTTTCGCTTTGAGTCCCGTCCGTCACCCAGCCATCGTCTCAAGCGAGCCGCTCCGGCACCATTTCAGGCTATTTCACGGCACGACCTCGTGGGGAGCCCGTCGCCCGGATTCTAGTTGTCTTGAAATGGTTGCTCCCGTTGGATGGCAGGTCCCAGGCATGGCCGATGGTGAGTCGTGTCAACCCGAGCGTTCGCGCTCGAGAAGCATGCGCTTTCGTTCGATCCCCCAACGAAATCCGGCAAGCCCGCCATCTTGACGCACGACCCGATGACAGGGAACAGCCACCGCCAGAGGATTCTTCGCGCAAGCGCTCGCGACCGCGCGGGCAGCCTTGGGATCACCGATCTGGCGGGCGATCTCCGCATAGGTCAGCGTCTTGCCGGGCGGGATCTCCCTGAGCGCGGCCCACACTCGCTGCTGAAATAAGGTGCCTCGAATGTCCAGGGGAAGATGCACGGCTTGGCTCGGTTGATCAATCAAACCCACGACGCACGCGATCCACTCGTCGAACCGTTCGTCACCTGCCTCGATATCGGCACGATGAAACCGTGAGGCGAGATCTTCGAGGAGTGACGCGGGTTCGTCGCCGATGAGAATGGCGCACACGCCGATCCCGCTCGCGGCGACCAGTACGACCCCGAGAGAACAATCGGCCACGGCAAAACGAATCGTCTCACCCTCGCCCCTCTTGCGATAAGCGCTCGCAGTCATTCCGAGAAGCGCTGTTCCGGACTCGTAGAATCGACCCGACGATCCGTAACCCGATGCATGGATGGCCTCGGTGACACTTCTCGAAAAGGGCAACTGCTTCTGGACATTCTGGCGGCGGAGTTCAGCGCGATAGTTTCCCGGAGTCACGAGCGTGTACTCCTTGAAGATTCGATGAAGCTGGGATGGACTCAGCCGAACCGAGCGCGCGATGTCCGTAATGGACGAGGACCCCGGAGAGCGCTCGATGAGGCGGCACACGGCAGTCACTTGATGGATGGGGTCGGCCCGGGTTGCCTCCTCCGGTCGACAGCGTTTGCAAGCTCGATAGCCTGCCCGCTCGGCGTCGAAAGCCGTTCGATGAAACCGAAGATTTTCGCGCTTTGGCGACCGCGAGCGACAGGAAGGCCGACAGAACACCCCCGTCGTCACGACGGAGTAGAAGAAGGTCCCATCGAACGATGGATCGCACTCGATGACGGCTCGATAGTAGCGCTCTTCTTTCGCGTCGCAGAGCACCGGAGCCAACGAGTCGGTCATGAGAAGAGGGATACCGCCGCACGGTTCTTCCGGCACTCCGGATCCTGCGGGACGTCGAAAACAGCCCCTGATGAAGCGGGCAGCTAGGCACCCAAGCCGGATTGTTCCGTATATAGAACAATCCTAACAATATCGAACAACTGTTTGAAGAGCCGAACAATCGATGAGGACGACCGCATCATCCGTAGCGCTGCTCGAGATGTTGGATGAACACTGCCGGGTCGAGCCCACTGCCGGTAGCCGCCACCAAGAGCTCGCTGACGGACAGACGACTCCCCTGGCTCCAAACTCGTTCGTCGAGCCATCGATTCAAGGCGGACAGGTCCCCGTTTCGGAGATTGCTGGGAAGATCGGGCAGACTGTCCGCTGCCGCCGCAAAAAGCTGCGCCGCGACGAGCGCCCCCAGCGTGTAGAGCGGAAAGTACCCGAAGGCGCCGGCAGGCCAATGGACATCCTGAAGACAGCCGTCCTTGTCGTTTCCGAGTGTCGAGATCCCAAGGTAGAGCTTCATCTTGGCGTCCCATGCAGCGGGCAGATCCCGCACAGACAACTTGCCAGAAATGAGATCCCGCTCGAGCTCGTAGCGGAGCATCACGTGGCCGGGGTAGGTCACCTCGTCGGCATCCACGCGGATCAGCCCTCGCTCCACCTTCGTCTGGAGACGCCAGAGGTTGTCGTCCGAAAAGGCATCAGGCTGATCCGCGACGTGCCCCGGAAACGCTTCGCGGATTTTCTTCCCGAGGAAGATCGAAAAATCGCGACCCCGGCTCACCTGCATCTCTTGGAGAAGGCTTTGACTCTCGTGAACGACCATCCCCCGCGCTCTTCCGACGGGCTGATCTCTGAAGGCTGCGGGGAGTCCTTGCTCGTACTTGCCGTGCCCCGCTTCGTGCAAAACCCCCATCAGACCTGGAAGAAAGTCTGCCTCGCTGTAGCGGTTGGTGATGCGCACGTCATGCGGCACGCCGCCGCAGAACGGATGGTGGCTCTCGTCGAGTCGTGCGCGCGTCATGTCCAGACCAGTCGCCGCCATCAATCCGAGGGCCAGCTTCTTCTGGCTTTCGACCGGAAAGGGGCCGCGAGGCTCGATCGCCGACTCGGCCGCCTGCTTGTCCAAGACGCGGCCGATGAATTCCGGCAAGAAGTCACGCAAGGGTGCGAACGCGGCGTCGACTTCGGTCGCGCGCATCCCCGGCTCGAAGGCGTCCATGAGCGCGTCATACGGCTCGAGCTTCAACGTGTCGGAGAGCGCGGCGGCCACTTTGCGGCTGCACTCCACGACGCGCTCGAGGTACGGCATGTAGTTCGCGAAATCGTTCTCCGCCCGATAGCGACGCCACGCTTGCTCGCTGAGTTGGCAGGCCTGACTCGTTTCCTCGACCAGGTCCGCCGGGACGGCGGTAGCGCGTCGGTGGAGACGCTCGATCTCCCTCACGTTCGCCTTCTCCCAATCGGAGAGGGCATTGTCGGACTGGGCGCGCGTAACCCACTCGAGCACTCGAGGATCGCTCGTCATGTCGTGCGTGAGGCGCGAAAGGGCTCCGACGGCTTTGGCTCGCCCCGGTCCGGCCGCCGCAGGCATGTGGACCGCCTGATCCCAGTGAACAATCGCACCCAGCTCCTCGAACTGGGAAATTCGCCGGAAATGCTCGCTCAGTTTCTCGTAAGACACGTCCTTTGAGGTAGTCCAAACGGCGCGCCCTTCAAGTCGAGCCACCGAAAATTACTCGGGAGCGGCCGTTGGCTTCACTTGGCGACTGCGACGGTGACGGTGACGTAGTCCTCGGAAGCCAAACCCGAGTCCTCTACCACGCCATCCTCATCGGCACCCGTATCCGGGCCCGACTGGCGCGGGGCCTGATCAGGCCCCTCACCGAGTGTTTGATCGACTTCCGTTCCCACGTTGTAGATCACGACCTCGGCCTCTCCTGAGATGGGCTCCCCGTCACCGTCGAAAAGCTCCAATCCCGCTCCTGGGGTGCCGATGAAGTAGTCGTTACTCTGCACGAACATTGCCGCAAAACTCAGCCGGTCTCCCACGGATGCTTCGAACGAGAAGGTGAACCGATCGCCCGGATCGGCCGCGCCTTCCTTGTATTCCTCGGAGCCCAGATCGAACCCTCCGCTGACGAAGTCGGGTTCGACGGACTCGAGCAGCCCGTCGGGACTGCCATCCTCGGCGAGCGACTCCAGGTCAGCGGAGGCAGCCTCCCCGACGACGAACAGAGGGGACTCCGCGACATGGAGGACCCAGACGCCAGGAGCTATGGGCGTTGCAACATCGGCGTCACCAGATACGTTGGTGATCGTGACTTCGAACTCGACCGCCGTGTTCTCCTCAGGCGCGCCCTCGCCATCATCGGATCCTCCGCACCCGACGAGCAAGGCTCCCAACACCCCCACCGCGAACCACCTCCGTGCAATCGTATCCATCGGGCCCGACCTTCGCGCAAAGTCGGACGAGACTCAAATCGACGCCTGTTTCCGCCGTTCGTCGAGCGATTTTTCCACACCTCAAAGCCAACCGATTCGCTTCGCGGCTTCGATGAGCTCGAGAGCCTTCGCTTCGATGTCTGCCCCAGGCGCGAGGGCGCACTCGACGAGCTCTTCCGTCGCCGTTCGAACGGCAGCGGGCGGACGTTGCTGGGTGTCGGAGAGAAGAGGCGCCGTCCATTCGATGATGGCCGCCGTGTCCTGAGCGAGAGTCCCCTCTTGATCGAGTTGGGCCGCAAGCCAGGGAAGGCGCGCCGTCCAGGTGAACGGGCTGACGACGGGAGCGCTGGCCCAAGCCCCCAGGGCTTTCTCCGCAAGATGAACGCACCTTTCTTGTCCCCCATCGCAGAGTGCTACCCAAGCAAGGTTCGCCAAA
This sequence comes from uncultured Polyangiaceae bacterium, assembly GCA_965652275.1. Lineage (GTDB taxonomy): Bacteria > Myxococcota_A > Polyangia > Polyangiales > Polyangiaceae > NIC37A-2. The sequence goes on along the minus strand of CBFGUR010000005.1, from coordinate 92,876 downwards.
GCCGTTCCCGCATATTCTTGCATCTGGTGCTCGCGAGCGAGCGAAAGCGCGGAACTTGCCATCCGCCGCACGCGTTCCACCTCTTTCTTCATGCGCGCCACGAGACAAAGGTACGTCAGCGCTCGGAGCTGGATCGTGACGCTGGCGCTCTCTTCCGCAGCAGTGAGAATACTGGAAAAGCCTCGGTCCGCTTCTTCGAGTTCGCCCGCACAGAGCAGGATGAGCGAACGCATGAATCTGCTCATGGCAACGCGCGGGCTGTCCCCGACCTTGTCGTAGAGATGTACCGCCTTGTCGATGTGCTCGAGTTCGTCCGAGCGGGCAGCATACTTGTGGTGCAAGAGAAGCGCCGCTGCGAGATTGAAGTGATAGCTCGCCATTTGCTCCGGCGTCCCCACCTCTTGCACGTGGGATTTCACGACTTCGGCGATGGCCAAGACCCGGCTAGTTTCGTGCCGCCAGTAGTGGATGAACATGGCGGCAAGATGGCACTCGATCCATTCGATTTGCGCGCGGCTACCCGCCTCCGACGGTCCGCGAAGGAGTTCGATGGCCCTTTCGAGATGCGAAAGAGCCCTGTCCTTGTCGCGGTCGTGAGCGTGCGAAAGCTTGCGGAGAACACGAGCGGCTGCGGCGGGCTCGCCCTTGATGTCGAGCGCCAGCTCGAAGGATGCCGCAGCATCGTCGAGCCTACGAAGCCCGAGGTGTAAGTCTCCCAATCTCTCGTTCAGCTGGCGAACACGACTTCTGATCTCGGCGCTCGGCTGCAAGCGACCGAGCGCCTTCCGCGCCTGACTCAAGATCTCCGCCGCAACCTCGCGCTCGTGCGCTCCACCGTACCGACCGGCCGCCTTCTCGTAGTAGTCCGCAGCGCGCTCCCAAGCGCCGCTTTCGAACAAATGCTCGGCAATCGAAAGCGTAAGCTCGGGTCGCTCATCGACGAGAGGTTCCAAGATTCTCGCCGCCTTTTCGTGGTACGCGCGGCTGTCCGCTGGATCTCCTCGGCTTCTGAGCCTGGCGTGATACTCGGGATGGATGAAGCGGAACCGATCCTGGGATGGCGACTCGATCACGTGTTCTTGGATTAGCACCGCCAGGGCTCGTGTTGCCTCGCTCTCGCTCAAATCCGACAGCCGAACGAACTCCGCAAAGTGAAACGCTCGACCCAAAATGGCGCAAATTCGCGCTGGTTCTTGTACATCACTGGGCAGCCGCTCGAGATGACTCTCGAAAGCTGCCCGCAACGTGTGCTCCACGGATACCGACTGAAGCAGAGGGTGCGTGGCGTTGCTCCAATGCCAACCTTCATAGTCGCGACGGATCAAGACGCCCTCATCGATCAGCGCCCGAAGATAGCGGAGCAGGTGTCCAGGGTTGCCCCCTGAAACATCGTAGAGTCGGCCCTGAACCTGCGTGGAAAGACGGTCGACGCCGAGCGCGTCATGAGCGATCCGGGCTGTCTCTTTGAGAGAAAGAGGCGATAGCGTGATGTCGCACACGTCTTCCGAGGCCAAGGGGAACCTCGGGTTTTCGCTCCACAGCACGAGAAGCGATTGGTCGACGAGTGTTTCGCTGGAGAGCTGACGTAGGAATTCGAGCCCCGTGGCGTCGAGCGCATCGAGATGATCGACCACGATGAGCACCGGACGCGCTCGCGTCCGTTCTCTCAACTCTGGCAGCGCTTCTGGAGTGAGCTCGGCGACCCTATCCCCGGAGACTTCGATCACGTCGAACCCTGCCTTGTCAGCCAGGTCAGCGGCCAAGATGGCGAGGCGAGTCTTGCCGCTCCCCGAGGGACCAACCAGACGGATGTGCTCACCCTTGCCGTAGCGCCCGGCGGTGATCTTTTCCCGCAAGAGTGCCAGCTGCCCCTCACGACCTACCAGCTCGGGACGGCGCAGGATGCTGTTGTGAGCTGGCGGGCGACGCACCGAAGGCGCTCGCGCGCGAAGGGCATCCCGGATCTCTCCCGCGAACTCGGGTCGCTCGTCTGCGGACTTCGAGAGCAGACGCGCGACGATCTGGCTGAATTTCCTGGGTACCTTGGAGTTCAGACTCCGAAGCGAGGGCGGTTGATAGCGAAGCTGGGCGAGCACAGTGGCTCCGACGCTGGGCCGCGCAAACGGACTCACGCCGCTCATGACTTCGTGGAGCAGGCAGCCGAGCGAGTAGTAGTCGGCCCGGGCGTCGAACCCTCGAGAAAGAAGGCGTTCTGGCGCCATGTACGCAGCGGTCCCGACGGTTCGAGGCGCTGAAAGCAAATCGTCGCGAGCCTGATCGACTCGGATCGAAGTTCCAAAGTCGATCACCACGGGCGGTCCGCGTTCGACCATGATGATGTTCTCGGGCTTCAGATCCCCGTGGACGATGCCCTTGGAATGCATGTGTTCCAAGACGTCGAGGAGGGAGTCCGCCAGCTGCTCCACCTCGTCGAACGTGAGTCGCGACTGGGTGGAGATGGGCGCCGGCTCAGTTTCGGCTGCGGGAGAAGCGGGAGCCTCGAGACGGACTGTGGCCCAGGCGTCTCGCACTTTGAGAGGAGGCAACTCTCGGCCTAGGGCATACACCTTGCTCAAGGCCGCGCGCAGTGTTTCGCCTTCGAGTCGCGGCTGCGCCAGCCACGGCACCCCAGCGGACGTCCCATGATCGAGGAGACGAACGATAGACTGGTGCTGCAGGGACCCCAGCGCTCGTATCTCTCGCTCGAGGGCTTCGCGCTGCGGGGGCACGTCTTCCAACGGGACTTTGACGACGACCGACTCGTTGGTCGAACGGTGATTCGCCAAGAAAACCCGCCCCATGCTGCCTTGTGCCAAGGGTTCGACGAGCGTGTAGTCGCCGAATTGTTTCGAGGGTTCGATCGACATCGGTCAAGGATTCCGATCCGTGAGCGGACGTATATAACAGCAGTTTGTAATGACTACGTAATGTACTCTAAATCATAACGGGTGAAGATGGCACCGGGAGGGCAACCAAAGGCCCTGGAAGGAAAGTGCGTATGAAACCCGGAGCAGAACAACTGGACCCGCGCAGCGCGGATCCGCAGATTTACTATCTTCACGTCACGTTGAGCGTTCCACGCCAGAACCATCGGCCCTTCGTGACCCTCATGGAGCGACTCCTGTCGGTCATCCACGACCTGTACGGCTGGGAGTTCGTGCACGGTTCCTACCCCATCAGCGGCAAGGTGAACCAGTTCGTCCACGTTTGGAAGATCCCCGATCCGGCTGATGTCCTGCACATCATGAGGCACGGCGCGTTCAACCACAAAGCAGCCATGCTCCCGTCGCGTGGGAAAAACGAGAAGGACTCGGCCTCGTACAAATACTTTCGAGCGATCTACTGGGAGCTTCAAGGCTTGGTGACCGAAACCAAACACGCTCTGACCACGGCGCTTCCAGCGGATCCCAACTACGAAGGCTTCCAATCGCACACCATCCTCATCGAAAGAGGCGACGACAAACCCAGATGGTTCTTGATCGATCACGATGAGATGAAGGAAGCATGGAAGGAACTGGATCTTCGCGCCTGCGTCGACGCCCTGCAGTTCTTCGAACGACGGCGACGTTGGGCCAGCGAAGACCCTCCCGAACCCGTGCCCAACCCCGACACCGAGCAAAAACCGAAAGAGACGTTTCCCAACAGGGCAGAATGGACCGCGAACGAGGAGTTCCGCCAATTGAAAGGCCGCCTCCAACAGCGCGAAGTGGAAGCTAGCGGAGTGGGGAACCCGGCCGAAGCCGCCAGAGACACGAAGTTTGGGCCCTACGAGGCAGGGAAAGTCGACTGGACGGCCATCGCCAAGATTCGCGAACTCCTCAACTTCGGCGCGACTAACGCCACCGTCAAAAGCCCGCTCTTGGCGGAACAACAGCCATACACTCTCGTCAACTTGAGCGCTCTCAAACCCAGATCGGTTCAGCAAGAGGGCTACATGCCACCAGAAGAAGCCTTAGAAGTGGTGGGTATGAGCCCTGTCGATGGGACAACGGACAACCTTCTAGTGGTTGCACCTTGGGGTTCGATCTACTGCGCCAACGGTGAGGCGCTCGGAAAAGTCCTCCGAACCGTCAACTTCGACGGGGACGGGGAAATGGGGAAGAAAGCAAAAAAACATACAGAGGAGCGCATCGCCGCCTTTACCCAGGGACAAGTCTCTATCGGATCAATTCTCGAACCACGTGAAAACCAGATCGGCGACGGCTGCGCTTGCTACGTGATCAACCTGAACGCAATCCCCAAGGCATCCCGGTGAAGTAGGACGCGAGGCCGCTCGTGATGTGTGTCGAAATGGAGTCGATGGTGAAATCCTCGAATGCTGAGGAAATGTACGATGCTTCCCTCCGAGAGCCCGCCATCTCCGGCGAATTTCGGCTGGAGAAGAAACCGCTGACCTCCGGCACGCACCGGGCGGCCCTACTGGAGGAGACGCGCAGGCGTATCGCTCCCTTCCTCGCACCGATGGGGATCACCCGGGTGGCGCACGTCACCGGCCTCGACACGATCGGGATCCCCGTGGTGGTTGCGTGCCGCCCCAACTCGCGTTCTCTCGCCGTAGCTCAAGGGAAGGGACCCTCGAAGCTGGCCGCCGAGGTCTCCGCGCTGATGGAGTCCATCGAGTTCTATCATGCGGAGACCATCTCGAACCCTCTGCTCTTCGGGAGCAGGAACCAACTCCGGTCGACCCACTCCCTCTTCGATCCGCATCTCCTGCCGTCGGGCGGACTCGCTCGGTACCACGACGAGCTGAAGATCCACTGGATCGAGGGTGTGGACCTACTGGCAGAAAGTGCTTGCTGGGTACCCCTGGAGATGGTGCACACGGACTTCACCCATCCGCTGCCAGCCGATTCCGGGTGCTTCCCGATGACGTCCAACGGCTTGGCATCCGGGAACTTGGTGCCCGAGGCGGTGGTTCACGGCGCGTGCGAGGTGATCGAGCGAGACGCCGAGGCGCTGTTTTTGCTTCAGACTCACGCGGATCAAGAGAGGCGCCGCATCATCCTTCACACCATTGATGATCCTTTGTGTCGACAGTATCTCGAGCTCTACGAACGGGCCAAGGTCGAAGTCGCCGTGTGGGACATGACGACGGACGTCGGGGTGTCGTGTTTTCGCGCTGCGATCGTGGACCGCGAGCTCAACCCCGATCGTCCGCTGCGCCCGAACATCGGAACTGGCTGCCACTTGTCGCGAGACGTCGCGCTCTCGAGAGCGCTGACCGAGGCGGCTCAATCCAGACTCACGATCATCTCCGGCTCGCGAGACGATCTCCCCCACGAACGGTTCGCCGAAGCTCGGAACCTCAAGAGACTCGAGGCTCTTCGGGCGGATGCACTCCGCGGAACTCCGTGTCGTCACTATTCGGAAGTCCCAACGCGGGAAAACGAGACATTCGAGGAAGACCTTCTGTGGCTGCGGGCTCAACTCACGAGGGTTGGAGTGAAGCATCTCCTGGTCGTCAATCTCACGAAACCCGAGTTCGAGATACCGGTCGTGCGGGTCATCATCCCGGGTCTGGAGACGATGGTCGAAGTGCCAGGATGGCGCCCCGGGCCCCGCGCCATCAGGCAAGCGGGAGGGCTGAGCTGATGACCGACAAGATTCACATCTTCGCGGGGCCGTCGCTCCCGCCGGGGCTTCGGTCAAGGGACGCAGATTTCGTTTTCCACGGACCCGTATCACAAGGAGAGGTCTATCGCCTCGTCGATTCCGCGCCGCTCGCCATCGCAATCATTGACGGGTACTTCGAACGCGTGCCAGCCGTGTGGCACAAGGAGATCCTCTGGGCACTCAGCCGAGGGATCCACGTTTTCGGCGCAGCCAGCATGGGAGCGCTTCGCGCTGCAGAACTGCATCCTTTCGGTATGGTCGGCGTAGGTCGAGTCTTCGAGGATTTTCGAGATGGTCGTCTCGTCGACGACGACGAAGTCACTCTCGTGCATGCCGACGAGACGGAAGGATTTCGTCCCCTCTCCGAAGCAATGGTGAACGTGCGGGCGACTCTGCAGAGTCTGGACAATCGCGGTCTCATCACAACGGTGACTCGACTGGCCCTCGTCGAGTTCATGAAGAGCCGTTACTACCCGGACAGACACTATTCCGCTCTCGCCGAGTGGGCCGCGGGCAGAATCCCGGAAGTGGAACGCCAGGCGCTGCGTGATGCCATCTTTCGGCCCGAAGGTCGGATCGACCGGAAGCAAGAAGACGCGCTTCTTTTGCTCCGAAAGCTGCGATCGTTCCTCGAGGCGCGACCCGGCGCGCTTCGAGTTCCCTGGCACTTCCATCACACCGACGCGTGGGAAACGGTTAGGCGCAAAGCTGCGAGCGCGGGCCGGTAGTGACCAGTGGCCAAGCGAATGTGTTGCGGAAAATCTGAAGTCGCAGCAATCTCCGCCCCATGGGCAGATTGGTGGGGGAATCGGGGAACGCGGCGATTCTCGAAGCGGAAACTCTAATCGGTCGCCGTGAAGGGTGTCTCGTCTCAATCGACGATGGTTGCGTATCTTCGCTTCACGCCACCATTCGTTGGCACGATGGGCACTGGATCGTGCGTGATCTGAACAGCACGAACGGGACCTGGGTGAACGGAGAACGCTTGAGTTCGAACGCAGACAAAGCGCTTGGACCGGGAGATCGCCTCACCTTTGGAGCAGCGCCGCATCACTACCTGATGGAGGACGTGTCAGCACCCTCGCCGATGGTCATCTCGTCCTTGAGTGGTCGCGTCCACGTGATGGAAGATGGGGTCCTGGCGATCTCGGGCAACAGTGACGACTTCGCGAGCATCTTTCGCAGCGCTGACGGCTCGTGGCACCTGGAGACCCGGGACTCGACAACGCGTATCCTGCATGATGACAGCTTCTCCTTCGACGGCGAGTCATGGCGGTTCTCCTGCTCGGAAGATCGGCAAAGCACGGCTCCCGTGGATGCGCCACGCCTCATCGACGACTGTGATCTGATCCTCGGCGTCTCACCTGACGAGGAGTATGTCGAGATCACTGCTGAATGTGACTGTCAGCGGTTGTCCCTCGGGACCCAGAGCGGCTACTACCTCCTTTTGACCCTCGCGCGACTTCGTCGCGCGGATGAAGAAGAGGGTCTTGACCGCGAGGACGTGGGTTGGCGGCACAGAGACGAGTTGATGCGGATGCTCCGTTGTACGGAAACACAATTGAACGTTTGGATCTGTCGAGTTCGCGCGAAGTTCGAAACGATGGGGTTCTTGGACTATGCGACCATCGTCCAGCGCCGCGAGGGAACCGGTCGCCTCCGCATCGGAGCATCGCGTCTTTCGTTCGCGGCTGCGTAGAACGTCTTTCACGACCGTATGAATCCCGGCCACAGCTCAACTGTGGGGCCGCGGGTTTAACCTGGGCCGAGCCGCGCCCGGTCGGCGCCGCTGGCGCCGCTACTGTCGAACGGAGGTCGAAGGCCCAAGAGCGCATTTCGTAGCGGGTGAGCATCTGCTGCACCGCTTGGCGCTTGACGCCGAGAAGCTGCGCAGCGCGCGTCAAATTGCCCCGGGTACGTGTCAACGCCTCCCTGAGCATCGCCTTCTTCAGAGCATTGTTGGCATCGTCCACGGGGACGTTTCCAACGAGGGTTGCACAAATGTTTACGAATGACTCGTCCATGGAGATGCAGCTCTTCCTTCCTCCGTGTCGACATGCACGGCTGCCTCTCCTGGATACGGAGCAAGCCCCCCACAGTCTATTTCACCCCCCTTTCAAAAGCGTCGAGCGTCTTCTCGACGATCGAGAGATCGTCAGACCCCAGCGCTCTGATCCCCGAAACCGGCTGGACGACCTCCTGCCGGGACCAACCCTGGGGGCGTAGGTTCCAGGGACGCGAAACGGGAATGTCGCAGTGCCGGTACCAAGAGGGAGGACGATCGCACGCCTTCTGAGTGGCAACGATGACGAGGAGATCGAGCGCCCGAATGCCTTCGAACAGCATCGGGAGGTAGTCGAGTCCCGAGTCCTTCAGCAGGAGTCGCGCGTACACGCCATCCCAAAGGAGCGTCTCGGTTTGACTGCCCTTTCTCTGCAGGAACTCCTCGAGGCGCTCCTCGTTGAGAGCATTGAAACGTTCACGCGCTTCTTGGGCAGTCGCAGCGGTCCCGCATTCGTGCGCGCTTCGAATCAACTGCTGGATGCGGGCGTGCCAGCTCTTCACCTCCTGCGAGATTCTTTGCGCCTCCTCCCTCACCCATTCGGGATCCGAGTGACCGAGCTCTTGAACTCTGTCCAAGAAAGGCGTCCTTTCATGAGGAATGCAGCTACGTTCGAGGGTAGCGCGCGGGGCTCGCCCTGGTCTGAACTTGGATCCTTCATCATGTGCCATCTTAGTTCCTCCTCTTTGGGACCTCGGGGACCTCGCCGGATCGCCTGCACCGACGGCGTCAGGGAACGATTCGAAGTCCCATCAGTCGAGCAGAGTGATTCCAGCCTTCAGGTTAGCGGCCCGAGCTTCGCTGTCGCCGCAAATTGTCTTGCTCCACTCGGGACCTCTGGGTTCTTTCGAGCAGCCATTCGGCCGAGCGCGCGGTGAGGCGAGCTTCGGCGGAGCCCACCGACCGATTTGACTCTGTCGCAGCACTGGGTCACTCGATGGCTTGCAAGCCCTGAAAATGACGTCTACCGAGCTGAGAGTCCTATGACCGCAGCACTTCCAAGTCTTTCCGTTGTGTTTTCGACGTACAATCGGGCCGACCTGCTGAGCAAGACGCTTTCTCACATGCAGTCGCTCGATCGCGCGGGTTTGGATGTCGAGTTCGTCGTCATCAACAACAACAGCCGCGATCACACGGGCGACGTGCTGCGAACCTTCGAGTCGAGCATGCCCCTCGCCCCGCTCTTCGAGTCGAGGCAGGGTAAGAATGCGGCTCTCAACCATGCGCTGGAGACTCACCCCGTCAAAGAGATCGTCGTCTTCACGGATGACGACATCATCCCTCGTGAAGACTGGCTGCAGCGGATCGCGGCGGGTGCTGCCCGTCATCCCGACTACGACGTATTCGGTGGCAAGATCGAACCGATTTGGCCCCCCGACGTCGAGATCCCACGTTGGGCCCTGACCCAGGAGGACATGCGCATCATGGCGCTGGCTCTCCACGATCAAGGGCCCACGGACAACGCCTATGTCGACCGCGTCCCTCTCGGGCCCAACTACTGGGTACGGCGAACGCTATTTGACGGTGGGCGTCGTTTCGATCCGACGATCGGTCCTCGTCCGGGTTCCTATCGCATGGGAAGCGAGAGCTCGTTCCTCCTCGAAGTGGTCGCCGACGGTTACACGCCCATGTACGTCCACGACGCCATCGTGGGGCATTTCGTTCAGCCGGTCTTGCTCACGGACGACGGACTCGTGAGTCGCTTTGTCAAGTCCGGAAGGGGCATTTTACCGAAGGTTGGCGTCAACCGCCCCGACCTGTTGCAAAGAAGTCGACCCCTTTGGACCTTGCGAACGTGTCTCGCGTTGACAAAATCGGGGGTAGGCTTGGCCGCCGCTCGACTCGCGCGAGACGATCTCGTTCGAGCGCGCAAGCTCAGCCGCTACGCACGCGACTTGGGATATGATTTGGAATCCCTGCGCGAAGTCTACGGCCCCAAGGAGTCATGAGTCAAAACCCGCAAGTTACGATCGGTATCCCCGTTTTTAACGGAGAAACGTACCTCCGCGAAGCGCTCGAAAGCGCGCGGAATCAGACCTTTACTCAGATCCGATTCCTTCTATGCGACAACGCGTCCACGGATTCGACCCCAGACATCTGCCGTGAGTACGTTGCTCGTGACAGCCGCTTCGAATTTCATCCGGCGGCGAAGAACGGTGGTGCCGCGTTCAACTACAACCGCGCATTTGCTCTCAGCGAGTCGCCTTACTTCATGTGGCTCGCACACGATGACCGTCTCGATCCCACCTTCGTCGAACGGGCCCATGCCGAACTCGAGAGTCATCCGGACGTGGGGCTGTGCTACGCCCCCACACGCTTCATCGACGGCGCGGGAAACTTCATCGAGGACTTCGCCGACGATACTCACCTGGATGAGGAGGCACCCGTGGAACGGTTCCGGCGTTTCCTGAAGCACCACAGTGAGATGACGTATTGCAACCCCATCTTCGGGCTCTTTCGATACTCGGTTCTGGAACGCACCAACGTCATCGGAACATTCCCCGGATCCGACATGATCCTTCTGGGAGAAATCGCCCTCGGATCGAAGATCCACGAGCTGCGCGATTGTCGGTTCGAACGCCGTGAGCACGACGGACGCTCGATTCGCGCCAGCAAGGACGCGCGCGATCTCGCCGAATGGTTCTTGCCGGGAAGCGGGAAGAAGCGACGCTACCGCGCCTGCCGCTGGCTCCTCGAGTACACGCGGGCGATCGGGAGGGCCCCCCTGAGTCCGAGCGAGCGCGCACGTTGCTTGGCCGCTTTGCGTGGCGGATACATCGGGCCCTACAAGGAGAGAATGGCACTCGAGGTGCGAACCGAGCTCGGATTTTGGAAACGCGCCGCCTTGGGTTGGGTCGGACTTTCGCGAGGCGAAGTACCCGAGTGAACCAAAAATGAGCCTACGAATCTTGCTATCGACCCAGCGACTCCCAGTCGTCGGTGGTCACGAAGCCTATGTGCGAATGCAGGCCACGATGCTGCTACGCCGCGGGTACTCGCTCGTCGTTTCCCCTGCCGAAGACGGCCGCTTCGAGGGCATCGACCCGAGCCTGACGGATGGCATCACGTATCTGCCTTTTTCCGACTTGAAGCGTATCCTCGCCGGCCACGGAACGTGGCCGGGGGAGCGCCCTGACGTCGGGCTTACGCACGGCGGCGTCGATCCAATAGCGCTCGGAGAGCTGGGTCGAGCGCTACCCATGCTTCACTTCGTTCACTCACCTGGCGAGTACTGCCCGTCGGGGACACGATTTTTGATGAGGGCGATGAAGCCCTGCACCATCCGCCCGGGGGTGGTGCCGTGCACGCTGCACGGCCTGCGCGACGGGTGCTTCTTCAACGCAACCGGAGATCCTCAGTCACCTCGCATGGCGTACCACGCGTTCAGGAAGCTCGACGACATCGCCAAGCGAGTCTACCCGAACGCATCGGCCATCATCGCCCAAGGGCCCTTCGTTGCGGGCGAGCTTCGTACGCTACTGGGGGCGCAGCACCCTGCTTCGCGGCGCATTCGCTCACTCCTTCCGCCCGTGGACGTTTCACCAACCGACGACGAACACGCGACACCCACCCGCCGAAGGGGCGAAAAGGCGGAGATCGTAGTCTGCGGTCGGCTCCAACCGATCAAAGGGATCGACCAGGCGATCGAGGCCCTTTCCGAGGTCTCGACCCCGACGAAGCTGATCATCGTTGGAGAAGGCCCCTACCGGGCTCATCTCGAAGCCTTGGCCGCCAAAGCACCCGAGCGCCACGAGATCGAGTTTTGCGGCTGGCTCGATCAGAAGGATCTATCGGAGATCTATCGGAGAGCCGATCTACTCGTGTTTCCGTCGCGCTGGCCCGAGCCGTTTGGTCTGGTTGGTATCGAAGCGCTGCGCTTTGGAACTCCGGTCGTCGCCTACGACGTCGGCGGGGTTTCCGATTGGCTGCTGCGCTCGGAGGGGGGATTGCTCGTCCGAGGTGGCGATCCGGTGGCCCTGGGTCGTGCCGTCGACGACTTCCTCAGAAACGAAGAGCGACGCAACCAGCACGGCGCTCAGGGCAAGCAATTCGTTCGGGAGCACTTCGGCACAGACCCCTACGTCGACGCTCTGCGCAGCCTCATCGACGAAGCCATCGAGTGGCACGCGTCTCCGCACTGACGCGCTCAGCCGTCGCTATCTTTGGAGCTAGCGCTCGGAAAAGCAAACGCTAGGCTGCTCGGGAGGTGGGCGATCGGCTCAAGAAAGCAGTCGGCGTCGGAAGACGGCGAGTCCGGTCATCAGCGCCGCGACGAGCCACATCCATGACCTGGGAGCATCAGACCCGGCGTGGTGGCATCCACACCCATCCCCCTCGCACTTGGGCGAATACTTCCCGCGGGGCTCGCACGTTCGTCCACCTGGAAAGCTCCGATCCTCCGGATAGGCAGCGCAAATCCCCTCGAGATCGTCCGGTTCGAGGCTACGGGTATCGGTTTGACCGGGGAAGTATCCCGCCGCCATGGTCGCCCCAGCTACGAGCGAATGATCCAGACCGAGAAAGTGTCCGGCCTCGTGAGTGACGACCGACGCGAGATCGACTTCGACATCGTCGTCCCCGGTCGTGAAATCCGCGCTCGACGAGAGGAGCTCCACGTCCACGTCGTAGATCTGAGCGTTGTCGGGGTTGAAGCTGACGGTGGTCACGGCTAGTGCCGCGTCCGAGAGGCGGGAATCACCCGAGGACATGCTCGCACTGGCTCCGTCATCACGAAACATCCAAACGTTGGCGTTCCGATCCTTGCGGCCTTGGTTGTACTCGGGTTCGCCGCATTCCGCGTACCCGCGATAGTCGACGGCGAGGGAAACGGACCCTCCGTCACAGTCGGCGGAGAGCCACTGATCGAACGCGTCGTCCAGGGTATTTGCAAGGGTCTTGGCGCTGATGTCCCGCTTGTCGGATCCGTCTTCGTGGACGTTGAACGACACACAACTCGTCGGCCAGGCGATCGGCTGCGTATTCGTGTCGCAGCCGTTGACGTCGCGGATGCAGCAGATCTCCGGGTCCTCTTGGCAACTAACTCTTTCGTCGCACACTGTCGTGCGACAAAAGGCGTGTGCCTCCTGTGGAAGGAGCACCAAAAGACCGACGATTGCACCCTGAACGAAGCCTGCGGACTTCAGCGCCAAAGAACTCATTTCATGCCTCGAACGAGACGACGCGTTTCGCCGAGGCTTTTGCCGCTCAGAGCTTCGACAGCGATCGTTTCGTCGGTCCCATCCCTCTGCTTGCGACGAATGAGATGGGGAAGCGCGCGGCTGGGGCGCAGGATGGCCCGGTCGTCATCGGCCTCGAGCGCGTACTTGCCTTGAGCCATTCCCACGACGAGCCGAACTCCGTCCTCGTACTCGGGGGTTGCGAAAAGCAAGGCGCGTTCCCCCAGCGGGAGCGCAGCCTCTCCTGGCACTTTTTGTCTGAGATCTCCGACGGTTCCGCCCAAGGTCATGACGAGGAGTTCGTCGGCGCTTCGTTCGTCGGAAAAAAGGTCTTCCTCTTGAACGACGCGCGTGAACGTCACAATCCGCCTCGTCCCACCAACGAAGGCCCACTCCGAGCTATAGTGGACGGGCACGCCCACGGTCACTCGTTGTGACCGCTTCACCATCTCATCGAGACTGAGCCCGAGGACGGTCGTTGCTAGCGCAGGAGGCGCCAAGGTGAGCGACGTCGCGCAAGCGGTGAGGCCTAACTGAAATGAGCGTCGAGATAGAAGCATGTTCATCAGATACGAGTGGGCTGGGGACCCCAAAAGCATCTCGCGTTAGCCTTCCGAAGATAGTGCACTTCCGCCTCTCCTACCAGTGAGACGAAAAAGTCCTTCGAGGATCGCCACATCACCACCCGTCTTGCCCTTCTTGCCGGCGAAGACACGCCCGCCGCTCGAGGTATTCAGGCAGCGCGGCGCGCATCTCCTCGCTGTCGACCGCGACACCAAAGGCCTCACACTGGTCGAGAATCTCTCGAGTGTCGTCGACATGGGTCTCGGGCAGGGTGATGCGTGCGTCGGCGAGGCTCAAGAAGGTGTCGATGCTGCAGCCGACGACGTGTTGCAGCCCCCGCGGTGGCACCAGTTCGGCGCGCTTGCTGTACTGAGCGAGAAAGAAAGCGTCCGACAAAGTCTTGACCGCCGGCGCGGGGGCGGCTTCCCATGCGGAGCTGTGAAAAAAGTGAAGGATCGGATAGGCGAGGTGCTTGTGCGAGTGGGCGTCGAGTGAAGCGGCGATCTCCAGAACTTGGTTCACCAAGGAACCGCGCTCGTTTCCGAGTTGGGCGTTCTCGATGACTGTGAGCGGCTCGTGCCCGAGGCAATGGACGGCTTGCGCGAGGAGCTTGCGCTCGATGGCGGCGTTGATCACCGCCAAGACATATGAGACGGCGACGGTGATGAACACCGTTGCGACGAAGCAAGAACCGATCGCGATGAGCGTGAACGGAGACCCGGAAGGCACGTAGTCGCCGTAGCCCAGACTCGAAATCGTCGAGCCGACGAAATACATCGTCTGAACCAAACCGGCGGGCTCCCCAGTCGTGTTGTCGACCACGGACCCGGCGTATTCGTGGAAGATGAACAACCATCCGAGTCCCTGCGCCACGTACCAAAAGACGATGTTCGCGAGCAGCAGAAACGGACCGACAAAGCTCAGCAGCGTATGGATTTTCCTGCGCCGATGGATACCGAGCAAGATCTTCCAGACGAACCGATTCATCGAGGCGGTGATGGGGCCGCCACCCGCCGTGCTGAAAACCGTGATGAACGCATCCCACAGACCGACCAAAAGGATCGTGGTTCCGAGAGCGAGGAACATCCGAAAGCGACTATCCAGCTAGCGTCGTGAGTTGGGGGGCAACTCGCATCAACGCAGGGCGTGCGAAGGACGATCCAGTTGGCGGTTCGGTTCGTACTTCAAGATCACGTAGACCGCATGAACGATACCGGGCAGGTAGCCCAAGAGTGTGAGGACGACGTTGAGCCAGAACCTTTTCGAAAGGCGCTCCTGCATGAAGACGCCAAGGGGTGGTAGGAAGATGGCGAGGATGATTCGGAAAATGTCCATGAAACGTCGGCGTGCGAGAGCCATGCCAAGGCTCACTCCGTGGGCTCAGGCGACACGCGCTACCGCTCGCGTCGCTTTCCCGAACCGCGGTCGCCGACCCGAGATCCCGGCCGCCGACCGAGATCCCGACCCGCTATCATACGCATGGCCAAGAGTGAGGTAGATTGCCACGGTCTCACGCCTCGCTGTGGTGATTTGCCTCAGCCCCGACCACGAAGCCACATGCTGGCTTGTCCATGGGCGCAGTCGTGCACCTCATCCGCAGAAGCCGTCGATTACGAACGGTCCGAGGTCGAGGAGCTCGCTTTGGAGCTGCCGACCGGCGCCGGCACTCACGAAGCCGGAGCTCCCCAATTATTTAGAAAAACTTAATAATAAGTGATATTTTTAGCTTGATATTCCACAATTTCTAATAAATCGAGTGATGTTTCCCCTCGGGCGACCCCTTCGCCGAGAGGGCGGGGGGGGCACCCCGTCGGACATACCGTTTGGCCACTTGCAGACAGGGCAAGTTCACCGTTTCGGCGCGCCATCAGGGGACAATCGTCACGGTGGCGATGCTCCCCGCGGGAAGAGCAACGACGCGATGGTCCGCGATGGCACCGAGATCGGCAAGCGCCTCGTCAGCGCCAAAGACCGTGCGAACGAGGCCCCCGTTCGCCAAGCGCTCCGACCAAGGCGCAGGGAGCGTCAGTTCGACGTCCTGTCGTTCCTCTCCCGAGTTGACGATCACGAGCGTCAACGCTTCATCATCGGGAGCGACCCAAGCCGAGACCAGCAAGTCCTCCCCACCCTGCGCCTCTACCCGCACCCACCCAGGATCGGTGCTTTTCGCGAAATGAGCGAGCGCGAAGTAGGTCTGGTTCAGCTCGAAGGTCTCCCCGTCATTGCCAATCGGATCGGCTGCCTCCCCGAGCACCAAAGCAACGAAAGCGTCCTGAAGATAGCCCGAGGCGCCCGATAGGGTGAAAGCTCGTTGCGCAGAGACGGCCGTTTCTAGCCCATCTTGTCCCATCTCGATCTGAATGATGGGAAGCCCTGCGACTTGCCCAAAAGTGCGCAGGTCTTCGAGATCGCCGTTCGTCGGGGCGTAGAGCTCGTCAGGGAAAAACCGAACGGCGAGAGCCTGAAGCGAATTCGAGGGTAGAGCGTTCACGTAGGAAGTCGTTGAAGCCACGGAGATGGTTTCCGGACCGACCAGTCCGTACTCGCTTTCGAGAGTCGCGATTTCGGTTTGCGCGCGGAGGAAGGCTTCGGAGTAGCCGGGAAGCTCCACTTCGATCTCCTCGCCCTCGGGCGTCGGAATCGTCGTGGTCCCTTCCTCGGGGAGAAAGCGACAGGTTTCTGCCGGCGTTTCGTCCGATGGCACCCAGTCTGGCGTACCTTGGAGGCTGATGAGATCCGGGACGAGACCGACCGCGTCGTATGCCTGTAGGGAAGCGCGTACGTGCTCGGCAAACCCCGCGTAGTCGAAGCCCCCCACTTCGTCGCGAACCAGGGTGCAGTCGGGATCGAGGTTGAAACAGAATTGGGCCGAGTTGGCCTTGAGCGCTTCCGGGGGAGTGTAGAGCGAAAGGAAGAGCGTCGGGCTCCTTCCCATCCGCGCCGTCGCTTCGCTCACGATCTCGGACGCCGCCTCGAGGCTCGCCGGGTTTTCGCCGTTGAATCGGTTGCGGATCCGGATCAGATCGAAACCCGAGTCGGCGAACATCGCGTCGTAGAGAGCGGACTTCCGAGGATGGCTGACGATGGCGTCCTCTCCGTACCCGAGCGATGCCCCGATGCCGATGAGAGATTGGTAGCGAAGTGAGGTGTCAACGACGATTTCCGTCGAGGGGGGACGCGTTGGCATGCACACGCCGGCGAAACAGTGAGTTCCCTCGGAGCACGGAGAGTCGCCGCAAGGAACGAGACACAGAGGTTCCTCCGGCTGGCTCCCTTCACACAGAGCGACGGCGCCCGGATCCGTTTTCGGAATGCAGACGGCGCCGTCCTCGCTGCAGGTCCCGAGGGCTCCTCCGGCCCCATCGGTCGCGGCGCCACACACGGTCGTGCAAACGCCACAGTGACAGGAAAGGTCTCCGCACTGGTCATCGTCGTCGCAGGCAGCGAGGAAATGGGTCTGACTGCTCGACTGGGGGGAACCCGACTGACATCCCACCAACCACACCGAAGCGAGCACTGCCGCGCAAACAATGAAGCGGAGGATGACCCGCGAGACTGCTTTTCCTCGGATCACTCGAGCGTCTCCTCTTCGACGATGCTTTGGCCACAGTAATAGTCGACCTTGTACTCGTCATCGTGGGACGGGTGAGACTCGTTGTACTCGACGAGACGATCCCAAACGGGGAGAAGTCGGCCCCGCGTATCCGCAAGGAGCCCTCGGATTTCTGCCTCCATCGGGTGCCCCGGCCAGAGAGTGAACGAGAACGTCGATCCGCCGACCTCGTCACTGCGCGCGGTGGTTTTCGGCCCTGTCAGCTTGGCGGCCAAGACGTTCATGACGGTTCGATGATGGTCCACCACCGCCGCTTCCCACCCCTTCTCCTCACCGAGAGGCAGCAAAACCTGTTCGGTGGACAGCAGTGGCGCGCCCTCTTCAGCGTCGCTCTTGGTCACTCGCCCGGTGCTCACGAGGAGTTCGATCGCCTCCATGAGATTGTCCTTCGGGACCGGGACCAGTCGCTCGAGGGCCTCGAGATCCAGCGGACCTTCGCGGTAGATCTGCAGCCAGGCCACAGCAGCGAGAGATTCGGTAGACTCCACGTCCAGGCTCGTCCCGAAATCCTCCATTTCTTTCTTGGTGGCCCGACGAAAGCGAGTCGTCTCACCTTTTCCGGTTGCGATGACGAAGCCGTTTTCGACCAAATCCTTCAAGATCCCTCGCACTGAGAGTTCATTGTCGAACCGAAAACGAGCGAGAACCTCGGTACGAGACGTCCATTTGTCCTCCGAGAGAGATTCGAGCACTGCGCTCCACAAGGTCTTCCCGGTGGTGGTGGCCGACTCGCCCAGCCTTTGTACCTTTTGCCGGTATGAGCGCAGAGCCATTCCAAACATGTCGGCTATCACCTTGTGCCGGAGCCCCTGAGCCTCGAGCTCGGAAGAGATTCCGGCGAACACCTCATTGGCGATGTGCCCCAACGGGGAGCGCGCGCCTTCAGCTGTAGACAGCCTGGCGATGAGCACGGTCGTGTGGCGCACGATCGCGTCGATGAGTACGGCGGATTTCATGGGGGAAGGGTCGTAGCGTCCCGCGTTCGAGTCGTGAACGCGATCCGTTCACAGGTCGAATTCTCGCTCGTGTACAGGCGAGAAATCTCTCTACATGGAGTTCGAAAAATCCATCTTCGTCAGATTCGGTGACATGCCCCAGTTTCTGCGCTCGAAGAGGTGCGACCTCTGCATGTCGGAACGGCCCAGGGAGGCTCGTCTTCGGTCGTTTTACTAAAATTCTGCAGCTACACTACACTTGGTACTTGGGTGAAAGGCGCTGTTCGCCTCGGGCAACTTGGTGCCCATGACGAGAAGACTCCCGCCCATTCTGATTCCGGTCCTCCTTTTGCAAGCGTGCAGCGGCTCGGATCCGCAGTCCGACGGTGCTGGTTTGGGCGAGGGTTCCGGTGGCGCTGCGGCGACCGCGAGCTCGGGTGGCGCGGCCCCCATTGACGGCGCCGGGGGGCTCACCGGGGCCGCGACGGGAGGCCTCGCCGCTGGCGCGGGTGGGCTCTCCGCGGGTGCCGGAGGAGCGCTGGGCACGGGGACGGGCGGAGTGCCGAGTGGCGACGGCGGAGGCCCCTCCGTCCAGCCAGTCGACTGTTCCGGAATCGCGGACGCCGGATTCGAACTCTGCGCGACTTCGACTGACTCGTGCAGCGCCGTGTTTACGGGCTCCGAAGGCTGCGGCGCGGTGTGCGCCGCTGCAGGGCTTTCCTGCCAAGGAGCGTACGAGAACGTGGACGACGCGTGCACCGCCGACATGGATTTGCCGAGCGTTGCATGCGAATCCGGCCACATCTCCGACTTTTGCGTCTGCGGACCCAGCGATTTGGGAACCGGCGGCGCGCCGAGCAGCGGCGGCGCTCCCAGCACGGGTGGGGCGCCCAGCGCTGGCGGAGACACAGGTTCGGGAGGAACACCCTCCGATCCCATCGTACTCCCTCAAGCGAACAATCCCGTGCTCAGCTGGTTCGAAGGTGCACGGACCGAATGGTCGATGGGCTTGGCCGACACGGTCTTGTCGTACCAGCAGTCCAACGGGGGATGGCCCAAGAACGTCGACTACGAATCCGAGGGCGCGGGCAATGGGGGAAACGACCTGGGGACATTCGACAACGGCGCAACCGTGACCGAGGTCGTTTACTTGGCGGAAGTCTATCGGCAGGGGAACGTGACGAAGTACCGAGACGCAATACGAGCGGTGTTCGATTTCATCCTCGACGCTCAGTATCCGAGCGGTGGCTGGCCACAGTTCTACCCCTTGAAGGGCGGATATGCCGATCACGTCACTTACAACGACAATGCCATGGCCTACGTGCTCACGGTGCTTCATCAGGCTGTGCAACAAGCGCCGCCCTTCGACACCGATCTGTTTACGGACGGGGATCGCAACGCGTTTCGTTCGGCCATCGAAGGAGGCGTCGACTACATCCTCAATTCTCAATGGCGCCAGGGAGGCACGCTGACGGTCTGGTGCGCCCAACACGGCAAGGACGACTACCTCCCAAAGGCTGCGCGGGCCTACGAACTCGAGTCCCTGAGTGGATCCGAGTCCGTTGGCATCATTGCGTTTTTGATGACCCAACCTCAAACGACGGAGATCGAGACCGCGGTGAAGGCGGCCCTGGCCTGGTACCGGAGTCCGAACACCTACCTGGCGGACTACACGTACGACACCAATCAGGATCCACCTATCGTAGCTGCCCCAGGAAGCCGGATGTGGTACCGGTTCTACAAACTCGACAACAATGCCGGATTCTTCAGCGATCGCGATGGAGGAACATACTACGACATCATGCAGATCTCGGAGGAACGCCGCACCGGCTACAGGTGGGGCGGGAACTGGGGGGAGCGGATCATCTCATACGCGAGCAGCGTCGGCTATTGAGAGCGCCTAGAGAAACCATGTTGCGCACGCAGCCGAGCATTCCTATCTCCAGCCGATGAGCCACCGAAACCAGTACCCCGATGGATTATTCTCGTCCCTCACTCATCATCGATCGATCCTTGCCGGGTTTGCGATTTGCTCGGGGCTCGTGAGCGTGACCTGCCAGGGGAGCGACGAGCCCGATGAGGAACCGAGTGGCAGCGAGGGAGGACAAGGGGGCGCCACGACCGCCGAAGGTACGGGCGGCGAAATGGACGGTGGCGAGGTGAACTGTGAGACGAGTGGTCCCGATCCTGGAGGCGCTCCGAACGTGCCTTGGGATTGGGTCGGAGTGGTCGGGACGGGGCAGAGTCTGGCCGTCGGCGAACAAGGCAGGCCGGCCAAGTCGACGACCCAACCCTATGGCAATCTCATGCTGTCCACGGGGTCGTCGCAGTGGCCGCTGGACTCGGACGACGCCTCGTTCGAGATGGTGCCGCTCGTGGAGCCCATCGGGCGCCCCGCGACGAACTACCCGAGTTCGTATCCGACCAACATCGCCGGAGAGACGCCCCACGCCTCGATGGCCAACCAAATCACGGCACTGGCGCAAGACGCGGGGTCCGATTACGTCGGTGTCCACGGAGAATTCGGCGAAAACGGCCAGTGTTTGAGCTTTCTCGAAAAGGACGCCACACAGAGCGGCGTCAACGGTCGAGCCTTCGAGGCAACACTCATCGAAACCGCGGCCGTCACCCGTCTCGCCGCCGAGGCTGGGATGACTTACGGCGTCGGTGCGATCATCGTGACTCACGGCGAATGCGACGCGGGCAACACGTCCTACGCCGATGACCTGTACCAGCTGTGGTCCGACTACAACGGGGACATCTCGGAGATCACCGGGCAAACTGATCCCATCCTGATGATCGTTTCCCAGCAAAATGCCGTCTCCAACCGAGCAGCATCCACCCTCGCCGCATGGCAGCTCGGCGTCGATCATCCGGACGACGTCGTCTGTTCAGGTCCCAAGTACCAATACCCGTACGCGGATGACGGGATTCACCTCGTCACCGATGGATATCGGCTCCTCGGCGAAAAGTACGGCCAGGTGTACTTCGAGCGGGTCGTCATGGGTCGAGATTGGCGCCCCCTCGAGCCGGAGTCCGTCGAAAGAGACGGGCGTGAAGTGACGGTGAACTTTCATGTTCCCGTTCCGCCTCTCGAGTGGGATATGAGCTTCGAAGCGCCGCTTCAAAACATCGACGAATGGAAGGACGGCAACGGCTTCGAGCTCCGCTCCTCTTCGGGCCGCATCCCCATCGAATCGGTGGAAATCGTATGCAACTCCGTGCGCATCACCGCTGGCGAGGATCTCCCGGAGACCGATGTTTTCGTGGGCTACGCGCTCACGGCGAGTGTTCCCGCAAGAGAAGAGCCGCATGCGGGGACGAGCCGCTGGGGTCGATTGATGGATTCCGATCCCTTCGTGGGCGACGTCACCGGGGAGGCCCAGCCCAACTACGCCGTCGCCTTCGAACTCCCAGTCCCCTGAGACGGGGGTGAACTCGACGGCGCCGTCAGCCGAGCCTTTTTATCACTCGGAAAGCCAAGCGTCGTCGATCACCAGATCGATCCCAGCGTCGGCTCCTTCTGCGTAGAGCACGAGTTCGTCCAGGTCGACGCACGTCGGCACGTCCAGCGTTCCGCTGAGCTCCACCCACTCGCCTAGCTGCACCTCGGCGCTCGCGACAGCCGAGTAGCCGTCTTCGTCACCACAACTGCTCTTCACGGTCCAGGACACCGTCTGCATGGGCCCATCCGACGCGCCTCCCGCACCGCCTTGGCCCGTCGACGCCTCAGGATCGATCGCTTGAACCCAAACACTCGTGAGGTAGGTCTTCCCCGGTTCGGTCTTGGAAAAAATGTCCTGCGCTGCGCCGTGCCAACTCTGCGTCCGCTCACTTGCTAGTCCGGCCGACGCGCCACCGTGAACGGGATCGCTCGTCGTACCGAGGTCTGCCCCCCAACCCATCCAACCGCTCGTGCCATTTTCGAAATCGGGATTGCTCAGGAGGTTGTCCCCGCTGGGAGCCGTGGGGAACGGCTGTGCGGGGGTCGGAGGGAGCCCGAGAGGCTCGATGTCCGGATCGCTCGGGCCCTGAGTCAGGAGGGCGAGTCGGTAGGGAAGTTGAGAATAGTCGCTGATAGCCTGCGCGGCGACCGGGTCCTGACCTTGGTAGAAAAACCTCAGATTGCCCGAACACAGGTCGACGACCATCTGCTCGTCGAATCCATCGCGGATCAGTTCACCGTGGCTGATGTCCCGCGTCCAGGCGTCCCCCTCGAAGGTGACGTTCGTCTCTCCTGCGAAGGGACGGTCGAAACTGTTTTGGACGGGCGTCCAAGCTCCGTCGAGTTCGTCCGCCACCCAAGCCTTGTAGTAGCGGATGCCCTCAGGGCCGATGGCCTCGACGAGAGTCAAGTATTGGTCCACGCCCTTGATCTTGTAGGTCGCGCTTCCCTCGAAGAGATCGTTTTCTGCCATGCGCATGGCAAGCACTGGCTCGTCCATTTCCTGGGGAAAATCCTGCTTGCTCGTCTTGCTGCGGTAGAGCCCGCCATTGTCCCCGGTGAAGAACAGATAGCAGTCGGAATCGTCGCAGATGACCCAATAGTCGATCCAAAGTTCGGGCGCCGAGCGGGGTTTCCCGACGAAAAACGGCTCCGGTTCGGTCCAGCTGCCAGGATCGGAGATATCGTCGGTCGTCGAATAGGCGGGCGGCTGCGTTTGATAGACGAGGTACCACTTCTGCTGGGGCTCGAAGAAGAACACATGGGGTGCTGCCATGTAGCCTTCGAAGCCCGGCGTTCGATCCATGTAGTACAGCTCCGCATCGTCCGCGTCCTCCCAATCTTCGAAGTTGAGGTATGCGAGACTCCACTGTCCCGAAGTCGAGGCAGTCGTCGCGACCACGTGCCATCGGTCCTCGTAGCGCACGATGGTCGGATCCTTGATCGACACGATGTCGTGATCAGCATCGGACTTTGGAGTGATGAGGACATCGCTGGACGTCCAAGTGAAGTTGGTCGGGACTTCGCACGCATCTCCCGAAGGTGCACCTCCCTGCCCCTCGACGACTCCATCCCCGCCCGAGCTGCAGGCGGGTGGTCCGAGGAAGAGAAGAGCGAGGCTCGACACCGTCGCCGTAGCGACGCCGAACTGACGCAGTTTTTTCAGGCGCCGCCCCTGCTCCTTCGCGACCTTTCGAGGGGGACGGCGACGGGATGCCTCATCGTAGGAAGTCATGCGCGGCCACGCTCTCACGGCTCGCCGCCCGGGTCACATGGAATCGTTTTCATGCGGGAAATACGGACAATTTTTTCGAGTCTAGCTCTTCGACCGGTTGCCCAGACGCGCTGCGGCGAAACGCATGGCCCCCGACCCCTCCGACCTGGTATCAAACCACCAGATGTCCGAGGTCCTCCGGGCGCGGAACGTACGCAAGCTCTACCAGATGGGCGAAGTCGACGTGCAGGCCCTGCGGGGCGTCGACTTCGAACTGCGGCGCGGTGAGCTGCTCGTCTTGCTGGGAGCGTCGGGAAGCGGCAAGTCGACCCTGCTCAACATCGTCGGCGGCCTCGACGTGCCGACTTCGGGTGAGGTGTACTACGAAGACCAACTCCTGAGCGAGGCCGACGAGCGCGCGCTCACGGAGTATCGCAGGCTGCATGTCGGCTTCGTGTTTCAGTTCTACAACCTGATCCCGAGCCTCACCGCCGCGGAGAACGTCACCCTCGTGACCGAGATCTCCGAGCGGAGCATGGATGCGCGCGAGGCGCTCGACCTGGTCGGACTCTCCGGGCGAGCTGATCATTTCCCAGCTCAACTTTCAGGCGGTGAACAACAGCGGGTCGCGATCGCTCGTGCGATCGCCAAGCGCCCCAATATCCTCCTGTGCGACGAACCGACAGGAGCTCTCGACTATCACACGGGCGTGCAGGTGCTCGAAGTGCTCGAACGCATCAATCGGGAATTCGGAACGGCAACGGCCGTCATCACGCACAACGCGCCGGTCGCGGAAATGGCCGACCGAGTCGTCTCCCTCGCCGATGGGCAAATCCAATCCGAAACGGAGAACCCGTCAAAGAAAACCGCCCGGGAGATCAAGTGGTAGCCGTCCTGGATCGCAAGCTTCTGCGTGATCTGTCGACGATGCGCGGCCAGGTGATCACCATCGCGCTCGTCGTGGCTTGCGGCATCACGAGCTACATCACGATGCGCTCGGCGTACGATTCTTTGGTATCGTCGCGGGATCGCTACTACCGCGACTACCGCTTCGCCGACGTGTTCGCCACCTTGAAGCGCGCGCCCCGCAACGTGGCCGCCGATCTCGAGGCCATACCGGGCGTTTCCCGCGTGCAGACGCGCGTGGTGGAGCGAGTCACCGTGCCCATGCCGGACATGGCTCGACCGGCATCGGGAACCATCGTCTCGCTCGACACTTCCCGCGCGCGCGCGCGCCTGAACGACGTGCACATTCGTTCCGGTCGCGATCTACAGCCAGGCCGTTCCGACGAAGTGCTCGTCCTGGAGGGTTTCGCACGGGCCCACGACCTCGAGCCCGGCGACTCGCTCCCCGCGGTCATCGGCGGGAGCCTGCGCCAGCTGAAGATCGCCGGGATCGCCCTATCCCCGGAGTTCGTGATGACAATCGCGCCCGGCCAGCTCACCTACGATCCAGGGCAGTCGCCCGTCCTCTGGATGAACGACAGCGCTTTGGCGGCGGCGTTTCAGATGGAAGGAGCCTTCAACAGCGCCACCCTCGCGCTCGAGCCGAACGCCAACGTTCGAGCCATCGTCTCTCGGGTGGACTCGATACTGGGAGACTACGGAGGGACGGGCGCAATCACCCGAGACAAGCAGACCTCCCACTACATGCTGAGCGGAGAGCTCACGCAGCTCGACAACATGGCGGGGTTCGTGCCCTACCTTTTCCTTGCCGTGGCGGCGCTGTTGGTCAATGTCGTCTTGTCGCGTCTCGTTCAGCTACAGCGGAGCATCATCGCTACTCTCAAGGCCGTGGGCTATTCGAATCGCGCCATCGGGATGCACTACATCCGCCTCGTGAGCGTGATTCTCATGGGGGGCGCGATCTTGGGGGTCGCCGCGGGCGCCTGGGCGGGCAGCGGCATGATGAAGCTCTACACGGGCGAGTTCTTTCGGTTTGCGGAGAGTCACTACGTCCTCCATCCCCGCGCCGTCCTCTTCTCAGTCGGGGTGAGCTTCGTGACGGCGCTCGTCGGCGCTTGGGTTTCCGTGAAGCAGGTCGTCGCGATGCAGCCCGCTGAAGCGATGCGTCCCCCGGCACCAGCTCGCTATCGCCGGTCGGTCCTGGAACACCTCGGCGTTTGGCGCTGGCTACAGCCCAACGTACGGATGATCTGGCGCGAGGTCGAGCGACGACCGCTCCGCGTACTTCTGTCGGCTCTCGGGATATCCCTTGCTCTCGGGATCGTCGTGGTGGCTCGTTCGATGTGGGACTCGATGGACTACCTGATCGACGTGCAGTTCCACCGATCCATGCGCGAGGACTTGAACGTGACGCTCGGACGACCGGTTTCGCGCGGCGTGCTGGCCAACTTCAGGCAGATCCCGGGGGTGCATCATGCAGAAGGCATCCGCTCAGTTCCCGTCCGTTTCCGCTTCGGGCATCGGTACCGCGACAGCGTCATCAATGGGTACCCCGCCGACATTCAACTGCGTCGGCTCGTCGACTCCTCCGGCACACCTCACCAGGTGACCGAGGACGGCGTGATGCTGACGCGCAAGCTCGGTGAGATCCTCCA
The DNA here is from genome assembly GCA_965652275.1 of uncultured Polyangiaceae bacterium. Lineage (GTDB taxonomy): Bacteria > Myxococcota_A > Polyangia > Polyangiales > Polyangiaceae > NIC37A-2. The sequence continues at coordinate 67,192 of CBFGUR010000005.1, read as the reverse complement.
TGTCGAAGCCGGCGACCGGGTGACGGTCGAAGTGCGCGAAGGGGACTTTCGTGAACGAGAGCTCACGGTTTCGGCCCTGGTCGAGGAGCCGTTCGGGCTTTCCGGCCACATGCAGCAGGCGGCCTTGTCACGTCTGCTCGATGATACGGGCCCCATCAACACCGTCCTCCTTTCGGTGGACGGGGAGAAGGTCGAAGACGTGGAGCGACGCCTGAAAGACCTGCGCTTGGTCGTGGGAGTTTCGAGCCCCCGTGACTTGAAGAAGCAGTTCGATGAACAAAGCGTCGCCATCATGAACATCTTCACGTTCATCATGACCTTTTTCGCGTGCGTCATCGCCGTCGGGGTCATCTACAACAACGCGCGCGTGGCTCTTTCTCAACGCAATAGAGATCTGGCGAGCTTGCGCGTGCTCGGCTACACGCGGCGCGAAATCTCCACGATCTTGTTCGGGGAACAAGCGATCCACCTCGTGCTCTCGCTTCCATTCGGTCTTTTGTTCGGGAACTGGATGGCGCAAGCGATGATGTCGAACGCCGATCCGGAGACCTATCGTCTCCCGGTGAAGGTCTCCGCCGCTACCTACGTCTTCGCGGCATCGGTCGGCGTGGCTTCCGCCTTTTTCAGTGCTCTTCTCCTGAAGCGCAAACTCGAATCGCTCGATCTCATTGGTGTCCTCAAAACGCGAGAGTAACGCATGAATCCAAAGGAAACGTCGAAAGCGAAGGCCTCGAAGAAGTGGCGGACGTACGTCAAACGAGTCGTTTGGATGACTGCGGTCGCAGTCGTTGCGGCGGGTGTGGCCGTGGCAGTCATGCCCAAGCCCATCGACGTCGAGACGGCTCCCGTCGAAAAGGGAGAGCTCGTCGTCACCGTGGACGAGGACGGGACTTCACGAGTCCGCGACCGCTACATCGTGTCGGCGCCACTCGGAGGGAACCTCGCGCGCATCGAGCTTCATACGGGCGACACGGTCGAGCAAGGACAAGTCCTCGCGCGAATCCTCCCGATGGCGGCGCCTCTGATGGACACGCGGTCCCGGAGCGAAGCCGAAGCTCGCGTGAATGCGGCACTGGCCGGCCTTCGACAATCGAGCGCTCAGATCGAGCGAGCCAAAGCCACCGCCGACTATGCGGCCGAAGAAGCCAAACGTACGAAGAATCTCGTCGAATCGGGTGCCGTGAGTTCCCGCGAGCTCACCCGCGCCGAGCTCGACGCACGCTCGAGTCAGGCTGAACTCACGTCCGCCGAATTCTCCGCCAAAGTGGCCCGTCACCAGCTCGCAATGGCTCAGGCGGCGCTCGGACGCCTCAGCGCTGGCGACAAAGAAGCGGAGCAGTTCGAGGTCACGAGCCCCATCGCCGGTCGAGTCCTCAAGGTGATCCAGCAAAGCGAAGGCGTCGTGCAGGCAGGTACGCAGCTCCTCGAAATCGGGGATCCGGAAGCGCTCGAAGTGGCGGTCGACGTCCTGACGAGCGACGCGGTCCACGTCCGGCCGGGCGCCCCCGTCACCCTCGAGAACTGGGGAGGAGAGCCCCTCAAAGCAACGGTGAGATTGATCGAACCCTCGGCCTTTACCAGAGTGTCGGCTTTGGGCGTCGAGGAGCAACGCGTCAACGCCATCTTGGCGATCAGCTCCCCCTACGAAAAATGGGAGCTCCTCGGCGATGGCTATCGCGTCGAGTCGCGTATCGAAACGTACCGCAATCCCGAGGCGGTGAAGATCCCCTGGAGCGCCTTGTACCGACGTGGAAGCGACTGGGCCGTCTTCGTCAAAGACGGCACCGTCGCGCGCAGCAAGAAGGTCGAAATCGGCCGACGCAGTGAGTCCCACGTGGAGGTACTCACCGGACTTTCGCCCGGACAGCACGTCATCGTCCATCCGAGCGACAAGCTTCGGGATGGCTCGGAAATCACCTCGTCGCTGGAAGCAGGCGCGAACTGAAGTAGACCCAAGGAGAGCGAACATGCCGAAGAAAATTTCCGAACACCCCATTCACCTCGGCCTGGGCGGAGCGGCGGTCACGGAGTCGCCCATCAGCGGGATAAAGTGGTACGCCGACTACGAAGAGCGTCACGCGGCGGACGGTGACGAGGCGCGCCTCGTCGCAGAGTTTTCGTTCAGTGAATCGTGGTCGATGTGGGAAATGCATCCCCGTGGAGGCGAGGTCGTCCTTTGCACGGCGGGGGAGATGACGCTGATTCAGGAAATCGACGGCGAAGTCGTGCGCACGAAGCTCTCGGCAGGCGAGTACGCCATCAACGAGCCTGGCGTGTGGCACACGGCCGACGTCGAAGAACGTGCGACTGCGCTCTTCATCACCGCCGGCGCGGGGACCGAGCATCGACCACGCTAGCGGAAGTCCGGGCACTCGACCTCGAGACGAGCGGCCCCAACGAAGCGCTTGCCACGACCTCGGCGCGGAAACGTCGTCACCCCTCAGGGTGCCCTCCCCATTCTCACGGAAATCTCGAACTCGACAGAGTGACCCGCACACAATGCATTGTTAAGAAATTATTAATAATCCCACGCTTTATCTCCGCATTATTAATACTTTCTTGAAGATGCGCGCACCACCGGGTCGCTGGGTGCGTGCTCTCGAAGGGCCCCACAACTGCCAGCGACGTCACACCGGCGCGGTGCGGGGCAAGTTCGACGTGTGAGCTGTCGAACTGCCGACCTCTCCCGCGCCGGCGCTCTGCACTTCGATCATGCGACGCTGAAACAATCTGCGTGATGCCGCCGGCGCGGGGGACACAATTGTCCCTCCTGATCGCTGACGCGCGTTGTCATGGTCCCTGAGCCATGGCCGACCTTCGCAAGAGTTTCACCATCCTCCCGCTCGCTTGTTTCACCGTCCTCACATTCGCCGCCTGTAGCGACGACGGCGGAGGTGGAGAGGACACCGGTAGTGGTGGCGATGCCAGTGGCACCGGTGGTGACTTCGTCGGCGGCGATGGAGACGCTCCGGGAGTCGGGGGAGACGCTGCCGGGACCGGGGGAGGCTCCGGCGGCACGCCGACCGGGACCGGCGGAGGAAACACCGGTGGCGCGCCCGCAGGATCGGGCGGCGACGGGAGCGGCGGAGATCCCGCAGGATCGGGCGGCGACGGGAGCGGCGGAGATCCCGCAGGAACCGGCGGTGACTCCGGTGGCGGAATGTCCGCAGGCTGCGGCGCAAGCGAGCCACCGACGAGCGGCGACTACACCATCGAGGTGAACGGCAAGACGCGCGAATACACCCTCGATGTTCCCGACGGCTACGACACGAACTCTCCTTATCCTGTCACATTTGGGCTGCATTGGCGCGGGGGCAACTCGGGCGACGTCGTGAACAACGGCTACTATGGTCTCAAGGCGAAATCGAATGGTGGGATGATCTTCGTTTCGCCCGAAGGTCTCGTGGCGATGGGGACGTCAGGGTGGGCCAACGACCAAGGAGAGGACGTCGAGCTCATCGCGATGATCCTCGACCGTCTGGAGGCCGAGCTGTGCATCGATACCGACCACGTTTTCGCCACTGGGTTTAGCTATGGAGGGATGTTCTCCAATGCCATTGCTTGCGGCCTCGGCGAACGATTCCGCGCCGTCGCGCCGTACGCCGGCTCGCTCTGGAGCGGGTGCGAAGACGGATCGACTCCGGTCGCGTATTTCGGCACGCACGGCACCGACGACAACGTGGTCGGCATCGACGCAGGACGGCAAGCTCGCGACGAGTTCATTTCCCGAAACGGCTGCTCGAACACCAGCAGTCCGATCGGTTCGAACGGCTGCGTCGAATACGAAGGGTGTACCGAAGGCGCGCCTCTGGTCTGGTGCGAGTACGGCGGCGGTCACGGTTGGCCGGACTGGTCGGACGACGCCGTTTGGGATTTCTTCTCTCGGTTCTAGTCGAACGCGTCTGGCGCTCGAGGCTCGGGGCGACGACCCGTCCCCCGACTCGAGTCACTGGGCGATACAGCTTTCGACCATCGAGTCCCAGATCACCCGGGCGGCGGCCTGGGCGCCAGCCGAGGTCGCATTGAGGCCGTCTTCGGCGATGAATTCGGCCTCGTTCCCGGCGAACGCAGGTTGGAGCTCAACGAAAAGACAGGGCGCATCACTCGACACGCACGTGTCCTCGAGCATGGGCCGGAGGACGTCCATCTCTTCGATGACTTCCGGGTCCTGAGGGTCGGGGTAGGAAGCGAAGAGGATGTCTTCGACGCCGTCCGCGTCCATCTCGGCGAGAACTTCATCGAGCGCGGCCGCCGCCTCGACCAAGGCGGGGCAGGTCGAGTCGACCGGATCACAGCTGCCGATGAGGACGTCGGCTCCCCCACCGTTCATGATCACGACTCGCACGGGCGCGTCGTCCCGAGCTTGCTCGTATTGACCCAGGATTCCGCCTGCCGCGAGCCCGTTCATGGTGGGGTTCGAATAGTCGCGATAGCGCTGGACGCTCGACAGAACTCCGGCATCTCGGGCGAGCGCCTCGAGGTGGGCCGTGATTTCGTGGTTCGTGGCGAAGAAACTGTCCCCAAGGATGACGACGTCATTCCCCGAAACCCCCGACGGCTCGCACGCAGCAGGCGGATCGGGGTCAGTCCCCCCGGCCCCGGTGGGTGGAGCAGGGTCAATTGGGGCGCCGGAGGTGAGCCGGCACCAGCCGTCGATGCAGTGGTGACCTTGTGACAGATCCCAGCAATCCTCGTTGGAAGCGCACTGCACGTCACAAGAGCGCTCCACGACTTCGCAGCTGGGCGGCGGCATCACGCATTGAGCGCCCGGGTAGGATCCGCATGGATCATTCACGCTGCAGGCGGTCGTGCAAACACCACAAATGCAACTCAATCCGTCGCCACACGGGCCGCCTTCGGCCTCGCAGAGGCGGAGGAAGTGCGTTTCCCCGCCGGTCGGATCCGTACTCTCGGATTCGCATCCGATCGAAGCGACGAGGGCAAGGAGGATGACGAAAGCGATGCCGGCCAGCGTCCGGGCTCCGGATGCTCTCATGCGATCAGGCTTCCTCTTCTGATTCTGCATCGTCGGTGGCTTCGCTGTCGTCGGTGTCTTCGTTCTCTTCGACGATCAGGCTTTGACCCGTGTAGAAAACGACGCGCGAATAGTGTTCCGGTCGCGCTTGGGATTCATTGTATGCGCTGACCTTCTGTCTCAGTCCACTCAGGTTCGTACGAACTTCTTTGAGGGCGCCCAAGACTTCGTCCTCCATCGGATGGCCGGGCCAGATGTCGATGGTGTAAGTGCTGCCACCAGCGGAATCTTCGAGGCTGGTTGCCTGCCTCTGATTGAGACGAATCAAGACGGTGCGAACCATCGCCTTGAAATGATCCAGCACGGCGGCCTCCCACCCCACCTCCGCCCCGAGAGGGACGACGAGCGCCTGAGCTTGGTATTTTACGACGCCGCCGCTCTCGACCTTTTGGACACGCCCCGCGTCGACCAGCCCTTCTATGGCGGACTCGATGCGCCCGGTGTCGACCTGAGCCCGCGCGGCAATCTCATCGAGCGTGAGGAGCCCCTCCCGATACATGAGGGCCACGAGAAGGTCGCCTTCTCCTTCCGAGCCTCCGCCGGTCCGAAAGGCGAGGAGCTCTTCGTCGGTCGCGGCGCGATAGCTCACTTGCGCACCATCCTCCGAGGCGATGACGAGCCCACTTTCGCACAGATCGTGGAGCACAGCCCGCACCTGAACTTCGTCATCGAGAGAAAACCGGAGGAGCAGTTCCCCGCGCGTCGTCTTCTCTCTGGACTTCACGTACTCGAGCACGACTTCCCAGAGGGAGCGGCCCCGCTCGGTCGAACTCTCACTCAGTCGCTGGATCTTGCGGCGGTACGTGCGAAGCCCGAGCCCAAACATGTCGGCGCTGACCTTGCGACTCACGCCTTGTCGCTCGAGCTCGCGCACTAGGTCCAGGAAAACTTGGTTGGCTACCTGGGCGAGCGGAGCTCGCGCGCCACCGAGCGTCGCCAGTTGAGCGATCAGGATCGTCGTCTGATGGACGATGGCTTGAATCAAGAACTCGACAGTCATGGGCCGGCCGGTTTACCGGCAAGGTACACCGGATCCGCTAGCGTGTCCGGGGGTGAAAATGTCCCTCCCCCTACTGCGCGACGCAGTTTTCCTGCATCACGGTCCAAATCCCTTCGGCAGAGGCGTAGCTGCCGGCCTGGGTGGGATGAATCCCGTCGCTCGTGTACTCGGGGTGCCCCTCCCAGATCTCGCGCTGGTCGAGCCAGTAACACTCGGGCGCCTCGAGGCCGTCGCAGAGGGCTTTCATTTCGGGGCGCAGACGATCCAGGCACTCGGTCAAATCAGCGTACTGAGCACCAATGGGGTCGGGATAGAAGAAGTAGACGACCTTCTCGACGCCATCCTCCGCCATGGTCTCGAAGAGACTCTCGGCCGCTTCGAGAGCGCCCGTGTCGTCGCCGTGGATCCAACAATCGTTGCCGCCCCCGTCCATGAGAACGTACTTGATGTCGTTCGACTCTTGGGCGTCTCGGTACTGTCCCGGGATCTGATCGTTGATCAAGGTGGTTCCGCTCGTCGAGTTGTCTACGTAGCTCTCGTCGTCATCAAGAGATCCGCTTGCCCGGGCCAGCTCTTCGATGCGCCTGGTGATGTCACGGGTAGCCGCAATGAATGACTCGCCGATAACTGCGACTTGGCTCCCGGCAGTTTGTCCGACGACGCACTCGTCGGGACTGCCCGCTCCACCCGCCGCCGAGCCTCCGCTCGTCGAGCTTCCGCCGTCTGCGGGTGCACCTCCTGTTTCAGTTCCCCCCGATGCCGGCGCGCCGCCGGACGTCGCGCCGCCCGTGGATGCGCTGCCAGTGCCGTCCTTTCCCATGTCCCCACCCGTTTGCGTCTGTCCCCCGGCAGCGTCGGGCGCCTCTTTGCTCCCTTGCGTGGACGTGCCGCATCCGGCCACACCCCAAGTAAGAAGAATGACGGCGGGTCCCGGAGACGCGAAGAAGCGACTAGAAATCATGGGGCGGCTTGTCGTCGATGTCGAAGACGGCATTTCGTCAGTGAAGCTGGGGCCCCAAAGCGCTGTCCAGATGGCGCGCCGAGACTCGGGGCACGAGCAGGGGTCCCAGCAACGCTCTCATCGTACCGGATGCCTGTTCGCGTCGGGGAGGGACTACATTGTCCCTCCCTCGACGCTCATCGAGGAAAATGCTCGGGGACTTCCCGCAGATCACCACCTGCTTGAAACTTTGCACCCGCCCGCGGCGCGACATCTCACCTCCCGAGCTCGACTCGCCGATGGGACACTTGCATCCACATGGCGCACCTTCGACGACTCCCCCGTAGGCCTCTCTTCCCTGTTCTGGCCGCACTTTCAGCCCTCACCCTCCCCAACCTGGCCGAGGCTCAGGTCGGACCAGGCATAGGAAACATCGACTGTGGCGATGCGGAATACTTCAAGCCCTTCGCCTTCGTCGACCACGGCTACCCGAACGATCCACACGGCCAAAACGTCACGGTGATGATTCGTGGCTACTTCATGACCGTTTATGCCCCCGATAGCGGTAGGCCGCCGGGGCGCATCGGTCTCTACGACGTCTCGAACCCGAGAAACCCCGTTGAAGTCGATTACTACTCGGGGGCCGATCCGGATCGCTTCCGGGAGCAGCACTCGCTTCCCATCGCGCTCATCGACGGCAAGCAGTACATCGCGATTCAGACCCTCGACGGGATCCAGTTCTGGGATTTCACCGATCCGCTAAGTGCCTTCGTGGCTGGGCGCATCGACCTTCCGGGAGTCGACGGTGGCGACTACGAGAACGTCGCCTGGCAGGCCAGCTGGCAGGGGCGCTACCTCTACGTATCGGGCGGCAACCAAGGGATCTACGTCATCGACGCCGCCGACCCGGCAAACCCGGAGCTTCTCGAGCAAACTCCGACGAGCTCGACTGGAGGTTTCCGAGTCGGACCGCTCTTCGCGCTCGGCGATCTATTGGTGATCAGCAACATGGATCAGGGCGGCGCCTACGCCGTGTTGGACATCAGCCGGCCCGACGAGCCTGCGCTCTTGGACTCTCTCGGTAACGCTCCGCGCATGTACGCCATCTCGGTGGGAAAGAACGATCGATTCTACACGGCGGGACGTGATGGGAACTTCCTCATCCACTCGTTCAGCGATCCGACCAACATCACCGAGATCAAGAATGCTCTCATCGGCCAAGACCAGCTCTACACCGCAGTTCAGGATGACTTCGTCTACCTGGGTCGTCAGAACAACGTCGTGAAGGTCGACGTGACCGACGAGAACAACCCCGAAGTCATCGGTGAGGGGAACCTGGGTCGAGCCAACCCCGACCACGGTCAGGTCACGCCGATCGGCAATCTAGTCTACATCGGCAACGATCACGGAACGGGAAGCGCGTTCTTCTGCCACCAGATGGGGCAGGACACGATTCCTCTCTCGGCTGATACCTTCTATCCAGCGGATGGATCCACGGGGGTTTCTACGGAAACGCGCGTCACGATCGTATTTTCGGACTTCGTCGATTTGGAAACGGTCTCTCCCGAAAACATCGCGATCCGTCCCGCTGGCGGCGAGCCGCTGAGCGGCATCTTCACGTATCAATTCAACCAGCTCTCCTTCAGTCCTGACGAGCCCTTCAGCGAGGACACCACCTACGAGATCTACATGCCCGCGGGCGGCGTGACCGATGCGATGGGAAATGGCATCGCCGAAGAAGTCAGCGTCCTCTTTTCGACGGGGACGATGGTCACCGTGCCCGAACCGGAGCCTCCGATGGGTACGGGTGGCGCAGGGCTGCCGACCGGGGGCACGGGCGGCGCTCCACTGGGGACCGGTGGAGCCGGAACTGGTGGTGGTTTCGTCGCGCCGACGGGTGGGGCACCTTCTTCGGGGGGTACAGGTGGCGCTCCACCAGTGGCCGGGACGGGCGGCACGGGCACGGACGTCCCGCCACCCGCCGGGCAGCAACCGTCGTCCAGCAGCTCGTCGTCGGATTCCGGTGGCTGCGCGATCAGCCACGATTCCAAGTCGAAGAGCCCGCTCCTCGCCTTGGGCCTGCTTTCTGCCTTCTTGGCCTTCGCGCGCCGTAGACGCGCTCACCGCTGAGATTCGACCATGCTTCGGCGTGTTTCTGGGGGCTTCGTCGGTCTGAGCCTCCTCACTCTGTCTAGCTCGGCGTCAGCCATCGATGTTGCGGCGCGCGTCAATGCGCCACACTCAGTTGACGTCGAGGTTCAGTTCGCCGCCAACGCGGTGGGCACGGGGGACATCAGCTACACGTGGGACTTCGGTGATGGTACCGAGACGGAGCCGAGCTCCGACGGGACCGCGACACACGTCTACGAACAGCCGGGCCATTACTCGGTGATCGTGGTAGCCCGAGACGATAGTGGAGCGCGAAGCGACAGTTTCGTGCAAGCGGTCCATCGGCCTCTCACCGTGAGCGCGCCCGCGTCTTCCTCGAGCATCGTGTTCGATGCCGCAAATGCTCGAGTCTGCAACGTCAACGCAGACAACGATACGATCAGTTGCCTGTCCACCGACACTTTCGAACGCGACTTCGAAAAGCCGGTCGGTGACCACCCGCGCACCCTCGCCATCTCGTACGACGGGACGATTTGGGTGACGAATCAGGACGATGCGACCGTGTCCGTTCTGGACGGAAACGGTGATTCCCTGCACACGATTCAGCTCCCCTATGGTTCGAAGCCGTTCGGGATCGTCATGAACACGAGCCGCGGCGTCGCCTATGTGACGCTCCAGGGCACCGGTCGACTCGCAGAGCTGGACCTATCGAACGGGAGCGTACTTCGCACCGTGGACGTCGGGCCCTGGGCCACGGGCATCAGCGTCGATGCCGCAGGCGAACGCGTCTTCGTCACCCGTTTCATTTCCCCGGTGGACCACGGCGAAGTCATCGAGGTGGGCGCACGGGACTTCAGCGTCACGCGGACGTTCGAACTCGTACTCGATCCGGGACCTGACACCGAGGCCTCCTCCCGAGGAGTTCCCAACTACCTGCGCAGTGTCGTCGTGAGCCCGGACGGCGCCTTCGCCTGGGTACCCTCGAAGAAGGACAACACGGTGCGCGGCACGGCCGTCTCCGGAGAGGCTCTAACCTTCGAAACGAGCGTACGCACGATTGTCAGCGTTCTCGATCTCGAGACAAACACCGAGGTTCTCGACGCTCGGGTCGACCTCAACAACCGCTCACTCGGACTTGCAGCTGCCTTCTCTCCCTACGGCGACTACGCGTTCGTGGCGCTCATGGGGAACAACGCCATCGAAGTGCTCGACGCCTACAACGGCAACGTCGTCGCGGGCGCGTTCGAACTGGGTAAGGCTCCCGATGGCCTGGTCTTGGACGATGCGGGGCGCCTCTACGTACACTCATTCCTTTCCCGGTCGGTGGTGGTGCTCGATGCCGTGGGCGTCATCACCTCCACGAACTTCGCGCTCGACGTGCTAGCCGAAGTGATCGTTTCGACCGAGGAGAAGCTCGATGCCGAGACGCTCCTCGGGAAACAGGTGTTCTACGACGCGGAAGACGACAGGATGAGCCAGGATGGCTACATCAGCTGCGCGACATGTCACATCGACGGATTCGAGGACGGACGGATCTGGGACTTCACCGATCGCGGTGAGGGCCTCCGGAACACGACGTCCCTCCTCGGCAAGCGTGGAGTGGGGCACGGACGTCTGCATTGGAGCGCCAACTTCGACGAGGTGCAGGATTTCGAGCACGACATTCGCGGGCCTTTCGGAGGGCTCGGATTCCTCTCGAACGAGGACTTCAACGAGGGCACGCGCAGCACGACGCTTGGTGACGAAAAGGCCGGACTCAGCCCGGAGCTCGATGCTCTTTCGACCTACGTCACGTCTCTAGATACGGTCAGCCCGAGCCCCTTTCGCAACCCAGATGGAACCATCACCGAATCGGGGTGGCGAGGCCTGGAGTTGTTCGAACGCCTGGGGTGTCAGTCGTGTCACAGCGGCGCAGACTTCACCGACAGCAATGACGGCGTCGTCCACGACGTAGGAACCATCACGGAGCTGTCGGGGAACCGGCTCGGCGACGTGCTCGAGGGCATCGACACACCCACACTGCGCGGCATTTGGGAAACGGCGCCGTATCTCCACGACGGTTCGGCACCAACCTTGTACGAGGTGTTGGTGGACAAGAACGAATCCGAGCTCCACGGCGCGACCCTCGACCTTTCGCAGGGCGAACTCGACGACTTGGTCAGCTACATGCTTCAAATCGATAACGTCGCACGCGCGGACGAAGTCGACCCATTTGCCTCTGTGCCGGATGACCCGGATGACCCGGATGACCCGGATGACCCCGAAGACCCAGCGGGAGGACCCTCCGGGGCGAGCGGAGCAAGCGATGAAAGCAAAGGTGGGTGTGCTTACAACCGTGCGCCCATGGGCGGTGCGCTCAGCGGCGGAATCACGAGCACCATCTGGCTCATTCTCGGGTGTGCTTTCATCCGGCGCAGAACGATTCAACGAGACAGGAAACTTTCATAACTGTGCGGAAAAAAGACTCCCCTGGGAGGCGCTGAGCCCAGCTCGTACTTTGAGTGGACGCTGCTCGGACGCCCTTTTCTCCCGGGCAGCCCATCCCGAAAGCCCCTCGATGTCCAACTTACGAAGATTCTCCAGCCTGAGTCTCCTCGGCGCTGCCGCTCTCCATTCGTCCCCCGCACTCGCGGACAATCCCATCGTCCAACACATCTACACTGCCGATCCGGCGCCGATGGTGGACGGAGACACGGTGTACCTATGCGCCAGCCACGACGAAGACGTGACCGTGGACGGGTTTTTCACCATGAACGACTGGGCAGTGTTCTCGTCCAAGGACATGGTGAATTGGACGGACCACGGGTTCCCCTTGAGTTGGCAGGACTTCTCGTGGGCCGCGGGAAACAAATCTTGGGCGCCCCACTGCATCAAAAAGGACGACAAGTATTACTTCTACGTGCCGGTCGACAATCGGATCGGAGTGGCCGTCGCCGACAGCCCTCTCGGCCCTTTCGAGGACGCAATCGGCGCCCCAATGATGAGCAGCTATCAATACATCGATCCGACGGTGTTCATCGATGACGATGGCCAGGCGTACATGTACTTCGGGAACCCGCGCCTTTGGTACGTGCGTCTGAACGACGACATGATCTCGTTCGACGGCGATATCGAAGAGATACCGATGACGGTCGGGAGTTTTGGAGAGCGACGCGGCGGCCCCACGGCCGATCGACCGAGTAGCTATGAGGAAGGTCCCTGGTTCTACAAGCGAAACGACCTTTACTACATGGTCTACCCGACCGGGGAGCTGCCCGAGCACATCGCCTACTCTACGAGTCCCGGTGCGACCGGCCCCTGGACGTTCGGCGGGGAAATCATGAACAGCGTCAGCGGTCACGCTTTCACCAATCACCCGGGCGTGATCGACTTCAAGGGCCGCTCCTACTTTTTCTACCACACGCAGGAGCTCCCAGGCGGTGGTGGTTTCAAGCGATCCTGTGCGGTGGAAGAGTTCACTTACAACGCCGACGGGTCGATCCCCGTCATCTCAAAGACGTCGGAAGGCGTGACGGACTCGGTGGAGCCGCTCATCCCGTACTACCGTGTCGAAGGCGAAACGATGGCCTGGGGTCAGGGGATCGAGACAGAGGACTGTAGCGAGGGAGGTCGGAACGTCAGCGAAATCGACGATGGAGACTACATCAAGGTCGAGCAGGTCGACTTCTTGACTGGAGCGATCTCTTTCGAAGCCAGCGTAGCTTCCAACGGCTCTACGGGCAGCATCGAACTGCGGCTCGATGGCACCACCGGTGAGCTGATTGGAACCTGCAACGTCTCGGGAACCGGCGGGTGGCAATCGTGGCAGATCGTTTCCTGCGACGTCACGACAGTGAGCGGGATCCACGATCTTTACCTGATGTTCGAGGGTAGCGGCGGGCCGCTCTTCAATCTCGACTGGTATCAGTTCACTCCCCTCGACCCGCTACCTGATCCCGGGACGGGTGGTTCCGACAACATGGGCACCGGCGGCGAGGATCCCCTCGGAACGGGGGGCTCCGGTGGCGTACCCGTGGGGGTCGGTGGCGCCCCATTCGGGTCTGGCGGCGCGCCCGTGGGCACTGGTGGCACCGGCGGCGGTACCGGCGGAATGATGAGTGCCGGCGTAGGCGGAGCTCCTGCTCCCGGTACGGGCGGAGCTCCCGACCCCACCGCTGGAGACGATGGCGCTGCGCCAAGCAGCGCCGAGGGTGGATGCGGTTGTGTCACCGGCCCCCAACCGTCACGCGCCCCTTGGGGTCTGCTCGCCGCCGGCCTAACTGCCCTTTGGACGCGTCGGCGACGACAGCACCGTACGCTTTTCTAACGCGCGTAACGCGCGAGCAAGAGGATGTACGCGGCCTGATAGCCGTTGCTGTTTTCGGTGACGGACCACGAGTTGGCGGGCCAGCTGTCGTTGAACTGAAGGTACGACTTGAGCGTCGGCTGGTTCGCGGGCGGCTCGTAGTCGTTCGAGCAGAGGGCGAACTCCGTCGCTCCGTAGCACTCGGACCCGTCCGTGCAGCAGCCGTCGACGCCGAAGCTCGGGTTGGGTCCGCCCACGAGGATCCCGGGCGCAGGGCCGGGCGTGGTGGGGCTCACCTCGTCCCACTGTGGGCTGCCATCGGAGAACCAGAAGTGAAACAGTGTCTTGGCTGAATGCTCGGCGCCAGCGAGCTGCATGTTGGTGAGGTAAACGAGCCCGAGCGGGTTCACGCCATGGATGTAGTGGGTGTACTCCTCGGCGGCGAGGACGGCTTCGGGAGCGAGCTCCGGATCGATGTCGTACTGCTCCACCATCTGGAGGAGACGGCCAACGAGACCTTTGGACGTGTTGCTTCCCCACGTGTAGTCGGCCTGGAAGGCGCGGTAGGGATCCGCAGCACTCAGCGACGCGCCGAAAAGGTCGTCCTTCATGATCTGAGTCGCGAATTGCGCGCGGATGCTGTCGGCAACCGAGGCCGTCGCGTTCGAAAGGGACGCGTAATAGAGGAGGACCTCCTGCTCCAAGGAGTGCCACTGTTGTGGGCCCCAATCGGGAACGAGCGACGCCGCGTTGTCGTCGACGAAATCACGATAAGCAGTGTCGCCGGTTTGCTCGAAGAGATACACAGCCGCCTCGACCTTCGATCGAAGTCGTCCGGCGTCGTCGACCTCTTGTCCGCCCGCGCCGAGGCCGCTCGAACCGGGCTGTAGCTGCTCGTTGTTGTTGTAGTAGAGCTCGTTCGGATTCGCGTCGGCCCAGGACCATGCTCGAAGGGCACGGCTCTCCAAATCGGCCGCGAAAGTCTGAAGCTCCGCCTCGGGACGCGCGCCATAGATCTTACTCGCGTAAGAGAAGGCCGAGGCGGTCGCCAGGGTCGCGTTCGTCGTGGGCGGGCCGTAATAGCTGGGCCCGGTGGTAGACGACGGGGGCGACGCGCTGTCGAGACCCTGGATGCAAAGGAGCGAACCGTCGTCCTGCTGCATACGCACGAGCCAATCGAGCCCCCACTTCACTTCATCGAGGATGTCGGGAATGCCATTGCCTGACTCGGGAATGTCATAGTCGTCAAGGAACGCCGTGGGGTTGTGGTCGTAGGCGCGCAGCAGCGAGCGCACGTAGCCCGCGGTCCAGGCGGTGTACTTGTTCGGATCGCCTGCGTCGTACCACCCGCCGCGTAGGTCCTGCGCCGTAGCGGCGTTGTCTTGGTCGAGCCAGGAGCGAGTTTCAGGATCTTGGTTAGCGCCGAGGTGGCTCGCGCCGTCGGCCCAAGTCACGCCAGCGTGCTCGGCGAGCTTCTCCTGGCCGGCTCGCTGATAGAAGTAGGAGCGCATGGCGTGCTTGAGCACGCTGCGATACACGTCGTTGTTGATGCGAAAATGCACGCTGCGCACACCGCTCGCGACGTCTTCGATGTAGTAGTCGCCGGGTGTCGTCACCATCGAAAAGTCGAACCACCAAGCTTGGTCGCCCGACGGGAGGTCCGTGCTCCCGCCATTCCACGCGAAGGGCTCGCCGGAGTAGACGGTCATCCCAGTCGCAACGTCGACGACGGCAATCTCGTCGCCCGGCGTAAAGCTTTCGCCCGAATCGTAACCGGTCTGAGGGTCGCGTAGGACAGCGACTTTGCGGGCGACCTCGCGGTAGCCGAATTGATCGACGACGATGAACGGGATCGGGCCATTCGGGCCCGTGGGGAGTCCCGCGTCCCAATCCGTGTCGGTGCTCGGGTGGTCGACCGTAGGGCCATCGACCGTCGGCTCCATGCCTCCGGTGCCAGGGACCGGAGTCCCGCCCGCACCGAGGAGCCCGCCGGTGCTCGTGTCGCCCCCGGTCCCGGGTTCTGCCCCCGTACCGACGCCCCCCGTTCCGGGTTCTGCCCCCGTGCCCCCGCCGCCCGTGCCTGGACCGTTCCCGCCTCCACCGCTGCCCGGCGCGGCACCCGTGCTCGTGGGGTCGTCGCTCGAGTCCGCGGCGTCGCTCCCGCAGCCGGCAGCGCTGGCGAGGACAAAAAGTGCTGATGTGACAGCAGTGGAAAGTGAGATTCTCGGTTTCATGATGTCAGATCGAGTCTGGACAGACTCGCGAAGCGGGCGGTGAAGAGACACCGCCTCAGCGACACAAGACGCGAGACCTCGCATTTCGGGTTCAAACGAGATGCGGGCATCGACGAACCCCGGCAGTCCACCTCGAGACCCCTTGCGGAAGAACTGATCAAAGATTCCAGTGAACCACAAAGATTATGCGGCCACTGCCCAGGATCCGAGTCTGCAAATTGAACCTCGACGGTCCCCATATTTCTCCGACCCCTCGCTCGCGACATCGAGAGAGATATGGAGGCGGCAGACGCGTTACGAGGCTGACGGCGGATCACCCCCGCCGACCTCAAGAGCGACATCTGTTCACCCCAGGAGTTAAACGAAGCTCCCACGAACGCTACCTCTTTCTCATATCGATGCTCGACCTCTTTCAGTCGCAGATATTCGACGAAGTGAATGCGACGATTTTTGGACCTGCAGCCGCGACTTCGAGATCGCGAGAGATTCGGCCGAAAGCGTATCGCCTCGATGGGCATCCCTTCCGCCGATCGGATTGCCGCGAAGCAACGGGTTCGTTAGAGTCCGCAAGAAATGCCAGGATCCGGGCAGGCCTCCGTGACCGGTGAGAACCCCGATTCTCTAGGCGGTCGCTATCAACTCATCACCAGGCTCGGTGCCGGTGGGATGAGTGAGGTGTTTCTGGCGTCCGCGCGCGGCCTCCGTTCGTTCCACAAGTTGGTGGTGATCAAGCGAATGCTCTCGTCGACTGCCATGATCCGGGGAAGTGCGCGGATGTTCATGGATGAAGCCGAGATCACGGCGCGCTTCAATCATCCGAACATCGTTCAGACGTTCGAAATCGTCAGCGACTCCGAGCATCTCAGCATCGTGATGGAGTTCTTGGAGGGGCAACCGCTCGACCGCATCTTCGATCTCCCTGAAAATGAAGACATAGCGCCGCCGTTTCTTGCGGACCGCAACGTCTGGGTGCGAGTCATTTCCGACGCCCTCAAGGGTCTTCACTACGCGCACGAGCTCTGCGACTACGATGGGCAGCCGCTGAACATCGTGCATCGAGACATCTCGCCACAGAATCTGTTTCTCACCTACGATGGTGTCGTCAAGATAGTCGACTTCGGCATCG
This sequence comes from uncultured Polyangiaceae bacterium, assembly GCA_965652275.1. Taxonomy (GTDB): domain Bacteria; phylum Myxococcota_A; class Polyangia; order Polyangiales; family Polyangiaceae; genus NIC37A-2. The sequence goes on along the minus strand of CBFGUR010000005.1, from coordinate 50,463 downwards.
CCAAGGCGGCGCTCAGTTCGATCAAGACCGACGTGGGCGTCATCAAGGGCAAGATCGGGTACATGGCGCCAGAACAAGCGCAATGCGCGGAGGTGGATCGGCGCACCGACATTTTCTCCATGGGGGTCGTACTGTGGGAGTTTCTCGCGGGAACATGCATGCGGAACGACGATCCGATGACGGAGCTGCAACGGATCGTGTCCGAGGATCCCCCCGCGCTTTCCAGCGTAGCCCGCGGTATTCCGCCCGCCCTCGAGGCCATCGTGAGGAAGGCGACGGCGCGCAGCCCTGACGACCGCTACGCCTCCGCCGAGGAAATGCGACTCGCCCTGGACGAGTACCTGGCCGGCCAAGAGCGCACGCGCGCAACCGCGGACCTCGGTGACGCGATTGCGAAACACTTCGAGAAGGATCGACAGCGGCTGAACGATCGGATTCGAGAGGTAGTCGCTGGCACGCCTCCCCGAGGTAACGGTCAAAGGGAATCGACCGAGTTGCCGCTTCCGTCGAGCATCCCGACGGTCGCGAGTACGTCGGGCGTCGTCACGAGCGGTGGCACCCTGCAAAGAATGGCAAAGTCGTCTCGCCGTCGTAAGTTCGTGGCGGGGGCCATCGTTGCAACAGGCGCACTCCTCGGTGCCGCCGCCCTCTGGGTGATGCCGGACAACACCCAGAACGTCCCCGCCGAAACCACGGGCGCCATCACGATCGAGAGCGTGCCCTCGTCCGCCACGGTGCGACTCGATGGCGCTCTAGTCGGCGAAACGCCTCTCACCACGCGCGCCGCTCTCGGTACGCATCGCGTCACGGTGTCCAAAGATGGCTTTATTGAAGCGTCGAGCTCTGTCGAGACGAAGAACGGGGAGAACGTGAGACTCTCCCTGGCGCTGAGCCCCACCCCAGCAGACAAAACGCCGTCGGAACCCGCTCCTTTGGGAGAAGGCTCGAGCGATGGCAAAGTCGCTAGCAATGGCAAAGGGACCGCCAAACCTGACCCAAGAGTGCGCGCCACCGAACCCAAGCCAACAGCCGCCCGCGGTATTCCAAAGGCTCAGCGCGCACCCGCACCCAAAACGTCCGCAGATCCCGCTTCGGCCCCTCGCCAGCCGAACATTCCAATCATCGACGAGAGTGCGGAAACGAAGGTCCATGTCGATGTCATCGAGTGACTCTGACCTCGGTTCCGCGAGTAGGCATCACTCGGCGTGGTGGCGCGGGTCGGCTCTGGCCCGGCTCCGCACTCGAAAGGTGGCAATGTGGGCGAGGGCAATCGTGCTCCTCACAGCGCTGCTTGCGCCCGGACGAGCCGACGCGGAACAACCCGATCGTGATGCGGGTCAAGCTTCAGCGAGCGAGCGAGTCTCCGAGTCCGAACGACTCGCCCTCGAGGCCTTCGAGGCCTACAAGGCTGGGGAGTACGAAACCGCGATCGAACTCTACAATCGAGCTCTGGAGGCGCACCGAGCCGCCGCCATCTACTACAATGTCGCACGCATCTACGACACCAAGTTATCGGCGCCCGACCGGGCCCTCGAATACTACAAAAAGGCCCTGAAGGCCCCGGACGTCACGGAAGAGTTGGTCGAGAAATCGATTGCCCGCATTCGGGTGCTCTCCGCAATACGTGACGAGTCAGAGGAGCCCGAGGAGCAGGCGAAGCCACAAGAACGTGAACCAACGCCAGCCGAAGGCGCCCCCTCCGAAGAACAACGCGAGCCAGCCGAGGCTGCCCCGGGCGAGCGTCCGATTTCTCGACCCAGCACGCAAAAGACCATCGGCTACGCCGTCGGCATCACGGGTCTGATTGTCACCGGTGCCGGACTCGGACTGGGCGGATGGGCGCTCCTCGAGCGCAACGAGGCACGGGAGACCTGCACCGGCGGCGATTGCACGACGCAGGGCGGGGTCGACTCGATGAACACGGCCCACGACCTGGCCACCGCATCGACAATTACCGTTTCCGCGGGGGGTGCACTCGCCGTCATTGGTTTGGGGATGATCTTGTTCGCGCCACGGACTCAATCCGCCGACCGAGACTCTGCGAAAACGCAGAGCCGGTCCGGTCTAGAACTTGCCGTTCAGCCCACTTTTGGTGGCGCTGGATTGCAACTCGCCGGAGCTTTCTAGGTGGCACGTCTCATGGGTCACAAGGCGGAATGGGTCGTGGAACGAACTGCGAGCGTTCACACGGGTTTCCGGGCTCTCGGTGGCGCGTGGCTGTCGGCTTTGCTGGGTAGCGTCACAGTGGTCACTGGATGCGCCAACTTGCTCGACATCGAGTCCGACGCCAAGTTGGTGGCCCCTGATGATACCTCCGACGGGACGCCGGGCGAGTGTGAGGGAACGCTGTACGTGAAGCTGACGACCGACACGGACACGGACGGTAGCGGCAGCGCTCGCGATATCGCACCTTCCTACAATCAAGGCATCATCGACTACATCGAAATGCTCAACGGTCGACCAGCCGGGGGGATACGGGGATGCGAGATCGATCTGGAGGTCGGGGAGGGAGACGACAGCGCCGTTCGGACGGAACAGGTCATCGGCGGATGGGCTGCGAAACAAGAGTGGGACGATGTCTCGACGCTTTTCCTGTTTGGCACGGGTGCGGTCAAGCGCGTGGCAGGAGACCTAGCAGAAGAAGGCAAGTTGGTGATTGCTGGAGCGTCCTCGGGCTCTCTGGCGAGCCCAGAATCTGTCTCCCGCGAGGTGGCGCACCCGCACGTGACCGCCAACGGAGCGGAGTCATCCGTCACGGACGATGTGCGCAACGTCGGATACCCCAACGTCTTTTTCGTCGGCATGGATGATTCGACCATCGCCCGTGGTCTCCTTGCGGCAATCTCCAACCATGGGGGCGGACGGGTCGCCCTGGTCGCGGATCGCGCCAATAACTGCGACTTCTGCGAAGATCCGCTGATTGCGGTGAAGCAACAGATCGGGAGCCAAGCCCGCCTCGAGCTGGGTCGTGACATCAACGGTGTCGAGCAGACCGTGGGCGCTGGCGACGAGGAGAACATCCAAGGCGTCCTCGACGACTACTTCCAGTGGGAGATCGACGCCAAATTGGCGGATCCGAGCTACGAGCCTGTTTCGTGGCTTTGGCTGGGGAACAGCGTGGCTTCGTCGAGCTTGGTCGGTCGGGCTGTTCCGGGAGTGCAAGCGAACATCGACGCGTCGGTGCCCGAGGAGGACCGCTGGACCGTGCGGCTGGCAGCGAATCCGTGGGGATTCAGTGAAGAGACACCGGAGCTTTGTGGAGACGCATGCAACGGAATCCTGATCGGCGTCACGCCAGTTTTTGCTTGGGGGGAGACGGAGCGCTCTCGGGGCATGAGCGACTTGATGGGAGTTCACAACGACGCGCGCGAGGCGGGAGAGGAGTACAGAAACCACCACTACGTCCGCGGCTACGCGGCCGCCATGATGTGGCACCGAGCCGTCGAACGCGCGCTCGACGGCGGCAGCACTCGTCCGACAGGTGATGACATCCGAGACGCATTGAACGAATTCCGCGATGAGGAAGTCGAGGACCTCACCGCAGGACCACTGAGCTTTGACTCATCCGACCATCGGTCCCAGACTCGATACAATGTGTACGCCATTGACATGGACGGCAACTTGGTGTTCGACAGCGATGGATCCGTCCAGGCGAGCAACCTGTGGCTCGGTTACTAGTCCGCCCGCTCGACCAACGTTCAAGGAGCTCGAAGGTGAAACAATCGGTATTCTTCGTAACTGGCGCACTTTCCCTGAGCGCGCTTTGTTTTTCGGGCTGCAGCGATGACAAAGACGAGTCGAACGCCGAAACACCCGACGACACGAACGACAAGGATGATCCGGACCCGAACGAGATCGCTGTGGTCGTCAAAATCACGGGCATTCCGTGGTTCGACCGACTCGGAAAGGGCGTCAGCAACGCCGCGGATGACTTCGACGTCAACGCCTTCATGGTCGGGCCTTCGGAGGGGGACGACCTAGCGCAGGAACAAGTCCGGATCGTGGAGGGACTGATCGAGGACCGGGTCGGAGCGATTGGCATCGTTCCTCAGGACATCGAGCTCTTGAATCCTGCGATTCGGCGCGCCCGCGAGGAGGGCATCGTCGTCGTCACGCACGAATCCCCGAGCCCCGAGGAGGCAGATTGGGACATCGAGACCATCGACAACACCGCCTACTCCGAACAAGTCTTCACGAAGCTCGCTGAGTTGATGGGGGAGGAAGGTGAGTTTGCGGTGTTCGTGGGCGGCTTCGATGTCGGGCTGCACAACCTCTGGGCGGACCACGGGCTCGAGTTCGTACAGGAGAACTACCCCGACATGACCCTGGTCTCAGCGCGCGCCGAAGACCGCGAGCCTTGTGGTGAGGACGCGGATGCCTGCTTCGAAGCCACGAACACGCTCCTGGAAGAGTTCCCCGACCTCAAAGGCATTGCGGCGTTCGGTAGCCAGGGGCCCATCGGCGCTGGTCGCGCTCTGCGTGACCTCGGTCGTGACGATGTGAACGTCGTCGGCGCCGCCATCCCCAGCCAGGTGGGGCAGCTGATGGAGGATGGCTACGTAAAAGCGGCCTACCTCTGGGATCCGCAGGACGCCGGCTACGCGATGGTCGCGGTGGCTCACCGCATCCTGATCGGCGAGGATGTCGAAGAGGAGACCTTCTATCCAGGACTCGGGGATGCCACGGTCGACCCCGAGGAGAAGAACATCGTTTTCGATCAGATCTTGAACATCACTGCCGAGAACGCCGACGACCTCGGGTTCTGAGCATCGAACTTTATCTTCGCCTCGTGATGGGGCCCGGGAGAACTTGCCCCGTCCGAACGTCGGGGTGCCCATCGAGACGCCGTGCGAACGGTCCTCCCGAGCACGGCTGGATCGCTCTGACCGTACTGGGAACGGTGTCATGAGATCCTCGGACACACAGAGGGGTCGAACGGGCGGGTGCGGCGAGTCAACAGGCGCGGTGAGCCAACAGGTGCGGTGAGCCAAGGACTTTCTTGAACCTTCGTGGACCTCCCACACCACTCACTGATACACCGAACCCTTGGCGGGTTTTCGTGGCGCGACTTCTGCGTCTGACCAAAACCATGTGACTCGATCGTCGGCGCTGGACGGGTGCCATGAGGACGAATGGTCGGGCCCAACCGTGAGAAAGTGAGCGTCGATGTCGAAACGGACCCTTTGGGGTGGTGATGAGGAAACACCGAGGGGCACCGGAACGTCGCGCTCCTTGTCTCATTCTATCCTCGCCCCTGGGTTCGCTTGCCTGTTCATATCTTCCGTTTCGGGGTGCGGCGGATTGTTCAGCCAGGACCCTGGCGGCGGTGACGGCGATACCTCGGTTCGAGGTGGCGACGGGGACGGGGACGGCCCGGGGGACGGCGATGTTGGGGGAGATGGCGATGGCGATGGCGACGGGGATGTCGGAGGTGACGGCGACGGGACCTCGGGGCCGCCGAAGCCGCCGTTCGATTGGGACGACGCGCCAGACCACTCCCGCGTCGTTCCGCTCACGAACCGACATTGGGCGCACGCGGTGCAGACGATCTTGAAGCTGCCCGAGCCTGCCTCTCAGGCGGACACGTTCCTGGACCCAGTGCGCGGGTTCACGTTGTTCGACAACAACGAGAGGGTCCTCATCGTCAACAACGCCATGCGCGAGTCGTATCAGCTTGCGGCAGCTGAAGTGGCCCTCGAACAGTCCGCCGACTCGGATGCCCTTTCGAGAATCGACGCGGGCTCCGACGCGGACACTTTCATTCGCACCCTCGGTCGACGTGCGTACCGGCGACCCCTGACCGAGGACGAGGTTGCATCCTACGAAGTGGTTTACGACGTCGGCGTTAGCCTCCCGGGCGATGCGAGCGCCTTCGAGAAAGGAGCGAACCTCGTCCTCGAAGTGATGCTGCAAAGTCCGCACTTTCTCTACCGCTCCGAACTCACCCCGGATGGTGCGCCGCTCAACGGCTACGAGGTCATCTCCAAGCTCTCGTTCTGGATCCTCGGGACTTCACCCGACGACTCACTTCTCGATCGAGCTGCCGCCGGTGAGTTCGACTCTCCCGACGGCGTCGCAGACGTGGCCGAGGAAATGCTCGGCGATCCACGCGCCACGGAGATGATCGTCGATCTTTACTCGCAATTGTTCTGGTTCAGTCGGTACGAGGACGTGCTGAAGGAGGACCCGATGTGGAGCCCCGAGCTGAACGATGAGCTGCGTTTGGTCTCGGAGCTCTTCTTCGAGCACATCTACGAAAGCGAGCTGGGCCTCAGAGCGGTACTGAACTCGACCGAGGGTTTCGTAGGCCCGCTTCTGGCCGAGTTCTATGGCATTTCTCCTGCCCCAGACGCGCCCGCGCTGTTCGACCTCGGTCCCCAGCGCCCGGGATACTTTTCTCAAGTACCGTATCAGATGGTGACCGGCGCCGGATCGCATTCTGACGCGATTCACCGAGGGATCCCAATCACCTTCAGAGTGATGTGCGCTGAACTCGTAGCTCCAGAGGACATTGAAGTCCCTGCTCTTCCGCCTCCGGATCCGAACCGGACCGACCGGCAGCACATCGAGGTGTCAACGGGTTGGGGCACCTGCGGCGAAGGTTGTCACATATACATCAACAATCTCGGGTACGCATTCGAGAACTTCGACGGTCTGGGGCGCGAGCGAACGGTGGACAACGGACAGCCGGTCGACACGACGTCTTCCTATCCGTTCGGGGACGACGGCGAACCCTGGGTGTCGTTCGATGGCGCGCCCGAACTCATGGATCTCATCTCCCAGAGCGAAGAAGCACACATGTGTTTGGCCAAGAGTTTGGTGAGCTACGCCCTCGGACGAGACATCACGATCGACGACCAGCCTCTCCTCTTGAATCTTGCCGGGGTCAGCCAATCGAGCGCTGGATCGATCAAGCAACTCCTCAGGGAGGTCATCAAAAGTCCCACCTTCCTCTCACGACCGGAGGTCAACTGATGCTCACGAAAAAGCGACGCCGAGTGAACCGGCGTGCCTTCCTCCGCGGAGCCGGTGGCATCGCCATTGGTTTGCCCTTCCTTGAGAGTTTGCCCGAACGCTCCGCATGGGCGCAGGACGAGAACCCCGTGTTCAGCTTCTTCTTGCTGCTGCAAAACGGCGTCATTCAAGACAGCTTCTGGCCGACCGAGGTGGGCCCGCTCTCCGCGGCAACAATGGTGGGCACGAGTCTCGAACCTCTGTCGAACCACGCTTCGGATCTCCTCGTACTCCGAGGTCTCGCTTATCCGGGAGGGAATCCCGGCGCCTGCGGCCACGCCCAAGGATGCGTTCAGGCCATCACGGGCATCGCTCCGGGTTCGACGGGTAATAACTCTCTGAGCGGCGGGCCCTCGGCAGATTGGGTGATCTCGGAAGCACTCAACCCGCCTGGAGTCGAAGGGCTAAACCTGTACTCGGGCGTCCAGAACGCGTTCATCCCCGAGCGCTTTTCGTTTACCGCTGCGATGACGCCCGCGCGATCGGCCGAACTCAATCCCTACATGACCTTCAGTCGGCTGATGGGGGTCGGCTCGACCGATGGTGGGAACACGGGCACTGGCGGCGGCGCGGGCGATCCGACGACCCTCGATGCCCTCCTTCTCCGAAAGAAGAGCGCCAACGATCTCGTGCTGGGCGAGTTCAACCACCTCGTCAATCTTCCCCAGCTCAGCGCCGCCGACAAGCAGAAGCTGCGCGATCACATGGCAGGGATCCGCCAGATCGAGGAGCATCTCATGAGCACCGGCGGGATGATGAACGAGATCAACGACGGAACGGGAGAGTTCTACGGTTGCAACATCTCGCCCCAAACAATGACCGCCCTCGACGCCTTCCGCGATGGGATCCAGTTCAACGCGAACTCTCACATGATCGAGGACTTGGTAGCGCTCCACGCCGAAACCGTCGCACTCACCTTCGCCTGTGGCGCCAATGTCACCGCCGCGCTCCAGTGGGGTTCGGGGACGGACGGAACGGCTTACATGACGAACGCGATGGGACCGTACAATACGTTCCACAAGATCAGCCATCAGACGAACAGCGATGCGTCGGTGGGCGATGATGAGTTCGCGCGCGAAGCCCACCGGGAGATCGACCTCATCCGGATGACGACGTTTTCGAAGGTCGTCGAGTCGTTCAAGAACTACGGTCTCCTCGACAAGTCGATCATCATGACGACCAACGCGGTCGCTGACGGTAGATCGCACACCTTCCGCGATCTGCCCATCGTGTGCGCGGGAAGTGCGCGCGGCTACTTCAAGAACGGTGAATTCATGGACTTTTCCTCCAGCATCCGCCGCACGCCTCAGCTCTTGGCTTCGATCCTCGATGCGAGCGGGGTCCCCACCGAGGACTTCGGAGCGGGAGGCGGCCGTCTCACCGAGGTCCACGCCTGACCGCCGCGAAGTCGTCGCGTCACTCCTGCATTTTCTGAATCACGAAGGGTGCGTGGCCATTGAGATCGGCGGCCGTCCAGCCTCCGCTCGGCGATACGTTTCGGTCGACGAAGTAGCAGCTCGAATCCGTGCAGCCGTCGAGCTTCCAGGCGGTCCAGCTGATAGCGTTTTGCTTCATCCAGTCGATCCATGCCTGCGCTTCGGACTCACACACGGTTCCATCGAGTCCGCCATCAGCGGCGGTGGCGCCCCATTCGGTAACGAAGAGAGGCAGTCCAGCAGCGAGCGCAGTGTTTCCTTTGTCGCGAAGCCAGGAGGTGTGATCGCAGGCGTAAAAGTGGAGCGTGTAGATCAGGTTGGTTCCGCTGATCGGATCCTGAGCCGCCACATCGACATCCTGGGACCAATTCGGCGTCCCGAGAATGATGACGTTGTCGGGGTCACTCTGACGAATCGTGCTGACGAGCGCTTCGTGATACGGCTTGAGGACACCGCCCCAGCTGAGGTCGAGGGGCTCGTTGTAGACCTCGTAGAGGACGTTGGGGTGCGCGCCGTATGCCTCGGCCATCTCGGTAAAGAACCCTTGGGCTTGTGACTGGTGGTTTTCGGCCGCGTGATCATGCCAATCGATGATGACGTAGACGCCCAGCTCAATGGCGTTTTCGACGACGGCGCGCACCTTGGCTTCGTTGGTCTCTGGATCGTCGAGGTAGGCGTTCATGGGCTCGATCCCCATCGCAACTCGGAAGACTTCGAGGCCCCAGTTGTCGCGCATGAACCTGAGACCGTCGATGTTGGTGGCATAGTCCGCGTCATCCCAGTTCAGCCACATACTGCTCGGACCGTTCAGCAGCACGGGGATGCCCGCCTCATCTACCAACCCGCTGCCGCTGACGCTCAGGTGCCCATAGCGGTCCACGGGGCTGCCCGCGGGTGCTGTCCCCTCGCCGCCCCCGGTGGACGGCGCTCCACCGCTCGGCCCCCCGCCCGTGCTGCTTCCGCCCGCGCCTGGCGCGCCTCCGCTTTGGGAAAGGCCCCCGCTGCCCCCAGCCGGCGTCGAGCCTCCCGATGCAAGGCCACCGGCGCCGCTCGAGAGACCGCCGCTCGCAGCCGGCGCACCTCCCGTGGAGCCATCGTCGTCGGTCGTCGTGGATGTGCCGCTGCAAGCGGACATGCCGGCGAACAGGAGACACGAAAAAGAGAAAGCAGTGAGGCGGATTGTCATGATGATCGAACTTTCGAGGGGACGAGTCGGCTCGTTCGGCCCACTCCAAGCATGGTCTTCTGAGCGGAGCCGGGCCACTACCGACAGGCACTCGTGTACGACGAAGTTCGGCACTCCGGACTACTCGTTCGGACAGACGAGCTCTCGTTTGTCCAAACGTGGGCCGTACGGACCTCGATTGAGTCTGCGACGACAACGCAGCTGCAAGTTTTCAGACACGTCGGACGAGCTTCACCCGTCGCCGCACCTAGGGCACTCGCAAAGGTCGAAAGTCATCGGACACTCGTCTTGTCTACGACCGTCGCTACTCTTCGTCAGTTTGCTTCGTAGAAGGTAATGCTGACTCCGCCGTTGGCACCACCAGGCGGCGAACTCCGATATCGACCGGAGTTCAAGTAGTCGTACTCACCATCCACGCGCGCTTCGAAAAACGGAATCAAAGCGCTCGCCGGACCGCAGTTGCGCACGATGAGATATTCGCCGTCGTCGGCCTGGAGAACGTAGCGAGCATCGAGCGTCGCGCCGCCAGAAATGAGCTGGTAGTCGGCGCCGCCGGGAACGACGATACCGTTGAAGCCACCCGTCACCGTTCCGCCCGTGATTGGAATCACGTTGCGAGTTCCTCGCTTGCTCTCCCCCACTGAAAGGGAAGCTCCCAGGGTCACCGTCTCGGTGAAGAGCTCCGCACCTTGGACACCATCATGTGAAACGCATCCCCACGGCTGATGAGGGGCCTCGGGTGGATCCGAAAGAACGATCTGTTCAGCAGGTGGGGTGACCGCCGATACGTCGTATACCGAGATCTGCATCTGGTTCGTGGCCGAGTCGAACTCTCGCGTGCCCACGAATTCCCCCGAGTTGAGCCAAGCTACCGGACTCGAGTTTGGTGCCTCGAAATCGGGAACGAAGCGCACCACGGAGTCGCCCTGAGGCGACACGCCGCAGGTTCGGAGATAGACCAAATCCCCGCCCGAGGTCCGAAGCATCGCCACCTGCTCCATCTCCATCGAACCACTCGCGAGTGAAAGCTCGAAATCCAGCCCTCCTTCTAGAAACTCACCGGAGATCCCCTCACCGCTGAACGTCCCACCCGAAATCCCGATGACCCTTCGGTTCCCGAAGGGAGTCGCACCCACGACCATCGGGTCTTCCGTTTCGAGGGTCGCCTCGAAAACGAGCTGTCCCATCTCCGGGGGCACGAGCCCAGTGGGCGCACCACAATCCCAAGACGGATCCGGAATGATTGTGCTCGCACTCGGCGGCGTAGAAGGCATTCCGCCGCTTCCGCCATCTCCGACGACTTGTCCTCCGCTACCCAGAGCTCCTCCGCTACTCTCGAAGCCGCCGCTTGCATGAGGCGCGCCCCCCACTGGATCAAATGCTCCCCCGGCGGCAGCATCGGCGCCCCCTGTTCCCGAGCCGCCTGTACTGCTGCCTCCTACGGAGCTGTCGGCGGGTAGGCTCGTGTCTCCTCCCGAGCTCTCACTCGTTCGCCCGCCTTCGTCGGAGGAACAGGAAGCCGCAGACATCAAAATGACGGCGGCGTAGGAGACGCACACCAAAGTCGAAGTGGAACGGCGCGCGGACTGAGCTGGGCTGGACAGGGCAAGACGATGAGATGGGCGCATGGCTTCGCTCGCGACACTACAGAAGCCCCGCGCGCCCCGAGTAGGGGCTGCTTTGTCCCCCTGCCCTCAGACCCGCTTGGAAAATTCCCAGGACATTGTGCCAAGAACCTACGAGCGAACGAAAAGCAGACCTAGACGAGGATCCCGGGAAGCACGGAGTTCGTGTGGCCGTTCCCCGATCCGAACTCGGTGAGCGGTAGGCCCATGGCGTTCGCGACTGTGAGAAGCGCCCGACTCAGGTTTTCCCCGTGAAAATTGTGATGCTCGTTGCCGCGCAGCCGTCCGCCAGCCTTGCCCACGAAGAGGACCGGCCACTCGGTTCGGTCGTGGATCTTCCCCCACGCCGTGTCCGAGGTCACGTACACGAGCGCTTGGTCGAGAAGGGTACCGTCACCGTGCGGGGTGCTCGAAAGGTTCGTCAAGAACTCGTTCAGACAGCGCATGGTGTACTGCACCCCCGTATCAACGCGTGGCTGATTCGATGCGTCTCCCGCGTCCGTGTGACAAATCGTATCGTGAAAGTCCGCGTTCATGTTGCTCGCGAGATGCCGGTAGTACACGTGCGCAGCTGGTACGCTGAACATGAAGCTCGCTACCCGCGTCCGCTCGCAGGCGAGAGCCAGCGCCGTGAGTTCTGCCATCGCTGAGTTCACTTCGGGTGGCGCCTCGCTCGATCCGTCGGGGCCCACCGTCGGCTCGCTTAGTTCGGCACAGGCCCCCGGCCCCGGATCCACGTCGAGACCATCGAGCCGTCGTTCGACAGCACGAATCGCTTCGAGGTGTTGTTCGACGCGCTGGCGGTCGGTGCTTCCCAAGCGCTGCTGAAGGCGAGCCCCGTCGACGAGTACGGCGTCGAGGACGCTCTTTCGGACGCGTGACATCTTTGCGGCCTCGATCGCAGCCTCGTCGTCCACGGGCTGTTCGAAACCGCCAAAAATCCGTGAAAATACCGCGCGGGGGTCGTACTCGGGATTGTTGCGTGAGTTCGGTCCGCTATGGGAGACGGTGTGGAGTGAATCCTGATTCCCGCCGGGGGTCGCCGGCGTCACACCAACCTCCAATGAGGCGAACGGGGAATCTCCGCCGATGGCGTCGGCGACGTACTGATCGATGGACTTTCCCATGACCGTGTCTCCGTTCAGTGGTGCGCCCACCGTTGCGGCGGCCGAACCCGTCGGATGTTCGACCCCAGGAACCACGAGCTTACCTTCGAGGCCTGAGACGACCGTGAGATGCGACTTGTGATCAGCAAGGGCCGCGAGCTGTGGACTGAGGGTCCAGTCGTCACCCGCCCCAGTAACGCTCGGCTTCCAGAGTCCCGGGAGAGTCCCGTTGCCGAAGAACCACGTTACATACAGCGGGGAAAGAGGTGTGTTCGTTTGGGCCAGAGCCGTGCCGCTTTCGTTCAACATCGCTTCGAGAAGCGGAAGGCCAATGGACACACTGGCACCCGTGGTGAGGAGGCCACGCAAAACGGTACGTCGATTCATTGCTTTCATGGGTCTGACTTCATTCGGGCTGAGGCGTTACTTTGGAAAAGGCGTCGCTCGCTACGAGGGAAAGGATGAGCTCGCGCATGCGGTGGCCAGAGTCGGAAAAGGTCTCGGCCAGCTGGTAGATGGTCCCGAGGTCGGTATTGAGCTCGGGGCGACCGAGCGCGTAGGAGAAGTACTTTTCGACCAGGCACTCAGCGACCGAATCGCTTTGGCTGAGCACTTGACCGAGCTCGGCGGCGTTTTCGACGGGGACCCCGTCGAACTCACCCGAGGAATCGATGGTGAGGCCGAGTTCGGTCGTCCGGAACTCGCCGATTGCGTTGAACTGTTCCAAAGGCAGCCCGAGGGGATCCATCATCAGGTGACAGTTGGCGCAGACCGGCTCCGTACTGTGCATTGCGAGGCGATCTCGCTTGGTCGTCGGCTGGTCGGGATTCGCTTCCGGCAGCTCCAGTGCGACCCCTTCGGGAGGCAATGGGACCGACTGACACATCAATGCCTCACGAATGAACTTCCCACGCAGAGTCGGAGAGCCTTCGATCTGGTTGGCGAACTGGGAGAGGAATCCCGACTTACTCAAGATCCCCGCCCGCGGGCCGTCCGCCGGGAGTTCGAGCGTGTCGTACGTCGTCGAGTCCAGCCCAGTGGCGTCGAGTCCATAGAGGCTCGCTAGCTCCGCATTCGCATACACGCGCCGGGTGGCGAAGAGTTCGAGCAGACTCGCGTCGTCGTCGAACCCCACTTGAGCCCAAGTTTCGCGCATGTCGAGGCGCATGGCTTCCTTCAAGGCCGGATTGTACGCGGGGTACAGCCCCGGATCCTTTGCTTGCCCGGCGATCCGATCCAAGCGCATGTAGTCTTCCCCGAAGGACGCCGCCGCTTCGCGCCCGCGTGGTGAATCCAGCATTCGCTCTGCAGTGGCCACCACTCCATCAACGGTGTTCAAGACACCGCTTTCGGCATCCGCGAGGAGCTCGGCGTCCGGAAGACTATTGTAGATGAGGAACGCCAGGCGGGCGGCCATCTCGTAGCCTCCGACGCGTAGACCGTCGGCACCACTCGTGCCGAGCTCCGGTCGATAAACGAAATGCAGAGACGAGAGCAAAGCGATGGTTCCCCAACGAGTTCCCTCCAGGGCGCTCCCGAGCTCCGCCTCTGCCCCGTTGGCGACGGCGACGAGGTCCTCGATCTCTTCTGGACCGAGGGGGCGGCGCCATGCTCGCTTGCCGACTGAATCGAGAAAACTGCGGAAACAGGTTTCGTCACCCGGTGCCGGCGTGCATCCGAGGAAGGCGGTCCAGACCGCTTCATCCGCGAACGCTTCGCCGACGGCGTCTTCTACCGTGTCGAGGTATTGTTCCGCACCCAAGGGCGAGGTGACCACGGTGCTGGCACCCACAGTCGAAAAATGACCGCTGTAGCTATCGGGCTCCAGGTCTCCGACCTCGATGCGAACCCCGAGGAGATCGGAAATCGCGTTTCGGAACTGAGTCCGGGTGAGGCGACGTAGTTGTCCTGGCTGGGGCATGAAAGCAGCGAACTCCCGCGGAGCGTCACCGTCTCCGAGACCGTCGCCGTCGCCTTGACCGTCTCCGTCTCCAGGCCCGTCGCCATCCCCCGAGATCGGCTTGCCGTCAGGGCCGAGGGGAGTTCCGTCCCCGGGTTCGCTGCTGAGGGTGGCTTCACAGGCGAAGAGACCTGCAAAGCTCAATGGCAGGAGCATTGCTCCCCAACTGTTCAGTTTACTCGATGCGCGACTCATCCCGATTCCGTTCCACCAAATGGGACGCACCCGACCCAGGAGTGGGCGCGCCTACTTTCAGGGAACACCAATCCCGGCCGGGTCGGAAGCTGAGTTCGCTCGCCCCCCTGCAGCCGAAATTTCCCGTGATGCTAAACGGCGCTCCGGAGGAGCCCCGGGATTCGTCAGGGCACGTTCGAGGAAAGCACTTCCCAGCTCGGATCGCTGCAGTAGGAGCAGCTGTCCCCGACCAGGGCGCCCTTGCCGGTGGCTGTTTCGTCGCCCTTGAGCCACCAGTTGAGCCAAGCAACGAGCACCGCCGTGAATTCTCCGCCGTTTTGCGACCAGAGGTCGCCCCCATGATCTGCCCCGTCCTTCTCGAAGAACATGATCGGGACACTCTGGCTCGAACTGATGTCTTCGTAATCCCGGCGACCGTTGTCATTGGCCCCCAGACTGTCCTCGGAACCGGTCAAGATGAGCACGGGGGTGTGGATCGCATCGTACAAAGCCTGGTTGGCCGAGAAGAGTCCGCTGCTCGTGTGACCCCAGGTGGAAATGCGGGGATCACCCGATGTGCCTGTCGCCATCAACCCCCCACACGAAAAGCCATTCGCGCCCACCTTGGTCGTGTCCATACTCTGATAGAAAGCACTGCACGGCTTTTCGTTCTCCTCGATCAGCCACTGTACGTACGCGAGGAGTGGCTCACCCATCGCGACCGTGTTCCCCGTTTGACCGCGATTGCCCTGGCCCATCGGGACCCCATCGGCAACGACGACGTAGCCGTGGGATGCGATCTCCACCATCGCCGCTCGGTTGGAGAGGCCATCCTGAGAACACCCTCCCTGGCCCCACACGAAAATCGGAAACTTCTCCGCGCCTCCGAGAGTCGCAGGTCTGTAGATCGTCCCCTCGTCGATGCCGGGATCGCTGTTGGTTTCGATGACGACATTGTGAGATCCGCTTCCAGAGTCGGTCGCGTACTCTTCCGAGTCGGTACATGTACCGGTGAAGCCTCCACTACCGGCCTCCCCGCCAGATCCGGCGCCCCCAGTCGACGCGCCTCCGGTACCACCAAGAAACCCGCCAGCGCCCTGGCCACCGGAACCCGGTGATCCTCCGGTTCCCGAACCGCCAGTCGCTCCGCCCGCGCTACCGGGCGCGCCTCCGTCGCTCGAGACATCACCGCCGCTGCCCCCCCCGGACCCGCCGGTCTCGCCCAGATTCTCCATCGAACCGGTGCCGTTGGTGTCGCCGGAACCATCCCCACTTGTGCATGCGAAGCTCCCACAGAGCGCTGGAACGAGGACGAAAACGGAGGCAATTCGCGTGAAAACATGGAGCATGGCTCCGTGAGGATGACGGATGAGCAACGGCTTTGGGGAGAGGCAGTTTTGTCCTCCCTCCGTTCCGGCCGGGCGTCATGGTTCGTTGTCTAGGGCGTTGCGACAGTCACGACCGAGCGGCTCGGAACCTGCACCACGCCAGTCGACGGGAGCTGACCAAGGACTGCCGAGCGCTCCGCGCCAGCAAAGGCGGTCCGGGTGACGATTGCGTCCTCCAAGCCGGAACCGAATTCGGCACCGACGCGTATCTCCACTGCAGCGGGCATGTCGTACGGATTGACGAGAACGACGGTCAGTTGATCCTCGTCCGGGGAAATCCAAGCAGAAGCGAGAACGGCGACGTCGTCGTGGTCCACGTCGACTCGTCTCCACCCCTCATCCGTGTAGCGAGCGTAGTGCGTGAGCGCGTGATAGGCGGGCAGGAGCGTGAAAGTGTCGCCGGCTAGCCCAACCAATCCGTGCGACTCCTCGCTGAGATCGGTGGAGACGAAGTTCCTCTGAAGATAGGCGCTCGCTTGGGCTCGAACGAGCGTGTGGTGAACGAGCGCAGCGGTGTTCAAGCCGCTCTCCGCCATTTCGCTTTGAATGGCCGGATGACCGTCCTCATCTACGATACCGCCGACCGCGTCGAGGAACTGATAGTCTCCGCCGATCGGTTGCTCCAGATAGAGATGGAACGCCAAGGCGCCGTAGTCCGAGCTCGAGAGGGCGTCCATGTATCCTGAGACCATCACGGGGCTTCCGGCCTCGGGCGCTGCGAAAGTCGGAGTCGGCATGCCAGCTAGGGCGTCCTTCACCGCGCTCAGCGCCTCGAGGTATCCGGCGAACTCAGCCTGAACGACTTCGCCGCTGGGAAGAGTGGTGTCGAGGGGACCTTCGGTGGCCCAGAGGCGGCAGGCCTCTGCTTCGTACTCGTTCGGGAGCCAGTCGGCATCCGATTGAATACTGACGAACGACGGAGTCAGTCCCGCATCTTGGTAGGCCTGCAGGGAGGCACGCCAATACTCACCGAACCCGGCGTAGTCGAACCCTCCGTCCGGTGTTCGAGCCAGAGTGCAACCCACGTCGACGCCAGTACAGGTACGGCTACCGTTCGCCTTCAAGCGAGCCGGTGGTGTGGTCGAGTAGAGAAATACCGTCGGCGACTTCCCGAGACGGGTGGCGGCCTCCGAAAGGAGGGTCATGGTAGGCTGCAGGTCCTCGGCTCCAGTGTCGAAGCGATTCTTCACCCGCACCATGCGAAATCCGGATTGCTGAAATAGCGCGTCCAGCAATGCATCGCGCTCTGGGTGGGAGCCGATGGTCTCCTCGTCTTCGTCCAAACTGGCACCGAATCCAATCAGCGTCTGGTGCTTGGTGGACGTGTCGATCGTCACGAAAGTGGAGGGCGTGACGTCGGGCGAACAAATCCCGGCAACGCAAGACGTCCCTTGGGGGCACGACCCCGAATCGCACGGGATCGCGCACACGTCGGCCGGAGAGCTCACCCCACCGCAGAGAGCCACCGCGCCTGGGCTATTCGCCGCGACACAGGTCGCCCCCTCCAGCTCGGCGCAGGAGCGCATCGTCGAGCAATCGAGCGTGCATGTGCCGCACACACACTCGAGATCGCCACATTCGCTCGAGCTCTGGCAACTGACGAGCCAGTTGGTTTGGCTGCTGGTACTGGGAGGACCCTCGCTCTTACAGCCCACGGTCAGAGAAGACACCGCGAGCAGGGCAAGGCTCATTGCCTGAGCCGCATGGAAGCGTCCCGACGGCTCACGGAACCCTTTTGTCCTCATTCGTTGCATCTCGTGCCTGTGTTCATGTGACCTTCCGCCGGAGTCTCTCGAAGCGGAGTTGGATGGACATGAACAGCAAGCAGCGACCGATCCAGGGGCGTCAATCTGGATCGGGCCGACCCGAACTATTCATGGTGCCTCATCATTGTGGCCTATTGAGGTTGAAATGGCTCCCGAATTTGGAGTCTTGTGGCAAATCCGGAGCTCAGTAGCGCGCCCTCGAAGTGTTGCACCAAAGGGAGGACATCTTTGACCATCTAGCGATGTAATTTTCTCTCGGAGAACGAAAGGTCGTCGGCCCAGCGTCACCCAGCTGGACCGGAAACTGTCACCACGAGGGGCAATTTTTCTCCCCTCGATCGGTGGACAGGCCCGTCCATACTGACAGGACGCACGGCGCTCGTCTAACGCGGGGTCGACGAGCATATGGAAACGCAAGTACTGATCGACGCGATCGTAAGACAAACCACAGTCCTGATTGCGCGGCTGTCGACAGCTGAAGGCGTGCGCTCACCGCTCGGTCACGTGGCCAACGAGGTGTTCACGGGACTGGTCGACGAGCTGACCAACCAAGGAGTCAGCAAGAAGGTCATCGCAGACATGTTCGGGATGGCGCTCCGTTCGTATCGCGAAAAGGTGCGCCGACTCGGCGAGTCGGCGACATCTCGCGGGGTGACCCTGTGGAGCGCCGTGCAAGAGTATCTCACGGAGTCTGGCCCGGCGACACGTGGGCAGGTGCTCGAGAGATTCAGGTTCGATGATCCGGCCTCGGTCCGGGGCATCCTCAACGACCTAGCCGACAGCGGATTCATCGTACGTTCGGGAAGAGGCGATCAAACGAAGTATCGCGTTGCGACCGAAGAAGAGCTCCACGATTTGGGTGCGGCGCTCGAAGACGAGACCGAGGAATCACTCGCAACGTTGGTCTGGCTCCAGATCTATCGAGAAGGGCCCGTCCCGAAGAGCAAGCTCGTTCAGCTCGTGCCAGTCGCCGAACAAAAGATCGATGCGGCGCTGGAAGATCTCCTTCACAGCGGGAGAATCACTTGCACTCCCCTTCGTCCCGAAGACGTCTATGAAGCAACGCAGCTTTTGATTCCCGTGGGTGAGTCAGCGGGTTGGGAAGCGGCGGTCATCGACCACCATCGCCAAGTTTTGAATGCCATCGCCGCGAAGATTTCCAGCGGCAACCGCGCTTCGGCAAAGCAGGACGAAATCGGCGGAACTACTCTCACCTTCAGCCTGTGGCCCGGTCATCCCCAGGAAGAAACCGTTCGAAATCTTCTCGCCGAAACGAGGGCGAAGCTTCTCCCGATTTGGGACGAAGTGGTCACACACAACGGAGATCAACGGCGAGCGGACGAGTACAAGGTACACTTTTACTTCGGCCAGTACGTCGTGGAAGAAGACGACCTGGGATGAACGAGGTGTGTTGGGCGATGCGCGGCGCCGCTGCGCCACGCGTCGCCCCGAGTGAGGCGCTACTGAAACGAGACCACCACGTCGGCAGAGCCGGAGCTGTGATAGCCCTCCACCAACATGGACACCTCGTAGAAGTCACCCAGGGTGAGACCGAAAGCCGCCCAGGCATCGAAATGTGGCTTCACGGTGATGGTCCCGCTCGTGCGCTTTTGCGTGCGTACGCTCCAGTACTGCCAGAACGTGGCGGTCCCCAAGATTGACGGCTGGTTCTCGCGCAGACTGCGGTAGATCTCATACGTACCGCCATCGACAGTCACCGTTCCGATCACGTCGGTTCCTGGTGGACGCCAGGAACCCCAGCTATCGACGATGTAGTATTCGATGAGCGGATCGGTCGTCCATCCATATACACCCAGGTACGAGTTCCCGTTCGGATTGTAGTCTGCGCTGTAGGTGACGATGGGCGCGTCCGATCCCGGTCGCACGCCCTTGCGCGCGAGATAGTTCATGTCGCCTTCGTCCCACACCGCCAAGAACCCGTCCCCGGTGTTGGTCATGCAGGCCGAATTGCTGTCGGTCCAAATCTCGAACGTGAGGCCACAGTGCTGACCGGTTTGGTAGCTGTTGCACACTTGTCCGCCGGGATCGTTGCAAACGCTCGGCTGGCCACCGGCGCCCGTATCTCCACCGGTTCCCACGCTGCCGCCGGCACCCGAATCGCCGCCCGAACTGGGCAGACCGCCGGTTCCAGTGTCGCCTCCCGTTGAAAAATTGCCGCCGGTTCCGAAAGGCTCTCCGCCAACTCCGACATCTCCGCCCGACCCGAAGTCCCCCCCAGAGCTCAGTCCGCCGCCGCCCGTGCTCATGCCTCCGCTACCGGGAGCGCCGCCCGTCAGGCTACCGCCGACGCCTGGTACCCCTCCGGAGCTCCCGCCACCGCTCGCAACGTCACTTCCACCGACGCCAGGGTTGTTCATGTCGGAGTCCGAATCCTGGCCGTCATTGGCTGCGCAGCCCGCAACGACAAGCGTGAGCAGACCCGCTAGAGGTCGAAAGGTGCGTGTCATATGAATTCGTGGCGCGACTCACAGCACCCGGCTCAGATTTCAGATCCTCGGAAACTTCTCGTTTCATGAGAAGTTTCCCTGGCGTCTGCTTCTCACTCAGCGGAGCCGAGAAGTGAGCGCGCGGCGACGCCGCCTCTGAACCCACAGAGCAACCCCAACGAGGAGTCCGAACGAGTAGGGGCCCTTCGAACCCGGACGGAAGGAGCAATTCCCTTTGGTCGAGGGCCCAGAAGAAGAATTCGAATCTGTGGGCGCGGGCGGGTCGTCGCTCGGCGTCGCGCCACCCGTAGATGGCGGGACGGCGGTTCCCCCCGCACCTGAGCCATCGATACCACCGGAACCGGTGCCCCCCGCAGCCACACCCCCAGTGCCGGATGGTGCCCCCCCCGTCCCGCCGGTCGCTACCAGGGCGCCCCCCGAGCCATCGGTTCCTCCGGCTCCGTCCGCGCCTCCGGTTCCATCGGGCATGAGCGCCTCGCAGGCTTCAACGTACGGATCGACCGGACCGGGTTGGTCGAGACCGAGAAACGGAATCACGTACTGCGCCGGAAAGAGTGCATCGGAAGGTCCGTGGTCCCCCCCGAGGGATGTGAATGCGTCGAGTACGGGCAGACCGCATTCGCCGATCCATGTTCGTCGAATCGCGTCGTGCTGGCCCAGCGTGATGTCCATGCTCTCCTCATCGGGCGCTTCCGAGAGCCCGAGCACGTAGGTCCACTCGTCGATGGCTTCGGTGTGGTTCTTGAAACTGATGATGTTGTCCTGGTCACCGTGCAAGAGCTGCACGCGAGGACGGAGGCCAGTGTGACCGGGGCTGAGGGAATCGACGACGGCACCCCACTGCTCGGGTGTCCGGTCGACGTTTCCTCCCGCGCAGGCGCCGCTATAGCCACCGCCGTCACCCGACTCGTTGTCCCCGCGACACCCCGCCGGCATGCCAGCCATCGCAGAGCCTCCACGGAAGACTTCGGGGTAAAGACCGAGAAGAAGCTGAGTCATCATGCCACCCGACGAGTTCCCCGTCGCATAGACGCGGTCCGGGTTTGCTCCGTAGGTCTGCACGGCGAAGCTCACCATTTGTCTGATGGCGTGGCTGTCTCCGAGCCCTTCGCGTGTGCGTGTCGCATCAGAAACGATATCCCAACAACGACCGCTGCTTGGCGCGATGATGATGAAGCCATGCTCATCCGCAGCGGATACAATCCCTCCGCCCTGCGCCTGGCCGAACACCGCCGGCGCCGTTCCCCCGCAATAGTGAATGAGGACCAAGAGAGGGGGATTCTCCACCACCGCGTCCGGCACGTAGGCATACATGCCGATGTCTTGGGGCAGACCGGCAATCTCCCAGCCGCTCACCTCCGTCAGATCCGCGGCGCTCGCGCTCACACTTCCGAAGAGCTGCACTAAACCAGCGACCGTGGTGCAGAAAAACCGACGGAGAAGCGTTTTCGAGACTCGATGACTCACCCTGAGAGCGAACTACGAACCAAGAGGGGCAGGAAGCTGAGCGAGTTCGCCTCGGGTCGTCAGAAATTTTCCGCGACAGTGGACCCCCCCCAAGCAATCGTGACGAAAACCCACGGAGGCGAGACGATGGTCGGCTGGAGCCGTCGTCAATCGTCGAGTGCGATTTCGAAGGATTCGACGTGCACCGAGCCCCCGAGGGAAGACGTTGCGTAGTTGAAGACGGCAAACCGATAGCCAATGAAAAACTGCCAATCGTTGTCCATCGTGTGCGTCTCGCCAAACGGCTGGAAGGTGATGCCGTCCAGACTGTAGGAGAAGCTCGCCTGTCGATTCGGACCGGGAGTGATGTCAGCGGAAACGCGCAGCCAGACTTCTTCACCCGAAAGCGGCTGAGACGCAACCTCGTTCCCGGTGCTCACCGTGTTCCAGGAACCTTTCTCCAGAGCGAGGCCATTTCGCATGACGAGCGTGCTTGCTCCCCCCGACCGTTTCACTCCGACGTAGCCAGCCGTATGTCGAAACAGAGCGAGCCCGGCCACATCACCATCCTGCATGTCTGCGACGTTCATCTTGATGGTGGCCGAGGAGGCGGGACCGATGATGCGACGCGTGAGGGTGTTGCGCGCCTGGTAGAGATCGTCGGTCACAGACGCTGTCTCGAGCGTGAGCCCGGCCCCCGACGACCATCTTTCGTTGTCGGGTTCGTGATTCCACTCCCAAGCATGGGAAAGCACGCTGTCCTCGAAGGTGTCTACCCCGGTGTGCGGCGCCATCAGACGCGGAGGACGAGGAACGTCCGGATACGGATACTCCGCACCCCATCTTCCGTCTACCTCGACGAGCACGGGCCAACCGTCTTCCCAGGTGATTGGCGCGAGCACGGGCATGCGCGCCCCCGGGTAGGCATCGACAAAGGCCATGTAGTACCAATCGCCGTTCTGAGTCTCCACCAGGCCACCTTGATGCGGCACCCCGGCCCCTTGCACGGGACCCTGGAGATTCAACAGGAACTCGCGCACTTCGTAAGGTCCCATCGGATCTGTCGAGCGAAGGACGTACTGCCCATTGGCGGGGCGCGTCGCCCAAATGTAGTAGTAGTCGCCGACGCGATACATGCGCGACCCCTCGAGGGTTCCGATGTTGCCCGGGGTCTCGAACACTTGCTGCGCGCGGACTTGCCCCGTCGCGTCATCGTTGAGTTCGGCAACGCTGATGTTGCCGTGACCGTAGGCGACGTAGATCGTGTCGTCCTCGTCGATGAGCATCCCCGCGTCGTAGTAGCAATTCCCCACCGCCGGACCTCGCTCCCAGGGGCCCTCGACTTGGTCTGCCTTCCAGACGAAGGTCTGACCCGTACGGATGCACGCGAGGAAGTAGAACTTCTGCTCGCTTTCGCGAAACTGGAGCGTGGATGCCCAGTCGCCCCCGATGTACGCGCGTTTTCCGTTTTCAAGACGGTAGCTTTCGCCGAAGTCGAGGGATGGGATGGCGTGTCCGGCGAACTCCCAGTTGACCAAGTCGTACGAACGTAGGATCGGCGCGCCCGGCGAAAGATGCATGTTCGACCCCGTGTAATAAAAGACGTCGCCTACTCGAATCACTTCGGGGTCGGCGATGTCCTGCCAAAGAATGGGGTTTCGATACGTCTCGGCAGGTGGCCACGGGCCCTCCCAAGCACCACCCGTTCCGGCTCCCCCGGTGGCACCCCCTCCGGTTCCTCCTGAAGCGCCACCCGTCGCCATGGGTCCGCCGCCGGAAGCCGCCCCACCTGACGCGCCTCCGCTGCTTGCGGCACCTCCACTCGCCATTCCGCCAGTCCCGACGCCTCCACCCGATGCGGGAATGTCGCCTCCGTCCACTCCTCCTGAGCCCGTGGGTTCGTCCGAGGTCGAGGGGGTCTCATCGCCGCCCGATGCGCACGCTGCGGAGAGCGCCACGAAGCATGTAAGGACGGGAATCGATAGGCGGGTCGGTGCACGATTGGACATCACGGGCGATACTTTTCCAGAATGCCGGCCCAAAAGGAGAGGAAGAGGTTGTCCTCCGACGGGTCGACAATTCCCGTCCGAGCCGAAACGGAGGTGCCCCGCGCACCCGCGAGGCGCCGCTCCGGGCCGGGGGCCGTCAAGGAGTCGCTCACATGCTCGAGAATTGCCTTTCGACGGCCTTGTGGTCCTTCCTCCAAGCCGAGTAGACGGCTTTGGACATCGGATCGGGAAAGATGTCCTCATTCCCCGTCACAACTCCCGCGACGATCGCTCGCGCGACCTCATGAGGGCTCGTCTTTTCGATTTCGACGCCAGCAAGCATCTCCGTATCGACAGCGCCAGGGAAGACGGCGTGCACCTCGATCGCGGTGTCGGCAAGGGAAGCACGGAGAGATTGAGTCATCGACCAGGCCGCCGCCTTCGATGCGTTGTAGGCGGCCATGTTTGGCATGCTGGCGAGAGACAGCAACGTGAGGACGTTCACGATCGCTCCGTGACCTCGTTCTTTCATGTGAGGAACCAGTGCTTTGGCGACATGAAGTGCACCGAAGAAGTTCGTTTCGAATTGGGTGCGGAGGACGTCCTCGGTGACGTCCAAGATGCTGCCCGGCGCCAAGATTCCGGCGTTGTTGATCAAGAGATCGACGTCCTTCGCCTCCTTTCCGAGGTCCTGCACCGAAGCCGGCTCCGTGACGTCGAGGCGCAGCGCGACCACCCGGCGGGGATCGAGGTCGACGACGCTTGCGAGGGAATCGACTGAGCGCGCCGTCGCGTACACCCGGGCCACTCCCTCGCGGAGCAGTGCCGCGACGAGGGCGGCTCCAATCCCGCGGTTGGCTCCGGTCACGAGGGCAGATTTGTCGTTCAATTTCATGGGGTTTTCCTTTCCTTAGGGGTCCATGCACCCAGCCTTGGGCGCCTCAGAAACCTAAATGGTGCGCTGTCCACATGAAACGATTCATTACACACGCCTCTCATGCATGATACGCATGAATCAATGGAACTGTCGGTCCTGGAGCTCTTCATCGACGTCGTTCGCCAGGGCAGCTTCGCGGCCGCCTCCCGTGAACACAATTTGGATCCCTCTTCCGTGTCACGCGCAATCTCCGGGCTGGAAGACGAACTCGGCATCCGACTCTTCCAACGTACGACCAGAAAGCTCTCGGTAACCGAGGCGGGGATGAACTACTTCACACGCATCGAGCCCCTCGTCGGCGAGCTGCGCTCAGCCAACGAACTCACCGCCGATGCCTCGGGAACGCCGCGGGGAACGCTGCGCGTAACCGCGTCCGTATCCTTCGGGCATACGTTCGTCGTGCCCCGCCTTGCGGCGTTTCAAAACCAGCACCCGGAGCTCACGGTGGAGCTTCACATGAGCGACGCCATCGTCGACTTGGTTTCCGAAAGATTCGACATTGCAATCCGCTTGGGGCGCCCAGTCGATTCCGCGCTCATTGCCCAACGTCTCATGCAAACGAAGTATTATGTTTGTGCGAGCCCGGGGTACATCGAACGCGCCGCACCTCTACGCACCCCGGAGGAACTGTCGCGACACAACTGTCTCGTATTTCCCATTGCGGGCTTCCGCACGAACTGGCGCTTTCGCTCAGCTGGCGGGCAAGAAACGGAGGTACCCATCAACGGGAAGTCGGTCATCTCCAGCGCCTCGGCTCTCAAGGCGTGTGCAATGGATGGCATGGGCGTCGCGCTGCTTCCGGGATGGCTCGTCGAGGGGGAGTTCGAGTGTGGAAGTCTCGTGAACGTGTTTCCCTGCCACCGCGTCACCGCCACCGACTTCGAGACCGCCGCTTGGCTCGTTTACCCTTCGCGCAGTTACGTACCGCTCAAAGTGCGAGCCTTCATCGACTTCATGAAAACCCAAGTCGAGCGGCGCGCCCCCGCGACCTCGCCTGCCCTGATTTCGGCCAGCCCCCGCCCCTTGAGCACCGACATTCTCGCGCCTTCGGGCGAGTGAGAGAAAGTCCAACGTTCCCTCTTGTCGCGCTCCGGCCAACGAGTCAATGTGCGTCGCAACTCGATGCACTTGTTACCCCAATGCCTTTGTCACCCGCTCTTCGTTCTGCTTGGTGCCGCCGCCCTGCTCACGGGATGCCTGACGGACAAAAACCCTGTTCCCGAGGAGGCGGCAACCGGGGACGAACCGTACCCGGTGACCGGTGGTTCTCCGGGAATTCGGGACGTGACGGCGCAAGAGATCGTCGACGAGATGTTCTTGGGGTGGAACCTCGGCAACACTCTCGACGCCCACCCGGAGGAAACCTCCTGGGGCAATCCGCCGACGACGCAGGCCATGATCGATGCGGTGCGCGACGCCGGCTTCAACACGGTTCGTGTTCCGACCACGTGGATGACCCACATGGGCGGGGCACCGGATTACAGAGTGGACGCCGAGTGGATGGATCGGGTGGAAGAAGTCGTCGGCTACGTCCTCAACAGCGACATGTACGTCATCCTGAACACACACCATGAGGAGTGGGTGTCGGTGATGCCCGACGCCGATCATGACGCCATCGAAGACCGCCTCGAAAAGCTCTGGACACAGATCGCCACCCGCTTTCGAGACGTCGATGACCATCTGATTTTCGAGACCCTGAACGAGCCACGCACACGCGACGAAACCGAGTGGACTGGTGGCACCCCCGAAGCTCGAGAGATCGTAAACCGCTACAACCGCGCTGCCGTGTACGCCATTCGCGCCACGGGGGGGAACAACGCAGCGCGATTTCTCATGATTCCGACCCACGCGGCCAACCCGTCGAACGAAACCATCGCGGATCTGCGCATCCCCAACGACGATCCCAACATCATCGTGTCCCTCCATACCTACTTCCCGTACGGAATCAGCCTCGGAGGAGAGAGTGATTGGGGCGGCAGCTCGGACGTCGCGGACATGGAGGCAGAGCTCAACCGAATCTTCGGGCGCTTGCGGGCTATGGGTCGAGCCGCCGTCATCGGAGAGTGGGGGACCCAGCACCGCGACAATACAGCCGCGCGCGCCGAACACGCCGAGACATACGCGCGCTTGGCTACGAGCCGGGGGATGTGCACCGTATGGTGGGACAACGGCGCGCTCTCATACGGACAGGATGGCTTCGGACTTCTCGATCGAGACGCGTCTCCGCCCACTTGGGCATTCCCGGAAATCGCCGAAGGGCTCCTCGACGGAGCGACGGAAGGGCGCGACGACCGCTGACCTGGGCGACAGACGCCTCGCATACGTTCGTGTTGGCGCGCGGTCCTTCTTCGTGGACGAATCGTCCATTTCTCGCGCGTCTCGTTTCGGAGACGGCGCTCCCATTACCCTTCGCCACCCAGCCACTTCCCGTTAAGCTCCATGCTCGGGAAAGTGAGCTCTTCGATCAATAGGCGAGGTGATGACGAACCGCGGACGCTGGAGCAGGCGCTCTCCGCTCTGGCGAAGGAACGCGAAGAGCGCCTTCGGGCAGACTCCGCGCTGAAGTCCTTGGAGCAGCGCCTGCAGGGACTGAAAAGTCGACTCGACCGCGAAGCGAAGCAGGCCAGCTCGACCGAAGGCGCGTTTCATCACTTGATGAGTTGTCTGCCGGTGGCATTTCTGGTCGAAGATTCGTCCGCTCGCATCGTTTGGGCACACCCGGCGTACCTCGAAATGTTCCAGCTAGGGATCGAGCCGGAGAGGCTTCGGGGGACCGACATGCGGGCACTCGAGAGCAACGCGCGTCATCTTTTCATCGAACCTGATCGCTACATCGAGCGTCTCGAGGAAATCAGATCTGGAACGACCGCGGCCCTCGGAGACGTGCTGGAGCTCTCGTCTGGTTCGATTTGGATCCGTGATTGTCATCCCACCCCGCTCGGCCGAGGTGGGAGCGGCTGGATTCACGTCTTGCGGGACGTGACAGCGCAGCGCGCCCGTGACGCGCGTCTCGAGCGAACCGAGACCGAAGCGCGAGAGTCGGAAAGGAAGGCTATCCGATTTCTGGGGTCGATCACACACGAGCTGAGAACCCCCCTGGCAGCCATCCTGGGACTGGCCGAGCTGGCGCGATCCGGTGAAGCGCAACTCCAGCAGGTGGCTTCGCGGATCCACTTCAACGCGGAGCTTCTGGGACATCTGGTGGAAGACATTTCCACTTTCGCACAGCTCGACGACGGACACGTCAAGCTGTCCCAGGGACCCGTCGCGCCCAGCACCGTGTTGGCGCAGGTGGAAGGTCAAATGCGTGAGCTCGCAAGTGAAAAAGGGTTGAGCCTGACGACCTCGAGCGACCCAGCGCTGCCGACGATGGTGCTCGGTGACGCGATGAGAACTCGCCAGCTTCTCGTGGGCTTGGTCGGCAACGCGATCAAGTTCACCGAACGAGGTTCCGTCACCGTGCGTGCTTTCCGGGCCTTACCCGATCGACCCGACGAGATCACCTATGAGGTGGAGGATACGGGGATCGGCATCCCAGAAGCTGAACGAAGGCTCGTATTCGAGCGGTATTTTCGCGGAAGATCCGACGCTCCGGGGACGGGACTCGGTCTCAGCATCTGCCGCGATCTCGTACACGCCATGGGAGGCAAGATTGGACTCGAGAGCGCTGAAAATCGCGGAACTTGCGTCTTCTTCACTCTCGTTCAACCGGCGCTGACGGACGCTTCGCCATCCGACCTCGACTACCATGTACCCAAGAGCAGAATGAGCCTGTCTCCTCATCGCAAAGAGGGAGCGAGAGTGCTGCTTGTAGAGGACGACCCGATCAATCGCCGACTCCTTTCTCGTATGCTCGAAAACGCTGGCTATGGTGTCCACTCGGTGGGGAGGGCGGAAGAGGCACTGGAAGCCGTGCGAGAGCGTCACTTCGACGTCCTCGTGACGGACATCAGCATGCCGGGAATGGACGGGGTGGAGCTCGTCGAGGCTCTCCGAGGTTGGGAACGGAAAGAGATGCGCCCCGCCACTCCAGCAGTAGTGGTCACGGCCCACGTCCTCTCCGAGTATCAGGAGCGGTGCCGAGAAGCCGGGGTCGACGTGTTCCTCGGGAAACCAATCAACGGGACCGCACTGCGACGCGCCCTCGCCAAGCTCTCACCTCCGCCTGCCAAGGTCCTGCTCGTGGACGATTCGTGGGACGCGCGTATTTTACTCGAGGTCTGTTTGGAGCAGTATCCGGGCGCATTGGAAGTTCACGCTGCCAATTCTGGGCAGACGGCCATCGCAGCCTGCAGTGAGCACGAGTTCTCGGTGATTTTCATCGACGCTCTCATGCCGACGATGAGCGGTATCGAAACCATCGAAGCCATCCGAAACATCCCGTCCCACGCCTGCGTCCCCATCATTGCAGTGACTGCCCTTCAGGAACGTCAGCGCCTCGACGAACTGAAAGCAGCGGGCTTCGACGAGGTTCTCACCAAGCCAATCGACCGTCACAAGGTACACAAGGTCGTGCGAGACTGCCTCCGAGCGTCCGTGGTGGTCCATCGAGCCCCTAGTGAACGGGCCATCATCGAGTCGGCCCCAACGTTGCTCCAACTGCAAGCCGTCTCTCAAAAGGGCTAGCGGCGTGTGAACGAGGACGAATCGTCCTCGTTGGACTAACCGTCCATGTCGTGATGACAGAGCCGGAGGCGCCCGGCGCAGGAATCACACGAATCAAGGCGCCTCCGAGGCAGCGCTACAGTCCGCAGGACGGCCCGGCAATTGCAGAGACCGACTCGATGCAGGCAAATCCCGCGGATCAACTGTCGACCTGTCGCACTACCGGCGCCCTTGACGAAGAGACGCCTGACGTCCTCGAGCACCTGGAAGAGCTTTCGAGGGTACTCATTTTCGCTCAGGACGACCCAGAGGCACTGCGTCAGGCTGAGCAAATGTGCTCCGTCATCCGGATTGCTGCGCTCGAAGGAGGGCTGCAGGGCGTCAGCGATCTCGTCAGCCAGGCTGGTGAAATGCTGAACCTGCTCCCTCGAGGCGGCCCGCGAACGAACTACCTCTGGAGCCGAGTCCGCGGTTCGGTCGGAGACGCCATCCGCCTTGCCGAGTTCGGCCCCGACACCGTGCCCATCAAAGAGGCGATTGTCGGCGCTCGACAGAAGACACTCCTCGTCGTCGACGACGACGAAGTATTTCTTCGCATCATGCGTCAGTTGGCGCGGCGCCACTCGGTACCCATCGTCACCGCCACTTCGGTTCAGGAGGCGCTCACAGCGGTCCGAGGCTTGGAACTGTCGGCGGTCATCTTGGACGTGCACCTCGTCGACGGGACCTCGTTTCGCCATGCGAGCGAGATCCGCACCAGCGTAGGAAAGGACAACCTCACCATCATCTTCGCCTCGGGCGACGGGGCGCTCCAGTCCCGTCTCGCGGCCTGCGCCGCAGGGGCTGATCGGTATCTGGACAAGCCCATTTCGGCCCAGAAGTTCGGTGAGATGGTGCACCAGGTTCCATTTTCTGAGCCGAGCGCTTCGAGAATCGTGATTCTGGACGACGACGAGATCGTATTGGAAAGGTACGAAAGCGAGCTCCGAGGCGCGGGGCACTACGTCGTCGGGATCAGCGAGTCATCGAAATTGCTGGAGACACTCACCGAGACCAAGCCGGACGCCCTTCTCTTGGACGTCAACCTCGAAGCGGGCCTTTCCGGCATCGACGTCTGCCGAGCGATCCGGACCTCAGAACAATGGCAGTTCCTTCCCATCCTCATGTTCTCGAGTGACAAAGACCCCGACATGCGGGTGCGGGCTTTCAACGCCGGGGCCTCCGATGTGCTTGCCAAGCCTCTTGCGGCAGATGAGCTCATCACGCGGGTGAGTGCTCAGGCAGAACGCGTGAAGTTGATGCGGGAACGCTCGGACACGGACGTTCTTTCGGGCCTGATGACGCGAAGAGCTTTCGTTGAATCGATACAGCGGTCGCTTGCCCTCGGAAGCCGGGAGAACAAGCCACTTTGCCTCATCTTGTTCGACCTCGACAACTTCAAGCAAATCAACGACACCTACGGTCACCTCGTGGGCGACCGAGTGATAGCCACGTTCGGTCGCTTGCTTCGCGAACGATTTCGCCTCGAGGACCTGCGCGGGCGATGGGGGGGCGAAGAGTTCGTTCTCGCCTTCCCCGGTCAAGACTCACGCTTCGGCGTCATGGCCGCAAGGCGACTTTTGACCGAGTTTCAGAAGGTCAACATCGAAACCGACTCCGACGGGATGCTGCAGGCCACCTTCACGGCCGGGGTAGCATCCGTACCCGGGGATGGCGAAAGTCTGGACCTGCTAATGAAGACGGCCGACCAGCGGCTCTACCGCGGCAAGAAAGCTGGGCGCGCGTGCGTCGTGGGGCCCGTCTGAAGCGTGCCGTCTGGGTCAGAAGCGTGCCGCTTGGGTCAGCGTCAGAAGCGTGCCGCTTGGGTCAGCCCCCCCGTTCGGTCAATCCGAGTCGAGCGCCCGGCGCACGGAGGCGCCCAAGGTATCCGGTGTGAACGGCTTTTCGAGAACCTCGTGGCCGGGCACGTCGGGGCCCCGCTGAGCGACCTGATCGGGGTCGTAGCCCGACATGAAAACCACCTTCAGCGTCGGTTTTTCTGCGAACAGACGCTCCGCTAGAAGCTTGCCCCCAAGCTCGGGCATGACGACATCCGTGAGTAAGAGATCGAGTTGATCAATGCGAGTCTTGGCAATCCGGAGGGCTTCCAAGCCGTTCTTCGCCTCGTAGACCGTGTACCCCAAATCCTCGAGGATCCTCACGGAGAGGCGCCGTAGCTGGTCCTCGTCCTCGACGACGAGGATTGTCTCTCTTCCCCCGCGCTTGCTCACGGGTGAAGGCTGGTCGATGATCGAAGAAGTGTCCTCGGTCGTTGGGAGTAAGATACGGAATGTCGTCCCATGACCATGGGAGCTCTCCACGGAGATTGTGCCACCAGCCTGTCGGACGATGCCGTAACAGGTCGACAGGCCGAGACCCGTTCCAATCCCAACCGCCTTCGTCGTGAAAAATGGCTCGAAAACGCGTGAGATGGTTTCATCGTCCATGCCGACTCCTTCATCGATGACGCGCACCGAGACTCTCTTGCGGTCGAGAGAAATCGACGCCGGATCGGGGGAGCTGTCTTCGAGCCAGGTCTCGGCCGTCTCGATGATCAGTCGCCCCCCATGGGGCATGGCGTCACGGGCATTGACTGCCAGGTTGACGATCACTTGCTCGAAAGAGCCAGGGTCGATGCGAACGTTCGCGAGCTCTTGCGCGAGTCGGAGCTCGACGATGACATCTTCACCAACGAGTCGACCGAGCATTCGCTCGAGGCCCTCGATGAGTTCGTTGAGGTTGACGATTCGGGGAGCGATTCTCTTGCGACGCGAAAACGTCAAGAGCTGACCCGTGAGCACCTGCGCACGCTTGGCCGCATTCAAGACCTCACCAATATCCCTGTGGGCCGGCGTATCCGGGAGCAAGTGCCGCTGAGCAAATTCACCAAAACTGAAAATTGCCGTGAGCAAGTTGTTGAAGTCATGGGCGACGCCGCCAGCCAGTCGACCCACGGCCTCCATCTTCTGCGCCTGCCGCAGCTGTACTTCCAGTTCGCGCCTTTCACTGATGTCGACCACGACGCCCAGCACGTGGATCGCTCGGGCTAGATTGTCGCGTGCGACCGCCTTGGAATAGATGGCGACTTCGACCCAGCTCCCCGAGCCGTGTCTCAGGCGCGCCTCGGTGGAAAATCGCTGAGTTTGCCCAGCCAGAAAGCTATTCGCCGCCTCCACGAGTCGCCGACGATCGTCAGGGTGCACGAGCGCCAAAGCTCGCTCCGGAAACCCAGAGCGTCCGTACGCTTCGTCTTGATCGAGCCCCAAGATCTCCAGGAGGCGCGGGTTGACGTAAGGAAGCTTTTGCCTTTCTGGGAGGTACTCGAAGATCCCCGCGCCGCTTGCCTCGACGGCCATCTCAAGTCGTCTCTGATCTTCACGCGCGTGGAGTTCGAGGAGCTTCTCCGACTGACGAACCCTCGAGGCCGCAAGCTCGCGTCTCACGGCGACCCCGAGCCGAGCTAGATTGTCTTTGAGCACGTAGTCTCTGGCTCCGGCTCGCATGGCCTCCACAGCGCGCTCCTCGCCAAGAACGCCCGACACGAAAATGAACGGAACCTCCGGCCGGTGATGGTGCAGGATCCGAAAGGCACTGAGGCCGTCGAACGAAGGCATCGCGAAGTCGGAAATCACGATGTCCCAGGCTCCCTCGGCCAACTTGAGCATCAGGTCACGTTCGTTGTCTACGCGACTCGCCCGAAGCTCGAGTCCGGCACGCTCGAGCTCCATACACACGAGCTCAGCGTCTCTTTCGTCGTCCTCCACAAGCAGCAGACGCACCAGTTCAGCCATCGTCACGACCCAACTCAGCTCCGGACACGCCCGGAGCTGAGTTACCGGGATACGATCTTCGACAAGCAGTAGCAACGCTCACCGCGCCCAGAGTAGCGCCGCGCGGGTGGATCCGAACCGACGGCGAGAAACAGCAGTGGTCACCCCAGTGGACGATTTGTCCCCGCGTCGAAATGGAGCCGTCTCGTGCGAAAATCCAGAGCTGAATCATGCTGGGTCATGGACGAACGAATCGTCCACACTGAAAATTGATCGTCCATTCATTCGAGAAGGGACACACCCGAAAACACCAGTCCGACTCATGGTTTTGATCCCATTACAACCGATGACCAGCATGCTGACCGTCGCACATCCGGCTAGGCTCTCTCGCGGTGAGGGGCACGGGTACCACGAAGCGACGACTCGATGATGCAAAAGATCCAAGTTGCGAAACCAAGGGGCACGGGTTTTACTGAAGCGGGTCGGGCGTCCGAGGAAACTCGACCTTTTCAGCTCGCGAGAGAAACCGAGTCTCGAAAACAGTAGGGCGAGTCATGGGCGATTGGGGTGGAGACCAACCCGGGAACCGAAGCGTCGAGGATCTTGAATCAAGCATTCCTGCGCTGCTCGAAGCGGCGCCCGATGCCTTGGTGATCACGGATCGCTCGGGGAAGATTCTGCTCGTCAATGGACAGACCGAAGCGCTCTTCGGCTACCGACGTGAAGAGCTCATCGGGGAAACGGTCGAAGTGTTGGTTCCCGAGCGTTTCCGGAGGCACCATCCCGCGCATCGCGAGGGATACTTCGAAGCTCCATTGACGCGCCCCATGGGAGCGGGCCTCGAGCTCGAAGGCTTGCGCAAGGACGGGACGCAATTCCCGGCCGAAATCAGTCTTGGTCCTGTCCGTACGTCCAACGGACTGTACGCAATGGCAGCGATTCGCGACGTCACGGAACAACGGAAGGCAGAAGCCAAGTTCCGAGGTCTCTTGGAGTCAGCGCCCGATGCGATGGTCATCGTGGACGGACGCGGCGAGATCTTGTTGGTCAATGCCCAAACCGAAAAGGCGTTTGGCTACCAGAGAGACGAGATGGTCGGGCAACCCGTGGAGATGCTTATCCCCGAGAGATTCCGTGACAAGCACCCACACCATCGGAACGAATACTTCGGTGATCCGAAGTTCCGCGCCATGGGTTCGGAACTCGAGCTTCTCGGGTTGCGCAAAGATGGCACGGAGTTCCCCGTGGAAATCAGCCTGAGCCCGCTCGAGACCGAAGGGGGGACTCTCGTCTCGGCCGCCATTCGGGACGTGACCGAGCGACACAAAACGCAACAAGAAATATTGCGTGCCGTGGAGGCGACCAACTTGGCAAACCGAGAGCTCGAATCCTTCAGTTATTCAGTCGCTCACGACTTGCGTGCCCCGCTGCGCGGAATCGACGGTTTCAGTCAGGCGCTCTTGTCGCACTACTCGGATCGTCTCGACGAGGACGGTCAGCGCTACCTTCGGCGGGTTCGTGAATCAGCCAAGCGGATGTCCGAGCTCATCGACGGACTCCTCACGCTCTCCCGAATCACCCGCAGCGACCTTCGACAGCAGCCGGTGAACCTGGGCGAGCTCGCGAGCAGAATCGTCGAGGAACTCCGCAATCTGGATCCGAGTCGCTCGGTCGACTTCGAGGTAGAGGACGAGATATGGGGACGAGGGGATCCGCGGCTGCTCTCTGTCTTGCTGGAAAACCTGCTTGGAAACGCGTGGAAGTTCACCCGCGAACGGCCGGACGCGAAGATCCGGTTCGGCATCGAAAAGTACGAGGGGAAGGACGCCTACTGCATTCGCGACAACGGCGCCGGATTCGACATGAGCTACGCCTCGAAGCTGTTCGGAGTCTTCCAGCGGCTACATACCGAACGCGAGTTCGAGGGGACAGGTATAGGACTCGCTACGGTCCAACGAATCGTCCACCGGCACGGGGGGAATATCTGGGCGGAGGGTGAAGTTTCGAAGGGGGCTGCCTTCTTCTTCACGCTTCAGAAAGCGGGAACAAAGTGATGAACGAACGAGTGATTCTACTGGTCGAGGACAACACGAGCGACGAAGAGCTGACACTGCTCGCGTTGAAGGACAGCAACGTAGCGAACCCCGTGGTCGTGGCGCGCGACGGGGCGGAAGCCCTGGATTATCTGAACGGCACGGGGAAATACGAAGGTAGAGACGAAAATATCCTGCCCCAGGTGATCCTCCTGGACCTGAACCTACCCAAGATAAGCGGGCTCGATGTCTTGCGTGAGATCAGAAACAACGAAAAAACGGCCTTGCTACCGGTCGTCATCCTCACTTCATCCAAAGAGGAGAGAGACCTGGCCGCAGGCTACGAGCTTCGCGTCAACAGTTACATCGTCAAGCCAGTGGACTTCGAACAGTTCACCAGCACGGTGCGTAGCTTGGGCTTGTATTGGCTCCTGCTGAACGAACCGCCTTTGCAGAGCTGAGCCCCGTACGAGGAGGTTCCGGACGCGAGGAGGGCGATTTCGATTGCCAGCGGCTTCGAACAGGCATTCACTGACCTCGTGAAAGCGACGTGTCGGGGACACCTCTCCTCGCTCTTGTTGGCACTGCTCCTAGCAGTGCTGGCGCGCCCTTGCTTCGCCACATCCGCCCCGGGTTCAGCCAAAGTCCACGACGCTCCCCAAGCGGAGGGCATCGTCACTCTCGGCGACGTCCAAATCCTCACCCTAGAGGCGACTCGGGGCGGCATGAGCCCTCGCGCTCGTGCTGCTCGAGCAAGTCGCGCCCTCGAAGACACCTTGCGTGCTGGCAATCCGGCGGTCTCCGTCACCTGGAGCAACGGCGCAGCGGTAGTCCGGGCTGGTGACCGCGTCGTAGTCGAATTGGGAGAAGCGGATCGCGAGGGCTCCCCGCACGAGTCCCTCGTCGCCTACGTCGATGACGTCGCGTCCCGCATGCGGCAGACGTTGAAAAGAGAACACCAGCGTCGACAAATTGCGGCGCGGGTTCTCGGCGTTTCGAGTATCGCGTTTTTGGGCATCCTCGCCTGGCTGGCCATGGGGTTCACCTCGAAGGTCGCAGGGAGGGCCGAAAAGCAGCTAGAGGAGAATCCGAAGTCCTTTGGCGCGATCAAGATCCACGGCGTCGAGCTGATTCCGGCCGCCGCCACGCGAGAAGGAGCTCGCCTCTCCATCGTCGGAGCGCTCTGGGTCGTTCGAATCGGCATCGTCTACTCCTGGTCTCTGCTTGCCCTTTCGCTCTTTGGGCCAACGCGCGCCTACGCAAGCCGAGCGACAGGTTACCTGTTCACCCCCGCCATCGAGCTGGTCGGACGTTTGGCGGAACGGATCCCCATCCTCCTCGCTCTCTTCTTCGCGCTCCTCGTCGTCCTGCTGATCGTGAGGTTCATCAGGCTCTACTGTGGAGCCGTCGAGCGACGCGAAATCGACAACCGGTGGCTGCGCCCCGAAACCGCCAACACGAGTGCAACTCTCCTGATCGTCGTGGTCTGTCTGGCGGCGCTCTTGTTCTTGACGCCGCTCCTTGCTGGAAACTCCGACGGAGCCCTGACGCGCATCGGCCTGTTGGGTGTGTTTGCCATTTCGTTGGGAGCAACTCCGGTGGTGGGGTCCTGCCTGCTCGGCATTCGAATCATTTACGGCGGCGCCTGGTCGTTCGGCGACCTCGTCGAATACGGGGGGGAGAAGGGCCGCGTCGTACGCATGGATCTCTTCGATGCAACTCTGCGACGTGAGGACGGAGCGATCGTGAGGGTACCCCACCTCATGTCGCTGTGGCGGCCGACACGCATCTATCCGCCCCCACCACCCGCACCCGCGGACGCCCCTTCGGACTCCGGCTCGTGACGCCTCTCGAACTTTTCATCGTGCTCGTCGTGCTGGCCTTCATTGGCGGCATCCGAGCGGCGCGCGGGACGGACAGCTTGTGGGGCTTTGCATCGGGGATCGAGTTCGTGGCTCTCGGGGTAGCGCTCGGACCCCACCTTCTCGGCGTTGTGACGCGTTCGGCCGCGAGTGAATTCGAAGAGCTCTGGATCATGGCCTTGGGATGGCTTCTCGCGGTCCGCGGCGCGCACTTCGGTGCGGAGAGGGGCCTCACCCTGCTGTCGCTCATCGGCTCGGTCATCGCGAGTGCGGCGTGCTGCGGCGTCGTTTTCGGGGCTGTGCTGTTCATGGCCAGACGCTGGCACTTCGAAGACCCGATGCTGCTCGCCCTCGGACTCTCGGCGGTGTGTGCGGAATCCTCGTCAGGAGGCCACGGCAGCCTGCCGACCGCTGGTCAATCCGTCGGATCCGTCGCTGCCCGCTGGACTCAGGGGACGGAACTGGTGCCGGTCCTCGTGCTGGCTTGTATGACCCCCGGCGCGATGTCGCTCCCCTTCGCCGTCCCCGAGGCGTGGACCGGTCTCCTGCTTAGCATCGGGCTGGGGTTCGTGCTGGGCAGCACCGTCACGGCCCTCATCGGTGTTCACTTCGAGCCTGGAGAACTCTGGCCGCTGCTCTTGGGATCCATTCTTCTCGTCGTCGGGACCGCGCTGCGATTCGATCTGCCGGCCGTCACTCCCGCATTCGTTCTGGGCATTACCGTGGCTACCCTGAGTCGGCATCGAGACACGGTTCGCGCCCTCGTCTACAGCACCGAAAAGCAGCTTCTGCTCCCCTGCCTCCTCCTTGCAGGTGTCACCCTGATGTGGCCGGAGACTCCCCGAGAGTGGCTCCTCATCGCGACAGCACTCGGGTCACGCTTCGCCTGCAAATTGCTCTTGGGCCTCCTCGTCGCTCATGGGGAAGGCGCCCCTGGTCGTCTATCAGTCGGTCGCGAACTCTTGCGCGGGAGCGGGGTCAATATCGCGATCGGCTTGGTCATCTTTCTCCGGCAAGCTGACAGCCCGGGTCGCAACGTCCTCGTCGCCGCAGTGCTCAGCGTCGTGCTGGGCGAAATCGTCGCCCCGCGTCGCGCCCTCGTTCGAAAGTCCGAGCCACCAACCACGTCGCCTCTCCCGAGTGCGCACGAACCGCTCCCCGCCGCTGGCGCTACGGACGCTGACCGATGACTTCACGCCTCACACGACGAGCAGTCCAGGCGGCCTCACTCGCGACGGTGACGGGGCTGCTCTTCTTTTCAGCCTCCTACGTACCGGTTTCACAATCCTCCGCCGGCTTGGCAGCGGCCATCGGGTTCCTACTCTTGGCCGGAGTTCTCTGCAGCGAAATCCTCGACCTGTTCAAGTTGCCGCATTTGACGGGGTACCTCGCGGCGGGCGTGCTCGCCGGGCCCCAGGTGTTCGGTTTCATCGACCACCACACGGTGGACGAACTCAGCATCGTGAACACGTTTGCTCTCGCGCTCATCGCGCTCGCAGGCGGTCTGGAGCTTCGCATCTCGACCCTCAAGGAGGTGGCACGCAGCCTCCTGTGGTCAACACTCACCCAATCGACACTCGTGCTCGTAGCCGGGGGGGTTACTTTCTTTGTTTTGGCAGGACACATTGGATTCATGGCCGGTCTCAACGGCAGAGCGGCGCTTGGTGTAGCGCTGCTCTGGGGCGTTCTGGCGGTCAGTAGGAGCCCCTCAGCCACCCTCGGCATCTTGTCTCAGACCCGGGCAGCGGGCCCCCTCACCCGGTACTCTCTCGCCTTCGTAATGTCTTCCGACATCGTCGTGGTCTTGATGATGGCAGCTGCGATGGTTCTCGCGCGACCCCTCATCGTAGCCGGAAGCGACATGTCTTTGGCGACACTGCTCGAGTTGGGTCACGAGATGTACGGAAGCGTTTGTGTGGGAGCAACTCTGGGACTCCTGCTGGCCCTCTACGTCCGATTCGTGGGTCGACATCTCATCCTTGCGTTGCTCCTCGTCGGCTTCGCGTTCACAGAGGGCGTGCGTTATTTGCACCTCGAACCTCTGCTGACGTTCATCACGGCGGGCTTCGTGGTCCAGAACCTCTCCAAAGGGGGCGACGAGCTTCTCGAGGCCATCGAAGAGACGGGCGCGATCGTGTTCGTGGTCTTCTTTGCCACGGCCGGTGCACACCTCAATCTGACGCTCCTCCGCCAAATATGGCCAATTGCGCTGACGTTGGCGACGGCTCGTGCGGGGGCCACCATCGCCGCGCAACGGTTGTCTTCACGGTGGGCGGGGGACCCGCCCCTTCTCGCGAGGTGGGGTTGGGCATCCTTCGTCAGCCAGGCCGGACTGACCTTGGGTCTTTCGGTGGTGGTCGAGGAGTCCTTTCCTTCGTTCGGGGCGCCATTCCGCTCGCTCGTCATCGCCACTGTCGCCATCAACGAAATCATCGGTCCGGTGCTCTTCAAGTTCGCCCTCGACAGGGTCGGAGAAGTAGGAAAGGCACCCGTCCGACATGGCAAACACTCCGCACACGACGACTCCGCTGCGGTGTCCCACGAATCATGAAGACACGGCGGGTCGGCCCTTATTTTCGGGCCGCTCCGTCGCCTCTTGCCCGTCGGTATTTCGTTCTCCTATTCTTTGACAATTACTCATTGCCCCTGAAAGGGACCCACACGTCATGAGGCACACTCGACTTCTCGCATCCACTTTCTTCGTCCTGGCCGCATCCACCGTTTTCGTGGCTTGCGGTGGCTCCGACGATCCGGAAGAGCCTGGCTCTACCGAAGGGGAAACCACAGACGCTATTGGAGCGGACGGAGGCTCGGTCACCGGAGCTGGGGCCGAGGTCATGGTCCCGGCGGGAGCGTTGGAGGCCGATGTCGAGATCAGTGTGGCGAGCGTCGACGTATCTGATGCCGAGCTTCCAGAAGGCTTCGAGCTCGCGGGGGATCCGATTGCTTTCACGCCTCACGGAACCAGCTTCGAAGAAGCCGTCACTCTCACTCTGCCGTACGATTCCGACGCGGACTCTCTCACCATCCTCCGCCTCGACGACGAGGACGACACGACGTGGGAAGTCGTCCAAGGTGGATCGTTCGACGACGGTGTGGCCACCGTCGAGGTGAACTCGTTCAGCATCTACGGAGTCGCCGAAGCCCTCGGTGGCGAAATGGACATGGCCATCGATGTCGAGGCCGCCTGCACCGAGATCTGCGAGTGGAAGCTATCCATTGGATGCACAGCTGAAATGGACCAGGCTGGCTGCGAAGAGGACTGTGTGATGGATCCGGTCCCAGATCCCGATGAGCCGTGCTTCACCGAGTACGTTGCTTTCGCAAACTGCCTCGGTGAAGAAGAAGCGGCGGCCTACGAGTGCAAAGACGACGATACGGCCGGCCTCATCGACGGTGTGTGTGAGGCCGAACTCATTGGCGTCGTGACGTGCCTCCAGGGCGGTTGACGCGGGGGCAGGACACGAGGGGAGGGCCTCCGTCACCTCACGACGACGCGCCTGCAGGACGCGTCACATTGGGCCCCCCCGTCGCACTCCTCGCCGGGATCGATCTTCCCATCACCGCAACGTGCCTCGATCCGGCAGTCTGACGAACAGCCATCCCCGTTCGACCGATTGCCGTCGTCGCACTGTTCCGGAGATTCGATGAGGTTGTCGCCGCAAACTGGCTCACGTTTGCAAGTCGACGAACATCCATCGCCGCTGACATTGTTACCGTCGTCGCAGGCCTCGCCGGGATCCACGACCTGGTTACCACAGTACTCGTACCTGCACGTCGTACTGCAACCGTCTCCGTTTCGGGTCCGACACGAGCCACTGCTACACTGCGAATCGCTCGTGCAGGCCGTGCCGTTCGAGCATTGCTTACCGTCGTCGCATTGTTCGGGATCCTCACGCAGCCTGTTGCCGCACACAGTCTCGAGGTTGCAAGTGGACGAACAGCCGTCACCGCTCACAGCGTTTCCGTCGTCGCATGCTTCGCCAGGATCGACGATCCGATCCCCGCAAGCGATACGCGTACAATCGAGGCGGCACCCTCCAGACGCGGCCCAAGTCGGGGATGTCGGATCGCAGACTTCGAAGGGCTCGGTCACGCCATTCCCGCAGCCCTCGAGCTGACAGACAGACGAACATCCGTCACCCGATTGCGGCTGTTGCCCCTTGGGGACGACGTCATTGTCGCATTCTTCTCCCGGCTCGCGCGTCCCGTTGCCGCACCGAGGCTCGAGGAGACAGAAGAAGCTGCACCCGTCGCCGTCGAGCGAATTGCCGTCGTCGCATTGTTCACCTCGCGCGTTGTCGAGCACCCCATCGCCACAACGCGGGGTCTTGCAGTCGCTGCGACACGAGTCGCCTTCGTTGACGTTGCCGTCATCGCATTCTTCGCCGAACTCGACGAGGCCATTTCCGCATTCTTCGAGCTGGCACGACAGACTGCAGGGCGGCCCCAACTGATCCTGGAAGTCACAAGCTTCGCTGCCGTTGACGATGCCGTCGCCGCAGAAGGCTTCGAGTTCGCAGATCTCCGAGCAACCGTCGAAGGACAGATTGTTCCCGTCGTCGCATTCTTCGGCGCGGCTGCCAGCCTGATCGACGACGAAGTCTCCGCACCCTTGAAGCGTGCAGTCGCTCCTGCAGCCGTCGGACTCGTCGGCGTTCCCGTCGTCACACTCTTCGCTGCCTTCGGCGACGCCATTGCCGCATCCTTCCAGACCGCACGTGGCGCTACAGCCGTCTCCCGAAGACTGGTTCGAGTCGTCGCACTGTTCTCCTTCGTCGAGGACACCATTGCCACAGGCTTCGATGACGCAATCCCAGGCGCAACCCGTGCCATCGCTGACGTTGTCGCCATCGTCGCATTGTTCTCCCGAGTCGAGGAAGCCGTCGCCACAAATCGGCAGGACGCATGCGTTGCGACACGAATCACCGTCGACCGAGTTACCGTCGTCGCATTCCTCGCTCCCTTCGACGATCCCGTCGCCACAGACTGGTCCACGAACACACGCTGGAGTGCATCCGTCGCCGCTGTCGTTGTTCCCGTCGTCGCACTGCTCCCCGGGATCGACGATCCCGTCATTGCAGCGCTCTTGTGTACAGTCCGCCCGACATCCATCTCCCGGGACGTTGTTCCCGTCGTCGCAGGTCTCGCCCGCTTCGATGTCGTTGTTGCCGCAACTCTCCAGCTGACAATCCCAGCTGCAGCCGTCGCCACTGACGTTCGCGCCATCGTCGCAGCCTTCCGCGCCTTCTGTGTGTCCGTTCCCGCACACGGCCACCAAATTGCACGTCGAAGAGCACGCCTGTCCGGGGTGAGCGACCAGCGCGCCGTCACACTGCTCTCCTGGATCGAGTTGTCCGTTGCCACACTGGCAACTGACCGTCACGCGAACAGTGGCCGTGTCGGTTTCGCCACCACCGAGATCCACGTCGTAGGTGAACGAATCGATGATGTTGCACGTACCGTCGGCCGGAGGAAAATACTCGAGGATGTCGTCTCCGTCGTCATCGACGACGATGCCGCCGTACGTGGTCGTCGACCAACCGATGACCTCGAAGGTGCCATCACGACAGACACCCTCGCTCTTCGTATCGTTGTCGAGCACCGGAATGTCGACGCTCATGCCCAGACTGGTGCTGGCGAAGTCGTCGCGTGCGTCTCCTTCGGCTGCACAGTAGGGCGTTGCGGCGTCGGTCTCACACCTCGCGCCCGAGATGCAATCCGAGTCATCGGAGCACGTTTGGGCGAAGAGGTAGCAGTTGTTCGATGGATTGTTCGAGCACATGATGAACCCAGAACCATCCGTCGAGGTCTCGGCCGATCCCATGTAGGAGGACCACCAGCTGGAAGCGCCCAAGTCGGTTCCATCGGCCATGTATCGAGAGATGAGGACGCCGGGCATGCCCGAGGTCGTCACCGGCGCTGGGGAGCCCGTGGAGGTCTCGGCCCAGAAGCTGAGCTTGCCATCGGTGAACGTTCCCAGCAGCCCGTAGGAGGCCATGCTGAACAGCTCGGTCAGCTTGTCACCGCCACTGACCGGCACACTCCAACTATTCGAGGCCGCGCTCAGATTGAATCCGAGGAGAGAGGTATCACGAGGGTAGCGATAGATCTTCTTGTCCGAGACCCGCGAAACGTAGAGCGCTCCATCGTCGCCGATGGCCACGCCATCACCCGAGAGAGCTCCTGTGCCCAAGATCGTGTTTCCACCGTCGATTCCCCGAACCCGACGCAGCGTCGACCCGTCGAAGAGCAAGTACTGAGGATTCGTCCCGGTCGCACCCCGGTCATACGTGCCACCTTCGGTAGCGAAGTTGATGGCCAAGGTGCGCGCGATCGGATTGTTGGTCGTCATGTTGACGCACGCAGACGACCCGAGCTCCGCTCCCACCGGGCAAATCCCGTCCTTCGCCGCCTCGGGATGCAGAATCATCGTTCCGTCCAAGCACAGCTCCAAAGGAGGTTGCGAGGCGGACTTCTTGTATCCGATGAACGATCGGGTCGTCGGATCGTACATCAGCGCGTCCGGTGAGATGAAGGACACGTTGAAGCGCCTCACGGCGACGAACTCGAGGTCCTGACTGCATGCGGAGGGCCCAGATCCAGCGCTGCCCGTGCACGTGAAGAAGGTTTCCTCCGTACAAGTCGAGGAACAACCGTCCCCACTGACTAGATTTCCGTCATCGCAGCCCTCGAGGTTGCCGATGATGCCGTTGCCACAGAAATCATTCAAAAGGGTACAGCTGAAACCAGCACCGCTGCCTGTGCATGCGGCCCCCGTTTCCCATTGGCACGACGAGCTGCAGCCGTTGCCATTCTGCGTGCCCCCATCGTCACACTTCTCGCTGCCACCGACGATTCCGTCACCGCAGGTCGTTTCGATGACGCACGACGCATCGCAGCCGTCCAAACTTCGCGGCGCACAGAATTGATCGGCGCCGGGATCACCCGCGCACTGACTGTCCAAACTGCAGCTCGCCCCGCTCGCGCACTGCATCCCGTCGTCGCACTGCTCGGCGATGCCGACGACTGCATCGCCGCACACGTCGGCGAAGCACGGTCCGCCCCTCGCAGGACAAACGTACCCGTCTTCGATCCTGCATCGGAGCGAACAGCCGTCATTCGAAACGGCATTCCCGTCGTCGCACTGCTCGGTTCCCGCGACGAACCCATCGCCGCAACCCAGGGACCTGCAGCCTTCCGCTGCGGTGCACGTCCAGCCATTTTCAACCGTACAGCGCGCACAGCCATCCCCTGCGACGGCATTTCCATCGTCGCATTGTTCCACTCCTTGGAGCAGTCCGTCTCCGCAGTTGTTACAGTCGACGCTCGGGATGGGGCAGCTCCAGGCTGCGCTCGTCAACGATTGGCAATCGGACTCGCAACCGTCACCGCCGGTCGTGTCCCCGTCATCGCAAGCTTCGTGGGCGCCGCGGACGCCGTCGCCGCACCGTTCGCAACGAAGTCCCGGTACGGCGCAATTGTAAGGAGCGCCTTCCTCGAGACACGTCGCGCTGCAACCGTCGCCGCCCACGGAGTTCCCGTCGTCGCAGGTCTCGCCGGAGTCGATCTTGCCATTGCCACAGCGGGTGCAGGTGGTGGGATCACCCGCGGTGCAGATCCACCCTGGCTCCTTTGCTTTACAATCGGCACGGCAGCCGTCACCACTCGCGACTCCGCCATCGTCACAGACCTCGCCCGACTCCACGATGCCGTTGCCGCACTCTTGGCAAGCTTGTCCCGGGGTGGGGCACGACCAGTTCGTGGCCACTTGAGAGCACGAATTGACGCACCCACTTCCGTTGTTCACGGCACCGGCGTCGCAAACCTCTCCCGGCTGAAGCACGCCATCGCCACAGTTGAAGCATCTGCCACCCGTCGGCGGGCAAACCCATGGGCTCTCTACGATACAGGCCGCACAGCCGTCGCCTCCTGCCAAGGTGCCGTCATCGCATTGCTCGCTCCCGCGAACGACACCGTTCCCACAACGATCACAAGTCGAACGGGACGCCGGATTGCTCGCTGTGGACGGAAAGCAGCTCCAGTTTGCGTCGACTGTGCAGGCCGTGCAGCCGTCGCCGCTCGTGTGGTTCCCGTCGTCGCAGGCTTCACCCGAATTGAGCACGCCGTTCCCACACTGAGAGCAACTCGTCCCTCCGGATCCATTTCCCGAACAAACCCAGCCAGCTTCGC
This sequence comes from uncultured Polyangiaceae bacterium, assembly GCA_965652275.1. Classification (GTDB taxonomy): domain Bacteria; phylum Myxococcota_A; class Polyangia; order Polyangiales; family Polyangiaceae; genus NIC37A-2. The sequence continues at coordinate 5,467 of CBFGUR010000005.1, read as the reverse complement.
TTCCGCGACAATCGGCGCGACAACCGTCACCGGACTGATTGTTCCCGTCGTCACAGACTTCACCGGCGTCGACTTGCCCGTCGCCGCATCGAACGCAGGGTACGCCAGCTGTCGGACAACTGAAGTACTGGTCGATGGTGAAGCAGCCGTCGATGCAACCGGTTCCGTTCGCCGCGCCAGCGTCGCATACCTCGCGGCCTTCGATTTGACCGTTTCCGCAGTTGTTGCAGGGAATTCCGCCCGGATTCGGACAACTGAATCCCGCATCGAGCGCACACGAAGAGCACCCGTCTCCATCGACGTCGTTTCCGTCGTCACACTGCTCGCCGAGCTTGCGCACTCCGTTGCCACAGCGATCGCATGTACTTCGCGATTGGGACCCCACCCTCTGACAGGACCAGCCGCTGTCCACCGTACAGCTGCTACAGCCATCGAACTCCGTGAGGTTGCCATCGTCGCAAGCCTCGCCCTCTTCGACGACACCGTTTCCACACAGCTTGCAGGGACCACCGCCAGCCGGGCAGACCCAGCCGCCTCCCTGGAGCTGGCAGGTCGACGAACAGCCATCGTTGTCGTAGGGATTTCCGTCGTCACATTGCTCGCCGTTTTCGGCCTGGACGAGGTTGTCGCCGCAGCGACTGCACACCTGGCCCACCCCCGCGACCGGATCGGAAGGAGTACAAACGGCCCCGCGCTCCAGCTGGCAAGACGGGCTGCACCCATCGCCTCCGACGTTGTTCAGGTCGTCACACTCCTCGTGAATGAGGTCGCTCGGATTGCCATCGATCGTGCCATTGCCGCAGGCAACGCAAGGTTGCCCCGGAACGGGGCACGACCACGACTGGTTGGTTTCGAGTTGGCACGACGCATCGCAGCCGTCGCTTTCCTCGCGGTTGCCGTCGTCGCACTGCTCGTAGCCCAGTGGATTGTCCGAAGCGCCCTCCTGCACTCCGTTGCCGCACTCGTAGCAGTCAACCCCTGGCACCGAGCAAAGGAATCCGTCCTCCTGAACTTTACAGTCTGCGGAACAGCCATCTCCGCCCGCCGTGTTGCGATCGTCACAAACCTCGGAGCCCTCGACGCGCCCATTGCCGCAACTTTGGCACTCGATTTGATCGGGCTGGCAATCGAACCCTTCCTCGATCGCGGAACAATTGAAAAGACATCCGTCCAGAGAGAAGTGGTTTCCGTCGTCGCACGCTTCGCCCTCTTGAACGACGCCGTCGCCGCAGAGCGCGCAGCTTTGGCCGGCTACCGCACACGTATAGTAGGGCTCGATCGCGAAACAGTCCGCTGAACATCCATCATCGGCTCTTCGATTGCCGTCGTCACAAACCTCCGGCCCTTCGAGCACGCCATTCCCGCATCGGTGGCACGACTGTCCCGGGATGTCACAGACGAACTGCCCCTCGATGTCGCAGGTATCGGAACAGCCGTCACCGCTTTCCGCGTTCCCGTCATCGCACTCCTCGGAGGACTCCTTCGCGCCGTTGCCGCATTCCTCGCAGGCCGCACCGGGAACGGGACATTCGAATCGGTCGCTTTCGATGGTGCAGGCCTCGGAACACCCATCACCGTCGTCCAAGTTGGCGTCGTCGCAGGCTTCTCCATCGTCGATATTGCCGTCACCACAGCCATCGGGCACGACGTTTCCTGTCCCACCCGAGGTGGTCCCCTCGTCTCCACCGGCACCAGGAATGATGTCGTCCCCTCCCCGGCCCCCGGTCGTGGAAGAGCCGTCGCCATCACCGGAAGGGCCGTCGAAGTCGGGCTTGTTCGAGCAAGCAACCGAGAGAAAAAGAACACACGTCGCCCCGAGCGACCACAGAATGTTGACCGACTTCATTGCCTTACGCCTTCAAGAGTCGGCACTCGTCCGACCTTCACCACGCCACACCGCACCACACCACACCACACCGCGAGGTCGCACGACCTCCGAGCCCCCGAATTCAAGCGAACCCGATATCCCTTCCCGACGCCCGGGTCTCGGGACTCACGAGAGAAGTCTGGGAAGCGGGCCCCGACGAAGAAGTACGGCCCGACTCCGCACACCTGAAGGAGGCCACGCGAGGTAAACACCGAATTCGTCGAGCGACTCGCGCCACCACGACTCACTGCGGATCGGACGAGTGACAGATCTCTGCCGAGCCATCCCAGCACCGCTATCGTAATGACAACGCCCCATAATCCTCTGATCCACGTCGCGGCAGAGGCTCGCGACACACCCGGCTATGATTGCGCCGGCTCGCGTCGAATGTCGAGAACAATCATGCTGGCAGAGGCGCTCCCCGCGCAGTATTTTCACACGGTGGATGTGGTGGATGGGATCGTAAAGTGCGCTGCGTACGCTAGACGGATCCAGGCGAACACATGCTCCCACACGTCTCACCCTTCGTCGATCTCACAGGCCCACGCCTGAGGCGCCCAAGCAGACGAGTTCAGGCATGCGCGAACATCCCACGGACCCGAGCTTGCAAACTATTCGAACGATCTGAGAGCCACCGCGCGCAGCCCACCGACTAGCATCTGCGGATGCGAACTCTCTCTCGGGTGGGCCTCGGGGCCCTCTTGCTTTTCGTGCCCTTCGCCTGTTCCAAAGACGACGCCCTCGTCCCCTTCGGCGGGCCATCGGTGGAGCAGCCGGAAAACCAAGACTGTGGTCGTGGCGTGATTTGTGGACAGTCCGACGTCGTCGACGGGGCGGCGGGCTCGACCTTCGGATTCGGAGGCTCGTCTTCGGGCGCGGAGTGCCCGGCTCCGGAAGTGGGAGCGGAGCTGGAGAGTGAACCTTCAGGCCCGGAGGACAGCGACGTCAGGGCGACCGTTCACATCAACCATGTAGGCTACGACTCCAGAGGCTCGAAAATCGCTGTCGTAGAGGCGAGTGAGCGCCTGGAACGATTTCAGCTCCTCCGCGCTTCAGACGAAGCGGTGGTGTTCGAAGGCGATCTGGAGGAGGTCTCCGGTTTTACCGCGTGGGGAGGCGCCGCATTTCACTTCACAGCGGACTTCTCGGCAGTGGGACGAGAGGGCACATACGTCCTTCGCGTCAATGGCGAAGACTCGCCGCAGTTCGTCATCGACGAGGGCGCGCTTTTCTCGACGACGGCGTCCGACGTCTTCGACTTTTTCAGAAAATCCCGGGCCGACGACAGCTCAGTGCTAGCGGCGGACGAAGAGGCGCCCCGATTCGGAGGCGGCGGCACCCACGACATTCGCGGCGGCTGGTACGACGCCTCGGGCGACATTTCGAAGTACTTGTCCCACTTGAGCTACGCCAACTTCATGAATCCGCAGCAAATCCCGCTCACGGCGTGGGTGCTTGCTTGGGTTTCCGAAGAGGCGCCCGACCTTCTTGCTGCCGAGTCGCTCACGGAGACTGCGATGGAGGAGGCCCTGTGGGGCGCGGATTACCTGGTGCGCGCCCAAAGTGAGGAGGGATACTTCTTCTTGAACGTCTTCGATGGATGGAGCGGAGATCTTTCGGAGCGCGCGATTTGTGCTTTTTCGGGCTCGGACGGCCAAAAGTCGGGAGACTACCAGGCCGCTTTCCGAGAAGGTGGCGGCATGAGCATCGCGGCGCTTGCCCGGGTCTCGACTTGGGAGAGCTCGGGAGAGTTCTCGAGCGCGGACTACCTCGAGGCCGCCGAGAGCGGTTTCGCGCATTTGCTGGAACACGGAGAAAGCTACGCCGACGACGGCCAGGAGAACATCATCGACGATTACACCGCGCTTCTTGCGGCAAGCGAGCTGTACGCTGCGTCGGAGAGCGACGGGTACCTGGAAGAAGCTCGCCGGAGGGCCGAGGCTCTCGGCGCGCGGCTTTCCCCCGCGGGGTACTTCACTGCCGACGATGGATCGCGTCCCTTCTGGCACGCATCCGATGCTGGACTCCCCGTCGTTGCACTGGTCCGCTATGCGGAAATCGAAGCCGATGATTCGCGCCGCGAACAAGCGCTACAGACCATCTCGGCGCACTTGTCCTACTTGCTCCGCGTCACGGCCGAGACCCAAAACCCTTTTGGGTACGCGCGCCAGCACTTTCACACCAGCTCGGGCGATCTGAGAAGCGGGTTCTTCATCCCCCACGACAACGAAACTGGCTACTGGTGGCAGGGTGAAAACGCGCGCCTCGCGTCCCTGGCAGCGGCTGCGCTCGTCGGTGGACGCGCGCTCGGCGCCGACGGTTGTTCCCTCGGCACGACTCGCGAACTCTCTCGCTTCGCGACCAACCAACTGGATTGGATTCTCGGCAAGAATCCCTACGACGTTTCGTTCATGGCCGGCCATGGGCGCAACAACCCGCCCACGTACTGTAGCTCCAAAGATCTCTACCATGGTCATCACGACGGGGGGATCTCCAACGGCATCACCGGAGCCGAAGTCGACGGCGGCGGGATCCAGTGGATGACCGTGGCGACGGGCGAGGATTGCTGGATGCAGTGGCGTTGGGTGGAACAATGGCTCCCTCACGCGACGTGGTACCTCATGGCCATCACCGCCGCGGCGCAGCACGACTGACAGCCGGCGCGATGGGATGACTCCGAGCTCTACTCGGGCTCTTCGTCGCGCGTACTAGGGAGAGGGCGACGCTCGGGGCCGCTCGTGGGCCGGATCGAAACCAGTCGGAGCCAGAGCCGTCTGAGGCGAAGATCTCTCCCCATGCGCAGAGCAAGCGGGACGAGCAAGAGCAGCGGCACCGCTCGCAGGCCACTCGAGAGAAGAAACACTGCATGATAGTCGGCATCCTTTGCGAGCAGACCCGAACCGAGCAGGCTCCCGGCGAGCTGCAGGAATCCCGTGAGCGAGCCGGAAAGCGAGAAGAACTCCACCGAGCTCTCCTTCGGCGCGCCGACCAGAAGGAGCTGAAGGCTGACGTATTCAAAGCCCGCCCAGCCCAAACCGCCGACGAGCTGCACGAGGACGAGCTCCCAAAGGCTGGTCGACCAAACCCACATGGCCGGGACCGACGAGATGGTGGCGACGGAGACCACCATCGCAAAACTCATGCTCGTGCGCTGAACGAACCGTCCCCAAAGGGGCAGCGTGACGACCTTTGCGACGATGGCCACGGAGGTCAGCCAAGCGAAGGTGTCTAGCTCGAGCTCCAAATCCCGCAACATGTACGGAGTGAAGAACGGAACGGCTACGTGGGCTCCGAACTGCAGAAGGCCGATTGCGAAAGCGAGTCGCCAGGGCCCGACGGCGATCGCATGCCGGACTCGGGTCGAGAGGTCTCGTCTCCGGCTGGCGGGTGGGTCCGGGTCCTTCTGTGCGCCGAGGGCCAAGGCTCCCAAGAATCGGAGAGCTAGGCCAAAGAGGAAAAGCACAGCGAAGCGGTCGTGAACGCCCCCCCCCCCCCCCCGGGGGGGGGGCCCCCCCCCCCGGGGGGGGCGGCCCCAAAACCCCCCCGGTAAAGCGGGGGGGCACCCCCACCACTCGCGCGCCCCCTCACCTAGGGAGAGAA